>CAVPDP010000011.1:0-108419 GCA_963702665.1 uncultured Chloroflexia bacterium
GTGACAATTCGGCCAACTCAACAGGCCAATCCTGGAAATCACAGATAATCATCGCCTCTTCACAGAAGGCAATAGCGCGCGGAAATACTCGCTGCCCCTGCGCTACCATTGTCAAAACAAACAACCGGCGCACGCTCTGCGTCAGGGACATTGGCCAAGAATTATATGGAGCCATTAAACATTCAGCCTCGTTAAAGGCTCCAATAGCCAGACACTGATATGCGGCTTTCAAGGCGGCAGCGACAGTGGGGGGAATGCGCATGATCGCTACTCTCGGAGAGATGGTCAGGAATATCGAGTCTTGAGCGATGCATCCGAAGAACCTCTCATTCCTGTGGCAACATAAAGTTATCCCCGGCTGCATCCACTCATGAGGAGGTCTGCAATCGGCGGTGTATTATACCTACCGCGCGCCATATGCATGTCATCTGATTTACAGTCGATCGATAGCTAGCAGTCGGCTCCTCGGTCTGAGTGCATACGGAAGAGCCGACTACTGAATACAAGAATCACATTCAACAGTGTGTTCCGACGCCTCCACCGCAGGCTATATTTCCGCCGTTACCACCGTCAGCGAGTAATCCACTGGTCGAAGTGACAATGGCCTGATGTGGTAGCGCCACATGCGCTGCCACGTATCCATATCCACCAAACAACAGAAACAGCGCGAGCGCGGTTACTGCATAGCAACGCCGAAGCATGCATGGTACAATCATACTCAGGTTCTCCTTGGATATGCAACCGCCAGGCTTAACCAAGCAGACGGTTTACGCCAACATCATCGTAGAATCATGATGAGGAGAGTCTTTCTCAGGGGCCTTGGATCTCCGCAATGAACCGGTAGAGGATCCTCGGCTCTTATTTTGCGTAGCGCTAACGAGGTTATCCTTCAGGCATAGACCCCTCCTGTACACATTTCTATGGTGGCCATTGATGGTGGCGCTGGCGGTGATTCCCATAGCTGCTACCCGCCAAAGCAATAGCTGATCGGGGTAACTCAACGCCTGGTATTGTTGCGCTCCAACGGGCTTCCACAATCACGCGGCAGCATGGCCCGCGATTGGTACAGCCATACCAACCTGTATCACGTGGTTAGCAACTTCAGCACCTAGCGCAAGTCTACATGGCCAGGTGCTGCGTGCGATACGGCATCTAGATATCATTCTTGTGCTGTTTTAGTGGCCGAGTCGCAGACAACTTAGATTTGGGCGCCGTTCGCTGCAGGGCGCTGCGTAAGTGAAACAGGCAGCGGAGAGTTGAGGCTGTCCATGAAGGAGAGCAAGCGAACAACAGTTTTACGGAGTATGCGCGACCAGCGCGGGTGGTCTCGGCAACGACTGGCTGAAGTCCTGAATGCTCTAATTGGTGAGGATGATACCAGATCTCCCATTACTACACAGGACGTTGGTCGATGGGAACGGGGTGAACACATTCCCCATCCCTATTGGCGCGAGCGCCTTTGCAAGGTATATAACCGGGATGCCGCTTCAATTGGTTTAATCGAGTCGCCTGCGTCGGCCGATCTCGCTGAAACCGCGCCCCAGGGCCTCATCCTGGAAGATTTGGGGATTGACTCGCCGTTCTGGGAGAGCGTTCACTACCTGCGCTTCACCCTTGCGAATGCCAAACAGGGAGTCATCTTCGTCGATCACATGGATCTAAACGTGCTCTATGCCGAGCCGTGTGAGTACCTGTGGACGCATGCGCCAGGAGCAATTCTCAAGATTTTCGAGTTTGCTGTGGAGCTGGATTCCGCGCAAAACATCTATCAGATTACAGATGACTTCTTTACCTATAAGCCCGGTGACATCGATGGGTTCCGCATCAAGCTGACATCAAAGCAATTCTTTCTCTATGATGTTCAACTCGAGGCTCACTGGCACTTCGTTGGCACGAAACAAGAAATGATATCTCGTTCGGAGATTCATACGATCTCGTTTCCCATTCAAAACGCAGACGACGCAACAACGTTGCTCAGGGAACGCCTGCGGCGTGATGAGAGTTGAGTGCGTTCGATATAATGATAATGGCTGGCTCTTCAATATGAGGGTTGCGTCACTCCTGCCATATGGAGCAACGTAGAGCGAAATCCAGACTCGTCTTTAGCCACGAGGAACGCCTCATCTAAAATCCACCTCAGTGTGATACAGTGGTGAGCGCCTGCTTTTTGAGATAAGCCACGGTTTGCTCCCGGTTCGCCGACATCGAGAGCATCCCTCGGGTAACTTGCGACATCTGGCTACCTTCTGGCTGGATAGCGATTGTTCTGAGATACGCGCCGATCATTTCATGAGTATCCGCCAGTTCTTCGTAGATTGTCCCGAGTATGAAGGCAAGTTGCTGGTTGTGAGGTGATTTCGCCAGAAATAACTCCAGTTCTCTGGCGAAGGTTTCAACGAACTGGCGCTTGCGGCTCTCTGGCATGGGCGTATAGCGCTTCATTGCCTCCAGTACCGATGCCGCTTCACTCTCTGATAACTGCTGGACAGCCTTCCGTTGTCTCGTACTCTCGATATAGCCTGCATCCACATCCGAAATAGAGTGCGCACGGTCCAGCATCCGTAGCGCATCATCACTCCTTCCAAGCGCGCTATAGGCGGCAGCGAGACTGAAGTAGTGCGTCGGATCGTTGGGGTCAAACTCAACGGCCAACTCGTAGGCGCGCGCAGAGGCCTGGTAGTCGCCATACTCAAACGCCGCCTGGCCGAGCATCTGCAATCCGCCCAGATATGTGCCTATCTCTGGAGGAGGTATCCTGCTTTTGACGGGTGCAAACTCATGATCGGGTGCGCTTATCAATGCGAAGAACTCATCCAGATCATCGATAATCTCCACCGCAAATTGGTCTCGTTGCGTATACTTCTGGATGTCATCTGCCATCGCCAAAGCGCCTGTCTGACGATAAGAGTCTGCGGCAGATGCATCGAGATAGCAGATCACCTTCTTATGTCTGTCATCCACAAAGGCGATTGGAAGCGGTACTCGCGCGCAGTATCCGCATATAGCGCACTCGAACACGTTGATCAGGTTCACCTCGTGAATCGCGGGCGAATTCGCGTGAAGTACGCGGTAGATGCGCATAGACATTTTTGACGAGCATTTCATGCAATCCAACCTGGCAGAATAGGCGACATCGAATGATGCTCGTGGCGCACTGGCGCACACATCGAGCGCGCGAATGACCGCGTAGATTATCGCCGTAGCATCCTCAATACCAGCCTCAGTCGCCTCTTGCGCCAGCGCGCTCAATTGCGCAAGAGAACCGCCTTCCTGCGATGCAACCTCCGAGAGATCGAAGTCCGCGAATATGGCTTGATTGAGTCTCAGCCAGAAGCTCATTTGGGGCGAACTCACCCCGCCATCTGACTTTAGCAATCGTCCGAGTCGTTTGTTGGCGAACAGGTAATATTCTACGGACAAGGCTAACGAGAGTTCATGCGCGTTTCGTGTACGTCCCAACGCGCGCTGGAGCAGTTTGTAAGCCGCTTCGATACTTGCTGGCCCAAGTGGATCTTTGTCCTCGCTTGGCGGCTCAGATGGTGGTTGTGTGGCGTTAGACACCGTTTTTCTTCCATTGACCAGAGTGCCATACGTATCAATTACTATTTGGATCGCCAGGACGATTGGCAGACGAATGCCACACTTGCGGCAGACCCATCCCCCATGTTCCCTGATGAAGTGGAATATCTCCTGGCTGCACGATGGGCAGACACCGGAATCTGTGACGACAATACGCGGAATATCTATCGGCGGATCGAATGAAATTGCCTGCTTACAATGTGTGCAGTTGAATGAGTGAGCGTCGGCCATAAATAAGAAGGGAAGGACACGTTTACAAGCAGGACATACCGGTGAACCAGAATGCTGCTCAATATGACTTACAATCAGTTGATCTGGAGCAGATTCCGCATGAACTTGCTGGGATTGAGGGGTATCTGGGGATACGACAGGTGGCAGGTCGAAGGCACATCGAAACCCCCTCCCACAGGCGCGACAGAGCAGCTTTCTATCTGCTAGCCTGAATGACGTATTGTGAACGCCGCACAGTGGGCATATTCCGCTCTTAAGTTCCACAATCTCATGGAAGTTCGTCGGAAAATTCGTGGGTACAACTGCATGACAGGAGTCGCAGCGAAATTCTGTGTCAGCTATCAACGTGGGCGGAAATAATGGACTGCCGCACGCCTGGCATTTCATGTGAGCCTCCGTCAACTACTCCTGGCTAAAGCCGAGAGCTTGCGAGTCACCTGGAACGACAAAATGCTCACGTCTGGCCAATAAACTGCGGCCCGTCAGAGAACCGGTCAAAGCCGAAACACTGACGACAGTGTGTCATCAGACGCCTTACGTCCAGGATTTATCCCGGCAATGCTCCCTGCCAGGAACCCACTAATGTTCAATTGGGAAAGGTGCAAAGGAACCAAGTGTAAAACAGCCCCGCTCAATCATCGGATGGAGCGCCCAAGCACACAGCCAGTATAGCATACGGGCAAAGGGAACAGTTTTCCTACCGCATCTACTGTAAACGATGGCGTCGTGCTGGCGACGGGCGATGAGGAGATCGTCGAAAATGCGCCGAGGGACTATTACTGGGGCGGTGGCGCCGACGGCAGCGGCCAGAACAAGCTGGGGCAGGCGCTGATGGAGGTTCGCGCGCGCCTGCGCGGTACCGCGGTATCGTGAGGAATTTGGTATGAAGCCAGTAGGCCGGGGTAAGGAAACCTGCCCGCGCAAGTTCGGGGAGCGGTAGGAGTGGAGGGAGTCGCTCTTCAGCGCGCTCTCCTGGGCGTTCCTCGCGTACTGGCCGTGTGTACGCTCTCCATGTTTGGGCGCAGGCAGACCCCCTCGCGCTCCACAGCATAGCATGCGACGAGAGCCGCTAACGCGCAGATTTCTGATCGGGCATTGCGCATCCGCTCTCTACCAACGCGCCGCTCACAGTGATGGGCGCGACTGGCCATCGATTGTCAGTCGCGCCTGGATTTTCCGTGGTTGGGACGAAGCGGCCGCAGTAAAAGCAAGGGGGCTTGACACACGCCCACCAGTCGGCTCATACTACGGCGGGGCGATGGTGGGTCTATGAGCCTATGAGCCTGTGAACCTGGAGAGCGCTCAGCCGCCCAGCCTGGACAAGGAAGAAAGGACCAATACAGCATGTCATGGTGGCCATTTCGACGTCGGAACGCGCGGAACAGCGGCGCGGGTAAAGCGGGTGGTGCGGCGACACGCATGGTTCAGGGGCGTCGTTTTGCCGCTGGCGTGCCCTATGTTCTGCCTAAGGATATGCAGGAGGTCAACCGTCTCGACTTCCAGCACTTTATGCTGCGCCAGGTACGACGCGGCAACTTCGAGGCTCCGATCAGGGAACCGCGTGATGTGCTCGATGTGGGCACTGGCACCGGGCGCTGGGCTATGGAACTTGCGCTCTTGTGGCCTAACATCAATGTGATTGGTCTCGACGTTGTTCCTCCTCCCATCGAGGCGGGCGCCAACGAGCAAAACATTCGCCCGGCCAACTATATTTTCGTGCCTGGCAACGTCCTCGAAGGCCTCCCCTTCAGCGATGCTTCCTTCGACTATGTGCATCAACGCATGCTGGTTGGCGCTCTCCCCAGAGACCGCTGGCCCGGCGTCGTCCAGGAGATACTGCGTGTGACGCGACCAGGTGGCTGGATCGAACTGGTCGAGGCTGGTTCAGCGCGCGGAGGCGGCCAGGCGCTCGACGCGCTCAACACGTGGGGCGTGTCGGCCGCCGCCAATCGTGGCATAGACATCGCCATGGGCGCGCAGATCGGCTCCATGCTTCAGACAGCGGGCGCGGTCAATGTCGCAGCGCACGAGGTATTCATTCCTATAGGCAGGCGTGGTGGGCGCGTCGGCCTCATGATGGAGGCCAACTACTTCTCCGCATTGGAGAACATCCGCCCGCTGATCCTGAACCTGGGACTCACCGATGAGGCGACACATACGGCGACACTTGCGCAGGCCCGCCGTGAAGTGGCCCAAAGCCGGTGTGGGGTCATCTATTACGTCGCTCTTGGCCAACGTAGACCGTAGGTATAACAAGCGCATCGGAAATGGTCGGAAATAGTCGGAATCAGGCCGCTCAGGAAGCTGCAGTGGGGCGGCCAGACGTACGTATGTCTCGATGTCTCGGTGTGTGTGGCCCTTCGCATGAGTCGCACGAGTCATCGGCACGAAAGGAATCATACGGGTGCAACACCACGAATACGAGGTGGTGCTCTCGCAGCGCGAGAGCCTGGCGCGCATCCATGCCGCGGAGCGCGCCATCAAGCGGGCAGGTGGCAGAGTCATGCTGAAGCCATCGACGGCGACGGGTCTGGTGCTCGTCACCCTCGTGCTGCCAGAGCCGCTGACCCCGAAGCAATTTTTCCCCGATCTCCCCTTTTACCCCGTGTGACCGAAGGGAAGACCCGGCAGAGAAATGCGGTGGCCCCGCCGGGAATCGAACCCGGATGCTCGGGGCAGAAGACCAAGCCAGCCAGTCCGTCATAGGCCGCTACGGTTCACCAACGCCTATTCTTTTGGGCATCCTTCATCGTGGCCGTTTGCCGTTGTCCATAGGCATTCGCGTTACTTTTTGCGCTTGTCATACTGACCATGCGTCCCAATCCAATACCAGGTGATATTGTCTCGGTCGCGAATGCCCAGCGCGCGAAAGTTCCTGGTGATACGAGCGGACCAGATGTGCTTCAAGGCGTTAACTTCCTCGAAGTTGAGACCGGGTGAGAATGGGTCATTGCTGAATTGTTGGTAGGCCTCTCGCGCCTGCCTACGCACTTCGGGAGAGAGTCGTTTGAGGGCATCACGGAATGATTTCGTGGTATGCGAATTCATACCCCTTCAAAATCCTCTGGTTTGAGAGGTTGAGTTTGCCCTTGACGAATTCTTCCAGGGCGGCCTCATATAACGCGTCAGGGCCAGGCTCATTCAAAATCCGTGCCCATTCAATGGAGTCGAGCCACTCTTCGATCTGATCGGCGAGTCGTTGTTGATCTTGTTCAGGTAGTTGTTCAAGGTTATGCAAGAGAGCCTGGAGCCGTTCATCGAGCATGGTCGCCTCCTTCCATTTGGCTCATTGTACCATTCATCAGCCCATCTTGACCGACCTGTGATGAACGCTGTCATATCACAGGTCCATGAACAGCATGGTTGGTGGCCCCGCCGGGAATCGAACCCGGATGCTCGGTTTAGAAGACCGATGCTTTGTCCATTAAGCTACGGAGCCAAAGAGGTGGGTCATTCGCGCACACGCATTGTAGGCATGCTTCGCAGGTTGGCGCAAGCTCTCGGGCCGCCGAGGAATCCCGCAGGGAAGAGAACGCGCGCAATTCAGGATAGCGCATCACCTGGTGAGCAGAAAATCCGTAAACACGCACTCGGTGTCAGGGCTCACATTCAAGGCCGTCTCACCAGAGATGATCGAGGAATCATCGGCCTCACCTACCTGGGTTCCGTTGATGAAGAAGGCAAAATGCGTGTTCTGGGCGTCAACAGCCAGGGTGTTGACGGCGTTTAGACCTGTGTGGATAGCGTCACTGGTTTGCCACGACGAGATCTCGCTCAGTTGGTCACGCACCGTCTTCGTGAATTCCCAGTGGCCATCGCTGGAAATAGCGAACGCATAGCACTGGCAATACTTGAAATCCGCCGATGAGGATGCACGGAAAAGAAAACCATACTCTGCGCCAGTGTCGCCTGAGATTTGTTGGACAGTTACGGACGCCTGCGCATCCGCCACAGCATCGAACGGCACAATGCAGCCATTCGTTGTATCGGGATTGTCATCGGTAATGTGATAGCCATCGCTCTGGAAAGCGCAGCCGTCGTCTGCTGACCAGCCATTGTCATTTCCTCCTTTGAGCGAATCATAGAGGCCATCCTGCGCCTGCGGGGTGGTAATCAGGATAGTGTGATGCTTCTTTGCATCAATGGAAACGATACGGCCAATCACTTTGAGGGTGATGTCGTTGTCGATGATGATGATCTTCTCGCTAGCATCCTGACTCACGCCAAAGACCGCATCAGTAGGCTCGCCATCAAACAGACGCTGGACGAAGACCAGAATGCCGCCTGGCGGCGGCGTAAGATCATTCTCCGCCGCCGCACCCACCCCGAAATCGCCAATCTCAGTGCTGATCGTCGCATCCAGTTGGAGGGATACATGCCCCGCTGTGTCAATCGTAAATCGCAGAGGCAGGAATGGCGGGCGGTAGCTCGCCGAGCCAGTGACAGCGCATCCGGTCATGAACAGACTGGCGCACAAAGCCAGGAAACAGACCAGGTAGATGACGCTATGCCTCAAAGAACGCTGACGCATCATCGCAAACCTCCTGCTCTTTCCTGGCGCTGGACAACCCGCCAATACGTATTTTCTTACGTATCTCACTGGATCAGATGCAACGACACACATGAACACTGCATCAATCCACAGGCGCTGTGTAGAGTGACAGTGCAGTGAGTTCGCGAGACATCATACTAATTTTGTTTGGGATGTTGTGGCGTTCCGGAAGCCCAAAGGCCCCGGCGCATTTCCCGGCCCATTCGCCGTAGTGTTTACGCTATGGCCCTATGAATGACAACAACTCACCCAGAATTAGTATCACCGGATGTCCACTAGAATAACCCTATTGAAAATAGTATGTCGCTCAGGAGCAGGACGCCTTTAAAAAGGGGTTCGCCGACTGAGTCAGGGGGTGGCCGAGGCGTTCCCCACCGCCCGCGTGGAGCTGCTGGGCGACCGACGAACATCGCATCGGTCTCAAGCCGCTGGTGCGGCGGGTGTGGACATGCCGGCCACCGCCCGCTCGCATTGGTCGAGCCGCGCTACCAGTGGCGCTATCTGGTCGCGTTTGTTCATCCCACCTCGGGACGCACGGTTCGCATCTGGCCACGGGTGTCAGTACCGACCTGTTCGCCGCCGAACTCGCCGCCTTCGCAGAAGCCGTGGGAGCGGGGCCGGAAAAGAGGTGGTGCTACTGCTTGACGGGGCGGGGTGGCACACCAGCGCCCACTTGCGTGTGCCGGAGCATCTCCATCTGCTCGTGCTGCCGCCCTATTCGCCCGAATTACAGCCCTGCGAGCATCTCTGGCAATTCTCCGATGCCCCGCTGCTCAATCGCCGCTTCCAGGACATTGAAGAACTCGAGTGAGTCACTGCCTTGTTGTCAATAGAAGATGAGTGCTGGAATTGCTGATTTAGTTGTGAGAGTGGATTTGCGTCGGCCTCTCGGCGTCTACTGATGCGCCAGCGCGACGACGAGAAAGGCGAGGGCGAAGACGACGCCCAGCGCCAGCAGCGCGAAGTAGATGCGACGGGAGCGCGCCATGTAGCGCTGATAATAGGCGTCCGCCGACGTGGCAGGCGCACGGATGCGCTGGCGCTCGGTCGCGGTTAGCTCCGACATCTCGCCCAGCCGCGCGGTCAGCGCCGCCTGCTCCAGCATGAAGTGATCGGCGCGGGCGCGTAGCAGAAAGTAGATGACGAACGCGATATAGGCGACGTAGAGGATGGACGCCAGCAGCGCCAGCAGTGGCGAAATGGCGGGCTGTATCAGGCCAGCGATGACTACCGCAGCCAGCAGCCCCACCGTGCGATACACGTTATCCACCACATCGCTTGTGAGATCGCTCACCGCCTTGCGCACCACCTCAGCATAATCGGCGACGGCTTCTTGCGCGGTTTGGCGCGCGGCGAAATAGCGATCCGTCTGGCCACGAACGAAGAGGATGAAGTTCGCTTTGGCCGCCTCCACCGCGCCCACTGCCGCCCGCGCCACCTCGGCCAGCGATACCGCATGACCAGGGGGCAACTCGCGTGCCAGGCACTCGCGCGCGATGATGAGCGTATCCACCGTGCCACGACGTGTGGCCCAGTCGGCCAGCCGCGCCAGCGCCTCTCCCGCCCTCCCGTTCTCACTTCCGTTGGCTTTGGCGCACGGCTATCGCCTGGGGCGGCGAGTGTGCAGGTCGCGGGGCGCACCCCGGCGAAACGGAGCGTCAGCCCATCGGTCATCGTGCCCTGTACGACAGTGGCCAGCGCGGTCGCCGCCAACTCCGTGCGCAGGGCCACCAGCCGCGCTGCTGTCGTCTCCAACCCCGGCGCGTGAGCGACGAGACGCAGCATCTCTGTCGTCAGGATGTGTGGGGCGTCGGGCCAGCCAGTCTCTTCGGCCAGCAGTCGACGCACCGCCGCCTCGCGGACGACAAACTGGCGGAATGCCGCAGGCGAGATGGCCAGCCAGTCTGGTATGGCGGGACTCGCCGCTCCCACACATTCGAGCGCGGCGCCAGCGAGATAGCCCGCCGTGTCACAGAGCAGCACGCAGGTGCGGCCATCCGCGCGTACCAGTCCCGATTGCTCCAGATAGGGAACGGCGGCGAGGCTGATAAGCTGGTTCCAGGCGGCGGACGTATAGAATACCGCGACCATCGCCGGAGCGGCCACGCCGGGACGCTGCGCCACCACGTCTTGCGCCAGCGCCAGCGCATGCGCCTTGCCGACGGAGAGCCGCGCCTCGACACTGATCGCATCACCCTGTGTCTCAGCCGCCGATTGGGCCGCCGCCTGAAACGTCTGTAGCGCGCCAGCGGGGTCATTGCCCGCGCGCAGAGACGCCGTCACTGCGGGCATATCGGGATCCTGCCCATCCAGTCGCAGATCGAGCGCGAGGTCGTCGGTCAGCGCGGCGAACCATCCACGCACACGGGCGCTGTCGCAGCGGGCAAACTGCTCGACCGTCAGCCGGGCGACCACTTCTAGCCGTTCGAGCGCCTCGCCCTCGGCCAACCGCGCCAGGGGAATGTTGAGCGCCGCGCCCACGTCGGCGACGACCTCGTAGAGCTGGTGTATATGCGCCAGACGGGGATCGGCAGGCGGCGTGGCTTGCCCGATGGTGGTATCATCCGCCAGCGCGTCGGGGGCGACCGGGCGGGAACGTTGGCGGCGCTGGCTGGTGGCCTCGCGGTTCGTCCTGCTCATGCCATCGACCCCTCTTTGAGCGTCAGCGTCTCGATGGTCAGACGGATTCTACCGCCGACACGCTGCTCGTCGATCCGCACCATCTCGGCGAAGCGCTCCGCCGGGATACGCAGCCGCCCGCCGCCATCCAACTCCAGCGTCACAAATCGCACCACGGGATCGGCGGTGGCGCGATCCACGGTAAAGTGGGTCTGATGTGGCTCGAACTCGACATCGAAGACATGGGGAGTGAGCCAGGCCAGCAGGTCGGCGGCCAGCGTGCCATCGTCTGGCAGCGCAGCGCGCGCGAAGCCAGGCAGGTCGAGTGTCTCGCCAGCGAGGGCCATCCGTCGCGCCGCATAGACGTGGAATAGTGCGCGTGGCGCGAGCGCGGCGCCGTGATCCGCGAGCCAGTCGTCGGTCGCGCGCAGAAAGAGCCGGGTGCGCCGTCGCGCCGAGGGCAGAATCTGCGCGGCGAGGAATCCGCGATAAAAGTAGGCGGCGACACCCTCGGAGCGGACGTTGGCGAGCGTATCGAGCAGCACCAACGAGAAGTCTACGCCATCCGCCGAGGGTGTAATCAGCGCGCATTTCTGTTTGAGGCGCACGGTCTGCGGCATCAGGTTATCGGCCAGCGCGATACGCGCCAACCGCCGTCCTCCCACCATCGAGAAATCGCGCACCAGCCGGGCATCTGGGTCGAGCTTGAACAGGGCGATGCACGATGAGGTGATGACACCGAGGTGGGCGCTGTATAGATGGCGACCACGAAATCGCCAGGGTTGATCTGGTTCGGGCGCTGCCGCATCTGCTCGAAGAGGCGCCGCGCCATCGCCTGCGAGACATCCACAAATGCCGCTGGCTCGCGCAATAGCCTGTCGCAGAGGTCGGCTATCGTGGTCTGGTCAGCGAGGAAGCGCGCGTGCCAGTCGGCGCTTTCGAGCGCCTGGGCGATGTAGCCAGTGAAGAGCCTGCGGATGTCCGTATCCAGCGCGAGTTCAGCCTCCACCAGCAGCATCTCACCCGTGCGGTTATCCAGGTGGTGTAAGATCAGCCGCTCGATGATGATCGCCGATGTATCCGCCGCTGACACGACAGCGGGCGCCGTGACCGACTGAGCAGTATCTGCGCTATCGGCGGCATGGGGCGCCTGTACGCGCTGGTCACGCTGGTCGCGCTCGACCATGTGCGCCGCGCCTGTTCGTCCGACTCTGGCCATCTCCCGCACCTCCTCAGAGACACCGCCTGTTCCTCGTATTGTACACCCTACATATTCTCCGAGTGGTTGCCAAATATGGTACTCGTCTGGTACTCAATGGTACCCTTTACTGCCTGCCGCTACCCACCAACGTACACGAAGAGAGAGGGATGAGGCGAAGCGATGAACCGCCCGCCGCACTGGGATTCTTTTGGGACACCCGTTACCTGATTTTTGCCGTCTCGTTCTCTCCTATGAGCGGAGGATGCTCCGCTCTATGGGGGCACTCGTGGATGTGTAGAGGGGTACTCACTGGTGGCTTTTCTCGTGGCTGAATATACACTCGTCTTCCGTCGGGTAGGTGGCCGACGCCCGGATTTTTCACGGCCATACAACGGCTGGACGCTTGTCCGCCCAGGACTGGCTAGCGTCGCGCTAGAGACGGCGCCTGATGCTGTCAACACGGCCAATAGAGCCAATACGGTCAATGGGCTGCAAAGCGGCGAGATTGCGCAGGTCGTCGTCGTGCCGCTCTGCTCTACCCTTGCGCTGGAGCCAGCTATCTACGAGCGTTTTCTGACGGCGAGCGGGGTGCTGCCCCACACGCTGCGACTGCTGGCGCATGTGCGGCTGACCGACGCGCAGGCGGTCGAGACGGTGCGCAAGCGTATCCAGTCGCTCGTGATGGCGGCTGAGGTGCAGGCTATCGTCGAGAACCGATCGGCCTGACCGCTCCCTGAGACGCACTGTCTTCGCGCCGGGCAGGAAATTATTCCCCCGTGGCCGTCGTACAGCGACGCGCAATAGGCCACCAGCCGCTGGAGCAGCGGAATGTCTTCGAGGGCGGCGCGGTTGCCAAGCACGATCAGCTTGTGCCGCGCACGCGTCAGCGCCACATTCAGCCGATGCGGATCCGCCAGAAACTCTGGGCCACGCCCACCCCATGACGCCGCGCCACCGCCGCCAAAACTGTAGAAGATGACGGATCGCTCGCCACCCTGGAACCGATCCACGGTATCCACCAGCACGCCCGTTTCGCCGCCCGCCACCAGCCTCGCCCGCACGGCGGCCACCTGCGCCCGATACGGCGCGATCACCCCGATATCCTCCGCCGCGACGCCCGCCTGCCGCAGGTCGCGCACGAGATTGCGCACCAGAATCGCCTGCGCGTCGTTCTCTTTGCGCCCGCGCTCCGCAGGATCAAGCGGCACGTCGATAAAGACGACTGGGCGCGCCGGATCGAGCACGCGCCCATTTGGCCCCGCGATATCGTGCGCCAGCGCCAGTCGCTCGGTGCGCGCGGCGCCCTCCGCGACCAGCGCGTTGTCGTAGAATTCGCCGCTGGGGAAGGCGCAGATGATGGGGTGCATCCGATATTGTCGCCGTAGCGGAACAGTGGCGCCCGCGCCCCAGCGATCCAGCAGCGTGGTAAAGAGCGAGCGCTTCAAGCCGCGCGCCGTCGCCGTCTCGCTCCGCACCAGCGGGGGAAGCTGGCGGTCATCCCCCACCAGCACGAACCGCCGCGCAAATCGCAGCGCGCCCAGCGCTGCGGGCAGTGTCAATTGCGTCGCCTCATCGAGAATCGCCAGGTCGAAGAGCAGCGGCTCGCCGATATCATCATAGCTTTCAGATGACCATGTGGCGGTCGTCGCGGCGACCAGCGGCGCACTCCGCAGCGTCTCGCGGATGCGGTTCGGCGTCAATGCGCCCTGTTCCCCCGCCAGCGCCTCGGCCCGCGCCACCAGCCGATGGCCCTGTATCTCCGGCGCAACGCTCAACTCATGCCCCAGCCGCACGAAGTCATCCCAGCCGTCGGCCAGCAAGCGCCGCAGCACAGTATCCACCGCCTGGTTGGTAAACGCGCCCACCAGCACGCGCTCGCCACGCCGCATCGCCTGGCGCGCAATCTCGGCGACGACACGCGTCTTGCCTGTGCCGGGTGGCCCCTGAATCAGCAGGTAATCGCGGGCGGAGAGCGCGCGGACGACGGCGTGCCGCTGCTCAGTATTGAGGCTGGCGGGCAGGGTTTCGTGAATCGCCGCCTCAGCTGTCTCATCGAAGGTGGGCGCTGTCACGCCGCGCACGAGTTCGCGCAGATGTGGCGCGCCCCGCAGCCAGCGCCAGAGATTGCGCACGGTGCGATCATGCACGATGTCACTCTCGTAGCGGTCGAGCAGGGTAGGGTTGTCGATGCGCTCAGGCGTCCAGACGACGATGCGCTCCGCCTCCAGCCGCAGAATACTCCCGCTGACGACCGTGCCGCGCACGGGGTCGCCATCGCTCACCAGCACGGCGTCGCCCTCACGCAGATCGGAGCGCATCTCTCCCGCAAGGGTGTATTCCCACTCGCCGCGCGCCGTCTGTCGTGGCTCGCCAACCAGCGTCAGGTTGCCCAGCGCCACGCCACGCCGCATACGTTCTTCGCGGGTCGCTCGCCAGAGGACGCTGCTCTCGTCTTCGGCGGTGCGCGCCTCCAGCCGCAAGAGATCATACATCTCCGCAAACATCGCGGTGTCTTCGCGGTCAATCGGCGCGAGCGTGTCGGGCAGATCGGGCGGTTGCCAGCCGAGCAACGCCGAGGCGCGCAGACAGTCCTGCCGTAGCATGCAGCGCGCGCATTTGACGGCTGAGGGCGGCGGCGGAACCGTTCCGGTCGCGTGTACGAGGGCCAGCGCGTTGCGTAGCTCCAGCACGCGGTGCAGATCGCGCTCGACGAAGGGGATCCTGTAGCCTTCGGCGCGTCCGGGCGTCCCGCTATAGAGCAGCGTCGCATCGAGATTGCCCCGCCGCCCCAGAAAGCGCGCGGCCAGCAGCGTCTGGTAGCCATGCACCTGCCAGCGGTGCTCGCGTTTGGGCAGCTCCGCGCGGACATTGCCCGTCTTCAGTTCTAGCAATGAGCCGCCGCTGGCATCCTGGAGCAAGGCATCGAGCCGCCCCTTCAGGCCAACCTCTGGCGCCAGCAGAAATGTCTCGGCGCGGATAGTGGGTTTCGTGCGCCAGAGATTCTGGCGATTGTGCGCGTACCACGCGGCGAGCGCGCGGATATGCGGGGCGGCGTCGGCGGCCATCTCCTCTTCGCTGATTTGCCGCAGCGCCAGCTCAATGCGCGCCGCCTCAAGCGCGCGCTTCAGATAGACCTCGATAGGCTCGTCGCCGCCTTTGAGCAATTCTTTGAAGGCCGTATGCACGAGTGTGCCACGGAGCGAGGCCGCGCTCGGTGGCGAGGGAACCATGCGGCGCAAGGGGTACTGGCGCACACAGTATTCGGCGTTGTTGATGTCGGTGATATTGAGCAGGAGGTCTGGCTCCAGCACGACCACGCCCGCAGGCAGCAACCGCAACAACTCTGGTGTGGATGTGCGGGCGAGATGGTGGACACGCAGGCGGAGGCCACGCCAGCGATCTGGAGGATAGGACGATAGCTCGCGCCAGAGCGCGCGTCCCTGCTCGTCGCACCGCACCCGCACGGTCGCGCCGCTCTCGGTGCGGATGGTCAACTCGAGCTGGCGCACCGCTGGATTGAACACCGCGTCGCTCAGTTCGCCGGAGATGGTGGCAACGTCACATGGCGTCGCGTGCTGCGTCTCCCACGGGCAGAGAAAACACACGGGTTCGCTCGACGCGGGGTTCGCGGACTCGGCTGCTGCGGCCATCTCCAGCGTTCTCTTTTCTGCCACCAGCGAACATCGCATGGCTTGTCTGGCGCACCGCAGTGTACGGCGTCGCGAGGAATTGCGTCAAGCGAGGCGGCGTTTTGGGGGGAACTCATAGCTCCAGATCGGACGTTTAAGAGGTGGAACGACTGCGGTATACTATGCACATCTCTCTGCCGAACGAAGGCAACCAAGGCAACAAGGCAATCAAGACAGCAAGCGGGGCGCGGCACCGTACTGGATGGCACATGCTCTGGCCATCTGGTGACGCTGCGGCCTGTCGGTCGTTCATACATATCAGGCACTGTTGAGCGCCGTCGCTGATATAGCGCGTTACAGCGCGTTGATGGAGGCCCCTCGGAAGGATGGGAGCATATGGAGCCACGCGAACGCCGGAAAGATCGAGAAAGTCGTCTATAGGAGCTGGACCAACGAGCAGGACTCCATTGATCCCGATACCGACACCGATTATTCGATAACATCCATGGATGGCATGCGTGGGCTTGCCAAGGACTGGTGGGTACATCGACGCTGGCTCATCCCAGTGGTCTCGGTGGCGCTGCTGGCGATCATTCTCATCTCAACCGCCGCGCTCGTAGTCCATGCCCGCCAACCATATCTGACGGTTGCGCAGGTGAAGCAGGGTAATCTGACATTGTCATTCCAGACGACCGGTACCCTGCGCAGCGCCGTCTACGGCGCCGATTTCGCCGTGACCGGGATAGTGGCCGAGATCGATGTAACGGTTGGTCAACACGTCTCACAGGGCGATACGCTGGCCAAGCTCAATACGACGCTCTTGCAGGCCTGCGGTCGCGCAGGCGCAGGCCGCCAGCAATGGCGCGTCATCGGCGCTTTCCAGCGCGCAGACGCATCAGGATAAAGTGCAGTCAGCCGCCGCCGCGCTGGTCAACAGCGCCTTTGCTACCGAGCAGTCGGCGATTTTTACCTGCAATCATGAGACAAACCCGCCAACCAACTGTGTGAGCCAGGCGCAGAGCCAGTACGCATCCGCACAGGCCGCCGCCGACAGCATGAACTCGCAGGCGCAGCAACAGACCGCCGCAGCCCAGGCGGAATATAATACGGCGCAGGCAGGCTTGCAGGTCGCGCAGGCGAACCTGGCCGCCGCCACCCTCAAGGCTCCCCATGCGGGCACCGTCGCGGCGATCAATGGCGACATTGGCCAGTCCAGCGGCGGCGCGAAGAGCAGCGCCACCTCGTTCATCCAGCTAGCCGACCTCAATGCGATACAGATCGCGGCGATGGTTGACGAGTCGCAGGTGGGCAACGTGCTGCCACAAAATGCTGTCCGTTTCACGGTGCCATCGTTCGCCAGTCACATCTTCAGCGGCTCAGTCAGCGGCGTCTCGCCATTCGGGCAGACCTCCCACAACACGGTATCCTATCCGATGACGGTCGATGTTGACAGCCAGTCGATCAACACGGGAACCTCGAACGCCACTGGCCCGGCATTGCTGCCGGGGATGACCGCGCATCTCACGGTGCTGACGGCGCAGCGATTCGCGGTGAAACTGATCCCCAATAGCGCCGTCAACTTCGCCCTAACTGCCAGTAACCCGAAATACTCCACTATTATCAGCAAGGCGGCCGCGACAAAAGCGCTCGCTGAGGCGCGACAGATGCTCACCCAGTTGCAGAACTCCAGCGTCGATTACTCGCTGGATCACCCGGCGCCCGCCTATGTGGTAGCGCTGGTGAAGGGGAAGTGGGTGGCGCAGCCGGTCGTGCTGGGGCTGACCGACGGCAGGAACTATGAGGTGTTGGCCGGGCTGGTTCAGGGTGAGAAAGTCGCCACCAGCGAGCAACACAACTGGATCGTCATCCTGCGCAACCAGTGATAACAGGACGCGCTATGCTACACAGGCTATGGGCGTGCAAGATAGCGGCGTCACCGTGTTATACTTCATGGTGTACACAGGCCAATCGTGCGTGCGCCAGCTCCTAATCACTCCAGTCACTCCAGGCTAGAGCACACGCCCGCACTACCATGAGACGATGAGGTCAAGGACAGATGAGCGATCTGGCTGTCTTCACGGGACGCGCGCACAGACCATTGGCGCAAGATATCTGCGAGCATCTTGGCATCCCGCTGGGCAATGCCGATGTCTCTGAATTCGACAACGAAAACGTCTTCGTCAAAATCAATGAGAACGTCCGGGGCAAGGACGTCTACATCGTCCAGCCCTTCACCACCCCAGTCAACACCTCGATCATGGAAGTGTTCATCATGATCGACGCGCTCCGGCGCGCCTCGGCCCAGCGGGTGACGGCGGTGATCCCCTACTACGCCTATGGCCGCACCGATAAGAAAGACCAGCCACGGGTACCCATCACCGCGCGTCTGGTTGCGGACTGCATTACCGTCGCGGGCGCGAACCGTGTGCTGACGATGGATCTCCATGCGGGCCAGATTCAAGGCTTCTTCAATATCCCGGTGGATGAGCTGACGGCGCAGTACATCCTCGTCAACTACGTCCGCTCGTTGAAGCTCAGCGATTTCACCGTGGTCGCCACCGATACTGGGCTTCGCCAAGAAGGCGCGCAACTTTGCCGAGAGCCTGAATGCGCCGCTGGCGATCATCGAGAAACGCCGCACCAATAACAGCGGCGGTGTGGAAAGCCTGGGCCTGATCGGCAGTGTGGAGGGCCAGAACGCCATCATCGTAGACGACGAAATCGGCACGGCAAGCTCGCTGGTGCAGGCGGCGCAGGTCGTGCGCGAGAGTGGCGCCCGCGATATCTACGCAGCGGCGGTGCATGGCATCCTCTCCGGCCCCGCAATCCAGAATATCGAACACTCCGATATCAAGCAACTGGTTATTACCGATACCGTTCCATTACCAGCAGAGAAGCATATTCCCCAAATCGTGCAGTGTTCCGTCGCGGAACTCTTTGCGGGGGCTATCGCGCGCATCCATGAAGGGCGCTCTGTCTCGGAGCTTTTCCGCTAGCGGCGCGGGGACGATGAACCGATGGTGGAAGAGACGTTACCGGCTCCTATCACGCCGGAATTCGAGAGCGTGCTGCGCTATCTGCGAACGCTGGCGGAGCCGTGCGCGCCGCCGATGGGCGTGGGTGGCTTCGATGTGCTCTATGCCAGCCCCCGTGAGGTGGTCGTCTGGTATTCTCCGGCCCGCGATGACCAGACCGCGCGCGAGGTCGCGATTCCCGCCGAGGCACTCTCAGCCGCCTGGCAATCGCTCTGCGCGGGCGCCTTGCTGGATGACGCCACACTGGCGGCCCTGGGATTGGGGCCAGCGGGCGGCCAATGGGTGATCGCGTTGCTGGCCCAGGTGCCCGGCGTTCAGGTGCGGCTGGAGCCGCTGGCGCTGGCCTGGGCGCTGCTCTCAGAGACCTCTGCGCCTGACCGTGCCGAGGATGCCAGTTAGCGGGCGCTCGTGCTGCTCGTGAGACGCGCCATGCTCGCGGTAAGCAACACCAGCAGCATCGCGTTCAGCGGATGGAACGCCGCGACGAGCGGGATCAGTCGACCAACGTCGATCAGCAGCCCCTGCACAATCATCAGCGCGAAGAGCAGCCAGGAACGATGATGTCAGCGTGGCATCCAGGCGTCCCCGCCAGGCGATCAGTGGCAGCGCCAGCGAGCCGAGGATGACCAGCGTCCCCAGAATCATATGCGGCAAAAAGCTCGAGACGTTGAAGACGCCCAGCCCGGCGAAGAAGATTTGCAGCGCGACGCCGCCGAGCAGCACACGCGCGACGATGGTATGCGCCCGGGCGGCGCGGCTCCGTGCGACGGTTGTCTGTTTCGCCTCAGGGACGGTTGTTGGCGCGACCGATTGAATCGCTTCGGGTGCGGAAGAAATGAGCGTACGCATTGGGAACCTCCTCGCTCTGCTCGTTTCTCATACTCTCCTCGTTCTCCACACCCACAGCATAGCCAGACATCGTTCCAAAACCGCTACAGCAATCGTTACAAAAACACGAGTTTTGTGCGTGGCTCGTAATGATGGCGAGCGACTGTAGGCTATGGATCGGCTGTTGCCAGGCAGTGAGCCAACAAGAATTTAATCCTAATGCTATTCTTAAACCGAAATATGATACAGACGGCGCAAAGCGAGTGAATTTCGAGCCAGATCTATCGTGGATCTTGTTACTGACGATAAAGATGCAAAAGATCTCCTGGATGCGGTTAGCGGAAATAACCAGGGCAAAGTCGTGGATGTTAAGGGAGCTTATCAGCAGGCGCTAAAGGACTCTCTCCAAGATCCTATAGACTACATGCCTCCATTTTTCTTTCCTGGCGCCACCCAGGTAGATATTGTCGAAGCAGTATATAAAACAACTAAGAGTCTTTCGAGTCCGGTGTTTCCTATGCGCATTATCAGCTTAAGAGATTGCCACCTCGGATTTTGGGAATACACTGTATACACTATATCCTGTGGAAAGAACCAATCCACAAACACTTGTCCAGGACATTCCTCCTGCGGACATAACAATTAATGGCGTTCCGACGAAAGCAACTCCTTTTGGTTAAAGCGCGTTGACATCCCCTCATGTGAGTTTCGTACACATCGTTTCGCGTCTCAGGGTTGCGGTGCGAGGCAAGCGCTGGAGTTGGCCAATGCCCGCGTAGATCGGCGCCTTGCTAGACTCTATACTGAATAACAGTAAGAGAGTCTAAGAGAGTGTTTTGAAAGTTATTCAGCCGGACTGGACGGGGCCGGAAGCTGGGCCAAACGCCGCCGCATCAACTGGCTCATGCCGCGTAGATCAGCGCCTCACTTGACTCGACTTGATACGCGTAGTCGCGGCTCAGCCGCCGGAATCCACCCCACCAGGCAAAGGTGCGTTCGACGATCCAGCGATGCGGCTGCACCGCAAAGGCGGTCTTGGGGTGGGTCGCTGCACGTTTGACAATCTCCAGCCGCCAGCCCATCTGCTCGTGCAGGTCGTCAATCAAGAGCGCCGCCGTAGGCCGCATCGGCCCAGATGAGGCGCAAACGCGGCAAGCTTGGCCCATAGAGCCGCAGGGCATGCGCCACTAATCGCGCGCCATCCCGGTCTTGCACATCAGCGGCGGAGACGACGACTTTGAGGACGAAGCCCTGGGTATCCACCAAGAGATGGCGTTTGCGGCCGGTCACCTGCTGGTGCGTGTCGAAGCCGCGCGGCCCCCTTTTTGACTCGTCTTGACCGATCGGCTGTCCAGAATCGCCGGGCTCGGTGTGGCTGCCCGCCCCAGGTGACGGCGCGTCTGCTCGCGCAACGCCGTAGGGATCTGCTCCCAGACCCCAGCATTGCGCCACTGCCGAAAGTAATAGTAGACCGTTTGCCACAGTGGCAGATCATGCGGCAGCGCGCGCCACTGACTGCTCGTGCGCACGATGTACAACACCCCATTCACGATCTCACGCCGACTGAGCGCGCTGGCCGTCCACCCCGCTTGACGGCGGGCACGAGCGGCTCCAGCATGGCCCACTCCGCATCGGTCACGTCGCTCGGATATCGTTTGCGCCCGTTGCTCTGTCTCTTCGGTTTGTCCATGCCTCCAGTCTACCACTTTCAAAACAGCCTCTAACAATCCGCAAGTTAGCAGTTACCGCTTTGTCAATGCCCAGCAGCCGATCTACCAGGGCGACGCTGGCGTGTTCCAGCGAGTCTACCAGCGCGTCGGCGGCGGCGAGTCCGGGCGCATCGGGCTGGCCCGCGCGGCGCACCGCCAGGCAGCGCATCCCGCCCGCGTGGGCGGCGGCGACCCCGGCGGGCGCGTCTTCGATGACGAGGCAATGCGCGGGCGCGATCCCCAGGCGCTCCGCCCCGGCGAGGAAAGATATCGGGCGCGGGTTTGCCGTGGGCCACCTGCTCGCCCGACACGACCGCATCGAGCAGTGGCGCGATGTCGAGCAGGCTGATGATCGCCTCCAGGTTGGCGGGCGGCGCCGACGAGCCGAGCGCCTGACGATAGCCCGCCGCATGCAGCGCCGCCAGCAGTTCTTTCGCGCCAGGGAGCGCCACGGCGTCCTCCGCGAGCAGGGCGCGATAGATGGCCTCTTTGCGGTCGCCCAGCGCGGCGATGCGCTCCGGCGGGCCAGCGATGCCAAACATGCGCGGGAAGATGTCGGTGTTGCGCATGCCAAAGGTGGCCCAGAAGGCGGCGTCGCTATAGGGCAGATGCTCCTCGCGCGCCAGTTGCTCCCAGGCGCGGCGATGCTGTTCGCCGCTATCGATCAGCACGCCATCGACATCCCACAGCACCGCATATTCACCACGATTGACCATCTCGCCGCGCCCCCTGTCTCCTGTACCATGCCTCTCATCCAGCTCAGCCGTTCTATCTATGTACTGCCATGTACTGCGATTGTAGCGCGCGCGGTGTACCGTTGAGCGCGCCATTATCCGCCAATTTCTCATCGTTCCTGGCTGCCCTGTCAAAAAGCGGGCGCTTCATTCGACCATGATAGTGGAAGAGGAAAGCAGGCGCTTCTCGTCATCACGGCAGAAAGCAGTTCCTATGGAGCTTTTCAAGGTGGCGCCAATTACGAACAACCTTTCGCTCGACGCATTTTCCGCGCTCGCGCGCCGCTATACCCAGCCGCTACACGTGTTTCTCTGCGGCCTCGTGCATGATCCGGAGCTTGCGCGCGACCTGCTGCAAGACACGTTTATCGCGGCATGGAGCGCGACACAGCAAGGGACGCCACCGCTGGTCGCCGATGGCGATGAGGCTGGCATGCGGCGCTGGCTCTATCGGGTGGCCTATCGGCGCGCGGTCGATATCCTGCGGCGCAGGCGACTGATTCGTTGGGAATCGCTCCATGATCTGCTGGATCGCGATGAGCTGCCCGAGGACGCCATCTCACAGGCGTTCGAGGAGCTATTCGCCGAGCATGAGGCTATGCGGCACGCGCTCGCCGCACTCAACCCGGAAGACACCGCCTGCCTTCTGCTCATGGTTGTCCAGGGGTTTACCGCACAGGAAGCCGCCGCGATCACTGGCGCATCGGCGGGAGCGATGGGCAAGCGCATCGGCCGGGCAAAGCGCCGTCTGCTCGCTGCCTATCTGGCGCAAAACGCCTCCACAGCGGAGGGACATTCATGAACACATCCAACATGCGGTATCCATCCGGCCCCGAGTGCGCCAGGTATAGATCGCTGCTGCCTCAGTTCCGGCAGGGGACATTATCCCCCGCTGACGAGCGTAATCTGCGCGCGCATCTCGCCACCTGCGCCTATTGCCGGGCGCAACTGGCAACCTACGACCGGCTGGATGCCGCGTTGCGCACATCCCTTGATCGTTACACGCCAACCACGCCCTCCGCCGCTGACCTCGTGCGGATAGCCGTGGCGCGCGTTTCACCGGCATCCTCAGCGGCGATGGACCATCATCGCCCAAATGCCGAGGGTGCGCCAGAGAGAGAATGCGATGTTTGATCCACGAGACGCGATCTACGACACGCCAACTATGCCACAGACAGCATACCGCCCACCGCGCAACACACACCGGACACGTCCGGTGCTGGCGACCATTGCCGCCCTGGTGCTGATTGGATTGGCGGCGGCGCTCTTCACCATGTTCGCGCGACCTGGCGCCAACCCAGCGCAGAACAGCACGCCCACTGCGGCGATACAACCGACCGCGACGCCACAACCGACAGAACAGCCGACGCAGGCGAACCGCGCTAGGGGTTGTCAATTCCGGCCATCCATGCAGCGCTCGACACCTCTGGCCAAACCAGCTACGTGCAGATCGGCGACCTGAAGGTCAGCCAGGTGGGTTTCTCGCTGGCCTATCCCGCCAATCAGCTTCCGTCCAATCTCGATCCGTCCAAGCCCTATCGACTGCCAGACCATCTGCCGAATCCGCACGAATTCACCCATCAATCCGGGGAGCAGCTACAGCCTGACCATCTGTAATACATCCAACTCAGCCAGCCATGTGATCCAGAGCCTCACCGTCGGTATCGCGGCGTTCACGGCGTATAGCGGAACGCTCAACACCTATATGTTCTGCGACCCCGTCTATCAGCGGGCCATACGGCCTGACTGGCGGTGGCTGTGGTGGCGGCAGAACGCTTGATGAGAACCTCCAGGCGAGCTTCGCGGCGGACGCGACGACGGGCGCGCAGGTGACGACGACCCAGGTGGATACGGGAAACGCGCCACCTTTGCCGGTGAGTCTTGGCCCCGGCCAGATGCTCGATCATCGTGATCGACGTGACGACGCCAACCGCGCCGGGAACCTACACGTTCGCCTTCGGGCTGAACTACGACAGCGTGACGGACGCGCCCATCTCGACGATGCAGCCAACGCTCTTCGATAGCGCCGCGGTGAAGTGGAGCGGGGCGAATTGCAACATATCCACCATACTGAGCCAGATACCCACCAGCGATCCCACGGGCGGATATGTCTGCGCGTCATAGCGGCTTCCAAACCGAGGCACGCCTTGCGGTCGTGACAGCCAACTCGAATATCCCTGAGGGCTTGCTGGGTGAGGCATCATTTACCAGTAAGTCCTCAGGGATATCTTTGGCCCGGATACGATGTCATGAGACAAAACCGCATCTGTATGACTGATATAGCATAAACCAAGGCATGGAATGTCCACCTGCGTTGCGCTCAAGCGATAGCGATGTGTAACCGGTTATAAAGAGAAGAATGCGCCACGAACGGGAGAGCCGCATGCATGATGTCGCCACCTTCGGTCCGTACCCCACGGAAGCCTTTGCCCAGGCGCTGAGTACGCTGCAATGGCCACTGGTGGGCTTCGTACGTGGGTTAGTACGAGACGAGGAGCAGGCGCGCGACATCGTTCAGGATGTGTTTGTGGATGCGTGGAAACTCGCTCGTCAGGGTACTCCGCCGTTCACAGGCGCCGCCGATTGATACTGACGGGATACGGCGCTGGCTCTTCCATGTGGCCTATCGGCGAGCGGTCTCGGCGTATCGGCGCGGAAAAATCATCAACTGGCAACGACTTGAGCCGACGATAGAGACGCTGCTCCCCTGGGACGGCGAGCCACAGCCGTTCGATGATCAGATCGTCGAGCGCGAGGTGTTGCGTGACGCCCTGCAACAACTTTCGATTGAAGACGCCGCCTGCGTGCTGTTGCACGCCGTGTGGGGCCTAACCTCCACCGAAATCGCCGCGATTCTGGATATCTCGCTCGCGGCGGCGAAGAAGCGCCTGACCCGCGCCAAGCAACGGCTGCGCATCTCCTATTTCGACCAGAACCGCACGCAGGGGGAGGATCCGCGATGACTACAATAGAGCCCGCAACCTGTTCTGCCAACCCCGGACTGCGCGGCCATCGCGCCACTCCTCCCGCTGCTCGATTCATCCGATCTCAGCGCCGAAGAAGCCATCCGCGCCCGCGCCCACCTGGAGACCTGCGCGTGGTGCACGCGAGAACACACTGCCCATGCGATTGTGGATGCCGCGCTGCGGCGTCAGTACGGCGAGCCGCCGGAGAGCGCGCTGCCATTCCTTACGATGGAGAGCTTCGTGAATACATCAGATACACGAGACGGGCCCGGACAACCAGCCGCCACCTATACCTACCTGCCTACCGACACATCCAGAACGATTCCCGATCATCCGCGTCGTGGTCCTGGCCGGCTCACAGGTATCGCGGCGGTGGCGGCCGCGCTGCTGCTGGTGGGGCTGGCGGCCACGCTCTTCGCCCTCTTCTCCCAGACATCGCATGGCCCCGCACAGAACAGCGCGCCGACCGCAACGGCAACGGCGATTGCCCACCAGCCACTCGCGCCGCTGCATCTGCCAGCCGGAACCACCCTGCTGGGCCTCTCAATGGCTTCACCAACCGACGGCTGGGCGGCAGGGGTGGCTGGCGACCCCCAGCATGTTCTCCTGTTGCGCTATCACGATGGGCAATGGGCAATCTGGCCGGGTACCCTACCCCAGTTGCAATTGTTATTGAGCGCCGATAGCCTCTCGATGGATTCGCCAACCGATGGCTGGATGACCGGCGAGGGCGGCATGCTGCACTATTCCAACGGGCAGTGGGTGGCCGTCGCCATACCCGGTGTTGGCGGAATCGACAAAGTACAAATGGTCTCGCCAACCGACGGCTGGGCGAAAGCCTTCATCCAGTCCGCCGATAAGCAGAGTGGCGTATTTGGGATGCTGCGCTATACCGGGGGCGCGTGGTCCGTCGCCCCGCTGCCACCGGCCTTGCGGGAGATTAGCGATGAGACACAGCTCGATTTCTCTGTAACCAAGTCGGGCGAATGCTGGTTGCTGTATCGTGTCGCTAGCAGCGATAGCACCGAGATTCTGCGCTATACAGGCGACTCCTTCCAGGTGGTCTATACGCTGCCCCGCGTCCAGGAATACCATATCACCATGGGCACATCGGAGAATGGCTGGCTGACCGGCATCAACGCCAACAGCAGTCCGTCCTATCACTTCGACGGTTCCGCCTGGACAAAGGTGGCGATTCCCGCCAGCTTCATTGGACCGTCAAGTAGCAGCTATGCAGCGGTGATTTCGCCATCTGGCGGGGCGTGGCTATTTGGTATTGACGACTCCGGACACAATGGCGCGGTCGCTCGCTACCTCAATGGCTCATGGGAAGCGGTGGCAGCGCCTTCGACAATCTTTCCGAGTACCTTCAGGTTGGTGGCCGATGACGAAGGCTGGGCCATCGGCACCGTTGGAGATCATAACGCGCTGTATCACTACCAGAATGGCAGTTGGACACCGTATCCGAACTGAGCCGTACCGTACCTAATACACAAAGAGCTTGCCAGACCACTCTGAGGTCTCTGGCAGGCTCTTTCGCATGGATATTTGCACGGGCGGGACAATAGTACTCGTTTATCGCGGAGCGGTTGGCATGGTATGGTACACTACAAGTGTAGCAGTGTTCCTGTCACACAGGAAATACTGCACTGCCAATACACAAGAGTGTTGGCGGCAGGCAACGTAGCCCAAAGGTACCGGGCGGACAGGATAACACTGGCCTGTTGTCGCGAACCCAGGTATAGTGCTGTTGTACGTTGTAGCGCACATTTGTTCTAGCTCTCGGTGGCGAGGGGAGAATGAATCGTGCGGAGCCGCCGCAGGGCGCTGGCATGGTCAGCTATCAAGGGCTACCAGTGGGGCCAGCGTCGCGGAAAGCCGTGTGGGTGGTGGATCACCGAAGGACGTTCGGTGTGGTGTGGTGCGGCAGGTGGGGCGCAGGATCGCGCCTTCGCCGCCGGAGAGGGGAGACGCGGGCTTTCTCGTGCCCGTGACTTCCCTCTAAGGGAGGTACGGCTCTTGTTAGCAACACAGATCCGAAGGCTATCGGGCGGACGAATTCTGTCACTTGTCATGTTGGGAGGACTGGCGCTCGGCACTGGCGTCGCAAGCGCAAATCCATTGCCACAGGCGCACGCCGCGCCGCGCTACTCCTGGGTGAACCTCGATGGGCAGTGGCTCTGCCGCAGTTGGAGCGACTCCGCCCCGGTGGCGTCGGTCATCGTGCCGGGAGCGCAAGACAGCGCGGACACGACGGACGCTTCCCCCACCGTCTGGGACCTCGATCCCGCTGGTGGGCGGGCCTATGGCATGACCGGGCAGACGACGACCCGCTGCACCACGCACTGGCGCATCGATGGCGCGCTGCGCCTGGTCTCCGATGATGTCGCCTGGACGCCTAATCCCACTGGCGCATGGCCGCTTGCCAACGATCTCCTGACCTTCGACCGGGCCGCGCATCAGATCAGGCCACCTGTGCGCACCCTCACGCGCGTGGTGAAACGTCACGCGACACCAGTCACCCACGCGACCACCGCTCCCCGCACGTCCACTGGTGGCGCACCCGGAGGAAGCACTGGCGGCTCGACTGGCGGCCAGCGGCGGGAGCTACAATCCCTGGTCGCCTGTGCCCGGCCATCCCACGTATAGCCTGAGAGACTTCGCAGGCGACCCCTACGCGAGCGTCTACGGCGTCTGCACCTGGTACGCCTGGTATCGCCATCAGGGCGAGCCGCTGATGAAGCTTGGCGTCTCGCACACCTGGCCAGCGAACGCGCCGAAGTATGGCCTCTCGGTCGGCAGCCAGCCGGTCGTCGGCGCGACGGTGATCTTCCAGCCGGGAGTCGAGGGCGCGGGCGGCACCGGGCACGCCGGGCATGTCGAGGCGGTGCTGGGCGGCGGTTGGTTCATGATCTCCGAGATGAACTTCTATTGGAATGGTGGCGGCTTTGGCAGAGTGGATTACCGCTATGTCTACGTCACTTCCGGCGTTAGCTTCATCTACTAGCCAGACGGCTGGCGGTTAATCGCGGGCGCGAACCTCTCCCGGCCTTCGGCCACCCTCCCCTACGAGGGGAGGGCCTAGGCGACCAGTGAGCGGCCTGGATGGCCCCTTCACAGGTTCTCACGCCATCTGGCTCCCCTCTCCTCGAGGGGAGGGGCTGGGCCGGGGCTGCCCACGATACATCACTCAGACGCCAGCGTGGCGCCACAGCCCGCTGGAGATCCGCACGAGAGACGCGGAATCCGGCGGGCTTTCGCGTGCCCTGCAAAATTCCGCGCGATATGGCATAGTGCAGGCGTACGCTGAACACACGACATGAAGCGACGGGGAGGGGCTGGCCTATGCGCGCGGATCGCTTACTCTCGATTCTGCTGCTGCTCCAGGTGCATCGCCAGCTGACGGCGGGCGACCTGGCGCGGCGGCTGGAGGTCTCGGAGCGCACCATCCACCGCGATATGGTGGCGCTGGGCATGGCGGGCATTCCCGTCACAGCGGAGCGCGGCACGGGGGGCGGCTGGCGGCTGCTGGAGGAGTATCGCACCAACCTCACCGGGATGAATACGGCGGAGATTCAGGCGCTCTTTCTGACGCGCCCCTCGCGGCTGATGGCTGACCTGGGGATGGAGAAGGCGTCGGATGCGGCGCTCATCAAATTGCTGGCTGCGCTGCCCGCGATCTCGCGCCAGAATGCGGAGGATATCCGCCAGCGCATCCATATCGACATCGCGGGCTGGGGGCAGCGCGAGGATGCCGTGCCGCTGCTGCCGGTGTTACAACAGGCGGTCTGGCAGCAGCGCCGTCTGCGCTTCACCTATGGCTACGATGAAGAGGGCGCGGGCGAGCGGATGGGCGATCCGCTGGGGCTGGTGGCGAAGGGCAGCGTCTGGTATATGATCGTGGCGATAGAGGGTCAGCCGCGCACCTATCGCGTCTCGCGGGTGCGTAGCGCCGAGTTATTAGACGACCTCTTCGAGCGCCCGTCGGGCTTCGATCTGGCGGCCCACTGGGAGGAGTCGTCTGCGCGTTTCACCGAGCGCATTCCCCGCTTCCCGGCGACTGCTGCGAGTCGCGCCTGGCGCGCTGAACGCGGTGCGCGCGGGCGGCCGCTATACACGGGTCGCGCGCGAAGAGCCGCCCGACGCGGATGGCTGGGCGCGGGTGGTAATGCTTTTCGATGACGATCATAGCGCCTGCGAGTATCATCCTGAGCTATGGGCCACAGGTCGAGGTCATCGAACCGGAGACATTGCGCGCCGCTGTTCTCAATGCCGCGCAGGCGACCGTCGCGCTCTATCGGCGGTCGGATGGTGATACGCGATGAGATCCTTCACCTGGGAGATGGCATGTCGGCGGCGACTGGCCCGCCAGCATCTGCTTGCGCCCGTACCACAAGCCCAACTGGTTGATACGGTTCGCGCGGTCGGTGGTATCCAGGCGCAGATCCTCTCGGCCGCTGAGCTTGCCATCGGGGCGCGGGTCGCCGCTATCACGCGAGAGGATGTGCAGTCGGCGCTCTGGGATCGGCGTACCCTGGTCAAAACCTATGGCCCTCGTGGAACACTCCATCTGCTCCCCGCGGACGAGCTGCCCCTGTGGATGGCCGCGCTACGGGAGGCTGAGGCGCTCAGTGGAATGCCCTGGTATCAGCGAGCCGGTCTGGAGCCAGCGCAGGCGGATGATCTCCTCAACGCCATTGGCAACGCGCTCGATGGCCGCGCGCTCACTCGCAAGGAACTCGCCGACGAGGTCACTCTGCGCGTGGGTGAGTGGGCGCGCGAGCGGCTGCTCTCCGCGTGGGGCGAGTTTCTCGCTCCGGCCGCGCTTGCCGGGAAGCTCTGCTTCGGCCCAGGCGCGGGGAGCCAGGTGCGCTTTGTCCGGGCGGATCAATGGATAGGCCACTGGGAAGAGCATGATCCGCGAGCGGCGCTCGTCGAACTCTGTCGTCGCTATATCGCGACCTATGGCCCCATCACCCGCCAGGATGTCGCGCACTGGTTCCGGCTGAAGCCCGATCAGGCGCGTGGGCTGATGGAGTCGCTCGCCGCCGAACTGGAGGAAGTTGACTTCGCCGGACGCCGCGCCTGGATGCTGGCGACTGACGCAGAGAACGACGTGCAAGAGGCTGGGGAAACGCCGCCTGACTCGCTACGGCTGCTCCCACAGTATGACTGCTATCTGCTGGGCTGTGGCCCACGGGAGCGCATCGTGCCCGAGGCCGCGCGGCCCCGCGTGAATACCTATGGCCGGGGACGCTTCGAGAGCGCAACGGGGCTACCAGTGCTGCTCATCGATGGCGTGGTCGCCGGAATATGGGAGCGGCGCGCGCCAGGGCGCAGACCGCCAAAGGCAGGCGAGTTACGGGTGGAGGTGTTCGGCCAACTGACCGCCCGGCAACGCGAGCAGCTTGAGGCTGAGGTTGCCCGTATCGGCGCATTCCTTGGGATGAACCTGGCGCTCTCGCTGGGCGTCCTCGGCGCGTGAGCGTGTTCCTCCTCCCACAGCCGCCGCCATTGCTGGCCAGAGTGCCCCACCATCTTCATCGCTGGCGCGAAACAGCGGTCTTTTGCCCTTGAAATATGAGTACATATGTTCTATATTTTGAGGTGCGCAGCAGCCAGCAAGGATGAGTGGCGCGCGCACGTAGCGGCGGGTTTTGGGCGAGTTTTGCCAGACGGTTTGTCAGCGAGATGAGTTCGTCCGGTCACAGGGCAGGGACATCATGGGGGATTCGGTGCAGGGGGAGAGCGGGGAGAGTGGGAAGAGCCACGAGGGCGAGTTGCGCTATGACGGCATCCGCCTGCGGCTACGCGGACGGGCGCTCCGCCTCATTCTCTGGCTGGCCGGACACCAGACGCGCATCAACGAGACGGCGCCCGAAAGCGGCCAGATATGGTTGACCTGGAAGGGCGACGGGCCGCAATCCATTGATGGCGATATTCGCACACGGCTGTGATGGGTAGATGGTGACACGGTGGGGGTGAGCCGGGAAACGGCGCCCTGGCTTCCTGGGAACGGGAGTCTGGGGCGCCGTTTTGTATTTTTGCGGGGATGTCGAGTGGTCATTGTGGGCGCCTTCGGGCACAGGGAGCGCAGGGGTGGGGGCGCTCAACCCCTTCGATTGGTGGAGGGCGGGGAGAGAGCAGGGAGACGGCAATCATGGGAACCGATACGAATAGCGAGCCAGACAATCAACTGGACGCGCAGGAACATAGCCGCGAGGAGCGGGCATTTACCCTCTATTGCCAGGGGATGCGTGTCGCCGAAATCGCGATGACGCTCGCCGTCAGCGAGACGACCATCCGCCGCTGGCTGCACGCCCGGCTGGAGACCCTGGCGCAGGAGGAGCGCGCCGAACGGGCCGAACAGTTGCTCCGCGCCATCGAGAGCCAGCGTTCGATTGCCAGCGCCGCCTGGCGGGCCTACGAACGCGAACGCAACGAAGACGAGCCGGATCGCCACGAGGGCGCGCGCTACCTCTCGATTGCCCTGGCCGCTCAGCGCGAGGTGGCGCGTCTGCAAGGGCTGTACTATCGCATCGGGCGCGAGCCGTCCCCGGTGGACATCACGCTCACCCGCCGCCCAGACGATCCCGAACGGCGCAGACCGAGCAGACGGAGGAGCAGTCCAGCGATGAGGCGCACAAACAGCCATGAGCCAGCCGGATACCGATGGTTCACCGTCGCTCGTCTGGACACTCAACCCGGTGCAGTGGGACTTCGTACACTGCGCGAGCCGCTTCAGCTTCTACGTCGGTGGGCTGGGCGCGGGCAAGACGACGGCGGGCGCGATGCGGGCGATTCTGCGCGCGGTCGAGCATCCCGGCTCCCTCGGCGTGATCGGCGCGCCAACGTATCCGATGCTGCGCGACGCCACCGCCCGCACGTTCTTTGCGCTGCTGCCGACGGCGCTGGTCGCCTCCTACAACAAGACCGAGGGCCACCTGATCCTGCGCAACGGCAGTGAGATCCTCTTCCGCTCGCTCGATGCGCCGGATCGACTGCGCGGCCTCAATCTCGCCTGGTTCTGGCTGGATGAGGCGCCGCTCTGTGGCTACTACGCCTGGCAGGTGCTCAAGGGGCGGCTGCGCCAGCGCGGCTATGAGGGACGCTACGAGACGGCGGGCTGGGCGACGGGCACACCAAAGGGCCGCGACGGCTTCGCCCGCGACTTCGAGCTAGCGCCGCGACCCAGCCACGCGCTCTTCCGCGCCTCCACCTGGGCAAATGCGCACAATCTGCCGCCGGGCTACATCGACGAACTCGGCTATAGCGGCGCGTTTGCGCGGCAGGAGATCGAGGGGCTGTTCGTCGCCTTCGAGGGGCTGGTGTATACGCTGGACGCCAGCGCGGGCGGGCATCTGGCCGAGCCGCCGGAGCGCGCACGCTGGCAGCGGGTGATCGGCGGCGTGGACTGGGGCTACACGAACCCATCGGCGGCGCTGGTCTTCGCGCTGGATGGCGATGGCGGCGTCTGGCAGCTGGACGAGTTCTACCAGCGGCGCGCCGGGCTGGAGGAGACGCTGCTGCCCGCGCTGCTCGATCTGACCCGGCGCTACGGCGTCGAGACGTGGTACTGCGGGCCAGATGAGCCGGAGCATATCGACGCTTTATCAGCGGCATTGGCGCGTGAGGGGCTGGCGTCGCGTGCGCAACGGGCCGATAACAGCGTCCGCGCGGGCATCCAGACGGTGACGAGCCTGCTGGCCCGCCGTCCCGATGGCGCGTATGGGCTGCACATCGCGCCACGCTGCGTCCACACGATTGCCGAGTACGGCAGCTACCAATATGCCACCCGCGCCAGCGAGGGCCGCGATCCCTCGGAGCAGCCGCTGAAGCAGAACGATCACGCGCTCGACGCCACCCGCTACGCGCTGCACACCGCGCTGGGCCGCGCCCGCGCCACCACGGCGTATCTGGACGCGATGCGGCGGCGGGGCGGCTGACGCATACAAATCGTTCCTCTGACTGTATAATGGTGTCGCGAGCGAGCAGCGGATGAGCTAACCAGCGGGAGCTGTGTGCATGAGTGAGACACCAGACCAGCCAGCAGAGACACCAACCGAGCCAACCGGGATAGCCTGGGGCGACGACATCAGCCCTGAGCGGCTGGCCGTACTGAAAGAGCTATTCGAGCGCCAGGAGAAATGGGCAGCGCAGCCGAATCGCGACATCAAGCAGAGCGCTTTTCACGGCATTCACTGACCGGAGCGGATGTCTTCTGGCTGGCGGCGATTGTGCTTGCAGAGGCAGAGGGAACTCTCGATAAAGCCGTTGCAAGCGATTGCGCGAGTCACAATGGTTTTCGGGGTGACGGTTTCCCCTAATCCGGCTGCTATCCGTCTGGATGGCGCTTATCTCTGAGGGGCGCATCATTGAGAAAGCGTATTTGAGTGGAATATGTCTGAAAGCAGCAAATCTAACGTAAGGCACATTTGGAGGGACGCCAACATTGAATGGGGCACATTTGCAGGAGGCTAACTTGGAAGAAGCGTATTTGATGGCGCGCATCTGAATGTCGCAGAGATGGGAGGCGCTAATCTCGCTAGAGCAGCACCTAGAAGGAGCTGACCTAACCATTGCGCATATTAGAAGAAGGTCAGACCTGCGAATCGTGCGCATCTAGAAGGAGCCAATCTGGGATCGCATGGCTGATGCAAGCCGATCTGACCGGGGTCTCGTTCGATCAAACCTCACGCCTAAGCAATGGATTCCTCATCGAATCTTGTTCGATCAGGTGATCTTCGATAATGTCCAATCTTGGCATGTCATTCATTGGGAGAACGTGAAGCAACTTGGGGATGAGAACGGAGGCCAGGAGAAGCTAAGGGCCAATGACTGACTCAATGGATGCGAACAGTATCATGCATAGCGGCGCGGGCGTATCGCTCGCTCTCGGTGGCGCTGCGCAATCAGGGGATAAGGCGTAGACTGCTACTCGTTTCCACTATCGCGCCGAACTGATGGAGCGCAAGTCCTCTTTCTGGCAGTATTCTGGCTCGCTGCGCTCACGCCGCTTCTACACGGCTCCAGCATTATTTGGGCGCTGGCTGTTCTCGTGGCTGCTGGGCACGTTCGCGGGCTACGGCGACTACTTCGGGCGGCTGCTGCTGACGTATGTGCTGGTGGTGAGCGCATTCGCCGGGCTGATGTTTCTGGCGGCGGGTCGTGTTGTCTCGTTCGACGCCATCCGCGATGTGTTCGTGCTGAGCGTCACGTCGTTTCACGGGCGCGGCGTCCAGCCACCGGGACTGACGATGACCGATGCGCTGGCGACACTGACGGCGGTCGAGGCGTTCTTTGGCTTGTTGATCGAGGGTATCTTCATCGCGGCATTCACGCGCCGGGTCACGGGGAACTGAGAAATCCCTGGGTTAGCTGAGGAATGGTAGAATGCCACGAAAGAAGCGCGATATCAAGCGAGATTACCGCAAAGCTGGTTTCAGTGAACGACAGGGGAAGGGCGATCATACTGTTTTCGATCATCCGCTTTTGCCCAAGCATTATGCTGTAGATGGAAGAGATGGTATGGATGCACAGCGATACGACGAAGTGAACCTGCGCGACGCCTTGAATGCGCTGGAGGAAGCAAAGAGGAAACAGCCATGAACGATGCGCCTCACTACACCATCGAGATCAAATGGAGCGACGAAGACAGCCGCTATGTGGTTATCCTGCCGGAGTGGGCCGACCGCTACGCCATGCCGGTAGCCGATGGCGCAACCTACGAAGAAGCGGTCGCACGCGCGCGCAACGCCCTCGAAAACTACATCGCGTTTGCCCAGCAAGACGGGATACCCCTGCCAGAGCCAGCTACCTACGCCAGTTCGCCCAGGTCATGAGGACTGGTGGCGAGTATGCTCTGCCAGCCCGCGAAGGCGGGCTTTGCGGCGGAACGCCCCTTAGACGCGGCTTCAGCCGCCAGTCTCCGTGGCATGCAACAAACAATCGACCTCCGCTCACCCCATCCCGCATAGCCTATCTGGGTAGCCGCTTATAGACCGCATCCAGCCCCCATTATTTCTTGTCTAACGCCGTCTCGCCCCCACCAGTATCATGCCCGCTTGTCGTAAAACTCAGCCACTGTTGGGCATACTCCCTGTACAGAGATGGATGCGATTGGGGAGGCAGGAGGGATACCTTGGCAGGCCAACAACAGCACGGACGCAAGCCATTCAATGGGCCACAGGAGGACGCGGAGAGAGCCGAGACGGGAGCGGAAACACCAGGAACCAGACGATACTCGCGGGCGCCAAATACCGCTGCTGGCGCGTCCACTGGCCCGCGCATGAGCAACCTCATACCGCAGGTGCGCCCCTTCGATGCATATGCGCCTGGCGGCCGTCCACGAAACATCGCCGTGCCGCGCCTCACCGCCGACACTGGCGAGACAACCACCATTCCGCGCCAGACGAATGGCGTGTTCAGAACCGCATCGGCGGCGCCGCCCGCCCCCAATGCTCCGACCAGGGCGCGACGCGCAGCCGATGGCGTATCTTCGCCGCACATGCGCGTGACGCTTCCACACGAGATACACGGCGATCCCGGTAGCTCGGGCGGCCAGATGCGGCGGCGACGAACATCCACCGCGAGGCCAGTGCGCCAGGAAGATAGCGCGCTGGTAACGCAACAGACGCTCATCCTGAACGCGCTAGAGATCGTGATCGAGGATGCGCGTGTCGCCACTGCGGAGGTACCCGCACTCCGTGATCCAGCCGACATGGCGCTCGTAGACGCCGACACCGCGCCGCGTATCCCCGTTACCGTGGTGCCTGCGGGAACCATTGCGCCTACGCCGATATGGCTCCGGACGCGTCGTTCGGGGCAACGCAGCCTGCTCGCGGGCTTCGTCACCTGCCTGATAACGCTTGGCCTCATCTTCGGCGTGCTCCTGCTGGCCAATCCCCTCGGCGCAACGTCCCTGCCGTTTGGGCTGCTGGCGGCGCGCAATGCCAACAATAGTGCGACAGGCGACCCCACCGGACCCTGGGATACCCAGGCGGGCGCGGTACTCGGCCTCGGTGGCGGCGCAGGCCCCGGCGTCAAAGCGCCCGGAAGCGCCGGGCTGCCAGCAGGGAATAACACCGGCGACGGTGGCGCGCCGACGAACAGCGCGGCGCCTGCCTTGAATACGGGTATCTCAGCCGCGCCGGTGCGTCCCTGGCCGCCACGATGGGCATACATGTACGTCCCTGGTCACCCATCCTTTAAGGTGAACCGCCCGGCGAATGGCTACTACTGGTGGGCGTTTGGCCAATGCACCTGGTGGGCGCAGTACAAACATCAAAGCGAGAATCTGCGCCATATGGGCAACGCGCGCTACTGGGCGGCGGGCGCGGCGGCGCGCGGCTATCGTGTTGGGCGGACACCGGTGGCGGGGTCAACGGTCGTCTTCCAGCCGGGTGTCGAGGGTGCGGGCGGCGCGGGCCACGTGGCGCATGTCGAGAAGGTCTATCCGGGTGGCTGGTTCCTGGTCTCCGAGATGAACTACTACTGGAATGGCGGCGGCTGGGGACGTGTGAGCTATCGCTTCGCCTATGTGCGTTCCGGCGTCAGCTTCATCTATTGACACGTTCTGGCTCACCTCTCCTTGTGGGAGAGGAGTCAGAGGTGAGGTCGAATCTCACCCGCTGGACAAATGATGTCCCGCCCGGCTAGAATGTGGAACGGCAACCCAACGGCCCACAGCGCAACGGAGTGCGTGCGCCGATGCCAGGATGCCCAGAAGCGAGCCGAGCAGTATGAGCGCAGATACTTCTTCAACCGATGCCGCGACGCCGCGGCTCAAACGCACGCCTCTCTACGATGAGCATCGCGCGCTTGGCGCCCGTCTCGTCGAGTTCAGCGGCTGGGAGATGCCTGTCCAATATAGCGGCATCCTCGAAGAACACCGGGCCGTTCGCGAACGCGCGGGCCTCTTCGATGTCTGCCATATGGGCGAGTTTGGCGTCGAGGGGCCGGGCGCGCTCGACTTCTTGCAGGGGCTGGTTCCCAATAACGTCGCCCGGTTGGCCGATGGCCAGGCGCTCTATACTCAAATCTGCAATGAGCAGGGCGGCACGTTGGATGACCTGCTGATCTATCGCCTGGGCGACCAGCGCTATATGACCGTGGTGAACGCGGGCACGATGGAGAGCGACTGGGCCTGGTTCACACAGCAGTCCGCCGGACACGCCGATGTTACGCTGACGAACAACTCCGCCGAGACGGGGCTGATCGCTCTCCAAGGGCCACGCGCCCGCGAGATTCTCCGACCGCTCACCACAACCGACCTCGATGCCATCGCCTATTACCACTTCGCCGACGGAACCGTCGCCAACATCTCCTGTCTGATCTCACGTACCGGCTATACCGGCGAGGACGGCTTCGAGCTGTATTGCGCCAGTGGCGACGCTGTGGCGCTCTGGCGGGCGCTGCTGACGGCTGGCGCGCCACATGGGCTGATTCCCGCCGGGCTGGGCGCGCGCGATACGCTGCGGCTGGAGGCTGGCTATTGCCTCTATGGCCACGAACTGAACGAGCAGACATCGCCGCTGGAGGCTGGCCTGGGCTGGTCGGTCAAGCTGGAGAAGGGCCACGATTTCATCGGGCGCGAGGCGCTGCTGGCGCAGAAGCAGCAGGGGCTACCGCGCAAACTGGTGGGCATCGAGCTGCGCGACCGTGGCGTGCCACGCGCGGGCTATGCTATTCTGCGCGAAGGCGCGACCATCGGCGAGCTTACCAGCGGCACGGTCGGCCCCACACTGGGCACGGCTATTGGCATGGGCTACGTCTCGCCGCAAGACGCTGCCCTCGGCAATGAGATCGCCATCGACATTCGGGGCAAGGCGGTTCCGGCGGCCATCGTCGCGCTGCCATTCTACAAGCGCGCGCAATAGTCCCTCACTGTTTTTATGGAGCAGGCGTACAGGCGCCAGAGGAGCAGAAGCAACATGGCCAAGACGGATCAGCCAGAGGATTTGCGATACGCCGAGACACATGAATGGGTTCGTATTGAAGGCGACGAGGCGACCATTGGTATCTCTGACCATGCCCAGGACGAACTGGGCGATGTCGTGTATCTCGATCTGCCGTGGGATGACGCTGGCAGCCGCGATTTCAAGGCGGGCGAGCACTTCGGCGATATCGAGTCGGTCAAGGCGACCTCAGAACTGTTCAGCCCGGTGAGCGGCGCGCTGATCGCCGTCAACGCCAACCTGCAGAGCGCGCCAGAACTGGTGAACAGCCAGCCTTACGGCGACGGCTGGATGTTGCGTGTGCGGCTCTCCGACCCCACCGAACTCGACAAACTGATGGACGCCGCCGCCTACACCGAGTTTCTCAAGACGGCTGGCCATTAGGCTGGCGGTTAAAACCGCGCCTGAAGGGCGGTGCTGCGCACCGCCACAAAACCTGCCTGCGCAGGTTGCCAGAGCGTGCGACGGCGGTGCGCTCAGTCGGTGATATGCATGCGCATGTGGGAGCAGCGCGCCGTAGGCTGAGAGCCGCTGCGGCTAATCTCGGTCGTTCAGCGCCCTTGTTTCCGGCGAGAGGGTACGCTTCGGGCAGGATTAGCCGCAGGACTTCAGCCTGCGGCATGGCGCCCTAATATGAGCGTTCGCCGATTGTCTCCCACCGTCCTCTGACTCTGTGCAACCCGCGACGGCGGATTTCGTGGCCGACCGGAAGGGAGACCATTGAGCCGTGGCTTCAGCCGCCAGCGCCGCTCCCTCGCCCGTTGGTCAGGTCGGTATGGAGCCGCATCGTATAATGGTGGTACACAGGGGATCTCTGCCGACCTCCCCACAGACATCTATGCGTCCCGGCGATGCTGACCATCGCGGGCTGGCGAGGAATCGAACAAGCTATGAGCTACGTGCCAAACACCTCCGCCGAGCAGCAGGAGATGCTGCGCGCGGTTGGAGCCGCCTCCATCGAGGACCTACTCACACCCATCCCTGAGGCGGTGCGCCTCAAACGCCCACTGGAGCTTCCGCCGTCGCTCGCCGAGCTTGATCTGCGGCGGCTGATGCTTGGCATGGCCGAACAGAACGCCGATCTCGACCACTATATCTCTTTCCTGGGGGCGGGCACATACGATCATTTCGTGCCGAGTCTGGTCGCCGCGCTGGGGAAGCGCAGCGAATTTCTGACCTCCTACACGCCCTATCAGCCAGAGGTCAGCCAGGGGATGCTCCAGGCGATCTACGAATACCAGACGATGGTCTGCCAGATCACCAATATGGATGTCGCCAACGCCTCACTCTACGACGGCTCGACGGCGGTGGTGGAGGGCGCGCTGATGGCGATTGGCCCATCCGGGCGCGGCGAGGTACTCGTCTCGCGGGCGCTCGATCCACAGTATCGCGCCACATTGCAGACCTACGCCAACGCGCGTGGCTTCACGATGCGCGAAGTGGGCCTGGCGGATGGCGTCACCTCGGTCGCCGAGCTTGAGGCGGCGATGACACCCAACACGAAAGCGGTCATCGTCCAGCAGCCGAACTTCCTCGGCGCGCTCGAAGATGTGCGCGGCATCGAGAGGGTGACGCACGCGGGCAAGGCGGCGTTTATCGTCGCCATCACCGAGCCTGCCTCGCTCGGCGTCCTGGCCGCGCCGGGCGACTACGGCGCCGATATCGTCGCGGCGGAGGGGTTGAGCCTGGGCAACCCCATGGGCTACGGCGGCCCGGCGCTCGGCCTGTTCGCGACGCGCAAAGACTTCCTCCGGCTGCTGCCAGGGCGACTGGCGGGCAAGACGCTCGATTCGCGCGGGCAAGAGGCGTATGTGCTGACGCTGCAAACCCGCGAGCAGCAGATACGCCGCGCGCGCGCCACCTCGAATATCTGCACCAATCAATCACTGCTGGCGGTCGCCGCGACGATCTATCTCGCCGCGCTGGGCAAGCAGGGTTTCCGTGAGCTTGGCGAGCAGTGCCTGCAACGCGCCCACTACGCTCAGGAGCGCCTCTGTTCGCTGCCAGGCTTCGAGCCGCTCTTCACGCGCCCGTTCTTCGACGAGTTCGCGGTGCGCTGCCCGCTGCCCGTGGAGCAGCTCAATGCGGGGCTGCGCGACGAGGGCATTAGCGGTGGCTACGATCTGAGCCGCGACTATCCCGAACTGGGCAACGCGGCGCTGTTCTGCGTCACGGAGACACGCACGCGCGAGGATATCGAGGCGTTGGTGGCGGCAATCGAAGAAGTGGCAGGCGAAAACTAATGAGCACTGAGAAACTGATTTTCGAGATGGGCGCGCCGGGTCGCCGCGCCGCGCTGCTCCCCGCGATGGATGTGCCGACGAAGCCGCTGAACCAGCTTGTGCCACAGGATATGCTGCGCGCCGAACCAGCGCCACTGCCAGAGGTCAGCGAGATCGAGGTGGTGCGCCACTTCACCCATCTCTCGCAGCGGAACTTTGGCGTGGATACCAACTTCTATCCCCTGGGATCCTGCACGATGAAATACAACCCCAAGGTGAACGAAGAAATGGCGGGCCTGCCCGGCTTCGCGCGGATTCATCCGCTGGAGCACGAGAGCATGACCCAGGGCGCGATCCAGTTGCTCTATGAACTGGAAGGCTATCTGGCCGAGATCGCCGGGATGGAGCGGGTGACGTTGCAGCCAGCGGCGGGCGCGCACGGCGAGATCACCGGCCTGATGATTATCAAGGCGTACCACACGCATCGCGGCGAGGGCCACCGCAACATCGTGCTTATCCCCGATGGCGCGCACGGCACCAATCCCGCCAGCGCGACCCTGGCCGACTACGACACCGTCGAACTGAAGTCGGATGCGCGTGGCGGCGTGGATGTGGATCACCTGAAGCAGGTGCTCGCCATGCACGCGGGCAAGATTGCCGCGCTGATGATGACCAATCCGAATACGCTGGGACTCTTCGACGAGAATATCGTCGAGATCGCCAGGCTCGTGCATGACGTGGGCGGCCAGCTCTACTACGACGGCGCCAACGCCAACGCGATCATGGGCATCACACGGCCCGGCGATATGGGGTTCGATGTTGTCCATCTGAATCTGCATAAAACGGCCAGCACGCCGCACGGTGGTGGCGGGCCGGGCGCTGGCCCCATCGGCGTCGCGAAGCATCTGGTACCGTTCCTGCCGGGACCGCTGCCCGCGAAGGGACGCCAGGGCTACTTCTGGGAGGACGCTGGCCCGCTCTCGATTGGCCGTGTGCGCGCTGGCGCCGGTAACTTCCTGGTGCTGGTGCGCGCCTACACCTATATCCGCAGCAACGGGCCAGATGGGCTGCGCCACGTCAGCGAGAGCGCGGTGCTCAACGCCAACTATGTCATGCGGGCGCTCCAGGAGTATTATGACCTGCCATTCGACCGCGCCTGCATGCACGAGTTCGTCTTCTCGGCCAACCGCCAGAAGGCGCTGGGTGTGCGCGCGCTGGATATCTCCAAGCGGCTGCTGGACTTTGGCATCCATCCGCCGACGAACTACTTCCCGCTGATCGTGTCCGAGGCGCTGATGATCGAGCCGACCGAGACGGAGACGAAGGAGACGCTCGACGAGTTCATCGCCATCATGCGCCAGATCGCCGAGGAGGCCGAGCGCCAGCCGGGCGTCGTGCTGGAGGCGCCGCATATCACCGTCGTCGGGCGGCTGGATGAGGCGCTGGCGGCGCGCAAGCCCAATCTGCGCTGGCAGCCCGAGGCGGAAGCGGCGGCGACGAAGGCGTAGCATCATCGCTCACATATGCGTAGACACCGTGCCCCGGCTTCACGATCGGAGTCGGGGCGGCCATGTTAAGATGCGATGTCGAGACACGCTGATTGTCGGGAGTGCGGTACAATGAAGGCGAGAATACCCATGAGCGAAACTGTAACGCACGGCAGGAGCTCTACAAGCGAGGAATATCCGTTGCTTCTGAGCCAGTTGAGACATCTGGTGGCTCTGGCGCGCGTCCGCGACCCCAACGTAGCCTTTATCACGCTCTTCGGCTCGACCGCCCGGCTTGAGCCGCATATTCACAGTGATGCCGATGTCCTCATACTGGTTCACGACCAGGCCCAATTTTACGCGGCGCAACCAACACCCGGAGCCGCGCTACTCTGGATGGCCTATCAGGAAGAGGCGGTTAGCAGTGGCGATGACGAGCGCCTGGGCAACTGGCCTGTGACGGCGGTAGTGTCTGATGCGACGGCTTCCGATCTCGAGATGATTTCCTGAACAATGTGGCTCGTGATGGCGTTGAACTGTATCGCCAACCGCTCTACACCCCCCCTGAAATCCTTGCTCAACTGACAACCTGGGATCAATGGCAGCGCCGACTACAGCAGCGCCTGGCAACCAGCAGCACAGCGAAATAATAATAAGGGCGCAAGGGAATACGGCGACATACCGCAGGCAATACCGGAGCCATGCGAAGAACGCTCTCCACATGGCTCCGGCCAGATTGTCAGCGAATTGGCGGCAACGTTGTCCCTATGTGACGATCATGCACGGCCATGCGCGATCACAGCAGGTGGCAATAGTTGTAGTTCCAGTAGGTTGTATTGGCGGCAGCCGTCTGGTTGCCGACGGTGTCGGGCATCCACTGGAAGAGATCCTTGCCCTTCCACCACTGCGCGCCAGTGGTATGACACGCGCTGCTCATCGCCGAGGATGGTGTGGTGTGATTCCACCCATGCTTGGGCAGCTCCGTCGTGAAGAAGGTATCGATGGCCGCCGCCGACCCGGCGCTACACATATCCTGTATGGAGGTATGCGCGGCAACGCTATCGTCGTAGCCATCGCCCAGACCATCCAGCGTCAGCGGCGGGGCGATCAGACCCGGCACGTCGCCAACATTCGGATCCCAGGTTTTGCCGGTGTAGATATCAATGCCCGATGAGCAGGTCGGCCCGGCGGGTGGAATCGCCAGCCGTATGTGATACGACACCAGACCATTGCCGCGACTGGTCACCTTCTCCAGTGAGACGTAGCGCGGCGCATGGTCTTTCTTCCAGCAATACGGGTCGCCACACGCCACAGGCCAGGCGGTGTCATACGGATAGGTTGATGCGCCACTCCAGCCCGCGCTGGGCAGCCCGCTGGCAAAGAACGAGTAGACGTTGCTCGTCGTGCTGGCTGGCGTACAGACATCGAACTGTTTGATGACAAAGCGATCCGCGCCGCCACCGGATGTGGCAATCGAGGTGCTGATCGAATTCTGCGGGAACGAGACATCGCCAAAGCCTGTTCCAGCCGTCGCCGACTGTGCGCTCCCAAAGCCGGAAATGTCCTGGCAGGTCGTCGCCTGCTGCGGTGTCGGCGTACTGCCAGCGCCGCCACCGTTGTTCCCCTGCTCTGGCGTACTGGTGGTGTTCGTGTTGAGGGCGCAGGCCGAGAGCAAGAGCATGAGTACGAAGGTCAGACTCACGAGTGGACGCGACCACCACGGTTTGGCTGGATGACGCATGGATGCCTCCTCTACTTCCCCCCGAAGTAATGAGAGCGATTCCCTCCAGCCGGTGTCTTCTCCCTCGACGGACCAAAGAATCCCAGAAGCCCACCATCGAGGATGAAGTATCATCGGCAATGCAGCGTGGGCACGACTTCATCACCGCGAGTGTACTCGGCATCGAGCGCATCTACAAGTGAACTGCGTTACAGTGCGAGGCAGTTCACACTTAGACGCGCCACCTGGACGTATACCTGGCCAAGTCGCTGTCTTCTAGCTGCTCTGGTTATGCGCTCGCCACGCCATAGTAGAAGTAGGTCGGCGTCTGCTCGATCTGCGCCTGCCAGCCCCAGGCGGTGAGCCGCTGCGCGAGGTCTTCTGGGCGGTAAAAGACTTTGACGATGCGATACTCCTGCCCATCATTCAGGCGACGCGTGACCGCCTGCGCATCTGGCCCCTCAAGCGCGTGGTCTTTCGCGGTCGAGGTTTCATCATAGCGGGCATCCACGAAGAAGACACGCCCGCCGGGAGCGAGCGCCGCACGCGCCATGCTCCAGAAGGATTCCAGGCGCTCGGTCGGCACATGTGAGAGCCAGTGGCTGAAGAAGATCGTGTCATACTGGCGGTCGGGCTGCCAGCGAAAGAGGTCGGCCACGACAAAGCGCACCGAAGCGGCGCCGGGGCGCTCACGAAGGCGATCCGCGTTGATGGCGTTGACCTCAGGCGAGCTATCCACCGCCGTCACCGTGCGCGCCGTCCGCGCCAGCCGCTGTGTCCAGAGGCCGGTGCCGCTGGCTAGCTCCAACACGTCGCCCGCTGGCGCGAATGCCTCCAGCGCGCGCGCCACCTCTTCCACCTCAGCAAACCAGCGCGCGTTGAGTTCAGGCCCACGATCATAGCGTCCCTGACGCAGAAACCACTCGTCATACTCACCGGCGCGCTTCCGATAATACGCGATCTGCTCCTCGATCAAGCTGTCACTGGATGACATGTGTCGCTCCGTTCTCGTCTCACGTCGGCGCAGGCTTCCACCAGCCAACCTTGCCACCGCAGACTATACCATAGTGGCTGTGTGGCTACCCAGAAACGGCGGAACATCGCCCACGCATCGGAAAGCGTAACACGCCACTGAAATGATAGTGACGCAATGCTACAATTTCGGCGACTTGAGCGGGCAGCGCCTGTATGCTGACGTTTCAGGCCAGGTGTATACAGGAGCACACCAGGAGCAGATTATGTCCCTCGAACTCATCCCTCTCTGCACAGCGACCATCACACCTATATTAGTGGCTGATCTCGGCGTCGCTCCGGCGGGGCGCCGTCTGATGGTCACCATTCGCGAGGCCGTTTGGGAGGGAGAACGCCTCAAGGCGCATCTCAAAGAGGGTACAAGCGCCGGAGACTGGATGATTGTCGGCCCCGACGGCACGGCGCTGCTGGATATTCGCCTCACGCTGGAAACAGATGATGGCGCCCTCATCTACGTGGAGTACCAGGGCCGCCGCGACTTCTCGCGGGTATACCAGGGATTCGACGCGCCCGTCTATATCGCGCCTCGTTTCGAGACCAGCGACGAGCGCTATAGCTGGCTCAACAAGATACAGGCTATCGGCAAGGGTGTCGTGGATGGCGGTTCGCGCATCTATGAGATCTATGAAGTCCGGTGACGCCACATGGCCAGGGAGCATGTCTCGCGCTCCTTCCGCGCTCTCGAGAGGCCAGGATGAGCGGCGCTACCATACATCGATGGCGCCGGACTCCACTCAAGAGCAGAGAGCGACGCCATCGACATGAGTCGTGAGCAATAGAACTGCGGCTAGCCTCTTACGAGAGGAAGCCGCGCTATCCTCGTCACGCAATAAGCGTAAAGACGCCGAGCAACGGCAACAGTTTGGAAGCGTTTGGCGTACCGAGGCCCGTCACCGCATCCCAGTTGGTCGCCGTGTTGTACCCCGTGCCGATTTCGCTGACATCGTTGTTGCCAACGGTGACGTCGTGGAAGGCATCAGCGTACAGGCCATGCGCCCGGCTGATGAGATACAGCGACGGATTGATATCGCCAAAGCGATGATGCGCCAACTGATCGCCAACCGCAGTCAGGCCAGCCCACTGAGGCGAACCAGCGCTCGTGCCACCAAAGAGGAAGAAAATGGTGGGGTCGGCTGGGTCGAGGCCATTGAGCAGGTTGCAGATGCCGCAGTGCGTCAGCACGCCACCATTGACACCCGCGTTGTAGGAGACGTCAGGCACGCCACGGCCAGTTTTGCTGGTGTTCGGTATGCCGTACTGGAAGGCCGGGCGCCCGTAGATCGTGCTGAAGCCGCCACCACTGCAGTTGATGTCGTCGAGGGAAACCGCTGGCGGATTGCAGCCAAGAAGCTGTTCGGTCCAGGCTGTCTCGCCGACGTACGCGCCGGTCGTGCTGTCAGCGTTGAGGGTCGTGCCACCAACGCCCGTCACCAGCGGATCGGATGCGGGAGAGCTGGCGCTCAGGATCGCGGCGGTGCCATCGCAGTTGAACTGCGAAGCGCCACTATCGCCGGAGGAGGCAAAAACGGTGATTTGCTTCTTCGCGGCCTGCCCAAACAGCGTGTGCTGTTTCTTCAAGAGGTTGGGATCCATGCAGGTCTCGGCTTCGCCAAAGCTCTGCGAGATCGTGTCGGCCAGGTTGTGGTCGATGACGTACTTCGTCGCGTTGTAGAGCGCGGTGTCGTCATTGCTGGTAGCAAGCACCAGCAGAATCTTCGCGCCCGGCGCGGCGGCATGCGCCCACAAGACGTCGAGGGTGATCTCTTCGGCCCAGCCATCCATATTGCCGTCATTAGGGTCGAACGGCGTCAGGCCCTGTGGGGCAATCTGCTGGAAATCAGCAGCGGGAAGCCCGAAGGTCGAGTCAAAGATGGAGAGGTCGGACTGCACATAGGGGCTTTGGTAAGCATCGATAATCGCGATGGTTCGGCCCTTGCCATTAATGCCCTTGTTGAGCAATGGCGTCAGGCCGTACGCCGCCTGGATCTGCGCGGGCTGGTAACACCGAAGCCCAAGCGGAACCATCAATCGGGCGATCCTGGCAACTGAAATGAACAGCGCTGGTGTCTTTAACAACCTTTTGGATGTCTGGATGCACCTTGATCTGGTGAGCCACATCGGGCGCCACCGAGTTCGCGAAGGCAACATGGCCAGTCGCAAAGAATCCCCCCAAGATAATCGCAGCGAGACCAACGGTCACGCTACCGATTTTCAGGGCGCGAGACAACTTCTTCGTCAAATGCACGTGCGCACTCCCTTACGTGATTTTGCGACCCTGCATGGTAGGTAACCCATTCCAGCAAGGAGCGGAAATCTTGCCGTTCTTCAAGGTGAGACTTCACGGCTCAAGTGCGGTGAGTCTCAGGGTTGCTCAGTGACATTTCGCTCTACACACGTTTGAGTCGTTGTGCATGAGGATTTGCACGTGTGTAGTCTCGCCCGGCTCTTCCGGCGAGAAACGGGGATACATACTCGCCTCTCTGCCCGGTTCCACCTCCTCACGATCATCATTGATCGTCCCCATAGCTCCCCATGCGGCGAAAAGTGTGCCGCAGGGGGCGCATACACCACTTTGTGAGAGGCCCGGACGGCGCCTGTTGGCGCACATCCTTATGATGGCGTGCCAGCCGACCATCACCATGAAGGAGGATTTGTTCTCTGATCCTTACACCATTGATGGCAGTTCCATGAGCCGACCACTCTTCTACAGTATTTACAACGCTCGCTGGTTACAGAAGTCACCCATGACTTATTACCTACATGCAGAACACAATTGCGGAAGAGACCGCTCAAGAGACGGATGGCACGATACTCTTGTCAAGCGCCCACTAATGCTTTATTATGGTAGACACTACTGATGTGTTGCTACTTCATTCCACCAACGACCTCTGCAATACAGCGCGAACCCATCTGCGTAACCTACCTGCGTATCATATTCTCGTAGCGCGTCGCTCACAGGAGAAAGGGGTCTTCTTTACAAGGAACAGCGGAGTTCCCAGATTTGGGCCGACTTTCGATGGTCGTGATGAGGTTGAGGCAGGGTGGAAAGTATCGTCGGCGTTTCCTCGGCGCACATGTTGTACGCCACATACAAACTTCTCCGCCCCGTTGTGCGATTGAGCAGCAGGCAGCCCTCTCATCATGGAAAGAGAAGGATTGACCTCGCATTCACCGATTTTAGAGGGATTTGATCCCCCGCAAGAACGTCGTCAGATGCTCGAATTAGTCCTCATGTTGAGACATGCTGAGCATGCGACGTTTTTGTCGAAGGAGTGCCCGTGGTGCTCGTGTACCAGAGCGTCGACGTTCAGGAGGTATGGTTTGAAGAACCATAAGGCGCGAACAATCCTCTTTAGCAGCTTGAGTGTCATCATAGCGGTCGTCCTCGGAACCAGCGCATTCGTCATGCAGGCCAACCCCGGCGGCGCATGCCGATAGTAGCAACCAGACGCTACAGAACCTCACCGAGACTGGCACCAGTGTCTTTGTCGCTGGCCCTACTGGGCTAACGGGTGACACCATCAATCAGGCCGTCCCCACCGATGACGACCAGGATCAGCACTCTAAGGCGGTGTATGATCAGGCGCCGACCACGAACCCGAATCCTGGGGGCAATGGCGTCACGACGACCAACAAGGGGGCCTCGGGCTTCCAGGGTCTCGACCACTTCGACACCCGCACCCGCGATGGCGGCAACGCCTTCAGCCTCGAGCCGCCCGACCAGGGACTCTGTGTTGGCAATGGCAAAGTGATTGAGAGCGTCAACGACGTGCTGGTGGTGTTCGACAAGTCTGGCAATCGCCTGACGACGCCAGAGTCGATGAACACCTTCTTTGGGTTGCCCTTCGCGATCAATCGCACGACCCTTGTACGGGGCGACTTCCTCAGCGACCCGAAGTGCTACTATGACGCGGGCACGAATCGCTTCTTCCTGACCATGTTGCAGGAAGACCCGGCGCCATCGGTGCGCGCGCATACCCTCATCGCCGTCTCGCAGACGGGTGATCCCACGGGCGCGTGGACCGATTTCTCGATTGACGCCACCGATGACGGCAATGAACGGCACGCCGAGCAACCCTGGCTGCCCATGCTTCGGCGACCAACCGCTGATCGGTGCGGATGCCTATGGCTTCTATATCACCACCAATGAGTTCGGCGCGGGCTTCAATGGCGCGCAGGTCTACGCCATGTCGAAGTCTGGTCTGGTGGCTGCGGCGTCGGCGCACGGCAGTGGCACGCTGCCACAAGTGGTACATATTAACGCTGGCTTGATCCCCACACCAGACGCTGGTGGTGTCTGGTATTCGATCCAGCCCGCCACCACCCCTGGCTCAACCATCCTCACACTGGGCAACGGTGGCACTGAGAACTTCATGAGTGCGCTACAGTTCGGCGCCACTCCGCTCGACAATCGTATCGCCGTCTGGGCGATGGTGAACACCAGGAGCCTGAGCAACGCCACCCCAAGTGTCTCGCTGCTCCACACAGTCATCGGCTCAGAGACCTATGGCTTGCGGCCTGATGGCTCGCTCCCCGCGACGCAGAAGGCAGGCGACTACCCGCTCGGTCAGTTCTTTGGTGAGCCTGAGAACCAGCTCAACGCCAATGACGACCGCATGAACCAGGTCGTCTACGCTGCCGGTCTGCTCTACTCCGGCGTGGATACGGTCATCGGTGACGGGTCTCGTACCGGCATCGGCTACTTCATCGTGCTCCCATACGTCAGTAAGGATCACGGCACGCTGAACGTTCACGCGATCATGGTCAAACAGGGCTATGTGTCTGCGGCGAACAACAACGTGCTCTTCCCCTCGATTGGCGTGAACGCGATTGGCCAGGGCGTCATGACCTTTACGCTCTCTGGTCCAGACTACTACCCAACCGCTGCGTATGTGACCGTCAATGCGCTCACTGGCGCCGGCAAGATTCACGTCGCCGGAGCGGGCGTTGGCCCGGCTGATGGCTTTACTGGCTATGTCGCAGAGGGTGGCAACGGCGTCCAACGCTGGGGCGACTATTCGGCGGCAGTGGCAGACTCTGACGGCAGCATCTGGTTCGCTACAGAGTATATTGCCCAGAGCTGCACGCTGGCGCAGTGGACCGCCGACTCGACCTGTGGCGGCACACGCACACAGCTCGCCAACTGGTCCACATTCGTTGGCCATGTCAGCGGTCTTGGTCTCCTCGACCACTAGCGTTCACAGGCGCCACAAGCGTCGTTGATTGTCCATTTAGTGAAGCCGGAACCCTGCGTAAGGGTTCCGGCTTTCTCTATCTCTATGGGTATTGGCGGATGCGAGGGTTGGCCCTCATATCGTGTCTGTCGAGATTGTGGTGTTGGACGGCCCTCTCCCCCAGCCCCTCCCCTAAAAGGGAGGCAGAGGCAGAGGCCAGAGGCAGAGGCAGAGGCATGGCGCACGTCTGGGTCTGGTTCCCCCTCCCTTTGAGGGGAGGGGGTTAGGGGGAGAGGGCCGCCGCATGACAACCATCTCAACGGACTTGTTATCACACGTTACGCGGCAACCTGGATGACGCGGGTGCCCCAATTGCGCAGCCCATCTTGCGTCTGGCTTGCCGTTGGCGGAATGTACTCCGTGGCCATCCAGAAGGTGTTATGGTCAGGATCGAGCGCCGCCCAGGAGTAATCGCCCCAGCGGGTCGCGTTGGGGTCGTATGATCCCTTGCCACGAGCGGCCACCTGGACGGAGCCGAATCCATGTTGACCCGGCTGCATTACCGTGTAGGCTGCGCTTGGGAATGTGCCCGCGCCGGTGAGCGTCACCACAATCGCCGCAGCGCCATAGTTGTTGGCCTGAATCGCCGGATAGAGCAGGTAGTTACCCCGCGAAGCGACGTATCCCTGCGCGCGTACGTCAGCGCCACCAATCACTTTGCCACTCAAATGTGGATCGACTTTGAACCAGGCGGCTCCGGCGCGTGAGGTGGTGTCACCTTGAGGCGTCAACACGGTGCCGAGCGCTCCCCACAGATTGCCGCCGATGAACTGCACCTGTTGCATGCGGTCATCGCCGGAGTCCAGGGTGCTCGTCGATCCCTTCTGAGCCGCCGCTGGTGGTAGCCCGTAGGTCTCACTGTGAATGACCACGTGAGACAACTTGGGCATGCCTCCCTGACTCACCTTCTCGCCGCCAGTGAGCGCCCAGACGCCCAGCCGATTGTCCGTCGTGCCATTGGGGTCGAGCGAGTTCAGGAAATACTCGGCGTCGGCGTAGCCATTGGTGATGGCGGGCTGCACGCCAAAAGCGATGTCGCCACCGATACTCAGGTTGTCGAACTGCACAAAGTGGATCGTCGACGCATGGTGTACCAGATTTTTCTTCGACACCGCATAGATTTGCGTGCCGTTGAACTCTGGCCCAAGAATCGAGAACTCATCGGTGCTGATATAGAGATTCTGGCTATCGATGCCTAGCCGCGGCTGGTCGCCGAAACAGGGGCACCCAGCATGATTGGGCGTGCCATTCGTCCCGTCATCGGTCGCGTCGATATGGTACACCGTCCAGGGCGTCGTCGGATCGCCGGATGTGTTGACGGCGATGTCGGTCCGCGCGTTGTCGCCAAAATTGCCATCAGGGGTGGTGGCAATGAACAGGATGATCGCGAACCAGGTGTTGGTGGTCTTGTCGAAGTAGCAGCGTGGATCGCTGGTAAACTCGGTCAATCCCTCGCCGAAGAGGACGTTGACATTGAAGGGGCCAGCGACGAGCTTGCCATTGGTGCGATAGATGGAGTATGCGGAATTCACTGGCTCGACCACAAAGCCATTGCCCACGCAGAGTCCCTGGTCCGGTGGCTCGAACTCAGCGCCAAAGTTGGTGTCCCCGCTATCACGGCTGCTGACACCATTGAAGTTGCTGAGGAGTTCGCCGCCCTGCTGGTCATGAAGCGGTGAGTCTGCCGCGCTGGCTCCCGCATTGGCCTGCGCGGCAAGCGCTGGCGCGGCAAGGGAGCCATGTAGAGGACGAGCGCCCTTCACAATGGCGTTACTACGAGGGGAAGCGGCGGCGGATTGCGTCAGGCTGCCAGACGTTCCGGCTGGGGTAAGCACCCTTGCGGCGGCATATGGCGCTGGCCCCGCCGCATGCACGCGGCTCACCACCGCAAATAAGCCACCGGTGAGGGTAGCTGCGAGCATGACGGTGATGGCAATAGGAACAACAAAACGTCGTAGAGCGACTGTGCCAGGATGGGACGTTGATGCGAAGCGCATACAGACAACCTCCTGTGGACACGTTTTCCCGCCCAACACCATGCTGTGGGGCGGCCCGTGGACTTCACCACGGATGGAGCCAGACAACGTACTCCCTACACGACGCGCCGGATGCTCCGTAGGTCTATTACACTATAGGTTACATCTTGCACGAATGAACCACCCGACCTGACCCGCATCCGCACCATATCATTACAAGACGTTTGGGGAGCGCTTAGGTTTTCTGTCGATTTGCTTCGCGAGTAGTCTCACAACCAGTAGCAGAAACGAGGGCGACACAAAGAGGGCCAGGACGCTGGGGTGTGGTAGATCAGGAGGCGCCAGGCCGAGCCAGGTCGAACACGGCCTATCGCATGCCGCGAGAATCTTACCAGCCGAGTTGCGCTGGCAAGAAGACGCGCACGTTGCCACTCTGCCACAGATGCTCCGTGTAGGCGTCGATGCCGGACTGGGGCGACTCGCCCGGAGGCAATCCCAGCCGAATATGCTGATTCACCGCCACTATCGTCAGCGCATCCGCATAGCCGTGCAGGATACCCGAATTGGTCAGAAACGATTGCTCAGTGAGGTGATTCACGCGCAGGTAGGCTTCAAAACTGACCCGCGCCGGGTCGGAAGCTGGCAACGAGTGAATGAGCTGTACTTGCTGGCGCGCCATCGCCTGCGCAGCGGACAGCGAAGCGGTCAGGCCAAGGCGTTTCCCTTCCTGCAAGAGCAGGCATTCCTGAATCATCTGCGTGAGCGCATCGTGGCGGACCTGATTCGGGGTCTCCTTCAGGGTTGCCAGCAGATTCGGCGGCAGCGAGCCTGGCGGCGATCTGTTGGAGCGCCTGCCGATGGTTCGCGAGCGTTCCCTCGACCCGCAACTCCAGTTCCACCGCATAGAGGGGGGCGCCATTCACCGTGGCGACGATGCGCGGCTCACCGACGGGAAGTGTTACCGGCAGCGTGACGCCCGGCGGGAGGATCGCCACGGGGGATGCGTGGCGTCTGTGGCGTTGGCCGGGGCCCCACATACGCCTGCTGCCCCTACTGTCCCTGCCTGCGCGCTCGCCTGTGGCGCAAGCTGCCGTTGACGTAGGATGAGGAGACCAGCGATCAGCAGCGCCACGAGGATCATGCCAACGCCACCGACGATTTGCCAGCGCCTGGACCCTGGCCCGGATAGCCTGGACAGTATGGGCAGCAACTTCACCGTCATCGCTCCCTTTGTGGGACATCTGTGGGGCACAGAATCGCGAGCGCGGCCCAGCTTCAGGCAGCGACCGCAGACGCCCGCCGCCATTCGTAGCCAGCCAGGGCGACCAGCACAATCGTGGCGACCAACAGCCCCCCGACAATCAGCAATTCCAGGGAACCGCTGCCCTGATCGGGATCAACATTGAAAATTGTCTCGATCCATTCGCGATTGAAGAGTGTCACCACGAACATGACACCAGTGATAATGCCCAGAATGGCCTCAGGATAAAACCACGGCCGCAGGCTTTTCTTCATAGCAGGCGCCTCCATTACGTACAATTACGTACAAGTATCGAGCCACTCAACACCGCTGCATGCATCATACCGCATCAGGCTGCGAAGGGCTACAGGTTTTCAAGAACTACATCCCGAGGCGGCAGCGCGCGCATGGTGCTGTCAGCGGCGCCCATCGGCCAACGAGAGGCGCGATTTTTGCCCCTTGACCTTCCAGCTACGGGAAGGTGTACGCTGTGGGCAGAAGGGACACGACAGACCGAACGGACAGGAGGGCGCCCATGCGTACGAACATCAGCGACGACCAGCAGAGCGGAAAAGACATGGCGGAGATGACCCTGACCATCGGGCAGATTGCTCGGCGGACGGGTATCTCGGCCAAGACGATCCGCTTCTACGAGGAGATCGGTCTGCTGCCACGGCCACCGCGCGGATCCAATAGCTATCGCCGTTACAGCCTGACCGATATCAATCGTCTGCTGCTGCTCCGACGCATCCGTCTGCTCGGCCTGCCCCTTTCAACGGCGAAACCCCTGCTCATGGGCGCGTCCGACGCACGATGCGGCGACGTGCAGCGCCAGTTGCTCTCGCTGGTTGAGCAGCGACTGGGCGCCATCGATCAGGAAATGGCCGAATTACATGCGCTACGGGAGTCGGTTGTGGGCTATCAGCGCGCGCTCGCAGCCTGCCCACCCGCCGACGATGCCGCGTTCAACACCTGTTCCGATATGCGGTGCATCGCCCCAGCGGACGACACCGCGCCTGAGGAGATATGCCATGATGAAGATGATCCCTGTTGCCCATAACGCCTGTGACTGCGACCCCGGCGAATGTTCGGGCGGCTGTGACTGTCCCGAATGCGGGAGCGGCACGGGTTGCTGCTAGGCCACCCAACCGCATGCAATGCGACGCCCCTGCCAGCGCTGGTGGGGGCGTTTGCTTTGCCACGTCGCTGCGCCAGTTAGCGCTGGGCGAGCGCCGGATCTATCGTCGCTGGCAGTCGGAATGAACTCACCATCTGAAGGATCACGGGATTGTCCGCCAGAGAGGCCGGGGTAATGTTGGTCGTGGCATCGAGGGCATAGTTCACCACAAACGCATAGACGTTGGTCGTGCCCGCGCTGTTGGTCGCCGCCATCGAAATCACACGCCCGCCGACGATGCCTGGCGCGCTACCGTTATGGATGGGGACGACGGGCGTCGGGACGATGTAATAGGGGGTGAACACATCAACCGCCGGGTGGCCCGCAATCGTCCGTTGCGTCACCGTGATCGGGCGCTGCGGCTCGCCTGGGAGCGTCGGCGCCTGCTGCGCCTGGGCCAGCGCGTCCGCCGGAGATTGCGGTACCGTCGTCATCCTGACTTCGACAGAGGTTCCTGTCGCCGCATTACTGAAAAAGCCATCATTGAAGCCAGAAATCATAGCCTTCCACGTTGGCGGATAGCTGATCGTGAAGCCATCGTTCCCGCGATCCGTAAAGGTCGGCCACGCAGCAACTGTGCTCACCGACAGCGAAGAGCCACTCGAACTGGCCACGAACGGGTCAGGGACATCGCACGCGCCCAGCGCCAGCGTGAGTCCCAGGACAAGCAACACCATCGCGACGAGCGCCATACGCTGGCAGGATTTCCGCATGCGGGGAGACTCCTTCCGACACATCAACACACCAGGCGACCAGCTACGCAATTGTACCTGGTGTGCGCCTATGTGGCAAGACGAGAAAACGCCCTCCTCCTGTTTCCAGAAGAAGGGCGTCTCATCGGCGAATGCTGTGCGCAGCGCCAGCTGGCGAGCTTTAGTGCGCAATATCTTTGCGCATGAAACGCACCGACGCCAGCGCCAGCGCGACCACGGCGACCGCCAGCACGATCAACATGTCCCCAAGTGGCAGACCATTGACCAGCGGGGTGCCGTAATAGTAGAACGCCGACAGGCGCAGCACCGAATCAGGGAAGTTCAACTCTGGCCCAATAAAGGTGATGACGAACCAGATCACCAGCAAGAAGCTCAAGAGGCCGGTGTCTATCGCCGTACGCAACCAGCCAGCCAATAAGTAGCCCACAGCCGCTATCAGCAGCGCCAGCGGAATGATAGAAAGCGAGGCGGCGACCAGATGGCCCCCGTCGAGCGCAAGGCCGCTGACTGCCGAGGCCAGCGCCGTCAGCGCCAGCGTAATCACCGCAATGATCACCGTCGCGGTGGTCAACGCGCCAAAGCGCGCCAGCAGCACCTTCAGGCGTGGCTGCGGTGTCGCCAGCACCAGCTCTTGCAGGCCGTCCTCTTCATCGGCGGCCCAGCGGCTGGCCTGGGTGACGGCAAAGGCCATCAACAGCACCGGCAGGAAGACGAAGAGAAAACTCAGGAAAGAGGCGTTGGTGTCGATATCACCCCCACCAACTTTGCCAATCAGACTCGACAGGACCGGTGAGCTTTCGTAGAGCGACCTGAGTTGTTTCTCCGTCTGCTCGACGATGAAGACCATCCATGCGGCAAACCCAGCGATGACGACCGTCCACCAGAAGGTGGGAACCGCGATTTTCGCCAGGCTGCGCGCATAGAGCGAGCGCAGCGACCACGCGTTCACCGGCAGCGCATCTTCGGGCCGCATAGCGCGTTTGGGCAGGCTTAACCACCGTGGCAGCGCCACCGTCGCGCCCACATCGCGCCCTACGAAGAGCCAGATCGCCGCGCCGCTGAACAGCACAGACAGAACCACCATCACCAGCATGGCGACAACATCAGTGCCGTAGCTCGGGATCAACGGCTTGCTCAGATTGTAGTAGTAGACGGGCGAGAGGCGTGAAATGCCGTCGGTGTTTGGGATGACCCGATGGATCATATCCACGATCACGGCCAGCGCCAGCAGCCCCCCCGTGATGCCCGCCGCTGAGCGACGTTCCTGGGTAAACTGCGAGATCAGGAGCGCGAGGCTCGCCAAAGACACCGCAGATGAGCGCGAGGTTGAAGCCAAACAGCAGGGCGCCGCCCAGGCCAAAGTTAGCCTTCACACTTGCCCCAGCCGCAAACGTCAACAGCCCGATCAACAGCCCCATCAGCAGCAGCGCCATCCACATCGCGGCCAGTTTCTCCAGCGCCACCCGCGCGCGCCCACGTGGCAGCGAGAGCAACACATCCATCGAGCCGCGTTCCTCTTCGCCGCGCAGCATGCGGCTACCCACCAGGATCGGCCAGAGGGCCAAGATCAAAATCGTAAACCCATATTTCCAGGTCGCGTAGCCGCCAGCAGTATCAACGTGTATCGGCTCGGCAATCCAGGCGAACGAGCCAGCCAGGCTGACAAGATCGGCGCGCGCCGCAGGCGTGGCTATCAGCGCGGAGACGGCGGAGAGGACCGTGTACATGAGCAGGCCCAGTCCCAGACCCCAGCCGAAAATGGCGATACGGTAATCACGCAGGGTTTTGAGAAAGACGCTACTGAACCACATGACTGGCCTCCCGGGCAGCCTGGCCGTCGCCCTCGTAATAGCGCAGGAAGATTTCTTCGAGGCTGGGTTCCTGGCTGGTCAGGCTGACGATGGGATACTGCGCCGCCGCCTTGATGACGCCATCCAGCCCACCCGATACCGCGAGGCGCAGCGTACGCCCATCGGGCAGCGCATCCACCTGCTCGACGCCCTCCACGGTCTTGAATGCCTCGGTGGGCACGGCCTCGGCAAACGTGATCGTGACCTCGTGGCGCTTGATACCCTTGAGTTCGGTCACGCCACCCACGCGCACCAAACGGCCTTCGCGGATAATCCCCACACGGGAGCAGGTCTGTTCCACTTCGCTGAGGATGTGTGACGAGAGGAAGACGGTGCGCCCATCGTCGCGTACCTCCGTCACCATACGGTCAAACTCTTGCTGGTTGAGCGGGTCCAGGCCGTTGGTCGGTTCGTCCAGAATCAGCAGGCGCGGGCGATGCATGAAGGCCTGCACGATGCCAATCTTCCGCTTATTGCCGCTGGAATACTGCCGAAACTTGCGCGTGGGATCCAGCCCCATCCGGGCAACCAACTGTTTGAGGTAGGCCTGATCGACTCCGCCGCGCAGATGCCCGAAGTATTCGAGAATCTGGCCACCAGTCAGGTTTGGGTCCAGCGCTAACTCGCCGGGCAGGTAGCCCACCAGACGCTTGACCTCAACCGACTGCGCCCAGCAATCCAGGCCACCGATATGCGCGCTGCCCGCAGTGGGCCGCAACAGCCCCATCAGCGTGCGAATGGTCGTCGTCTTGCCCGCGCCGTTCGGCCCCAGAAAGCCGAAGACTTCGCCCTCGGCGACGGTGAACGAGACATCTTCGATGCCGCGGCTGGAGCCATAGCGTTTGGTCAGCCCCTGCGTTTCGACCAGTGTGGTCATTGTGACTACTCACTTCTCTCTCTTAGCCCGCTGGAGCGCTTGCCAGCGCTCCAGGGTAGCATGGCGTTCCGCAAGTACCAGATCGCAAAACTCGATCAAGTTGTCCAGGTGTTCCCGCGCAGTGTTCTCCGACGATTCGATGGCCTCCAGGCCGCGCTCGGCCAACCTGCGCAGCGCAACGATGCCCTCCATATCAATGAGAATCGAACGTTCCCACGCGTCAGGAGTGAACTGATAATAATCGCGGCGGTCGCCCGGTCGCGTCACCAGCTCTGCCAGCCCGATAGCCAGCACCAGTCGCATGTTGGTGGAGACCGAGGCGCGCGAGACGCTGAGGGTGCTCGCCAGGTCATCCAGCGAAAGCGCCCTATCGGCCACCAGCAACAAGCCCAGCAGACGGCCACCGATGCGCGGCAGCGCATAACGCTCGAAGTAGACGCCCATGCTCTCGACGAAGCTTTGCGCCTCGGCGGATAATGGTCGTGGCTCAGGCGGTTCAGACATGTGGCCCTCCAGGCTCTGGACAAAAGTCAGCGGATACGTATCGCTGAGCGAAATAATAGTTCATTTAGTTTGTTCAGTCAAGACTGAAACATCAGACTTTCGCCCTACCACGAAAATTGGGCGCCAGACGGCATCCGCAGACGACATCCGCTGGCGCTCCCTGAACGCCCTGCTCTATCTTATGCGCATAATTGTACGTAGCCATTCATCCATCTATCCATTCCGCGCACGTGATCCCACGGACAGCGCAGACGGCATAAGTGACGATACAAGGACACAAGTGGAGGCATCTTCTATGGATCGGCTGAGTCTGATGCTGGTACGAGTTGGCCAGGTGATACGCACCCTGATGCTCCGCGAGGCACGCGATACCCATCTCACACCAGTACAGATTCAGACGCTGCTCTTCGTGCGCCACACCAAGTCATTCGCCACATCCATCAGTCGGCTGGCGCTCCAGTTGGGGGCCAGCCACGCCAGCACCGTCGGCGTCGTGGATGGGCTGGTGGCTCACAGCTATCTGGAGCGGATCACCAGCAGCAAAGATCGGCGCGTGACGCTGCTCCGGCTGACCCCGCAGGGAGAGGACATCTGCAACCAGTTGGGCAACTGGCGCCAGCCACTCGACGAACTGGTTGGGCAGATGTCGGGCGAGGATCGCCAGCACCTGGAGCGAAGCCTGGGGCAAATCCTGGCGTATTTTGAGTACGCGGGTGTTCTGCCAGCGGGCGCTCCGTGCGCGGGATGCCGCTATTTCGCGCGCGAAGCCGCCCCCGCGACGCCGTAGCCGCATTATTGCCACTTTCTCCAGGAGGGCATTTCGGAGATCGAGGCGAGCAAGGATTGTCCAGATTTCGCGATCACGGTCGCCTGAAAGAAGACCCCACTGGCAGCGCATAACCTCATACTGGTTCCACATGCCCATTGGGCGGCTTGCCAAACCCACCGTGCCTCCTGCTACAGTGTAGAGGGCGCGCCAGTATGGGAAGGCGCGCATCGTTCCGATTCAGCAAGGAGACCTCTCGCGTGAAAGTCGCGTATATCTTTAGCACCAGCGGGCATACCGCCAGCTATAAACTCGGCAAGATGATTCTGCCGCAGCTCGAGGCCGGAAACCACGGCGTCGAGGTCGTTGGCATGATGTTCTTCGACGACAACACCTTTGTGTTGCGCAAGGGCGACCCCATCGGCGAGCGGATGGGCAAAATCGCCCGCGAGCAAAATATCCTGTTGATGCTCTGCGATCAGTGTGCGATGGAGCGCGGGCTGGCCGAGGGCGAGCCGCCCAACTGCACCCCACGCGACACCGTCGAGGGCGTGCGCGTCGGCTGCTTCCCCGATCTCTACGCCGCGCTGGCGGGCAACCCGCCCGACCACGTTATCACGCTGTAGCGGCAATACACCGAGCACACATGTAGGCGACGACCGGCGGGAGATAGTCCGTCGGTCGTTGTGCTGTGACGAGACTATCCCGTGGTGTGCGGCGCTCGTCGGCTCAGCCAGAGCGAGACCTGCGCGGGCTGCATGGTCTCTTGCACCACGTCCAGCACCTGCACGCGCAACGTGTCCAGGTCCATCGCATCGTGCAGGGTCGCGCTGAAGGCCGCCAGCGTCTTCTCGGCATCATACTTGCGCCGATAAAAGCGACGGTCGATCAACGCCTGGAGCCGTCGGCGCACTGGCTGCACCAGCGCCACGGTGGCCAGGGTCGAAATGACCAGCGCCACAGGCTTATCGCAATATCTCCCCTTGTGAGCGTCGCAAGACTCTGTAGGCCAACAATGAGGCCAGCATAGACCCCTGCCAGCAGCACTGTCAGCGAACCGTAGACCAGCGCTTTGTTGATAAGGGCGTCGATATCCCAGAGGCGATAGCGCATGATCGCGAACCCAAACCCGAGCGGAACGCAGATCAGGGGGAAACTGGACCAACTGAGCAGCAGCGGAAAGAACGAGCCGCGATCTGTAAGCGCCGGAAATACCAGCGTCAGCACGCTCACGCCCACCAGGGTCGCGATTGGCGCGGCAAGTCCAAAGACCACCCATTTGGTCTGCTGTCGCTGCAAGAGGTTGGATACGCGCCGATAGCGATACCCCTGGGCAAACGCCACACCCGCAAGTCCGACGAGCGTGACCAGCCAGCCTGGCTGGCTCACCGCAGTATTCGTCATAAGCCCGGCAGCCGGAAAAAAGGTGAGTGGGACTTCTGCGATCAGCAATACGACAAGCGGCCAACGCATCCAGCGAGGCACGAACTGGCCAGACGGGAAAATCGCGAAGACGACCAGCAACAGGGCGGTCAGCAGAAAGGTCAGACCTTGATTGAGTGTCTGCCAGAGCATAGGGCCTGATGCCAGACTGGACGCCCCAATGATCGGGCCTAACGCCACCAGCATGAGCGCGACGAGCAGCGCCATCCAGTCGTCAGATCGGCGCCAGACAATCAGCGCGCTCACCACCAGGCATACGACAAACATCGCAATCATGAGCGCGAGTGTCAACGCGGCGTAAAGACCGAGGGACAGACCGATCCCACTCAGAGTCTCCGCCTGCTCAGGAGTGAGCTGGTTGTATTGGCATGTCACGTTCACGCAAGTGGTTTGTAATTGCGCCAGGTACAGCGGAAGGCTGGCGAAGAAGATCGTTGCCGTGAAAACGACCAGGGCGCCCCAGAGGCCGCGGGCGAACAGCATATGCGTTTGCCCAGTTGGGTCGCTATCGAGGAGTATCGTTTCGCGCGTGTCGGCATTATCGATGGGCGTCTGCATTGATAGACTCCTTCGCGCATGGGTAACGCGGGATCTCCCGACAATGATACGCTATCCTCGTGACGACAGCGTTACGGGATGCGTTACAGACGGCGGCGCGCGAACGTCGGACGAGTCATGCTATGCTGTAGTCGTTGTCGCGGTAATACCCAAACCTGCAACGTTGAGGCGAGAGCGAGCGTAAAAAGAGCACTATGAGCACGACAGATCATCCCGTGCGTACCAGCACGACACTGCAAATGACCGTCGCGGAGGGCATCCTCATTCCGCGCGGCTCGGCCTTTATTACTCCCGCCGCGTTGGCCGCGCTCGGCTGCCACGATGATGATGTCATCGTGATTCAGGGCCAGCGGGCCACCGTCGCGCGCATCCATGCCTGGCCCAACGATCCCCACCCCAACGATACCAGCGTGCCGGGGACGACCATTCCGAGCGACGCCATCATCCAGATGGATGGCATCGTGCGCCAGAACGCGGGCGCCGCGCTCGGCGACCTCGTCACCATTCACGCGATGACGGCCCAGCCAGCCATCAGCGTCGCGCTCGTTCCGGTGAGCGGCCCGGCGGCCCTCAGCGAAGAAGAACTGCGCCATGTCGCGCAGACGCTGCGGGGACTGGTCACGATGGCGGGCGATCTCGTGCGGGTGCCGGGCATGGGGCTGGCCGCGCGCGAGTTCCAGGTCTTCTCGACCAATCCCGCCAGCGCCATCGTGCTGGAGCCAGGGACGAGCCTGCGCATCCAGGCGCCGGGCGCGGGCGCGCCGCCACGCGGCAGCATCATCACCTATGAGGATATCGGCGGTCTGGGCGAAGAATTGCAGCACGTGCGCGAGTTGATCGAGCTGCCGCTGCGTCACCCCGAACTCTTCGACCGACTCGGCATCGAGGCGCCCAAAGGCGTCCTGCTCTACGGCCCGCCCGGCACCGGAAAAACGCTGATCGCGCGCGCGGTCGCCTCGGAAAGCGGCGCGAATTTCTTCAGCGTCAGTGGCCCTGAGATCATCGACAAATTCTATGGCGAGAGCGAGGCGCAGCTACGGCGTGTCTTTGCCGATGCGCTGAAGGGCGCGCCCAGCGTCATCTTCCTCGACGAGATCGACGCCATCGCGCCCAAACGCTCCGAGGTCTGGGGCGAGGTCGAGAAGCGTGTCGTCGGCCAGTTGCTCACGCTGATGGATGGCATGCGCGCACGCGGCCAGGTGATCGTCGTCGGCGCCACCAACCGCGCCGATGCCCTCGATCCCGCGCTGCGGCGACCGGGACGCTTCGACCGCGAGGTGAACCTGCACGCGCCCGACACCAAGGGTCGCCTGGAGATTCTGCGCATCCACAGCCGCGATATGCCGCTGGCCGAAGACGTTGATATGGAGGAGCTATCGCGCATCACGCCGGGATTCGTCGGCGCTGATCTGGCCGCGCTCTGCCGTGAATCGGCGATGTCGGCCCTGCGCCGCACCTTCCCCCAGGCCAACCTGATCCGTGGCAGCATCCCCACCAACGAGTTGCTCGCGCTGACCGTGACGATGGACGACATGCGCGACGCCCTCAAGCATATCGATCCGTCGGCGGCGCGTGAGGTGGCCGTCGAGGTGACACAGACGCCGTGGGAGAGCGTCGGCGGGCTGGAAGCCACCAAACGCACACTGATCGAGACGATTGAGTGGCCGCTGCGCTTCCCCGAAGTCTTCGACTCGATGGATCTCGAACCCGTGCGCGGGGTGCTGCTCAGTGGGCCTCCGGGCACCGGCAAGACGCTGCTGGCGCGGGCGCTGGCGACCGCCTGTCAGGCCAACTTCATCGCGGTCAAGGGGCCGGAGCTGCTCTCGAAGTGGGTCGGCGAATCCGAGCGCGGCGTGCGCGAGACCTTCCAGCGGGCGCGGCAGGTTGCGCCATGCGTGCTCTTCCTCGACGAGATGGACGCGCTGGCGCCCCGCCGTGGAACCGCCTTCGACGCGGTCAGCGACAAGATCATCGGCCAACTGCTGACCGAACTGGACGGCATCGAGGGACGGCGCGGCGTGATTGTCGTCGGCGCCACCAACCGCCCCGAACTGATCGATCCGGCGGTGCTGCGCTCTGGCCGCTTCGATCTGCTGCTGGATCTGCCGCTGCCCGACCGCCAGGCGCGCCGGGTCATCTACGATATCTATACGAAACGCCGTCCGCTGGCGCAGAATGTCTCGCTCGATACGCTGGCCAAGCGCTCGGACGGGCTGAGCGGCGCCGATATCGAGTTCATCTGCCGCCGCGCCGCCAACCTCTCTGTCTCCGAATGGATGCGCGCCAATGGCGCCGAGGCGATGAGCGGCGCTCAGTCAAGCGCGCAGGCGGGCATCATGCGTCTCAGACCGCCGGTGATCGAGATGCGCCACTTCGAGCTGTCCATCGCCTCGGCCCGCAACGAGACCGGCGGCAAGTGGTGGATGAGATTAGGGCGTGTCTGACGGATCAGGAGTCGAGCCAGAGGGCGATTGAGGCAAGAATCACCATTACTCGCTAGTTGGCTGCCCGTTTCTCGTAGCGCGCCGCGACGGCCTCGACGCCATACGCACAAGCATTCAACACGTGCCCTCTGTCGTGTGCTATAGTTCGCGCGCAACCCGGCGATGCAAACCATCGAGTGATGTGAGCAAGACCTACGCCTCTCACATTCTCCTCTGTTGACATCTCTCCCGGCTGAAACCGGGAGCTTCTAGGGGTCGCACCCACGCCATGATGCCCCAGGGCGAGAGCCTAAGCTCACAAGCAGTGTACCATCCTGGCGTGAGAAATACAAGGACCATTCATCCCCGCTTGAAAGCAAGGGCTTTCTGGTCAGTACTCTGTAAGCCGGCACAACTGCGTCGTGTCGTTGTCAGCCGATGCATTCGATGGAGGAACTGGCGCTCATGGCAGAATCGACGCTCATGGAACTAGCAGGCCGCTATTCATCGGCCTGGGCCCACCACAACATCGACGCAATCCTCGCTCTCCATGCCGAGGATTCGGTTTTTCAGGTGCATGGTGGTGGTCTAGAAGCCACTGGCCTGGAGGAGATTCGGAAGGCGCTGGAGACCTTCTTCACAACCTGGGCTCAGTCTCGCTTCGAGCCACGAGCGGTACTTTTCGGAGAGTCTCATTATGTCGCAGAATGGATCTTGCACGCCAAGCTCGCCAGCTCACCAGCCATGGCCGGGACACAGGCCACCGATGCGACGAGCCAGGATGTCAGCTTTGAAGGCGTGGATATCATCCGCATCGTGAATGGTCGAGTAGCCAGGAAAGACACCTACGTTGATGCCCTCACCCTTCAGGCACAGCTGGGTTCTAGGCCGATACCGACGTTTGGGTAGTGGCCGAGAACGAGCATAGCCCCCTCTAGGCCCATTTTTGTCAGACAGACCCTAGATAACCGCTTGGCTGCCGCGCGTCCAGCCGTGCGTCCGGAAGCAGTGTCTGCGGCCTTCCCCCTATTGATTATGTGTCCGTGAGGCCGCTATACTTCCCCTTGTGATTTCACATATCTATATGCGCTGGAGAGGGCTACATCATGCAGGGGAACGAACTGTACGCTGATCTCATTGCGTCGCTGGCGGAAGGGATGCACGGCGAGGTAGCAGAAACTCTCGCCCCAGGAGTTAGACTGGCAGCCAGACGCGGAGGGGAATAGCATCGGCGTCACCGTCTGGCATGTCGCGCGCTGGCTCGATGTGATCACACGGGTCTTTCAGGAGAAGCCGCCTGAGGACGAACTCTGGCTGACGCAGGGTTGGGCCGAGCGCACTGGCTATCATCCGCAGGGCATCGGCTATCGGGGACTTGGCGCATTGACAGGATATACGCAGCAGGAGGTCGCCGCGATCCCCCACCTCAGCGCCGAAGAGTCGCTCACCTATCTGGATCAGGCCAGCGGCGCCTTACGCGCATATCTGCTCTCGCTGCCGTCCTTCGAGGCGCTGCTGCAGCCAATGCCTGGCATGGGGCAAAGAGACGCCAGTGCAACAAAAGACCAATTGCTCAAGGTCGTATTCATGGGCTGCGCGGGACACCTGGGCGAGATCAAAGCGCTACGGGCGATGATGAAACGCGCGCAGGTCGCCTGAACATTCAGATAACCGCTTTGGCCGCCGCGCGACCCGCCGTGCGCCCGGAGAAGATGCAGCCACCCAGGAAGGTGCCTTCGAGCGCGCGGTAGCCATGCACGCCGCCGCCGCCGAATCCCGCGACCTCGCCCGCCGCGTAGAGTCCCGGTATCGGCTGGCCATCGGCGCCCAGCACGCGGCTCGAGAGGTCGGTTTCGAGGCCGCCCAGCGTCTTGCGCGTGAGGATGTGCAGCCGCACGGCGATCAGCGGCCCGGCGGCGGGATCGAGCAGCCGATGGGGCTTCGCCACGCGGATCAGCCGGTCGCCGATATAGCGGCGCGCGCCACGAATGGCGACCATCTGCATATCCTTGCTATAGGGATGCTCCGCCTCACGGTCACGAGCGACGATCTCACGCTCCAGCGCGGCGGGGTCGAGCAGCGGCTCCTCGGTGAGCGCGTTCATACGGCGCACGAGGTCGGAGAGATTGCGCTCGACGATGAAATCGGCGCCGTGTCGCATAAACGCCAGCACGGGCTTCGGCGCGTCCGCTGTCACACGGCTGAGTGTCTGCAAGATGCTCTTGTTCGTCAGGTCGGGATTCTGCTCCGAGCCAGAGAGGGCAAACTCGCGCTTGATGATCTTCTGCGTCAGAATGAACCAACTATAATCGTAGCCCAGTTTGCATGAGATGCGCGAGCGTGCCCAGCGTATCGAATCCGGGAAAGAGCGGCACAGGCAGCCGATTGCCGCGCGCGTCGAGCCAGAGGGACGACGGCCCCGGCAGGATGCGGATGCCATGCTCCGGCCAGATGGGGTTCCAGTTCTCGATGCCCTCGGTGTAGTGCCACATGCGGTCGCGATTGATGACGCGCCCGCCCGCCGCCTCGGTGATCGCCAGCATGCGCCCATCCACATGCGCTGGCACGCCGGTAATCATGCGCCTGGGAGGATTGCCGAGACGCTGCGGCCAGTTCGCGCGCACGAGATCATGGTTGCCGCCGATGCCGCCAGCGGTGACGATGACCGCCTGCGCCTTGAGCGTAAACTCGCCGACGACGACCCGCGAGCTGGGCTTGCCGCGCTCCACCGCGCTCGGTTCGAGGATATCGCCCTGCACGCCATCCACCACGCCGCCGGTGAGCGTCAGCGCGTTGACCCGATGGCGAAACATCAGCGTCACCAGGCCGCGTTTCTCAGCCGCCCGCACCCGGCGCACGAACGGCGCCAGCACGCCGGGTCCCGTGCCCCACGTCAGATGAAAGCGCGGCACGGAGTTGCCGTGGCCGATGGCGCCATAGCCGCCACGCTCCGCCCAGTTGACGATGGGAAAGAACCGCATCCCCTGCGCATGCAGCCACGCGCGCTTCTCACCAGCGGCGAAGGCCACATACGCCTCCGCCCAGCGACGTGGCCACGCGTCTTCTTCGCGGTCGAACCCCGCCGTGCCCAGCCAGTCCTGGAGCGCCAGGTCATAGGAGTCGTGGATGCCCAGCCGCCGCTGCTCAGGAGAATTGACGAAGAAGAGGCCGCCCAGCGACCAGAACGCCTGGCCGCCCAGACTCTGTTCGCGCTCCTGCTCGACGATGATCACGCGCTTGCCAGCGTCGGCGATCTCGGCGGCGGCCACCAGCCCGGCAAGTCCCGCGCCAACGATGATGACGTCAGCGTCACCTAGCATCACAGTTTCTCCCTCGCGACGAGTGCGCCATGCGCGTCGGCTGGCGCGTTGCCCGGTCATTGATTTGAGTGTAGCGGGTTTCATCGCGAGGCGACCACGGCCACCGCAGATACCTGTTGGCTGGTTAGCGAATATCCATCTGTCATTAAGCGATATCACAAACGATTGTTTGTGCAAAACAACCACTTGAAAAAGATAGTGCGGTGAAACTATACTCTAAGAGGTACGGTTTACTGATAGAGAGTGCTGCGACGTTCTGTGAATGATGAGAGGTTGCCATGGCAACATATGCGGACTCCCTGGCCATACTCGAAGCGACTGAACCCGCGCTCCGTCGGCTCACTGGCGACCTGGATGACGCCGCGCTCGACTTCCACCCGGCGCCCGACGCCTGGAGCATCCGCGAGGTGTTGGCGCATCTGGTGGACGATGAAGCGTTCATCATGCGGCAGCGGCTGGCGCGTATCGTCAAAGAGGATCGGCCTGACCTTGCGCCGCACGACGAGAAGCAGTGGTACGCGCAGTCGCAACACCACCCGCGACGCCCGCGACGAACTGCTCGCCGACTTTCAGGCGCAGCGGGCCGCGAGCATTGGCATCGCGCGGATGCTCCGCCCCGCCGACTGGCAGCGGGTGGGATTCCAACCGGAGTATGGCGAGTTCACCGCCGAAGGCTGGCTGGAAATGTGGGCCGATCACGACACCGTACATCTGCATCAGATCGAGCAGACAGTGCTCGCCTATCACGAGCGCGCACACACATCATCCAACTGATACGAGTTGCTACGAGGGAAAAGGGGCATTATCATGGAGATTCTTCTGCTGACACTGGGCGCGACCGGATTCCTGGCGCTGGTGGATATCCTGGCGCTGCGCTGGGGCAAAGACAGCCGCGAGGCTGGCGATGTACCCGAATGGATACACCACCACTCGCCCAAGAGCATTTAATCCGTTGCATTCGTTACCTGTTGCTCTGGCATCTGGCGAGAAACAATAGCTCAGGCCAGGCCAGAGCGATAGGACGGCCACACTGGCTCCCAGCCGAGCGCGCGCCGAATGGCGGCGTTGGAGCAGCCGAGCGAGGCGCGCGGCGACCCACCAACTGGCGGCTCAGGCGCCATCTGCTGCGCGGCCACATAGCCATAGAGATCACGGTAGCTCACGGGCGTATCATCCACCACATTGAAGATGCTGCTTGCCGGGGCAGACTCCATAGCCAACACCACCGCCCGCGCCATATCTTCGACCCGAATCAGCGAGAGCAGCGCCGACCCATCGCCCGGTAGCGCCAGCGTCCCCTGTTCAGCGTCGCGCCGCCAGGCATCTTCGCGGCCCGTGCCCGGTCCATAGAACGACCCTCCCCGCAAGATCACCCACTCCAGCGATGATGCGCGCACCGCCTCCTCCATCTCGAACGCTGAGGAGATACGCTCGTATGGCGCCAGCGGCTGCTCTTCAGTGACCAGCAGATCGCCGGTATCACCATAGAGCAATGTGATGCTCTGCTGCACATAGCGGCGCACGCCTGCCTCCTGGGCCGCCGCCAGCAGATTGCGCGTCCCCTCGCGCCGAATGCGGTCGTTGCGGCTCCAGTCCCTCTGTGGGCCGGGCGCCGGAATCGCCGTCGCCAGATGCAGCGCGGCGTCACACCCCTGAATGGCGTCACGCAGGCTATCGACATCAAGAATATCGCCGCTATGCGCCTCGATGCCCAGCCGCTGCAATCGATCAACATCCATCGTGTGCCGAGCGACTGCGCAGACCGCGTGCCCGCGCTCTATCAGCCGTGGCAGCGTATGCCGCCCCAATATCCCCGTCGCCCCGACGACAAACACACGCATAGAAAGCCTCCATCGTTCATCGCAAAACCTGTCGTGACACTATGATCCTGCCTCTATTGTCGTCCGCTGGATCGCCAGCCGACAATCAGTGCCCAGTGGCGTCTCAGGGGGTTGACACACATCACAATACGATATACTATTATGACTGACCGGTCAGTCATGTATCGCGAATCGGACGCTGGCGCCGACGGTGAGCGCTGGCATCTCGCTCAACGCCCACGCAATTCCAGATGATTCATGGGGATTCACACCGTTCACAGTACATCAGGAGAACGCTCTATGTCTGAACCGCTCTTACGGGCCGAGAACATTGCGCGCTCGTTCGGTCGGCGCGCGGTGCTACGCGACGTCAACCTGACCGTCGCTCCCGGCGCGCTCGTCGGCGTTGTCGGCGAGAATGGCGCCGGAAAATCCACCTTGCTGCGTATCCTCGCCGGGGAGCTGCGCCCCAATCATGGCACGATTACGCGCACTGGCGCCCTGGGATATTGCCCACAGGACGGTGTTGCTCAACGATACGCTGACGGTGAACCAGCATCTCGCCTATTTTGGCGCGGCCTATAACCTCACCGATCTCACCTATGCCGAGCGGTTGATTGACCGCCTGGGCTACCAACACTATCGCAGGATGCCCATCGGAACGCTCTCTGGCGGCACCAAACAGAAAGTCAATCTGACCCTGGCGCTGATGCATCAGCCAGCCGTGCTGCTGCTGGATGAGCCATACCAGGGATTCGACTGGGAAACCTATCTCCGCTTCTGGGAGTTGGCCGAAGAGCTACGCGCCCAGGGACGCGCGGTGCTGGTGATCTCGCATCTGCTGTTCGATCAGCATCGCTTTGACGCCCTCTATCGCCTGGAAAACGGCCAACTCATACAGGCGCCCATCACGCGCGGCGCCACCGAGAAGCACCCGGAGGGAGTATAACCATGTCGTCGTGGAGACGCTTTGCGATTGCCGCGCGTTTTGCGCTGATCGAGCAGGGGCGCAACCGCTTTGCGCTTGGGCTGCTCATCATCTTCGTGCCCATATGGGATTGGCTCTTTGGCGCACTTATTACCGACGCTCCAGTGGCGTTCAAGCTGCAGAGCACGGGCGCCTTCCTCCAGGTCAATGGCCACGACCTGACCGTGTTGGCGTCGGGGTTCAATGCCATCACGCTCATCGTGGGTTTCATGATTTTCACCGTGACACGGCGCAACTCCGCCTTCGACCGTCGGCTGGTGCTGGCCGGGCTACCGCAGCCGGTGGCCATCGCCGCCAAAACGACGGCGATCATCGTCGTCGCGGCGCTCGTCTCGCTGTACGCGACCCTGGTGATGGCGGCTCTTCTGGCGCCTGCCGGGTTGCCGGGTTCGGCGCGATCTGGCTGGGCTACCTGCTGGACGCGCTGATCTATGGGGCGCTGGGTCTGCTGCTGGGTGTGCTCATCTCCAGCGAACTGGCGGGCTTCTTCCTCATCATCATGGTGAGCCTCATGGATACCCTCCTGCAAGCGCCCATCGAGAATCCGCTGGCGAACAAAGATTTCCTGGCGGCGTTTCCCGAGCTATGGGCCGATGCAAGTGGCGGTCAGTGGCGGGTTTGGCCATGGCGTGCCCGGTGGAGGTGTCTTGTTAGCCCTGGCCTGGTTCGTCGGCTTCGCGCTCGTCGGCCTGCTCATCTTCTGGTGGAAGACACGCATCTGGAGCGTGCAGAAGGCGCCAGCGCAGACCCTGACGCAACCAGCAGCCACCGCGCCACACCCATCGCGGACGGCGTAACCCACAGCGCCGCCGCACGCTACAATAGATGGTGACACGTTTCGCCTACTGCTCCCTCAGCTAGCTGGCGTCAGCGGGGGAGCATCGTGGCGCATGGGAGGTGTGTATGGCCCCACGGCAGGATGTCAGCGACCAGCGCCGCCATCAGATTCTCGACGCCGCGACGGCGGTCTTTGCGCGCATGGGCTTCGAGCGCGCGCGCATGGATGACATCGCCGAGGAGGCGGGCGTGAGCAAAGGCGCGCTCTATCTCTACTACAAGAGCAAAGACGCCATCATCGCGACGATGCTCGATTTCTTCTTTAACCAGGCGTTCAAACACATCCGCTCTCTGGTAGCCGGTGACGGGCCGGTCACGGCGCAACTGCTCAATCTGACCCGCCAGATGACGCGTGAGATGGATCGGATGGCTACGCTACAACCGGTCGCGCTCCAGTTCTACGCCATCGCGGCGCGCCAGAGCAGTGTCCGCCAGCATTTACGTGGCTATTTCGCCAGCTATCGCGCGGTCATGGAGGACATGGTTCAAAGAGGCGTCGCGCAGGGAGAGTTTCGGGCAAACGTGCAGCCCGCCGAGGTGGCCATCACTATAATCGCGCTGCTGGAGGGACTCGCCTTGCTCTGGGTCATTGATCCACAGGCCACAAACTGGCGTGAACAGGTGGAGCCGTCGGTCAGGCTCCTGCTCCAGGGGCTAGCCGCTGCCCCGAATGTACTACCCTGAAATGGGCGCGCCGTGGCGGAAGTGGCATGACTCGTGCTGATGAATCCTCGGTCATAGGGATGCCCAGGAGCATGGCGCCGACCTTTTGGCACGCCCTCACACGTTCTCGGTCTGGACATATCAGCCCGGCGATACGCCTCTCACGACAATAACGACCACACAGCGCCACCTGGAAGGGTTCACAGCTTGAGTGCCAGCAAGACGCACATCCTCATTGTCGACGACGATACCTCCATTCGTGAGACACTGCGCTATGTGCTGGAAGATGCGGGCTATACCGTCACGGAGGCGCAAGATGGCCTTCAGGCGCTGGAGTATCTGCGCAAGACGCCCGATCCAGTGATTGTCCTGCTGGATTTGATGATGCCTCGGCTGGATGGAGCCGGTCTGTTGGGAACCGTCGCGGGCGATACCCGGCGACTGCGCCGCCACCGCTACATCTTGATGACGGCGGGCCACCAGACGCTCAGCCTGGCCTTCGCGCATATGCTCACCGATCTCCTGGTGCCAGTGGTCTACAAGCCATTTAATATCGATAAGCTGCTGGAAATCATCGCCAGCCAGAAGCCCTAAACGCAGGGGAGCGCCACGCGTCCACAAGCAATCGGCGCGCCTCAGCTATCTCCCCGCTTATCTCCTCGCTTATATCTCCGGCCGGGTACAATCGGGCCAAGAAGTAGTCTCCCCATGCGATGAGATGGCATACTCAGCCCTGAGGGAAACGGGGAGGCGCCGAGCGACGCCACACCCGCCAGGCGCGCGCAGGACCGACGCAGACGCAGCAGACGCACGGATCGATCACCGATCCAACAACACGCTGGCAGAGAAGGAGACGCTATGCCACCGCAGCAGCCTCACTTCCCACAACAGAACGACCCAGCGCCGGGCGAGACGCCCGCAACGACCGCCTCGCAGCACGCGACCGATCTGCCCACCGCTGCCGCCGCTGGATGAGGCGCCAACGGTCACGCCGCTCCACACGGCGCCCTCCGCGACAGCGCCAACGCCCACCCATGCCATCGATGCCCATCTATGCCACCCATGCGTCGCGCCGCCCGGCTCACCATGCCAATACGCCCACAGACGCTGCCCGGACTGGAAGACGAGGTACGCGCGGCGAATGCTGAGGCGCGATCTCAGGTGCGCTCGATGGCGCTCGCGCCCGTCGCCGCTCAGGGCGCGCTCGCGCCACCGGGGATGGTCACGGTGGGCGCGAGTCAACCGCATTGCTGATCCGTGGCGCGGCGAAACCGCCTCGTCCGGCGGCCAGAGTCGTGCCGCGACGCAGCGGCCCACGGTCGTTTCTGATGCAATTCCTGGCGGCGCTGCTCGTATCGGTGGTGCTGGTCAGCGCGCTCTCGCTCACCACGCCGCTTGGCCAGAGCATGGCGGCGGCGACAACCGGGCAATTCACCACGTCGTCGGGCGCGTTTCTCCCGGCGCCAACGGCGACAGCCACGCCCAGGCCAACACCCAGCTATGTCTACCCCAACCCCGGCAACAATCCTGGGAAGCAGGTCATCATCAACGAGATCATCGCCGTCTTTGGCCCGTCGTATGCGCAGGGGGCGCTCAATATCGCCGCCTGTGAGTCCGGCTACGATCCCAACGCCCGCAACACCTACCCCATCGGCAACAGCCACGCGTCGGGCGTCTTCCAGATTCTCTATCCAAGCACCTGGAACACGACCTCCTACGCCGCCTACTCGCCCTTCGACTACGATAAGAATATTCACGCCGGCTACGAAATCTTTCACCGCGATGGCAATAGCTGGCGCGAATGGGCCTGCAAGCCGTAAGAAGTGCGCAGGCGTGTCGCGGCCTTGATGGTGATGAAGAACTTCATTGGGTGATCGGGGCCGAACCTCACGCCCCGGCCCCCTCTCCTACCGAGGAGAGGGGGGCCAGACTCGTGCGCGCCCGGCGCGGCACTGATCGCCCAGGCCCTCCCCTCGTAGGGGAGGGTGGCCGATAGGCCGGGAGAGGTTCGCGCCCGCGATGACCCAATCAACACAGGAATCACCATTATCCGCCAGCCGTCTCGCCTGGTATCACACCAGCTTGAGCAGCTCTTTCAGGGGGCGCTGGTCGTCGGCCAGCAGCGTTGGCGCGATGACCGGATCAGCCGCGACCAGCTTCTTCAGCGTTACCAGGTCGCGCTGACGATTGCTCGAAAACGCCGCGCGCACATGGCCCGCCAGCAGGTAGAAGGCGACGAACGACTCTGGGGGCGCGCCACGGATCACGATCTGATCCCACGTGGGCGTATAGCCGACATATTGCAGCTTCAAGTCGTACTGGTCAGACCAGAAATAGGGGATATGGCGATAGGCCTCGCCCGCGCCGAGCAGATTGCGCGCCACCGTCTCACCCTGGCGCAACGCGTTATCCCAATGCTCCAGGCGTACCCGCAGCGCGGGCGCGCTCGTGGCGGGCTGATAGACCCAGTTGGCCACGTCACCCGCCGCGAAGATGCCGGGCACGCTGCTCTCGCAGGCGCCATCCACCACCACACCGTTGGCGAGCGCCAGCCCCGAATCGTCGAGCCAGCGCGTCGCCGGGCGCACCCCGGCGCCAACCACCACGAATTCACAGGGGATACGCGCGCCGCTGCCCGTCACAACCTCTTCCGCCCGCGCGGCGCCGCGGATGGCGGCCACCGTCTCGCCCGTGCGCACCTCGACGCCATGCGCGCGATGTACCTCGGCCAGCAGCGCGCCCATCTCTGGCCCCAGCGCGCGCTCCAGGGGGTTGGCCAGCATCTCGATCAGCGTCACATCCATCCCAGCCACCCGGCAGTTCGCCGCCACCTCGGAGCCGATGAAGCCCGCGCCAATCACCACCACACGCCCGTGATGGCTCGCCCCCGCGCGCAACGCCGCCAGCAACGAACGCGCATCGGCCAGGGTGCGCAACATGTGGACGCCTGGAAGATCGGCGCCTGGGACGGGGAACGGCGCCAGTTCGCTCCCGGTGGCCACCACAATCCGATCAAAGCGATGCCGCTCACCAGTAGCCAGGGTAATTGTGCGCGTGGCGGTGTCCAGTGCGGTGGCGCGTTGCCCCAGCCAGAGTTCGATGCGCTGCTCATCGTAGAAGGTTCGCGGGCGCAGCGTCAGACGATCTTCGTCAAACTGGCCCGCCAGAAACTCTTTAGAAAGGGGAGGGCGCTCGTAGGGTAACTCTGGCTCGGCGCCAATCAACACAATGCGCCCATCGTAGCCCAGCCGTCGGAGGGCCTCCGCTGTGCTCGCCCCCGCGATATTCGCGCCGATGATACCGATAGACTGAATCAGCGAGCCGCCGCTTGCCATGCTGTTCTCCCCCGCTCGATCACCCGCGCCTGGTTCATACGTATGCTATTACTCTGACACCAGTGAACAGGCGCTCGCCAGGGTAGATAACAATACCTCCTCCGCCGCGACCTCTGCCCGCATGCCCCGCCACACCGCGCCAACGGCGCCACGCCCCCCGCAGGGAAGCGGCACAGGCAGCGCCACCGCCGTCACCTTGCTCTGCCATTGCTCCCGTTTTATGCCATCGGCCGTGCTGGTGCGCAGCACGAGCGATTGCAGATTGCTCCGGTACTGACGGGATAGCTCATCGTCGCGATAGGGGTCTGGCGTATTGCCGCAGACATCGGGGGAAAACCCATATACCAGCGTGGCCAGCGCATGCGACTGCTCGGCGAAGAGATCGCAGAGTACCGCAACCGACGACACAGGTAGCGCGCGAGTCTCTGGACATCGCGCCCGCGAAAACGCCGTTTCTAACAGTTGTGACGCAACCTTGAGCGCTGTTTCTGGCGCCAACACCGACATGTCATAGGTGTGGATGGGACTCGTCTGCAGGTCGCCATGATTGATACAGGCGCTCAACGCATCGGCGACACCGCTCAGATAGATCTTTTCCTGTGGGGAGAACGCGTGTGATCTGGGTCCGCACACCACCAACGCGCCGAAGGGCTGCAACGTCTGTTTCGATGCGTCTGCGCTCGTCGTCAGGGGGAGCACGGCATACGAGGTAATGTCGTATTGCGCGAGTACACGCATTGCGGTCGTATTTGAGAAAGCGTGTTTGCCAATGTCATCGCAGAAGTCAGGGTCGCCGGTGCGCAAAACCGTTGTCACAGGGAATTCCTCGTCGGGGCGAAGATACTCGTACGTCGCTTTCAAACGCTCTGGAACCCCAAACTCCGCCAGAAGATTGATCGCATAGGCATCAGTTTCGCTTGGGACATGGAGGGCGACACAGGCCATATCGAAGCTGCCGCCTGGAGGACAGATCAAACGTAGCGTCTCCCTAATGGCCTCGACAGAGTCATCGGCCGGGACAGGCGATCTGGCCAGGCTCGCCAGCTTCGCCAGCACCCGCACTGGAGCGTAGATATGGTCCTGGCTGGTTGCCGCCTGATGCCGCAACGTCTCGCGAAATGCCTGGAGGGTCGCCAGATGGAAGCGGGCGCGGCCTTTGGGCGTCGTACTGGTCGGCAATGATAAGCCCGTTTCTGAGCGCGCGAAACAGCGTCGCCCGATGGATTCCTAGATACGTTGCCGCGTCCTGTACGCCATACAAGTGCTCATCTGCGGCATCCTTGTCCTGCTCGTGCATCGAACATTGTCCCCCTTGTGTTCGCAACGCGCATCCCTCCTATCGAAGTAGCACGCACAACGGCAAACATGCAACATTTGCGCCATATTGGGCTGATGACAGAACACATTCGATGACACAATCCGCAACCTGCAACGTCTGCTCCAACTTGGATTCGGAGAAGCGCGAACTCGACTTAAAATAGCTCTTGCAGCCATTGGTGTTTTGCTCCGTGCGCGTACTCGACTTCGAGCGTCAATGCAGCGGGGCGATAACCCTGGCCCCTCCCGTGATGATCACGCTGGAGAATGTGGTTGATACCTCTTTCTGGCTGCCTGGTTCCATACGCGCAAGACGCCGATGAGCAGGAGACGCCCCATGCCGGAGAATTATTCTCCATCTGACCTTGTCGTCGATCAAACGACCGGCGAGAAACGCCCACGACGTAAACCCGGCCCCAAACCGGGTACCGAGGCCGCCAAGCGCGGTGGCACCGCCGCACGCGATAAATACGGGAGTGGATTCTACTCTCGTATTGGCACCAAAGGCGGCTCAACCGTACGAGAGCGCCATGGCTCAGAGTTTTACACCGACATTGGCCGCAAAGGCGGGGAAAGCACGAAGCGCAACAAAGGCATCGAGCATTATTCGCGCATCGGGCGCATCGGTGGCAAGAGGGCGCATCGCCAGAAAGATAGCGACGAGCTAGCGCCATCGACCGCGAAAGACCGCCAGATAGCGCCACGCCCGCGACTATGCCGACAACCTGCGGGATTCCTCCGTCTTGCGGTGAACGCGTAGGAATCTCGCAGGGATCGTCTACCATCCGCTGCACAGATTTGTCGTCCGCTGCGCCCTCGGCATGTGTCTCTTCCGTTGCTCAAACACTGGAAGATAGCAACGCGCTCCAGTAGCTACGCTGCACCGGTGTCATCGACTCAGTAGCAGATAGCATGCCAATCAGGTCGGTCGTTTCAGCGACGGTGTCTCTGGCTGCCGCTCCCTGCGCCAGCGCCGCGCGCACACGCTCGCGCTCAACCCCCAGCGCGCCTACCAGATGCGCAACCAGCGCGTCCGGCTGCCGCTCTGGCGGGAGGGCTACCCGATCCAGCCAGCGCAGCGCATCGGGCGCGAGCATGATCCGCGCCGCCAGCGTCTCGGCGTCGAGTCCTTGCTGGTGGGCCAACGCCAGCAAACCACCTGCCGCGCTCGTCGTCGCGCTATAGAGCGCCGGAGCCTCGGCCACCAGCGCTACCGCATCATCCCGCCCACCAGATGCGCGCGCCCCCGCAAGCGGCGATATATCTCCCGCGCCAAAGATAGCCGTTATCCCTCGTTGTGTTCCCGGTGAGAGCGCCGGAGGCGCCTCCGCGACCTCTTCTGGCGTGTCGCGCGCTCGGCGGATTCCGCAGATTCAGCCATCGTCGCATCGGGCCAGGGCGTCCGTGGCATCGGGCAGGGCGGCGATCAGCGCGCTCAGTCGCGGGATGTCGCCAGCGGCGCGCATCTCGGCCAGCGCCTGCGCAAGCGCCAGTGTCTCGAGCGAAGGCTCCGGCATGGACTCTGGCAATGGCTTCGATGATGGCTTCGGTACCGGTGAGCCAGCGCCATTGGTGTTGGAATCACCCATTATTCGCCTCCCTCTGCTGGCGCATCGAGCGGTGCGCTCGCGGCGTCTGACCGGGTGTAGAGCGCATACAGTTGGGCATTGGCCCGTTGGAGCAGATTCCGCACGGTGCGCGCCGTGACACCAAGCGCATCGGCAATCTCGTGTTCGCGGGCGCGCTGCCAGTAGCGCATCACCACCGCTGCCCGTTCGCGCGGGGGCAACTGTTCGACATAGCCGCGCAAATCGGCAAGATCAGCCGCATCGAACGGGTCACGCGGCTCGACCAGCGGAGTCGCATCCAGAGCGACATCCTCATCATGTTCGGTATGTTCGGTGCGGGCGGCGCTCGCCGCGATATCGGAAAAGAAGAGCACCAGACGCTGGCCGGGGCGGTAGCCGTGCCGGTCCAGATAGCGGGTGGCGACCCGCGCCCGCGCAAACGCGATGGCCCGGCGGAAGAACAGCTCCCAGCCTTCGCTCTCGCGCAGGGCCACCTCTTCCCACAGGTAGAGCGTCAAATCCTGGCGCAAATCTTCCTGGATCATCCGCGCCGTATCGGGCGCAATACCCGCGATGCCACGCAATGCGCCTGACGGTCTGCCGCGCCCAGAAAGCGTTTGCCGCCTCGGTACGTTCGAGCAGCAGCACAAATACATCCTTCGTCACCGTCATCTGGCGCTGGCGCACCGCATCGCGCAGTATCGCCACCAGCGTGCCCGACGAGACGCCGCCCTCGCGTTCGCGGAGCCGCTGCCACAAGAGCGGTGAAAGCGTCGCGCCCCATCCCGGAAGACGGCCCAACTCGAAGGCTCGTCGCGCGCGCGCCAGGGCTATGATCTCGCCGGGCTGGCGTATCTCCACGGGGTCAGCACTCCTGCCGTTCGCTCTGCGCCAACTGCTCTCATTCGCCTCTCGCATCCAGTCTACCATCACCGACAATATTCGTATGGCCACGCGCTCGCGCGCACTCACATGCGTTACGGGTATCGCGCCTGTTGCGCCTCTTCGGCGGGATGATACAATGGCGGTGCTTGATAGCCTATAGACACAGTACGCCGTCCGCCAGGAATAACAGCGCCGACGCGATACCCGCGACAGACGCGACAGAGGAGCGAGAAGATGGCAGATGAGACCGCCCGCACGTTGAGCGAGACCTTTATAAAAATGCAGGTCGTCGAGTTCATCGGCACGAACTTTCTCTATGATGGCGCTGTTCTCGATCTTGGCGATAATGACTCTCTGCTGGAAAACGGTATTCTCGATCAGACCGGAGTCCTCGAACTGGTGCTTTTCATCGAAGACACCTACGGCTTCGAGATACCAGAGACCGATCTGGCGCCCGAAAACTTCGACACCATCAACAACATCGCAACCTATGTACGCCATCGCATGAGCGCCAGCACGGCCAGATAGCCGCTAGCGCACGAGAAATCCTCACAAAACCCTCACAAAAGGCGCGCAATACTGCGGGCAGCCTTTCGCTAATCGGCGCGAATATGGTAATCTTAAAGTGAGACTATTAGCGTTCTTAGCGCAGTCATCGCTGCATGAACACACCAACTGCGGCCCTTCGGTCGTGGATGGGCGGTGGTATGGGCCATCCGTCGAGATGTGCAACCGTATCGGTGTTTCTACAGTATTGATTGTAGGATGTACGTATAAAGTAGCATAGTTGTGAGGAGTGTCGAGTTTTATGGGAGTTCTTCCAGTCGTCATCGTGGTGCTGTTCTGGCTAGCGGCGTTCGTGTTTGCGTGGTGGTTTAGCGCGCGAGCGCTGCGGGCGCCAATTGAGTATGAAGAAGCGCATGTTGGGCAGGCGCACGACGCCAACCCACACACGCACACAGAGGCCACCCACTAGTCGCGGGTCTGGCTCACAGGGAACAACGCAACAACAACGCCGAGACATATCGAGCTTTTCTGGCGCAGGCATACACGCCGAGGGTACGCCTGATATCGCCGGGATAGCCTGAGATAGATCGAAACGCGAACCAACAAAGCTATCGCCATCGGCGGCGCGCTGTGCGCTGTCCGGTTCAAGTGGTACACCCGCGCGTTGTCAGGGGGTCGGACGATGGATACGAGACCCAGCAGAAACGGCCAGAATACAGACGCGACGGCGCCAGCCAGCGCGTCTGAAGCGCGTCTGACGAAGTCGGAATATGAGCGGCTGGCGAACCTGCGCTATGTGCTCCGGCGGTTTGCCCGGCTCACCGAGCTAGAGGCGCGCAAGGTGGGTCTGACTCCCCAGCAATATCAGTTGCTGCTGGCCATCAAAGGGTTCCCCGGACGCGACTGGGTGAGCATTACCGAGCTGGCGGAGCGTCTCCAAATTCGCCACAATGCCGTCATCGGGCTGGTGAATCGGGCCGTGCAGCGCAATCTCGTGCGGCGTGACCACGACCCAGAGCATCCCGACCATCGTATCGTCAAGGTATCGCTCACCCCCGAAGCGGAGACATGCCTGCGCAAGCTGGCAACGGCGCTACGGAGCGAGCGCCAGCGTGTGCGCATCGCGGCCGCTGAGGCCGACCTCGGCTAGCCATGTCCATCAGCACGCCCCGTCGTATCTCACCGCCTCAGTGTGTTACACGCTGGGGCTTTGTTGTTGCCGCCAGGCGGACACCTGCTCCAGGAGAAGTCGCTTGCGCTCAGATGGCAGAAACGCCGCCCGAACCGCATTCGTCGTGAAGGCCAGCAGCTCCTCGGGCGTGAAGCCGAGCGCATGCGCCAGCGCGTATTCGCGGCCAATCGTGGTGCAGACCTGGACGGGATCATCGGTGCAGAGCGCGACCGGAATGCCACGTTCGACGAAGCGCCGCATGGGATGCTCGCCATATGATGGCGCCGCCCCAAGCACGACATTGCAACTGAGCGCACATTCCACCGTGACGCCACTCGCGGCAATCGCGTCGAGCAGATACGGATCGCGCGCGGCATAGACCGCGTGGCCCAGACGTGTCAGCCCCGGTGTGCGCAGCGCGGCGGCGATATTGGCGGTCGAAAACTCGCCCACATGCGCGGTCACGCCCAGCCCGGCGTCGGCCATTCGCCCGGCAATGCGATAGATGGGCCGCCAATCGGCCTCGGTATCGTAGGGGAGATACTGAAGATCGACTCCCGCCAGTCCGTCATGCGCCGCGCGCAGGCTGGCTGCCAGCACGCGCTCCAGCCGATCAGCATCGTACCAGAGCAGCAGCGTCATGAGCGCCTCGGCGCGCAGGTCGGGGTAGCGTGTCCGCACGCGCCGCTCGGCCTCGCGGAAAAGCGCCATCATGTCTGGCCGCAGCGCCGTCTCGCCGCCAAAACGCATCTCGACCAGCAGCGCGCCATCGGCGGCGCCTTCTTCCAGCAGATCTTCTACCCGCGCGATGAAGTTTTCGGGGTCGGTGTCGGCCTCCGCTGAGGCGGGGAAGACCCTGGCAAGCTGCCCCAGGCGTGGCATCCCAGGCGGCGTCTGCGCCATCAAGGAACGCGCCCACCGCTGCCAGTCATATGACGGCTGGCCCGCGCGCCGCGAGAGCACACGATCAAGCCGGGGCGACCACTCCTGGTGCAGGTGGATGTCGGCCTTCGGCAGCAACGCAACCACTGGATCGATCACGACCTCGGCCAGAGGGTCGAGATGGAACGCATCGAACGAGTTCATCATAGCTGTATGCTACGGCGCGCTATCCGGTGAAGGCGAGAGGGTCTGCAAAGATCAGGGGATCAGGTGCAGATACTGAGCCAGGAAAAAGCCGAACGCCAGCAGGCCCGCGCCGAGACAGTAATAGGCAAAGGGGTCGAGGCTCTTCGTCTCGAAGTAGCGCATGAGGAAGCGCACAGACAGGTATGCCGCGATGCCCGCGATCAAACCACCTATACCAGCCAGTAGCACGGTTTGTGCGCCAGCGGTGAAAAGCTTGGGAATCTCAAGGAGGCCCGCCGCCAGGATGATCGGGGTAGCCAGCAGGAATGAAAATCGCGCCGCTGACTCATGGCTGAGGCCGATGGTCATGCCCGCGACCATCGTCACGCCGGAGCGCGAGATGCCGGGCAGCAGCGCGAAAGATTGCGCGAGGCCAATCAGCGCCGCCTGCAGAAAACTCATCTCATGCAGCGAGAGGTCAAACTCAACGTCATCCGCCTCTTGTGATGGCGCGCTGGCGCCCCCACGCAGCGCCGTTGCCCCCAACGTCATGCTCCCCTGGCCGCCGCGGCCTCTTTGGCGATGGATTGAGCGTGGATGTAGCGCTGGCGCCGGGTCAGGCGCTCTGCGGCCAACAACACCGCGCCATTCATACAGAGAAACGCCGCCGCTAAAATGGGGGTACCGAAGAGTACTTCGAGCTTTGTCTGGAACAGGACACCAACGAGACCCGCAGGCAGCGTGCCCACCACCACGAGCGCCAGCTGACGCCCATAGCCGTGAGGATCGACATCTGGCGTGAATTTCCCGGCGATGAGCACTTTGACGCCGCCACCCAGCAAATGCACCCAGTCGCGCCAGAAGAAGGTCAACAACGCCAGCGCTGTGCCCAGATGTAGGGTGACGACCAGCGGCAGAAAGGTATCACTGCGCAACAGGTCGCCCCAGCCCAACAGACCAGGGATAATCACCGTATGGCCCAGGCTGCTGACCGGAAAGAGTTCGGCGATACCCTGCAGAAGGGCCAGGAGTATCACGCGGATGGGATCCATCTATTCCTATCCTTTAAATCATTGTCCCAGGCAACATCCAGTCAGGCAATACCCCATCATGATACCAGATGCCGTCAGCCAACATATTACGACGCTTTTGCGTTGGCGGCGAACCGCGCGCCGATGAGGGCTACGATGCCCAGGGCGAAGAAGACAATAGCATGTTTCACGTGCTGTTCCTGCGGTGGGTCGGCCAGAACGTGGTATATGCCGGGAATGAGGTAATACACGCCGAGCGCGACGCACACGACAAATATGATAGCGCCAATGAGGTAGGCCATGGAGGGCTTCATGGAACATTATCCTTTCACGACACCAAGCGCGACACGATGTGAACCGCGCCGCTGATACCAGAACAATTCTGGTGATGCTGCTCGGCGGCAATGAAGACCCCAAGTATACCAATTCTTCAAGCCGCCTTCTACACGATACCGGTAAAACATGAAGAACAGGTTAAAGATGGATGAGGCGCGACACCATGTGTCATAGCGCGTGTGGATGTGGCGATGCCTGTCGTGTTGACGCCTCTTAAGCCGCCTGTCTACCATGAAGAACAGATGTTTTTGTAGGCAGGTATGGGGACGTTGGGTGGAGGAGGAAGAACGACATGGTCAGGTTATTCACGCTGGCGCGCAGCAATGCGTCGCTGGCTCCGGCGGAGCGGGCGCTGCTCAAGTTGATCGAGGGGCTGGCCTGCGCGGCGCTGGTCGCGGCGCTGCCGATTCTCGCGGATGCCCTGGGGCACGGCGCCGTCAACTGGGACGATGTTGGGGGCACGGCGCTGGCGGCGGGCGCGACGGCGGCGCTCCTGGCGCTCATCAAATATTGCAAGGCGTACGGCGACCCGCCGCTGACCTCCGTACCGCCGCAGCCCTGAGAGCATATTTCTACCCACCTGTCTGCCAGGCATCCTTGGCCACGCTGTCGAATGTGACCAGTCGGCGGCGGATGGTAGACTGGCGATAGAGCAACGGTGGGTGGCAATGTGGGGCGTCGGTTCCAGCGCCGCTCCGATCACTGGCGCTCGTATCTCTATCGACTTCGGCGCCCCCTTGGGCGTTGATCAGATAGGCATTGGAGACTAGCCGACTCGCACGCGTGACTTTTCGAGCGCAAAGGAGCGTATCACTTTGAGTCAGCCGCCAGCCGATCTCGTGATCCAGCATGCCCGCGCCTATACCCTCGACCCCGCGCTCCCCTGGGCGCAGGCCATCGCTATCCGTGATGGGCGCATCGTGTGGGTCGGCGACGAGAACGAGAGTGGACGCCACATCGGCGCGGAGACGACAGTGCTGGATCTTGCGGGGCGATTCGTCCTGCCGGGATTTATCGACAGCCACAATCACATTCGCCTGGGCTCGGACGCCGATTGCGTCCAACTGGCGGGAGCGTCCAGCCTCGAAGAGATTCGCGCGCGTATCACCACATGGCTACGCCAGCACCCCGATGCGGACTGGATCGAAGCCGAGGGGCTGGCCTATACTGCGATTCCCGAAGGCCGCATGCCCACCGCCGCCGATCTCGACGCCATGACTGGCAGCCATCCCGCCCTGGTCTTTACCTACGATGTGCATAATCTCTGGCTCAACGCTGAAGCAATGCGCCGCCTGGGCATTCACTCCGGTGGTCAGTCGCTGCCGTTTGGGCTGGCGCAGGCCGATCCCGCGACAGGCGCGCCTACCGGCTTCGTGACGGAGTTCGCGGTGCGTGGCCTCGCGCGCGACGGCCAGCGCGCGCTACGCGATCATGTGCCGTGGGCCAGCGAGGAACGCCGCTATCGTCGGTTGCTCCACAGCCTGGAACTTGCCGCTGCCTGTGGCATCACCACCATCGTCGAGCCACAAAACTCGCTCGATGACATTCCTCTTTTCGAGCGCGCCCAGCGTGAAGGTCGATTGCAGTCGCGCCTGATCGCCGCGTTATTCCATCCCCGTGGCACGACTGACTCCGACCTGGACGACTTCGCGGAGGCTGGCCGCCGCTACCACGATGACCGGTTTCGGGTCGGGCCGATCAAACTCTACATCGACGATGTCGTTGAGCCGCATACCGCCGCGCTGCTGGAGCCATATGCCAACGAGTCATCCGCGTCATCCAAGACAGCATGGCGCGGTGAAACCTTCTATTCCCCCGATGAATTCGCCGCACTCATGACCAAACTGGATCGTCGCGGCTTCCAGACGTTCACCCATGCCACTGGCGACCGAGGCATCCGCACGGCGCTGGATGCTCTCGAAACGGCCCGCGCTGTTAACGGCCCACGCGATGCGCGCCACCAACTGGTTCACGTCGAGTGTCCGGCGCCTGAGGATATTCCGCGCTTCCACCAGCTTGGCGTGGTCGCCTGTATGCAACCACGCCACTGCGCGCCCGATATCGCGGGGCCAGGACACGACTGGGCCGAGGCCGTGGGCCATGCGCGCTGGAGCCAGGCGTGGCCATTTCGCAGCCTGCACGCTGCGGGCGCTCCACTGGCCTTCTCCAGCGACTGGAATGTCGCGGAGATGGAGCCATTACTCGGCGTTTACACCGCCCTCACACGGCGCAGTCTCGATGGCGCTTCTGTCTGGATGCCTGAGGAGACGGTTGACCTGCCCACCACACTGCATGCCTATACGCTGGGTGGCGCCTACGCCAATTTCTGCGAACAGGATCGCGGTTCGCTGACGCCGGGCAAGCTCGCCGATCTGGTCGTTCTCTCGACGATCTGTTTCGGCTGCCACCCGAAGCCGAGAAGGATGTGCATGTTGAGTTGACGATGGTTGGCGGCGAGGTCATCTTCGGGCGGTAGGAATGATCCCGCTAATTTGGCTAGCCAACCGCGCGCTCGGCTGATGGCGCGGACAACCTGGCACAGTCGCCACATCCCCGATGTCATGTGATACAGTGCCATGTAGTGCCGTATGGAGGAGGCTAGACTACGATGGCAATTCACGCTGTTGAGCATGTTCGGGAACATGATGGCGACTATTTTGTTGGCGCTACGCGTGTGACACTTGGCAGCGCTATTGCCGCATGGCAGCAAGGTGGAGAGCGTCCGGAAAGTATCACCGAGGCATTCCCCTCGATCTCGCGGGCCGATGCCTATGGCGCGATTGCGTTCTACCTCGATCATCGTCAAGAGCTAGATCAATTCTTCACTGAGCAGATGCGTGAGTTCGAGCGTCAGCGCGCTGAGAGTCAGGCGGCTAACCCCGAATTTTATGTGGATTTGCAGCAACGCATAGAAGCCTTGCGCGCATCAGGCTGGCTCAGACAGGAAGAGGACGCTGCATCTGCTAACAATGAAATATCTAAAGGAAATTGAGGCGGCGTATGGCGCCAATAGCGGAAAGCGACCGACCTCGTTTCCTCGGCGATGAGAACTTCAATGGGCGCATTATTTCAGGCTTGCGTCGGCTCTATCCAGAGATGGATCTCTTGACATTTGCTGAATCTGGACTGGCCGAGGGAATAACTGATCCGCAACTGATAGAAGAAACAGCGAGACTCGACCGTATTCTTCTCAGCCACGATAAGAGGACGATGCCCAGTCATTTCGCCGATGTCTTGGCGGTCTATCTGCCAGTGGAGCGACACGTGCCAGGGATATTGCTTCTCCAGCGGACTATGGCAATTGGCGCTGCCGTTGACGAAATCGCGCTTGTATGGGGCGCCAGTCGCCACGACGAATACCGTGATCGCATTGTGTTTCTCCCCGAATAGCCATCCTCTTTCCTCGGCCTCTCCCATTTCCCTTGACGGTTGTGCTACACTTGATATAGACCCCCACCCAGGGGGTATGGGTGAGCGAAGGAGACAACCATGCGCGCCGATAAACAGGACGTTCTCAAGCGCCTCAATTACATCGAGGGCCATCTCAGCGGCATCCGCAAGATGGTCACTGAAGACCAGTATTGCGTCGACATCCTGCGGCAGACCTACGCCGTCCGCAAGGCCATCGAGAAGCTGGAGATGCTGATTCTCGAAAATCACCTGCATAGCTGCGTGCCCGAAGGCATCCGCGAGGGACGAGAAGAAGCGGTGATCGACGAACTGGTGCAGTTGTATAACCTCGCTGGCAATCGCTAGCAATGGGCGTCACCTGGAGAAGTAGTCCCATGGCAGAGCTAACCGAATACAGTCCACCAGTGGCGGCGGAGCAACCCTCCGACACCGCAACGACGCTGGCTATCGAGGGGATGACCTGCGCCTCATGCGTCCGCCGCGTCGAGCGCGCGCTGGCACGCACACCGGGTGTGAGCGAGGCGAATGTCAACCTCGCCACCGAACGCGCCACCGTCACCTGGGATCCCGCGCAGACCAGCCTGGCCGACCTGACCAGCGCCGTCGAGAAGGCGGGCTATAGCGCCCACGAGATCGCCGCGCCAGCCCCACGCGCGCCCATGGATGGCGAAACGGACGAGACGCCAGATGTAGCGGCGGATGCGTTGACCAGCGACGACGCCGAGGCCGAGAAACGCGCGCGCGACCTGCGTCATCGGCGCGACAAAGTGCTCGTGGGCATCGCGCTCTCCGTGCCGGTCGTCGTGCTTTCGATGTTCTTCATGAATCGCTTCCCCGGCGAAAATCTGCTGCTGCTGGCGCTCACCACGCCCGTCTGGGCCTGGGTTGGCTCCGACTTCCACCGGACATCGCTGCGCGTGATACGCCACTTTGGCGCGAATATGGATGTGCTGGTCAGCATTGGTTCGACGGCGGCCTTCCTGATGAGCGTCGTGGCGACGTTCTTCCCACAGATCGTCGGCGCGACCACGTTCTACGACACCACCGCGCTGATCGTCACCCTGATCGCCCTCGGCAAATATCTGGAGGCGCGGGCAAAAGGCCAGGCGACCGACGCGATTCGCAAGCTGGCGGGCCTGCGCGCCACCGTCGCCCATGTGGTGCGCGACTGGCCGGGAGTTCGATGCGCCGCTAGAGCAGGTGCGCGTCGGCGATGAACTGGCGGTGCGTCCCGGCGAGAAAATCCCAACCGACGGCATCGTGCTGGCGGGCGCATCCGCCGTCAACGAGGCGATGCTGACGGGCGAGAGCCTGCCCATCGAGAAGCGCGCGGGCGATGAGGTCATTGGCGCGACGCTCAACACCACTGGCATGCTGCGGATGCGCGCGACCCGCATTGGCCGCGAGACGATGCTGGCGGGCATCATCCGCCTCGTCGAACAGGCGCAGGGATCGAAGGCGCCGATTCAGCGGGTGGCCGATACCGTCGCGGGCATCTTCGTGCCAGCGGTGCTGGTCATCGCATCACTTACGTTTATCGGCTGGAATATCGCTGGATATGCCTTTGGATTCGCCCAGCAGGTCGGCATGGAGGCCACGGCGCAGAGTCCGTGGATCGTGGCGCTGGTGGCGGCTATCGCCGTGCTGGTGGTGGCGTGCCCCTGCGCGCTGGGGCTGGCGACGCCGACGGCCATCATGGTCGGCACAGGCCAGGGGGCCGAGCGCGGCATCCTGATCCGCAATGGCGAGAGCCTGGAACGCTTCGGCGCGATGCGTACATTGGCGCTGGATAAAACCGGCACGATCACCAGCGGCAGGCCGACACTCACGCAGATCGTGCTCGCGCCCGACGCGCCACTCACCGAGCAGGAGCTATTGCGACTGGCCGCCAGCGCTGAGAGCGCCTCGGAACATCCACTGGCGCGGGCCATCGTCGAGGGCGCACAGACACGCGGCGTGATGCCCTCGCGGATCGTTGAATCCTTCCAGGCGATTCCTGGTGGCGGCGTTGCGGCGCGTGTCGAGGGGCGCGACATCCTGCTCGGCGCACCCAGGCTGCTGGTTGAGCGTGGGGTCGCGGCGGAGAAGCTGGCGGCGCTCGATGCCCAGGTGGAGGCGCTGCGCAATGTGGGCCAGACGACGGTGTTGATGGCGCTGGATGGCGTGCCAGTGGCGGCGCTGGCCATCGCCGATACGATCAAACGCGACTCGGCGGAATCCATCGCGCGGCTCCAGCGTGAGGGCGTCGCCGTCTGGATGCTCACGGGCGATAACGCGCGCACCGCCGCACAGTATCGCGGCGCAGGTCGGCATTCCGGCGGATCATGTGCTGGCGGAGGTGTTGCCCGGCGAGAAGGCCACCCAGATACGGCGGTTGCGCGCGTCGGGCCAGGCAGGCCAGGTGGTCGCCTTCGCGGGCGATGGCGTCAACGACGCGCCCGCGCTGGTCGAGGCTGATATTGGCATCGCGATGGGCGCCGGGGCCGATGTCGCGATGGAGGCGGCGGACGTGACGCTGGTGAAGAGCAATCTGCGCAGCCTGAGCGACGCGCTGGCGCTCTCACGCGCCACGATGCGCATCATCCGGCAGAATCTGTTCTGGGCGTTCGCCTATAACATCGTGTTGATTCCGCTGGCGGTCGCCTCGCCCGCGATTCCCTTGCTACGCGAGAATGCGCCCATCTTTGCCGCTGCGGCGATGGCGCTCTCGTCGGTCACGGTTGTCAGCAACTCGCTGCGTCTGCGTCGCTTCAGCCACCAGCTCGAAGCGCGTGAGCAATCGGCGTCCGCGTTATTGGGATGAGGCGTTCTCGTCCCATATGTTCACCCTATTGGTAGGAGTTATCTCGCTATGAGTCAGACCCAGGAAGAAGTTATCCTTTCAGTGCCCGATGTAAGCTGCGAGCACTGCGTGCATGCGATTGATAAAGCGCTCAGTCCGCTGCCCGGCGTCGAGTCTGTGGCGACCGATCTCACCAGCAAAACGGTGCGCCTGCGCTACGACCCGGCCCAGACGCCAATGATGACCATCGAGTCGGCGCTGGACGACGCGGGCTATACCGTCGCGAAGTAGACCAGCGTACCAGCAGGGAAAACAATGTGAGGGCGGTGGCTGCCGCCCTCATCTTTTGCTCCGAGAAGGTTGTCCAAAGGTTGACCGGGGATTCCTCAGGCTGGCGCGTGTGTGGCCGTGTCTGTCTGCGAGGCCGTTGCCGATGGCAACTCGCAGGCGGTTTCTTCACTGTCGCGCCCTCGCGAAATCAGGGCGACGAAGAGGTACATCAGGCCGAATACCAGCCCCCAGAATGCGAATACGGCCAGAACCCAGAGGACATCACCAAATGACATGGCGTCCCCCTTTCTTGTGGCGCTTTCGTGTCTGCTACGCGGAGCGATTCCCGCTGGTATCCATATTCTACTCCACTTTGCATAACAATGCGTAGCCCTTCGTAGGCCACCTGTAAAGCGCCCTTCCCATCGCGCAAACATGCTCCAGCGGCGCGTATACTTTGCCTGGAACGTCTGTGAATAGCAAGTGGGTATCGCGCCGTGCTGAAGATCGAGAAAACGCCGTCACTCTCGGCGTCCGCGCCAGTCTCGTTCCGTCGTGACGCGCCGCTGCCTGACCGGGCGTTTTTGGGATTATTTGCGCTCATGGCGCTCTGTCATCTGGCGGCGGCCCTGCTGGCGCGTGGCTGGATCACCGCCGCGCTCACCGATGGCGTCGTCCTGGTTTATCTGGCGGGGCTGCTGCTGGCGCGCCCGGAGTGGCGGCCACTCATCGGGCGGCTCTTGCTGCTCGGCCTGACCGCTGGTATGCTGGAACTGGCGACCGACGCCGCCGGAGAACAGGTGGCGCACTCGCTGGTCTATCCCGCTGGCGAGCCGATGATCTGGCAATCGCCCGTCTATATGCCCATCTCGTGGATGGTCGTGCTGACGCTGCTCGGCTATCTCGGCTGGCGGCTGGCGGGTCGGCTGCCACTCTGGCAGGCGGCGGCGTTAGGTGGGCTGGCGGGCATACTCATCATCCCATTCTATGAAGAGAGCGCCTGGTATGCTGGCTGGTGGCGCTATACCACCCTGCCGCGCATCGGCCACACACCCGTCTACGTCTTCGCGTTCGAGGGCGCCATCGTGGCGATCTTGCCGTTGCTCATGCGTGGATTGGAGCGGCTCGCGCCAGCATGGGTCGTGGCGCGCGGGCTGCTGCTTGGCGGCTGGATGCCGCTGGTCGCGTTTGTATCGTGGCGGCTGCTTGGGCAGGGATAGGCAGGGATAGAGCCGCATGGAGTACAATACCCATCATGAGTACAGTGTCTACTATCCTGCATGTCTATGGCCATGACGCCGACGCCGTCGAGCGGGCGCTGACCAATATCTTCACCGGCGAGGGGCGCCAGAATGCGCTGCGCCTGGAGGGCACGTTTAGCGCGGTGCTGGCGCGTGTCACCGACCCCGACCTGGACGCCGCCTATCGCTACCTCGTCTGCCGCCCGCATGATGTCTCGCGCTGGACGCCCGTGCTGGAGTTGGGCAACCGCACCGATGGGCTGGACGTCGAACTGTCGCGAGCGCTGGATGGCGCGCCGGTCTTTACCGTGTTCGACTATGGCGAGACGGTCTCTGGCTATGCGCTGGCGCGTGGGGGGGTTCAGGTTGACCGCTATATCAGCGACCCCACCTGGCTCGACAATGACAGCGACGGCGACAATGACGACGAGGGCAACGCGCCCGCATCCGACGCCAGACCTGACCCCGCGCCTGATCTGGAATCGCTACGGGGACATCCAGAGCGGTTCGCCGATCTGCTGCCGCCTGATACCGCGCCGGAGGATTTCGTGCGGGTCGTGCTGACGCCCGGCTGGTGGGAGGACTATAGCGCGAGCACCGGGATCATCGCCGATGCGCGCCCGCCAGAGGAAAGCGCCGACGACAGCGACATCGTGGATGAGCGCGACCGGATGCGCTGCATCGCGCTGGCGCTCGAAGTCTGGAGTCCCACCGAATATCCGCTGACGGAAGATCTGGATGACCTTGAGAATAAGACAGTTGGCCCTGGCATTATCCTTGCGTTCAACTGAGCGGTAGTGCGCTATTCGCCAGCATCGGCGCTGCTTTACCAGGTGTTGCACCTGTGTGCGGTCTCTCTGAACTCGCGTACTGGCGCCCGAAAGTCCTGATGCGGTACGATTTCATGCGAAACAATGCGTAGATTCAGGAGAGAGCCAATCGGACAATCTGGTTACTGGCACGCGAGGGAACCGTTCCTCCAATGAAGATATGTGGCGCTATATCTGACGGTTGGCTGGCTTTTCACGGTGTTCTCATCTTCTGATGGTATCGCCAATACTGTACAACGCACCGATGCGCGCATGTTTCCGCAGTCGTCGTCACGTGGCTCGCTAGGCAGCCAGGGCGGGGCGCGGAGAACCATAGTAGGGGTATTGTTGGAGGTAAGATGGCAAAGCATATGCCACGTGAGAGTACTACGGTCGACGAATTTTACGATACACAGCCAGTGTCTGCCTCCCGTCCTGCGCCTAAGACTGGCTCAGGGAAACCGCAACGCCAACTGCCGAGCTATCGCCCAACGGGTGTGGGCCTGATAGATCGCTCGCTCGACCTCGCGGATCGGCTGACCAATGGGCGCGCCGAGTGGGTGCAGCGGCTCTTCAGCTATCTCTTCGTCGGCGGCATCGCGGCCATCATCAACCTGATTACCCTGCAACTGACGCTCAACCTGCTGGCCCCCGCCAGTTTTCCCTACAGTTTCCACTATGCCATCGCGTTTGCCATCGCCACCGAGGTCTCGATCCTGGCGAACTTCATTCCGAACGACCGGATCACCTTCAGCCATCTGCCGGGCCATAGCCGCTCCTGGCTTCAGCGGTGCGGACGCTTCCATGTCACCTGCACTGGCGGAGTCATCGTGACCCTCGCGGTCTCCAGCCTGCTGCACCTGGTCTTTAAGGTTCCCGCGCTGCCCTCTCAGGCGGTGGCGCTCATCATCGCGACCGCGTTCAACTTCACCTTCCATCACCTGTTTACCTATCGGCACGAACCAGCGGTTCTCTAGCTTAGCGCATCAGCAGCGTCTCTGGTACCGCTCCAACCCGCTCGCCATCGTGGTGAGCGGGTATTTCTTTTTCCTTGCTGTTCAATACGTCACATTGTGAACCAATCCATTCCATAGCAGGCGAATGTAGGGTACTATAGACATAACCGCGTTGAGCGCCAGATGCGCGCGCTGCTTGCGGAAGGATACCCAGAGAGTTACCCAGATAGACCATCAGGTATCTCGATGGGGCCGCAGGTTGGCGTAGAGCAGCCTTGCACGACGTGATGTGTCATGTCACGTGTTGAGCAGCGGGGGAGCGGCCATTGACAGCTTTTTCACAAAGCTGTACGCTACTGGCAGAGTTTTCGCGTGACTGCGCCCGCCATTCATATACAGTGATAACGCACGGGCTTGCAGCCATGAGAATGCCAGGCAATGTCAGGGATGATGCGCCACCTGGCAAATCGATCACTCAACAGACCATGGTTCCCAAACCAGGCAGAGTCAATTCCCCCTCAAAAGGAGGTGGCCACCCGCAGTCTCACCGGGGATATGCCTGTGCGCCAGGGATCCCGGCAGGCTGTTCGCGCAGAAGACGCCGCGTCTCGCGCAGCAGAGTGCAGCACTGTGCAGCGCCGTATGGCGAGCCTATAATTCACGTATTTGCTCGCTATTCGTTCGCTTTTCGCCTGCGCGGGAGAAGCTATGAGCCACCGAAACGTACAAGTTTACGATGATGTACGCGAAATGCGGTACCAGACGGCGGTGTCTACGTTGTTATTAAGTGCAACGACTTCTATTGCTCTGGCATGTGCGACTACAGCGCAGGAGCAGACCAGCATGAAGGCGCAATTTCCTCCCGTATCCTGGGCGTCAGGAATCGATACAAGAGTGGCTACGGGACTCGTTGCGAATGATGCAGGCGCGCTTCCGCATGTACACGATGCCGGTGGCAGGTGGCAATGGACTTGTAATGTGTCTTCTGGACGACGGCAAACGACGAAGCACGCATACCCTTGGGGGCCAGTGATGGCCAGGGTGGAGCCTCCTCCCAAAATGGTTTGTGCGAGCGAGCGGTCGTTGCAGCGCGACCACATGGCTACTCTTTCAGGATCAGAGGGTAGCGCAGCAGGGAATGCCAGCCAGGTGAATCCGGCGCTGGAACGTCACAGCCTTGAGAGGGGTACAAAGCATGCTTGTGTTACGCAGAAAAGCCGGGGAGGCGATTGTCCTCAATGGCACGATCACCATCCATGTCCTCGCCGTAGAGGGCGAACGGGTTAAATTGGGTATCAACGCGCCACCAGAAGTTGTCATTGTGCGCTCGGAATTGCTGGAAGGGCAGTCTTCTGGCCCGGCCAGCTCGCTGCCTGGCGCACCCATTCCTCCGCGCGAGCCGCGCCCATATACCTATCGCGATCCAAACGGGCAGCGCCCATATCGCGAGCCGGAGGAGACCACTAATAATTCGTCTGGGGAGACGCCAGCCCCAGGGCGCCCGCCTGCGGGTGGCATGTCTGGTGGCGTGTCGGTGGCATGTATGGCGGGCCAGCGAGATATTCGCCACGCCGCCGTATGTACGACGATCCGCCTGCCTCATCGGCGGCGCCGCTCCCCAATCCGAACCCACGCTACCGTTGAGTCGCCGCGTTTTGTCTGGTCATTGGGAATCATCTGCCCGTCAGGGATTATCTCCCCGGCGGGCGGCTTTTTGTGCCGCGTGTGTCGCGACCGTTCACGGCGTAATCCGCGCGACGTAGTTATTGGCGGCGCCGTCACCGCTAATCCAGATTTGGCCAGCAGGCCCCAGCGCCAGCCCAAAGGGAATGCTCTGCGACGCGGGCAACTGATAGAACGTATAGAGGTCTTGCTCTGCCTGGTAGCGCACGACTGCGTTCGCGCCCGCGCTCGCAAACCAGACTGAACCGTCGGTGGTCGTCGCCAGCCCATATAAAATGCTGGGGTCGCCCAGCAGCGTCGGGATCGGGCGCTCTGTCACCTTGTTGGTCGCCGGATCGATGCTCCCGAGGAATGCGGGCTGCATCTCGGTAAACCAGATGTGCCCCGACGCATCGGCGGTCATCGCATAGATCCCCGCCTGCTGGTGCGCCAGCGGAATCAGCGTTATCTTGCCCGTCGCGGGATCGAGTCTGCCGACCGCGCCGCCGGTCAGATAGCCGAACCAGACGCCATCGGACGTGATCGCCAGGCTGAATGGATAGGCGCGTGTAGCCCCCTGCGGCAGAGGCGCCTGCCACGACTGGATCGCGCCCGATGCGGGGTCGAGTCGCCCGACGCGCCCACCGAGCAGCGTGAACCAGAGGTCGCCGTTGGCATCGAATGCGAGATCCTGAGGAGCCATACGCGGCGCAATCGCCGTATCGAGCGAATAGACCTTGAAGGTCTGTGTCGTCGGATCGAACCGCCCAATATAGTTGGCCACCTGCTCGGTGAACCAGACATTGCCCTGGTGGTCTATCGCCGTCGCCATGATGTTGTATTTGCCATCGGGTGGCGTCCATTCCGTGACGGCGCCCGTTCGCGGATTGATGCGGGCAAGCTGGTTCGTGGTCATTTCGCCGACCCAGATATTCCCCTGCGCATCGACCGCTGGCTGCATCACCCCCGCGCGCGAGGTTGGCATGGGGATGATCTGCGCGTCGGCGGCGCGCGCAATGGCTCCTGATTGCGAGGCGGTCGTTGTCGTGCCACTGGTCTGGCGCGGCGGGACGTTTGTGGATGGTGGTGAACCAGGTATCCGGCTGACGACCAGCACCGTCACGAGCAGCGCGACCAACACCAGTATGCCAAAGCCAGCATCGCGCCGCAACAGGCGACGCCAGAGCGGTGGCCGTCGTGGTTGGCGTGGGAGCAGATAGCTGCGGCGGCCTATCCAGATCGGCTGGCGCCCGTTCCGTCGCGTCGTCTCCGTCCTCGCGATCATCCGTCGTATTCGCGTTATTCGCGTCATTCGCTAGAGCTTGATGCCGTATTCTGCCCATCGTTCTGTGACCAGCGCCTTCATCTCAGGAGTCATCTCGATATCATCGGGCCAGGGCCGGGGATGTCCTTCTTCCGGGAACTTGGCCGTCGCGTCCAGGCCCATCTTCCAGCCATACTTCTCGTAGGGCGACGAATGATCCAGCGCATCCACCGGGCCATCCACCAGTAGCGTATCACGCTTCGGGTCAACGTTGTTGCCCACGCGGAAAAGCACCTCGTGCATATTCTGCACGTCCACATTCTCATCCACGACGATGATGAACTTCGAGAGCATCATCAGCATCATGCCCCAGATGCCCGCCATCACCTTCTTCGCCTGGCCAGGATAGCGCTTGCGAATCGAGACGACGACGATATTGTGGAATCCGCCCTCGACCGGCATGTTCATATCCACAATCTCCGGCAACACCACCCGCAGCAGGTGCAGGAAGAAGCGCTCGGTCGCCTTGCCCAGATAGGCGTCTTCCATCGGCGGTTTGCCGACGATGGTGGTGGCATAGATGGGATTACGCCGCGAGGTAACGGCGGTGATGTGCATCACGGGATACGGCTCGACGGGCGTGTAGTGGCCGGTGTGGTCGCCAAATGGCCCCTCCGGGCGCAGTTCGTCGGTATCGACGTAGCCCTCCAGCACGATCTCGGCCTGGGCGGGCACCTTCACATCCACCGTCTTGCACTGCACCACCTCGACGCCCTTATGGCGCAGGAAGCCCGAAAACAGCAGTTCATCCACGCCCGGCGGCAGCGGTGCGCTGGCGGCATAGATGCTGGCGGGGTCGGCGCCGATGACGACCGCGACCTCCATCCGCTTCTTCGCGCCGCCACGCGCCTGGGCATCGCGGAAGTGCGCCGCGCCGCCTTTGTGAATCTGCCAGTGCATGCCGACGGTGCGCTCATCGTAGACCTGGACGCGATACATGCCGATGTTGCGCTTGCCCGTCTCGGGGTCCTTCGAGTGGCACATCGTCAGCGTCAGATACTGGCCGCCATCCTGTGGCCAGCACTTGAGAATCGGCAGGTGGGCAATCGAGGGTTTGTCGGTGACGACGACCTCCTGGCAGGGCGCGTGGCTGACGGTGTGTGGGCCGATGCGCGCCAGTTGCGCCAGTTCGGGCAGCAGCTTCGCCTTCTCGATGACGCCCTCCGGCGGGCGGTTCTGCACGAGGTCGAGCCACTTCTTGATGCGCGCGCCCAGTTCATCCAGCGATTCGACGCCGAGCGCCCACGACATCCGCTCCGCGCTGCCAAAGAGGTTGATGACGACGGGCATATCATAGCCGCGCACGTTCTCGAAGAGCAGCGCCGGGCCACCCGCCTTGACGACGCGGTCGGCAATCTCGGTGATTTCCAGCTCGGCGGAGACGGGCGCGGTGATGCGCTGAAGCTGTCCCTTCTTCTCCAGAAACGCCATGAAGTCGCGCAGATCCTGAAACGCCATGCCGTACCGCTGCCTCTCCGCGATGGGGCGCGTCACGCATTCGTCGCGTGGAACATAGCGCGCCCATCATAGAAATTATGGGGTGCGGCGCGCGGCAGCGTCAAGGAGGCGAGAGGAGCGTGGCGAAGGGGCACGGCTGGAGCAGGAACACGCTGCGCGGACGCAGGGGGTGTAGAGGTACCAAGCCACAGGCTGAGAGCTATGCGACTAATCCTACCCGCCGCGCCCGCTCTGGCAGCCCGCGCAGGCTGGGCCTTGCGCCGTAGCCACTAGGCGCTGGCAATCACGCCAACAGCCCTTCAGAGGAGGCCTCCTCCGCTTCGTCTGTTGAGCCACGAGGTGATAGCGATTATTCCTCCCACAATCACAACCGCCGCTAGCACCGCCACTCCAACAATGATCAATACATCGACGAGTATCTGCGAAAACATGTCAGCGCCCCTTTCAAGCTGACTGCCACTACTACATCAAGGTGTCGCTCAAGGTCTATCATGCCTGCTCGCTCAACTGCGCAAGCGCCGTGTGGGCCTCTTGTACCTCTGGCATGTCCATCTCGGTCAGGCGCTGCGCCGCCTCCGCCAGCAGCGGCCGCGCCTCCTGGCGCCGATCCAGCCGCTCGGCGAGCAGTCCGCCCCAGCGCGAGCTGACCGAAAGCAACCTCCGGCCCCTGGTCGAGTTCGATGGCCAGTTTCAAACCCTCTCGATATTGCGCCTCAGCGCGCCCCAGATCGTGTTGCGCCTCAGCCAGGCGTCCGATGGAATACAAGGTACGGACAATATTGCGCCGGTCATCAATGTCATGCTGAATGCTGAGCGCTTGATCAAAATAGTTCGTCGCCACAGCGGCCTGCTGGCGCGCGAGCGCCACATCGCCCAACAGACGCAGCACGAGTCCTTCGCCCATCCGATCGCTGAATTCGTGGCAAATGGCGAGCGTTTGCATCAAATAATCGCTCGCCAGATCGAGTCGCATGCGTTGGAGCGCAAGTTCCCCGTAAAGGCGCAGCGCCAGTCCCTCTCCTGAGCGATCACCGATTTCACGAAAAATAGTAAGGGCCTGCGCGAGCAACTCATCTGCTCGCTCGCCCTGTCCGCGTCGTAGCGCGATCCATCCTAACACGGCAATATCGGTTCCTTCACCCTGTCGGTCGCCAGTCGCACGATCCAGTGTGCATGCTTGGGTCAGGTAATCCTCTGCCACCTGATGGTGTCCGTGCCAGAGTGCGATCTGCCCTAAATAACTGAGCGCTTCAGCCTCACCTCGTTGATTACCCATTTGACGCTGAATATCGAGCGCCTGGAGGAGATATTCCTGCGCGGCCACAGGCCGCCCAAGCCACAGGGTTGTTACGCCTAACTGCGCCAGCGTTTCCCCGATGCTTCCCTGGTCACTGACTGCTCGTTGTATGGCAAGCGCTTGGGCGAGATACTTGTGCGCGCGGCCTCGTGTTGTCCTTGCCATAACGCTGCTTCTGCTAAAACCCGGAGCGCAGCTCCCTCACCTGGGCGATCCTGAATGTCCCGAAAGGTGTCGAGACTGCGCTGTATTGCTGCTACGCCGCTCTGTGGTTCACCAGTTATGACCAGCGTGTGACCATATTCGAGCTGCAGTTCTGCCCAGTGCTGGCGAGCCTCGGCATTCCCTTGCGCTTGACCGGTAGCCTCAGCCGCCGCTATCCCCCAGGCCAGGTAGTGAACTGCCTCCCGGCTGCGCCCACGTACTTCCCAGAATTTGCGCATACCGTGCGCCAGGTCGGCTACGAGCATCGGCTGATCGTGCGCGTGCGCCCATTCTAGCGCGCCGGTCAGGTTGGCTTCGTCAGCGGCCAGCTCGGCATAGTCCGTCTGGTGGGCTTCGGCGTAGGTTGCCAGGTAGCGCGCAACTGCCAGAGCGGCGAGGTCTTGGTCGGATGGTGGCCAGCCGTGATAGATTTCCTGCGCCAAGGCCAACAGTGCGGATGCAGGCGCAGCCGCTCACGCTCGCTGGCCGCTCCATTTCACCATCGGTCGAGGCGCTGATCAAGGCGCGCGCCATCAGTGCATGCAGGCTGCTCTCTGGGCGCGCCTGACCGAGCGCCTGGCCGAGCGCCAGCGCTGCTGGCCGCCCGAACTCCGGCGTGGCGAATGCCGCCAGTCCGGCGAAGAGCCGTTGCGCCTCTGGCGCGAGCGTCTCCAGGCTGCGCGTGAAGCTGCGCCGCACGGTCTCTGGCATGCTCTCATCGCTGGCTAATTCGAGGCCCCCCATTGGCGTCGAGAGTTCGCTGGCCAACGTCGCCAGGTCATCGCTCCTCGGCGGCAGCGTAGGCGCCAGCCAGATGGACGGCCAGCGTATGATACCCCAGCGCCTGGACGATGTGTTCTGCGCTGGCGCGCTCACTCGGATTCAAGGCGCTGGCGTCGGCGCGTCCCAGCATGGCCACAAAGGCCTCCAACGCTTCCTGAGACGTCAGCAGATCGAGCGCGCGACTGGCCTCGGCTGGGACCGCGCTCACCGGGAGCGCCTGCCGCGAGGTCAGCAGCAGGGCGACGCCTGCGGCATGTAGCGGCATGGTGACACTGCCGATCGGCAATTCTGGCTCGATATTGTCGAGGACAACGAGCGCCTGCTTATTATGCAGAACCGTCTTCGCGGTATCTTGCAGGTGAGGGAGGTCAGTGGCCTCCGGCGCACGGCGCAGTGGATCAAAGCGAATCAAGACCCGGCGCAACACGTCAGCGGGGTCAGAGAGACCCTGGCAGAAGACGACCGCTACACCATCAGGGAAACGTCCTTCGCGCTGGAGTTGGCGGGTCGCCGCTCCCGCGAGCGCCGTTTTCCCGATCCCGGCCAAACCACGGATGGACACCAGCGCGTCTGCCCCATCTGCCCCGTCTCCTCGCAACCGCTCCTCGACCCAGGCGAGGTCAGCCGATCGCCCGACAAAGCGCGTCGGAACGGGCAGAAGCGCCGCATCATCTGGTGGTCCCAGCGGTTGCGGTGGCGGGGTGGTGGTCGCCGAAGCGGTGACAGCAGAGAGCGCGCGCTCAGCGGTAGCCTGCGCTGACAAGGCTGTTTGACGCGCCTCCTCGACCGTGCGCTTTTGTCTGGCCGTTTGCGCTTGATTCGTGCGCTGTTCCGTAATCTCTTCAGCCAGTCCCGCCAGCGCCAACACCGCGAGCAGGCCGGTTGTAATCCAGAAAACCAGCGGATTTGTATGTTCGAGTGGCCCTAGAATGCCCCACGTCGTCAGCGTTTTCTGCAGCGCGCCCCAACCACCTTGAAGAAAAGCAAACATCAGCGCCGCAATGTAGTTGCCAATAAAGAGAAACGAAAAGACCTTCCACCACCCATGCGCTGCGACGCGAACAGGCTGCGGCAGGTGTGCTGTCCAGGACTGGGGTACCTGCATCTCATCTGCAGTCTGCTTTCCACTCACCGACATCTTAACTCTCCCAATCAAAGACATTATGAATAAAGCTCATTAGACTTTGGCCGCCTGCATGCCATTATGACATGAACTAAGGCGTATTGGAAAGCCAATTTCGGTATCAATCGTCAGAACTGGGGATCAACAGTAGAATCTATACGGCTGCAATAACGAGCGACTTGAGCAGGGCCATATCATCTGCCTCACTCCCACTTGAAGGTGAGCGCCGCCGCCACCAGCAACACCACCGCCCACACCACCAGCAGCAACAGGCTACCGCCGTCGATGCCCGTCGGGCTGAGCGCCGTGCGTAGCGCATCCGAGAGCGCCGCCGCTGGCAGAATCTGCGCGATTTGCTGGATGACGACCGGCAGGTGACTGGTCGGCAGCACCACGCCGCCAATCGCCAGGAAGAGAATGAAGAGGCCATTGGCCCCCGCCAGCGTCGCCTCGGCGCGTAGCGTGCCCGCCATCAGCATCCCCAGCCCGACAAACGCCGCCGTGCCGATCAGCATGACCAGCAGCGCCAGCAGCAGCGAGCCACTGGGCCGCCAGCCAAAGAAGATCATGGCGATCAGCACGAGCAAGACGATCTGCGCCGCCTCGATGGCCAGCACCGTCACAATCTTGGCCGCGATCAGCCCCCAGCGTGGCAGCGGCGTGCTGCCCAGCCGCTTGAGCGAGCCATAGTAGCGGTCATAGGCGGTGGCGATGCCCAGGCTGACGAGGCTGGTGGACATGATGGCCGCCGCCAGGATGCCCGGCAGCAGGAAGGCGATCTGCGCACTCTGCGTGCCCGGCGCGATATGCAGCCACATCGCCAGAAATAGCAGGACGGTCGGAATGACAATGGTGACGAGCAGGCTCTCGCCCCGGCGTAGCGCCATCGTCAGCTCGGCGCGCGTCTGCGCCAGAATCGCCTGGGTCACCGGGGCCGCGCCCGGCGTTGTCGTTGGTTGCGGTCGTTGGCGCGCTCATTCGCGTATCTCCTTGCCGGTCAACTGGAGGAAGACATCTTCCAGTGAATTGCGGCCCACCCGTAGCTCGCGCAGGGTCACGCCCATCGCCCGCAGCGCCGTGGTTAGCTCCACCAGCAGCGCCGCCGCGTCGCCCGTCTCGATCACGTACGATCCTGGCCCATCGCTCCGCGCCAGCCGCGCGCCAGCCAGCCTGCCCAGCGCCCCGACATCCACCGCGCCCGGCGCACTGAAGCGCACCTCGGTCGTCGTGGTGGATTGCTCGCGGGTCAGCCCGGCGGGCGTATCGAGCGCCAGCAGCGCGCCGTGGTCGATGATCGCGATCCGGTCGGCCAGCCGCTCCGCCTCGTCCATGAAGTGCGTCGTCAACAGCAGCGTCGTGCCGCGATCCCGCAGCTCGCGCAGCATCTCCCAGGTCGCGCGCCGCGCCTGCGGATCCATCCCCGTCGTCGGCTCATCCAGAAAGATCAGTTCCGGGCGACCCACCAGCGCCAGCGCCAGCGAAAGCCGCCGCTTCTGGCCGCCGGAGAGCTGGCGACAGCGTGTCGCGGCGGCCTCGGTGAGCCCGACCACCTGGAGCAGCCGTCCGGGGTCTTCGGGCGCGCTATAGAAGCGGGCATAGAGTTCCAACAGTTCGCGCGTCGTCAGGTAGTTGTAGATGCCATCCTGCTGGAGCATCACGCCAACGCGTGGCTTGAGACGCGCGCCATCGCGATGGGGATCCAGCCCCAGCACGCGCACCACGCCGCCATCGGCGGTACGATAGCCTTCGAGAATCTCGACGGTCGTGGTCTTGCCCGCGCCGTTCGGGCCAAGCAGCGCGAAAATCTCGCCGCGCGCGACGGTGAATGAGAAATCGCTGACGGCCGCTTTGCCGCCATAGGACTTGGTCAGCCGTTCGACGGCAATCGCCGCATCACTCGCCCTGGCGCTCGCCGTCCCCTGGGCGCGGGTATTAGCAGTACTCATACATTAGCGCTTTCCTGAAAAATAGCAGTTTCATGCAGGCGCACACGCACGCCGGAACACGATCCGCCGTGGGGCGCGCCCGTAGGTATTGTAGCGTATCGCCCTAATCGCAGAGAAAATGATGACCACGGTACGGACAGCCCGGCAGAGTATCTTTGGGCAGCCGGGCCAATGACGAACTTGGCCGCTCCATCTATAGTGGGGCAGGTGATAACTCCAGTTATTGTCCGTTACGACCCTCTCCCCCAGCCCCTCCCTAAAAGGGAGGGGAGCCAGAGATGTGCCCAGCGGTCCCCGCCTCCCCTCCGGGGAGTGCCGACAGGCCGGGAGAGGGCGGCCTATCACAACATCTAAGGATCGCCCATTGCGCGACGTGAATCTACCATACACCCAAAGATACCCAAAGCGAGGCGTTATGTCTTCTCAGCCCGCCACCGCAGGCTCATCGCTGGCCGCTACCCCACGCGCCGAAGCGCCCTGGTGGGACGATCTGCCGCCGCATATCGCCGCCCTGCTGGATCTGCCCGACGTGCGCACGCTGGAGCCTGCGCTGTGTACCGGGCTGGATGTGATCGTGGTCGGCGGCGGCGTGGCTGGCCTGAGCGCGGCGGGCGCGGCGGCGGCGACGGGGGCGCGGGTATTGCTGGTGGAGGCCGCCGCGAAGCTGGGACTGGGCGCGACCGGACGCAACGCGGGCATCCTGAGCGCGGGCGTCAATATGGGCATCACCGATACCCCCGTGGGCAGTCTCGCCGCCGAACTCTGGCCCGCCACCTATCAAGAGATGCTGCGCGTCCACGAGGAGGCGGCCCGACCCGACGCGGTGCTCTCGGCCCGGCGCACCGCTTCCTTCAGCCTGGCGACCAGCGCCACCGCCGCCCGACGGCTCGAACGCGAGACGCGCGCGCGCAACGCGGCCGGGCTACGCGCCGAGATGTGGACGCCGCGACAGGTGGCTGAGGTCACTGGCGGACGACTGGCAACCGCTGAGGTGGTCGCCGCGATGTGTCTGCCCGATGAGGGGCAGGTGCAGCCGCTGACGCTGCTGGCGCATCTCGCGCGCATGGCCCGCCAGCACGGCGCGACACTGGCTGGGCAGGCAACGGTTCGCGGCATGGAGGTGGAACGCGGCAAGGGCTGGCGACTCACGCTGGCGGATGGGCCGCTCGTGACCGCACGCACACTCATCCGCGCCGTCGGCCCGACGGTGCGCCCGAACGCGCGCCTCTATGCGCTCTCCTTCGCCGCCAATCTGCCCGAAGATTTCCCGGTCTTCTGGGATGCCGCGCCCTATGTCTACTATGACTATCGCCCCGGCAATGGGCGCATGACGGTGAGCGGCGGTCGCTATGGCGCACCGGGCGCCACCGAGCGTGACGGCGCCTATCACGCGCGCATGGCCGAGGCGGCGCGACGCTGGCTGCCCGAACTAGCCGGGATCGAGCCTGGCTGGGCCTGGGGCGTTGACCTCGACTGTTCGGCTGATCTGCTGCCCCACCTGCGTCCGCTGGCGAAGAGCGCGCCGGGGCTGGCCATCGAGGGACTGGGCGCGCTTGGCGTGCTGCCGGGCATGGTGCTGGGCCAGCGCGCCGGAGCCACACTCGCCCACGGCGGCATGATAGTGTTTCAGGACGCAGGTATACCATGGGACGTGTCTGGCTCGGTTCATGATGCTGCTGCTTGAACGGCCGTGATCGCGGCTCATGCCTCCCCGGTCTGCGCAACCTCTCCCCTACCGAGAAGAGGGGAGTGCGCCCGTGCCCAGCTACCACGCTGGTCGCCTAGGCTCCCTCCCCTCGTAGGGGAGGTGGCCAAAGGCCGGGAGAGGTTCCGCCCGCGATGACCCGATCAACATATAAAATACCATCAACGCCGAGGATATCCCTGCTAGCTACCCCGCCGAACGGTGGTGGCGTCCCCGGCTTGTCTGCGTAAGGTCGGCGAACAGGTTCAGGTAGTTGCGCAGGTTCGCGGTCGAGAGGAAGTTCTGACGAACCACCTCGCGTCCGAGTTCGCCCATCTTGCGGGCGCGGGCGGGATTGCGCATGAGATCCAGCGTGCGTTTGCTGCACTCCTCGATGCTGCTCACCAGATAGCCCGTCTCGCCATCCTGAATCTGCAGCGGGATGCCGCCGACGTTGCCGCCGATCACCGGCTTGCCCTTCCACAGACCCTCCGAGATCGTCAGACCGAATCCCTCACGCAACGACTTCTGCAGCACCACCGTCGCCATACGCTGAATGGCGTTGACCTCGACGTTACCGACGCCATCGATATTCGAGAGCAGGTGAATATCAGGGTCGCCCTCGGCATAGTCTTTGGTGCGCTGATAGTATTCCATGCCTTCAGGGTCGTCATGCGCCATCGAGCCGACCATCACCAGTTGCACGTCCGGGAACTTCTGGCGCACCGTGCGATAGACATCGATCACGCCCAGCGGATCTTTCCACGGATCGAAGCGCGACACCTGCACCAGCATGGGCCGCGTGGGATCCATGCCGTAGAGGCTGACGACACGCGCGGCGTCCTCATCGCTCATCGGGGCGTTCTTCGGGCTGAGTGGATCGATGGCCGGTGGCACAATCGCCACCTTGCCGATTTGCAGGTCTTTCTTCACGTATTCTGGCATCGTGAAAATGGCCGCGTCATATGCCTGCACATACGGGCGCAGAAAGTTCCAGTAGGTGGCGTTGGCGGCGGTGAGATCGATGTGGCAGCGCCAGATCCACTTGCCACCGTCGCCCGCGCGCAACATGCGCAACGGCGCGGGCTGTGGGTCATGAACGACGATAAAGTCATAGTCGCCCTCGAACCAGACCGCGTTATCGACGTTTGAATGCAGATAGGCCGCCTTCATCGTTTGCGTCAGTTCGAGATCCATCCCTTGCAGCGCATTGTGCATGTTCTTCGTCACAGTAAAAAACTCATCCGTACCAGAGATAATGCGCCAACCGGCATCCAGGCCAGCGCTGCGCATCAGCGGAATCAGCGTATGCAGCATCTCCGCGACCCCGCCACCATAGGCGGTAGACGAAATGTGTAACACGCGCGCGCCCTGAAACGGTTTGGCCATCCGGCGCAATTCGGCGACAATATCCTCGCCGACAACAGGCTCATAGTCCTCTAGCGATTTCTCGATGAGTACAACATCCTGCATGCCTGGTGTGCGAATCTCCTGCATGCGTCCACAGCTCCTTGACAGCTAGTCAGATTGGCAAAAAACACGTCCCGATGGCCCCACTTGCCCTCGGGAAAATCACTCGAACGGGCGCATAGCGCCAATAAATTAGTGCGTCAGTGCGTCATGTCAGGTAGAACGATACTCTCCGCCCGCTAGCATTTGCGTCGTTTGCCACACACGACTACGCTAGTCTGTATGGCTGTTTCTCGCTTCGCGTGCATTTGTGTCTACGGTGAGCGTATCACCAATGACAGGAGATGGGGATAAGAAATAGGTACTGCCATGACATATTGGCGCGCACGTTAACAATACGCAAAATATGCGTTGCGGTTGGGGGCAGGCGGGCGCATATGTTCGGGTATCAGCCAGCGGTGGGGCGGCGGCCACAATGCGCCACCACATTTTCGTCCACCTCGACGATATCGCGCACCAACAGTTCGCGGCCAATGCGCCGCAACTGATCTTCGAGGTAGGGCGAGCGCCAGAGATTCACCGTGACCTCGCCCTCCGGGGTCAGCAGCCGCGCCACATCGCGCAGAAAGCGCCCGCCGAGCACGCCGTGCGCCATCTTGCCAGCGGTATAGAGGTCAACGCAGATGGCGTCATACGTCTCACGGCAGCGCCGCGCATAGTCGAAGGCGTCCGCGACGACGATATGCAGATGCGCCAGGGCGTCCAGCCCAAATTCGTGGCGCGCCAGCCAGACCACCGCTGGGTCACACTCCACGCCGGTGATCGGCAGCGGGCCAAAGCGCTGCGTCAGCAATGTCGCAATCGTGCCGCCGCCAAGTCCCAGTATCAGCGCATTTTCCGGCGGATTGCGTGGCAGCATGGCATCCCAGATATCCGCCTGATAGCTCTCATCCACACCGATCGATTGAATAACACCACCGACACGTAGCACCGGACGCCCCTGCTCGATCACCACCATCGGCGTCAGCGGCGTCTGCTGCGCCCCACGAATCGTCTGCCCCATCGTCTCTGCCAGAGCCTCTCACACATGCTTTCCGCTGACTCTGAAATAGAGTGACCGTCGCGGCTCTCAGAAGCAGACGCACAGCGCACCAGTTTATGAGTATACTATAAAGATGCTCCTCCCGCGCTATACTGACATGAGCCAATTTCGCTCAGGTGAGGATATTCACAGAACTGTGGGATATATGAATCAGGTAGCGCACGACGACGAAACACTTCTCCAACTGACCCTACAACCGGGACGCGACTATACCCTACTCCATGGGCATCCGTGGCTCTTTTCGGGCGCATTTCGCGCGCTGCCGACCGATGCGCCCGCTGGCACAGTCGCCGATGTGCTGAACGCCACGGGCGAGTGGGTGGCGCGTGGCCATCTCAACGCCCGCAACAGCCTGGCGTTCCGCCTGCTCACCCGCATCCCCGATGAACCGATTGACGCGGATTTCTATCGCCGCCGCATCGAGCGCGCCGCCAGCCTGCGCCGTCTGCTGCCAGCGGATGTCACCGGCTACCGGCTCATCAACGCCGAGGCCGATGGGCTGCCCGGCCTGATCGTGGATCGCTATGATCGCTGGCTGGTCGCGCAGTTTTCGACGGCGGGCGTTGAACGCCAGCGCGAGCTGATTCTCGACGCGCTGGAGCAGGCGCTGGCGCCAGCGGGCATTGTCGTCCGCGATGATATTCGCGTGCGCGAGCGCGAGGGGCTGCCAATGGCCGAGGCCAGCGTGGCGCGGGGCGAGGTGCCCGCCGAGATTGAGATCACCGAGGGCGTGGTGCGCTACCTGGTCGATCCGCATGGCGGCCAGAAGACCGGCTTCTATCTCGATCAGCGCGAGAAACGCCAGCGAACGCATCAGCTTGCCCCGCGCCTGTCGTCCGTGCTCAACCTCTTCGCCTATAGCGGCGGTTTCGCGCTGGCGGCGCTGGCGGGCAATCCCGCCATACACACCGTCAACGTCGATTCATCTGGCCCGGCGCTGGCGCTGGCCCAACGCAACTATCTGCTCAACGGCCACACGCCCGAGGCGCACAGCTTCGAGGAGCGCGATGTCACTCGCTATCTTCAGGCGGCGGGCGACTCTGGGCAGCGGTTCGATCTGGTGGTGGTTGATCCGCCTGCCTTCGCGCGCAGCCACGCCAAGAAGGAGCGCGCGCTGCACGCCTACGAGCAACTGAATGCGCTGGCGGCGCGGGTGGTCGCGGCGGATGGCCTGATGCTGACCTGTTCGTGTTCGGGCGCGGTCAACGCCGCCGAATTCGAGAACGCTGTGCGTGGGGGGCTACTACGCGCCGGACGCAGCGCCCAACTCATCGAGGTGTTTGGGCCAGCGCTGGATCATCCGACGCTGCCTGGCTTCCCCGAAGACCGCTATCTGAAGGCGCTGCTGCTGCGGCTGGCCTAATACGCGCAACTCCATAGCGAACGCGGGCGTACATGACATAGCAAAACATAGCAGATGTCGCCCTCGGCCATGAATGGTGTTTTACTGTGTTGATCGGGTCATCGCGGGCGCGAACCTCTCCCGGCCTGTCGGCCACCCTCCCCTACGAGGGGAGGGACTGGCGACCAGTGTGGCGACTGGCGCAGCGCTGGCTCCCCTCTCCTCGTAGGAGAGGGGCCGGGGGTGAGGTCTGCGCGTCCCACGCCGATAACGTGTGAAACACCATTAAGGCCGGGATTGTCCCTGCGAAAGCAATAGACGATAGACTCAGGAGCCTCTCAAAATGCGCCTCATTCTCTACCTCGGCAAAGGTGGCGTCGGCAAGACGACACTCGCCGCCGCAACCGCCGCCCGCGCCGCGCAGCTTGGCAAACGCACGCTGGTCGTCAGCACCGACCTCGCCCATAGCCTGGCCGACGCGCTGGATCGTCCGCTGACCGCCGAGCCGATGCAGATCGCTCCGTCGCTCTGGGCGCAGGAGATCAACGTCCTCGCCGAGATGCGCTCGCAGTGGGGACGCGTGCAGAACTACATCACGACCGTGCTGAAGAAGCAGGGCATCAACGAGGTGGCGGCGGAAGAGATGGCGCTGATCCCTGGGATGGATGAGATCGTGGCGCTGCTCAACATCTATCGCCAGGCGCGCGACACCAACTATGATGTGGTGGTGATCGACGCCGCCCCAACCGGCGAGACGGTGCGCCTGCTCAGCATGCCAGAGACGTTCCTCTGGTATGTCAACCAGGCCAACGGCTGGAAGGGTCTGGCGCTCAACGCCGCCAAGCCGCTGCTCAAGACGTTTCTGCCGGGGGTGAATGTGCTCGACTCGCTGGCGAAGCTCAACGTGCAGGTGGCGGCGCTCCGCAAGGTGTTGACCAACCCCGATATTAGCTCCTATCGGCTGGTGGTCAACCCCGAAAAGATGGTCATCAAGGAGGCCCTGCGCGCCGAGACCTACCTCGCGCTCTACGATTATCCCATCGATGGCGTCGTCTGCAATCGCGTGCTGCCCCCGCCACCGCCGGGCGGCTATCAGGACGAGTTGCTGCGCGCGATGGCGGCCCAGCAGCGCGGCTACTACGAACAGATCCACTCGACGTTCGCGCCGCTGCCCGTCTGGGACGCCCCCTATCGCTCGCAAGAGGTGCTTGGCGTGGAGGCGCTGGCGGCGCTCGGCGCGGAAATCTGGGGGGATGACGATCCCACGCAGGTCTACTTCCGGGGCAGCCCACAAGAGCTGGTCAAGCGCGGCGATAGCTATCTGCTGCGGCTGCCGCTGCCACACGTGGAACTCTCGAAGGTGGTCATGACGAAGAAGGGCGACGAGTTGATCGTCGAGGTGGGCAACTTCAAGCGTGATATTGCCCTGCCCGCCGTCCTCGTGCCGATGGAGGCGACCGTCGCCCGCATGACCGAGGGCGCCCTGGAAGTCACCTTCACCGCGCCCA
>CAVPDP010000012.1:0-65551 GCA_963702665.1 uncultured Chloroflexia bacterium
CAGCGCGATGCCGACCAGAATCGCGCCGACGCCCGCCCACTGCCAGCGCGCCAGCCGCTCGCGTAGAAACACCCACGCCAGCAGCACCGTCACCGCGCTGAAGAGCGACGAGATGACCGAGACGACGGCGATGAGCGAGACAGTGATGCCCAGGTTATAGGCGACATTGGCAGCGGTATCGAGCAGCGCGACCGGGATAACCCACAGCCAGAATGGACGCACTGGCCTGCGAATGACGTACCACGGCACGCTGCCTGCCGCCACGCGATTCCCCCGACTGCGCAGGTTGTGAAACAGCAACCCCACCAGCGCGATGAGCATCAGCACGACCATGTCGGCGACTTTGGAGATAAAGACGGTGGTCGTGCCGCCAAGAATCGCCACGGGATAGCGGAGCGCCCAGTAGCAGACGCCGAAGATCAGCATCGCGCAGAGCGCCTCGATGAGTCCTGGCGCCAGCCGCCCGCGACCGATGGCTAGCTGAGCATTTCGCGCGGGTTTTTCGGCGCTGGCTGCGGCAGATGCGGGTACGGAGCTGGCGAGTGTCACCCCTGCGACCGTCAGCACGATGCCCACAAGCTGCAAGGGATTGGCGCGCTCGCCCGTGAGCAGCGAGAGCAGCGCGGTGATCGCGGCGAAACTGGCGGCAATCGGCGAGACGAGCGAGAGCGTGCCGATGGCGAAGGCGCGATACAAGAGCGCGGCCCCGCCGAGAATCGCCAGATTGATGAGGATCGCCAGCGCCACGATACCCGGCGTCGCATGGGCAAAAGAAATCAGCCCCAGCGGCAGGGCCAGCAGCAGCAGACCAAACGTCGCGATAATCTCGACATAGAACAGCGTGAGGAACGTTCCCCCAGTTCGCGAAGAACCGCGCGCACAGAAATCGGCGACGCCCCAGCAGAGCGCCGCCACTAACCCAAACGCGATACCACTGCCGATATTCATAGACCGCCTGTATGTGTGTTCTGTTCTTCAATTCGTATACGACTCTCGGCCATGATAGTGTTTCATCACTTGATGCGGTACTCGCGGGCACAGACCTCACCCCCAACCCCTCTCCTACGAGGAGAGGGGAGTCCATTGGCTGGCCATTCACCGCACTGGCCGCCTCGGTCCCTCCCCTCGTAGGGGAGGGTGGCCAAAGGCCGGGAGAGGTGCGCGCCCGCGATGAGCCGATCAACAAACGACATGCCCGCGCCTAGAGCCGTTCGATGATCGTCGCGGTACCCAGGCCGCCGCCGCAGCACATCGTCTGCAAGCCGTAGCGCGCGTTACGCCGCTCCAGTTCGTGCAGCAGCGTCGTCATCAGCCGCGTGCCCGAACAGCCGAGCGGATGGCCCAGCGCAATCGCGCCGCCGTTGACGTTGACGCGCTCCATGTCGGGCTGTAGCTCGCGCTTCCACGCCAGCACCACCGGCGCGAACGCCTCGTTCACCTCGAAGAGATCGATATCGTCCAGCTTCAGCCCGGCCTTCGCCAACACCTGCTGCGTCGCCGGAATTGGCCCCGTCAACATCATCACCGGATCGACGCCGACGACCTTCTGCGCGACGAGACGCGCCCGTGGCCGCAGCCCCAACTCAGCCGCCTTCTCCGGCGTCATCAGCAGCACGGCAGCCGCGCCATCGCTGATCTGGCTGCTATTGCCCGCAGTGATGACGCCATCGGGCTTGAACGACGGCTGGAGCGCGGCCAGCTTCTCCAGCGTCGTATCGCGGCGGATGCCCTCGTCGCGGGTGAAGCTCGTGCCATCGGCCAGCGAGACGGCCATGATCTCACGGTCGAAGTAGCCGCTATCGGTCGCCGCCGCCGCCAGTTGATGGCTGTGCAGGCTAAAGGCGTCAAGCTCCTCGCGGGGGATTTCCCACTTCGCGGCAATCATCTCGGCGGAAAGCCCCTGATGCGTCAGCGGATACATCTCCAGCAGCGACGGCGGGAATGGATGGCCGCCCGTGGCAATGGACGAGCCGATGGGCAGACGCGACATGTTCTCGACGCCCGCGCCAATGGTGATGTCGCAGACGCCAGCGGCAATCAGGTTGGCGGCGAAGTGGATGGCCTGCTGGCCGGAGCCGCACTGGCGATCCACCGTCGTCGCGGGTACCTCGATGGGGAAGCCCGCCTGCAAGACGGCGTTGCGCGCGATGTTGAGGCTCTGCTCGCCGACCTGGCTGACACAGCCCATCACCACGTCTTCGACCAGCGCCGGATCAATCTTTGCGCGCTGCATCAGTTCGCGCAGCGCCATCGCCGCCAGGATCACCGGATGCACATCTTTGAGCGCGCCATTGCGCCGACCAGTCGGCGTGCGCACCGCCTCGACAATTACGACCTCACGCATGGCTCCATCGCCTCCATTTCCGTCATCGTTCCGCCGCGAGCAGCGCTCGACTACCACATCTCATCGCCCCAGGTAAGCTCCATCTTGCCAAAATGAACGACATCGCCTGGTTCCACGCCAGACTGCTCCAGCGCCTCCAGCACACCCATCTTGCGCAGTTGCTTCTCCAGCCGCTCCATACCCTCGGTACTGTCGGGATTCGTCATCGCGACCATACGCTCGACCCGCTTGCCGCGCACGCGGTAGCCGTCCGGCTCAGGGACAACCGTAAAGGCGTCCTCCGGCTCGGGGCGTAAGACCGGGCCAGTCGCCGGGGCCAGCGCCGCCTCCGCGATCTTGCGCTCGGCATCCTCCAGCCGTAGCTCGCGCAGCCGTTCTGCAGTAACGTTCATCAACTCCTGTGTGCCTCGTGCGTCGCCGACGAGATCGCCAGCGCGACCAGCCCGGCCTCCTCGGCGCGTTGACGCACAATCTCCCAGCGTTCGCGCGCCTCGGGCAGATCCATCTTCGTCAGCACGACAATCTGTGGCCGCTCGGCCAGATCAGCGCTGTATTCGGCCAGTTCGCGGTTGATCGCCTCGAACTCGTCCCACGGGTCGCGCTCGGTGTAGCCGCCGTCAATCAGGTGGAGCAACAGGCGCGTACGCTCGACATGGCGCAGAAACTCATGCCCCAGGCCGACGCCCTGCGCCGCGCCCTCGATCAGGCCGGGAATATCGGCCAGCACGAAGCTGAAATCGTCGCCGTGTGTCGGATCACCAATGACCACCACACCCAGATTGGGCACCAGCGTCGTGAACGGATAATCGGCGATGCGGGGCGTTGCCGCCGTCACCACCGAGAGCAGCGTGGACTTGCCCGCGTTGGGGTAGCCGACCAGCCCGACATCCGCGATCAGCTTCAACTCCAACAACAGCGTCACTTCCTCGCCTGGCTCGCCGAGCTGCGCCTCGCGCGGCGCCTGATTTGTCGAGGTCTTGAAGTGAACATTGCCCAGGCCACCGCGCCCGCCGCGCGCCACCATCACCTGCTGGTTTGGCTCGGTCAGGTCAGCCACCAGTTCGCCCGTTTCTTCGTTGCGCACGACCGTGCCTGCGGGAACTTTGAGATAGAGATCCTGCCCCTTCGCGCCATGCATCTTCTGTCTGCTGCCTGGCCCTCCCGGTGTCGCGGTATGGTGTGGACGATAGTGGTAATCCACCAGCGTATTCATGCCAGCGTCGGTCTCGAAATAGACGCTGCCGCCACGGCCACCATCGCCGCCATCTGGCCCACCCAACGGTACGAACTTCTCACGGTGGAAGTGGGTCGAGCCATCGCCACCACTTCCGGCCTTCACATATATTTTGGCGCGATCAAAAAATTGCATGTCACACTCCCCATCGCCATCCATCGGCGTCGCACACAACCTGGCAAACCCTGGCCAAACCTGACACAAACAGTGCGGCGGGGCGACCGGATTTCAGTCACCCCGCCACATATTCTGTCACATCCATACCGGGTTCCCTGGCCTGAAAATCTGTGCTGGTGGGCCCAGCAGGATTCGAACCTGCGACCAAGCGGTTATGAGCCGCCCGCTCTGCCGCTGAGCTATAGGCCCTGGCGCTGCTCAGTGTACCACATCATCGCCCACAACCGCCTGCTTCATATATCGCCGCCCGCTTGATATCAGGGCTGGTTTCGTCGTATACTGAAGCTGCGTCTGCTCTGTGTCTTGTCCATCCTGCCCAGCGACGCGAGGAGTTCTCCCATGATCTTTAATGTTGCTCAATTACTCAAAGCTCCCGTAGGTACCGTGTACGATGTGGCGCTGGATGAAGACGACAAGCTGGAACTGCAAGACGACGAGGTCGAGTTGGCGGGGCCAGTGACCGGACGCCTGCGCCTGCACCGCACCAATCAGGGCGTCTTCGCCACCGGCAACGTGACGGCGCCGATACACCTGAGTTGCACACGCTGCCTGAAGGAGTTCGATACCTCCGTCACCTTTCCACTGCGTGAGGAGTTTTACCCGACTATCGATGTCATTACCGGCACGCCAGTACCCGCGCCCGACGACCCCGAACTGGCCTTCCCGATCAGCCGCCACCATGAAATAGACACCCGCGAGGCGATTCGCCAGAATCTGGTGCTGGCGCTGCCGATGAGCGCGCTCTGCCGCGAGGACTGCGCTGGTCTCTGCCCACAATGCGGCAAAGACCTGAACGAGGGGCCGTGCGACTGCAAGATAGAGGTGGTTGACGAGCGCTTCGCCGTCCTGCGTGAGTTGCTCAACGGCGCGGGCACGACTGACGCCGACTAGCCCGGATTCTTCCAGCGGGCGGCGACCATCTCACGCGTTGGGATGCCCTCGCCGCCCAATGCCTCCACCGAGCAGGCCGCGACACGATTGGCGAAATCTATCGCCATGGCCACATCGCTGGATCGATGCAGTTCGCAGAGAAACGCCGCCGCGAAGACATCGCCCGCCCCGGTCGGGTCAACCTCTTTCGCTGGATAGCCAGGGAACAGGTCAGAGGCGACTCCGCGCTCCCAGAGATATGCGCCTTCCGCGCCGCTCGTCACCGCAATGCGCGGTACGATCTGCGCCCACTGGGGAATCAGCGCGTCGGCTAGCGGCCCAACATCTTCGCGACTGAGGATCAATGCCTGCACATGCGACAGCAGCATGTCGGCATGAGCGAGCGGCGCTGGGGAGACCGCGCCATCATCATCCCATTGGCGCAGCCAACCCTGCGGCGTCGCGCCAACCAGCGCATGGGGAAACGCGGTGACGATACTGGCGTCGATCTCCTGCGCCAGCGGCCCCAGCAGCACAATCGGCGCATCACGCCAGGCTGCGGGTATGGCAGCCAGCGCCAGCGGCGTCGCGCGGCCACGCAGAAACTGCTGGCGGCCACGCGGGGTGTAGATGTTCTCGAAGGTGGTCGCCTCGTCTGTGGGAATGGCGCTGAGGGGGATGTCAGGCAGCACGGCATCCAAAGCCGCAAGCACATCCGGCGGCGCGCTGGTGACGATGGCGGCGCGCAGCCCCAGCCGCACAGCGGTCAGCGCCGCAAAGGTGACGGTTCCGCCCAGCCGCCAGCCGCCATCGGGCAAGAGGTCGCGGGTGACATGCCCAATCGCCAGAAAGTCGGGGCGTATGGCGGCATGGCGTACGACGGCGGCGCCTGGGTTTTCCACGAGCGAATCGCCGCTAGCGCCGGGCGTCGTGTTTGAGGGAGACAACAACGCGCCGCTGGTCGCCCTCGCCCTCGCTCTCGGTGGAGATATCGTCGAAATCGGCCAGCGCCATATGCACGATACGCCGCTCGTTCGGAGGCATGGCCTCCAGCATGACGGAGCGGCCAGAGTCGCGCACCTGATCGGCGATGCGTTGCGCCATCGTGCGCAGATTCTCCTCGCGCCGCTGGCGATAGCCCTCGACATCGACGATCACGCGGTCACGGGTATCGGCCTGCTTCGAGATAACCAGGTGCATCAGCAGTTGCAACGCCGCCAACGTCTCGCCACGGCGACCAATCAACACACTGAGCGCGCTGGCCGAGCGTTCGTCGGCGCCACGGATATTGAGCACGAGCGGCTCCTCGCCCTCGGCGGGATGTACCTCAATGCCCGCCTGAACGCCCATATGCGCCAGGATGGTGTAGAGCGCGGCGACCGCGACATCCTCCACGCTCGCGTTTTCATCCATCACATCGCTGAGGGCATCCACCGTGACCTCTGGCTGCTCCACATCGTCCACTGGCGCCGCGGGATCCGCCGCGTTGCCGTCAGTCGCCGCCAAGTCATTTGCGGCGTAGTCGTCGGGATATTCTTCGAACTCGTTGGCGAGATACGCGTCCGCCATCTCTGGCGGCGCCACGGCTCCCGCTGGGCGCTGCGGTTGCACCGTGGCGCGCACCCGCGCCTCACGAGCGCTCATATCGCGCGAGCCACGTACCGGCTTCTGCAACACCGTAATCTCGACCTCATCGCGGTTGCGTCCCAGCCGCGCCAGGGCGTTGATGGTCGCATCCTCGATAGATTTGCCGGAGGCTTCAATACTCTCCACGACTACCTGCCTCCCTTCGGGCGCCCACCGCGTGGCCGCGCGCCCGATCCACCCTTCGCAGTATTCTTACGCGCGGCGTTGGAGCTACCCGTCGTCGTAGACCGAGTACCGTTTGCGCCGTTGCGCGCGCCATTCGACCCACTGGCTCCATGTGACCCGTTTGAGCCGCCAGCGCCATTCGAGCCATTCGAGCCATTTGATCCGCTGGCAGGCTTCGCCGCCGTCTTGCCGTTGGCTCCATTGGCTCCGTTGGCGTCCGTTCGCAATCGCCTGTTCTGGCGACACACGTTGATCGGTCGCCTGTTGGATCGCCTCGGCGACATCGTCGCCACTCGCATCGCTATCACTGGTGGGCAGTGGTGGCCGCAACAATACCGGAACCTGGCGCGATGGCCGCTGACGCCGCGCTGGCGTCGCGGTGTTCTTGCCGCTGGTTCCATCATGCTCTCGGCCTGCTCCTGTGCCAGCGCGCGGGCCTCCTCACGCTCCTTGCGGGTCTGTTCGGCGCGCTCCAGCGCCTGCGTCTGGGCGGCGGAGGCGTTCTCCCTCATCCGTTGCCACCAGCCCCGCAGGCCAGCTTCCTGGGGCGCGGCTTCGGTTGTCGCCGTCAGCGCACGCGCGGAGGCGGCGCCCGCAATGGCTGGCGTTCGCGTGACGGTGGGCGCCAGTTCCTTGGGCGGAGGAACGAGGTGCTCCATCCGTGGTACGCCGACAAAGAGCGAACCCCAGTTGCCGTTGATGAAGTATTGCTGCACAGCGGAGAAGCCGGTCGAGATACACCAGTAGAGCGCGAGGCCAGCGGGGAAGGTCCAGCCGATAAAGAGCGTGACGAACGGCATGATGTACTGCGTCGTCGCCGTCGCCTGCATCGTCGCATCTGGATTCTCACCCGGCTGGCGCGGTTTGCGCACCGGCATCGCCATCCGCAACTGAATGAAGGTCAGCGCCGCCGCCAACACTGGCAGAATGTGCAGCGGATCGGGCGACACCAGGTTGGCCCAGAGGAAGTGGGTCTGCGGGAAAGAGGTCAAATGAGGGACAAATGAATACATGTCATTATTGAGCGCCACGACATTTTTCGGGAAGGCGAGCGGCGCCGCATGGATAACGGTCAGGAAGGCGCCGTAGAGCGCATAGATAAACGGCATCTGCACTATCAGCGGCAGACAGCCGCCATACATGCTGACGCCGTTCTCCTTGTACAAGCGCCGCTGCTCGGCCATCAGCGTCTGCGGGTCGCCCGGTGACGCTGCTGTAACGCCTTGAGTTCGGGCTGAATCATCTGCATTTTGCGCGTTGACTGGAGTTGTTTGCGGGTCAGGGGGATGAGTGCGGCGCGGATCATCAGCGTGAGGATAATAATAGCGAGCGCAAAAGCGCCACCAGGGAAGACCTTATTCAGCGTCTCATAGATGACCATGAGGATGTTGTAGACGGGCAGATAGAAAACATATCGAAAGACTTCCCCTATCGGCCCGAATAGGGTTTGAAAGGTACTCACAATCTGTTGCACGCGCTCTATCCTCCCCGCAACAGGCAGATGGCGTGGCCCATCCGCACCGCGCGTTTAGTTCTCATCTCGTATATCAAGCTGGTTTCAAGCAGGTTCTCGGTCGGCTTTCGATCAGGCGCGTCTCAGCCCCGATGTTCCCCGCGTCCTTGTCATTACGGCACCGGATCGTACAGGCTGCCGTGATAAAACGGATGGCAGCGACCGATGCGCCTGATCGCCATCCAGCCGCCACGGAAAAATCCGTACTTTTCGATAGCCTCATAGCCGTATTGTGAACAGGATGGCTCGAAGCGGCAACTTGGCGGCAGCACCACCGAAAACGTGTGCTGATACACGCGAATCAAACCCATCCCTAGATATTTCATAACCCTGTGCCTCGATCTGCGTCTCGATCTGTGTCTCGATGTATGACCTGATCTGTCTCTGCTATCAAGAGTCGTGCCCGCGCCAGGAGTGTGCGCACTTCCTGTTCAAGGGGTTCCATGCGCGCATCCGCCGCGCCGGGCCGGGCCGTCATCACGAGATCGTAGCCCGGAGCGATTCTCGTCAGCATGCGGCGCGTCACCTCACGGAGCCTGCGCTTCACACGATTACGCGTCACCGCGTCGCCCACCCGGCGGCTCACTGAAAAGCCGATTCGGGTATATCCTACAGTAGCCAGGTTCGGCCTGCGCGACATATCCCAGTGTGAGCGCTGCCCCTGAGACACGCCTGCCCTGGGCGCGCACCCGCTGAAAATCACGTGACGAGCGCAGCCGCTGTATCCGCCGCAATCGCTCACCAGAAAGATTACGTATGGGTGGCCGTCGCAGTTTTAGCTGTCCCTGACGATCCTGTGAGGGCGCGCCAGCAGATGCGCTATCGTCGTCCGCCACCACATTTCATCCGTCCCGTTTCGCTCCACGTAGAGCATATCGCGCAAAGCACGCAAAAAGCGCCTCGTGCAGCACACGACCCGGCACCCCGGATGCGCGCTTGGCATGAGACGCACGTGACACAGAAGCCTGCACAATCTTAGACGACGGTCTTAGACGACGGTCAGGCGCCAGCGCCCCTTAAGTCGACGGGCCTTCAGGACTTTGCGTCCCGCGTTCGAACTCATCCGCTTCATAAAGCCATGTTCGCGCTTACGTGGAATGCGCTTTGGCTGCCAGGTTCGCTTCATAACAGTTGTATTGTACCCTTTCCATCAGATATGTTGTGAGATTATATCCGCGCGCCCTAGCGCCTGTCAATCGCGGGGGCCAGACTGGTTCGTCGCGCTCTAGCGCCTCATGCGCCAGGCGCGCCGACGTTTAGCCGCGCTTTCCCCGTTTCGTGGCCCGCAGAATCAGCGCGCGAAATTTCGCATCGTCGTTCTGGCCAGCCAGTTGCCCCGTGGGATCGAGCCGATGCTCGCGCACGATGGCGCGCAGCGTGCCCAGCCGCAAATCCGCCAACGCGGCGCGCAAGCCATCCTCGCCCAAGCTGCTCGCGCAGCGCAAATGGATCGGGTACCCCTGGCCCCAATGCGGGCGCGGCGCCCGTCACCAGTTTTGGCTTGAACGCCTTGCCCCCACGCCGGATTGGCTGGGCCGGAGCATCACCAGCCGCGCCATCCGATGCCTCAGGCTCCGACAGTGGCGGATCGCCCCCGAACAGCGGCGCACGCATCGCCCCCGCGACCCGACGCGCCAACGCAGGATCGCGCTCTAGCTCCGCCGCCATCGCCCGCAAGGCGCGCGCCAGCTCGTCCGGGCTGAGCATCTCCCCGGACTCAGACGAACTATCCGGCTGCATAGTCACCTGATGCTGCTTCTGCGCCGATGTTCGCGATTGCCTGGTGGCCATGATTTCGCCTCTACTCCTGGCTCTGGACGTTTACGCGTGGCGGCGTTCGTGGCCACGGGCGTGGGCGGAGGCCAGCTTCTTCACCTCGCGGGCAAGCTGGGCGTACGCCTGACCGCCGCTGCTGGCGGGCGCGAAGCTCAAGACACTCTCGTTGGCGCGGTGCGCCTTCTCCAGATCGAGATTCTTGGGGATGCGCGTCTCCAGCAGCCGCCCCTCGAACTTCTTCTCCAGCAGGCTCCAGGTCTCGCGCGAGGTCGTCGTATCTTCGTAGAAGGTGGCGAAGACGCCGAGAATCTCCAGATCGGGCAGATTCAGCCCGTCGCGCAGATCGTCGATGGTGGATTCGAGTTTATCCACGCCAATGACGCTGAACTCGGTGAGCGCGATAGGCACCAGCACATCGTTTGAGGCGGCCAGCGCGTTCTGGGTGAGCACGCCGAGGGCTGGGGGCGTATCGATAATAATGTAGTCGTACTCCAGCCCGGCCAGCGCGCGCGCCAGGCGGAACTCGCGCCCCGGTCGCGCCGCCAGTTCGACATCGGCCTGCTGCAGACGGCCATCGGCGGGAACGATCCAGACGTTTTCTTCGTTGGTCTGCCAGATGACGGTGTCCAGCTTGCGCGTGCCCACCAGCACATCGTAGATCGACGGCACCGGATGCACGCGACCCGTCAGCGCATAGGTGGCGTTGGCCTGCCCATCCAGATCAACCACCAGCACGCGCTGGTTCAGGCGCGCCAGGCCAGCGGCCAGATTCACGGCGGTCGTCGTCTTGCCGACGCCACCTTTATTATTGGCGATACAGATCGCGGTCATAGCCGATTCCTCCGGGGGCAGAAGCATCTCGTGGCGGCGTCTGGATGCCTCCGACGCCGGGCGCCAGTGTAGCATGCGAGAAGCGGCCCGTCAAAGTCAGGCGACCATTCGGCCAGTGCATGCGCGCGAGTGTGGAGATCGCTGCGCGATAGTACACCAGGTCACAGACCGCCGCCTGTATTTTCTGTTACAATGGGCGCAACGGGACGATTCACTGGCGCACACGGGCACATGGGCGTCTGGACGCAACAGCACGCAGGGAGGTTCAGCACAGGGGAGGTTCCCATGGCGGATTCAGTAGATTCGGCGGCGGCGACTGCGAAGACATCGGCTCCGATAGGCGGCATGCGAGCCATCACCGTCGCGCGGCTGTATGGTAGCGGCGGCGGCGAGGTCGCCCAGCGCGTGGCGAAACGGTTGGGCTGGCATCTTATCGACCACGAGGTTATCGTACGGGTGGCGCACGAACTGGGCATTACCGAGGAAGAGGCCGAGGATCGTGACGAGCATACCGAGGGATTCATTCTGCGCGCGCTCAACAGCATGTCACTGATGTATCCGAGCATGGTGGAGAATGTGCCGCCATCGCCCTCACCAGCCACTCGCGAGCGCAACTATCAGAACGCGCTGCGCCGGGTGATCGAACTGGCGGTCGAGGAGGGCCAGTCGGTGATCGTTGGCCGTGGCGCAGGCTCGATGCTCCTGGCCAGGCGCGATGTGCTGCGGGTGTATGTCGTCGCCCCACTTGAGCAGCGCATCGCATACGTGGCGCGGCGCGAGGGGCTGGATGAACTGAGCGCCCGCAAGCGCATCCTGACGAAGGATAACGACCGCAGGCGCTACGTCCAGGCGCAGTACCACCTCGAACCCGAGGATCCGATTCACTATGACCTGACCATCAATACCGCGATTCTCTCGCTCGATGCGGCGGCGGAGTTGATTTGCCAGGGGTTGGCCGCTAAAGCGCAACGCCTCTCGGCAGCCGCAACGGAGCTTGGCCCGGCCTCAGGCATGGGACTATACCCCGGCGAGGCCGAGGATGTGCCCGCGCCACAGCAGCCACCCGACCCGGCGCAGACATCGCCCTCGCAGCCAACGGAGGCGTAATAATTCGGGTTTCGCGGCATGATGGTGTTTCATGTGTTGATCGGCTCATCGTGGGCGCGAACCTCTCCCGGCCTGTCGGCCACCCTCCCCTACGAGGGGAGGGCCTAGGCGACGGAGCGGCGACCGGGCCAAGAGCAGGCGGGCGGACTCCCCTCTCCTCGTAGGAGAGGGGCTGGTGGTCGCCCTATTAAATCACAGGTAAAGCTCATCATGCTGCGGCTAATCCTGCCCGCACCATATCCGCTCGCCATTGGCGGGTCTACGAACAACTGGGATTAGCCGCATAGCTTCAACCTGCGGCCTCGTGATGCTCAGACAAACGTTGCCCGCGCCTCTATTCTGTGGCCGTGGCGCCGAGCATCTGCGACGCGCTGCCACCAAGCGCCGCCACATCGCGGGCATAGAAGCGGCTACCCCAGATGCCGACGACGCCCGACGCGACCAGCACCAGCGGGCAGGTCAGCAGCATCGCCAGCCCAATCTGCTCGCCACCCTGTGAGTTATTCAGCGCCACCGCTATCGCGCCGATGAGCGCCGCGGCATAGACATCGCCGAACAAGTGCGCCAGCGTCAGTTCGGTGCCACCCGCCGCGCCTCGTTCCGCCGCAGGGACGACATCCAGCAGGGCGGCGCTCACCGGGCCATTGTAAACATTGAGGAAGAACGCCGACAGCAGCGCGAACACGACAAAGACCGCGATACCAATGGTGAGCTGTGTATGCGCGGTTGCGGTGGTGAAGAACGTGAGCTGGCGCAACACCATGGGCGATCCAATGGCGACGATCACGCACGGCGCCGCCAGCAAAAAGCCCAGGCCACCCGTCAGCACGCGCGCGCCCTCGTGACGGCGGCTCAGTCGATTCGACCAGACACCGCCTATCAGATTGCCAAGGATACCGCCGACCAGTACGACTGCCCCCGCCAGGACCGGGACTAAACCAGGTGAGAGGCCAACGTCCGGATAGAAACTGCCGTTGCTGCCGTAGGTGTCGCTCAGAAAGATGGCGAGATAGGTGGTGACACCTGTCAGCGCAAAGAAGCCAAGCGCATGCAACGCAATGATGACACGAACCGTTGGGATGCGCAGATACGCGGCGAAACGCGCGAAGACCGAACGGTTTCCCTCGCCTGCCAGATGTTCGGCGGGCGGATCATCTTCATGGCGGGTCTTCTCGCGGGTGCGCCAGACGAGAACGGCAAAGATGAGGCCGGGAATACCAGTGAAGAAGAAGGCGAAACGCCACTCATTGGGCGCGGAGAAAAAGCCTGCCAACAGAAAGCCCGCTGCGGCGCCGATCAGCGCGCCAACACTCCAGCGTGAGATGATGCTGGCGCGGCGCGATGGCGGATAGTAGGCGGCGAGCATTGGGGTTCCAGCGGGATAGTAGCTGCCCTCACCGACGCCCAGAAACGTACGAATGGCCAGCAAGATGGAGAAGTTACCTGCCAGACCCAGTGAACGCCGTCGCCAGGCTCCAGACCGCCACGCCCAGCGCCACAATCGTCTTGCGGGCGATGCGGTCGGCCAGGAATCCGAGGGGCAGCGCGACGATGGTATACACCAGCAGAAACGCGCTGCTGAGCAGCCCAATCTGGAAGTCGCTGAGATGCAGATCTTTCTGGATGATCGGGCTGAGTCCAGTGAAAATCCAGCGGTCGAGATAATTGAGGAAGTTGATGACGAACATCAGCCAGAAGATATAGGCGGCATAGCGCCCCGCACGCGCCGCGGCGCTCGGAGGGGCTGACTGGCCGACTGGCTGCGATGAAACCTGGCCCACGGCATGCTCCTTTGGATGACCCATGAATGACGCATGGATGATGCGGAGTGACCGCGTGAGCCGCCAGTTCAAGCGCTCTGAAAGGCAGGCGCATCGCCGTCCGCGTGCGCATTCTAACATGACGCCAGATACCCCACAAGCCCACATTCCGCACGTGCCCTTGCTGAGCAGTGCTGGCGATCCGACACGCGCTCAGCAGTCGAACACCGACCAGCAGATGTCGTTCCGCAACCGCTGGTCGTCGAGGACAAGCTCGCGAATCGCCTCCGGGAGCTGGTCGCGCTGCCATCGGCACTCGCGTCGCCCTGCGCTCTCGCCCTCGCCTTCCGGCGCGGCGGCGCGTGCGGCCTTGATCGCATAGGCAGCGGCGCCGAGTTCGTGCGCGGCGACGTGTGCGACAACCCCGGCCTGGCCAGCGGCGTACGCGGCATACCGCGCTGCCCCACGCAGGTCTCTGGCTGCGCCCATTGCATGGCCACCCGCCGCGCGAGCCTGGGTCATCGTGATCTCGCCACGCGCCCAGGCGCGGGCCTGCTCAATCGCCTGACGTGGTCGCGGATCCTCAGGCTGAGCCGACTCGAAGAGGTCAAGGACGTGCTCCGCGCACGATGCCGCCCACAGGGCGAGGAGTTGGTGATCCGAATCGGTGAGGGTCCCACCGCGGCGGATGGTCACGAAACGAGGGTCGCGGTCTTTCGGGAGAATCACACCCAGCGCCCCTTCTGCTCGCATCTGCCCAACGGCCAGCGACTCAGCGCTCAGCGGCAGGCTGAAAAATACTTTACAGACCGTCACGGCTGGCCGCACAAAAGTAACCTGCAAAATCGCCCGCTGTAAAGCCGGTCAGATGGAGTGCGGTATTAGGCCGTTGATTATGCCTGACGGAGAGCCGTGTAGGGCTGCCGCATGGCCCACGCCGACACCATCACCATTGTAGCATCCACAGCAGCGGCTGTCCCCGGGCGTAGAGCCGCCAGATGGCCACCCTGCCGCATGCGAACGGGCGGCGACACAGCGACGGCGTGGGTCACGTTCCTGCGCCACGCACTGGCGTCTGGCACGCAAGAAAATGTGGAATTCTCACCAACCGTACGTGCGAAATGTGGGCGCAAGCACAAGATTCTTGCCGTTACTCGTCTCGAACAACACTATCGGCGGCTGTCTGTGATGAATTACCACGAGTACATGAAGAGGCGCCCGGTTGATTCCAGGCCAGACGTATCCTGGCATGGCAGCCAATCAAGCGTAAACATCCACACCTCATCAGCAGAAATACTGCCTTTACAGCGCGGCGGATGGAGGGTACAATTTTATGTAGCATGGGTGATTTGGATTTTACACGCGAACCGTCGCGGCGCACAACGTAGCAGCGTACCACGCCTGCATATCATCCAGGCGACGGAGGAGCAGAAGACATGGCACGGCGAAGCTCGCTGGCAGACGATACCACGACTGCCACCAGCACGAGTGAGCAAGACGACTCGCTGGTGTGCCCCGTCGCCCGGACGGCAAGCATTGTCAGTGGAAAATGGACGTTGCTCATCATCCGCGACCTGACCTATGGCACCCAGCGATTCAGCGAACTGGAGCGCTCGCTGGTCGGCATCAGCCCCAAAACGCTTTCCGAGCGCCTCTCCGCGCTGGAGGGCGAGGGGATCGTTCACCGCCAGACGTATGCCGAGGTGCCGCCAAAGGTGGAATACTCGCTGACCGAAAAGGGTCAGGCGCTCTTCGTCCTCATCGAAGACATGCGCGACTATGGCAGGCACTGGCTGGGCTGCAAGGGGTAGTGTCCCCGCACCGCTAGTTTTCAGTAGCCGGGCGTGAGATGAGCGCCACGGCGTGGCATGCCACGCCCTCAGCCCTCCCAGTGAATCCAAGCCGGTCGGTCGTCTTGCCCTTCACACTGACGCAATCAACCGGGACGTTGAGTGTGACCGCCAGCGCAGCCCGAATCGCCGCGACATGCGGGCCGAGGCGCGGCGCCTCCATCACCACCGTCGCATCCACGTTTTCGATACGCCAGCCATCCCCCGCCAGTAGCGCCACCGTATGCGTCAGAAAATCCGTACTCGACGCCCCCCGCCAGCGCGCGTCACTGGAGGGGAAATACGTGCCGATGTCGCCGAGCGCCGCCGCGCCGAGCAGCGCATCGACCACCGCATGCAGCAGCGCATCGGCGTCCGAATGGCCCGCCAGCCCGCGATCATGGGGGATCGCCACGCCGCCGAGCATCAGCGGACGCCCAGCCTCTGGCGGCGCGAACGCGTGGACATCGTAGCCAATGCCAACCCGCGTGATGCGTTCACCCATCGCCGTAGTCTTTCTCCGCTCAGACGCCCAGGTACGCGCGCAAGATCGCTCTGCTGACTGGCAACGCGTACGCTTCGCCGAAGTCGGACCGCTCGACCAGCGAGCCAATGGCAATCTTCGGCGTGACCGCCGGGCCGCTGGCGGGCGACGCGGGCGCGTAGCAGGCAAACCAGCCATTCGGGCGCGCCTGCCCGGACTCTGCGGTGCCCGTCTTGCCCGCGACGAGCACCGGCACATTTTTGAAGTCGCCGTAGGCGGTGCCGCGCGGGTCATAGAGCGGGCCAAGCATCGCCGCCTGGATTACTCCAAGATTATCGGCGCTGAGTGGCAACGTGCCCCGCTGCGCCGCCGCGAACGACGCAACCGTTGCGCCGCTGCTGGCGACCACGGACGATACCAGCCGTGGCTGCATACGGATGCCATTGTCGCCGATGGCGGCGGCGGCGAGGGCGATCTGCGCCGGGGTCGCCTGGAAGTATCCCTGGCCGATGCCCAGATTTGCCGCGTCGGTCACGGACCAGTCGCCGTGGTTGTTGGCCTTCATCCACGCGGGATCGGGCACGATGCCGGGATTCTCATCGCTCTTTGGCACGCCGACAATATCAGTATATGCGCCAAAGCCGAACGCCTTGGCCATCTGCGGCAACAGGTTGGGGTCTTTGCTATTGAGCAGCACTGAAATCTGCCAGAAGACGACATCGCACGAAGGGGTCAGCGCGTAGGGCGCGGTGATGTTGCCGTGACCCTGCGGCAGATCATCCTTGCGCGGTTTGGTTTCGCCCGGCACCTGAAACGAGCCAGCGCAGGTGAATATCTGCGCGGCGCTGACGCCACCCTGCAGCCCCGCCGCCAGTGTGAACAACTTGAAGACCGAGCCAACCGGCTGCGCGCTGGCCATCGCCCGATTGATGTATGGCGCGTCGAGCGCGTTGAGCCGGGCAGAAGCGTTCGGCGTCAGGCCCAGCGAGAGATCGGTCGGATTGTACACGGGGTAGGTTCCCATCGCCAGCACCTCGCCCGTCGTCGGATCGACCGCCAGCGACCCGCCGCTGTGGCCCGACTGCTGGCTCAGGCTCGTCATGGCCGCCTGCTGCGCTTTGAGCGATATCGTGGTATGGATGTCGTCGCCATTGGCAGGGATACGCGAGGCAATGGTGAAGACGACCGGGCCATCGGAGCCGTCGGCGTTCGTCTCGAAAACCTGGAGTTGGCCACCATGCTGTGGGCGCAGATATTGCTCGCCCCAGAGTTCGACACCCGCCTTGCCGATGACGAGGGCTGGATTATCGTAGTAGCCAGTCTTATCATTCTTGATGTCGTCGCCACTCACCGCGCCAACATACCCCGTGACGGGCGCCATCGCCGAGCCATAGGGATAGACGCGGCCAGTGGTCTTCTGGACGGAGACGCCCGCCAGCTTGCCCAGATCAGCGCTCACCTGCTGATAAAGCTGCGTGGTGATGGTCCGAATCGGCCAGGGCTGGTTGGCTGGCGCGCCCGCCAGTCTCGCGTTCAGTTGATCGACGGTGAAATCGAGGTCTTTGCCGAGGGTGGTCAATTCGCCCGTCTTGTCGGTCAGCTTCGCGGTAGTGACAGAGATGTCGTAGACCGTGTCATCCTTCGCCAGCACGTTGCCATCGCGATCATAGACCGTGCCACGGGCGCCGTCGAGCGCGATCAAGTCAACCTTGCGCGTGTAATAGGGGTCGCTGGCGTCGTCGAGTTGGGTGAAGATCAGCCCCGGCGACCAGTTGATGCGCCAGTGATTGCTCTCGTAGACCAGCGGAATCGTGATGTCCTGCTCGAAGGAGCCAACACGCGCGCTCTGAAATTCGATGCGCGCGGGCACGTCGGCGGTGGTCGCGCTCGTCTTCTGAACGACGCCGGGCGACGCAGTGATCGACGTAATGCCTGCCCGCGCCACGATGTCCTGGGTGCGGGTGGTGATGTAGTCGCGCGCATCGTGATAATTGCCGCGAAGGATACGTGGGTCGTCAAACCGCTTGATCGTTTGTTGCGAGACGAGACCATAGAGGTTAGCATACCGGCCCGCGATGTAGTCGGCCAGATAGGCGTTCGCCGTCTGGCAGGGCGTATTATCGCCGCAGCCATCGAAGGCTGGCCCGGCGCCGAGCACGCCACTGCCGCGCCCCCGCAGCGCCACGAAGAGCGTCGAGCCGAGCAATACGACCAGCGCCACCACTGAGATAATGGCCAGCGTCCGCGAACGCGGGGTGACTGGTTTGCGGTGCGCTATTTCGGCAAGCTGCTCAGGGGTTAATCGCTGCGTCCGATCCTCGCTGTCGGCGGGGATGCTGGAGGGTAGCGCGCTGGGGATGGCCCCGGCGGGCGCTGGTTGGTTCTTGCGCCGTTTGATATCGGGGTCGGTGTCTTCGTCGGAACTCTGGCGGAAGTCGCCGCCGGATCGGTTCTCACCCATGCGATGCTCCCTCCTGGCCCGGCCCATACAGCGAGCGCGCTGCGCCATCGATTCCGCCGTATTGTACACCCATTAGAGGCATCCGAAAATGGTCTGCGTCACACAAGCGAAGCGTGAGAGGCGCAGACGGCAAGACGGCGGCTATTTGAGCCAGTCGGGCATCGCGTCATGGTCGATGCCAAAGTGGTGCGCCACCTCGTGCAACACCGTGCGCCGCACCTGCTCGCGGATGCGTTCGGGGTCGCCGTGGCAATAGCGTTCGATAGGCCCGCGATAGATCGTGACGATCTCGGTTCCCACCGCCTGAGCGCCCTGCGCCGTCAGTGGCACGCCAGTATAGAGGCCAAAGAGGATGCCGCCGGGGCCAACCTCCAGGCGACTTAGCTCCTCCTCAGTCGCCTCGCGTTTGACGCGTACCAGCACATTGTCCATGTACGGCTTGAAGTCATCGGGGATGATTGCCAGCGCCTCCTCCACCAGCCGGTCAAACGCCCGCGCGCCCTCCACGTCATCCGCGTCCTCGTCGGAGTCGTCGTCCGCCACGTTGAATGCATGCTCCTGCGCGCCAGCATGCCCGGCGTAGCGCGGCGCCACTGGCTGTTCGTGGAAGCCGCGCGGCTCGCCCTCGGCCCAGGAGGTCGCCAGATGCGCCAGTGAGGTGTCGCCAGTGAAGAACATTCCCGCCAGCGCGGCGAGACCCAGCGTCAGCGCCGCCAACAGCGCTACCTGCCAGGTTTCATGCGCCGAGCCACTGAGCAGATTGATGAGCAGGGGCAGCGCCAGGATCACACAGAGCATGCCCGCGAACATCCCGGCGCCGTTGGCCGGGGGAGTGTCCGTGGCGGGCTGGTGAACAACGTCGGGCCAGGGGGAGCCGTAGCGACGCTGGTCATAGGCGCGGCGGCGGAGCGGGTCGCCCAGTTCGGTCCAGGCGCGCGAGATGGCGCGCATCCGTCGTTCGGCGCGCTCGCGCAACGTTTCCGGCGCGAGGGTATAGCGGTCGGGATGCCACAGCTTGGCCAGACGGCGATACGCCTGGTGGATAGTCTCGCGACTGGCGTCCGGCGCGACGCCAAGAATGGCGTAATAGTCCGCCTCGCCACCCTCACGATGAACAACATTGTCGCCGGATGTCTTCGTCTGCGCCACGGCGTCTCCACTACCAGCAACTCGTGTGCCTGGGTCTCATCTCACATACGGCTGACTGCTGCCACTGGTTTGCGCCGTATGTCACTATTCACCATAACATGTTATGGCCGAGTTTGCTGGCGTTTTCCCCGTCGACGACCAGACAGCGCCAAACAACAAAAACGGCTGGACGACCTGGCGGCTACCAGATCATGCCAGCCGGGCAAATCTCGGTGCGCGCTACGCCTTCTTGCTGGAGGAGCCGGACGAGCGTATGAGGGTATAGAAGACGGCGATCAACACCGCGCCAATCAACGCCGCGAGGATATGCACACTTTCGATGACGAAATCCCACGGCAGCCGAATAAACGCGGCGGCCAGCAGCGAGCCGAGAATGGTAATCAGCACCGTGAAGGCGAGACCACCGGGCTTGCGGGTGGTCAGGCGTTCGCTGATCGCGGCGGCCAGCAGCGCAATCAGCACGATGATAATCAGCCCGATCAGCGTGATTTTGTAGCCGCCGCTCGGCGTACCCAAAATGCTGAGGCTGATCCAGGTCTGGTGAAAGATGCTATCCCAGACGCCGGAACGAGGAATGAACTCGATGTTGGGAATTGCCGCCAGAATCATAGCGCTTCTCCTTCGTTCTCCCGTGGCCATCGCAAGCTCCACGGGAGGTACTCACATCACCCCACATCACAAAGCCCCATACACCCCTTCGGGGGAATACACCAGGCATGACAGCCGCAAACCGAGGTATCACCTGGCTGTCTGGCAAACACACAACCTGGCGCTATTCTGCCCCTACCGCAAGTTAGTGTGCCTGGAAGCTACACGTTCGTGGTTGCCTGGCACGCTCTACACGCTATAATTGATGAAGCATTGTGAGCAGACGAACACTAACGCGCAGCAATACACGAGCATGACAAGCAATAGACGAGAAGGGATAGGCAACCTGTGGAGTATCGACAACTGGGAAAATCTGGATTGCGCGTCTCGGTCATCGGCCTGGGTGGCAACACCTTTGGGCGCTACGCCGACGAACAGCAGACGGCGGCCATCGTGCGCCAGGCGCTCGCGAGCGGCGTCAACATGATCGACACCGCCGATACCTATGGCAATGGCGTCTCGGAAGAACTGCTGGGCAAGGCGATTCGCGGCCACCGCGACGAACTGGTGATCGCCACCAAGGTCGGTATGCATATGGGCGACGGCCCCAACGAACACGGCTCGTCGCGCCGCCGAGTCATAGCGGGCTGCGAGGCCAGCCTGCGCCGCCTCCAGATCGAGACGATTGATCTCTACCAGATTCACGCGTTCGATCCGCTCACCCCGCTCGAAGAAACCCTTGGCGCGCTGGATGACCTGGTGCGCGCGGGCAAGGTGCGCTATATCGGCTGCTCGAACTACGACGGCTGGCGCATCGTGCAGGCGCTGTGGATCAGCGACCGCGCCCATCTGGCGCATTTCGTCTCCGTCCAGCCAGAATACAGCCTGCTCAAGCGCGAGGTCGAGCGTGAGATCGTCCCGGTCTGCCTGGAGTTCGGGCTGGGCGTCATCCCCTTCTTCCCGCTGGGCGCCGGGGTGCTGACCGGCAAGTATAAGCCGGGCGAGGCGGCGCCGGAGGGCACGCGCGGCCACGACAACCCGCGTTTCGCGTCGCGGCTGCATGCGTCCCACGTTGGAAGCTGTGCAGCGGCTGGACGCCTGGGCGCACGATGCTGGCCACACCGTCGCCGAACTGGCGCTCGCCTGGCTGGCGTCGCGTCCCGCCGTCAGCACGATTATCGCGGGCACGACCAAACCAGAGCAGGTCGCCGCCAATGCCCGCGCCGCAGACTGGAAGCTCACCGCCGACGATCTGGCCGAGGTCGAACGGCTACTGGTTGATTAGCCTGCCATCGACCATCAGCGTATCGCCATGGTCGCGATAGGTGCGGAAGAAGTTCCAGAGCGCGTCGGCGGTGGCTGAGAGTTGGCGACCCGCGCGCCGCACCAGATACCAGTAGCGGTGGACGGGGAAACCCTCCACGTCCAGCGTGATGAGGCGCTCGGCCTTCAGTTCGAGTTCGAGCGCGCTCTCTGGCATCACCGAGACACCCAATCCAGCGGCAACCGCCTGCTTGATCGAGCCGCTGCTCCGTAGCTCCATGCCAATATGCAGCGGGATATCGCGCGCCGAAAACATGTGCTCGACATCGGTGCGCGTGCCTGAGCCTGCCTCGCGCAGCAGCAGTGTCTCCTTGACAAGTTCTTCCAACGGGATATCAGACTGCCCCGCCAGGCGATTATTCGGCGGCGCGATCACCACCAGTTCATTGGGGAGAAATCGCTCAACCTCCAGGTCGTTGGTGTCTTCGATCAAGCCCATCACCGCCATATCAACCTCATCGTTGAGCAGGCGCTCCTGCACGGTGATGCGATTGACGACATCGAGCGTCAGCTTGACTTCGGGATTCAGCCGGTGAAACGCGCCCAGCGCCGTCGGCACCACGTAGATGCCCGCAGTGGTGGAGGCGGCGACCTTCACCGTACCCCGCCGGGCGCCGCTCAACTCCTCCAGCACCATCTTCGTCTCGTCGAGCAACGCGAAGATGCGGTCGCTATAGGTGAGCAGTTCGCGCCCGGCATCGGTCAACCTGAGCGTGCGGCCACTCTTCTCGAAGAGCGGCAGTTTAATCGTTTTTTCGAGCGCCCGCACCTGAAGCGAGACGGCGGGCTGGCTCAGGTAGAGCGCCTCGGCGGCGCGCGTGTAGCTGTGGTGCGTGGCGACGGCCTGGAAGATGCGAAGCTGGTGGAGATTGATTAACATGGCTCTATCCCTCTCATAAGGCGCTCTAAATATTTATAGCACTATATGCTCTTGATAAGATATTTTACTGGCAATTATGGGAAAAATCCAGTATGCTCCTCGTAATCTGGCGTTTCTGTGCGCACACGGTGAGGCGCATGGCGCGGATTGCACAGCGTAGTGCATCGTGTCCGTGAGGGCACAGGAGAAGGAGCAACATGAGCGAACAGCAGTCTCGAGACCTGGCGAAGAGTTGGCAGAATGACCCCCGTTGGGCTGGTATTACACGGCCCTATACCGCAGACGACGCATTCCGACTGCGCGGCTCTGTCACCATCGAATACACGCTCGCGCGCATGGGCGCCGAGCGACTCTGGACGCTGCTCCACTCAGAACCCTACATCGCCGCGCTTGGCGCAATGACTGGCAATCAGGCGATGCAGCAGGTGAAGGCAGGACTCAAAGCGATCTACCTCAGCGGCTGGCAGGTCGCGGCCGACGCGAACCTCGCCGGGCAGATGTACCCCGATCAGAGCCTCTACCCCGCCAATAGCGTGCCCCAGGTCGTCCGCAAGATCAACCAGGCGTTGCAGCGCGCCGACCAGATTCATCATGCCGAGGGCAACGACGACACCTACTGGTTCGCCCCCATCGTCGCCGACGCCGAGGCAGGCTTCGGCGGCCCACTCAACTGCTTCGAGCTGATGAAGGCGATGATCGAGGCGGGCGCGGCGGGTGTCCACTTCGAGGATCAGCTCGCCTCCGAAAAGAAGTGCGGGCACATGGGCGGCAAGGTGCTCATCCCGACCCAGAACGCCATTCGCAATCTGGTCGCCGCCCGGCTGGCCGCCGATGTGATGGGCGTGCCGACGGTGCTGGTGGCGCGCACCGACGCCAATGGCGCGCACCTGATTATGAACGACGTCGATGAGCGCGACCACGAGTTCTTGACCGGCGAGCGCACCGCCGAGGGCTTCTTCCGCATGCGTGGCGGGCTCGATGCCGCGATTGCCCGTGGCCTGGCGTATGCCCCCTACGCTGATCTCATCTGGTGCGAGACCGCCGAGCCGAATGTCGAGGAGGCGCGCCGCTTCGCCAGGGCGATTCACGCGCGGTTCCCTGGCAAGCTGCTGGCGTACAACTGCTCGCCATCCTTCAACTGGAAGAAGAAGCTGGACGAGGCCACCATCGCATCTTTCCAGCGCGAGCTTGGGGCGATGGGCTACAAGTTCCAATTCGTCACGCTCGCGGGCTTCCACGCGCTCAACCATAGCATGTTCGCGCTGGCCAATGGCTACCGTGATCGCGGCATGGCCGCCTACTCCGAACTGCAGCAGGCTGAGTTCGCCGCCGAGCAAGATGGCTACACCGCGACCCGCCATCAGCGCGAGGTTGGCACGGGCTACTTCGACGAGGTGGCGCAGATCATCGCGGGTGGCCAATCCTCGACGACGGCGCTCACCGGCTCGACCGAGGTGGCGCAGTTCGCTCACTAACGCGAGTGCGCATCGGCGCCAGCAGCCCGCGTGTCTCAGACGATACGCGGGCCATCGTCGTGTCAGATGCCAGGCGCGTGAACGCACGGCTACAGGGCCTTCTGAGGCAAGTGCCGCTAGAGCCTGCCTGCGCAGGCTCTCAGAATGGCCCATGCGATTCGGCGTGGGTTTCTGGAGGCCGCGCAGGCGGCCTTCGCGGCGTAGCCCTGTAGGCGCGGCTTCAGCCGCCAGCATCCATGCAAAGGACGAACACTATGACGGCTCCCCAGACAACATCACTCTCATTTGCCGATGGCATCGAGGTTATCGGGCCAATGGCGCCTGGCTACGACGCGATTCTCACCCCGGAGGCGATGGCGTTCGTCGCCACGCTCAACCGTGCGTTCAATGGCCGCCGGATCGCGCTGCTCGAACGGCGCGCCGAGCGCCAGCAGGCGTTCGATGCCGGGCAGATGCCCGACTTTCTGCCGGAGACCGCCGAGGTGCGCGCCGGCGACTGGACCATTGCGCCGATTCCGGCGGATTTGCGGGATCGCCGGGTGGAGATCACTGGGCCGGTAGACCGCAAGATGGTCATCAACGCGCTCAACTCCGGCGCCAGGGTCTTCATGGCCGACTTCGAGGACGCCAACGCGCCGACCTGGGCCAACCTGATCGAGGGCCACATCAACCTGCGCGACGCCATCCGCCGCACCATCAGCTTCAGCAGCCCTGAGGGCAAAGAGTATACGCTGAATGAGCAGGTCGCGGTGCTCTTCGCGCGGCCACGCGGCTGGCATCTGCCCGAAAAACACGTCTTGCAGGATGGCGAGCCAGTCTCCGGCAGCCTCTTCGACTTCGGGCTGTACGCCTTCCACAATGCCGCTGAATTGCTGGCGCGTGGCACGGGGCCATACTTCTACCTGCCCAAGCTGGAGAGCCACCTGGAGGCGCGCCTCTGGAATGATGTCTTCATCCTGACGGAGCAGACGCTTGGCATTCCAGCGGGCTCGATCAAGGCGACGGTGCTGATCGAGACGCTGCCCGCCGCCTTCGAGATGGACGAGATGCTCTACGAGCTACGCGACCATTCCGCCGGGCTGAACTGCGGGCGCTGGGACTACATCTTCAGCGCGATCAAGAAGCGGCGCAACGATCCCGCGTTCATCCTGCCGGATCGCGCGCAGGTGACGATGACAACGCACTTCATGCGCTCGTACGCGCTGCTGTGCATCAAGACATGCCACCGCCGCGGCGCGCACGCGATGGGCGGCATGGCGGCGTTCATCCCGGTGAAGTCCGACCCGGAGGTGAACGAGCGGGCGCTGGCGCAGGTGCGCGCCGACAAAGAGCGCGAGGCGACCGATGGCCACGATGGCACCTGGGTGGCGCATCCAGGGCTGGTACCCATCGCCACCGAAATCTTCGACCGGGTGATGCCGCAGCCCAACCAGATCGACCGCAGGCGCGAGGATGTGCAGGTGGCGGCGGCTGACCTGCTGGTCGTGCCCGAAGGAACGATCACCGAGGCCGGGCTGCGCGCCAACATCAGCGTCGGCGTCCAGTATCTGGAGTCGTGGCTGCGCGGGCAGGGCTGCGTGCCGATCAACAACCTGATGGAAGACGCCGCCACCGCCGAGATTTCGCGGGCGCAGGTCTGGCAGTGGATTCGCCATCCGCGCGGCGTGCTGGATGACGGGCGCAAGGTGACGGTCGAGCTGTTCCGCGAGATGCTGCGCGAGGAGCTGGCGCGCATCGAGCAGACGCTTGGCGCGGAGGAATACGCCGGGCGGGCGTTCGGCCAGGCCAGCGCCATCTTCGGCAAGATCACCACCGCCGACGAGTTCGTCGATTTCCTGACGCTGCCCGCGTATGAGTATCTGCCATAAGCCATCGGGCACATTCTACCAGGGGCACGCGCCTGAGAGGGCGATATACGTCTGCCGCATGTGGCGCATGCGCTCCGACGGAAAACACGCCCCCTCAAGCATCACTCACACGAACTTACCTGCGACAACGTCAAACCGGCCACTGGCGCCTGTGGCCGTTGTGAAATGTCAGCGTGACGCCGTTCAATTGCGTCAGGGTCACTGCGCCCTGCTGAGATGGTGTGGGGTAGTAGGTGATCTTCATGCCCTGGGCGCTCGCGGCGCACGAGTCATAGTCCAGCTGCATGACAATAATCATACCCTGTTGGAGATTCGTTCCGACAGCGAGCCAGCATAAATGGCGTATATAAAGCGGCACGCCTCCATTAGGGAGCTACAATCGCGTTGCTGATGATATGATCATGGAACCCACCTGTGTCAAGCGCCGTGCTGAATACCCGTTGTCCATGGAGGCCACGCGGACATGAGGTGATCGGCATTGTCTTCACCTGTGGCTGTTGTGGCTTTGGCCCATGCGGCGAGTTTGCGGCGGCCGTTTCTTGCGCATCGATTTGACGTAATTGCGCTTGTTTCTGAGAAGCAGTCTGCTAAGCCACTGTTTTGCTGGAAGGGGTTCGATCCCGCTGCCCAGACGGTGATCGCCATAAGCATACTGGCAGCAAATACGATGCCGAGGATAATCCCCCAACGCCCGAACCGTAGGGTAAATCGTCGCTTCATGGCTTTTCAACCTTCTCAAGCTCACCAACGCCTGGATATGGCGCGCACGCGAGCACCTATTGTTACGTGTGGATGAATACGTGGATATGCGTGCTGGCCACATTATGACATCATCACCAACATTGTAATCATACTGCCACACATATCCTGAATGCACTGGAACCCCCTCAATTGCTGGGAAGCATGTGAGAAGAGCGCCACGGCCGAGGCAAGGTCTACATCTGATAGCGGACGACATAATACGCGATGGGATTCGATGCGTCGCCATTCTGCTCGCAGCGCCACGATGACGAGTATCGTGGCCATACGCCAACTGGCGCCACGATCACGTTGAGCACTGCCAGAGCGGCGACGGGCAGAGCTGGGCAGGCGCGCCCAGGCGCTATCGCCCGGCGTCCAGACGTAGGGCGTCATGGCGTCCTACGTACAAATCGGGATAGAGCAGCGAACCGTCGTTCAGCCACCGCTGCCCTCGTTTGTAGCAACGGCTCGGCGCTACCGGGAAGGGTCGGCGTCGGCTTCCAGGTGACGCCGTATCATCGCTGACAGACTGGAATTGTCCCTTGCGCCACGTGACAGTGCGATGACATTCAGGTAGATACGCTGACTTCGGCGCCGCCAGAAGCTGCTCAACAGCGGATTCGCTTGCGCGCCGCCCGGCGCTGGGATGGCAGCGGGCCAAGCTGAGTCCAGGGTCCCCCGTCGCTGGCGCCATGGCTGCCCGCGTCGTCGCTGCGCCAGAGCGTTATCCGCTGCGGGCAGCATGCAACTGGGCTGCGAGGATAGCCGATTTGTGGCGTCCGCGTAGACTGTCCGGCGTTCGGCGCCGCCGGATAGCAGACATGCTGCTGCTGGCCGTAATCTGCTCGTCCATGACATGCCAGGTCTGGCCACCGTCGTCACTGGTCAGCAGATGCACGCATGAGTCATCGTTGCAGACATTGCTGGCGTAGAGGCGGCTATCCTGAGCGACAAGCGGCTGACTCAGATCGAGCACGCCGCGCACTGGCAGCGTCTGCGCCTGCCAGGAATCGCCACTATCGTAGCTCACATAGCCACGCTCGCAGCCCTCGCCCACGATGCCATTGGTCGGCTCGCAGGCGATGCTCGAACGATCCCAGATAGACATGAAGACGAGTCTGGGCGTTGAGCGGGCTGACACGAACGACTGAATGGTCGAGACATCGGCGAGTGGGAAGGGGCAACGTAAGGTTCGCCAGGATTCGCCGCCATCCTCGGTGCGGCGCAGGCTGGCGTAGCTCACCGCCTTGCTCGTCTCCGCTGTGCCATTGACCAGATTAGTCGCTTCATAGACCACCTGCGGATTGGTCGGCGCGATGCTTGGGAGAACCTGCCCTGACGACCGCGTTTCCATGTCAGCTTGTCGAGGATTTGCCACTGTCCGGTGATTGTTCTATGGTAACTGATCGGCCCAGTTGATCCCGGCCCGCGAGCGCTCCCTGTAGCACCAGCGCCAGCAGCGCGACGACGGCCACGGCGGCGAGCGTTCCGAAAATCCACTCGCGTTTGTGGCGATGAGCGGGCAGAGCTGATAGGTGCGCCAGCGGGCAATGCGATGGAGCGTTGCCTGTGGTGTGTCATCCGCCTGCGCATCTATCGCGCCATCAGACGCGATACGCTCGACATCAGCCACGAGCGTGCGCGCCAGCAACGCGAACCTATCGGCGGAGGCGGCCTGCCAGGCGGCGCCATCATCGGTGAGACGCTGATAGAGCGGCTGCAAATCGGCGGGCAGCGCCTCCAAATCGCGCGCTGTCTCCGCATCAGGAAGTTGATTAGCCATGGGAATACCCTCCCCGCGAGGTATCGAAGGATGATCGATCTCGCATGCGCCCAAATCACGACGCAATAGTTCCAGCGCACGCCGCAGCCGTGTCCGTACGGTCGCCGCTGGCAGCTCAAGTATCGCGCCAATCTGTGTCGAGTCCATGCCCGCGTAGAAACGCAGCGCGACAACCCGGCGCAGATCAGTTGGCAGCGCCATGACCGCCTGTCGCATATCCAGCGCGTCGGCGTCCTGTAGTCCTCTCGCGATCAGTGGCCTGCGCGACATCATGGAGCTGATGCGTCGAGCGACTCATTACGGCGCTGTGTCGTGCCAAAGCGGCCCGCCTGCCAGTTGCGACAGACGTTGACGGTGATACGCAGCAGCCAGGTATGCGCCGCGCCAGCATCTCGTAGCGAGGGCCAATGCTGCCACGCGCGGAGCAGCGCCTCCTGGGCGGCGTCTTCGGCGTCGGCCATCCCCACCAGCGCGGCGGCCACGCGGGCCATCGCCGCAGTGTGTGGCGCTACCAGCGACGAGAATCGCTCATACTCCATCCACCGCTCCCCCGTATCGTTCGTGTCTATCGTTAGTGCATATTGCTCGTTGTACAACGCTGCCCTATAGACAGCGCGACAGGGGCCAAGTGTTTGGGTGGCCGGGAGGAGTTGTATATACGGGCCGCATACGATGCGTGGCAACGCCTGTACGCTAGGTGCCAACGATTAGCCAGACGCTGGCGTCAGTCAGCGCCACGGGTGATTTGCAGTTGCCAGCAGCCAGCCTCTGGGAAGATAAAGTTCGTATCCCATTCATCGCCGGGGCGCTGCCAGTTCGAGCCGCCTGGGTGTGGGTCAGGGCCATTGGCGGGCAGCAGTGGCGTGGAGTCAGGCCCATTGGCGACGACACGAAATGCGCCTGAGCCGGTGACACGCCAGATTATGGAGGCAGACTTATTCACTGAAATCGGCGGGCCATTCAGCAACAGCGCCCAGACATCGCCATCTCCGACGGTATCCGCATGCATTTCAGGTGAGCCAAGTGAAGACGGCGTCTGCGGCGTCACGGGACACATTGGGCTACCCGCTCCGATGCCGACTTCTACGGTGCCCACCGATGATAATGCCAGCGCCATTGCCGGAGCGCCAGGAAAAGCCAGGCGTCGCAGTGGCCTGCGCAAATGAGGGCAACGTGGGGAAGGCGCCATGTAGCGAGGAGAGGGCAGGCCAGAACAGCACAGCCAGCGCGCCTACGATGGCCAGGCTGGTAATAGCCGTCCGGCGTCGGCGCTGTTCGAGGGTCAACGGCGGGCGCAATCCCTCGATCAACACGCCTTCATGGAACGTGTCGCTTCCCGGTGGCGCATCCTCCGCAGGGTCGCGCACGTCGTCCCCGTCGCGCTCATCCATCGCGCAATCCTTCCGGTGGCGGTCGCCCCGCCATCAGAACGACGAGACGACCATGAACCGCCAGGCGCTACCTGTAATCTACTGTTGCGCGATGGCCGCCTGGCTGCCGCGTAAGACGAACTTCTGAATCTTGCCGGTCGCCGTCTTCGGCAGTTCATCGACAAAGTGGATGGCGCGCGGCGTCTTGAAGTGCGCCATGCGGTCATAGACAAACTGGCGTAGCTCGTCTTCGGTCGCGGTGGCGCCGGGCTTGAGCACGACGAACGCATGCGGCGACTCGCCCCATTGTTCATCCTTCATGCCCACCACCGCCACCTCCTGCACGGCGGGATGGCGCAGCAGCACGCCCTCGACCTCGATGGACGAAATATTCTCGCCGCCGCTGATAATCACATCCTTGATGCGGTCGCGTATCTCGACATAGCCATCGGGATGCACCACCGCCGCGTCGCCGCTGTGGAAGTAGCCGCCACGGAACGCCGTCGCCGTCGCCTCGGGGTCGTTGTAGTAGCCCTCCATCACCACGTTGCCTCTGGCCACGATCTCGCCGAGCGTCTGGCCGTCGTGGGGCACCTCGTGGTCACTATCATCCACCACCAGCAACTCGCCCGACGTAATCAGCTCGACCCCCTGGCGCGCCTTGATGATCGCCTGTTCCGCCGGCGTATACGAGGCGTGAACCATGCGCGGCTCGCAGATGGTGATGAACGGCGCCGTCTCGGTCAGGCCATAGACCTGCGTGATTGTCCAGCCAAGCTCGCCCTCGATCCGCTCGATGGTGGCCGCCGCTGGGGGCGCGCCCGCCGTAATCACCTGGACGCCCGTCGGCGCGTTGCGGCGCAGTTCCTCCGGGCTGCTGGCGATGGCGATCAGCACCGTTGGCGCGGCGCAGAGCATCGTCACGTGTTCCTGGCGAATCAGCGAGAAGATGGCGGCCGGTTCCACCTTACGCAGGCAGACATGCCGGGCGCCGCACGCGGTGACGATCCAGACGAAGGTCCAGCCGTTGGCGTGGAACATCGGCAGCGTCCAGAGATAGGCGTCGTCGGGCGTCATATGCACATGCACCAGCGTGCCCACCGCATTGACCCAGGCGTTGCGATGGGTAATCATCACGCCTTTTGGCCGCGAGGTTGTGCCGCTGGTATAGTTGATGGTCATCAGATCGTCTTCGCTGATCTCGGCGTGGGGGAACTCAGCGGGCGCGGCCTTCAGCATAGCTTCGTACGGCTGCCAATTGGGGCGCGCGCCCTCCAGCGCAATGTAGTGCTCGACATTGGGCAACTGATCGCGAATGCCATCGACGGTCTCCAGATAATCCTCATGGACGCAGACGATTTTGGCGCCAGAGTGATTGATGATATAGACAAAATCATCGGCAATCAGGCGATAATTGATCGGCACCAGCACCGCGCCAAGCTGCGGCACGGCATAGAAGGATTCCAGTTGCGCGTGGGTATTGGGCGCGATATAGGCGACGCGATCACCTTTGCCGACGCCCAGGGCCGCCAGCGCCGCCGACCAGCGGTCACAGCGATCAAAGAACTGGGCATAGGTGAGACGAAGATCGCCATCGACAACGGCCTCCTGATCGGGGTAGAGGCGACGGCTGCGGCGCATAAACTCTAGCGGGGTCATCGGCGTCTTCATGGCGAATCCTCCTGATGGGGCGCGAAAAGTCCCAACCCACTCATAGCTCGCCACCTGCGTCTGCGTCGAAGAGGATATCGGTGGATATCAAAGACCGAGCGCGCAAAACGACGAGCGCCAGTCATTTCCCAGGGCCATATAGCCGTTATACCGCATGTATGGCGCGGGCGTCCACCAGATGCCAGTGCAACCAGATTGAAGGCGCGCCCGGTTTCCACATGGGAAATGAGTATTCCCGGCAGGTACTCTATGGTACACTGGCGCTATTGGGTACATTTGTTCGACATGGTCAATGTCGCCGTTGAGTGGGAGTGGGAGTCATGGCACAGCGCAGCGAGAACATCGGGGTCGAGGCATCGGCGATAGGGCAGACAGAGCGGACAGAGCCAGTGCGACTGAGCATCGAAGAGGCGCGCGCGGTGATGCTGGCGGCGCAGGGGCTGCTTGATGCGCCGACCGCGCGCCCAACCCAGGCCGACGTGCTGGCGATGATCGAGCGGCTGGGCGTCGTGCAGGTGGATACGATCAACGTGGCGCGGCGCTCGCAATATCTGGTGCTGTGGAGTCGTCTCGGCGCCTACGATGAGTCGTTCTTCGACAATCTGCTCTATCCCGACCGTGGCATCTTCGAATACTGGTGCCATGCCGCCTCGATCCTGCCGATGTCCGACTATCCGATGTATCGGGCAATGATGCTGGAGGCGGAACGGCTGCTCTATGACGACTATCGTCACTGGGCCGAAGAGCATCCAGAGATCGTCGCGACGACGATGAATGCGATCCGCGAGCGGGGGCCGCTGGCCTCGGCCGATTTCGAGCGCCCTAACGATGGCCGCCGCGCCAAGGCGTGGGACTGGTATGGCCTGAAAGAGAGCCGCGTTGCGCTCGAGGTGCTCTGGACACTCGGCGAACTGATGGTGCATAGCCGTCGTGGTGGCCAGAAGGTCTATGACCTGCGCGAGCGGGTGGAAATTGAGTTTCTTGGCGCTGCCACCAATGGGCGCATCACGCCGCAGGAAGAACGGCTCGCAACCCTCACCCAACGTACGGCGCAGGCGCTTGGCGTGGTCATGCCATCATGGCTGTTTGACTACTTCCGCATGGTCTGGCCGCGTAGCGTCACCAAGGGTGGGCGTGCCCGCGCGCAACAACTGCTGGAGGCGCAGGTGGCGTCAGGCAATGCGGTGCGCGTTGAGATCGAAGGGATCGGCGAGCCTGCCTATCTCTCGCATGAACGTCTCGCCGACCTGGAGCGTCTGCGCGCGGGCATGCGCCCGGAGCGCACGGTGTTTCTCTCGCCGTTCGACAGCCTGATATGGGATCGCGCACGGGCACGTACCCTGTTTGGCTATGAGGTCACCTTCGAGGCGTATGTCGTGCCCGAAAAGCGGCGCTACGGCTATTATTCGCTGGCGATTCTACACCAGGGGCGACTGGTGGGGCGGCTCGATCCCAAGATGGATCGCGAGACAGGCACACTCATTGCGCGCGCGGTCTTCCTGGAGCCAGGTGTCCGGGTAGACGCCGCGCTGGTTGACGGCATCGCGGGCGCGCTCCGTGACCTGGGGCGCTTTCTCGGCGCGCATACCATCACCGTCGAACGCTCCGAGCCTGCGCAACTGGCGGAGCGGCTGCAACGCAAACTACAGACGCGCTCCCAGCGGGCCACCGCCAGCGAACGTTCGCGCACACAGCAGGCGAACGAGGCGTAGCAGACCTGTCAGAGCAGCCCACGGCGGGCGAGCGCGGCCAGCAGACCTGGCTCCATCTGCGCGCGAATATGCGCGTTGGCGTAGCCTACCCAGGCGACATCACTGCGCGTATCCAGCGGCGCATCGAGCGGATTGCCACGCCCATCGCTGAGCAGCACGCCCGCCTCCTCGGCAATCAGCGCGGTCGCCAGATCATACGGGTGGCAGGCGATACCGAACGCGCGTCCCTCACGCGCCAGCAGCGGTTCGATCATCGGCCGCAGGTCGGCGACAAACGCATCGTGCCCGGCGATCAACCCATAAAGCTGGCCGCCACTGCTGATGTACTGATCCTCGAAGGACAGCGCTTTACCTGGCTGTATCGGCCCAAGCGCCGCCCGCATGATCTCCTCGTCAATCGCCGAAAGCTCGACCCGCGCGCCTGGTACGAACCGCGCCACGGTGGCGAAGCGATGGGCAATGCTCTCGGTGGTGTCGGGGTGGAGCACGAGCGGCGTGCGCTCACCAGTGACACGGTTGTAGCGTTCGGCGGCCACACCCTCGCCACGAACAGCCCAGAGCATGTCGGCGAGATGCTGCTTGACCAGCGGAATCTCTGTCTGCACCGCCAGTCTCGATGTCCCTCAGGCGCGTCTCCGGGCCACGATTGGGCGCGACGCCGGTGAGAATCCAGGCGCTACGCTTCTGAAACATCAGGCCGCGTGTGCCATCAATCGGATCCATCAGGATGCGCACCTCGGCCTCGTCGGCGTCGATGCCACGCGGCAACGCCAGCATCCCCGGCCCGTCGCCGCTATCGGGCAGCCCCTCAGCCACCAGCAGCAGCGGACGCTCTGGCGCGATCTCGCGGGCAAACCAGTCCACGAGGTAGTCTTCGCTGATACGGTCAAGCGCATAGATGGTATCGTCGTCGGCGTCATCCGCGACCACCGCCGCCAGCGCGCCCGGCGCAGTACGTTCCGTGGAGGCGACGACCGCCCGCTGAATGTCGGTATGCAACTGGCGTAGCTGTTCCAGCAGGCGCTCGCGGTCGCGTATCACGGCAAATCTCCTGAATGCGTAGTTTGATGAGTGCAATCATGCCGCCAGTATCCCTCACTATGATTGATTGTAGGATACCGTGTCAGCGTCCCACGGGCGCAAAGTTGTCCGTCTGATATGGTAGACTCAGCTAGACATGTCATTTAGTTGCGAGGCGCAGCATGAATACTCAATCACCATCAATATCCGGCGGCCTGACTACCGAGCAAATACAGGTTGCGCTTGATTATATTGAGACTCACCACAGCGAGGTCGAAGCCGAATACGGCGAGGTGATTCGGGAGGCTGAGGAACGGCGTCACTATTGGGAAGCTCGACTGCAGGAGCATCGTGCGCATCAGCCCCAGTCACAGCCATCTCCAGACAAAGCCGCGCTCTATGCAAAACTTGCCGAGCAGCGCGCACAAACGATTCGGGATCTTCTAGGCGATGATATCAGCACGTTATGAAGCCACCTCGTTTCCGGTGTCATTGCGCTGCCGCATTCAGCTCTTGCGCCACCTCGGAACCCGCCCAGGGAACTTTTCATCGCCCAACCGGTGACAGACATCTTTCAGCCGCTCGTAGGCTCCCTGCCATTCCAGATCGGCCAGCGTTTCCTGCAATGGCACATCCTCGCGCAGCGTCGCCAGTTTGCGGAAAAGCAGCGCCTCAGCCCTGTGCTGCGTCAGGCTCTCGGCCAGCCGCGCGGCGCGGCTGGCCGCGATGGACGAGAGCCCCCAGGTTTGCGGATCTGCGGGGATCGCCTCAAGGTGCTCGTATTGTGCCAGCACGGCCGCTGCGGATTTTGCACCCCAGCCTGGGATGCCGGGGAAGCCGTCGGCCGCATCGCCCACCAGCCCCAGCCAGTCGGGGATCGACTGCGGGCGCACGCCAAATTTCTCCACCACGCCCGCTTCATCGAGGAGCATATTGCGGCGGCGATCCCAGCCAACGATGCGGTTTCCGGAGACCAGCTGGGCCAGATCCTTATCCGGCGAGCAGATCACGATCTGTTCGACCTCAGCTTCGTTCTTGAAACGGGCGGTCGCACTGGCCAGGGCATCGTCGGCCTCGAACTCCACCATTGGCCAGACCACCAGCCCAAGCGCGGAAACGGCCTCTTCGGCCAGCGAGAACTGGGCTATCAGGTTGGGGTCAACGCCCGCGCCGGTCTTGTAGCCGGGATACTGGCCGTTACGGAAGGACTCGATCACGTGATCGAACGCGCAGGCCACATGGGTGATACCCGGCGTGGTCAACAGCATCAGCAGGCTGCGTAAGAGGCCCAGCGTTGCGCCGACCTCGCGCCCGTCCGGCGCCGTGCGCGGCGGCGCGCCGAAGTGGCTGCGAAACAGCTCGTAGGTACCATCCACCAGGTAGATCTTCATAGTGTCTCCTTCCTTTTGGAAGCGTCCTCCAGGGATATTCTCCCAGAGGAAAAGGAAGGCGGAAATGCAGAGGAGACGAGGACGCGAGGCCTCACTCGCCTTCCCACGCTCGCACAGACGCCCACGTCAGGCAGATCGAGGCGCCCTCGCGGCTTCCCATCCGAGGGTAGCACATCTCGGTCGATTCGTCAGACAGTCCCTAATTGGAACAAGAGTGGAGTGGATTCGCTTGAGCAGGTGCTTGGTGAGGAACATATCCCAATTCGCAGACAGTCCTGACGCTCTTCTGATAGATAGCGGATCGTTCGGCTGACAAATAGGGTAGCATTTCCCTTTGCAGTACAACCGCAAGAACTGACAGTAAAGAGCCACCATTACTCACAGCCTGCCAGGCTATACATGCGCCTGCTGGTGTGCTATCTTGCAATGCACGGTGTGGCTGGGTCAGTGACTTCACATTGAGGGGGAACGACATGGCTGTCGAAGATGTGCTCGAAGAGGTAGCGGCAGAGGTGCGGGTCTGCACCAAATGCGATCTGTGCCAGAACACCAAGAACGGTGTCCCCGGCGAGGGCAGCCCGCATGCCGAAGTGCTGTTCATCGGCGAGGCGCCCGGCTACCACGAAGACCGCCAGGGGCGTCCGTTTATTGGCCCGGCGGGACAATTCCTCAACGAGCTGCTCGGCTCGGTCGGCCTGGATCGCAACTCCGTCTTCATCACCAATGTCGTCAAGCATCGCCCTCCCGATAACCGCGACCCCCTGCCCGACGAGATCGCCGCCTGCTCCGACTACCTCACCCGCCAGATCGCCGCGCTCAACCCCAAAGTGATCGTGACACTGGGCCGCTTTTCGATGGCGCGTTTCTTCCCCGGCGCGAAGATCAGCGCGATTCATGGCCAGGCGAAGAAGATCGATGGCCGCGTGGTCGTGGCGATGTTTCACCCGGCGGCGGCGCTCCACCAGCAGTCGCTGCGCCAGACGGTGATCGACGACTTCAAGCGCTCCATCCCGCCCGCGCTGGCCGAGGCCCGTCGGCTGGAGGCTGAGGGCGCATCAGCCGACACGGCGGAGAAAAAAGACGACACCGATGGCGAGCCGCCGAAACAGCTTTCGCTCTTCTAGTGCGCGCCTGACGGTCGCGCCGCCCTCTCCCGGCATCAGGGAGGGGGGTACAGGTCAGGCTCATTTCTCGACGACGCTCCACAGAGCCGTTCTTGTAGTGGACGATCAGCGGCGTAACAGTCGGCAGATAGCCCGTGTCGTATGGGGTACCGGTCAGCGCAAAATGCATTCACCAATGCCCCAGAACTCATTAGGCGAGATGACACTACCTGGCTCATGCAGATGGCATACCGTTGCCCTGGAATCAGCGGCGTCTGGCATCTGTGTCCAATGGCCATGTTCCAGATGGAATATGATCGGGCGCCAGATAGGTCGAGTCGTCGGATGCCGAGTGTCTGAGTCATCGTACGACGGCGAACATCCACCCCTCGCGTCGCAGAGAACATCGTGATGCTTTCAATCTGGCCATACTTCTGGATAGCCCGCAGGTTGTTCGGCATGACTGTGGGACAGTTGACCTCGTCCCATTGGCCATCCGGTGAAATGCAAGAACTTCGGTTCGTTTAACGCAAACCGATCTGATGGATTCCCACCTGGAAACGGCTGGCCGCCAGGCACTATGGTGACTTTGTAGCCTCCCAACCAACCATCAGTCGCTGATCCCATTGAGATGGTGCGCAGGTCGTAGCCAGGAAGCGTTTTGGCGACTTGCCATGCGCCGCTGTGATAACGCAGAATGACGCCAGTTTGCGCGGCATTTCCCTGGCTATCAGGCACACCTGCTGCTGTTCCTACGGCCCAGCCCTCCGTCGCGGAGGCCATCGAGATGTCGTAGATGAGAGAAGGAATACGGCGACTGAAGGTGTCTGCTTGCGGGAACCAGCCATAGCCATCGTAATGCAGGATGACTGCGCGACCATCTGATGGAATGACGGGAGTTGAACCGCCCAGCGATCCAAATATTGCTGGGCGAGACGGCAGAGATCGCATTGAACTGCGTGGTCACTGGCATGTGGATTTCTTGCCACGATGTCCCGTCGTAATGATAGACGCGATTGCCGATGGCCCAACCATCGGTGGGGCTGAGCATCTTGATCGCGGTTATCCTGTCGTGAATTGGCGTCTGCGTCTGAACCCATCGGCCGCCGGTATAGTGCATCACATAGGCAGGGTCATCGCTGCTTCCTCCGTTACTACCGCCTGCACCTGTGCCCCATCGCCCAGCCATCGGTCGCGGACGACATGCCGATCGCGGTCAGGCTCACCTGCGAGCCAGGCACGATAGTGGGTGTCGCCTTCCCAGTCGCGGGCGGCAGCGCTCTCCCATGTGACATAAATATCAGCCCCGCCAGCAGCGAGATCACCAGCACAGCGGCCAGTGACGCGGCGCCTGTGGCCAACCGCCAGGAGCGTCGCGGCGGGCGTGGCGGGATGGGCAACGGTGAGATGGTCAGATGCAGCGTGTCATCGTCGGCAGCAACCTCATCGGCAGAGGCAGCCGTCGAAAGTGTTGTCGTGTATATCCGGCATAGAAAACTCCATGACGTGTAGTGGAAGGAAGGGCATCGCGTCCGGCGCGAAATGTAGGCGCAATGCCTCGTCGAAGCGGTCATACGTTGCGCGTTGGGCGCGACACCAGGCGCACTCTGCCAGATGCGCGCGCGTGTCCTCGGCGAGACGGATATCCGTCAGGTCATCCAGCACAGGCAGCACGGGCGCATAGCTGGCGCAGAGTGGCCCTGGAACAGGTTGGCGATGCTTGCCGTTCAACATCAGCGTTGCTCCTGACTGGCAGGTGGATTCTGTCCGAGATAGGCCGCGCGCAGTCGTTGCCGGGCACGCGAGAGACGTTTGGTAATGACTGCGGCCGAGACGCCCATGATGTCGCCAACCTCGGCGGCGCTAAAGCCATGCACGATACGCAGCAGCAGGCAGGCGGCATCTTGCGACGATAGCTCCGCCAGCGCGGCGCGCAGGGTTTCGCCCTCGATGACCTGATCCTCGAACGGTGGCAGGTCGCCCGTCTCCGTCTCGACGATGGGATCGAGCGCCTCCCAGCGCACCAGCCGTTTGCGGCGCAGCAAATCAACCGCGCGACGATAGGCGGTACTATAGAGCCAGCGCCGCTGCTCATCTTCGGGTATGTCCGCGATGAAGGGGGCGACGCTGGCCTGAGTAGCGCGCCAGGCCGCCGCGAAGGTGTCTTGCGTCAGGTCGCGCGCCTGCTCGCCGTTCTCCACAAAGCCACGCAGGAAGGCATAGAGTGGCTGCTGGAAGCGTTCTACCAGCGCGCTAAACGCATCACGCGAGAGCGGCTGGCTGGTCACTGCGGTACGTTCGTCATACATGGCGCGTCCGCAGCATACCTGTCTCACTTTCACCACTGGCCACAGGACGATAGTCGGGCGGTAGCTACCGGGCAGACATCATGCCTCGCCCCTCAGTAGCTGAATCGAACCAGCGCGCAAAACCTGACCGACCATGCCTCTTGAAGTGTCCTACGCGAGCAGCGGCGCCAGGTCTTGCTGGAACGTCGAGGTGTTGATGGGGCCGGTGTAGACGGCGCGAATCACGCCGTCGCGGTCGATCAGAAACGAGGAGGGCGTCGCGCGTATCTGATATGCCAGCACGGCGCGCTCGCCAATATCGCGCAGCATCGGGTAGGTGATGCCCAGCCGCGACGTGAACGCCGAGATCGTCGAGGCGTCATCCACCACGTCGATGCCAACCACCTTGAATCCCTGCGACTGGTGCGCGAGGTAGGCGCGTTCGAGCGCGGGCATCTCGATCTGGCAGGGGAGACACGAGACATACCAGAAATTGAGCAGCACGACGCTCCCGCGCAGGCTCGAAAGCGGCGTCAGCTTGTCGCGCATATCGTGCAGGGTCACATCGGGCGCATAGTGGCCCACCAGCGGATCGGCGGGCGCGGCCGTCGCGGTAGCCACGACGCCAGGCGTTGAATGGCCCGGCGTCTTGACGGTGGGCGAGGCGGGCGTCAGCAGCCCATGCGCGATCAGCGCAATCGCCGCGACGATCAGCGCCCCCGCGACGACCTGAAGCGCGCGGATACGCAGCGTCGCCTGCGGCATACCCACCGGCGACGCATCCGTCATTTCGCCTGTATTCGGTTCGGGGAGTTCAGCCATTGGTGGTGTGCTTCCGCCGTGTCTCGCTCGCGCAAAACCAGCGAGGCTACATGGCGCCCAGGCCCATGATATGGAAGCCCGCATCCAGGTGAATAATCTCGCCCGTCAGATTGCGCGCCGCCGGGCCACAGAGAATCGCGGCCATATCGCCGATATCGCTCTGCTCGATATTGCGGCGCAGGGGCGCGACCTGATCCACCAGATCGAACATGGCGTTGATGTTGCCGACGCCACGCGCCGAGAGCGTGCGCAGGGGGCCTGCTGATATCCCATTGACGGTGATGTTCTGCGGGCCGAGGTCCCACGCCAGATAGCGCACCGAGGTTTCCAGCGCCGCCTTGGCGATGCCCATCAGGTTATAGCCAGGGACAACCCGCTCGCTGCCCAGGTAGGTCATGGCGATGATGCTGCCACCACCACGCTGTTGCATCAGCGGCTCGGCGCGTTTGGCCATCGCCAGCAGCGAATAGGCGCTGATATCGAGGGCGGCGGTGAAGCCCGCGCGCGAGACATGCGAGACACGGCCTTTGAGATCGTCGGTGGGCGCATACGCGACGCTATGGATCAGGATATCCAGCCCGCCGAAGGTTGCGCCAACCTCATCGAAGACGGCATCTAGCTCCTCGTCGTTCTGCACGTCGCAGGGCAACACCGGCGCGTCGGGCATATTGGCGGCGGTGAGCTTGCGCACATTCTGCTCCATCCGTCCCTGATAGGTGAAGGCGAGACGCGCGCCTTCCGCCGCCAGCTTCTGCGCAATCGCCCAGGCGATGCTGTTATGGTTGGCTACACCGAAGATGAGACCAGTCTTACCGTCAAGTGTTCCCACTGAAGAATCCTCCACACCTGCTTTGCAGGCTGGCCCAGAGAGCGGCCACACTATTCGCGCAACAACGCTGCCATTCTAGCATCTGGCGGGTACGTGGGCAAATCATCTGCGCTACGCGGCGCTGGAGCCGCATTGCCAGAGCGGTTTCTCGCTAGCGCCGCGACCTCTTGAGCTTGCTGGGCCTGGCGCCAACAGCGGGCAGCCAGGGGCCGCGCGCCCGATCCGACGACCACGGCGCGATGGGCGCCATCGTCAGATTCGCCAGCGCCAGCAGCGCCTCATCATAGTTGACGCGCCAGCCCGCAAAGTCACGCCATGTCTGGTCGCGATCCGGTTTCAGCGCCACACCGCCCGCGATCAGGCGCTCGCACGCGGCGTCGTATTCCGCACGGGTAATGCTGATCGGATCGCCTGGTTGCGGGTGCGCGTTGAACGGGATGAGGTAGAAGTCGGCGATGGAACGCAGCGCGATATAGCCCGCGCGGACGCACAAATCCTGCTGCGCGTCACGCGGCACATCGAGCGTGGAGGCGAAGAGCGCGGCGGCATCGAGAATCGCGCCCGCAGCCGTCACCCACGAGCGGGCGGGATTGGGGGAGCGAAAGAACGCCAGCACGCCCAGCGAGGTGTGCGTCTCCTCCAGTTCGCCGAACCAGGCCTCCCACGCTGGCCAGAGTATGCCTGCCCGCTCCATCCCCTGAATGCGATGGTAGCGCAGAATCAGCTCGATGGCCGATGGCGGCGACCCGGCGCGCACCTCCAGCAGGGTGACGGCGGCCTCACGGCGCGAGAAGGCTTGATAGATGGTCGGCAGGTACGAAATCAGCAGCGCGACCAGGCCCAGCCCCAGCGCCGCCTCTGAGAAGACCAGCACAACACCCGGCATACTTGAAGGCACTGAGAAACCGAGTGTGAGCAGCGCTGAGCCGCTTTCCGTGAAGGCGACACGCCAGGATGGTACCCCTATCGCCCAGTAGAGCAATGTGTAGCCAGCGCAGACCAGCACGAGCCAGGTGATCGGCAGCGCGAGCACGGCGACGGGCGCGTAAAACGCCATGATGCGGTCGCGCCGCTTATAGGTGTGGGCGAACGACGCCACCCAGTCGAAGACGTGGCGGATACGGATGAAGACGATGCGCGAGATACGGTCGTTGACGCTACGCGGCAAGACCACCGTGCGCACCGCCGAGAATATGGGCGTCACGATGATGACCAGCCCCAGCGCAAAGACAAGCACATGAACGACCACCAGCAAATCCACTGATTCCCTGCCTTCTCCGCCCAAACGACCATGTGCCCATATTGTGGGTATTCAGCGTCCATTGGCGCAAGAGCCTGCGCGCGTCGGCGACCTGATCGGCTATCCGCTTCCGTACACGCAAACGCCCTCTCTCCATGTGCTACTAGAGAGGGGGCGAGGCGAGATATTTTCGGCGATTAGACGAGGCGATTGGTGGTAGATGGGTCGAAGAAGTGGAGGCGGCTCGTATCAACGTGAAGGGAGATGCGTTCACCCGGCGAGACTTTCGCGCTCGGCCCCAGCCGCGCCGTCGAGCCTTTCGTCTCCGACGCCTCCGGCACATATGCCCCTGGCAGGCGCACGTACACCATCTGTTCGTTGCCCAGGTGCTCGACGACATCCACGACCCCAGAGATGGTTGCCCCGTCGCCGCTCTGCGCGCCATCCAGGCTGAAATCCTCCGGGCGAATACCCGCGATCAGCGGACGACCATCCGACAAATCTCCGGCGCCCGACGCCTGTCCGGTCGCCACCTCTGCCGCATGCCCTTCGAGCGTCAGCCGCTGCTCTTCGTCACCTTTGCCGATGGCGATTTCCGTCTGGCCATCGCTTCGCCGCTGGAGCTTCGTCTCGAAGAAATCCATCGAGGGCGAGCCGATAAAGCCCGCGACGAACAGATTCGCGGGATTGTCGTAGAGATCCTGCGGTGTGCCCAACTGCTGGATCACGCCAGCATTCAAGACGGCGATGCGGTCGCCCATCGTCATCGCCTCCACCTGATCGTGGGTGACGTAGACGAACGTCGTCCCCGTCGCCTGATGCAGTCGGCTGATCTCCGCGCGCGTCTGCACCCGCAGTTTCGCGTCGAGATTAGAGAGCGGCTCGTCCAGCAGGAAAACCCGTGGATCGCGTACCAGCGCGCGGCCAAGCGCCACCCGCTGCCGCTGGCCGCCAGATAGCTCGCGCGGCTTGCGCTTGAGATACGGGGTAATGCCGAGGATCTGCGCCGCCTGCTCGACACGCGTGCTGACTTCTCCCGAAGGGGTATGGCGCAATTTGAGGGCAAAGGCCATGTTGTCGAAGACGGTCATGTGGGGATAGAGCGCATAGTTCTGAAAGACCATCGCGATATCGCGGTCTTTGGGCGCGACATCATTGACCAGACGGTCGCCGATGTAGAGTTCGCCCTCCGAGATGTCTTCGAGGCCCGCAATCATGCGCAGCGCGGTTGACTTGCCACAGCCCGATGGCCCCACCAGCACCAGAAATTCGCGATCAGCCACCTCCAGGTTCAGGTCAACGATCACGGGCGGGTTGTCGCCATAGCGTTTGTACACATGCTGGAATCGAACGTCAGCCATTGCCAACCCCTTTTCTCAAGCTATCTGGTCGCCTGATATCATCCGCTGGCGCTGTGATGAATAGATTTGAAGGGTACACAGCGCCACGTCTGGTGACCGTCCTCCTCATGGGAACCCGACGGAGGATGCGTCATGCACGAGTAGCATTCGGCATGCCACACTTAATAGATACCACAAGCAGAGGATGCGAGGGCGCACGAAAACGCTCACCTGCCTCAACACCCGCGCGATGGCTGGCTTGCCAGACTGGCGCGCAGTTCATCCAGCGCCGCCGCCGGAGCCGCGAACGGCGCATCGGGCGAGCGCGCATGAGCGGCCACAGTCAGCGCGGTCAATAGACCACCCGTGTAGAGCCAGACAGCCTCAGACCCGGCGCCAGCGTTGTGTAGCGACTGGCGCGCGGCGTTGGGCAGGGTCAGCGTCACACCAGCCGCCCATTCCGAGACGCTGGCGAGCGGCGTGATAGTGACGGCATCGGGCAATGCGCTCGGCCCGCCCAGTTGGTTGGCGAGAGCGGCGCGGGCCGCCAGCGCCAGCAGGCCACCAGGGCTGGCAGGCGACGCGGCGCGATCTGGCGGCGTATAGATCTCTGCCGTCGGATTGAGGGCATAGGGCTTGCTGGCGACCCAGTGTTGTGGGCCAGGGCGCACCGAGAAGGTGACACTGGCGCGCGCCGCGTAGAGCACGGGCGCGCGACGTTCGAGCAGCGGCGTTACGCCACAGCCATCATAGATGCGTCACGTGCTCCACCACGACCATCGCGACGCCTACGGTTCCCTGCTCCGGCGCAATGGGACGCAGGTAGGTTGTCTCGCTATAGGTCGGCTCATAGGCATCGAGCGCAACCGCCTCGAAACGCTCGCGCACCAACAGCGATGGGCTGGCGGGTGGCGCGCGCAGGCCAAGCGTCCGCCAGAGTGTGGCGGGGAATGTCACGTCCTGTGTATAGGCGCTGGCGAAGTAGTCATTCACGGCGGCAATCGTCTGGGCAGCCCCCTGCGGTGTCAGCGCAAACTGTGTCAGATATAGGCCGGGAGCGCCGGAGTGGGCGACGATATAGATGGGGTACGGCGCGAATCCATCGGCGGTCGCCACCAGGATGTGGATACCATCAGCCACCGACAGCCGCGCCATGGGCAGGGCGCCAGCGACACCCGGCGCGCAGTGGATCGCGGCTCCGCGCCCATCGACCTGGATGATCGCCCAGGGCACGTCACAGACGACCGTGATCGGCACTGGCGCATCCGCCGCTGGTCGATGAAGCCAGCGTGTGAGATAGGGCTGCTCGGCCACCGCCACCAGCAATCCGGTCAGCAACAGCACAGGCAGCGCACGAGCGATGATGCGCCTGAGTCGTTGGGCGCGACCCCGCGTGAAGGCTGGTTCTAGCTCGAATGCGAAGGGCGCCTCGTTCTCATCTATCCCGGCTTCCTCTTCGCCGTCGGCATAGCGATCATCGGACATGGCTGTACCCCGTTCTGGCATCGTGGCACGCTGTCGCTCGCAGTCTCGCTCGCAGTGTCTCCCCTCAAATGTACGGCAGAAGAAACACCAATGTCTCCATATCGGTTTCACGCGCTGGCCACGAGGGCGAAGCAGCAAGAATTGCCGCGTGGGAGCGCTCATGTTGACGCCTCTCCGGTGAGAGCGATAGACTGAGGCGAGTTTCCAATCGGTGCGCCGTCGTGCGGCCCGATAGCCATTTCCGCTAGAGCAAGGAGCGATTTTGCGTATGAAATGGCTGCGGGCCAGCGGTATCCTGGCGCATCCCACATCGCTTCCGGGTCGGTTCGCCATCGGCGACCTTGGCCTCGGCGCCGATGCCTTTCTCGATTTTCTCGCCGCCAGCCCGCCAGCGCATCTGGCAGGCGCTGCCCCTTGGCCCCACGGGCTATGGCGACTCACCGTACTCGTTGCTCTCGGCGTTCGCGGGTAATCCGCTGCTCATCTCGCCAGAGTTACTCGTCAACGAACAATTTCTGCCAGCGGATGATCTCGCTGACGCCCCCGCGTTCGATCCCGCGCGGGTAGACTACGGCGTCGTCATCCCGTGGAAGATGGCGCTCCTCCGGCGCTCATATCAGTATTTGCTGGAGCATGGCAGGCCAACGCTGCGCGAATATTTCCGTGGATTCTGCGAGGAGGAGCGTGACTGGCTCGACGACTATGCGCTCTTCATGGCGCTCAAAACGCGCTTCGGCGGGAAAGTCTGGACGGATTGGCCTGAGGCGTACGCGCTTCGTGACCCGGAGGCGCTGGCCAACGCCCGAATCGCCCTGGCCGATGAGATCGCCTTCCATGCGTATACCCAGTTTCAGTTTTTCCGCCAGTGGTTGCTCCTGCGCGCCTCCGCTCATGCGCGCAACATCCGCATCATGGGTGATCTCGCCATCTTCGTGGCCCATGATAGCGCCGATGTCTGGGCGCATCGCGAACTGTTTCATCTGGACGAGAGCGGGCGTCCGACGGTGGTCGCTGGCGTGCCGCCCGACTACTTCAGCAAGACGGGGCAACGCTGGGGCAATCCCATCTATCGCTGGGATGCGCTGGCGGAGGATGGCTATAGCTGGTGGGTCGCCAGAGTGCGGCAGGCGCTCCAACTCGTGGATATGCTCCGACTCGACCATTTTCGCGGCTTCAAGGCGTACTGGGAGATTCCCGGCGACGCCGACACCGCCGTATCCGGGCGCTGGACGCCAGGCCCCGGCGAGGCGCTCTTCACCGCGATACGCCAGGCGCTGGGCGATGTCCCGTTCGTCGCCGAGGACCTCGGCGATATTACGCCCGATGTGGTCGCGCTGCGCAAGCGGCTGAGACTGCCCGGCATGCGCGTGCTGCAATTTGGCTTTGGCGGCGACGCCGAGAACGAGTTTCTGCCGCACAACTACACCCGTAATACCGTCGTCTACACCGGCACGCACGATAACGACACGACACGCGGCTGGTTCGACTCGCTCACGAAGGCGCAGCGCCACCACGTGCTCACCTATCTCAATAGTGACGGGCAGCATATCGTCTGGGATATGATGCGCGCCGCCGAGGCGTCGGTCGCGCGCATCGCCATCCTACCCTTGCAGGATCCGCTGGAACTTGGCAGCGCCGCTCGAATGAATTATCCCTCACGGCCCGCGCATAACTGGACGTGGCGCTGCCCGCCAGAGTTGTTGTCGCCGACCGTCGCCGCGCGCCTCGCCGATCTGGCGACGCTCTACGGGCGCGCACACCGATGGACAGCTGACAATAGTCTGGCGGCTAAATCGGGCTCCTATACGGGGCAAGACAGCCCACATGCGGTTTGACGCGCGCCGCCCGCGTATGCTATTCTAGGTGGGCGTCCAGGGCATTCGCGCCCGATGGATGCGGCCACGGGTGATTAGCTCAGCCGGCAGAGCGCGTCGTTCACACCGACGAGGTCACTGGTTCAAGTCCAGTATCACCCACCACCCTCTCTCCGTCGGCTTTTGGCATTGCGTCGCTATGTGACTCAAGCATGACTCCAACAACCCTCTACCGCATCACATGTGAGCGACGACACAGGTTGCCGCCTGCCCAATGACACAACGCAGTAGTCCAGGGGGTCATCTCGGTTGCTGGCCGTACTCCTCGTCAGTGACGTGTTCGCCCCAGGTCGCGCTATTGCCTGCGTCGTCGACCTCGAGCATCGCAAGGTGGGTCATGAAGCGGTTGGGGGCGGCGCCGTGCCAGTGCTCCTCACCTGGCTCGAAGAACACGCGGTCACCGGGACGGATGACCTCGATTGGGCCGCCGCGACGTTGCACGAGGCCGACGCCCTCGGTGACGTAGATGGTCTGGCCGTTGGGGTGGGTGTGCCACGCTGTGCGGGCGCCTGGCGTGAAGTGGACACTGCTCGCCGACAGACGTGAACCAGTTGACGGCGCCGCGACCGTGTCGACATAGACCGTGCCAGTGAACCAGTCGCTTGGCCCGGCCATGGTCTCGATGGAATTCCTGGTAATCTGCATGTTGTTCTCCGTGGTTTCAGAATTCGATCAGGACTTTGATCGCTTCGCGGTCGTTCATCGCCCGGTAGCCGTCAGGTACCTCATCAAGGCTCACGATCCGGTCGAAGACACGGCCCGGCTCGATTCGGCCATCGAGGACGTCTGGCAGCAACTCCGGGATGTACGCGCGCGCCGGAGCGGGGCCGCCAGCGATGGTGAGATTGTGATAGAAGCTCGGCTGCGCCGCTGGCATCGTCTCGCCCTGGGGAACGCCAACGCGGCCGACCGCGCCACCTGGGCGGGCGATGCTGAGGGCGGTGAGCAGCGACTGATCGAGGCCGACGCACTCGAGGACGGAGTGGGCGCCAAAGCCACCGGTCAGCTCGCGCACGCGCTCAACCGCCTCGTCGCCGCGCTCGCTCACGATATCTGTTGCGCCGAATGCTTTCGCCAGTGCGATCCGGGCGGGATGGCGGCCCAGGAGGATGATCCGCTGGGCGCCGAGACGCCGGGCGGCAATCACACCACACAAGCCGACGGCGCCATCACCCACGACGGCCACGGTCTTTCCTGGGCTGACCCTGGCAGCCACGGCTGCGTGATGGCCTGTGCTCATCACATCGGTGAGCGCCAGCAGCGACGGCATCAGCGCATCGTCTTTGCCGACCGGCAGGACGACGAGTGTTCCGTCTGCCTGGGGAACGCGCACCGCCTCGCCCTGTCCGCCGTCGACGCCGTCAAAGCCATACCGTCCTCCGTGAAGACAGGCGGAGGTCAGCCCTTCCCGGCAGAAGACGCAGGAGCCGTCGGAGATGAGAAACGGCGCGAGAACCAGGTCGCCGGACTTGATGGTGCGCACATCGGCGCCGACCGCCTCGACGACACCGATGAACTCGTGTCCCATGCGGCGGCCAGTCTCGGTGTGCGCCATCGTCTTGTACGGCCAGAGATCGCTGCCGCAGATGGCGGCGCGGGTGACGTGGACAAGAGCGTCGGTTGGCTCGATCAGGCGAGCATCAGGGACCGTCTCGATGCGAACGTCCCCGGCGCCATACATGACAGTTGCGCGCATATATTTTCTCCTCTCAACACTGGATCTTCGCTTTCTTCTCTTGAAGAAAAGTCCAGCTTGCGCCACGTGGCTCGAGGCCGCGCGGAATTTCCTCTGTCTGGCGCTCATTATGAATGATACGGCGCCGAGGACGGGTGAATGATTGTCGAAAAGAATTGTCTGATTCTGCAAATCCTCATCGCGTATTTGCCTCGGAATCCCTGTGTTGAGAACGACAACCCTATTTCAATAGCCACCATACGCTCAACTTGACAAGCTGGTAACTTTAGCGCACAGTGTCGAGCAGGCGCTAAACAATACATAAGGCATGGTTTGCCCAACTTCGCATGGAAAACACTATCTTGTTCGACTGGCTCTAGCGTGTCGAGATGCCCCGGAGAAAGGTCACTCACGTGATATCAGGATCTGGTGTTCTTGATTTTGTCGGCAGTCACCTCTTCGAATTAGCATCGATTGGCGGAGTCATTGCTGCTTTGCTCTTTGCGGCAACTCAAAATAGGCTCACATCGAGGGCTGTCCGCGCACAATCTCTTCAACAACTGCACAGCCTCGAAGTTCAATCAAACTTTCAAAAGGGCATTAGCGCAATCTCACAATTGAGAAAGTACGATGATGACGACTATGATGCCTTCCTCAATGAGACGCCTGAAGATGTTCAGCAGGCAATCGTAAGTACCGTGGCCTTCCTCAATTTCATTGCTACTCTTGGTGAAGAAGGCTATATGAATGTTCAGGATTCGTGGAACATTTATTTCTGGGCATACCGCGAGAGCTATTATCGCTTGATGCCATGGTGGCTGAAAGGGCAACGCCACCACCAACTTCGCGTCTTCGCGGCTTTCGAGCGAACTACCAAGGCAATCGGCGCGATTTCACAAGAAAAAATAGAAGCATTTGACGACCAAATAGATAAACAACACGTAGAGACATATCATGCTGTTTCACACGTCTCTAAACGCGATCTGCGTCCCCTCCTTGCGGAGCGAATTGTTCCCGACAGCCACATGACATCAAGCCAGAAGCAAGTTACCTCGATGGGAGAGTAGTTCAACCCTCTGCGCCATGCGTTCGTCTGTTAGCAGGATTTGGGCGCGTTGTGGTAGAATCGTATTCGTAGGGATGAAGCGCCGGTTCGGGCGCGATCCTCCTCTGCTGGTGATGAGGCTCACCACCAACCGTTCCGCCCACGATGGCGGCGCTGATGGCTTCTACGCTCGACTCGCAAGCTGTTTTGCGGGGTCGTGAGTAGGAGTTTTTTTGTGCCTCAAAACGGCGCCAACTCCTCACGAACATCCCCAGTTCCAGGTGAGGTACATCGCATCTATGCGCAACATCGCACTCGTGTTCGCAGGTGGTTTCTGTGGCACACTGGCGCGGGCAATGCTCTCCGCGCCCATCAAATCGCTGAGCACTGACGCTGTTCCCACACGCATCGCCGCAGTTTCCGTGGGATATCTTCGCCATCAACCTCGCTGGCGCGCTGGCGCTCGGCCTGCTCTACGGCCTCTGCGAGCGCGGCAGCGCGATCCCACATGACGTGCGGCTGACCGTTGGCCCCGGTTTTCTGGGCGCCTTCACCACCTTCAGTTCCTACATCGTCGGCGGAGATGTGCTGGCGCGCACAGGTCTACCTGGCCTGGCCGCGTTCTACCTCATCGCAAGCATGGCGATGGGCGTCGCCTGCGCGTGGGTGGGCTACAACGCGGCGGGCACGCTCATCCAGCGGCGCGTGGCCTACTCCGGCAAGCCGCTGCTCGACGTGATTCCCAGCCTGGAGGAACAGATGGACGACGAGGTGATGGACTGATGCCCTTCAACGCGGGACTCGGCGTGGTGTTGCTCCTCGGATTGGCGGGGGCGACGGGCGCGGCGGCGCGCTTCGCATTCTCTGAATGGGCGACGCGACACGAGAAGGGATCGTTTCCGCTGGCGACGCTGGTCATCAACGTGACCGGGGCGTTCGCGCTCGGCCTGCTGACGACGGCTGGCGGATCGAGCGGCGCTCTGGCGCAGGCGCGGCTGGTGGTGGGTACGGGCTTTCTCGGTGGCTACACCACCTTCAGCACACTCAGCTATGACACCCACAGCCTCTTTCGCAGCGGCCAGACACGCGCCGCCTGGCTCAACGCGCTCGGCTCACTGGGAATCGGCGTCGTCGCGGCTGCGCTTGGGATGTGGTGCGGCGCGCATCTCTAGCGCTGGATGGGTGGCAGGAGTTGCTTACCAGGCGAGCCAACCGCCATCGACGGCGACGGTCGCTCCGGTCATATAGCTGCTGGCCGCCGACGCCAGGAAAACCGCGATACCGGCGAACTCTTCCGGCTCGCCAGCCGCCCCAGCGGCGATCTTCGGGCAATTTCGTCAATGACCGCCTGCGTCTCTGTGCGTGGCGTGCGCCAGCATACCGCCGCCGATGTTGGTGCGCACAAAGGCAGCCGCAATCGCGTTCGCGGTGATGCGCTGCGGGGCGAGGCTGATAGCCGCTGTACGCACCAGGTTCGTGACGCCACCCTTTGCGGCGGTATATTCCTGCGCCTGGCCCATCAAATCGCCGACCGAGCCATAGATCGAGGATGTGGCGATCAATCGGCCACGCAGCCCGTTGCCCTGTGGCGCCGGATTGCGGAGCATCGCCCGCGCCGCCTCGCGAAACGTCAGAAAGACGCCCGTCAGGTTGACGTTGTATTACCTCTGCCAGGCTTCGAGCCTCATGTCTGCAGCGGCGCGCCCGCCCCGCCGATGCCAGCGTTGCAAAAGCGACAACGAGCCTGCCATAGGTGGCGACCGGCACGCTCGACCATCGCGCGCGCATCATCCTCCCGCACAACATCGGCTCGGACGGCGCTTGCCGTATGCCCAGCCGCAGAGAGGGTCGCGGCGAGCTGTTGCGCGGCGTCTTCAGCCACATCGGCGCATATCACGCGCGCGCCCGCCTCGGCCAGCCCGGTGGCGTACGGCCCGCCCCAGACCACTGGCGGCGCCTGTCACCAGCGCCACCGTCGCCGATGCATCCACTGGGCATAAATACATCGAGCACCCCATACGAGTGATCCACTCTACGCCGAGAGTGATCCCATACTGCTGCCCGGCGCCAGCGATGCGTGGGACTCGCAGCGGATGGTCGATACCAATGTGGTGCGGACGGAGAATGGCTGGGTGATGGCCTATCTCAGCGCCGCCCCTCCTGGCACGGCGCCAAACCCATACTCAGCCTTTGGCTATGCCACCAGCAGTGACGGCGTCACCTGGCGCAAGTCCACGGCTAACCCTGTCCTCTCGACGCTGAACGTCTCCGATTGGATTGGCATCTATCTCGCCAACCTGCTCTATCAGAACGGCACGCTGTACCTCTACTTCGATGTCGGCCAAACCGAGAGCGGGCGTGGCGTCACCAATGTCTGGATGGCCACCCATCAGGGGCTGCTAAACAACTGAATCACGCGTAGAGTGTCACATTAGCCGTGAGTCCGCGTCGGGGGAGCCATGACGCCCAGCGCCAGCGGTGAAACGGCGCGCGCCATCGGCTGCCCCTGCCCGCACGACGCTCAGCCCACGCTGAAACTCGTTCGCCATCGCCTGCTCGAATGGCAGAGAGTCTGCCTCATAGGCGGAGAGACGGTCACTGCGCAGGCAATCCTGTGGCAGCCGGGCAAGCTCGTGGGCCAGCGCCTCTGCCGCCTGGCGCGCTGTGCCGGTGGGCACGACCCGATTCGCCAGGCCCATCGCCAGCGCCTCCTGGGCATCCACCGGCCGACCAGTCAGTATCAAGTCCAGCGCGCGGCTCAACCCGATCAGGCGCGGCAGCCGCACCGTGCCACCGTCGATCAGCGGGACACCCCAGCGGCGACAGAAGACGCCCACGACCGCATCTTCCGCCATGATGCGCAGATCGCACCAGAGCGCCAGTTCCAGCCCACCAGCCACCGCATAGCCGTTGATCGCCGCGATCACTGGCTTGCTCAGCAGCATCCGTGTTGGCCCCATCGGGCCGTCGCCCTCTGGCTCCAGGCGGTTGGGCTGACCCGCCGCGAACGCCTTCAGGTCAGCGCCCGCGCAGAAATGCTCGCCCGCGCCCGCCAGCACGGCCACCCGCAGGGTATCGTCGGCCTCGAAGGCGCGAAACGCCTCCGCCAGCGCCTCAGCCGTCGCCCGGTCAACCGCGTTGCGCACGGCTGGCCGATCCAGCAGCACCGTCACCACCGCATCAGCGCGCTCCACGCGAATCGTCATCGCTCGCCTCCATATCCCCCTCAATCGACGTATACTGCCCATACAGAAACACCCAACCTATTGCTGCGGATGCCGTCAGTGTGGACAGTTGAGAATGAACATGCTATGAATCGGATTGACCGTCTCACGGGCATTCTGCTGCTGCTCCAGCGCCGCCCACGCACCGCCGAAGAAATCGCTCGCCGCTTCGAGGTGTCGCGACGAACAGTGGTGCGCGACATGTGGGCGCTGCGCGAGATTGGCGTTCCCATTTTCGCACAGGATGGCGCGAAGGGTGGCTATTCGCTGCCCGGCGACTATCGCCTCGCGCCACTGCCGTTGACGCCGCGCGAGATGTTTCTGCTGCTGCTGGCGCTCGACGCGATGGAGCGCCATGCCGATATGCCCTTCGCGCGGGAGCGCACGACCCTACGCGGCAAGCTCCATACGTTGCTGCCTGAGGAGGAGCTGGCGACCGTCGAGCGCTGGCTGCAAACCACCAGCATCGCCATCCCCAAACGCCAGCAGCGCGCGCCGTTACTGGATGCGCTGATCGAGGCGACCACGCGACATGGCAGCCAGCGCTGGGTATTTATCGCCTATCAATCGGCGCGCAGGCGAACCTTTTGCACGATCTATCCGCGTGAGGTCTTCGCCCAGGAGGGCTACTGGTATTGCCGCGCCTATGTCTACGAGACGGCGGAGGAGCGCACCTACCGCGTTGACCGCATCATCACGCTGGAGCCAGCCGACAACGCCGATCTCCCGGAGACGCCGCCGCCCGCGCTGCCGTATGGCGACTCCAGCCACCCGCTGATCGCCGCGACGCTCACCCCCGCCGGAGCCGCGCGCATCGAGAGCGAGCCACACCTGGGACAAATCCTCATGCGCCACGCCGATGGCGGCGCCTCCCTCTCGTTCCGCTGCCCACCCGCTGAGTTGGATTACTATGCGCGGCTGTTCGCCATGCTCGGCTGCGAGGCTGAGGTACACGAGCCGCCGGAGTTGCGCCAGCGACTTTTCCAGTTGGGCCAGCAGATTCTCGAACAGTATCAGGAACGGTGACACAACACTGTCACCATTGCCTGGTATGCTGTGTACAGCGATCAATAGTGCGTTGGCGCGATACAGGAAAGTGAGCGAATTCCATGGCTGTACGTCCCGATATGGTGGGTATAGTGGTGCGCGATATGGCGGCCTCGCTGCGCTTCTATCGGCTGCTGGAGCTTGAGATACCCGAAGGCGTCGAGGGGGAGCCACATGTCGAGGTCATCACGCCCAATGGCTATCGCATCGCCTGGGACACACTGGAGATGATGAAGGGCATCGACCCCGATTTTGTCGAGAATCCCGTAGGGCAGCGCATCTCGCTCGCCTTCAAGTGCGACAGCCCAGCGGAGGTAGACGCGCTGCACGAGAAGATTGTCGCGGCGGGCTACACCAGCCACAAAGCGCCGTGGGACGCCTTCTGGGGCCAGCGCTACGCCACCGTGCGATAGCCCAGTGGAGGTAGACGCGCTGCATGAGACAATTCTTGCGGCGGGCTTCGCCAGCCACAAAGCGCCGTGGGACGCCTTCTGGGGCCAGCGTTAGCCACCGTCGTCGATCCCGATGGCAACACGGTAGACCTCTTCGCCGCGCTGTGAAGAATCCTATCCTCCCGCCGTATGCATCTATGGAGACACGGGAAGCATAAGCGTTTCGTGCTCGAAGCATGGCGGGGGATAGCGAGATGCAGCGCGATACTCGAAACCCACTGGCACAGGACTGGCGGCATGCGCTGTTGTTTGGCCTATCTCTGGCGCTGCTCGCATTGGCTCTGGTCGTCCTGACTGCGCGATTCCCTACCTACCTGAATCCGCAGCAGGCGACACTTGTCGGCCTGCTGCTCTACCTGCTGATTCCTGCCATTGCGGGATACAATTTCTGCTCTCAGCGGCGACGCGAAGGATGGGAGAGCGGCTGGGCAGGCTTCCGCGTGGGGCTACTGGCCAGTGGCGTCTTTCTGTTCACCGCTATTGTCTGGCTTACCGTCACCGTTGTCATCAATGACAACTCGCCTCCATCCGGGCCATCGAGTCGCAGCAACATCTATTCTCCGGGCCTTGAGTTATTTTTCGCGATCCTTGAGCTGGCGATTCTTGCGATGCTCAATTTCGTCGGTATTGTTCTTAGCGTGGCGGGCGGACGCGTCGGTGGGGCGCTGGCAATCCTGCTGGCAAAACGACTACAACAAACACAAGTGGGTGATGTGTAAGCGAACAGCAGAGGTAGCATAAGGGCGCCATATGGCTGACTGCGATGTCATGATTATCGGCGCGGGCGCGGCGGGATTGGCCGCCGCCGCGACGCTTGTCCGCGCTGGGCGTATCCGTCGCGCTGGTTGAGGCGCGTGACCGCATCGGTGGCCGCGTCTACACGATTCGTCCGCCGGGCGCGACGCTGCCTATCGAGCTTGGCGCCGACTTCGTGCATGGGCGGCCCGACGAGACGTTTGCGCTAGCGGCAGAGGCTGGCCTGCGCCTCTACGAACAGACCGGCAATCCTGGGCCGCGCGCGCTGGTGATCTCCGCAGCGATGACGATGACGAGCGATACCAGCGACGATGCGGAAGACGGCGATGACGAAGGCGATGTCGGCGCGATTTTCGCCGCGATTCATGGCTGGCAGGGGGAGGATCGTTCGCTGCAATCCCTGCTCGACGAGCGGTTCGCGGGCGAGCGTTGGGCAGCCGCACGGGCGCGCATTCGTGGCTACGCCGAGGGATTCGACGCCGCCGAGGTGGATCGTGTCAGCATCGCCTGGCTGCGACAGACCGAACTGGCCTCCGACGCGATAGACGGCGAGCGCCAGTATCGCGTGCTGGATGGCTATGACCGCGTGCTGGCCTGGCTCGGCGACAACCTCGCGCCCACGCTGGCAGACATCCGCCTGGAGAGCATCGCCCGCGAGCTACGCTGGCAGCGCGGCCAGGTCACGGTCAGCCTGGAATCGCCCGCTGGCAATCCACTCGGCGACATCAACGCGCGCGCCGCCCTCGTCACCGTGCCGCTGGCCGTCCTGAAGCGCTCATTCGATGACCCGGAATCGCCGGGCGCGCTGCGGCTGCTGCCAGAGCCACCGGGCAAGCGGGAGGCGCTTTCGCATCTGGAGATGGGCCACGCCATGAAGGTGGTGCTGCGCTTTCGCATGATCTTCTGGGAAAAGCTGGATCAGCAGACGAAGCGCCAAATCGGATCGCTCTACAAGGGCCAGTTCATGTATTTCCGCCTGATGCCGCGGCTCTCGTTTCTCTTCGCGGGCGATCCGGTGATGTCAACGTGGTGGACTGCGCATCCGGTGGTCGCGCCGCTGCTGACTGGCTGGGCCGCCGGGCCACGCGCCGCGCGTCTGGCCAACGAGTCTGAGGACGCTATCGCCGATGAGGCGGTCGCCGCGCTGTCGCGGGTGCTTGGTATGGATCGCGCCGATCTGGACAAACTGGTGGTCGCCAGATACGTCCATAACTGGGGCCGGGATCCGTTTGCGGGCGGCGGTTATAGCTACGTGCGCGCGGGTGGGTTGGATGCTCCGGCGGCGCTGGCGGAGCCAGTGGAGGATACCCTGTTCTTCGCGGGCGAGGCCACCAACACGCAGGGGCATACCGGCACGGTACATGGCGCGCTGCAATCAGGCTATCAGGCGGCTGCGGCGATTCTGCGGTCGCTCGCGGACTCCAGCTAGCCACCCAACAGAATAGACCCGCCACGGATCAGCATCGAGAGCGCAATAAAAATCAGTATCGGCACGAACAGCTTGCGAATCGAGCGGTTCGAGAGCCGGGTGAGTAGGCGCGCGCCCACGGTAGCGCCCGCCAGCACGCCAAGCGCCACGGGCGCCGCGACCACCGGGTTGATATCGCCACGCTCGAAATAGATACCCGCGCTGGCCGCCGCCGTGACGCCGATCATGAAGTTGCTGGTCGTCGTCGAAACCTTGACGGGCAGGCGCATCGCGGTATCCATCGCCAGCACCTTGAAGGTGCCGCTGCCAATGCCCAGCAGGCCGGAAATCGTCCCCGCGATGTACATCAGCACAACGCCGAGTGGCACACGCTCCACCTGATACGCCACCTCGCGACCGAGCCGCTCGTCGCGGTAGCTGCTTGCCAGGCCCAGCTTATCCGCCCAGCGGTCATTGTGGACACCCTGGGGCAGCTCTTCGCCAAAGCGCATGATGAGCGGCGCGGCAGAGACCGCCAGCACCAGGCCGAAGATGAGAAAGAGCAGCCCGGTCGGCGCGATGGCGGTCAGAAATGCCCCAGTGATTGCGCCCAGCGTCGTCGCTATCTCCAGAAACATGCCGACCCGCAGGTTCGTGATCCGGTCGCGCACATAGGCGGCGGCGGCCCCGCTCGACGTGGCAATCACCGAGATGATCGAGGCGCCGATAGCCTCTTGGAGCGGCAGGCCAAATACCAGCGTCAGCAGCGGCACGACGAAGACGCCGCCACCCAGCCCAACCAGCGAGCCGATCAGCCCGGCGGCGATAGATGCGCTGAAGACCAGCAGAAAGAAGAGCAGATGTGGTGGCGCTGCCATCTCAGGCGCCCCCCGACCCAGCAGCAGGCTGATGAGCAGAATAATCAGCACCACCAGCGTAATAATGGTATAGAGCCAGTCGCGTTCGAGCGCGAAGATGAAAATGGAGATAGCCACGCGCAGGATCGGCGTCAGCAGCAGAATCAGCAACCCCAGCGCAACGAGGGCCAGCGGCTCGCCACGAGCGAGTTCCTGCGCGACCCCGAGCAGCGAGTGTGGATAGGCCAGGGTGGCATGGCCGGTGATGGCCATCTGGAGGTAAAACCACACTACCCCAAGCAGGATAACCGAGGCGCTGGCCACCACGCCGCCACGCAACACATGGCTGATGATGAGTTCGGCCTGACGGAGCCGCCTATCCTTTTCAGGCGACGTTTCGGACGAGGCGTCTGTGTGATGTGCCGCCATACTCCTCCACCCCAGCGCGGCGCGACTGCGAGGGACTTGCGAATGTCGGGAAGTTCAATCCCACTATGAAGTATAGCGGTGGGTGCAGGCTACTTGCCAGCGCGGGTCAGCGATTGGCTGGCGCGGAGGAGCGTCCAGCGGCCTTGACGGCGCGTCCCACTGGCCCACTGGCGTCGCGCAGGATCGGTTTGCCGTGGCCTGGTAGGCTGACATCAATCGCGAGCGCGCCCAACGAGGCCAGCGAGACCCGCGCGGCGGCGGTATCGCGGTTGAACATTCTGAAGGGAATCGCCACCTCACCGCGCATCGTGTGGCGGTAGGTGTCGCCCGCAAACAGCAGACGGCGTCCCGGCAGATAGAACGCGATCTGGCCACGTGTATGGCCCGGCGTCGCGATCACCTGAAGGCCGCCATCGTCGACCAGAACGGGCAGCGTCTCGCCCGCCGTTACCTGCCGTGTCACCGCGACCGGGCGCAGGCGCGGCAGCAGCGCGACACGAAAGGCGATGGCCATTGGCCCCTTCGGCATATCGCGCGGGGCGGCTCCCTCGATGGCAGGCGCATCCAGCGGATGGGCGATGACCTCCGCGCCACTCAACGCCGCCAGTTCCGCCGCGCCGCCGACGTGATCCACATGCTGGTGTGTCAGCAGGATATGGCTCAGTTGCGTCGGCACTTTGCCGATCCTGCGCAGGTAGGTCAGAATCTTCGTCTCGCTACCCGGCAGCCCCGAATCTACCAGGGTCAGGCCGGATGGCTCGATGATCAGATAGGCATTGGAATTCACACCATCGATCAGGTGAATATCGGGAAATAGTTCCATTGGTGACTTTCAACACTCTCGGCCATCAATAATACTCGCGGGCGCGAACCTCTCCCGGCCTATTGGCCACCCTCCCCTACGAGGGGAGGGACTGGGCGAACGGAGCGCCACACGGTTACATGCGTACTCCCCTCTCCTCGTAGGAGAGGGGCCGGGGGTGAGGTTCTGCCCACGTTGCCGGAATAACCACGAAATCACCATCAAGGCCGGGACTGTCCCACTATTTTCTAGCTCAACATGGGTTTCTCTGCGCTAGTTCTCGCGCAGCCACTGCGGCAGCGGCGGCTGCTCGGCCTCATGTATCGCTGGCCAGGACTGCGAAGCGCCCGGATCGATTGGCGCTGGTTGCGCGGATGTGTCGGGCATCTGCCACGAGGAGGACGTTTCCAGGGGCGGCTCGCTGCGCGGCGGTTCGGCGATACTCGGCCACACGGGAGCGCTCCCTTGACTCACCGCTCTATGTTCTGGTCGCGCGTTCCGCAACACATTCAGTTCTACCAGCACCTCATCGAACGGGGTGCCCGTATAGGCGGGCGGCTCATAGCCGTCGCCATTGCGCAGCCGCCGCAATGCCTGCGCCAACTCGTGGGCGGAGCGATCCACGCGCTGGCGCTGCTCCTGGTCGCGGGTGAGTCGCGAGATGCGATCCAACAGCAGATTCAGGCTGACGGCTACCGGCATCAATTCGGTAGCCTCTACCTGGGCGCGCGCATCCCACTGGCCGTGGGCCACCGCCGCATGCACCTGCTGGATGTGCGCGATGCCGCGTTGCAAACGCCGCTGCTGGTCTTCGACCTGCTCCTTCGCCGCTGATAACTCCTCGACGCGATAGGCGTCGAGCAACGCCCGGCGCACGCTGTCGGCGCCAAGCCAGGCCGCCGTCGCGGACATCGCCTGCAACACAACCGGCACAATCACGACATCATACGACGACCCCAGCGCATAGGGGTACGTGCCATCCCAGTATTGTTGTAGGGTTGGTGACTTGGTGAGCAGAATCAGAGAGACAATGGTGTAGGTGATGGACATGACCGCGAGAATAACCGGCCCGCGCCGCGTGACCAACACCGCCGAGAGAACAATCGGCAGCACAAACAGGTCATAGACGCGCAGATCATTCAAATCGAGACCACCCTGGCGCGCCGACTGTGCGATGACCTCCCACCCTATCGCGACCATCAGACCACCGAGCACCGCATAGCCCGCGGAATCGATGAACTGCATGCGGTTGAGCAGATAGCCGATACCCGCGCCCGCGAACGCCAGAAGTATCGATACCAGCGAGACGGTATCGGGCGTGGGAATCAGGGCCGTCGGGATCAGGAGTCCCGTGCCGATCAGAATACCTATCGAGACGAGCCGGACGAGCCGATGTCTGCGGCGCCGTTCGTTTGTATAGAGTTTCTGCTGCGGCGTCTGTTGCGTCGCGCCCGCCCCCATAGTCGTCCGTTGCCTTCCGCCCGATGGTTCTGGCCAATTGGTGGTGAGATTGCGTCTGCCATTCATCACGATGTCTCCCCAAAGAACAGCCCTAGCAATCGAATGTATCCCGACGCCGATTCCGCCTACTCAGAACAGGCGCTGGCCATTCCCATAGCATCGATAACATATCTTGAGTTCCCACTATTGTACACATCGTACGCCCATCCAGCGCAAATCGCCGCGAAAACCTGTTGACATCGGCCAGATGCTTGACCCGTCGAGAGCGGGAGCCTACAATCGCCGCAGAGAATAGCCGTCGTCGCATCAGGCAGGTGTCTGTGCTGAGCGGCTTGAAGCAGGCCAACACATTGTGTGGGAGCATTTCATGGCAAAAGCGCAGCCTGCCCTGTTACTGGCGATTGACTGCAGTAATACGGGGATCAAGTTTGGCCTCTACCCGCACGAGAGCGACGAATTGCGCGCGCGCTGGCGGGTCGCGACGGTGCGTGAGAAAACGGTGGATGAGTATGCCGCGCTGCTGGCGAGCCTCTGCCAGCAGGCGGGTCTGCGGATGGAAGCCATCAGCGACGTGATCGTGGCCAGCGTCGTGCCGCCACTCACGCCCGTCTTTCAGGCGCTCGCCAGCGAGTACCTCGGCTGCGAGGCTATCGTCATTACCCACCAGCTCGATCTGGGTGTCAGATTGCTGGTCGATAACCCGTGGGAGACCGGCGCCGACCGGATGATTAGCACGCTCGCCGCCCATCAGATCTATGGCGGGCCAGCTATTGTCATCCAGTTTGGCACCGCCACCAGTTTCGACTGCGTCTCGCCCGAGGGCGACTTCCTCGGCGGCGCGATTGCCCCCGGCCTGGGCATCTCCGCAGAGGCGCTGGCGAGAGCCGCGTCGCGACTCTATCAGGTGGAGTTGACGCCCCCACCGCACGCGCTTGGCACAAACACCGCCAATAGCATGCAGTCTGGCATCGTCTTCGGGCATGTCGGCATGGTCGAGGGGCTGGTTGCGCGACTGCGCGGCGAGATACCAGGCGGCGAGCGCGCCAGGGTGATCGCCCACGGTGGCCTGGCTGATGTCGTCGCTGGCGTCACCCCATGCATTGATGTCGTCGACTCCAATCTGCTGCTGCGTGGCCTGCGTATCGCCTTCGACCGGCTGCGCGCCCAGCGCGACACCTGATAGACGCGCAAAAGACGTCTGAAGCGAGTACTCATCGAGGAGCGGACTGTGAGAAAGACCAGAGCAACATCGGCTACGGATGCAGTGGATGCAGGAGATGCGGCGCGTACGCCAGACAACATCCATCTGGAACCCGCGCGTGCGCCTGTGACATCGGCGAACCTGCGCCAGACACGCGTTCCTGACGATGAAGCTATCCATCCCGATGGCAGCCGCGCCGCGTTCGTCCTGCGCGATTTGGCGGCGGATCAGCCGAAGCCAGTCGCTCGCATCTGGACGGTTCCCCTGGATGGCGGCGACCCCTTCGCGCTCACCGCTGGGCCAGGCAACGATACCCATCCGCGCTGGTCGCCCGATGGCCAGCAACTCGCCTTTCTCTCGACACGCGATGGCGAGCAGGACAGCGGCAAAGCGCAACTCTACCTGATGCCCGCGACAGGCGGATCACCACGACGCCTCTGCGCGCTCCCCAATGGCGTCGAGTCGTTCGCCTGGTCGCCCGATGGCAGTCGCCTGGCGCTGCTGACGCTGGAAGGTAAGGAGCCAGCGAAAGACCCGATAGTGGTCACGCCCGACCGCCACCGTCGCCTCTGGACAGTTGGCGCAACCAGCGATCAGCCGTATCCCGTGACACCCGCCGACATCACCATCTGGGAATACGCCTGGGCGCCCGATGGCCAGCAGTTCGCCGTCTACTACTCGGCTGGCCCCGGCGAGACCGACTGGTATCGTGGCCAGGTGGGCGTAGTTCCAGCCGAGGGTGGCGCCGTGCGGCGGCTGACCCAGCTCACCCGGCAGGCGGGGGCGCTGGCATGGTCGCCCGATAGCAGCCGTGTCGCCTATATATCGGGCGAGTGGAGTGATCGTGGGCTGGTGGGCGGCGAGGTCTTCGTCATTCCCGCGACCGGCGGCCAGCCGCGCAACCTAACGCCAGGCGTGGAGTTCAGCCCCAGTTGGGTGCGCTGGTTCCCCGATGGCGGGCGCATGCTCTATGCGGGCTGGGACGGCGTGGCGCATCAGGTGGGGCTGCTGGATGAGGCGACTGGCGCGCTCAGCCCGCTCTCCCGCGACTTCATCATCGGTGGCGGCGGCTGGCCACGGCTCTCGGCAACCCCTGATCTGCGTACGCTCGTCACCCATTCCTCCGACCGGCTGCATCCGTCCGATGTCTGGGCTGGCGCGCTTTCGGCGGATGGAGCCGAGGCGCGCCTGGAATGGCGCCAACTCACCCACCTCAACCGGCTGATCGAGGAGACGCTCCTGCTCGCGCCCGCCGAGGTGGTCACCTGGGAGAGCGTTGACGGCTGGCGAATCGAGGGGCTATTCACGCCGCCAGCTCGTCACGACGCGCGGCGAGCCACCGCCGCTGGTGGTGCAGATACATGGCGGGCCATCCGCCGCCTGGCAGACGGACTGGCGCGGTGGAGTGATGTGGGGGCAGATCTGCGCCAGCGCTGGGTTCGCCGTCTTCCAGCCGAACATACGCGGCGGGCTGGGGCGCGGCGTCGCCTTCGCCGATGCGGTGTTGGGGGATGCGGGCGGCAAAGACCTGCAAGATATTCTCAGTGGCATCGACGCTCTGGTCGAGCGCGGGCTGGTGGATGGCGAACGTATCGGCATCGTCGGCTGGAGCTATGGTGGCTTCATGACGGCGTGGGCCATCAGCCAGACGCGGCGGTTCAAGGCGGCGATGATGGGCGCTGGTGTCTGCGATTATCACAGCTTCCACGCGCAGACGAACATCCCCGACTGGGATATGCGCATCCTCGCCGCCGATCCACTCACCCAGCCGGAAGTCTACCGGGCGCATTCGGCGCTCACCTTCGCCGAGAGCATCACCACACCCACGCTGATCCTGCATGGCGAGGAGGATCCCTGCGTGCCGGTGAACCAGGCGTACGCCTTCCATCGGGCGCTGCTCGAACGCAATGTGCCAACGGAGCTGGTCGTCTATCCACGCGAGGGCCACGGATTCAGCGAGCGCGACCATACCCGCGATCTCGATGAACGCATGCTCCGCTGGCTGGAGACGTATCTTTGACGCGGCGTGTCACATGACGGGGGATACCCGACTGTGACCACTGCTGGCGGCAGGCCGTCTAAGGGCAAAGAGCGCAGTTCATGGATGACCTCTTCGACTTCGTTCCAGCGATTCGCGCGACGACGCGTGTCGGGCGCGGAATCAGCGCCCCGTGCCGACGAGACATATGAGATACTTTCCGGACGATAGATGACACACTGTTGGGTGAAATAGAAAGATACACTGGCATGACAGAGCAGCAGCACCAGCCGACGCATGTGGATGCCGCGCCAGCGGAGCAGCAGACGGGCACGGTACGACGCGCGCGTACGCGACGCCCGTCCGCCAACGCATCGGCGCATGGGACGTCACAGCGTAACGCCGCTGAGCCGATACTTCCCGAAGAGGTGGTGGACGCCGCGACCACCAGTTCGCGTGAAGCCATTGTCGAACCCGCGACGCCCAGGGCAAGCAGACACGGTGGCGGCATCTCGCCAGATAATACCGTCTTCGTCTCGCTCTGCTTCGAGGGGCCAGATATCTACTCGATGGCGGGCGGACTCGGCACGCGCGTCACGGAATTCACCGAATCGCTGGCGCAACTTGGCTACGATACGCATCTGATCTTCGTCGGCGACCCCAACAAGCCCGCCAGCGAAGACCTGGAGAATGGCCATCTGCATCTGCGCCGCTGGAGCCAGTGGATCAGCCGACATTATCCCAATGGGGTCTATGACGGCGAAGAACACAAGGTCTATGATTACAACGAGTCGGTGCCCTACTTCGTCTACGATCAGATTGTCCGGCCAGCCGTGGAGGCCGACAAGATTGTCGTTATCATCGGCGAGGACTGGCATACCGCCGAGACGATGATCCGCACATCAGACATGCTGCACTGGCACAACGTGCGCCACCACTGCATCTTGATGTGGAACTGCAATAGCCTGATGTCGCTGCATCGCATCAACTGGAGCAAGCTGAACTTCACCACCGCCATTACCACAGTCAGCCGCTATATGAAGCATCGTCTGTGGGAGTACAACGTGAACGCGCTGACCATTCCCAATGGCATCCCCCAGCGCTATCTCAACGCGGTCAACGCCCGCTCGACGCGCGCGCTACGCGAGGCGGCGCAACGTGGCAATCCCGACCGGCTCTTCTTCTTCAAGATTGGCCGCTTCGACCCCGACAAACGCTGGCTGATGGCCATCGAGGCGGCGTCGCGGCTGAAGTATAGCGGCCACCCGATCACGATGGTGATTCGCGGTGGCATCGAGCCGCACGGTGGCGAGGTATTGGGCCGGGCGCGCTACCTGGGGCTGACGGTACGCGACATCGAGGCGCGCCGTCCCACCCCGGAGGAATGCGTCAAGTTGCTGCGCGACGCGGGCGAGGCTGATATCTATAATCTGCGCTTCTTCGTGCCGGAGGAGTTCGTGCGGATGTGCTATGCCTCCGCCGATGCGGTGCTGGCCAATAGCGGCCACGAGCCGTTCGGTCTGGTCGGGCTAGAGGTGATGGCCGCGCGTGGCATCGCCTTCACTGGCTCAACCGGCGAGGATTACGCCGTCTCGTTCGAGAATGCGGTGGCCCTCGAAACCGAAGACCCCGATGAGATCGTCGGCTATCTGCTCCATCTGCTGCGCCACCCGGAGGAAAAGAGAAGATTCGCGCCGCTGGCTGGCAGACCGCCGCCGAGTTCACCTGGCCCGAAGCCATCGAGAATCTCGCGGGCAAACTGGGCTATCTCGCGCGCAAGCAGAGCATCGTGCTGGAATAAACTTAGAATCTCCTTAAGATACGGCGCATGTGGGGTGTTCGGGGTGTGGGCGCTAGCATGTCTTCAGCAAAGCAAGATACAGTTGAAGGCACGGATAACAAGCGCTTGCCGTTTTGTTCACGGCGCCAGAGAAAGGGCCTCACCCGACATGAACATGATGAGACTGGGAGCCAGTTTCAGCACACGTGCGCACATCACGAAACGAAGGGAGCATGGGGAACAGAGAAAATACAGGCAGGCGACCCTCTGCGCACTTGGGGCGACACTACTGCTGATAAGTATCGCCGCATGCGCCTCACCTACACCTTCAGGCAGCGCATCCACGCCTGGCAGTGGCGCGAGTGACATATCCTCTCCCAGTGGCTCTCCCAGTGGCTCGACCACGATCAGCAAAACCAGTCTCCCGCTGGGGGATGGGCGTGTCCGCCTGACAGCACAAGTTGGCTTCATCATGCTCTGTACCCTGAACACGAACGGCCCGGCCGGAGGCGCGCCAGGTAGCGCTCCGTGGATTAACACTGCGGCAGGAACCTGGAATCCCTCCGCCAAAGCGGTCGTGCAAGGCGCTATAACATGGCCAAACGCTGCCCTCTCGATCACTGTCGCAGGAAATACGCGCACCATCACGACCAACGATCTCCCGAAGGGCGAGCCGACCGGCGTCTTCCCCATCGCGCGGAGTGATCCAGCCTACCACTATGATGGCAATCCCAACCGCATCACAGCGCAAAACCTGACCTACCGCGTGCCCGTGAATCCGACGGTGGCGAGTCAGCCAACCTGCCTCCATGGTGGCCCCATTGGAGTGACGCTGGATGGGGTGGCGCTCTTCGATCCGCTGGATGCGCAACTTCGCGATGGCGTGGCCCACGAGGTGCAGGATCTCTGCGGTGGACACCCGCAGCAACAAGGCATGTATCACTACCACGACATCACGTCGTGCCTGCTGAAGAATGCCACTGGCTCATCAACCCTGGTGGGGTATGCGCTCGACGGCTTCGGGATCTATGTCGAGCGTGACGCGAATGGGCGGCTGCTCACCAATAGCGATCTCGATGCCTGCCATGGGCGCGTCAGCACGGTCATATGGGACGGCAAACAGATCAGCATGTATCACTACGACGCGACAGCCGAGTATCCCTATACGCTGGGCTGTTTCAAAGGGACACCGATCAACACCGGAGCCCCTCAGGGATAGTCTCTGCCCTTGTCCTGCCCTGCGAGTAGCCGTCACGCTTGTGATAGTCCCCGTGCTATTTCGCGGG
>CAVPDP010000013.1:0-219882 GCA_963702665.1 uncultured Chloroflexia bacterium
GTTCTCGTCGGCGTTTTCTTCTTCGTCCTCATCATCCTCGTCGTCTTCGATCAGATCGTCTTCGACAAGGTCGTCGTAGGAGACGCCAAAAGAGCCGTTGCCATCGAGCATGGTGAGGACATCGTGGCCGTTTTGCTCGGCGCGGTTGGCGCCCACCAGCCGCGAATACAGTGTTTCGAGCTGCTGGTCATTGGTGAAGTAGAGCGTGATCTGACCCTTGCCGCGTGTCGTCCGCTGGCAGCCGCACCTTCATCTCGACGGCGCGGGTGAACTCTTCCTCCAGCGTGCGCGTCTCGGTGCTCTGGGTGCGCGTGATCGAGCCGCGGCGGTCGTTGGCCAGCCCCAGCGCGCGCTCGTTCAGTCGGCGGGCCAGTTCCTCGGCCTGGCGGACGCTCATCCCCTGCGCGATGATCTGCTTCATCGCGTTGATGCGCGCCGCGTCGCCGTTGATCTGCAAGACGGCGCGCGCGTGGCCCTCGGTGAAGGCGCGTGGCATCGTCACCAGCGCCTCGCGCACCTCTTCGGGCAACTGGAGCAGCCGCACCGTGTTGGCGATGGTCGCGCGATTGCGTCCGATGCGCTGGGCCACCAGTTCCTGCGTCAGCCCATACTCCTCTATCAGCATCAGATAGCCCTGGGCCTCTTCCAGCGGATTGAGGTCGGTGCGCTGGAGGTTTTCGATCAGCGCCATCTCCAGCATCAGTTGCGGCGTCGCCTCGCGAATCACCACCGGAACCATGCGCAACTCGGCCAGCCGCGACGCCCGCCAGCGGCGCTCGCCCGCGATCAACTGGAAGAGCGGGCCGTGGTCATCCTCGCCGCTGATCGTCACCAGCAGCGGCTGCAACAGCCCATACTCGCGGATCGAGGCGGCCAGTTCGCGCAACTGTGGGTCGTCGTCAACGGATGCGCGCGGCTGCTGGGGATTGGGCGAGATCGCGTCTACCGGCGCCTCGAAGACCGACGAGGGCGAGAGCCGGGAATCGAGCGGCGTATCTTCCGAGAGTGGCGCGACATCGGCAAGGCTGGCGCCGGGGATCAGCGCGTCCAGCCCGCGACCGAGACCGAAACGTTGTTTAGGCATGTATCGACTCCATTGTGGCTGCGCGAGCGATTACTTCCTCTGCCAGCGCCTTATAGGCCAGCGCGCCCGGGGAACGCGGATCGTGTTCCAGGATGGTGCGGCCATAGCTCGGCGCCTCTGAGAGCCGGATGTTGCGCGGAATCAGGGTATCGAATTTTTCCTTGGGGAAGTGCTGACTGATTTCATCAACCACCTCTTTGGCGAGGTTCGTGCGCGGGTCATACATCGTCAGCACCACGCCAAAGAGCGAGACGCGATTATTCAGGCGGTCGCGCACCAGGCGGATGGTGTTGAGCAATTGCTGCATGCCTTCGAGGGCGAAGTATTCGCACTGCAACGGCAGAATCACGCCATCGGCGGCGGTCAGCGCATTCACCGTCAGCAGGCCAAGCGATGGCGGGCAGTCGATCAGTATGAAGTCATAGTCGTCGCGCACCTGATCGAGAATGTGCTGCATCCGATATTCGCGGTTATCCAGATAGACCAGCTCGATATCGGCGGCATAGAGATCGACCTTCGCGGGCAAGAGGGCGAGATTGGGGCGAATCTCCTTGCGGATCACATCGGCGGGTTTGACGCTCTCATTGACGAGCACCTCATAGATGGAGCCGCCCACGCTATGGGAATCGACGCCGAGGCCCGTCGTCGTATTGGACTGCGGGTCGAGGTCGATGACCAGCGTCCGGCGGCCCGCATTCGCCAGAAACGCCGCCAGATTTATCGTGGAGGTGGTCTTGCCCACGCCACCCTTTTGATTCGCGATCGCAAACACACGTGTCGTCGTCACTGGCAATCGCCCCCTTTGTGCTCGCGCATGAAGTCATCCGCTGGCTGTATGTTGTTTTCCAAAGATGCGTTCAGATTGGTAGCGCCGTGGTTTCGCGTAGTTGCGCCATAGCAATGCCAGACAGCGCTCGCCTGCCAATGGGGACGGGCGGCGATTCGGCAGCCAGGCAGTAAGAGACAAGAATACGGTCTAAGACGGATGCCATTGTACTCGATTGCAAGAAGCAGGCACAAGAATATAGCCGGGATGTACGCCGATTTTGGCCAATAGTCCCGTCACGTTATGGGGGTATCTGGGGGTAGATGTCCGGCAAGCGGCCATAACTTACTGGTGCTGCGTCACCTCTGGGCGCGGATCAAGCTCGCGCTCGAAGTGGCTGCCATCGGCGCCGCAGGACGGGCAGACGGCTGGCATGCGCCCATGCTGAATGGCGCCGCAGACGGTGCAGGCCCAGCGGCTGGCCATCATGCGCACGATATCGGCGCGGCTGACGATGCCCACCACCTTCTCATTCCGCACGACCGGCACGCGCTTATAGCGGTTGCTCGTCAGAATCTGGGCGATCTCGTCAACGGGCGTCGTCTCGCTCACGGTGACGACCCGCGCGCTCATGATGTCGGCGGCGGTGGCGCCCTGCTTGCTGATGAGATCGGCCTCGGTCACAAGACCCAGCATCTGGCCGCGCTGGTCGATGACGGGAACGCCGCTGATGCGATAGCCCGCGAGCAGGTCGGCCACATCACGGGTCGGGGCGGTTGGCAAAACACTGATAACCTGGCTGGTCATAATGTCGCGTGCGAGCATGCTATGCCTCCTTCAAAGTGAGGAGATAGAGCGCCGTCGCCGTTGACAGCGCCAGTGGTCGGCATTGTACCATATGCGCGGGCGCACAATTTGCGCCGGGGAGATGTGGGCAAACGACATAGTAAACCAGTTTCGGGTCATCGCGGGCGCGAACCTCTCCCGGCCTATCGGCCACCCTCCCCTACGAGGGGAGGGCCAGGCAACCGGAGCGCGATAGGCGCGCTGGTTCTGGCTCCCCTCTCCTCGAGGAGAGGGGCTGGGGGTGAGGTCAGCCCCTATCACCCAATGAAGTTGAAGTTCTTAAATCATCATAATGCTACGGCTAATCCCGCCCGTACAGTATCCGCTCGACATTCATAAGAATATCGAACGATCAGGATTAGCCACAGGTCTTCAGCCTGCGGCATGGCCATCTCAGATAATGGCCGCCACAAAAAGAGGATCACGATGACAATATCCCCACCAGATAGCGTGCTGACCGCACCGCCGATGACGCACTCGGCGTGCTGACCGGGACGGCGACCGTCGTGCGCGAGGGGTCGCTGGTGACGCTCGACGCCACTGCCGCCGAACGTCTGGCGGCGCGCTGGGCGCAGCAACCCTGGCCAGCCAGTTGCGGCGGACTTCGCGGCGATGCACTTCAGCGATGGAACCGAGCGCACGGCGAACTGGATGCTGCTGGTGGACGCCCTCAACTTCTGCTTCTGGGGCGAGCCAGGTGAGGCCCGCTGGTCGGTGGAATGGCGCGGCAACACCTGGGATGGCTACTATGCGCTGGCGGCGGCGCTCACCCGCGCCATGGACGAGGGCGTACCGCTGACCGACGCGGCCTATCTCGCGCGAACTCTCGGCCAGCCAGCTTGCGGAGATACTGCGGCCCGCGCCGGGCTGCCCATCCATTCCGCTCTTCGATGAGCGGCTCGCCAATGCGCGCGAGGTGGGGCGTGTGCTGAGCGAGCGCTACGGCGGCCAGATGGTCCACGCTATCGAGGCGGCGAACTATGACGCGGTGGCGCTGGCGCTGCTGCTGGCGCGCGATTTTCCCTCGTTTGCCGATGTCGCCGAATGGGACGAGCAGCCCGTGCCGTTTCTCAAGCGGGCGCAGATATGCGTCGCCGATCTGCACACCACCTTTGGCGGCGAAGGGCTGGGGCGCGTTGCGTGGCATCGAGCGGCTCACCGCCTTCGCGGACTACAAGCTGCCGCAGATGTTACGCCGCGAGGGCGTGCTGGTCTACGAGCCGGAACTGGCCGAACTGATCGCGAGTTACACGCTGATTCCGGCGGGCGCCGATGCCGAGGTGGAGATACGGGCGGCGACGATCTGGGCGGTCGAGCTGCTGCGACAGGCGCTGGCGCAGATGGGCATCCAGCAGACGGCCAGCGCGATTGACTATCGCATCTGGCTCGAAAGCCAGGATGCGCCCGCCGATGGCGTCCCCTATCACCGCACCCGTACCATCTATTACTGAGCGAGATAGGCGCTGTTGTAGAATAATGAGCGCTGGCGGTTGATGTCGTTGAGATGCCGCACTCGGCCATACATGGCGTTTACGTTATTGTTCGTCTCATCATGGGTGCGAACCTCTCCCGGCCTGTCGGCCACCCTCCCCTACGAGAGGAGGGACTGATGCGACCAGCGCGACGAATGGCCACCAATGGACTCCCCTCTCCTCGGAGGAGAGGGGCTGGGGGTGAGGTCTGCCCCCGCGAGGACCGCATCACGTGGTGAAACACCATCAAGGCCGGGACTGTCAGCACCGTGTTGCAACTGCGCTTTGACGCGCCTGGAAGGATGGGCATGAGCGCGACGACCGAATCATCGCATCCACTAGCCACGCCGGGCGCTACATCTGGCGGGCGGCTGCTCTACGCCACGAGACGAGCGCTGACGCCCGGACGGGTGGCGCTGGTATTGCTGGCGCTGGCGGCCATCTATCGGCTGGCGCTGCTGGCCCGTGGCTGGCCCGCGCTCGATAGCGATGAAGCGGTGATCGGGCTGATGGCCCGCCACATCTTGCACGGCGACCGCCCCACCTTCTTCTGGGGCCAGAACTACATGGGGCCATTCGAGGCCTATTTCGCCGCGCTGCTCTTCGCGCTCTTTGGCTCGTCCACGTTCGTGCTGGGGCTGAGCGCGCTGCTCTTGACGCTGGGCTTCCTCGTGACGGTCTATGCCCTGGGCCGCGCCGCCTACGGGCCAACGGTGGGACTGCTCGCGCTCGCCTGGCTCGTCATCAGCCCGCCGATCTTCACGTTGCGCCAGTTGGCCCCGATTGGCGGCTATCAGGAGTTGCTGCTGCTCGGCGGCCTCATCTTGCTTGGCGTCTGGTCGCGGCTGCGGCTGCCCAACGCGCGCCCCACAAGCCGCGCTGGCTGGCTCCGTTGTATCGCGCTCTACGCGGCCATCGGCTATCTTGCCGGGCTTGGCCTCTGGTCGGATCTGCTGATCGCGCCGATTCTGCTGGTGGCGGGGGGCGCGCTGCTGCTCGGACGCTGGCGTGAATTGCTCTCGCTGGCGGGGGTAGCGCTGGCGCTGGCGTTCGTCATCGGCGCGTGGCCCTACATCAGCTTCAATATCGCGACGGGCAACGCCACCTATAAGCAGCTTTCGCATCAGAGCAACCCATCGGGGCTACTGAACCAGTCCGCTGGGGCGCTCACGGCCGGGCTGCCAGTCGCGGCGGGTAGTCCGCATGTCTGCATCACCCAGGGCAACATCTGGGACTCGTATCCGCCGTCGATGGCCAGCGGCGCCACGGGCAACACCCCGGCGTGCCAGCTACCGAACGCGCTGATCTCGCTGGTCGCGCTGATCCTGCTGGGCGTGGTCGCGTGGCAGCTTGGCCGCTGGCTGTGGCTCTGGCTGCGACAGACGCCACAACTGGCCATCGTGCGCGACTGGCTGGCCCGGCGTGGCGTGCGCATCCCACCAGCCACCGAGGCGGAGGCGGCGCGGCTGGCGGCGGAATCTAGCGCAGCCGAGAGTGCGCGGCGCTGGCTGCGGGCGATGCTGCTGGGCGTCGCGCTGCTGACCCTGGCGCTGTTCCTCACCAGCCGTGACGCCGCGAACTTCCAGTTCACCTCGGCGCGTTATCTGATCCCGCTCTATCTGGCGACGCCGCTTTTCTTCGGCGTGCTGTGGGAGGCGGCGCAGCCCGTGTTTGTGCGGCTGAGGGGATTGCGGAACCCTCCCCCCAGCCCCCTCCCCTGCGAGGAGAGGGGGAGCCAGAATCGCGAGGCGGCTCTCGCGTCACGTGGAAACGCGCGATCCTCCCCACTCTGGCGGCGCTGGGGCTGCTCTGGCTGCTGGCGAGTAGCCTCTATGGTGGCGCGCAGACACTGGGCTATTCCGCCGACGCCACACGCTTTGGTTCGCCAATCGTGCCAGTGGATCGCCCGATCATCGCGTTCTTCGACGCCCACCATGTCACGGCCTATTACACCAATGACTACTGGGCATGCTATCGCGTCGCCTTCGAGACAGACGAGCGGCTGCATTGCGCGATTCGCGGCGAGGTCGGCAAGCCCAATCTGACGCTGAACTCTAACCGCTACCAGCCGTGGGTCGATGAACTGGCACGAACGCCACATCCCGCCTATCTGCTGACGCTCGAACAGCGTGCAGGATCGCCAGTTCGCGCAACTCGCGGCGGCGGCGGGATTGCCGCACGAGGGCTATACGCGCGCGGTCGTCGGCGGGTATGCGGTGTATTACTACGCAGCAGGGTAGCGGGATATGGTCTCGGCCATAATGTTGTTTTCAAAATAGTACAGACAGACGCCTGGCGCGTAAACGCGCGGCTAAGGGCCTGCCTCCGGTCGGCCGCGAAGCCTGCCTTCGCAGGCTCCAGAGGCGGGGGGCGTCTGTTCTGGCAGGCCGCGCAGGCGGCCTTTGCGGCGAAGCCCGTAGGCGCGGCTTCAGCCGCCAGCCGTCGCTACACGCTCAGTTCGCGCAGGTGGATCGTCTGGCCACGGCCAGCGCCGACCGAGACCAGCGAGAGCGGCGTATCGAGCAGTTCCTCCAGGCGGTGGAGATAGCGGCGGGCGGCCTCGGGCAGTTCGTCCATCGTCGTCGCGTTTGTGGTCGAGGTCATCCAGCCGGGCCAGTCCTCATAGACCGGCTCGCAGGCGGCGAGGTCGTTCAGGTTGGCGGGCGGCGCGTGCAGCTCGCGGTCGCCCATGCGATACGACGTGGCGATGCGTATCGTCTCGAACTCGTCGAGCACGTCCAGCTTCATGATCGCCATGCCGTCGAAGCCGTTGAGCTTGGCGACGAAGCGGCCCGCTACCGCGTCGAACCAGCCACAGCGGCGCGGACGCCCGGTCGTCGTCCCATACTCGTGCCCGGCCTCGCGCAGTTGATCGCCCACGTTGTCGAACAACTCGGTGGGCATCGGCCCGCTGCCGACGCGGGTGATATACGCCTTATAGACGCCCAGCACATGCTCGATGCAGCGCGGCGAGAGGCCAGATCCGGTCGAGGCGTTGCCCGCGATGGTCGAGGAAGAGGTCACGAAGGGGTAGGTGCCGAAGTCCACATCCAGCAGAGCGCCCTGAGCGCCCTCCAGCAGAATCGATTTGCCCTGCTCGTACGCCTCCTGAAGCATCGCCTGCGTATCGGTGATGTAGGGGCGTAGCTGCTGCGCATAGCCGACATACTCGGTGTGGATCTCTTCGAGCGAGAGCGGCGGCTGGCCATAAATCTGCGTAATCAGGCGGTTCTTCTGATCGAGGACGGACGAGAGCTTGGTGCGAAACGCATCGACATCCAGCAGGTCAGCCATGCGGATGCCATTGCGCGCATACTTATCGACATAGGCCGGGCCGATGCCGCGCTGCACCGTGCCGATGCGCTCGGCGCCACGGCTCTCTTCCTCCAGGCGATCCAGCATCAGGTGGTACGGCATGACGACATGGGCGCGCTCGCTGATATAGAGGCGTTTGAGATCAACGCCAAGTTGGCGCAGGTCATCCATCTCACTCAGCAATCCACGCGGATCAACCACGACGCCATTGCCGATGATGCAGGTGACGCCACCGTGCAGAATGCCAGCGGGCACCAGATGAAACGCGAACTCCCGCTCGCCATGCACCACCCGATGGCCCGCGTTGCCGCCGCCCTGATAGCGCGCGACATACGCCGCCCGGTCGGCCAGCTCGTCGATAATCTTGCCCTTGCCCTCATCGCCCCATTGGGCGCCCACAATCGCCATGACACTCATGCGCCGCCTGCTCCTAACCGCCCTGCTGGATATAGTTGAGTAGTAATTGATCCGTCAACTGCTCGACGGGGGCCTGATCGTCGGTGAAGACGATGCCGCCTGGCTGTGGTCGCGCCACACGCGCCACCGGCAACACCTCCGCCGCGACCCGCCCAAGGAGCGAGCCTGCGGGAACCCGCGTAAGGTTATCACGAAAAGTGGTGAGAGTGGTAGGGCTATTGGTCGCAACGATCTCGGTATTGAAGGTATTAGGCACATCGAAGGCGTAGACGCTGGGAAATACCTGGCTGAGGGTGTTGATGAACGCCTGCGCCAGCCGGTAGTCCGTCCGGGTATGGCCGGTATTCAGCACGAGGACACCGGTCGGCGACATATGCGCGCGAATCTCCTGGAAAAACTCTTTGGTCGTCAACTGGAACGGAATGTAGGGCTGCTGAAAGGCGTCAATCGCCACCACATCATACGTGCCGTGAGTTGCGCGCATGAAGGTGCGGCCATCGGCGACATGCACATGCAGATTCGGCTCGGTCATGTCAAAGTAGCGCCGCCCGACATCCACAATCGCCGGGTCGATCTCAACCCCATCAATCGGCACGGGACCGTAGACAGCGGTGAACTGGCGGGCGATTGTGCCCGCCGCCAACCCAATGATGGCGACATGCTTGACCTTGCCAGCGTTCTCGCCCGCGTTGAAATAGGGCATCGCCAGGAAGTAATCCCAGTACCAGCCGGTCAGAATCTGGTTGGGATTGTAGACCGAGTGGATCGCCTCGCCTTCGTTGAGCACGAGTTGGCGCGTGCCGTCGGGTGTCTGCACCACCTGAATGTAGTTGTAGAGCGACTCCTGATTATAGATCATGCCGGGCGTCGTCTTGAGCGCGCCTAATGGGGCAACCTGAGGCAGCAGCACCGGCAGCAACAGCAGTGCGCCGGGTATCGCGACGGCGATGCGCTCCCAGAAACGCAGGCCGTAGAGTGAGGCCGCCAGCAAGAGGACACAGGCGGTGAGGATGGTGCGTTTGGTGCCGATGTTAGGGATGAGTAGCAGCACGGGCAGGAAGGTGCCGACGATGCTGCCGACGGTGGAGAGCGCGTAGAGACCGCCCGCGCTACGCCCGGCGCCACCGACGGAGCGCGTATTCAGGCGCACGGCGAATGGCGAGACCATGCCCAGCAGCGTGATGGGCACGCCAAAGAGCAAGATCACCGCAATCAGCGAGCTATAGAAGACACTGGCGTTCACCTCGGTCATTCCGGTGACGGACCAGTCGAGCACGGGCTTGCTGATGAACGGGATCAGCCCGGTCGCCAGCGCGGCGAGGGCGGTGAGGATGCAGAGCAGCCGCATGCTGGGATAGCGATCCGCTAACCTGCCGCCGATAAAGTACCCCGCCGAGAGATAGATCAGCACGAGGCCGATCAGGTTGGCCCAGATGAAGAGCGAGGTGCCAAAATAGGGCGCGAGCAGACGCGACGCCGACATCTCCAGAAACATGGAGGTCATTCCGCCGGTGAAGACGAGTATCCGCAGCGGCAGCAGCGCGACCGGGCGAGCGTCACTGGCGGCTGGCGCAGACACGTCGCCGCTGGCCTGATCGGCTGGCGTTGCGGATGATGCTCCGGGCGCGGCGTCGGCGCGTCGGCGTGGGGTACGCGGGATAAATGCCATGCGGTATCTGGCTCCTCTGGTAGGTCTTACGGAGTCGGCTTGACAAACTGGAAGCTCTGAAGCATTGGCCCAAAGAATTGAATGGTTCCGGCGGTGAAGCGATCTTCTGTCGTAGAGAGTACCAGAATGTAGGGCTTGGCTTCATAGACCGTGGCATAGACCTGCACCCTGAAGCTCACGCCGCCGCTGCTATCGGTCACCAGCCCGCTGCCGCTCTGCCAGACGACGCCGCCGATCACAATCGGCTGTTGCGCGCCCGATGGGGTGAGCGTGCCAGATTGCAGGTGCGACGCGAGTCCGTTCAGCGCATACTTCACCCAGCCCGCAGCGGTGTTCTCGCTTGGCGGTGGGCCAATATCACCCAGGTTGCTGGGGGTATTGACCTGAACGATATAGCCTGGATTGTTACAATCATCGCAGAACTCAATACCCTGGCTGGTGTTATCCGACGAGACATACCATCCCAGCGGATATTGGATGATGAAGTGGTTTGCGGGATCACGATAGAACTGGAAACCGTCGATGGGCATCGGCGTCGCGGTTGGGGCGACTGTCGCGGTCGGCGCCGGAGTGGTAGTCGGCGTTGCCCGCACTGCGGCGTCGGTGGTGCGCGTATCGGCGAGGAGCAGCGCCAGCATGCCAACAATGATGAGCGCAATCGTCGTCATGACCCAGGGCATGATACGCGGAAGCTGCTGGCGAATATACCGCGCCATCCACGGCTTGGGCGCTTCTGGCGTCTGCCGCGTCTCGTCAGTCGATGCCGCCGCCCCAGATGTTGCGGGCGCGACGCTGCTCGCACTCGGTGTCTCGTCGGCGTCCGTAATGCCATCGCGTGTGTCTATTCCGTCGCCCATGCCCCTGCCTTTGCTTTACCTTCCAAGCCCACGAAACGCCGCCAGCTTCCTGTGTATCGGGAGGTACGCGGCAAATTATAACCTAAATACGCAGCGGTGCAACACTTTCCGTACCAGCCCATGCCACTCCCTGCCAGCGCATCTTCATTGACAGCCCCCCTCGCACGGGATAAAATGCCGATGAAGCGCAGCCCAGCCGGATACACCGCTGTGCGGGGATGTAGAGTAGACGCCGCGAAGGTAGGGGCGAGTTCCCCCACCTTCCTTTTTTTGCGCGCGAGTCAATTCATGCGCAGGGTACAGGCGTCTTTCGGGCGAGGGATGGCTGCGCTATAGCCGTAGCTCATCGCGGCGATGGAGCAGGGGAAGGACGATATGGACAAGCGCGAAGGCAACGACCGGATGCAGGACATTATCTCGCTGTGCAAACGGCGCGGTTACATATTCCCCAGCAGCGAAATCTACGGCGGAATCAACGCGGTCTTTGACTACGGCCCACTCGGCGTCGAATTCAAGAACAACGTCAAGCGCAACTGGTGGGAGACCATGACCCGGATGCGTGACGATGTGGTGGGGCTGGACGCCAGCATCTTGATGGCGCGTCGTGTCTGGCAGGCGTCTGGCCACGAAGACGTCTTCACCGACCCCATGGTGGACTGCACCAACTGCAAGGGGCGGTTCCGCGCCGACCAGGTGGAGGAGATGAGCGGCGATCCCGACGTCTGCCCCACCTGTGGCAAACGCGGCACGCTCACCGAGCCACGCCAGTTCAATCTGATGTTCAAGACGTATATGGGGCCAATCGAAGAAGAGGCCGGGCTGGTCTACCTGCGGCCAGAGACGGCGCAGGGCATCTATGTCAACTTCGAGAACGTCCAGCAGAGCATGCGCAAGAAGTTGCCATTTGGCATCGCGCAGATTGGCAAGGCGTTCCGCAACGAGATCAGCCCCGGCAACTTCACCTATCGCATGCGCGAATTCGAGCAGATGGAGATGCAGTACTTCATCGACCCGGAGTCCGAGACGCAGTGGTTCGACTACTGGCGCGAGCGACGATTCCAGTGGTACCTCGACCTTGGCATGAAGCGCGAACACCTCCAGTTCCACCCGCACGGCCCCGAGGAGCTGGCGCACTATGCCCGCGCGGCGGTCGATGTCTATTTCGAGTTCCCGTTTGGCTCGCGCGAGATCGAGGGCATCCACGACCGGACGGACTTCGACCTGCGGCGGCATATCGAATTTAGCGGCAAAGACTTGAGCTACTTCGACGACGCCACGCAGCGGCGCTATGTGCCGTTCATCATCGAGACATCCGCAGGCGCTGACCGTACCGCGCTCGCCTTCCTCTGCGACGCCTATGATGAAGAGGTGGTCGAGGGGGAGAAGCGTGTGGTGCTGCGACTGAGCAAGAAGCTGGCTCCGGTCAAGGCCGCTGTCATGCCGCTCTCCAAGAAGGAGCCGCTGGTGAACCTGGCGCACGAGGTGCATCAGTCGATTCGCGGGCTGGGCCTGACGCAGTACGACGACACCGGCGGCAACATCGGCAAACGCTATCGGCGGCAGGACGAGATCGGCACGCCCTATTGTATTACCGTGGACTTTCAGAGTCTGGAAGACCAGCAGGTGACGATCCGCGAGCGCGACAGCATGGCGCAACGACGCGTCGCTATCGCTGAACTGCCCGCTATTCTCGCCGCCGACCTGGCGAGCTAGGGGCACGCAGGCCGCAGGCTAAAGCCCTGCGGCTAATCTTGGTCGTTCCGTATCCTTGCGCTGGCAAGCGGATACGCTGATTTTCAGGATTAGCCGTGGCGCTTCAGGCCACGGCGCGGTACGATCACATCACCAGCGGCCACGTGTCGCCATATCTCGATAGGTTTAGACAAAGAGGCCGTTCACATGAGTCTTGATGAGGCGCTGGGCATCTGGGCGGAGGCGGCGCAAGACCACTCCAGCGCTGGCCTGGCGCTGGCCGTCTCCAACTATTACAACTGCGCCGACCTGAGCAACCAGGTGGCCGAGAAGTCGCTGCAATCGGTGTATGTGCTCAGCCACGACGCCCGCGCCACCTACGACCACGATCTGCGCGCGCTGGGTACGCTGGTGAATGCGCCGCCCGATCTGCTCGATACGCTGGATACGCTGACGCCCTATCACCCGGCGAAATTCCTGACGAGCGAGTTGCCTGCGGAACTGGCTGATGACGCCGTTGGCCCCGACACCGCGCAGCAGTTACTCGACAGCGCGCGTATCGTCTTGCGCTGGGCCAGACAGATTGTCTTCACCGCCTACTGACCAATGGCGGTATACTGACAGCCTGCGGAGGCATCCAGCCGTGACGACGGAACCGATAGCCGCCTCGCTAGCCACCTATGATGAGGTGTCCCATGTCGCATGCCCCACGTATCGTCTCGCTCTTGCCCAGCGCCACCGAAATCATCTGTGCGCTGGGGCTGGCCGATCTGCTGGTCGCCGTGACCCATGAGTGTGACTACCCCTCCGTCGTGCTCGCCAAGCCACAGATAACCCGCTCGCGGCTCACGCCCGATATGTCCAGTGGCGAGATCGACGACGCCGTACGCGAGCAGTTGGACCAGCGACGCGCACTCGCTCTACACCATCGACCGCCAGATGCTGGCCAATTTGAAGCCTGACCTGATCGTCACGCAGCAGTTGTGTACGGTCTGCGCCGTGGATATGGAAGACGTGCTCGACGCCATTCGCGATCTGCCCCATGTCCCCGAGGTCATCAACCTGGAGCCGATGTCGCTCAATGAAGTGCTGGGCGATATCGAGATGGTGGGCGAGGCCACCGGCCACCAGGCCGCCAGCCAGATTCTCGTCGGCTCGCTGGAGGCGCGCATCGATCAGGTGCGCGAGACGGTCGCGCAGGCCACCGAGCAGCCGCGCGTCGCCTTTCTCGAATGGATCGACCCGTTGTTCTGTGGCGGCCACTGGAATCCTGAACTGGTGCGACTGGCAGGCGGCTACGATCCAATTGGACGTGAAGGACAGCCCTCGGAACGCATCAAATGGGAGCAGGTGGTGGCGCTTCAGCCAGAGGTGATGGTCATCTCCTGCTGTGGATTCAGCGCCGAGCGCGCCATGCCAGGATCTCCCCATCATCGAGGCGTTGCCCAAGTATGCGCGGCTGCCCTGCGTGCGCAACGAGCGTATCCACGTGGTCGATGGCTCAGCCTACTTCAGCCGACCCGGCCCCCGGCTGGTGGATAGCCTCGAAATGCTGGCCGTTTCTCACCGTTAGCCTGGCGCCATCCGTGCGCTCTACGCCTGAGCGCGCGGCGAATCATGGCGTTTGGCATTGTGACAGGGGAGGCGCGACTGAAGGGTTAACTGTTATACAGATCTCAAAATGCGCGCCTATGCTCTACTGGAAGAAGGCAGCCAATCCACAACACCAATCTCGTGGGCGAGAAGGGTTGCCTGATAACGGGACTCGATCTCCGTCGCTAACTCCTTCACGGGTATCGAGATCAGCCACTGCGGCAGGTTGGCGCCATCAACCAGAAAGAGTGTGATAGAGCGCCGGAATAGCCGCGTCAGTGGGCTGGCTGGCGCCCGTTTTTCATGCGTTATCACACAGAAGTACTTCAGATTTCTGTTGTATACGTACACGGCGATGTTCTCGATCTCGTCCCAGCGAATCAATCCGAGTCCACCAGCTAACAGCGAACAATGGTCAATGATGCCATCGGAGTTCACAACCACGGAGGGTTTGCGCACGATTATTCTGTAGATAGTACAAACCAGCGCCGCAGCAAGTACCAGAGCCAAAGCCAGCATCACGACGCCAATGAGAATGCGTCCGACGATTTCAATAACAGCGAGTACTGTACCCAGAATCCCCAGTTGTGGAGGCGGCGCGCTTGTTCCACTCGCAAGCAAGAGACAAACTAGCAGAAAAGCGTCTACTGCCAACAGATACAGCAGCGCGTATCGAAGCAGTTTGGTATGGTTCGGATAGACGACAATTTCATGCCGCGTATGCGTCGCCAACTCAGGCTCTCCCCTCCGCCAACATCCAGCCATCGCCAGCGAGATCACTTCACAACATGGCTGATCCCTTGTCTAGCATACCACCCGCTGGATCACGCCTGAGCGCTCTTTGTCTTCAATGCGTCTGAATCTCTATACTCTGCCATAGCGACTGGAAACACCCTTACTTTCTCCAATCGCTCAACAAAAGGAGCAGGCGCATGATTCTGGTTACAGGCGCGGCGGGATTCTGTGGCAGCCGCATCGTCTCACTACTTGCCAAAGAAGGCGTCGCGACACGCGCGCTCGTGCGTAACCCTGACCGGGCGAAGGGCAGGCTGCCGGAGCAGGGCGTCGCGGTGGTCACTGGCGATACGACACAGCCTGAGACACTCGACAGCCGCCGTCGATGGCGTTGAGACGATCATCCATACCGCATTCATCACCGCCGAACGCAAGCAGGGGCCGGGCGTCAACTATTACGACACCAATGTGCTGGGAACGGCCAACCTGGCCACGGCGGCGCAGAAGGCGGGCGTCAAGCGCATCGTCGTGCTGAGCGGGCTGGGCACGAAGGCCGATAAACCTGGCACATATATGCAGGGCCGCTACCTTGCCGAGCAGGCGGTCAAACAGAGCGGGCTGGCGTGGTCTATCCTGGGGCCATCGATCCAGTTTGGCAAAGGGTCGGCGTTCTTCAACGGGCTGGCCGATCTCATCCGTGGTATGCCAGTCATCGTGCCGATGATCGGCAACGGCAAGCGCCAGTTTCAGCCGATCTGGGTCGACGACGTGGCCACCTGCATCGTCAAGATGGCGCGCGAGCCAGAGGCGTACGATGGTCGCACCATCGAGATCGGCGGCCCAGACTATTACACCTACGCCCAGATTCTCGATATGCTGATGCAGACGCTCCAGAAGCGGCGTATTAAGGTACCCGGCCCGATGCCGTTCGTCAAGTTGGGCGCGGGTATGATGGAGGCGGTGATGGCAAAGCCGCCGATCACCAGGGCGGCGACGGGCCTCTTCACCTTCGAGAACACCACCGAACTCGATGCCGTCGAGCAGTATTTTCACTTCCAGCCGATGTCGCTGCGCGCGTATCTGGCGGAGTCGGGCATCGCATAGGTGGATTAATAGACATCCGTACGGGACTATCGCGCCGTGAATGCGTGGCCCGTGGCGGCGTATGATACGATGATGTGCAGCGAGCGTCGCGCCACGGGCATATTTTCACGGGCGGCGCACAATGGCTTGAATTCGTTGCGCAATCATTTCGCAGTGTGCGTGGGGCAGAATCTATGGCACGACGAGGGCGTGAAGAGAAGCAGACCACGCCAGCACAGGTTTGTCTGCGCTGTGGCGCCCCCTATGAAGATGACGCGACTGTCTGCTTCACCTGCGGGGCGCCCATCGGCGAGATCAAAACCCCAACACAGCCGGTGGCGATTCCGCGCCTGCCCAAACGCGAGACGCCTCCCCCGCACGATCAGGCGCGCATTGCCACGATTTCACAGCCAGTTCCGCCACCACCGCTCCCACGCAAACAGCGCTGGTGGGCAATCGTGCTGCTGGCGCTGGTCGTCGCGCTGGCGGCGGGCGGCGGAGTCGCCTACCTCGTGCGCGCGCTGACGGCTGCCGCTCCGGTGGCGAGCAGCCAGGTCTATCGTGATCCCGGCCATCACTACCACTTCACCTGGCCAGCGCTCTGGAACCTCACCGCGCACTCCGATGGCGTCTTGCTGACCGATAGCGATGGCATCAACAGTTTGACCCTGACCATGAGCGCGCCAACGCCCGGCCAGGACGCGAAAGCCGCCGCCGATGCCCAGGCGAAGAGCCAGAAACTCCTCGCCGCGCCCGCGCAGCAATTCGCCGGAACGTCGTGGGAGGTGCGCAGCGGTGTGCATACCGACGCCGATGGCGTCACCCGGCAGACGGTTCTCTACGTCACGCTCCACAATGGCGCCCTCTACACCATCGAGTGCGTCAGCCCGCTCGCCAGTTACGCCACCACCAACAATCTGGTCTATCAGCCGCTGCTCGCCTCGTTCACCTTCGACCCGTGAGTGAGGGTATCAGTCTTGTATGGGGAGCGGGAACGGCCCCAGGCCCAGATGAGACGGCAGAAACTCGCCACTGATCGATGGTGAGCCACTATCGAACGGCACAACGAGGGCGTAGGTCTGCGTGCAGGTTCCCGTGCCATCGTGCAGCGCGCCGCCACAGGTCGCATCGAAGGCGCGTGGCGTCCCAGTTCCACTGTTGAGCGTGTAGTGGAGCTGGAATGAGGTGTCGCCGCTGGCCGCGCCTGAAACCTGGCAAGTCACCTTCATATTCACCACGTCCACGCCGTGCCCCACATTTGTCTGCGAACATTGAAGCATGGTTGGCGGCCCGCTCACTGTTTCGACTCTGCCTGAGGCCGCAGGCGGCGACCATACTCACCAGCGCCAGTAACGCCATCAGCGCGGCGATCTTTCCCATCGCGGATCGTCTCAATATCCCAATACGCACAGGCAAGACTACTTTCTCAATCGGCCATGAGCGGTGGCAAAATACGCGATGTCGTCTGGTTGACGGCAGGCTGCCACAATAAGTTCCCGAACCTCTCCTCGCTTAAAGCAAATCTCACTGGGATTGAGCAGGCAAGCTGGTGTGAGTGCTGCATCAATCCGTACTCGCTCACTGCATGCCTGCCCACGCTTTATGCGTTTTGCTCGGCTAGTTCGGCGAGAGGCCGCGCCTTGCGGAGCGAGCGATTGAGCGTGGCGGCTAACGCCAGCACGATGAGCGCGCCCTCGAAGAATATGATCGTCGCCCGCACGCCAACCTGCTGCAAGAGCAGTCCGGTCAACCCCACGCCCAGCGCGTCGCAACTGAAGGTGATGAGACGAAACGCGCCATTCACCCGCCCACGCAACGCATCGGGAATCAGCGTCAGCCGATAGCTGATCTGCGCCACATCGTACGTTTCATCCACCACCCAGAAGGCGGCCAGTATGCCGCCCAGGGCCACCAGCGATGGCGCAATGGCATAGAGCGGCCAGAGCAGCGCGAAGAGCCAGAACGCGGCGACGACGATCTGCCCCAGCCGCAGCCGTTTGTGCGCCACCGCGCCGAGGAATGCGCCCGCGATTCCCCCCAGGCCACTGAGGCCGAACATCAGGCCGATGGCAAACGGCGCGGCATGCTGCTGTTCGGCGATCACCAAAACCAGCAGCATCATGCCAGAGTACGAGAAGATCACGCCACTATGGAGCAAAGCGATAGACCGTATCACCGGCTCGCGCCAGAGCCAGACCAGTCCCTCCCGCATATCGGCGCGCAGACTTCGCGGCTGGTGTGCGCGCGCTTCCTGGAAGGGAATGCGAATCCAGGCGAGTGAGAGCACCGAGGCAGCGTAGGAGATGGCATCCACCAGAAAGGGCAGCATGCGAGCCACACCAAAAAGCGCGCCACCGAGCGACGGGCCAATCAGTGTGACCACGCCGCCGGTCACTTCATTTTGCGCCGTTGCGGCGGGCAACTGTGTTTTGGCCACCACGCGTGGCAGCGCCGCCGACTCCGCCAGGCCGAAGAAGACAAAGAGCGTCCCCTCGATCAGCGCGACGAGATAGATCTGCGCCATCGTCAGAGCATTCAGCGCATAGGCGAGCGGGATGCTCCCCAGCGCCAGCGCGCGCCCGATATCACAGATCATCATCGTGCGCCTGCGATCCCAGCGGTCGATGAGCGCCCCGGCGGGCAACCCCAGCAACAGATAGGAGAGCGCCCGCAATGCCCCGGCCAATCCGGCCTGGGCGGGAGAATGGGTAAGACTGAGAATGAGCAGCGGGAAAGCCAACTGCGACGCATCGCCGCCGATCGACGATATCGCCTGACCGCCCCACAACAGCAGGTAGTCGCGATTGCGCCAGAGGGGTATCGGACGTGAGGCGACCTGGGCCTCCGGTGTCATTTTCTTGTCGGTTGCCATCGATATCCGCTTTCAGTGGACGGCTGATGAATGGCCTGCGGAAAGCGCATGCGCTCAGCCGCGACCATAGAGCCGTATGGGAGAAAGACATGAGTGGATACCCGGCGGTGCTGAGAGCGTTTTGCGTATGAGGAAGTCAGCGGGGAAATATGAGGCCTGCCCGATGCGCATAGAAACCCGTCGCTCACCATTCAGACCATTGGTCTGCGAGCGATTCAGCGATCAGGCGGCGCCATATTCCGCCGCGTAAGCAACAGCGCCGGGCTTACGCGGCGCGAACAGGAAGCTGTGCGCCTGCTCGTAGGAGTGATGCGCCCGGAGAACGAACGGCTCTCGGCGGGGGCGCATAGGAGCGGTATCATGGCGGATCAGTCTAGCATTGGCGGCGGCGCGTGGCAAGAATAATGCGAAGAAATCTGCCCCTATTCTGTCCCTATGGACATTGCCTCATCTTGTCACGCTACGGTAAGCTACACTTTATGCAGTTTTGCGCACTGCGCCTGCTCAATCTGCTCTACGTGAGCCGGGTGGGCGCTCGTACTACTTTCCAGGGACATTCCAGGTATTTCGGGGGGAGACAACTTCGATGGGCGAACAGGAGGCGGGACAAATCCCGACTGATGCGGCAACGGCCGCAGCTGCGGGAATGCCACCACAACTCGACCGAAGGCAACTGATTCTCGCGCTGGCGGGCGTGTTGCTGTGCATTTTGGTGGCCGCGCTCGACCAGACTATCGTCGGCACAGCGCTACCGCGTATCGTCACCGAACTCAATGGATTCGACCGCTACTCCTGGGTGGTCACGGCGTATCTGCTGACGGCGACCTGTGTCATTCCCATCGCGGGCAAGCTCTCCGACCAGTTTGGCCGCAAGCCCATTCTGATCTTCGGCCTCATCGTCTTCGTGCTCGGTTCGGCGCTCTGTGGGCGCTCCGCAACGATGAATGAACTCATCATCTTCCGGGGGCTACAGGGCATCGGCGCGGGGGCGTTGCAGTCCGGCGCGTTCGCCAGCATCGGCGACCTCTTCACCCCACAGGAGCGCGGACGCTGGCAGGGCGTCATCGCGGCGACATTTGGGCTGGCCTCGGTGCTTGGCCCCAGTCTGGGCGGCTGGATTACCGATAATCCCGGCTGGCGCTGGGTGTTCTATGTCAATCTGCCCGTGGGCGCCGTCGCGCTGGCCACCCTGATCGTCGGCTTCCCCAAGACGGGCGCTCGCGGCGGCGGTCGGCGTATTGACTGGATCGGCGTCACCACCATCGTCGCGGCAATCGTGCCATTGCTGGTTGCGCTGACCTGGGCTGGGTCTAGCTATGCCTGGGGATCGCCTCAGGTCATCATCGGGTTGGCGTTCTCAGCTGGTGATGTTCGCCGCGTTCGCCTTCGTGGAGTCGCGTGTCGCCGAGCCATTGCTGCCGCTCGACCTGTTCCGCAATCAGATTTTCACGGCGGCGTTCCTGGCCAGCTTTTTCATCGGGCCGCTGCTGCTGGGGCTAGGCGTCTATTTGCCGCTCTATGTCCAGGGTGTGCTGCAACAGTCGGCGACCAATTCTGGCGCGGTGATTACCCCGCTGACCCTCGGCGTCGTCGTCACCAACATCCTCGGCGGCCAGATCATCTCGCGCACCGGCCACTACCAGCGCGTCGCCCTCGTCGGCATGGCGAATCCTGGCGGTAGGCATGCTGCTGATGCTCGGCATGGGCGCCAACACCGATAACGTCACCCTGGTGCGCAACATGATCATTACCGGCCTCGGCCTCGGCTTCGTGCTGCCAGTCTATACCGTCGCCGTACAGAATGCGCTCCCCTATAACCGGCTCGGCGTCGTCACGTCGTCGGTGCAGTTCAGCCGCTCGATTGGCTCGACCATCGGCATTTCGGTGCTGGGCGCCATCGTCACCAACGTCTACGCCTCCAGCTTCGTCGCCGCCCAAACGCCCGCCCTCAAGCGCGCGCTCGAAGCGGCGGCGGCGCGCGGCCACGCGCTGCCCAACGATCCCCAGGTGTTGCTCAGCCCTGGCATCCAACAGGGGATCGAGGCGGTATTCAAGGCGGCTCTGGGGCCGCAGGCCGGGCAGGCGATCTATGACCAGTTCCTCACGGCGGTGCGGGCGGGGCTGCTGGATGGCGTCCACGCCTCGTTCCTCGCGATGATCGTCATGGCAGTGGCCGGATTCGTAGCCACCCTCTTCCTGAAAGAGATTCCGCTACGCACGACTATCGCCTCGCCTGAGCAGAGTGAGGACGCAGCGACGCAAGAGCCAGTCGCGCCACTGGCGATAGACTAGGCAAACCTCGCCCTGACCCATCCAGACCTATCTCGGCCAATCGCAAAGTGGAGAGAGAATACCAAACCTTCAGGTGATCCATTCAACCTACCGCCTTGTCGCACGTAATCATGAGTGGGATAGCGCATGAGGCGCTCTTGCTCGTGTCGAGGTGAGAAGTATGCAGATGACGCATACGCCGCGCGGGCAAGGTTGGGGAATTGCGAAAGAGGCTTGGCGCGTGTCAACGTATTCACGCTCGAACAGCTCGAACGATATGGGCTGCCTGCTTACAACGCTGTTAGTGGCGGTTTGTATCTTCGTGCCACTGGTCGGCCATATCTTTCTGACGGTCATGATTATTGGTGATAATCTGACCGGTTCTGAAAAGCTGCTCTGGCTGTTACTGGTCTGGTTGGTGCCTGTGGCTGGTCCACTGCTCTATCTATTGCTTGGCCAGAAACGCAACCGCCTGTTGTGACCGTTCGCTCGACGCTACGCCGACGTCCCGACATGAAACCATCGATGCGGGATGTCGGCTTCGTATTTTCCCCGGATCTCATCCCCTATAATCCCCGTTTCGCAGGTATCACGACCTGGCGCAATCGAGGCACGCTTGCCCCGCACGGCAGAATTGCGCGTGTTTGTGCTACACTGGCCGTATCTTCCTCAACTGAAGTGTCGCCCCGCGCTGGTGATGTGGCGCTGGTAGCGGCCCGGCAGATGCGCATCTTCTCGACCTAGACGCTGTCGTTGTGATACAGGCGAACGGAGGGACGATGACCGATGGATATCTCCGGTAGTTACACGCTGAATGCTCCCCGCGAACAGGTCTGGAACGCCCTGCGCGATCCCGGCGCCCTCAAACGCGCTATACCCGGCTGCGAGTCGCTCGAACAGACCGGCGACAACGCATACACAGTGCGCCTGAATGTTGGCGTCGCTGGGGTCAAGGGCATCTACAACGGCTCCCTGCATGTGCTGGATGCGCAGGCGCCAGAAACCTATCACCTGGTCATGGATGGCACAGGCGCCCGTGGCATCTTGCACAGCGATGGGGTGCTGCGACTGGAGGCGCAGGCGACGGAGACGACGGTCGTCCACTACGCGGGCCAGGCTCAGCTTGGCGGGGCGATTGCCAGCGTCGGCCCGCTGGTCGCTACCGGCGCCGCCAATAGGCTGATCAAAGAGTATTTCAGCCGCCTGGCCGATCTGCTGCCCCCCGCGTCCGCCACAACTGGTGTGGCAGCGGAAGAGCCGATGGCGAGCGAGCCATCCGCCGCCCCCGCGCCAGCCCCAGCCGTGCCAGCCGCCGCCGCTCAACCGCCTGCCGCTGCCGCCGTAGTCGCTCCAGATATGGCCGCAGCGGCTCAGGCGACCGCCGACACGGCCCCCGTAGAGGAACTCTCTGCGCCAGCGCCCACGCCGATAGCTGGCGCCCGCGCCTGCGCCAGTGGCAGACAACGCGCCCATGACGGTCGATACATTGATGCCACCACCCACCGCGCCACTCGTCCAGCCGCATCATGAGCAACTGGCGACACCAGCGACGCTGGCGACACTGGGAACGCAAGAGAACACCCCTATGGCGGCCGCCGCGCGCCAGGCCGGAGATAGCTGACGGCGCCATTGAGAGCGGCAAGCAGTCGGCGCGAACAATCGCCATACTCATCATCGTCGCGGCGGTCGTCATCGCGGCGCTCGTCGTCTGGTTCATCGTTGGGGCGCTTCGCTAGCAGACCAGCGCATGCGTCCACCCGCTCATCGTCTCTCTGATGTCTTGCGAATATCTCCACCGACGAGATATGTAGCACGTCGTAGTGCGGACTTGTAGTGCAGCCTGTGAAGCAGCGGCGATGCGCATCGCGGCGCCATCGTCACACCAAGACAACGGCCAGCGTCACAAGATCCCAGGCAGCCCCATCCGAGGGCATGGGAGCGGTGACGCGCAAGAGAGGACCGGAAACGTGGAACAAAACATTCGCGTCACCGTGAATGGGATCGAACAACAGAGTTCCGTCGAACCCCGCATGCTCCTGGTGCAGTATCTACGCGAGGCGCGCAACCTTACCGGCACCCATGTGGGATGTGATACCGGCCAGTGCGGCGCATGCACCGTCCTGTTGAATGGCCAGCCAGTGAAGAGCTGTATGGTGCTGGCGGTTCAGGCCGATGGGGCGCAGGTGCAGACGGTCGAAGGCTTGAAACAGAACGGGCAATATCACCCGATTCAGGCCGCCTTCTGGGAGAAGCACGGCTTGCAATGCGGCTTCTGCACACCCGGCATGATGATGGCGGCGGTGGGGCTGCTTCAGCGCAACGCGGATCCCACCGAAGACGAGATCCGCGAACAACTCGAAGGCAATCTCTGCCGCTGCACCGGCTATCAGAATATCGTCGCCGCCGTACGCGAAGCCGCTGAGCAGATGCGCAGTGGATCGCCCCAGCCCACAGGCGCGGGAACGTCCGGACAATAAGACGGAGGGATTTGTATGGCTGTCTCACGACTTTTTGGCGCGACCGTCAAGCGCCGCGAAGATCCCCGGCTCATCACCGGCAAGGGCATGTATACCGACGACTTCAAGCTACCCGGCATGCTCCACATGGCGATCCTGCGCAGCCCCTACGCGCACGCGCGCATTACCAGGCTGGATGTGAGCAAGGCGCAGCAGACACCTGGCGTTCACGCTGTCATCACCGGCAAAGACCTGCCGGGCAACGTCAACCCTATCCCCACCGCGTGGCTCATCCCCGCGTCTGATCTCAAGACGCCGCCGTACCATGCGCTCGCCATCGACCATGTGCGCTTCACTGGTGACGGCGTGGCGGCGGTCATCGCCGAGACACCCGCCATCGCCCGCGACGCGCTCGACCTGATCGACGTCAACTACGACCCGCTGCCCGTCGTCACCGAGACCGAGAAGGCGCTGGCCGCTGGCGCGCCACAACTGCACGACGAAGCGCCCGGCAATCAGGCGTTCCACTGGTCGTTCGCCAACGGCGATCGCCGATGCCGCATTCAACAATGCCGAGGTGGTCATTCGCCAACGCTTCGTGCAGCAGCGACTCATCCCCAACGCGATGGAGACGCGCGGCGCGGTGGCCCATTGGCAGCCCGGCGCCGACGAACTGACGCTCTATAACACGACCCAGAATCCGCATATCGCACGGTTCCTGATCTCGGTGACCAATCAGATTCCTGAGAACAAGATTCGTGTCCTCTCGCGCGATGTTGGCGGCGGTTTCGGCAGCAAGATACCGTTCTATCCCGGCGATGCGCTCACCATCTACGCGTCGCAGGTGACTGGGCGGCCCGTCAAATGGATAGAAGATCGCCGCGAAAACTTCGTGGCCACCATCCATGGGCGCGACCAGGTCACCGATGTGGAACTGGCGGCCAAACGCGACGGCACGATGACTGGCCTCCGCGTGAAGGCGTACAGCAACATGGGCGCCTATCTCTCGACGGCCGCGCCCGGCGTGCCAACGTGGCTCTTCGCGCTGATCGTTCCCGGCTGCTACACCATCCAGGACTACAAGTGTGATGTCTGGGGAGCCTTCACCAACACGACGCCCACCGACGCGTATCGCGGCGCGGGTCGCCCGGAGGCGGCGTATCTGATCGAGCGCATCACCGATCTGCTGGCGGGCGAACTGGGCATGGATCCCGTCGACGTACGCCGCAAGAACTTCATCCCCGCCGACGCCTTCCCCTATACCAGCGGCGGCACGCTGGCCTACGACAGCGGCAACTATCAGGGGACACTCGATAAGGCGCTGGAGATGGCGGACTATAGCGGTTTCCGCCAGCGGCAGCAGCAACTGCGCCAGCAGGGGCGCTATCAGGGCGTCGGCCTCTCGACCTATGTGGAGGTCTGCGGCCTGGCGCCATCACCAGCGGCGGGCGCGATGGGCTTCCAGGGTGGCCTGTGGGAGCCAGCGACGGTGCGTATGCTGGCGACGGGCAAGGTGGTCGTGCTGACCGGGACCAGCCCACACGGCCAGGGCGAGGAGACGACCTTCGCGCAGATGGTGGGCGACATGCTTGGCGTCCCGGTGGAGGATGTCGATGTGGTGCATGGCGACACCGGGGCCATCCCGATGGGCTGGGGCACCTACGGCAGCCGCTCGACAGCGGTGGGTGGCACGGCCATCTACAAGGCGACGCAAAAGGTGATCGAGAAGGCGAAGAAGGTCGCGGCGCATCTGCTCGAAGCGTCGCCCGACGATATCGTCGTCGATCAGGGCAATTTCCATGTGCAGGGCAGCCCAGACAAGTCCAAGACTATCCAGGAGATCGCCCTGATGGCGAACCTGGCGTGGAATATGCCTGAGGGCGTCGAGCCGGGACTGGAGGAAAGCAGCTTCCATGACCCAACGAACTTCACCTTCCCCTTTGGGGCGCATGTCTGCACCGTCGAGGTAGACCCCGATACCGGCGAGGTGTCGATTCTGCGCTATGTCGCGGTGGATGATGTCGGCGTGGTCGTCAACCCCATGATCGTGGATGGCCAGGTGCATGGCGGCGTCGCGCAGGGTATCGGCCAGGCGCTCTATGAACACGCCATCTATGACGAGGGCGGCCAGCTCATCACCGGCAGCATGATGGATTACGCCGTGCCGAACGCGACCCAGATTCCCACTATCGAGACGGCGCGCACGGAAACGCCCTGCCCGCACAACCTGACGGGCATCAAGGGTGTCGGCGAGACCGGCACTATCGCCGCCAGCCAGGCGGTTGTCAACGCGGTGGTGGATGCGCTGTCGCCGCTGGGCATCAAGCACATCGATATGCCGCTGACGCCAGAGCGCGTCTGGCAGGCGATGCAGGCCGCGAAGAACGCCAATCAGCCCGGTCAGCCGGGCCAATAGCGCGGGAGGAGGACGCGATGTATCCCAGTAACTTTGCCTATGCCGCGCCAACGTCGCTGGCCGATGTGCTGGCGCAGATGCAGACCGCCGGAGACGACGGTAAGCTGCTGGCGGGTGGCCAGAGTCTGATTCCGATGCTCAAGTTCCGGCTGGCCGAGCCGAAGACGCTGATCGACCTGGGGCGCGTGCCAGAGTTGCGCGGCATTCGTGTGGATGGCAATACTATTGTCATCGGCGCGACGACGCCCTACTATCAGGTGCTCGACTCCGCCGACGTGCAGCGCCGCTGTCCGCTGTTGATCCAGACGATCAGCCAGGTGGGCGACCCACAGGTGCGCTCGCGTGGCACGGTGGGCGGCAGTCTGGCCCACGCCGACCCGGCGGGCGATCTGCCAGCGGCGGCGGTGGCGCTCGGCGCGCAACTGACGGCGACGGGGGCCGATGGCAATCACACCTACGACGCGGCCAATTTCTTCCAGGATGTGCTGACGACCGCCCTGGATCCGCATGACGTGCTGACGTCGATCAGCTTCCCGGCGACGGATGCGCCCGGCACGGGAACCGCCTATGTCAAGCATCGCCATCCCGCCAGCGGCTACGCGGTGGTGGGCGTCGCGGCCATCGTGATGGTGGGCGCGGACGGTAACTGTCAGGCGGCGCGTATCGGCATCACGGGCGCTGGCTCGCATGCCACGCGGGCCACAGGCGCCGAACAGGCGCTCGCTGGCAGGCCACTCGACGCGCAATCGGTGGCGGCGGCCTGCGCCAACGCGGCGGCTGGCGTTGATCTGATGGGCGATAGCTACGCCTCATCAGACTATCGCGCCCATCTGATTCGTGTGCTGGCGCAACGGGCCGTCTTGCAGGCGGCGCAGAACGCCCGCCACGATAGTGGCTAACTCTACCCACAGCCCCCTCTCTGGCTCAACGACGCGCCGGGGAGGGGTGGTAGGAGGGACTGTGGAACTGCATGGCAGCGATTGCCGTGGGGTGACGCGCGCCGTAGGCTGAAGACCTACGGCTAATCCTGATCGTTCGATAGCCGCTGTGATAGGCGACACGGATTACCGCCGCAACTGGGAGCGAGACGGCTGGCGGCTGGAGCCGGCGCCTAAGGACCGCGCCTGAACGGCGCGGCCACAAAACCCGCCGTCGCGGGCTGCAGAACGCGCGCCCAGCGGATCACCCGGTTGGGTCAGCGTCTGCAGCCCGCGCAGGCGGGCTTGTGGCGGAGCGCAGCGAGGCCGCTCAGGCGCGGTTTCAACCGCCAGCCGCTCCGCAGCGCGCTGTCCCTCACTATTTTGGAAAACTGCATTCATGCCGCGAAGAGGGTTTACCGTCTCTCATGGCCGCGACAATATATACCCTCCACATGGCTATTCTCAAAACAGCGGGAGATAGCGCGCCAGTTCCCAGGGATGCACCTGGCGGCGGTACTCCTGCCACTCCTGCGCCTTCGCCTCGTCGAACCAGGCGGCCACCAGCGGGCCGAGCGCTATGCGCACCACCTCATCATCGGCCAGCGCCGCCAGCGCCTCGCCCAGCGTCGCGGGCAAGACGGCGATACCCTTGCGCAGCCGCGCCGACTCATCCAGGGTATACAACCCCTCCTCGACTGGCGGCGCCAGCGTCAGGTCACGCGCGATGCCATCCAGCCCGGCGCGCAACATCACCGCGAGCGCCAGATAGGGGTTGCAGCTTGGGTCGGGGCTGCGCAACTCCGCCCGCAGCGTCTCGGGCTGACCCGGCGTCGTGCGCGGCGCCCGCACCAGCGCCTCGCGGTTGACACGTCCCCAGCTAATCATCACCGGCGCCTCGAAGCCAGGCACCAGCCGCTTGTACGAGTTGACCAGCGGCGCGACGACGGCGCACATCCCCGGCGCGTGATCGAGCTGCCCCGCGATGAACCGTTGCCCCAGCGACGAGAGGCCATAGCCCGTGTTGGCGGCGTCGGCGAAGGCGTTCGACCCATCGCTCAGCCGCACCAGCGCCTGATGAATGTGCATGCCGGAGCCATTGATGCCATAGAACGGCTTGGGCAGGAACGTTGCCATCAGCCCATGACGCTGGGCGATGGCCTTGATGGTCGTGCGCGCCGTGACGACCGCATCGGCGATACGCAAGGCATCGTCAGGGATGAAGTCAATCTCGTGCTGGCCAGCCGCCACCTCGTGATGGCTGCTCTCGATGCCGATGCCCATGCGCGCCAGTTCCGCGCAAATCTCGCGGCGCACATCGGCGGCGGGATCGGTCGAGAGATCGAAATAGCCACCACGGTCGTGCGGCAGCGGCTCTGGCATGGCGGCGCCATTGTGATGGAGCAGGAAGAATTCCAGTTCAGGCGAGACGACATACCGATAGCCCAGCGCGGCGGCATCCTCTAGCGCGCCTTGCAGCACCGCGCGCGGATCGCCCTCGAACCGCTCGCCCGTCGGCATCAGCACATCACAGATCATCCGGGCCGTGTCGCCGCCCGCCCCATCGCCCGCCCCACCACTCGCCAGCGCATCCGCTCGCCACGGAACGACCGCAAAGGTGGCTGGGATCGGGGCGCAGGATACATATCGGTCTCGGCCACCCGCGCGAACCCCTCGATGGCCGAGCCGTCGAACCATTTGCCATTGGTCAGGCAATCGGCCAGTTGCTCGACGGGGATCGTCACACACTTGGCCAGCCCGACCACATCGGTGAATTCGAGATTGAGAAAGCGAATACCCAGCGACTCGGCATGTTCCAGCAGCCGCGATATAGCCGCCGGATCCTTCACGCCGGTTGGTGTCGGCGGGTGCGCATTGCGGCGGGAATCACTCACGATGGCGCTCCTTCCTCGTGTGTGGCCTGGGCTGTGGCCTGGGCGATACGCTGGGTGCGGCGTTGCTCGGCGGCCTGCCAGCGGGCGCGCTCTTCAGCGGTGCGCACGAGCAGCGGCGGCACGGGTATGGGCTGCCCCAGATCGTCCAGCGCGACATAGACGAGATAACACGTCCCCGCTGGTCGTACCTCGCCAGTGCGCATATTCTCCGCCTCGATCACCGCCTGCACCTCCATCGAGGTGCGCCCGGTATAGGTCATGCAGGCGCGAATGGTCAGCAGGTCGCCAATATGCACGGGCTGCTTGAAGATCATGCGATCCATGGCGACGGTGGCGCTCTGGCTGCGCGAGTGGCGAATGGCGACCACGCCGCCCGCCTCATCCACCAGGCGCATGATGGCGCCGCCGTGGACATTCCCCCACGAATTGGCGTCGGGCGGCTCCATGATACGCGACATCACGATGCGCGACTCATCCACCGTCTTGCCCGTTTCGCCCGTTTCACTCGTTTCGCCCGTCTGCCTGAGACCCGCGCATCGCCCCTGCTTTGCTCATACTATCCGCCTTCACCCGCGACAACGCCCATTCCACCGCGCGCCGACCTCTGCCGCAGCGGCGTTACCAGCGATGATAGCACGGAAAATACTTGCGCCGCATGCGAACTTACCCCATTAAGCGGATATGCGCGCAATCGTAAGTTGGCCGCTTGACGTCGATGTCGTGGATCAGGTCGAGCGGCGTCTCCCAGCGGCGATAGAGCACGGTGCGGCTCGTCTGCGCTGCCTGTGCGATCTTCTGGAACGTCAGGTTCGTGTACCCTTCGGTCTTAATGATGTCCTCGACCGCCTGATAGATGCTCTCGGTCAGCGTGTCGCCGCGCCTGCGCGTGTCTCTGCGCTCGGCGTCTGTGCGTTCGGCCTTCTCTGCATTATCCGTCGTGGTGACGGTCTTGCTCACCATGCTGCGCCTCCTTCCCCATCTATACGTTGCCCTCATTTTGCCACATCTCTGCCACTTTTGGGTACATCTTGCACTTTGTTTTATGTTGACAGTACAATGTGTACCGTAATAGAGTACATATTGTACTGTAATGAAGTATGACAAGCAGGGCAAACATGGCAAACACAACAAACACGCAAGAGCAACAAGAAAAGGCCATCCCTCGCCACATCATCGTGCTGGCGCTGATTCTGGTGCTGGGGGCGATCCCGCCGATGCTGGACACCACTATCGTCAACATCGCCGTCAACGATCTCTCCCGGCAGTTTAACGTTCCGTTCGTTGTGACGCAGTGGGTGGTGACGGGCTATGTGCTGGCGCTGGGCATCGCCGTGCCGTTTTCGGGCTGGCTCGTCCAGAAGTTCGACGGCAAACGCATCTTTATGGGGGCGCTGGGTCCTGTTCCTGGTCGGTTCGCTTCTGTCTGGCCTGTCATGGAACATCGAGAGCCTGATTGCGTTTCGCGTGGTCCAGGGCTTCGCGTCTGGCCTGCTGATTCCCACGCTGACGACGCTGCTCGTGCAGCTCGCGGGCAGCGATAAGCTTGGGCGGCTCATCTCCATCGTGAGCATCCCGATCGTCCTAGGGCCAATCCTGGGGCCGGTCATTGGTGGGCTGATCTTGCAACAACTGACGTGGCACTGGCTGTTCTTCGTCAATCTGCCAATCGGCGCGGTGGCCCTGATACTGATGCAGTGGAAGCTGCCTAAATTCGCGCCCACGAACACTGCCGCGAAGCTCGACGTGCTCGGCATCACGCTGCTGGCGCTGATCTCTGGCCTGTTCATCTACGGCGTGACGGAGATCAGGGGGACCGACGCGCAGACACTCGGCCTTGGCGCGCTCATCGCGGGCGCCGTGGCGACGCTGCTGTACCTGCTCTACGCCTGGCGCCAGGCGGGCCACGCGCTGATCCCGCTGGACCTGTTTCGTTCGCGCAATTTCAGCGCGTCGTTCGTCTCGCTCTTCCTGGCGGGCTTTGCCACCAACGGGCCGCTGCTGCTGCTCCCGATCTTTTTCCAGAATGTGCGCGGGCTAGACGCCATCACGGCGGCGCTCTGGCTGATTCCGCAGGGTGTGGGCTTGCTGCTGACGCGCTCGCTCATCGGCAGGATGACCGATAGGTTCGGCGCGCGGCTGGTGACGCTCCCGGCGATTGCGATTATCATCGTCGGCACGCTGCCCTTTGCCTTCTTCGACGCGACGACATCGGTCTGGCTCATCTGGCTCGTGGATGCGGAGCATGGCATAGGCGCGGCTTATGCAGTTGTAGAAATAACGCCCTACAGTTTGCTGGGCCGAGCAGGCCGGCGCTGGCAGGCCCCAGCGAACGCTGGATTTCGTCAGTCGCGTTCACGCTACGGCCCGCCGCCCTCACAACGCTGCATGGTGTCCGGCGTACAATGGAAAACTGCCTCAGCTGCCAGGCATGGTATGCTGCTTCTTGACGAAAGGAGGTGGTGTGTAATGAGTGAACGTATGTGCTGCGCAGGCAGCGCGAATGCTCTCCACACCGATTCTATGGGAGAGTCAAACTGCTAATTGTAGCAGTCTTATTCGCCTAACGGGTGGCAGAGCGCCTGCCTGCGCGGCGGCCGGGGAGAATTGGCCAGTATGGCTAACTCCCCGGCTTTTTTGTTTTCCTGAATGGAGCGCCCACATGGCTAATTCCACGGGCAACACCGCGCAGCCGCTGGACGTGGCGGCGGTCGAGGCGGCCCTCGCGCCGTTGACGCTGGGACATCCGCTCATCTATCACCCAACCATCGCATCGACGAACAGCGAGGCCATGCGGTTGGCGCGCCAGGGCGCAACCGAGGGCACGCTCGTCACCACCGATGCCCAGACGGCGGGACGCGGACGCATGGGGCGCGTGTGGCTCTCGCTGCCGAATCAGCAACTCGCGCTCTCACTGGTGCTGCGCCCACCGTTTCGGCCGCATTTTCTGGTGATGGCGAGCGCGCTGGCCGTTGCCGAGGCTATCGAGGCCACCACCGGGTCGCGGCCTGGCATCAAGTGGCCCAACGATGTGCTGATCGAGGGGCGTAAGGTCTGTGGCATTCTCATCGAGACGAGCGCTGATATCGCGGTGCTGGGCATCGGCATCAACGCCAACGGCTCGCTGACCGGCGACCCTGAGCTGGCGTCGCGCGCGACCACCCTGGCCGACGCGCTGGGCCACACCATCGCGCGGGAGCCGCTGCTGATCGAGTTGGTGCGGCGGCTGGACGGCCTCTACGCCGCGCTCCGTACGGGAGGCGACCAGGCGCGGCTCCAGCTTCGCGAGTCGTGGCGGGCGCGGCTGGTGACGCTCGGCCAGCATGTCACCATCCAGCAGTCGGGGCACGCGATCACTGGCGTCGCGCGCGATGTGGACGAGACGGGGGCGCTGGAAATCGCGGCGGACGATGGCACGCGGCAGGTGATTACCTGGGGCGATGTCGAATAGATGTCGCATAGCAACGTTGCGCGCTTGACCAGATAGGTTACACTCGGCTCAGGCCATGTTATCTGAAGAAGCATGGTTGTCATCGGTCACAAACGCTGCTGATAATAGACGAGGTAAAGCCCACATATGTCAGACTATCCCCAGTACCCCGACCCGCAGGCGGCTGGCGCACAGGCGCCCGGTTCCCAGACAGGTCCTTCGTACCGCCGACTGGCGGGAGCCATCGATCCGCGCAAGGCGATGGACCCGGCCACCATCGAGCGGATGATTCACGCGCAGGTGGCCGCGCGGGCGCAGGCGCAGGCCGCGACGACCGTGGTGCTGGCGACCATCGTCAGCCTCATCACCTCGGCCTTCAGCTTCGTCGCCGCCCTCGCCTGGAACTCCGCCATCCAGCAATTGCTCACAGAGAAAGTGAAGCATTGGAGGCAACTCATTCTTTGGCGTGACCGATCTCGAAAGGTGGCGTGCAGGCTATCTACGCGGTCATCGTCACCGTCATCGCCGTCGTCGTCGTACTCTTGCTCAACCGCATCGCCCGCCGCTATGCGAGCAAATCGGCCCTCGGCAATAACTGACCTCTCCCGGCCTTCGGCCACCCTCCCCTACAAGGGGAGGGCCTAGGCGACCAGTGTGGTGACCGGGCACGTGGCGCATCTCTGGCTCCCCTCCCTCGTAGGAGAGGGGCCGGGGGTGAGGTTCGCCGACGTAGTAGCAGATCAACCAGTAAATCGGCATCACACCCCGCTGAACTGCGGCGCACGCTTCTCCAGAAACGCTTGCAGGCCCTCGGCGAAGTCGGACGACGCCGTGCAGTCTGCGAAATGCGCCTGCTCCTGCGCCAGGCCATCCGAGAGCGCCAGATCGCCACCATCGCGAATGGCCCGCTTGGCCGCGGCAAGGGCCACGGGCGCATAGCTCGCAATGTTCTGCGCCAGTTGGAGCGCGGTCACTTCGGCCTCGCCGCGCGGCGTCACGATATCCACGAGTCCCCACAGATGCGCGGTATCCGTGTCGATTTCCCGCGCACCCAGCACGAGCGCCAGGGTGTGCCCTACCCCGATCAGTCGCCGGAGACGCTGCGTGCCACCATAGCCCGGAATAATTCCCAGCTTGACCTCAGGCATCGCGAATCGCGCGTCCTGGGCGGCGACCCGGATGTCGCAGGCGGCCGCGATCTCCAGGCCACCACCATAGGAGATGCCTTTCATCGCGCAGATGAAGACCTTCGATGATTGCTCGATAAGATCCAGCACAGCGTGAACCTGGCTGAGCCATTGGACGGTCTCATTGCGGCGATCCTCAAGGTGGGTAAATGGTTCCATCTCGCGGATATCAGCGCCGACCGTGTAGAGCCGATCACCGCTCCCCTGGATGATCGCGGCGCGCAGTTCAGGGTCGTTCTCGACCTCACGGACATGGCGACCAAGCTGCTCGAACATTGCGGTTGTCAGGTAATTGCGCGGCAGGTTGTCAATAACGATGCGTGCGACCGCGCCGTCGCGGACCATCTCAATAGTACCCATGTGAGCGTCTCCTTGTGCGAACGATGAGGCTAGAATGGGGCGTAGTAGCCGCCCTCGACCGGCCGCATATGGCCGTTGCATGGATATAGGAGGCGCCGATGATTGTGCGCGTCGGCGCGTCTCCTGTATCCCGCCACCAGCGTAACCGACCGAAGTTACGGGGGCGTTACGAGAAGCGTCACGAAGCGTCCGGTGAATGTGAGACGCTGCACAAAGCGGGGAGGAGAAACGACGGCTGGCGGCTAAAGCCACGCCTAAGAGCCTGCGGCTACAAAGGCCGCCTCCGCGGCCTCCAGAGCGCTCTGGGTCCCTCTGGGCTGAGCCTGTGCAAGCAGGCATTGCGGCGGCGCTCTGTACCACGTGGATGTCTCATATGATGGCGCCTTGTACTATGAATCCCAATCCAGTAGAATGGCGCTACGCTTACTTCGGAGGAAAACCAGCATGTGTTTGAGGAGCAGCGATGATTATCTTCATGTCGCAGGCGCCAATTCTTGTCGCCATTCTGCTGATGTTGCTACTGATCGCCCTGTTTGAGCTGATTGGACTCAAGACCCGATTCAACATTGCTATATTCTCGGCGGTGTCGCTACTGTGCCTCGGGGCAGCGGCTCTCATGCGTAATGGCGCCTCCGTCGTGCCTGCGATCCTTTACGCGGTCGGAGCGTCACTGGCGATGCTTCTTGCACTCTACACGCTGGCAACGGCTCGAGGGGACGGCAACGGATGTGGTTTGTGGGTCTCCTGATCGTCGCCGTCATCACACTAGGCGCAGTGATTGTCATTCACACAGCGATGGCGGAGCAGGACGCAGAGGGAGCGGCGACCCTCATCTACGCTCTTACCTTCGTGCCAGCGGTGAGGCGCTGATGTACGGGCTGTTCGCGCCAGATATTCCGAAGCCAAAGGGCAGTATGTGAGCCTGCTGACTGCCTGTTATCGCTATAGCGCTATCGCATCGGCGGCGGCGCGAGCGGTTGCCTCGGCCTCGGCGACGGATGCGCCCAGGGCGGTGACGTGGCCCATCTTGCGCCCGATGCGCGAGGCCAGCTTGCCGTAGATATGCACATGCGCGCCGGGGATCGCCAGCGCATCCGCCAGCCCATCGGCGCGGGCGGGGCCAGTGCGCGCGCCCAGCAGGTTCACCATGACGGCGGCGGGCGCGACCATCGCCGCGCTGCCCAGCGGCAGCCCCAGCACCGCGCGCAGATGATTCTCGAACTGCGACGTGACGCAGCCCTCGATGGTGTAGTGGCCGGAATTGTGTGGGCGCGGCGCAATCTCGTTGTAGAGGATGGAGCCATCGGCCAGCTCGAATAGCTCGACGCCAAAGACGCCGATACCATCAATCGTCGCGACCGCCTGTTGCGCAATCGCCGCCGCCCGCGCCAGCAGCGCCGCATCGCCCACCGCAGGCGCGCGCACGATATGGCAGATGTGATTCCGCTGCACCGTCTCGACCACCGGATAGACCACGCACGCGCCCTCACGCCCACGCGCAACCATCACCGCCAGTTCGCGCGTGAACGGCGCCCACGCCTCCACCAGTAGCGCGCGCTCTGGCCAGCCCAGCCGCGCACAGGCGTCGGCGATGTCATCTGGCCCGCGTAGCGTCGCGTTGCCGTAGCCGTCGTAGCCGTTGCGGCGCGCCTTCAGCACCAGCGGCCAGCCCCACTGCTCGCCTGCCGCTGTGATATCCTCAGGGCGCGTGACCTCCGCGAAGTTGGGCACGGGTATACCCGCCGCGCGCATGTGCTGCTTTTGCAGCAGCTTATCCTGCACGGTGGCCAGCGTGCGCGCCGTCGGAAAGACCGGTATCCCACGCGCCGCCAGCCACTCCAGCGCCGACACCTCCACGAATTCGTTTTCGAGCGTGACCGCCAACACATCCTGCGCGAAAGCCGCGAGCGCCTGCTCATCCGTCCATGCGCCAGTGACCTCGCGCGCGGCGATGCGGCCCGCCGGGCTGTTAGGCTCGCGCTCCAGAATCGCCACCTCGACGCCGAGGGTGGACGCGGCCTCAGCGGTCATGCGCGCAAGCTGGCCGCCGCCGAGAATGCCCACCAGCGCGGGATAGCCGAGCGCGCTGCGGGCGGCTGGCTGGCTGGCGCTCTCGCCTGTGTCGCCTGTGTCGCCTGTGTCGGATGTCATCGGCTGCAATCCTCCTGAGTATGGGCGTTCTCCATAGCATTGTACCGTATAGCCAGAATAGCCAGCAGGATACATGCCGCTGGTGAGCCTTCTGTACGGCGATTGTGGCCGCATGCTACACTGGATGGCGACATCACCAACGAAAGAGGCGCATACATGGGCAGCGAGACAGAGACACTGATACAGCTTTCGGCGACTGAACTGGCGACACGCATCGCGCGGGGCGAAATCTCTGCAGTGGAAGCTGTTGAGGCCTGCATTGCCCGCATCGAACAGGTGAATCGCGCGCTGAACGCCGTCGTCGTCAAACGCTACGCCGCCGCCCGCGCCGAGGCCCGCGCCGCCGATGAACGCCGCGCCCGTGGCGAGCCGCTGCCGCCGCTGCACGGTGTGCCTATCACCGTGAAAGAGTGCCTCGATCTCGTGGGGACGCCCGCGACGTTTGGCTTTCAGTCACTGGCGCAGACCAACGCCACCGAAGATGGCGTCTATGTCGCACGGATGCGCCAGGCGGGGGCCATCGTCCTGGGCAAGACGAATGTCGCACAGGCGCTGCTCTATATCGAAAGCGATAATCCCGTCTACGGTCGCACGAATAACCCCTGGAATCTGGCGCGCAGCAGCGGCGGCAGCAGCGGCGGCGAGGGCGCCATCATCGCGGCGGGCGGCTCACCACTGGGCGTGGGCACCGATATCGGCGGCAGTGTGCGCGTGCCCGCGAGCTTCAACGGCATCGTGGCGTTCAAGCCGACGGCTGGGCGCACGCCTGATCCGGGCCGCTATAGCGTTCCCCTGGGCGAGCGCGCCGTCGTCAGCCAGATCGGGGCGCTGGCGCGCACAACGGATGATGTGGCGCTGGCCATCGAGATACTGAATGGCGGGCGTTCGCCCGCAGTCGAGCCGCCGCTGCCACTGGGCGATCCAGCCTCGGTGGATGTCTCGAAGCTGCGGGTCGCCTACTATACCGACGATGGCACGCTGGCCGTCGCGCCCGCCGTGCGCCGCGCGGTGATCGAGGCGGCGGGCATGCTCGCTGGCCGGGGCGCGCAGGTGCTGGAATGGCGTCCGCCCGATGTCTTGCAGGCGGTTGACATCTTCTACGGCCTGCTCAGTTCGGATGGCGGCGAGACGCTCGGAGCCGCGCTGCGTGGCAGCCAGAAAGATCCACGTCTGGCGCAGTTGCTGATGCTGGCGGGCGCGCCCACGCCAGTGTTGGCCTCCGTTCGTGGGCTGCTGCGCGCTACGGGTCAGCGACGCACGCTGGAGGTGGTGCGCAACTTTGGCCAGCGGCGCACGGTGGACTACTGGCGGCTGGTGGAGGCGCAGATGGCCTATCAGCGGCGCTTCCTGGACGCGCTGGAGCATGACGACGGCGGCCCATTCGATGTCATCATCTGCCCGGCGAGCGCGGTACCCGCTATCCCGCACGGATCGAGCAAAGACCTGCTGACGGCGGGCGGCTATGCGGTGCTGTATAACCTGCTCGGCTACCCGGCGGGCGCTGTGCCAGTGACGCGGGTGCATGCCGATGAGGAGGCGCCGCGCAAACGCTCGCGTGATCGGGTGGAGATGGCGGCGCGGGCGGCGGAACAGGGCAGCGCTGGCCTGCCCATCGGGGTGCAGGTGGTGGCGCGTCCCTGGCGCGAGCACGTGGCGCTGGCGGCGATGCGCGCCATCGAGGAAGACGCCCGCAGACGCGACGACTTCCCCACCAGCCCACCGCTGTAGCAGCGGATCATCCAGCGATTTTCTGGCGCATACGCCAGCGGCGTATCACGAAGAACGCCAGCGCCCCCAGCAGCAACACTGCCGGGATGGTGAATGGCAGCGAGCCGACCAGCGTGTTGCGCAGCGCCGCCACCCGTGGATGGATGTCGTCCCAGCCTGGCAGGTGATCCACCACGTGAACCGCAATCGGCTGCACGTCGAGGTCTGCGACGATCTCGCGGATGTGTATCATAATGACGCCCGGCTTCTCGCTCGCGGGTATCGTGAACTGCTGCCGCATGCGCCCATTCGCGTCGATAGAGACCATCCCAAGCGCTGGGTTGACCTCTTTGCCGCAGTCTGGCCCATCCTCCCAGCCATTCTCACCCAACTGGGCGGCGCAGTATTTGATGGTGAAGTTATCCTGAGGATACCAGTGTTCGCCGCTCACCGTGATCGTCATCCCTGGCGTGACCACCGTGCGATCTACCTCAAATGTCGGCTGAACGGCGGGCACGAGCATCAGCGTGCCATACTCGTTGACGTAGCCGAAGCGCGGGCCATTGCCCTCTACCAATAGCATGGCGTCGGTATTCCAGCGCAGTTGCGCGTCCACGGGATAGCTGGTCGTGAAGTTCCCCTGGGCATCGGCGGCGGCGTGTGTTCGCGCCGCATTGGGAAAGGCGCCTGGGCTAGCGGGATCGGCGGAATACAGGGTGAGCGAGAGCGGCTCATGTGGCTCCCAGCCCGACCCGCTGACGGTCAGCGTCGATCCAACCTTCACGCCGCCAAGGCTATCTTGGCCTGCCAACGAAACTGTCGGCGCGGGGAGATAGGTGAACGCGAGCGGCGCGCTCACCTCGCCATGATCCGAGGTCAGCACGAAATACGCTGTCGTTCCGCCCAGGTAGTCGAACTTGAACGTGGTATTGTCGTTGGAAGTTTCATAGAAGCAATCGAACCACGGCGCGTTGAGCGAAGGGGTTGTAACCGTTCCATCGCTGCTGACCGCTCCCTGCCAGAAGTTGTCGATCAGGACGTACATCGCGCCCGTCTTCGGGTCGCGCCCGTCGAAGTGTAAGGCCACCTGCGCGCCGGGACGCCAACCACTCACCGTCGCCGTGAGATTCGTGCCGACCGGGCCTTCGTGGCGGTTGAGATGGATCGCGGGGCGTGTCGGCGCGTGTTCCACAGTGGTTGTACACGGGGGCACGCCGGACGCGCGGGCCGCTGGCGTCCGCCCGCCGACCCACACGAGCGCGAGCAGGCAGAGCAGCGCGCCAGCAATGATGATACGCGCTATCGAGCGGAAACCACGGATATACCCACGTTCGCCACAATCCGTCATCGTCACTGTCCTTGATCGCCGAACACATCGTCACGAGTCACTGTACTCATGAAGACGGAACAGCGAAAGCAAGTGTGCTAGACGGCTATGTAGGCGCGGCTGATGTCGTTTTACAGCATAGTGGGGACAGATAGCGCGGGCGGTTAAAACCGCGTCTGAACGGCCTGCGGCCACAAAACCTGCCTGCGCGGGTTGCAGATACGGAAGGCGATGGCTCTGGCAGGCCGCGGAGGCGGCCTTGGCGGCGTAGCCCTGTGGTTGTTGGCGGGCAAGGTGGTAGAACTCGGCTTTGTGGCACATATCTCGCCCGAAACGATGCGCGCCCTACTGAAAAAAACGCGCTAAAACGCTGGCAACACCAGGAATGGTGTATCCCAGCGATGAGCGCGGAGTATGTCTATGGGATGGAGGATATGCTGGACGTGTATGCCGCGCCCGAATGACCACGGAGACGCCGATGGTGTGTCTGGATGAGAAGCCGGTGACGCTGCAAGAAGACCTCTGGGGGGGCAGCCGCGACGCCAGCCCCCAGGGGCATCCCGGAGCATCCAGAGCGGCGCGAGTACGACTACGCGCGGCGCGGCGCGGCCAACCTGTTTGTGCTGGTCGCTCCCCAGCAGGGCTGGCGCCACGTGGCCGTCAGCGACCACCGGGCGGCGCCTGACTACGCGGAGCAGTTGCGCTATCTGGCCGAGGAGGCGTTACGAGACGAGACGCAGGATCCGGCTGGTGCAGGATAACGTCAGCACGCACACGCTGGAGCGCGCTCTACACCACCTTCGCGCCGGAACGCGCGCGCGACTTGGCGCGCCGCTTTGCGGGTGCATCCCACACCGAAGCATGCTAGTTGGCTCAACATGGCGGAGATAGAGATCAGCGTGGTGAGTCGCGGCTGTCTGGCGCGCGGAGTGCCCACCAGGGAGGAGTTGGCCGGAGAGGGTGGCGGCGATGGACAGCCGAGCGCAACGTAGCAAACGTCACCATTGACTGGCGCTTCTCGGTGTTGGATGTGAGTACCAAGTTGTATAAGTTGTATCCTGAATTGCTAAACAATCTGGACTGACTATAGGCGCGGCTTCAGCCGCCAACCATTCCTATTCGCCCGGCTTCTTCATCCAATCGTAGTGAACGTCCCTGCTCGAAGGGCGAGGCCGGGTCATGGGCGGGAGTGGATGCGCCGCTTGTAGCGCCCGACGGAGACGTGGATGGGGCCGAGGGCGTAGCGGGAATAGCGGGCAGCACGATATCGCCGACACTGACACTATTGAGCGGCAGCGCCTCCTCCCATGGCTCATCGTCCTGGGGGGCGCGCTCCGGCGGCGCGTCGGTATCCCCAGACGCATCGGAGGCCTCATCGTCCGTCGCCTCGCCATCATCGGACGCGGACGGCTCCGTAGCGGTCGAGTCATTCGGCGGTGGCCAGCTATAGCCCTCTGGCAGCGGCGCCCAGACCAGCAGCTCGCCTTCAGGGCCACGATAGACCGTGGGGCGGCGCGCTGCGGGCGTGCGCGTGGCAATGGCGATGGCGCAACTCTTCCTCGGCGTAGACCACTTCCAGGAGTTCATACGTCCGCCGGATGCGCAGGATTGGCGGCGAGTCAGCGGGCGTCAGAAGAGGCGTCAGGCGGAGGCGCCAGGCGCGAAGAGGTCACGCAATTCGCGAACGCCTGTGCCCACCACCAGCAGATGCAATCCCACGGCGACACCATGGCGGCTCCCACGGTTAATCAGCACCCAGCCATCTTCGTTGACATGGATGATATCGGCGGGCCAGAGCGCGCCCACGGGTTGGCTCATACTCACTTATGCAAACGTCTTTCTACCTGAGGCAGGGTGCTGGGGGTCAGCGTCGCGGAGCGCGCCCGATTCACCACCGCGCGGATATACGAGGTTTTGGCGTCGGTATAGGCGGTGCGATTGGCGGCATGCTGGGCGGCGAGGGTGCGCTTGAGGTCATAGTATTCGGCGGCGGTATCCGCATGCAGGCGGAGGAAATCGCGGAAGAGCAGCTTCTCGTTCCAGAAGGCGCTGCCATACTCGGTCAGATGCAGGTGGCGCGTGCTTGGCCCCCATGCGCCATGACAGAAGAAGCAGCTATCGGTGAAATCGGCGCGATCAATCTGTTCATAGCCGAGGCGGCGTAGTGGCTCGATACAGGCGGGCAGGTCATTCGCCAGCGAGCGCACAGCGACCATGATGTCGATGATCGGCTTCGCGCCCAGGCCGGGCACCGCTGTGCTGCCAATGTGCTCGACGGCGACGACGCGCTCGCCCAGGGCGTGCAAGATGCGATTCATCTCGTACCCATAACGTTGTGGCCAGCGCGGATCATACTCCGAGAGAACGACTGTTGCACCCACCATCTTCCTCCATCCTGACAACCATCCTCTGTGAGTTATACGAGTCATCCATGATGTTGTTGAAGACTACTTTATCATATCAGCTATCCAGCCGAAAACAGGAATCAGCGTCTCTGGGATATCATGGGGATATCATGGCCCCCGCGAGCTACAATAGACAGGCGTATGAGTCGGATAGTTATACGCATAATGTGCGCCAGGAGGAGAACTATTGGCGACCGCAACCCTCTTCTTCGATCTCGATAAAACGCTCTGCCATCCGCGTACGCCGTTTCTCCCGATATTCTTCGCAAGCTGCGCGCCGCTGCTCGAATCCACGTCTATTGACGCCCCCATACTCCTGCAAGCCTGGGCCGAGGCGCTCGAAGAACCGGGGCATTCCACGACCGCTGGCTGCCTGACGCGCGCGCTGGCGGCCTGCGGCGCTCCCGCATCGGAGCCGCTGATTGCGTCGTGCGCGCGCTCACTCGTTGCTACCTGGGCCGCGGCGCAGGAGCTTGCCCCAGGTGTGACAACTACACTGGCGTATCTCGCCCCACGGCATCCGCTGGGGATTATCACCAATGGGCCAGGCGACTCCCAGCATGCGGTCATCACTGCGCTCCACCTCGACGGCATCTTTCGCTGGCGCATCGTCTCAGGCGACGCCACGGTTGGGATACGCAAACCCGAAAAGGGCATCTTCGAACGTGCGCTCGCGCTGTCTGCGAGCCAGCCAGAGAACACGTGGTATATCGGCGATTCACAGCTCAACGATATCGCCGGGGCGGCGGGCGTTGGCTGGCGTACCTGCTGGATCAGCGCGCCAGGTGAACACCTCGCGGCGGGCCTGCCAGAGCCAGACGCGCGCATCGTCCAGTTCGACGAACTGCCCCAGGTCATCAGCCGGTATGAGTAATGCCGTCTAGAAACCATATTCGGCCAGCAATCGGCCCACATCGGGATGCCCGCTCTCGACCAGCGTCTGGTGAAGCGCATCCATCGGCAGCGGTATCACGGCGAAACTCCAGGCCGATGACCCCCGCCGTCTCGCTGAGCAGCGCGTATTCCGCCCAGGGGTCGCGCCGAAAGCTCTCCTCGGGTAGCTCGTAGTTACAGGCCAACCCGACACTGCCGGGGTTGAAGAAGAAACTTTCGGTCAGTCGGCGAACCTGTTGCAGGTGGGTATGGCCACCGGTCAGAATCGCGGGCGCATAGGGATCGAGCGCGCGCCGGAACGCCTCGGAGGGCGTCGACGGCAGCAGGATTTCATCGAACGATGTCGGGGAGCCGTGGAAGCAGAGCAGGTCGCGGTCAGCCGAGAGCGGCAGCGTCACCGTCGGCGTAAATGCCGCGATGAACGACTGGTCATCCGGCGAGAGCTGCGCCAGCGACCACTGGCGAACGCGCTCCTGCGTCTCGGAAAGCGGCTCATTCCCGGTGGCGACTCCGGTCAGCAGCCACGCATCGGCGTTGCCCATCACCACCGGACACGCCAGCTCGCGTAATCGCTGCGCCGTCGCCGCGGGCTGCGCGCCTCCCTGGATGGCGTCGCCTAAACAGACAACCTGATCCACCGCTGTCTGGCGCAGATCAGCCAGCACAGCATCGAGCGCGACACAATTGCCGTGGATGTCAGATATGACCGCAATACGCGTCATGCAATCACTCCTCCCAGGGCAACACCATCAGGCCCACCAAATCCCACCATCAAGCGCCCACTCCAACACATCTCTAGCAGAAAATGTGCCGCCGCGAGCGCTCGCATCCAACGCAGAGATATGGCGCCTGCCGCCACGACGCCTACCATCCTGGCGGCGGCTGATTACCACGTCTGGCGTCTGGTTCGGTGTTATCCCATCCTGATGAGTCGGGCTGCTGCCTGGGGCGCGGCTGTTGCCCATACCCTGGCCGCTGGCCATAGCCCGGCTGTTGCCCGTAGCCCGGTTGTGGCGGATACTCTGGCTGTTGGCCCGGTTGCTGGCTCGGTTGCTGCCCGTACCCTGGTTGTTGCCCGTACCCCGGTTGCTGCCCATAGCCCGGTTGTGTGCTGGCCATAGTCGGGCATTTGGCCGTAGCCTGGTTGCTGGCCGATACGCCTGGTTGCTGGCCATATCTGGGTTGTTGCCCATACCTGGGCTGCGGCTGATTCGGCGCGGCGTCGGGCCTCATTGCGGAAGACATCGCCGCTGGCGCGACCTGGCTGCGCTCAGACTTGCCGCTGGCAAACAGCTTCACCAGTTTCGGCCCGAAGAAGCCAAGCAGCCCAACCACCGCCGCGACCCCATAGACGGGCACGAAGGCGCCCGCGACCAGGCCAACCACCGTGCGATAGGGCGCGAAGGCGTCGGGCTTGAAGAGCGAGAAGGCGTAGACCAGTCCAAAGATCGCCAGCACCGGCCAGGATCCATGCAGAACCGTCCGCGCCAGACTGGTGAATCGGCGCTCGCCCGGCGTCGTCAGCAGCGCCACCACTGCGGTTATCGCCGCCGCCAGCCAGAACCAGAGCAGCAATGAGACGATGCTATCGTGGCCAGCGGCGGTAAACGTCGTCGGCGAGAGGCCGATGACGGTGAAGAGCGGCTGCAGGAAGGATGGCAGCGTGGGGAGGTTCGGGGTCTGGGGCAGCGATGGCGTGGCTGTTCCGGTTGCGGCGGAGAACATGCCGAACGTCCCAAGCGCCTTCTGCGCGTCGGCGGGGAGCGCAAAGACACTCTGTGGGCCGTTATCATAGTAGCCCTCGGCGACTTTGCCATAGATGGCGCGGATGCCATCGTCGTAGTTCTTGCCGACGATCACGCTCCCTGGCACCGACACCTTGAGGATGGAGAGATCGAGCGGCTGCGCTGGATTGGCGGTGGCGGCGTTTTCCAGCTTGATATAGCTGTCGGGCGTGATGCCGATGACGCCGTTGGTGACATGAATCAGTTGCGGATTGAGCGTCTGCGCGCCCGCCTCGGTCAGCAGCGCCACCGCCGTTGGCCGCGCCGAGAGCAGTGCCAGGCTCGTGACCCAGAGGGCGACCAGCAACACCGTGCCAAAGAGGGTGTGCGCCAGACCACTCACCCCTTTGAACGGGAGGCCCATAATCGTCTTCATGCCTATTGTCTCCCAACGCCTTCGTTCGGAAGGCATCTCAGTTGCGCGAGGGATACACGATTCATACGCTGTACAGGATGAAACCGCTGTGTTGGGAGTGTATGAGAGCGCCAGACATAATACAAGTGGAATGGGTCACATCACCCATTGCGCCGCACCTCAGTCGGCGTAGGAGATCGCGTAGAGCGTCTCATTCCCACTGATCATGTAGAGCGTATCGCCCGCTATAATCGGCGCTGAAGGAATCCCATCAGAATCGCTGAAAGGAGTGGCGTACCCCCACATCTGGAAATTCCACTTCACCTTGCCATCCTGTTTGTTCAGCGCGAACAGGATAGTCTATGTCACGGCGATTCACGATCGGCATCTGCATTTTGGTCGCCATGAAGATGTTGTCTCCAACGACCAGGGGCGCCGCCCTGAACAGCGAGTCCAGCGTGTTCAGCGTGTCAGAAAGACCGATCTGTTCCCTTGGCGCGCTCTGCCAGAGGAGCTTCCCAGTTGTGGGGTCGAGCGCCTGGATGACACCCTCATGCCGATGTCGGGTAGGATCGAGGGCGCCTATCCACAGGCCAGCCGCCACTGATATAGAGGACGTTCTCGCTCAGGGTCAGCCCCAGTGAGGTAAATCGAGCTATTTCGCTCGCCTCAAGAGGCGCGGTCGTATTTCCCAGCAGGTTCGTTTTCCAGCGAACACCCCCTGTTGCAGCATCGAGCGCGTAGCACCAGCCACCATCCGCGCCGACGTATACCAGGCCATTGGCGACCACTGGCTGTGTGCGGATGGGCAGGTCAGCCCGCAAAGGGCGCTGGCCAGAGAGGCGCGCCAGTGATGGCGGAGAAAGCGTGGAGTTTCCCGTCTCCGAGTACTGCGAATACACTGCCGCCCGCGACGGTGGGGGCGGGCAGAATCTCGCCCGGATCCGTAGGTGGGCTGCCTGCGCTCTGGCTCCAGAGCGTTTTGCCGGTTGTCGCGTCGCACACGTAGAGTGTCTGGTTGTAGCGCAGATAGGCGATGTTGTCGGCCACGAGTAACGGCCGACCTGGAATATTGATGGGAGAGTTCATCATTGGATCAGCGAGATAAGAGCTGATGCCATCGCTCAGAGCCATCGGCTAAGTTGAACACGGCCAGATAGATGTTATTCAGGAATGTGTTAGCTTCAGGTTCGATAGACATCCTCATAGGTCACATAGATGGAATCACCCACGACCGTAGGCGCCACATCTGGGTTGATAGTGTAATCTCGCTGTATCCAGACGAACTTGCCATCGGCGCTGTTGAGCGCGGTGAGTGTCCCCGCGTCACTGCAAACCAGCGTCTGCCCGAGCAGAAAGACACTGGTGGCGCTTCCAAATGGCTGAGGATAGAGCGAGAACGTCCAGCGGATGCGCTCGGCGCCGGGCAATGCGGTGGCGGTCGGCTGATGGCCAATGGGCAGATAGAGATTCGGGCTGCGGCTGGGGTGAAGAACAGGAGCTTGCCCGCGAGGCCCATTCCGCCGAGCGCCGCCAGCGATGTGACGCCCACGCCCAGCAGCGCGCGCCGACTCACCCGCCGCTCGCGTGAGGGAATCTCAAGCGCCTCGCGCAGCCTGCGCAGCCACTCGACTTCTGGCTGTTGCGTCGTATCGATGACCAGATCGTGCGCCTCTTCCGCCGCGACGACATAGCCCGGCTTGACGATCAAGTCGATCATGAGGCGCTGGCCGCGATTGGGCGCGCGCAGGGTGCGGGCGAGCTTCTGCTCCTGGGCCATCCAGGGCGACCCATTGGCGGCGGGCGTGCAGATGCGCAGGTAGATGTCGCGTCCTGCCAGTCCGCGCTGGATATTGTCGAGCAGCTCCAGCCCGGCGGAGAGCTGCGCGGTGTCGAACCAGTAATCTACCTGCCAGGCGTCGAGCGCCGCCAGCACCCGCTCACATGCCGCATTATCTTCATGGGTGTGGCTGACGAAGATTTTCCCATTGCCGAACATTACGCTTCTCCCTGCGCCTCAACGACTGCCTCTGGCGCCGCAATTCTCGCTGTTAGTCATACCATCAGGGGTTGACCGCATAGACATGGTTATCAGCCGCCCCGATGACCACCAGACCATCGCTTATCACAGGCGTCGTCAACGTCCCATCCCCAACGGGGGGATAACGCCAGCGCAGCGCGCCGTGACGGAGGTCGAAGGCATAGAGCGCGTCGTCTGTAGTCGCGAACAGCACATTGCGATAGACTGCGACTGGCTCGGTGAGCGTGCCAGGTCCAACAGTGTCTGTTTTGGGGTTTACTCCAGCGTAGGCGCGCCAGAACATCGCCCCGGTTCGCGCATCCAGCGCATAGATATAGCCATCTTGTGAGGGCGCATAGACGACGCCATCATGGATCAGCGGCGCGGCAAAGAAACTGAGGCTGTTGTCAAAGCGCCAGCGCAGCGCGCCAGTCTTGGCATCGAGCGCGTAGAGAGAGTTGTCTTGCGAGCCGACATAGACCGTTCCATTGGCGATGGCTGGCGTGCCCAGCACCGCGCCACCGGTCAGATAGCTCCACAGCTTCTTGCCGGTCTTCGCATCGAGGCAGTAGACATTGTGATCCTGATCGAAATAGGAACCGATGTAGAGACGGCTCCCTGAGACAGCGGGGGTCAGGGTGGTATCGACCGAGTACTGTGGCATATGCCAGAGCCGGGCGCCATTCCGCATGCTAAAGGCGTTCAGCGATGTTTGGTAATAAATAGAGGTAGCGTCAGTCTTCGTCACATCCTGAAGCACCAGATAGAGGACGCCATCCGCAATGACCGGCGTGCCATTCGACGGCGGTAGTCACCTTCCACAGTTGCTTGCCGTCGCTCGCGCGCACCGCCCGCAAGATCGTCGTCTGCAGCGGCGCGATTGGTCTGGAGTCGGGACTGAGGTTATAGAAAAGCAGTATCCCATTGGTGGCCGCGATAAGCTCGCTTTGCACTGAGTTCATAGCCTGGCAGAGGCGGGTATTTTTATGCGCCGCTTCTTCCCATCCGATGTCGAGAGCATATAGACCGTGTCATCGACCAGCTTTTGTCAGCTTGTCGAACGAGTCATACGCGAGCACCGGCTGCGCGTAGATGGTCGCGCCATCCTGAAAGACCCGCGCAGGATCGAATGTATTGTTCTTCATCGGCTCTGGAATGAGGTTAAAGTTGAACTTGGGGTTGCCTGAAATACTCTCTTGCACCGGCAGAGGGGGCGGTTGCTGGCTCTGGAACTGTTTACCAGCAGCGTCCCCGCGACGCCCGCCGAAGCGACAGCCACCGCCGCGCCGACGCCCATGCCGAAGAGCGCCCTCCGGCTGAGTTGCTGCGTGAGCGTGGCCGCGCCGACCGAGACCGCCAATTCTTCGAGCCAGAGTGTGCGCGCCTTGCCCGGCGCCATGATAAAGAGCGTCTTCTTCTCCTCGTCACTCAGCGGATAGGCGGGGTCGAGGATCAGGTTGACCAGCCGACGCCGCTGACGTCCCTTCCGCCGATCCGCCTGGAGCCGTTGCTGGAAGTAGTTGGTGGCGAGATTGACCGCATCAGACTGCCGGGTATAGGTCGTGCAGAGGCGCAGAAACACCTCGCAGTCGCGGATGGCCGACTCGATGGCGGGCGGCATTTCGGCGACATGGCCGGGCACAACGCCGAGTTCGGTGTGACGTACCTCCCAGGCGTTCAGGGCGGTGACAATTTCTTCGTAATATCCCGCATCCTCAGCCGCCGCGCAGATGAAGACCTTTCTGCCCGCCATCTCATTGCCTCCTTGCGGTACCGTTTACAGCATTCGACCTTATACTACCCGCTCGTTAGAAACCATGCAAGAGCCGTGCGACAATTCCCGAAGGTATTACGTACAGGCGGCGTGTATTTTACTGGCTCCTTGCGCATGGCGATGATGAGGGGGAAATCGCCGCCTACGTCGTATGGCGTATGGCGTCGACAGCAAAGGGCAATCGCAGATTGGGGCGGAGATCCCAGTGCGCGAGGCCAGACGCGCTGTAATACATGATGAGGCTGCCACTCGGCGTGACCTCTTCGACGTTGCCCGGCAGGTAATACGTATGGTTGCCACTACCGCCACTGACATACTGCTCGACGCGGTGGCCCTCGCCGTCATACAGCATCCACGCCTGGCTCGTGGGACTCGTCGGCGCGTTCTGCCAGCCGGTGAGCCGTCGCTCGGCGTCGTAGGTCAGCAGGGCGCCCGGTCGGGCTGCTGCCTGCACAGGTGGTGTCGTATGACTCGGTGGCAAATGCCAGTCATTCGCGGTGAGCTAGGAACTGCCCTCATCATCTGCATGTTGCACTGGTTGATAGGCGCCAGCCAGCGCACGTGATCGATAGGTATCATATGCACGTATTAAGCCTGGCAGCCATTCCTGAAACACTCGAATTCCAACATGGTTAATAGATGACAGTACCCCCGCTGCATTATGCCGCGCCATCACCTCGAAGGCGTTAAGAAACTTAGGGTAGTCCCACTCACCAGCAAGCGAGTCCCAACCGCGTTCTGCCTCGCGCACCGCCTCGGGGTCGCCTCCCTCCGCAAATTTGAACGGCGCACCGAGCGCGAGATACACAATCCAAGCAGCCTTCGCCGTTTGCTGAGCATGCTCGTTGTCAATTGCAGTAATCGTCGCCTCATAGACAAGGCACCGTAAATGCTGCTCGTCATCCACTACTACCCAGCCAAGCGTGCGCGGAAACCGACCACCATAAAATTCGCCAGCAACCCTTCCCTCATTAAGTAGTGTATCTACATCGTCACGTTCCTGGAGATGGCATGTGTTCGGGTCGGTTACGAGAATCCCCGGCACGGGCGCCAACAGCCGCGCGAACGAACGCTGCATCTGGAGCAGTGAATGGCTCTAGTATAAGTTCAATCATCGCAGTCCTCCTCCCATGTCTGGCATAACCACGCAGCGACGCCAGAACTACGTCAGGGTAGACTCAAGACCTCGGTGATATTTGTGATGGCGTCGATAGTTGCCCCCGGAATATCCGCGTCGAATGAAATATCCCAGGATCGGGCCAGTACCTGCACGCACTACACCAATACGTACATTGTCCTATAAAAGTTGCTCGACAGGGATATCTCCCTTCAATATATGGAATGGACGAGCAGTTGAAAAGATCTCGCTCTCAAAGTCTTTCGCAAATAGCAGGGTGTTTGTGAAGTACTTCAAGCCAGATTTCCAATATTGGAACCGACCCCCCATCGCCAAGAACTCTGTATTGTCCAGTATTCGGTAGAGCGGTACATTTCCGCCACCTGATAGACGTTCCCGGCCCATACATCTGGTCGATGAACCCTGCATTGCCTGATCCCGATGTAAATTGGCCATAGAATCTACCTGGGTCGCCACCATTGCCGCCATTGCCACCATTGCCGCCACCATTGCCGCCACCATTGCCGCCGTTCTTCCCACCAGAGCCACCGCTGCCTCCAGGGCTACCAGCACCGTTGTGGGTCGGCGTGGTCGGCGTGGTGGCGGCGCGGGATGGGCCGCCTGGTAGCGATTCGTGCGCACCTGGCTCCAGTCGTCGAGCCCGATCGGGTCGCTCGCCCGCGCCACGGCACGCGCCAGTTCGTCCGGCTCATAGGGATGGTCGGCTCTCCGGCGGCTGGGCGTTCATCAGCGACGAGGCCGCTATGCCGATGCCTGCTCCTGCTCCCACCCCACGCACCCCGACGGCAATGGCCGATCTCCACCCACCCCCGCCACCCCCGCCTTCCGTCTTGCCCCATTCGTCGGGCATCTGCCCGCTGGGGTCGGTGCGGCTGATCGGGTTGCCGCCCACATAGCCGTAGCGATTCAGCCCATCCAGGACCGTATCGGCGGAGGTGAACTGGCCGAGTGGTGGAGTCGTAATAGCGCGCGCCGTAGTCATCGAGCCCCGTCGTCGCGTCCGCCCGTTGCCCGGTGAAGCCGTAGTCGGTCGGCATCACGCCATTCGCTGTAGCGCATCGTGCCATACGGCGCGTAGAGCGCGCTGGCGGTGGGGGTGCCGCTGCCATTCAGGGCGACCGTGGCGCTGCCTAAGAGATCGCTGGCGAGGTAGCTGAGCGTGCCGTTGACGGCGAGGGCGAGGCGCTGGCCCGCCGCGTAGTAGTACGTCGTGGTGGTCGTCACGCCGCCCGTGACCGCGATCTGCTCCAGTGCGCCGATGTACGTCGTGGTCGTGGTCGTGCTACCGCTGGTCACCTGCTGCTGGACGCGGTTGCCTTCGCCATCGTAGAGGTATTGCGCGGTGCTCGTGGGCGCAGTCGGCGCATTTTGCCAGCCGGTGAGCCGTCCCTCGTTGTCCCAGGTGAACTGCTGGCCGGTGGGAGTGCCGCCTGCGCAGGTGGTGCTGCCACTGGGCGCGCGACACACCATGTTGCCGCTAGCGTCATAGCTGGCGGTGTACTGGCTGCCGCCACTGCCCACCTGCGTCGCGGCGTGCAGATGCGCGGGGTCGCCATAGGTGTAGCTGCCCAGCGGGCCACTGGTCAGCCGGTAGAACCACTATATCCGAACGATTCTCTGGGCACCTACATCGATTTCAAGCTAACACAATGCGGCTAGCTAGCTGTCAATATCTACACGTTCAGCACCCGCAGCACGAGCCAGGTAGGCCAGTTCTTCTGTCGGGCAGGGCCAACCATCAACCTGCAATTGTACGATCAGCGTGTCGCCAATTCGCTCATAGCCCCACCAGTTCCAGCAGCGTTCCTCAATACCCCAAAGCCACGCAATAAATGTAAATCGACCGTCCCGCTCAGCAAGTGCGGGAGGTGAATAGGCGTCGAAGTCATCGATGAACCATTTAGGTAGCTGTGATGCTATCTGTTCAGGTGCAGGGAAATCTTCCCTTTCACAAGGAAAGCCAAACTGCCGATGAACTGGTTCTGCAATACGCAACCAACTGTCTATCACGCCCAGCAACCGCTCTTGCACCGCATCAGGAGTACTGCCGAGTTGAATGCGCAACGTGAGCCATAGCCCTGGCGCATGTCCTCGCCAGACGTTTGTGGTGAAGCGCTCAAGCTCATTTTGTTCTTCGTCCATTCATCGACCTCCTATGGCCTGATAATGCGCCCGCTTCCTGGAATCGTGAACTCAAGAAGTTCATCGAACAAATTTCTACGAAGCCCATCAAAGGACGGATGACTGTCCTGGGTCATCAATCTGTGGACTGTCTGGGTACTCGTCACGTTCATCCTGTGGCTTAGCAACTGAGTGCAGGAACGCGAAGAATGACCTATGAACTTGAAAAGTAACGATGTAGGCATCAGACCCGCGTAAACTGAGGAAGTACTGCGCATGACTCCAGTCACCGAAGTTCAAGTGCAGCATTCCTCGACCTACAATTGCAATGTTCCCAGATGCATCGACTATTATACGCTCCTGGCTTCCTCCTCCTTGAACACGATAGACAGGAACTGTATCACCACTGTTGTCTCCGCCATTGCTCCCAGGGTTGCCTGGATTACCTGGATTGCCTGGTTTGCCTGGATTGCCTGGTTTGCTACCGCCATTGTGAGTCGGAGGGAGAGTAGTCGGCGCGGCAGCAGCGGGATGGGCAGCCTTGTAGCGGTTGGCGCGCACCTGGCTCAGGAGGGCATGCTGTCGAGGCTGATCCCCTGCGGCTGATGCAACGCGCGCGTCAATTCATCCGCTCCGCTGGGTGATGGGATGACGCCTCGCGCCGCAGGGGTGGGCACGAGACTCTGGAGGGTGGCCGCATAAACGTCTCCGCCCTCCATCGGGGGGTGAGGAACGATGACATGCCCGCTGGGGTCGGTGCGGCTGATTGGGTTGCCCCCCACGTAGCCGTAGCGGTTCAGCCCATCCAGCACCGTATCGGCGGAGGTGAACTGCCCGATGGTGGAGTCGTAATAGCGCGCGCCGTAGTCGTCGAGCCCGCGTCGTCGCGTCCGCCCGCTGCCCGGTGTAGCCATAGTCGGTCGGCATCACGCCATTGCGTGTAGCGCATGCCGCCATACGGCGCGTAGAGCCGGGACCCGGTCGGGGTCGGTCATCCCGGTCGTGCGCCCGGCGGCGTAACTTCCTACCTGGCACTGGAGTTTCGCACTCCCACCGAGGCATAAATTACTGCCAGAACCTTTCGACGGATCGCATTATGTCTGTTGGAGCATCATATTTATCTTGAATTCAAGTTAAAGACACGTCTAGTGAGTAAGTGAAATAGTGATCCAACCTCCTTGCCACGGAATCGGGATTGGATCCATCATCCGCAATATCGAGCCGTGGGCTAGTGGTCTCTCAATAGTGCTTGGATTTGCGGTGGCTCCGGCTGCCTGAGCAGTTCTTAAAAAGTCACTCGACCCATTTATGGAACGGGATCCGCTGATAGCGCCAACCGCGAACTCGTATCCCCATCGTTCCCAGAATAACGATGCGGATGAAGGATCACATAACTCGTACATCTCAGCAACAGCCGCGAGCCACATCTGCACCCGGCGGCGGATTTCACCTGAATTAGCATCTTTATCACCACTCGTTAGTGAATTTTCTGGCAATGATTCGCTTGGCAGGCTCAGACGAACCTGCACCTTGTTAGCGTTCAATGGCATGCCAGTAAATACCTTGAACCTGAAATCCTCGCCCGTAGTTGGCCAGAATTGCACTATTGCATCGTTATACTGCTGAATTGTCTCCCACGCTTCACGCAAGGAGACACTAATGCCTTCGTGTTCCTCCCCAGTATTTCTATCAATGCAATAGTAACGTCCGAGATGCTCAGGCAGATGATGAGGATCATCATACACAAAACCGGCTCTTCGCATCGCCTCAAAAATCAATAGCCACCAGAATTGAACTGGTCTGGTTTCTGTGACCATAAAGGCGCATGAAAGTGTGCTACTCAATCATCCTCCTCCCAGACGTAGCCGCTTGGGAGGGATGCGCACCTCGTCCCGTTGCTCCATATGTACGGTACCTCTCTGTTCCGCTGTATCTCTGCTAGCTTGTAATAGGTGTAACATTTATGTGGACATAGTACACGACAGTATCCTGTCACACTGGAACATGCTGCACAACTGGGGCATGGCAGGCATGTTCTATGGCGTGACGGCGAAGGGGAGTTGCAGACTGGGGCGGACGTCGAGCGCGAGGCCGGAGCGCTCGCCCAGCCGCAGGTGGAACCAGGCGGCGGCGCCGATCATCGCGGCGTTATCGGTGCAGAGGGCCACCGGCGGGAAGCGCAGATCGATCCCCAATGGCGCGAGATCGTGGGCCAGCCGCTCGCGCAGGGCGACGTTGGCCGCGACACCGCCCGCCAGCAACACCTGGCGCACACCCAGCGACTGCGCCGCGCGCACCGTCTTGGCGGCCAGCACATCAACCACCGCATCCTGAAACGCCGCCGCCAGATCGGGGATCGAGAGGTCGCTGGCCTGCGCCGCGCCCGCACGCGCATAGCGGCTCGCGCCCGGCGTCGCGCCCTGTTCCGCGCCCTCCACCAGTTGCAGCACGGCCGTCTTCAGCCCGCTAAAGCTGAAATCCCACGTGCCGTTCAGCCAGGCGCGTGGCAGCCGGAACGGGTTCTTTCGCGCCGGGTCGCGGGTCGCCGCCGCATGCTGGATCGCTGGGCCACCGGGATAGCCGAGGCCCATCACCCGCGCCACCTTGTCGAACGCCTCGCCAGCGGCGTCGTCGCGGGTCTGGCCAAGCAGCTCGTAGCGCCCATGCTGGGGAATCGAGACCAGCTCGCTGTGCGCGCCCGAAATCACCAGCGCCAGCAGCGGGAAACGCGGATCACCGGGCCACTCGTCCGCGTCTGGGCTGACAGGCATCTCGGCGGGGGCCGCGTCCTGGCTGTGCAGCCAGTTGGCGTAGATGTGCGCCTCCAGGTGGTTGACGCCGATGAAGGGCAGCCCACGGGCCAGCGCCAGCGCCTTGCCACCCGTCAGGCCGACCAGCAGCGATCCCGCCAGCCCAGGGCCATACGTCGCGGCGATAGCGTCGATATCGTCCCAGGTGGCCGACGCCTCACGCAGCGCCGCCTCCACCACCGGGATGAGCGCGCTCAGTTGATGGCGCGAGGCCACCTCAGGCACCACGCCGCCATAGCGCTCGTGAATGCTGGCCTGCGAGGCGACCACGTTGGAGCGGATGACGCGGCCATATTCGATAACCGCCGCGCCGGTCTCGTCGCAGGAACTCTCAATCGCCAGAATTCGCATGAAGTGTGCTTTCCAGTCGCCTCTGCGCTGTTGCTATGTCGTGTATGTGATTTTATGCGGGTTGCGTCGTGCCGCCCGCGCTATCGACGCTGTTCTCCTCGGCGGCCAGCCGCGCCGCAAGTCGCTGCGTCAAGAAGAAGTACTGCTCGCGATAATGATTCGACATGATGTCGTCGGTCCACATGATGAGCGCGTCTTCCTGGTTGTCGCTGTAATAGCGCCGCCGAATGCCCGCCTCGTGGAAACCATACTTGCGATAGAGGTTCTGGGCAATCATATTCGAGACACGCGCCTCCAGCGTCACCTGGCGCGCGCCGATATCATAGGCGATATCGATCAGCGCGGTCAGCAGCAGCTCGCCGAGGCCGCGATGGCGGTAGTCGGGATGGGTGGCGATGGTGGTGACATGCGCCTCATCAACCATCAGCCAGAGGCCCGCGAAGCCGACGATGTTGGCGATCTCCGGCGGCAGCGGCGCTGGCGGGCGCGCCAGCAGCGAGAGCGGGAAGGGTCGCCGCCCGGAGTCAGATGGGCCATCGCCGCCTGCCTCAATCGGCATTTTGGTGTCGCGCTCGACGATATAATGCGCCAGCGGATTATCTTGCAACTCTTTGCGATACGAACTTGCTGGCCAGGTCGAGGGATAGGCAAGCTTCTCGATCTCCACCACCCGTGGAATATCCGCCAGTGTCATTTGATTAACGAGGTAGCGCATCTGCTGATCCATTTCCTCCCGGCGCATCTTCGCGCTGCCGTATATCCTCGGCGCCCTCTGGCGTCGGCAGTCTTCGCCGTGTGCTGGTCGTGATGGCCGGACGCCGGAGGTAGAGTGGCTCCAGCGCGATGGGATCATCATACCGCTGATGAGCTACCCGCGCCAGCGCCAGTTCCGCCAGCCAGCTCGCCCGGCGCGCATCCAGCGCCGACGCGCAGCGGAACCGGCCAGCGAACGCCTCGGCCAGTGTCGCCCGTGTCTCGGACGCCAGTTCGCCGCAGAAAAACACCTCACCCTGAATCTGCGCAGCAAGTTCAGCGGCTGTCAACACCGCGTAGGCGCCACGCGGCGACCAGTCGGCGGCATGCGCGTCGGCGGCATCGTAGATACCCGCGTAGACCTGACCACGCCCTGCCTCCAGTATAGCGCAGATCGTGCCAGCAATGGCGCGATGTCCCCAGGCGATGACATCCAGCGTCGGCACGCCATAGAGCGGCACACCGCGCGCGAAGGCCAGCGATTTGGCGGTCGCCAGCGCGACCCGCACCCCGTTGAATGAGCCGGGGCCAAGCGCAACCGCGATGCCCGTGAGGTCGGCCATCGTCACGCGCGACGCCGCGAGCAGCCACTCGATCCGCTCGAGCAGTTCGGTGCTGTGGCGCTGGCCAACCTGCCAGGTCAGTTCCGCCACCAGCCGCGCATCGTCCGACGTGGTCCGCGTCGTCTGGCGCGGTCGTCACGAGGGCGACGCTGGCGACGCTGGTGGAGGTGTCGAACGCGAGCAGCATGAGATCAGCGCCCTCCCCTGCTATCGCTGGCGTCGGCCACATCAGCCACATCAGCTCGCGTCGGCTATGAACGCCTGTAACAGCGCCTCGCCACGCGCGCCATCCGCCGAACAGGTGAGTGTGCGTCGCGCGCCACCATCTGACGCGATGGCGATACGGAGCCAGTCCGCTGGCCAGAGCGTCGCGCCATCCGCCGCGATGCCACGATCCGCCCACTCGACGACACAGACGCCCGCGCCGCCAAAGTAGTCCTCGAAGCCCAGCGTAAACAGTTCTTCAGGGTCTTCGATGCGATAGAGGTCGAAGTGATAGAGGGGCAGGCGGCCCACATACTCTTTGAGCAGGGTGAACGTCGGGCTATTGATCGTGCCAACTATGTCCAGCCCCGCGCCGATCCCCTGCGTCAGCGCCGTCTTGCCCGCGCCCAGCGGCCCCTCCAGCAGCACGACATCACCCGGCTGCAGCCGTGCGCCCAGCAGCGCGCCCAGCCGACGGGTGCGCGCGGCGCTCGCGCTGTGCAGCGCCACACCGGTCATTCCAGGCACGACGCGGTTGGGCTTGACGGGCATAGAGCGGCGATCCTTTCAAGGATGCTGGTAGATGTACGGTGGCCTATGAGAGACTACGCAACGCGGTACAGCCTATTATAGCCCATCAACAGCCTTGACGCAGCCTGTGTCGCGGGCTACACTTCATTAGTTGAAATTATGGCATTTGTAGCATATCCAGCACGAGACATGCCAGCATTCTCGAACACTGTGAAGGATAAGGGGCGCCATGCCGCAGCCATCGTCTCTCACTGACCACATAGCACTGGATGGCGCAGCGCCTGAATCCGCAGACTCGTCCATGCGGATCGAGGCGCCCGTCGCGGCTCCGCGCCAACGCACCCGCTGGCCCGACGATATCGACGTCATCTTCGAGAAAGACCCGGCGGCCTGCACGATCTTCGAGGTGCTGACCTACCAGGGGCTGCACGCGGTCGTGCTGCACCGTCTCGCCCACGCGCTCTACATGCGCCACATCCCCTTCCTGCCCCGGCTGATTTCGCAATTCGCTCGCCTGGTGACCGCTGGCATCGAGATTCATCCCGGCGCGCGCATCGGACGGCGCTTCTTCATCGATCACGGCACGGGCGTGGTCATCGGCGAGACGGCGGAGATTGGCGAGAATGTGATGTTGTATCATCAGGTCACGCTCGGCGCGACCGGCTGGTGGAAGCATCGCGGCGATGGGCGTGTCAAGCGTCACCCGACCATCGGGGATAACGTGACGATTGGCGTCGGCGCGTCGATCCTGGGGCCAATCACCGTTGGGCACGACAGCAAAATTGGCGCGATGGCGCTGGTGCTCGAATCGCTGCCGCCGCATTCCGTGGTGATGGCGCAGCCAGCCCGTCTCCAGATTCGCCCCGGCGCGACGAAGGAACTGGAATCGCAGTGGGACGAGGAATCGGGCGCTGACTACGTGATCTGAGCGCCGCTGAAGCACGATGGAGCAATCATGAGTTCGGAGTCGTCCGCGCCAGAGCCGAGCGTCACACTGGTCGAGCGCGGCGTCGCGGTAAAGGGCGTCCGGCTGGCGTCGGCGATGAACGACACGTCGCGCGCATTGCTGGCGCGTGTGCCGCTGATCGTGCTGCCCGCCGCCGCCTTCACCTGGCAGGATTACACGCTGATCCTCGAACACTTCGCGCCTGAGCGGCGGGTCTTTGCGCTCGACTGGCCCGGCTTCGGCGCCTCCGAGAAGCCCGCGCCCGCCGCGTTCACCTATAGCGCGGCCAGCTACGCCGAGATGCTCGCCGGATGGATGGACGGGTCTGGGCATCGCGCGCGCGGTCTTGCTGGGCAATGGCATCGGCGCGACGGCGGCGCTCACCTATGCGGCGACACATCCCACGCGGGTGCTGGGGCTGGCGCTTTCGGGGCCGCTTGGCTTTGGCGCGGGCGGACGCTTTGGCCGCATGGCTGGCCGCGCGCTGGGACGTCCAGCGCTGCTCCGGCGGCTGGAACCGCTGTTGACCTCGCTGGCGCTGGGGCCAAATACGCCGCTGACGAACGCGATTGCGCTCCGGCGACGCGCGCAACGGGCACGCGACGATTATCCCGCGTCGGTGGCGGCGTTCGCGGCGCTCTGGCGCAGCCTGGAGGGGTGCGGCGATGAGCTGGTGGCGACCGCGAAGAAGATCACGGCGCCCGCTATCGTGCTCCGTGGCGCGATGGATGCGCTGGTGACGGAGGCCGACGCGCAACGGGCGACAGACGCCCTGGGCGCTCACGGCGCGGTCACGGTCACGCTGCCCGACGCGGGCCACCTGCCTTTCCTGCAACAGCCGGGGCCATTTCTGCGCGCGGTCGCTGGCGTCCTCAACACCGCCGAGGCCAACATGGCGGAGCAAAACTGCAGAGATATCCATCACCTGAAGCATATCTCTATCATTGGCAAGCGTTCAGGCGCCCATCAACATGGCTTCGCGGCGATGATGGGGTTTCGCGCTTTTGGTTTTGCGGGCCATCAGCGCCTGCTGTTCTGGGGCACGACACGCACTGCCGAGTCGTCCCCTACAGACTCTCGCGTTTGAGCATAAACCTCTGTTTGACGGCCTACCGCGACGAGACCTTGAACTTCACACGGAAGTAGTACCTCCCGATCCTCGAGATAATCCGCCAGGTTTTCGAGCGTGTCGATGACACCATCCAGTGTCACATAATGGTCGCTATCCACGTGAACAACGTCGAGCGCCACCTGGTCGGCTACCTCTCGAATTCGCTCGCATACGGACAACATCTCTTGCACCATTGCCGTTCGCTGTTTCTTCTTCTTCCGCAAGTCAGGCATCGAAATAACCTTATGAGCGGTTATCGACGGGCGCGGTGTCCTCGCATCACTTGCTGCGATGATCGCATCTAATCGGGCCTTTGCGGTGACGTCGCTCGTATCGCTTGTATCTGTGGGCGCTTTACCTTGTGCAATGGCGACCTCCTCGGCAAGTGCGCGCCGATACATGATAGTATAAATGTTGCAGTTAGTGTGCAGATCCTGGCGGATCGCCACGAGGAATGACATTGCCTGACGCAGAGCAAATGCGAGCTGATCCGCATCATGGGTGCTCAATGCGATGACTTCGTCCGCCACACGGGCCCGCAGATCGCTCATATCCCGGCGCACGATCTCATCGAAATCCTCACACCGATTTACCTGTTCCGCATGATGCGGGGATCGTGTGATGACCGGCTTGATCTGGTGCTCAAGCGCATCATTTACGCCACTACCAAGCCCAGCGAATAGATTGCGAATGGATCTGAAGATCCCACGCCCTGAATCCTTGATACTTCCCACTGCTTCGCCTGGCTGTGTATTGTCACTACCCTCAATCTTCGGATCAATCCCGCTCGATGCCATGACATTCTTCTCCCCAAATTGTTCTCCAGACCAACAAACGGATAAATGCGGGCCGGAACAATACAGATATGCCTCATGAATGCAAGCAATCGGCATATCTGTATAGGTACATCCTTAAAGCTAGTACGCGCCTCTCTATGTGGAGGTTGCATGCCCCCTGACCGCAACAGCGATTTGCCGTGGAGACGTTCTTGCCTCTACCTCCTCCATGAATAGGGTTGCATACTCTGTAGTTGTAGTTCGCCTTGCAACAATGAGTGTAACGCGCATCGTCTGGTTTGCAAGAACCGGCCTGTGTTCTAAATACAGCAATCGATCAGTGTATGAATTTGGTTCAGGTGTATTCCGTTTGATGTCAGTCGGATGAGCGGATGCTCCCATGATTGCTGCGGTAGGTTCCATGGCGGAGAAGAGGCGATTACAGTATAGCAACTCTTTCCAAGCATAGCCTTCAAGCAGCCGCCTGGGAGGCCACGGAAGGGGTTATCGCGAGTCACGCGCGGCGATGTGGGGTTTCGCGCCTTTGGTCTTGGGGGCCATCAGCGCCTGCTGTTCTGGCGTGGGGCGGGCGGAGCCGAGCCGACTCCAACTGTATTCCTGATACGCCTGGGGATCGTCCGCCGACTGCATGCCCGCCTCGACGATTGCGAACCGCTCGGCCACCGCGCCCGCCAGGGTCAGCGTCGCCGCCGTGATCGAGATCGCGCGCCCCACCGGACGCCCACGCACCTGCGCCGGGAGCCGTAGCGCCAGCGGCATCAGCATGCCACCGCCAATCGCGCCGACGCGATAGATCGTGGCCCACCTGCCACGGCGCAGCGGTTTGCCAATGGTATGCGGCGTCATCGCCTCGCGGGCAACCTCCAGGCCAAGCTGGGCCGCCGTGCTGATCGTCGCCAGCGTCTCGACCTCGGCCCGCGCCTCATCGGCCTCGCCATCATCGTCGGGCGTACCCCGGCGCAATCCCGCCAGCAGCGCCAGCGCCGCCGCGCCCGAGGCCACCGCCGTCGCCAGGAAGAACGGCCCCAGCAGCAGGCCCGCCGTCGCCCAGAGCGGAATCGCCGTCGCCGCCAGCAGAATGCCCGTATAGCCGCCCAGGCCCATCCCCAGCAGCGCCTGCGCCAGCGAGAGCTGGTTTGCTGGGCAAGAGCCGCGCCAGCCGTCCCAGCCAGCTCTCGCGCCGGAGGATGAAGTTATCTTCGGCGGCCTGCCGCGCCGCCTGTACGCCGGATGTCAGCCCGAAGGCGAGCAGAATCCACGTGCCAACGCTGAGCGGCGAACTGACCTTGAAGACACGCAGCATATGGTGGAAGCGCTTCGGGCGGCCCAGATCGAGGATGAGCAATAGCGGGCTAATCAACGCCGCATCAAGCGCAATGTAGCGCGCCCGCCGCACCGTCGCCCGGTGACGCCGCCCGCCGAAGAGATCGGCCAGCCCGCCGATCAGCGCGACCCCGCCACCCAGCCCACCGATGAAGAAGTAGAGCGGGATGTACCACTTCCAGGTGGGCTTCTTAATCATCGGGCGGTTGTAATAGCTCGTGCCCTCGGCGCCACTCTCGCCGCGCCGCTCATTATCCAGCCGCCGCTCACGCTGGCCCTGGCCGCCGCCATCCGTGGTCCCCCTGTAGCCCGCGCTCCATCGTCATTTCCGCCTCCCGCCCAGCAGCAGCAGCGCCGTGGCCGCGCCAAACGCCAGCGCCGTCAGCCCCGTCGCCAGATAGCTCCTGCCGATCTTCGCCTGTGGCAGATGCGGCCTCTCCGGCAGGTTATAGACCTCAGGCTGATCGACCAGCAGAAAGAAGGCATTCAGCGGGCCGACGCTCGTATTCTCATCTACGCCGTAGAGATAGGCGTCGGTCACGCCGCGCTCGTGCAGCATGCCCACCCGCTCTCGCGCCCGCGTCCGCAGCTCTTCGACCTCGCCAAACTGGATGGATTGCGTCGGGCAGGCCTTCGCGCAGGCTGGCTCCAGGCCGTCTTTCTGGCGGTCGTAGCAGAGGGTACACTTCCAGGCGCGCCCGTCGTCGTGGCTCACCTCGATCACGCCGAAGGGGCACGCGGGCTGGCAGTAGCCGCAGCCGTTGCAGATATCCGGCTGGACGTAGACATCGCCAAACTCGTTGCGGATGATCGCGCCGGTCGGGCAGGCGTTCAGGCAGCCCGCGTTGGCGCAGTGCTTGCAGACATCGCTCATCATCAGCCAGCGATTCTCGCCGAGGAAGCCACTCGCCGGATGGCTCACCCGTTCGGCGATGGCCGTCGCGCCGTGAGCCGCGCCGTTGGCTGTTCCCATCTGCTCGACGAAGGCGACATGCCGCCAGGTGGTTGAACCGAGGGCGGCGGTGTTGTCGTAGCTCATCCCGGTGAACTCGTAGTTATCGCCGGGAAGCTGGTTCCACTGCTTGCAGGCCACCTCGCACGCCTTGCAGCCGATGCAGAGCGTCGTATCGGTAAAAAAGCCTTTAGTCATCGCTGGCCTCCGAACGCTCCGGTAGCTCTCGCCACCTGGCCGCCTCTGCCGATGGCTCTGGCTGGTTCTTCCGGCGCACTGACCGTTCGAGCGCAGGCGGCGTCTCGGCCCTGATGTTCGTCGAAGTGCGCCATCTCCGCGCCCTCGCTGCCCATACGCGCGACCGCGCCACCCTCGGCCACGCTGGCATGCGGCCCACCCGACGGGATCGCTGGCCCAGTGGTGCGGCGTCCCTTGCGCATGGCGCAGGTGAAGACCTTCGCCTCGTGAATCTTCGAGGTCGGATCGAGCGCGACGCCGATCAGGTCGTTGACGACATCGCCGGTGACGACGCCCGCTGGCCCCCAGTGATACGGCATGCCGATCACGTGCAGCGTCTTCCCCTCGATACGCAGCGGCTGCATGCGCTCCGTGACCATGGCGCGCGCCTCGATCTCGGCGCGTGAGGTCGTCACCGTCACCCAGTCGCCCATGTGGATATCCAGCGTCGCCGCCAGTTCGGGATCGATCTCCGCGAACAGTTCCGGCTGTAGCTCCGAGAGCCACGTGCTCCACCGCGACATCGCGCCCGACGTGTGATGCTCGGTCAGGCGATAGGTGGTGATGATGTACGGGAACGCCGGGTTAGTCCGTGCCGTGCATCGGGTTGTCGGGCCGGTCGAATTCGATCACCGCCGGATTGTTCTGCCGCTTATACATCACGTTGGGCAGCGGCGACTCCATCGGCTCATAGTGGGCGGGCAGCGGGCCATCTTTCACGCCCTGCGGCGCGAAGAGCCAGCCACGGCCATCGCTCTGCATGATGAACGGCTCGGCTCCGGTCAGCCCATCAGCGCCCTTGCCGCCAGCCTTGCGCCTGCTCGTTGGCGCTTTGTCGCGCACGAAGTCGGGCACGTCGTAGCCGGTCCACTGGCCCTTGCCCTCGTTGGCATTGGCATCCCACCAGACCAGCCGCTTGCGCTCCGACCACGGATTGCCGTCGGGGTCGGCGGAGGCGCGATTGTAGAGGATGCGGCGGTTGGCGGGCCACGACCAGCCCCAGCGGCTGTTGTTCGTCCACTCGTCGGGGCCGTCTTTGATGCGGCTGGCGGAGAGGTTGCGTCCCTGCGCCGGGATGACGCCGCTATAGATCCAGCAGCCACAGGCGGTGCTGCCGTCGTCCTTCAGTTCACCAAAGCCCGACACCTGCTGGCCATCGCTCACCGTATAGCCGCTGATCTCCTCCAGCACCGACTCGGCGCGCGGCTCTTGCAGCCGCCCTTCGAGCGGATAGTCCCAGGTCATCGCCAGCAGCGGACGGTCGCGTTCCTCGGCGCTGCCCGCGTAGAGTTCGCGCAGCCGCCGCCCCAGGTGGACGAAGAACCACGTCTCCGAGCGCGCGTCGCCGGGCGGGTCAATCGCCTTCTCGTGCCACTGGAGCATGCGCTGGGTGTTGGTCAGGCTGCCATCTTTCTCGGCGGCCCAGGCGGCGGGCATAAAGAAGACCTCGGTATCCACCTGGCTGGGGTCAACGCCGTCCATCTTCCAGAAGTTGGCCGTCTCCACCAGGAACGGGTCGCGGATGACGCACCACTCCAGCTTGCGCATCGCCGCGCGCTCCACCTTCGCGCCGGGACCACCGACGGCGTAGTTCTCGCCGAGGACGAATAGCCCCTTGATGCCGCCGTCCTTCATGCGGAAGAACATCGGGTAGTACGAGTAGTCGGTCTTCTCGTCGAGCTTGTTGAGATACTGATAGCCCCACTCGTTCTCCGCCGTCGCATGCTCGCCATACCACGCCTTGAGCATGCTCACCGCGTACTTCGGCACGTTGTTCCACCAGCCGGTCTCCGCCTGATTGACCAGCAGGTAATCGGCAAAGGTGCGATTTGAGGCGTAGGGGATATTCAGGTAGCCGGGCAGCAGATTGTAGAGGGTCGGGATGTCGGTCGAACCCTGGATGGCGGCGTGCCCGCGCAGCGCCAGAATGCCACCGCCGGGCCGTCCGATGTTGCCGAGCAGCAGTTGCAGCATCGCGGCGGCGCGGATGTTCTGCACGCCGATGGTGTGCTGCGTCCAGCCGAGGGCATAGCAGAACGCGGTCGTGCGGTCGCGGCCAGAGTTGGCGGTCAGCGTCTCGGCGATCTTCACGAAGACATCGCGCGGCGTGCCACAGACCCGCTCGACCATCTCTGGCGTATAGCGCGCAAAGTGGCGTTTGAGAATCTGGAAGACAGAGCGCGGATGTTGCAGCGTCTCGTCGCGCAGGGGCACGCCACCCTCGCCGATCTCGTAGCGCCAGCTTGCGGCGTCATACGCGCCGCTCTCAGGCTGATAGCCGGAGAAGACGCCGTCCAGGTCTTCGGTGTCGCGGAAGTCTTCGCCGATGATGGTGGCGGCGTTGGTGTAGGCCACCACATACTCGCGGAAGAATTTCTCCTCGCTCAGCACGTAGTTGATGAGGCCGCCGAGGAAGGTGATATCGGTGCCGGGACGTAGCGGCGCGTAGATGTCGGCGTTGGCCGAGGTACGCGTGAACCGCGGATCGACATGGATGATCTTGGCGCCACGCTCGCGCGCCTCCATGACGAAGCGGAACCCGACCGGATGGCACTCAGCCATGTTCGAGCCTTGAATCAGGATGCAGTCGCTATTGACGAGATCCCACTGCGCGGTGGTGGCGCCGCCGCGACCGAAGCTTGTGCCGAGACCCGGCACTGTGGAACTGTGTCAGATACGGGCCTGGTTGGTGATATAGACGATACCTAAGTTGCGCAGCAGCTTGGCGATCAGGTAGTTTTCTTCGTTATCGAGCGTCGCCCCGCCGATGCTGGCTATCGTCTCCAGCCGGTTGACCCGCGCGCCGCTAGCGTCGGTCATCTGGAAGTCGGCGTCGCGCGCATCCTTCACCCGCTGGGCGATACGCTCCATCGCCCAATCGAGCGGCCGCTCCTCCCAGTCGGCGGAGCCGGGGGCGCGATAGAGCACCTTCGTTGGCCGGTTGGGGTTGTTGAGCAGTTGGTAGGTGGAGGCGCCCTTGGGGCAGAGATGCCCGGCGCTGATGGGGCTATCGGGGTTGCCCTCGATGTCGATCACGCGGCCATCGCGCACGAAGACCTGCTGGCTGCAGCCCACCGCGCAGAACGGGCAGACGGAGATGTAGCGCTGGGCGTCGCCGAGGCGCGAGCGGAGCGTCTGGCTGCGCTTGCTGATGGGATTGGGAGCGAATCCCACATGGCGGCGCAGAAAATCACCGGCTCCGGCGTTGTTCTTCCTGATTGCCATCGTCTGCCCAACCCTTTCCAAATAACCGACCTGCTTCTATGGAGACCGTTCTGAAAGACCGTTGGTGGGGAATCTCGCGGCTGATGCTGTTGACTCTATCGTAGAATGATATTCCAGTTGCCGCAAGTGTCGCCTCAATCGCGGCGGCGCCGTTCCCGTTGTTTATACTACAGACGAGCGAGACAGGCTGACGGCTCATGTCGTTACCGGAAGATGCGCGGGATACGCTTGCGTCGCTGGCGTCAGTCGTGTACCATCAGGGGGATGCGCGCGGTGAATACGGCAGTATACGACTTCGCGCGGTGTGCGACGTAGTATTGTATTGGGAAGATAATCGGCTGGCGCGCGAACGCGGGCGGTTAACGAACGCCGTACAGCGTGCTGGGGCGAGCGTCCGGAGCCGAAGGCCCCGGCGAATGGGGAAATCGCCGAGCGTTCACGCTACGGCCTGCCCCCCTCACGACGATGACGTGGTGTTCGGAGTAATACGTGAAAGTTCATTAGCCGCCAGCACGCGAGCGGAAGGATAGATGGCCGTGGACAACAAACCATTGATTGCGCCGACGTATGGCGAGCCGGAGCAGCAGACGCCCGATGCGCTGGGGCTATCGAAGGCCGATCTGCACCTGCACACCAACCTCGGCGACGGCACGGCCAGCCCGCAGCGGCTGCTGGAGGTGGCGAAACAGCGCGGATTGAAGGTCATCGCCGTCACCGACCACGATCACATGGAGGGCTGCAAGCGCGTCCAGGAGTTGATCGACCGATGGCGAGAGCGATATCGAGATGATCTGGGGCTGCGAGGTGACGACGCGCCAGGGCCACTTCCTCGGCCTCTTCATGAAGCGCCCGGTCAAGTTTCTCACCCACGTCGAGGCGGCCATCGAGGCGATCAAGGAGCAGGGCGGCCTCTGCCTCATCCCGCATCCCATGGGGCGACTGGTGCCCAGCCTGAGCCGCCGCAAGATCGAGGAACTGCTGACACGCGGCTACCCCATCGACGGCATCGAACTCTACAACCCCTCGCCCGCGAATGCGTCGGCGCGCGAGCAGGTGAAGCAGTACAACGGCCAGTGGCGCTTCGCGGGCACCGGCAGCAGCGACGCGCACTTCTGGCAGCACATCGGCGCGGGCTACACCCTCTTCCCCGGCTCGACGGCGGCGGACGTGCGTCAGGCGATCCTCAACAACACGACGCGCGCGGGCGGGCAGGAGATGCGGCCCGAACGGCTGCCGCTCTCCTCATACGTCGGCCAGTGCTTCTGGAGCATGGTGATCGATCCGCCACGCAAACTCTCGCGCATGTGGTTCAGCAAAGAGGTCACTGAGGCGCCCGAGGCGAAGGTGCGCCAGTAATAGTTATTTGAAGACATAGAACCAGTCCGGCGACATGCGTCTGGGAGAACCGACGCCGTGGCCTAAAGCGCCACGGCTAATCCTAATCGTACTGCATCTCTTCGCCTGTATATGAGACTGCTCACCCTGATAGTAGCCGCAGGTCTTTAGCCTGCGGCCTGCCCCCAGACGCATGTCACCGGCGCTTTCTCCACTCCGAAGACGCGGTCTGGCTCACCTACGGCCCGGCGCAGATGCTGATCGTCTACGCCGTCAATAGCGCGCTCGTGGTCGCTGGCACGCGGTAGCGACCACCGCGCCTCCCCATAGAATATTGCCACTTGCTTTCATCCGCGAAATACCGTATCCTTTTGTGGCGCCGGGCCATAGACGATTATTTATTAATGTTTCGCATAAGCAAAGGAATTATTTATGGTTCGCCTATCTATGCGCCGTTCTGAGAAAGGCGATATCGGCAACAGAGGACAATACAGTCAGGACGCAAAGGGCGTCAGACTCGCGATCCTCCACATCCTGAATGCGCTGGATCTGGTGGTCTATACACTGGTGGGCATGGCGTTCGTGGCCGCTGCGCTGCTGGCGTTTGCCTTCAGCGTCAGCCATCTGCTGTCGCATTTACATCTCGCATTGCCCTTGAACGATATCGCGCAAGACGTGCTTGATTTCGTCAGTGATCTGCTGCTGGTCATTATCATCATGGAACTGCTCTTTACCATTCGGTCGTATGTGGAAAAGGGCGACACCTCGGTCGAGCCGTTCCTGATTATCGGCATCATCTCAGCGACGCGCGGGATTCTTTCTATCGGCGCCAGGCTCTATATCGCGGACGCGAAGCTCACCCCTGACGAGTTTCGCAACGCCATGATCGAGCTGGCTGTCAATGCCCTGGTCATCATCGTACTCGGTTTCACCATACGTCTCCTGGACGGTATTAGCCTTCACCAGGAAGGCAGTGGCGCGCCGGGCCAGCAATCCGTAGACACAGGCCATAGTCCGCCAGAGTCTGAGTCCACATCACTTCGCCAGTCGGAGCAATCGAGCCGGAATCTGTAGCGACGGCTGCCTGGACGAATGGGCGTGCGTAGCCATGTCATGACGCGGCGCTACTGCATTGCGTCCCCTTGTTTTCCTCTTGCGGTTGTCGTATCGTCTCCATTGGCCGACAGGCCAGCTACGCGAAGCGTATCCGTAGCAGGGTTGAGAACAGAGGGATGTGTGATGACTCGTTTGTCTATGCGACGAGGCAGGAACAATGCGATAGTGTTGAGAGCCACCTGGCAAAGACGTGAAAGGCGTCAAGCTGCTCATCTTGCTCATCCTGAATGGGCTGGATCTGGTGATCTATGCGCTGGTGGGTGTCGCATTCGTCGCGGCGGCTGTGCTGGCCTTCGCCTTTAGTATCACCCAGTTGCTCAGCGGCCTGCTGGCAAATCTCAACGTCGTCTTACCATTCGCCTTGCACTTCAACGACATTGCGTTAGAGATCCTCAGTTTCGTCAGCGATCTGCTACTGGTGCTGATTATCATGGAGCTGCTGGGAACGATACGCTCGTATGTGGAGAAGGGCGATACCTCGGTCGAGCCATTTCTCATCATCGGCATCATCTCGGCGACGCGCGGCATTCTCTCCGTCGGCGCGCGGCTCTATATCACCGGCACACCGCTGACACCCGACGAGTTCCGCAACGCCATGATCGAACTGGCGGTCAACGCGGTAGTCATCATCGCGCTGGGTGTCACCATGCGCATTCTCCATGATCTGATCGGGCCAAAGGGAGGCGGTCACACGCCGGGCCAACAACCCGATAGTGGTAGCACAGACAGCGCCGGAGCGCCGCCTCAGCCGGAGCCAGCGAGCTAAAGGCCAGGAGAGTGTGGTGCGCGCAATAGGTGGCTGCCGCCGCCCATGTCAGCGGCGGCCCACCACGCGCCTGCGCTGGATCTTGCGCAGTTCGGTGACGCGATGCGCATCGGCTGGTAGCGCATCGTCCGATTGAAAGGAGATCTTCGTCATCGGCCATACTGCTTTGGCTTCTCGCCGTCTCCTGCCTCCCGCCTCCATCAGTTATTTCATCTCCACTCATGTTCATAACCGTTTCTCATCGAAATGAGTTTGAGATAGCGCAAATCCCATTCTACTGGTAATTGATGTGCGCCTAGCTGCCTTGTGAGAACATATCTTATTGCTATCGTATGCTATACTCACTCACAGAACATCGTGGCTCTTGATCCATCTCCAGTGAAATCGGCCTTACGCGTGAGAGGACTTGCACCATGCCGTCGTTGAATATTGTCGCCATGGGCTTCTGGTTGCCGCTTGGTCGCGCGAACTTCTTCCGGTCAAATGACGATAAAATATTGCTGACCGCTGGCCAGAGTATGGGCAATGATCCAGAGAAAATCACACAAATCGCCAAAGACTATGACAAGCGAGAGTACAAAAGAACCGACGAACAATTGCAGGAGACATCGACGTATCGTCGGTTAGTCTATATCGCGCACGACATGGGATACCAAAAGGTCTATCCAGTGATCCCGGATTTCAGGAGCGCCTATGAAGGCGATTCCGATCCCACAATGATCGTCATGACACGCAGACCCGTGCCCACGCGCGCGACTGCTACGGAGAAACTGCCACTGTGCGACAAGACTATCTGGCCTGAAGGTATCTACGGAGTAGCAGGTATCGTTCATTCGCGCGGCTTTTATCTCTGGCTCGCGGTCTATGATACTGATGTGGCCCAGGAACAGGCGGTAAAACAGGCCTTGAACGACCACATTTCCACAATGGCTGGCGGTAAATTCTTCGGACGCGGCTCTGACGCCAACGAACTCATGATTCCCGGCGAATCAACGCTCAAGGAATATTGCAATGGCCATCTCGGTCTGCTTACCTTTTTCCAGATCAACACCATTGTCGAAGGCATCAATAACATATCATTCAACCCGCCAGTTTTCTTTGAACGCAACACACCTTCTCGCGACGAGGTCGAGAATGATTATGCGTTTGGAGCGTTCGTCGGCCATATCACTACGATGACTTTGGTTGGCGACGCCGATCCCAATCGACGTCGTGTGCAAGAATATCTCAGTCACCTCACTGAGGACGCAAAGAAACAGACAGCCGTCGGGATTCTGCCGCGAAAGCCCGAAGGAAATGAAGTGCCAACGACAGACACGCTCCTCGAACTCCTCCGCAAGATTCTGATACCGGATCAAATGACCCCCACGCAGCAGAGCGAGGTTCTCGGGAAAATTCGCGATGGATGTCTGACCAGTACAGTACAGCGCGATCTCCTACGCCAATTTCTCCGCTATACGTCTACCGGATCGCTGCAGTTGATGAAGTGGCGCATCGAGCGGTCGCGGCGTGCGCTCCTCAGAGAAATGGTAGAAATTACACACCGACGACTGCCATTAATTCAGGCGGAGACGCCCGATGAGGGATTGGAGAATCTGAAGGGCGTGAACGAGTCGCAGTTGCGCGGGTACATTATGTATTTCGCCGCGAAATTGCCACTCATTACCAACATCAAGCGCTATCTCGATGATGCGAAAGACGCTGACGACATTACCAAACATGATATGGAAACGATAGAGCCGCTCTATCACAGTTGGTTCTCACTCGTCGACGCTATTGATGACAACCTCAAAGGCCTCGAACGCGCCATAGAACAGGCGCGCCAGGATCGACTGCTGCGCGAAGAAGAGCGGATCCGCTCGGAAGAAGAAGATATCGCGGAGGCTCAACGTATCAACGAGCGATCTCTTGCTCAAGAAGGGGGGAAGTCCGAAGGCGCGGTAGGTGTTGCCTCTAACTTCCTGGAGTCGGTCGCGTTCGTTTCGGGCACGTTGCTCGCCTTTCGGGCATTTTCGATTCGTCCGCCCAATCTTAGTTGGCCACCCGATCAGGAGACCGCCACATCCCTGACGTACATCGGTCTGGTCATTCTGGTCGCTGGCATTTTCTTTATTAGTGTACACGTGCTTTTTGGAATAATCACCGCCTATACGAGTCGGAGGAGGCTGGAAAAACGTCGCAGAGAGAGCGAGCGCTATTACTACGAGATGGATGTCAGCCTGAATGTGCTGATTGACGCCGATAAAGCGCGTGAACTGTTGGAGGAGGATGATCGGACGTCGAAAGCAAAGCGCCACCATCCTGGCAAATCCGAACTGTACGCGACGCATACACACCGCACGTCGTATCGCTCCGAGCGAGCGAGTCGCGACGAGACGGTTCATAAAGTGTATCTCGCCACCACTGTTCACTGGCCAAAAACGAGCAAGCGCCGCCTGAGGGTATTTCGCCGCAAGGCTGTGAACGATTTGTCCCCCATGCGGATTTACCTGATCTACGAAATGCTCTTTCACAGGCCATCGGAGATCCACAGTTTCATCCTGACCTCGATACGCGTCATTTCGCCGTATGGCCATGTGCTCTCAGCTGACCAGCTCAAAGATCTCAAGGTGCTCGTTGCTGAAGAGTTTATCAACCGGTGGATAACCGATAAGCAGGATCGTCTGCAATTGCCGCGAGACCTGAGCGAACTGAGCAAACAGCTGCCAGACTTCAAGGTTGATGCGTTCTTTACCTTGAATATCTCTGAGGAGAAGCCATACACCAAGATGCCAGAGACCGCGAGCGATATCGCCTGAACCACCAGGTATACCCGCCACTCCACGAGCGCGCTCAACGCCTGGCTATGCGCACCCGAACCAGCGGCGGGTTAGCACGCTCGCACGCCGGGGAGGAACGTCAGCTAAAGCGGCTCACGTTTGCTAGCTCTCTGGCTCCTATCTTAGCGACTGAGCGGCAATTTCCATGAGTACATGTTCTGCTCTTTCCCTGGCTCACCAGAATGGATTGGCTGGCTGCTCATAATGCAGGCAAATGCTCAACCGGAGACTTTCACACGGAGACTTTCACACGGAAACTTTCACAAATAGGAGCGAGGATACACCACTTCGACAGAACGCATGTTACCCAGCGAGCAATTAGGCGTTACCAGTATAGCTTGTGATTTGCCTTGTTTGACGGTAGCTTGTGCTTCTGGTGAGTCATGAGATGACGAGAGGGTGAAACATGGTCAATGATGCCGTGGTAGATCAGCCCGCGACTGAGAAGACACCGCAGTCTGGCTCAGCCACTCCGCGCCAGATGTATTTCGCCGCACAGGGATTCTGGCTACCATGCGATCAAACAAATTTCTTCGAACATGACAAAGACAAGCGCTTCAAAAATCCCGTCAAGTTCGCTGACGATGAGGAATTCAAAAACGAGGTCTTGAAGAAAAACCAGTTGGAAGATCATGTGCTCCATCGGCTCGCACTCGTGCTCTCGCAAGAACAGTATGGCTATACGCACATGGTACCTGCCTATCACGCCTCGAATCCGTTTGGCGAGGATCCAGATGCCGCCGTGTTCGTACACCGAAAGTTTAACGCTCCGCCACTTCCATTCAATGACGAGAACGATAAGCCGATTACAGCCCAACTCGCAACAGGTGTGACGGCGGATGGGATCGCGCTGCTGGTGAATTCCAGCGGGTTTTATCTCTGGGTCATGCGTTACCACCACGACACCACTATCACAAGAGATGACGCGCGAAAATCCGTCGAAGAGTATCTCAAAAAGTATGTCTACTGGATTGTCGGGGGAAACTTCGCGTCGCGCTATTCCGGTTGGAGGGATGAATCTGATCTTGCGACGGAGTATGAACGAGCAAACTCGCTGCAGGAGTATGAACGCGAATTCCAGGGCATCCTGACATTCGCGCAGATCAATATTATCTTCGAGGGGTTATTCAGTTCAGCGCTCGATTTTCATGTGTTTTTCTACGATACCGCATCAGATCAGCGGAATCGAGTGAGCCGCAGACGGAGGTTGTATTCTGTCGGGCACTTTATCAGGTCAATTTCGACTCCGCTCCGAGAGAAGGGGTATAAGACAAGCACACCGTCCAAGGATCCGGCGACACAGGCGAGTCCGCAAGAGGAAAATGATGGGACTGCTGGCGTTGTTGATGAGGACATCCTCGCCTTTCTGATCGACCTCGATCTGTTGCATCCCAGTCCAACGTCACATCAGCAAAATGCCCACAACCAAAACAGCGTTGAGGCACAGAAGAAGGCAGCGCACAATCTTTGTCTCGACTATTTGGGTGAAATGGGTGTGGGGTGTTGCTGCTGAAATTCCTGCAGGCAACGGCTCAGATTACACTCCTGCGCGCCAAACGGCGGATCGAACGCTCGCGGCGGGCATTGGTTGCGGAGATCTTACAGGTGACACAGCGGCAAGATCCGCTCTTGCAGGTGGAGGTTCCGCCATCAGCAGACAAAGGGAAGAAGGAGGGGGCCGCGAGCGACCCGGAATCAAAGAATGGCGAAGCGGGCGAAGCGGGCGAAGCGCCACCAACCTCTACCTCTCCTGATACGCGCCAACAGGCGACGGGAAGTCAGCCCGACGCCACTACACCTGGCGCCACTACACCTGGCGCCACTACTCCCGACGCCACTACTCCCGGTGATGAGGAGTTGGACGATGAGGATTTCGAGGAAGAGCGTGTTCCCGATGTCAATGAATCACAACTCAGAGGATATGTCTTACTCGTGTCGGCAAAGTTGCCGCTTATCAGTAATGTGGGCGTCTATCTGAACGAGATCGCGATCACGAGTAACTGGTACAGTCGGGAAAAAGTAAGGTCAAACGAAGAACATGCGGTGAGCGCATCGCTGGGCATTTGGCAAGCGCTACTCACTTCCATACAAGAGGAACTCAAGGGGTTAGAGCACGCCATCGCGCAGGAGCGCCAGGATCGGATGGTTCAGGAGGAAGAGAAGATTCGTGTTGAGCAGGAGACACTCGCGGAGATCGAACGCCTGCAAGATCGCAACAGTAAGTCGCTGTCGCCACGGGCCACCTTCACGCTGGCGTTTGTCTCGAATGTGTTTGCGATTGCTTCGGTGCTGGTCGCCGTCTTTGGGACCGGCATCGGGCAGGGCATTGCGAATTTCAATTTTGCTCCGGGAGATCTCTCCAGACTCCTCATCATCATTCTCCTGCTGGCGCTAGGGCTGAGTGCGCTCTACTTCCTCGCGCAATATTTGTTCTTCTGGATTGGGTCATTGGTGCTTACAGTCCTACACATTCCATTCGGGAATCGGTATTACTACGAGATGGACATCCATGTTGACGCGCCGCTTAATCCAGGTGCGGTGAGCGAGTTGATCTCTGGCCAATTCAAGAGATCTGGTCGGGGAGAGTGGCTGATCGAGAACATCGAGAACAGTACGGACGCAGCCTGGAAGCCCTACAGGAACAAAAATGTCACTACTGGGGTGCGCTTCTGGACGAAGCATCTCTGGCCAGCTTTCCGCCGCTCTGAGCGCAACTCCTATCGCGTTGAACGGTCGGGCAAGAACGAAGGCATGCACAAGATCTATCTGGAGGTGACGGCGCTGCTCGCACGAAGTCACTGGTATCAAGTTCTCCATCCTTCGGTGCAAGCGGTGCTGGTGTATGAGGTGCTCTTTCACCGGCCAGGAGGTGAGGAACGGTACATCCTGAACGATGTGCGGGTCGTATCTACGCAGGGACGCATCCTTGGAGCGCCACAACTGGCCCAACTCAAAGACATCGTCGCCAACCATTTCGTGAATCCGTTGATTGCGCTACAGAGTCGTGGGACATGGGAGATCGTGACATTTTCGCAGACCACTCAAGAGGGGCACGAGAAACGCCCCGACGCGCTGATGACGATGACGGCGACGCAAGGCACGGATTCTTCGCGGAAAGTACGCTATTTGCGCAGCGCATTCACGGCGCTTATGCAGTTGGGAATGGCGAGCGCGTTTCTCTTTCTGCTGCGTGGCTTGCTGGATGTGGTGGCAGTGGCAGCCGGTGGTGGACTCGATGCGCTGAACAGTGTTCAGGCAATCGCGCGGGCGTTGTATTTCTCTCAAACGTGGGCCTTTCTCATGTCGGTCTCGTGGGAATGGTTTCTCGGAATGCTCATCCTCCCGGTGTTGCTCGCGCTTGGGCTTGGCGCTATTCCATTTGCGCGATCCTGGGTCCGCAAGATGGTGATACAGGCGCTGAATCCCCATAATGGGGCAGCAGCCACCGACACACCCACGAAAAACGCCTCCGCGAATGGGGCAGCAGCCACCGACACACCCGCGAAAAACGCCTCCGCGAATGGGGCAGCAGCCACCAGCGATCAAGATCAAACCAAGATCAGGCAGGCGCGAGCGGGAAGCAAGGCGCCAGTTGCCAGGTCGCGGTTGGCGGGACTGGTACTGGTGCGAACACTTTGGCTGTTCGGCGGATTGTCGGGCTATGTCCTGCACCAGGTATTTCAAAAGGGGCGACTCGTCATACTTGGGGGGCTTGCGGTGCTGAGCATAGTTGCGTTGTTCGCGATGGTTATCGATTTGCTATCAAGCCACGGGGTGCATCTGCTGTTCTTGTTGCGCTGAACGCATGCTTTTTCTCGTACCGTGCTGGACTGGGCATATCTTCTGGCGACGTGCCGTCTGATAGCGAGGGCCTTCGTCGTCGGCCACACTGCCTCGCGTCCGCTGACTTCCAACCTGGGTTGGCAGAATATCACTGCTGGCGCGGAGAGGTACGCGGGCGTGTGGCGCGCTTGGCGCGGCGTGGTTTCGCCGGGGTAGTAGCGGCGGGAGTCGGCTCGCTGGCGCCTCATCATCAGTGGGTGGGGATGTATCTTCGGTATCTGACACAACCGCTGGCTTGTGGGGCGCCCGCAGCACATAGATCGGGCCGAAAAGCTCATCCTGCTCGACCTTGATGCGCGCCTGGTGCCACATCTCCAGCACGGCGAGGAACGTCACCACGACGGAGAAGCGCGAGCTGGCCGTCAGCAGAATCTCTTCCAGCAGCAGCTTCGGCTTGTGCGCCAGCAACTCCTCGACCTCGGCCATCTTATCGGCCACCGTCACCAGCGGCAATGGCAACTCTTCCGGCTCGGAGAAGCGCTTCTCGGTCAGCACGCGGCGGAAGACATGCGAGAGCGCGCCCACATTCAGCCCGACGAGCTTTGGCGGACTCCACTGCAACACGGCATCGGGGTCAACCAGCAGCCGCCCTGGCCGGGTGAACGATTGCAGCCCCGCCAGCTCACGCGCGCGCAGCATCCCGGCGATGTCTTTCGCCAGCTTGTATTCGAGCAGGTGGCGGCGAAGTTGCTCCGCGTCGTCGAGGGGATCGCTGTCGTCTTCAGTGGTTTCTTGCCGGGTCTGGCGCGGCAACAGACTGCGCGACTTGATGAGCAGGAGCCGCGCGGCCATCGCCACGAACTCCGCCAGCCGGGGCAGCGGTGGCTCATCCCACCGTGCGCAGATAGGCGACGAATTGATCGGTGACGGCGACGAGCGAGATCGTCGTAATCTCAAGCTGGTTGCGCTCGATCAGATGGAGCAACAGGTCGAGCGGGCCATCGAAGCCGGGCAGATGGACAGCCCAGGGCGCTGGCTCAGCCACTCCCAGTGGCGAGTCCTGCGGTATGCCCTGCGGTATGCTCCCTGTGGCGCGCCCTCTGGTACGCTCACAAACTGCCGCCATAGTCCCCTCCACATGCTCTCCAGATGCCGCCATTTCTCCTCAGCCCGTTACGCCAATTGTACGAACAAGCGTTTCAATTGGTCAACCAGGCGACCAATCGGGCTACACAAACCGACATGTGGATGCTGGCGCGCGCATGTACCGCCAGAAGATCAGCAATGTGGAAAGCTGCAGTTACACCGCGTCATCTACGGCGTGTAGCTCGGCGGCGGGGCCGTTGGGGATGTGGTGCGTGCGGATCAGCAGCACGGCGCGCTCGGAGAGGCCCGCGGCGGCGGCGAGATCGGCGCCCACATCGGCGTGGCGCCAGGCGTAGTAGAACGGGCGGCGCCACCACGCGGCGTCATCGCGCGCCAGCCAGCGCAACGCACCCGGCGCGAACGCCCGCAGCAGCACGAACGGCGGCCGCACCCACAGACGTACCCGTCCGCCGCCTTTGCCGCTATCATGGAGCAGGGCGGCCGCCAGCAGATCGGCATCATCGCAGCCGCGCTCACGCAGCGCCCGATACACCGTGAGACTGTGGCGCTGGTCATTGCGCGACATCGTGCCGAAGAGCGCGCGTCCCTCCGGCGGCAGGTGGGCATCGAGGATGGCGCGGTCGGCGTCGGCGAGCGGGCGTGGCGCCAGCGAACGCCAGAACTGCCAGACACGATAGCGCGCCGCCTGCCAGCGGTTAATGGCTGGCGTGGTGGAGGCTGGTCGGGGTGGCGTCGCTGAATCTGGCGATGACGATGGTGATGACATGCGGGCGCTCATCCTCAGCGGTCACAGACGCAGGAAGAAGTCGGGATTCACGTGGAGCAGGGTATGCGCGATTGTCTGTGCGGGCTGCACGATGAACGTATACGCCGGGCTGAACCCAATGTTCACGAACTGGAGAATCACCGGAACCACGAAGAAGATCACCAGCAGAATCAGTTCCATCCAGGGGGCAAAGTTACGCCAGCCAATGGCCTGACGCGAGGGCAGCAGCGCAAAGATGACATGATAGCCATCCAGCGGATGCAGTGGAATGATGTTGAGAATCGCCACCGCGATATTCGTCAGCCCAAAGACATAGAAGAACTGCTCCAGGCGCAGCGCCCACGCGGGCAACGCATGCACACAACTCTGCAAGCTGCTTCCCAAAAATCCCTGAGCGGTACAGAGATCAGCCTGGGTGGCGAACGATCCAGCGCTGGGGAGCACGTTGAGGATCGCCAAAATGACGACGCCGAGCAGCGCATTGAAGAGCAGGCCAGAGAGCGCGACGACAATCGTGCCAGCATTTGGGCCAATACGAAGCTTGCGCGCGTCAATCTCCAGCGGCTTGCCCCAGCCGATGCCTGCGCCCGCCGAGCTGACCGAGAAGACGATACCCGCGATAACACCGATGGCCGATAGCTGCTGCGGTGGCAACAGACTCAGCCGCCCGCGCAGCCGCGACGTGCTATCGCCGAGCAGCGTAGCGACACGCGCCTGCACCGCGCCATGAATCGTCACCACGAGCATGAACGCGATGAACGTCTCAACCATCAGTATGACGTTCATATATCTATCACCGATGCCTTCCGAATTGTCCGCACCTGTCCCACACCTGTGAGGAAACATGCGATACCGGACGGCAGGGTATGCCGCCCGGTACGTCTACACATTACGCCTTTTTCTTGGGCTTGCGCTTCTCTTTGTTCTTCGGACTCTTGTCACCCATATGACAGCCTCCTCACTGGCGATGAGGGCCTGGCGAACCGCGAATTCACCCAGGGCCTCTTGTCCGCATATCTATAGTCGCCATTATACGTGGCTCGGCGCATACTCGTCTATATAGGAATCTACGCGGACTTTTCTCCTGGGTAGCACAAACTGGACATTCCTGGCGCGCCAGCGAGCAGACACTAGCGAGGCAGGTTGTTGTATTGCGCATATCCTGCCGGAAGCCTAAAGGCCCCGGCGCATTTCCCGGCCCATTCGCCGTAGCGTTCACGCTACGGTCGGCGCCCGCACACACCAACATCCCAGACGCTAGCGAAGGACAGGCTCCTCCGCCTCAACGGCAAAGGGTAGCGCGGCTACGACAACAGGCGGCTCCTCGGTCGCGGGCTGCTGCGCCTGCCTGCGCCTGTGTCCGAATGCCCCGTAGGCCAACCAGCGCAAAGAGCGCGCCAGCCAGCGCGATCACCCCAGCGCCGGTCAGGATGGTGTCCACCGGGCCAAAGCGCATCCCCAGCACCGTGGCCGAGAAGCCGCGCAGCAGGGTGCTATCGAGGTAGCCGCCCAGCGCCGCGCCGACGAGCGTCGCAATCATGATCGTCGGGTTGAGGATGGACGAGACGCGGCCAATCATCTCGCGCGGCGCGCTCTGCAGAAGCAGCGGGCCAATGGCGACATTCAGCCCAGCCTGGGCGACGCCTATCACGCCGATCAGGGCTGCGGCGATCCAGAAATCGGACATGCGCGCATAGGCGGTAGCGACCAGGCCTATGCCCAGCAGCGAGAGCCACAGGGTGCGTGTCAGGCCGATCTTCTGCGCAAACGTGCCCGCCAGAATCGCGCCCAGAATCATCCCAATGCCCATCGTGCCGCTCAGCACGCCATAGAGGCTGGTGGGCGCGTGCAGATTCTGGGTCACGAAGAAGTAGTCCAGGGTGTTCATCGCGCCGCCGCCGAGCATCATGATGGTTGCGGCGATGGTCAGCACCACCAGCACCCGCGACCGCAGGAAGAAGCGCAGCCCCAGGCCAAATTCTTTCCAGAAGTTCGGGCGCGCGCCCTCGGCGATACTGCTCGCGGCGGGCGGGGCGACCACCGACTGAATCAGCGCGAAGGAGACCAGGAACGAGAGCGCGTTGACGCCGAGCGCCCACTCTGGCCCAAACGCGACGAAGATCGGCGCCGCCAGTGTTGGTCCGAGAATCATGGCGATGCTCATCGAGGTCTGGCTCAGCCCCATCGCATGCGCCTGTGTCTCCTCTGGCACGATATCGCCGGTGAGGGCGAGCGAGGCTGGCCGGAAGAACTGGCTGAGCGTGTTGAGCAGCAGCACGACGGCATAGACGACGCCAAGTTGCCACAGCAGCGGCAGTCGCCCATCAGGGAGAAATGGCAACGGCACAACCCCGGCCGTCAGAATCAGCAGCGCCACCAGCGCCGCGCGCGCGGCATCCATCGCCAGCATCGTGCGCCGTTTGTTCCAGCGGTCGACGAAGACGCCCGCGATAGGCCCGATAAAGAGCATGGGAATGGTGGTCGCGATGAAGACGCCACTGACGGCCAGCGGCGCCCACGTCTGGCCGCGCGCGATCACTGCGGCGATCCAGAGCACGAGCGTGGTGTCGAAGATGAAGTCGCCAAAGACCGAGATGGTGTGGCCAGACCCAGAGCCTCCCGTAGTTGCCATTGATAAACAGTCCGGGCTTTCTGGCGACCGCCACAGATGCGGATGCGGACGCTGCTGGGCCGGTTGTGGTAGGATCCATAGTACTCTCCTCCGGTGTGTTGCCAAATAAACACATTCTCTGGGATTGCGAGTGGGGGTTCGGCGCGCGGATCGTTCCAGCGATTCGCGTGTCTTTTTTCTGCGCCCAAATGGTCTGGTCGGTAACGGCTCGGTTACTCCTTTCGCTTGAGCGCCTCGCGCACCTCTGGCGAGGCGATGAGCAGCCCGCGATGAGCGAAAGTGAACAATCGACTGCTCGACTAGATCGGAGGTAATATCGTCAGCGAAGGTGCAGACGCCAATGGCGCTGAGATCGAGCTGGCGGTTCTGGGCGATAACCTCCTCCAGGACGGCGCGGCGAGCGTGACCGCGCCCGGCGACCACCATATGACGCGCGCGCGCGGGCAGGCGGACAGGGGCGATTCCTCGAACTGGTCGCGGCGCTGACGAGTCCGGTAGGGGACGCGCGAGCGGTGGCGGCGCATCCGGCGGGATGGCGGTATTGGTGGAGTATGGTCTGGAGTGGCCGTGGCGAGCCTTGCTCAAGCTCCTCGGCAACACGCGGGTCATAGCCCATCATCATGACGGTGCGCTCCTCCTCGTTCTCGACGCCACGCGGGATGGCATACTGGTCGAACTCCCGCTGGACGCGCTGCATCAAGGCCATCATCTCGTCATGCGTGACCCAGATTTGCGTCGCGCTCAGTCCCCACATTTTGGGATTTTCCCAAAGCTGGTTCTTGAAGGTGAAGTCAACCGCCCGCAAGAATGCTCTGGATGCGTTATCGAGAAATGACCGCATGGCGGCAAATGTCTCGTCAGAGGGCGCATTGCTGAGCAACGTCTTCGAGGCGGTAAACCCTTTGGCGATAGCGCGATAATACTTCTCCAGAATGCCGCTCTTCTCGCGAGTGGCCACCAGCCGGATCAGCCCCACACGCTCCAGTTCGCGCACATGGTAGTGAATCTTCGCGGGCGCCTGGCCCAGCAGGTCGCCTAGCTGCGTCACAGTCATCGCGCGGTGGGTGAGCGCCTCGGCGATGCGGGTGCGTAGCTCGTCGGCGATGGCGCGGAGTTGTTCGAGCGTCTCCAGCTCGTACACCTCAGGGAGATCATCAGGGCTATCATCGCGCCCAGGTTCGGTTGGTTGTGGGTTGGGTGTGTCGTCGGTTGGCATGTTTGTATCTCTTACTCGATTAAATTTTCTTGATAGGTCAAATAATACTGAATGCGCAAATGTTTGTCAAGGGGCAATCTGATGCTCCCGTGCTAGCCAATTTGGGCGTGTATAACCCCGTGGATAAAGTCGTGGATAACTCCCACTTGCGGCAGAAAACATGTGGATAACGGCATATCGTCCCACATCGGTGTCAGCTGACCCTCGAATTCTCCGTGAGGCCATCCACCAGGTTATCCACATGTGGGTAGACGGTGCGGAACTCCTCGTTTGCCATTCGCGTCATCCTCAGGTATTCTGGCAGATGCGACCTGTCGACCACTGTGGCTTTTCCTGATGACGAATAGCAGTTCCGATGCTATACTCTCTTGAAAGAGTGTTCTAGTCAGTCAGCGCGGCCTAACCACCCAGTTCGCTTCTATTCATCCACGCAGTTCACCGGAAAACTGTCGCTATTTTCCACGCCAGGCACACGTGAGGCGCACGCCGGATGTTTGCCACGGGAGGTTCGTCTATGGCCATCGAGAAGCTGCTGCCCCAGAACATCGAAGCCGAGGCGGGCGTGCTCGGCAGTCTGCTGATCGACCCTGGCGCTATCGTGCAGGTGGCGGACTTCCTCCGCGCCGATGATTTTTATCGCGAGGCGCATCGCGAGATTTACCGCGCCGCGCTCGACCTCTACGAGACCAGCGATCCCGCCGACCTCATCACCCTGACCGATGAGCTGGCGCGACGTGGCAAGCTGGATGATGTGGGCGGCATCAGCTATGTGTCATCGCTGGCCAATCAGGTGCCGACCAGCGCCAATGTGGAATACTACGGGCGCATCGTCGAACGTACCTCCGTGCTGCGACGGCTGATCTCCGCCGCTGGCCAGATTGCCGCCATCGCCTATAGCGAGCCAGACGCCAGCGTGGCCCTCGATGAGGCCGAGAAGCTGGTATTCAACGTGAGCCAGCGCTTCACCCGCGACGATCTGGAGCCACTCCGCGAGACGCTGCGCGAATACATTGATAAGCTCGACCAACTGCACGAACACCGCGGCACGATTGTTGGGGTCGCCACAGGATTCTCTGATCTGGATAAGATGACCGGCGGCCTGCAAAAGTCCGATCTTATCATCTTGGCAGCGAGACCTGCTGTGGGCAAATGCCTCACGGCGCATACGCTGATAGACGATCCGAAGACCGGCGAACGGCGCTACCATCGAAGAATGCGTTCAATTGCATATGGAGCGAGTATATGGCCTATCAGACGCTGGCGATGTGCGTGAAACAGATGTCTCGGACTGGATAGACAGCGGCGTGCAGCCATGCTATCGCGTGCGGACACGCACAGGTCGCATGGTAGAGGTGACCGGACACCACCCCTTCCTGACGGTTCACGGCTGGACGCCACTTCATGACTTACACGTGGGCAGTTCTATTGCGGTACCCACAGCAGTTCCGGCTTTTGGACAGGATGAAAGCTGGCCCATCGAACTGGTGCGACTGCTGGCCTACTTCATCGCCGAGGGTGGGCTGACGGATGGCTCGCCCGAATTCACGAATACTGATCCAGTCATCGTTGAGGATTTCCGCGCCATCATCGCGCGTCATTTTCCGGTCTGTGCCGTTCGCCAGGACGGCGGCGGCGCGCGACCAGGGACTCTCGATGATGGAACTGGCGCGGCGTAGCGGCGAGACCACAAAACAGGGCAGGTATGCTGGCTATAACCCGCACACACAGCGTGGCCTGCCGCGTCACCGACTCGTCCGTTATGGTGAAGCGCTGGGCAATGCATCATTGCGACGGCTGGGAAGTCCAGAGATCTACTGGGATGAGATTGTGTCGATTGAAGATATCGGCGCACAGCAGGTCTACGATTTAACCGTGCCGGATGGCGAAAACTTCATCGCGCAGGATGTTATCGTCCACAACACGGCGATGGCGCTCTCGCTGGCGCACAATGCCGCGCTGAAGTTCGGGCGTAAGATCGCTGTCTTCAGCCTGGAGATGAGCAAAGAGCAACTGGCCGCGCGCATGCTCTCGATGGATGCTGGCGTCGACCAGCAGAAGCTGCGCACCGGCAATATCAATGACGAGGAATGGGATCGTATCAGCGAGTCGGTTGGGCGGCTCTCCGAGGCTGATATCTACATCGACGACACGCCCGGCATTACGATGGTCGAGATGCGCAGCAAGGCGCGTCGGTTGATGATGGAGCATGGCTTCGACCTGCTGATCGTGGACTATCTGCAACTGATGCAGGGGAGCAGCGCCGGGCGCGGCCACGAGAATCGCGTGATGGAAATCTCCGAGATCAGCCGGGGATTGAAGGGGCTGGCCCGCGAATTGAACGTGCCCGTGATGGCGCTCTCGCAGCTTTCGCGCGCGGTCGAGAGCCGCAGCGAGAAGAAGCCGCAACTCAGCGACCTGCGCGAGTCGGGCTGCCTCGCCGCTGAAACCCCTGTCTACCTGCCCGACCAGGGCGTCTACCGCCCCATTGCGGAGCTTGCGGGCCAGTCGGGATTCCGTGTGCTGGCGCTCAACACCGAGACCTGGACGCTCGAACCGGCGACGGTGAGTCGTGCGTTCGCGACGGGCCATAAGCCGGTGTTCCGTCTAACGACACGACTGGGACGCACCGTGCGCGCGACGGCCAACCACAAGTTCCTGACGATTGCGGGCTGGCAGCGGCTGGATGAGCTTGCGCCGGGCATGCGCATCGCCGTGCCGCGCACCCTAAGGCACGAATCCGCAGCCGATAGCCGCAGGCCGATTCGCCTCGCAGGCTGTTGGCGGACAGCTACGAGAGGCGCGGCAGGTAGCCCAACTAGCGGCGCGTGACGCCTCCTGGGACGAAATCGTCTCGATAGAGCCGGACGGCGAGGCCGATGTCTACGACCTGACGGTGGATGGATTACATAACTTCGTGGCGGCAGACATTGTTGTCCATAATTCCATAGAGCAGGATGCCGATATAGTGATGTTTATCTACCGCGATGAGGTTTACAATCCAGATAGCGACCGCAAGAATATCGCCGACATCATCGTCGCCAAACACCGCAACGGCCCCATCGGACAGATCAGCCTGTATTTCCTGGCAGCACAGACGCTCTACCGCGATCTGGACCTGCGCACCGCTGAAGACTATTAGTCGGAAAGGAGCTTACCCATGCCTGCGTTTACCGGGTTTCCTTCCGGCAAAAATCCGTATGTGCCGTTGCCGGAGACATTCTTTTCGACCGTGCTGCCACAGATGGACAATCTTGGCGAGCTGAAGGTCGTGCTGTACCTCTTCTGGTGGCTCTATCAGAAAGAGGGCAGCCCACGCTGCGCCAGTGATCGCGAGTTGCTGGCCGATCCGCTCCTCCGGCGGACACTGCGGCGGCAGGGTGATCCGCGCCCCATCGAGGAACGTTTGCGCGCGGCGCTGGAGCAGGCGCAGGCCAACGGCATCCTCTTGCGGGTGCGCGTGCGGGTGGATGACGAAATCGTGAGCTGGTATTTCTTCAACACCGACCGCAGCCGTCGCGCCGTCACTCGCTTGCAGAGCGGTGAGATTTCGCCGGAGGTGCTGCTGGATGTCGAGGGACCGGTGGCCCAGCCACCAGGAGCCGACAATGGCGGCGGCGCGTTGGGCATGGGTGGCATGATCCATACCCTGGCGCTGGAGATCGACCGCCCCAACATATTTACGCTCTACGAGCAAAATGTTGGGCTGCTGCTGCCGCTGGTGGCCGAGGAACTGCGCGAGGCGGGCGAGCGGTACCCACAGGAATGGATCGAAGAGGCGTTTCGGCTGGCGGCGCAACAAAACAAACGTAAGTGGAGCTACATTCGGGCAATTCTGCGGCGCTGGGAAACTGAAGGAAAGGGGGCGTAGGACATGGAACGCATGAACGAGATTCTTGCGCGGGCCGCGAGCCGCCGTATCAGCACGCGTCGCACGCCGTCCCCTGCGCCAACCACCCCGTCTACCACGACGTCCACCAGATCCGCATCCTCGCCATCTGGGCCACGCCGAACCACGCCACACCACATCATAGTCGGGGCAGGCGACCAGCAAGCCAGCGGGAAACACAACACCACTACGGTCCATCGCCGACGCGGACGCCAGCCAGCCCACGCCGCCAACCGCCGACGTGCTGGATAACGACCGCATTCTGGAACTGCCCACGCGCGCGCCAAAGGGTATCATCCGGCCTGCAGATGCGCGCCCCGCTGCGATGGCCTCGATCCGTGAACTCGCGCCGACCTATGCCGCACAGGCTGGCCAGCGTCGCGCCGGGCAGGCCGCATCGCCCACAGTATCTTCCGTGGCGCCTGCCACAGCGGACGCGCCAACCGAGCGAGCCAGGAACGGCGTATCATCCGCAGTCGGCGCCACGAATACAGCCAACGCGACCAGCCCATCGGCGCAACGTGGACGCGCCACGCGAGCCGCCGCAAACAAGGCAAACGCGTCGGGTGTCTGTCCGCTCTGCCACGGCGCGGGCTACGTGCGGCTCGATGTGCCGATGGGCGACCCGGCATTCGGGCAGGCGGTGCGCTGCCAGTGCAAAGAGCGCCAGATCGAGGAGCGTGACCGACTCAATCTGCGCTCCGTCTCGAACCTCGATCCCTTCCGGGATAAGACATTCGAGTCGTTCGACGTCTCGCTGCCCAATATGCGCGAGCCGTTTGACATCGCGCGCCACTATGCCGATGATCCGCTGGGCTGGCTTGTTTTCCGGGGTGGCTATGGCTGTGGCAAGACCCATCTGGCCGCCGCCATCGCCAACGTCGCCGAGCAATCGGGCCAGCGAGTTGTCTTTGCCATCGTGCCCGATCTGCTCGACCACCTGCGTGCGACCTTCGCACCCAACAGTGATATCGCCTACGATGCGCTCTTCGAGAAAGTGCGCGAGTCGGCGTTGTTGGTGCTCGACGACTTCGGCGCGGAGAACAGCACCGCCTGGGCGACCGAGAAGCTCTTCCAACTCATCAACTATCGCTACAACTATCGGATGCCAACGGTCATCACCACCAACCATCGCCTGCTCGCGCATATGGATGAGCGCATCCGCTCGCGCCTCTCGGATCTGGGGCTGGTGCGCCACGTCGCCATCGAGGCGGCGGATTACCGCGAGCGCCACACCGGTCGCCCGCCACGCGGCGCAAGTCGCAGCCGTACCCGTTAGGGCTATAGCTGCTAAAGAAGTGAGAAATTCCTTCACTCCATTGCGCGGCGCACGGCGGCCTCTGCCAGCAGTTGAATCGGATTGACGATATCGCGCGCGGCGGCCTCTGACCCCAACAGGAGCGGTATCTCCGTGCAGGCCAGCAGAATAGCCTCGACGCCGTTCCCGCGCAGGTGGGCGACGGCTGCCTGGGCCGCTACGCGTGACTCCGGCCCTTCGCGCCCTTCATCCAGCGCAAAGATGCCCGCATCCAGTGGCTTCTGCAACTCATCGGGAATGTAGCTGACCGCGATACCCAGTTGACCGAGCGGCTCGGCATACATGGTGCGCTGGCCCAATTCGAGCACACCGATGGTTCGGAGTCCGCGCCGCTCAATCTCAGCTACCGTTAGCTCGATCATGCTAAGCACTGGCCTACCGGACTCCTGCTCGACCAGCGCCTGAAACATGTGGGGGCCGTTGGCGGTCATCACAATGAAGTCGGCGGCGCTGCCAACCACCCTGGCCGCCTTGAGCAGACCTGGATCGACCTGGATTGGCATGACGGGAGAGCCATCGTCGTTGATGAGCAACGGCGCATGTCGGCAATAATAGACCACCATCGACGGATAGCCGCTCACAAAATGCTGGGGAATTACCTGCTGCGAGACCGCATGAACGCGCGCCTCGAAGTCCATCGTCGCGTGCGGACCCATGCCGCCAATGACCCCGATTGTCTGCATACCGCCTCCGCTGATCCGCTGCGCAAAGTCCGCGACACCGCAAGAGTGTTGCTCCAGCGGAGTATAACCCGTCGGGCTGCCTACCGCTAGAGAGCGTAATTCGCCTCCCATCTGCCCTGCTCCCATAACCCTGGCGCAGTGTTTGGCATGGGGTTATTTGCGCTGAAGAAGGCTGGGCGCAATCGCCTATCTCTCTATACAGGACTCCTGGTGTGCGCCAGACAGGCATTTGACCATGGCTGGTATACTGGCCTTTGGAACGCACGCATGCATCCCAATATCAGGATGTTATTTTGGCGTATGGCGTGCCAGGGCAGGGAGTGGCAGGGTCGGTGGTGTCGACTTCACAATCATCGCGAAGATCGCGCGGCACGGTTCCGCTGGAAGATCTGGCGTTACAGGAGCGTGACAGCGTCTTTCGCGCGCCAAGCGGCGGCGACTGGATGTTGCTCGGGCTGGTGACACTTGGCCTGCTCGGCACGGGCCTCTACGACTGGATGCGCCTGGGCACAGACGATCATACCGGGCGCGCGGTCTTTTTCGGACTGATGCTGGTCGCCATATTCTGGGGCGCGCTGGTCTACATCTTCAAGCTCTCGATGTGTGTTCAGGTTGGCCCACACGGCATCAGTCTGGTGCGCGGCCCCTGGCGCACCGAGCTATTCTGGCGCGACACCGCGCGACTCGTCGAGCGCACACTGCCGGATGGCGGGCAACGCTTCCGCTGGGTGGTCGTCATGGCGCGCGACGGGCGTGAGCTGCGCGTGCGCGAAGACATGGTCGCCGAACTACGTACGCTTCCGCGCCGAAGTCTATGAACGCTATCTCCTCTGGCGCGACCACGGTGGCACCTGGGGCGCAAGCGGCTCTGGCCCCTTTGCCGCGACCGATATCGTCGCCAACTCGGTGGCCTGGTGGCTCTTCGCCGGAGGGCTGGTGTTGTTGCCAGGCCTCTATTTCTGGTTCCTGCTGCCCGAAACTGGCCTCACAGGGCTGGTGCTGATCGCCCTGACGATCCTCTGCTGTGTGGAGGCGTTGGCCACGTTCCTGGGGCGCCAGACCTACACCGTCGGCCCGAAAGAGATCACCCGCAAGCGCCCGGCGCAACCCACCACCCAACTGCGCTGGCGTAATGTCTCGCGGATCGACCGCGCGCGCCATCCCGCTGGTGGGCTGATTCGCGTCGCCATCGCGATAGGGCGCCTGCTCATGGAGATCGCCGCCCGCACCGATAGCCGCTTCAAGAGCTTCGCGTGGTCGCCGCGAGTCCCGGAATATCTGACGTTACGCGGTGAGGGTCGCCATGTGCAGATTCGACTGCACCGCCTCACGCGGCCAGATGAAATGCTCGCATGGGTCGAATATTATGAGCGCATTGGGCGACGCGGAGCCACGAGCCAGTCGCAGCCAGTCGCCCCCTCACAGCAAGGCGCAGCAGGGCGCCCGGCGGCGTATACGGCGAACCTGGCAGGAGGAGCCACACCACGCGGCGGCGTTCCAGCGGGTGTCGCTGGCGCTGGGCCATTCGACCCCTGGGCGGAGGGATTCGAGGGTGATCTGCCCGCCGACGCTTATCCCACGGAGTTGCAGCCATCGGTGAACGCGTCGCGCCCACCGGCAAGCCCATTCCCCGCGCGTTCGCCAGCGGGAAGGCCAGATATGCCACCCTCGGTTGCGGCGTTCGGCGTAGCGAAGACGAGCGGCCAGAGGACGATTCCTGGCTGTGGGATACGAATAAGATGCCCAAGGTATCGGCAGGGGGTAGCTCGTCGAATATCTTTGGCCGTCCGGCTGGCCAACCACAGCGCGCCGATCCGGAGTCTCTGCCCACCGCGCCCGCGTTCACGCCCCCACCAACTGGTGGCCCAGCGTTTATACCGCAGGCGGCCAGCGGCGCCCCTGCCGAATCATCCTGGTGGCTCACCGCCGATGCGCCCGCATCACCGGCGGCGCCTGCATGGGACGCGGGTTCCTCCGCCGAGGCCCCAGACCTCTACCCACCCGTCAATTACCCAGAATACCCCAACTACCCGCCCGCGCCGGAGTATCCATCGGCGTACCCGCCACCAGATGACGACCAGCCGTCGCCATACGCGGCGTTTGCGCAGCAGCCAGGCTCCCCACGGCCCGCATCGCCGCCGTTTGTGCAGCACCGACAAGATTACCCGCCGCCAGAGCCACCAGAGGAACAGGGGCCATCAGAGCGCGAAGTCTACGATGAGAATCTGGCGGAGTCGCAGAAGTGGCGCAAGCAAAAGAACTGGCAGCCGCCGACATTGCCGCGCTTCGGCCCGCCACCCCCTGAGGGCGATGACGACAAACGGAAACGCTAGCCGCGCTTTCCAGTCAACTGGCGCTCCCTCACAAAATGGTCTAGAAAGTAGAAAGTCTCTATGCAACGCCTGCTCATTACGGGAGCGAGCGGGACACTTGGCCGCAATGTCGCGCGAATTGCCCAAGAGCAGGGCTGGGAGGTCAGTGGAACCTACTACACCGCTCCCCCGCCGCTGCCTGGGCAGTGGCGCTGGCTGGATGTGGGCGACCGCGACGACGTCATAGCAGTGATGCGCCAGTCTCAGCCAACCGCCATCGTACACACTGCATTTCTTCAGCACGGGCCCGGCGATGTGGGCCGCGAACGCCGATGGAGCGGCCTTCGTCGCGCTCGCGGCGCAAGAAGTGGGTGCTCGTCTCGTCCACGTATCGAGTGATGCGATCTTCGATGGGACAAGCAATCCCTATACGGAGGCAGCCCGGCCAAATCCGCTTACTCCCTACGGCGCCACCAAGGCTGCGGCAGAGACGGCAGTGAGCGCCATCGCCCCGCAGGCTGCCATTGTCCGCACCTCGCTAACGCTCAGTCGCGAACCGCTTGATCCGCATACACGCCTCGTTCTCGATCTCGTTTCGGGCACGCGCTCGGGGCATCTTTTTACCGATCAGTACCGCTGCCCAGTAGGTGTAGATGATCTGGCGGGGGCAATCATTGAACTTGCTGCGAACGACTTCGCGGGAGTCATCAATGTGGCAGGCTCCGACGCGCTGAGCCGACACGAACTGGGCTGCCTGATTGCACGCGTCCACCAACTTGACGTAGCGAGGCTCACAACTGCCAGCGTCGCTGAGTGTCCTACACCGATAGTTGCCGATGTCCGGCTGGACTCGACGCTGGCGCACTCGCTGCTGACAACCCGCTTGCGCGGGATGTACGAATGGTTCGGCGTCGAGCCACGCCCATAAAGGCTGTGGGTATTGCGGTTTGCGTTTGTGGTCGGGTGATGGCTGGCCAGTAGTATCCGCCGCGTTGGCATGCGCCACACCTTGGTTGCCAGTCGTCACCTGTGCCTGTGCCTTTGCCTGTTTCAACTCGTAGCGATCCAGTCGCGTATACACGAAGGTATGATACCAAGTTCGCCCAGGTTATTGGAATATAGCGGTGCTGTCCGCAGCATGAATGTTGCGGCGCATAGGCGGCGAAATTCGCCGTGGCCTTCAGGCCACGGTGCGCATCCCGCAGGACCACCCGGACGGATTTCGTACGACCGTATGATGGCGGCGCGCCTGGCCGCTTGGACGACGACGCTATCGCTGGCCAATCACGACATAAAATGGCGTGTAACAGCGGCCACCACGCGCATCGAAGTCGGCGCGCATCCCTTCCAGCGTCTGGTCGAACTGCTCTTGCGAGGTGAGGCCCGCGCCAACGAGCAGGCCAGCATATCCCTTGCAGACGCCGACGAAATCAGTCGCCACCATGTTGCCCAGCCGACCACCCCAAACGCCTGTCGGCACATTCACGACCGACGCCGCTATATTTCGCAGCCCCGCAGCCCGCATGAACTCAGCTACCCGGCTCCCATTCATCAGGTCCACAGTACGGCGCGCGGACATCTGGGCGATCCAGCTCATCATGAGATCGACATGTGGGCCACCATTGTGCAGCCCAGTTGTCTCGACCGACTCGACCCAGCCACCCGGTCGCGTGACCCGCGTAAGCTCACTGATGGCGAGCGGCCAGCGGGCGGTGGGCAGCGCCGTAAAGAGCAGCCGCATGTGCGCGAAGTCGAACGCCCCCTCACTGAAGGGCAGCCCCTCAAGCACGTTACCGGGCACAAATGTGTAATTGGGTGGTCGTACATCGACACCAAGCCCGGCCTGCTCGTCCGCCGGAGGCGGGTTGACATCCACGCCACACACACGCGCATGCGGGAAGAGTTGCGCCATATCCATCGCCCAGCGTCCAGTGCCTGTGCCCGCATCGAGGATGTTGGTGGGATTCTGCAGCGGCGCGGCGTACAGCCCTTTGAGCGCGAATCGCAACATGTAGTGCTGAAAGTCGAGCCGGTTGATTTCCTCCATATCGCGTGGAAGCGCATACGGCAACCCTATTGTCCGCATACGACCCCCCAGGAGGGCTACCGGTGTCCCTTCTTGTAGCGCCATAGCCTCAATCAGCCCTCCCCCTGAGAGCTGTCGCCTGCGAAACCACCCAAACCATCGCATTGCGATCTTCTCCTTAAAGTACTCTTTTTGCTCCTGACGAACCGTCACAGCGGATAGAAAGGGATGTCTGGAAAGAACTGCTCAGGGGAATAGCCTGCTGGCAGCTCGAGAATCACGAGAACCATACCTACCCTGGTCGGCGGCGCCATCTCGACCCGCCCACCCACGCGCTCCACGTCGTATCTGCGCGACTGCACCTGCGCGACATTCTGTGGATTGGCGATCAACGCCTGATACTGGATTAGTTTCATCCTTACACAAGCCCTATCGTCCAATCGCTCAGCAGGGGCCGCATCCTTATCCAAACCGACTCCATCGCACATGGCGCCGTGACTGGCCAGCCAGAGCGGTGGCTCCTCGAACACGGATCGTCCTTAGCTCCCCTGTGCCCTTGTTCATCAGCAGTGGCCCAGCATCCGTGTGTCGCGAGCAACCATATCTGTTTTATTGCCAGTTCGGTTTACCGTGAAAATCATACACCTGATGTCAAGCGAAGGCCTATGCGCCATTGTACTGGGCGCCCATACGCATGCCCCCTGATTGCCCCCTGATTGCCACCTGATGACCGCGTTGAGTTACTCAGGTGGACACCTGGGAATCCGCTGCCATAGGGGATCGAGAGCGGCGATGTGCGACGGGCCGTCGCCAGGGAGCATCCATGCTGGTTAGCGCTTGCGTTTTGGCTCGGCTGCTGGCTGCTGGTCAGCGCTAGCGCCTTCATGCTGCTCACCAACCTGCCCCTGCGCCTGTGCCAGGGCCGTCGCCTCGGCGCGCAGACGTTGCAGCCCCGCGCTGAATCGCACCGGATACGGCTCCGGCGCGATGAGCGCGCGGTAGCGCTCTGGCAGCGCCGCCAGGTTCGCCTGCGCCAGTTCCCACACCTCTGAGAGCGGCGGCAGGCTGCCGGGCACCATCCGCCCGGCGCGCATCACCGGCCGCAGCAGACGCGTGTAGCCTTCGGGCGCTGGCTCGCCCTCCAGTTGGATGACATCTTCCTCCCACGCGGGATGGCGATAGACCTCCTTGCGTCCCGGCCAGGTCGTCTTGCTGCCAGCCAGCTTCAGCTTGGGATGCTCGACGGCGTCCTCGTCCACATACCACGCCTCTTTGTAGACGCCACCGAGCGCCCCGCCAGGGATGCCCTGCGCCGGGTCGCCGACGCCCGCGCCGAGCGCCGTCCCCACACCAAAGGCGTCAACCTCCGCGCCCTCTTCCAGCAGCCGGACAATCTGGAACTCGTCCAGGTCGCCGCTGGCGAGGATGCGCACCTGCCCCATGCCCGCCGCCACCAGTTGCCCGCGCACATACTGGCTATCGGCCACCAGATCGCCGCTATCCAGCCGGACGGCGGCCAGCGTATGGCCCAGGCTATCCTGCGCGCGCTGCGCCACGGTAATCGCCGTATGGATGGCGCGGCGCGGATCGTAGGTATCGAGCAGCAGCGTATAGCGATTGAAGGATTCCGCGATGGCGGTGAACGCGTCTTCCTCAGTCTCGTAGAGTTGAATCAGCGCGTGCGGGACGGTGCCGGTCGCCAGCAGCCGATACTCGAAGGCCGCCGCCAGCAGCGAGGTGCTGGTACAGCCGCCAATGTACGACGACCGCGCCACCACCAGCGGATTCTGCGCCCGGCGAAAGGCGAACTCCGAGACGCGGCGACCCTGCGCGGCGCAGACGACACGCGCGGCCTTCGTCGCGATGAGCGTCGCCAGATTGATCGCCTGGAGCAACCCCGCCTCCATCAGGATCGCCTCGCGAAACGGGGCCGTCACCCGCAGCAGCGGCTCATTGGGGAAGGCGATACTGCCCTCAGGCATCGCGACGATATCGCCGGTAAAGCGCAGTTCGGCCAGTTCATCCAGAAACGCCGGATCATAGTCACGGATGTGCGCCAGAAAGCGCAGTTCTTCGGGCGTGTATTGGAATGACTGCACGAATTCGAGGGCGGCCTCCAGCCCGGATACCAGCAGGTAGGCGCCACTGAACGGCGCGGCGCGGGTGTAGAGGTCGAACGTGGTGAGTCCGTTGCGGCCTGTCACCCAGCTCACATACGCCGAGTCGGGATGGTACATGTCGGTAAGCAGTCCCGGATGATATCCAGGCGCGCGGCGCGGCATCATCGGCACGTTGACTCACTCCTCCAGGCGGGGAAATTCCTCACGGAACTCACGCATCTTCGCCTCAGCGTCCAGACGGCGGCGGTGCATCACGGACGGCGCCACGATATTCAGGCTCAGGATTTTGCTGTTGATTTCGCGCAAGAGCGCCTCGTAGCGGGCCTCAGCCGCGTCACGCGCGATGTTATAGGCGCGGCGCGCATCACGCTGGGTGGCGCCATGCCCCAGCAGGGTATGCTGATGGCGGCGCAGCGTCTCCAGCAGAGCCTCTGCCCGCTTTATATCACTATCTATCTCTTTGCCGCGCTCGATTTCTGGCGGCGCGAGCTGGTTGTTCTTGAGCAGGCTATAGGCGAGGGCACGGTCGCCCGCATAGGGGTTCTGGTCGAGCGCGAGCGGCTTGCCCTTGCCCTCCAGATGCTCGAAGTCTCCCCGTTCGCGCGCCTCTTCGAGGAGCTCCTCGACCAGATCAGACCACTGGCGGCGCGACTTTGATGGTTTGCCCTCGCGTGGGCCGTTTGCGGATGATTGATTGCCCATGGCGCTTCCCTCCCGACCAGCGGAAAACATCTCCGCTGCCAGCTGGCTCGTACGGCAGTTCTCTCTACCATGTATTGTAGAGCGTTCAGAGTACCCTAGCCATCTGCGCCAGACGCATAATAGATCGCACTTCACATCGTTGCTACCGATGGAAGCTCATCCATTCGAGTCCGCGAGGGAAGAAAGCGCCACAACTGCTGATGGATGGCCACTTGCGGGCATGCACGCCATCCGGCCCCGCGTTACCACGGCCGCGCTGGTCTCCACAACACACGCGTGAGTTATTGCTCGCCGTCTTTTTCGGTGTCGGCTGCCTGATAGCGAAGCAGCACGACCCCCGCCCCAACCGGCCTGGATTCCACGAGTTTCAGGGTCGTATCGATCCCATCCTGGAAGAGCCGCTTGCCGCCCCCCAGCACCACCGGATAGACCAGCAGCCGATATTCGTCGATCAGATGATGCTGCATCAGCGTGTGGATGAGCGTCGCGCTGCCAGCGATCAAGATATCCTGGCCGGGCTGCTGCTTCAACGCCGCTATTGCGTCCGCGACATTTTCAGCAATGATCGTGGAATTGTTCCACGCGGCATCTGTGAGCGTCGTCGAGACGACATGCTTGGGGAGGCTGTTCATGCGGTCGGCGAAACCCTCCGCATCCGATTGGCTGGGCCAGGCCGCCGCGAATCCCTGATAGGTCACACGTCCCAGCAGCAGCGCATCGCTGGCGAAAAGTTCCTCGAATTTGACCTTCCCGATGTCGTCACTCCAATAGGGCCTCGTCCAGCCGCCATGTACGAACTTTTCGGCGCCACCCGGATCCTCCATCACTCCATCCAGCGACACGAATTCTGAAACGACCACTTTTCTCATCTCACATCCCCTTTACCCTATCTGTGTACTTCTTCTGCGAAATACATCTCGAAGCCTGTTCTCAATCGAGTGGGGCATTCCGGTAGCCATCCCGCACAGGGTATCACCCGCAAACTCCACGCCAAAACCCGCCGACTGCGCCCAGGTGAATCGCACACCATCCGCTCCCCTCTTGCGGATGGTCGCTATACTGTGTTCAACACCTGTGGAGGTGACAGTGACGTCACCTCGCGTCTGATTTCGTCGTGGAGGTCAGTGCATGTCTGTCGCGCCCCAGCGTTATTGCGATACGCCGCCCGGTTCACGGTACCCGCTGCTCCCTGGCATCCGCTCGCGTATCGTGCGCACACCGCGACTGACGCAGCACATCTACGAGAGCGGCCCGGCTGCTGGCGAGCCACTGGTGTTGATTCACGGCAACATGGCCTCGGGACGCTTCTTCGAGGAGCTGATGGCGGCGCTGCCGGAGTATCATATCGTCGCGCCCGATTTGCGCGGCTATGGGGCGACCGAGCCGCTACCAACGAACGCGGCGCGGGGTGTGCGCGACTATAGCGACGACATCCATGCGCTGGCCAGGACGCTCAGGCTGCGGCGCTTTCACCTGCTGGGGTGGTCGCTCGGTGGCGTCGTCACGATGCAATATCTCCTGGATCATCCGCAACAGGTGCAGTCGCTGACCCTGCACGCGACCGGCTCGCCATTCGGCTATGGCGGAACCTGTGACGCCGAGGGCACGCCCAACTATCCCGACTGCGCGGGCAGCGGCGGCGGGCTGGTCTATCCGCAGGTCGCGGAACGCTACAATGCGGGCGACGCCACCGCCAGATCGCCATTCACCGCGCGCTACTCGCTACGCCATGTGGTGGTGCGGCCCTCGTTTCGCATCGCGCCGGAGCGCGAAGATATCCTGGTCGAACAGATGCTTGATGATGCGCATCGGCGAGCAGCATTATCCCGGCGATAGCGCGCCATCAGCCAACTGGCCATACGTCGCGCCGGGCGTCTATGGCCCCAACAACGCGCTCTCGCCGCGCTATCTGAACCTCGCGCCACTGGGCGACCTCGCCAACGGCCCGCCGGTTCTCTGGGTGCGTGGCGCCGATGATATGATGGTGAGTGACGCGGCGCAGCTCGATCCCGCGATGCTTGGCCGCTATGCCATGATTCGCGGGTGGCCGGGCAGGCGCATCTTCCCGTTGCAGCCGATGCTGGCGCAGACGCGCACGCTGCTCGACCGCTACGCCAGCAACGGCGGCGCGTATCGCGAGGTTGTCCTGAGGAACTGCGGCCACGCGCCGATGATCGAGCAGCCAGAGCAATTTCTCACGCATCTGCGCGCGCTGCTGGAAAATAACACACACTGGCGGCTGATGTAGTTTTAGGAATTACTGGGGACAGGTCTCGGCCTTGATGGTGTTTCGTGTGTTGATCGGGTCATCGCGGGCGCGAACCTCTCCCGGCCTTCGGCCACCCTCCCCTACAGGGGAGGGCCTAGGCGACCAGCGCGGCGCTAGGCGACGATTCTGGTCTCCCCTCTCCTCGTAGGAGAGGGGCCGGGGGTGAGGTCGCGCCTATCACCCAATGAAGTTCTTCATCACCATTCATGGCCGAGACGGTGTCCACCTACAGTAAAACGACTACCAGCCGCCGTGGGCATCTGCGAAGGAGCGTACAGCATGACATTTCTGGGAGTCGGCGAGTGGTTGGCCCGACGCTCAGAATTGACGCCCGCGAAGATTGGGCTGGTGGATGGCGAGACTGGCGCGCGCTACACCTGGCAGACACTCAATCTCCGCGCGCGTGCCCTGGCGACACTCCTGCATGAACGCTATGCCGTGGCGCAGGGCGACCGAGTCGCGGTGTTGGCGCTCAATGCCCCCGAATACCTCGACGCGTTCTACGCCTGTGCGCTGCTCGGCGCGATGCTCGTGCCGCTGAACTGGCGGCTCACTCCCACGGAACTCACGGCGCTGCTCGGCGATAGCGCGCCCAGGGTATTGTTGGCCGATGAGCGCTATGCTGACGTGGCGCGTGACGTTGCCACGCGGCAGCCCGATGACCTGGCGGTACTGCCCTTCGCGGACTTCCCCGGCGCGGATGTGGCGCTGGCGGCGCGGGCCGTGCCCTTCACGACAATGGACGGCGAAGAGCCAGCGCTGCTGCTCTACACCTCCGGAACCACGGGCGCACCCAAAGGCGCGCTGCTTTCCCATCGTATGATGACCTGGAACGCGATCAACACCCAGGTGAGCTGGGGCGTACGTGACGACGACATCACCCCAACCTTCGCGCCACTCTTCCACGCTGGCGGACTGAATGTGCTGACGACACCGCTCGCGCACTGCGGCGGTACGGTAGTGTTGCTGCGCTCCTCCGAGCCAGAGGCGGTTCTGCGCTGCATCGCGGCGGAACACTGCACCATCGTCTTCGCCGTGCCCACAGTCTTTCAGCGGATGATGGAACATCCCGCCTTCGAGACGACTGACTGGTCGTCGGTGCGTTTCTGCGTGACCGGCGGCTCATCGTGTCCGCTGCCAGTCATCGAGCGCTACGCGGCGCGCGGGCTGGTCTTTCGCCAGGGCTACGGGCTGACCGAGGTCGGCGTGAACTGCTTCAGCCTCGCCCCGGAGGATGCGCTGCGCAAGGCTGGCTCGGTCGGGCAGCCGGTTTTCCATGCGCGGGCGCGCATCGTGGATGAGGACGGCGCCGACACGCCAGCGGGGTCGGTCGGCGAACTCGCGCTCGCGGGGCCGCATCTCTGTTCGGGCTACTGGCGGCGTCCCGACGCGACCGCCGAGGCATACCGGGATGGCTGGTGGCATACAGGCGATCAGGCGCAACGCGACGCCGACGGCTATTACTACATCGTCGGGCGCAAGAAGGATATGTACATCTCTGGCGGCGAGAATGTCTATCCGGCGGAGATCGAGAACGCGCTGGCGACGCATCCCGACATCGTGGAGGCGGCGGTGATCGCCGAGCCAGACACGCGCTGGGGCGAGGTCGGCGTGGCGGTGGTCGTTCTGCGTTCGCCCGACGCGCTGACCAGCGACGCGGTGATCGCCTATTGCGCGGAACGGCTGGCGCGCTATAAGCTGCCGCGCCGCGTGGTCTTTGTGGAGTCCCTACCGCGCAACGCGATGGGCAAGGTCATCAAGCAGGAGCTACGCGAGCGCTACCCCGGCGGATGAGTGACAGGGTACGTGATATCTCACCTTCGCAGCATGATGGGGTTTCCTTTGTTGATCGGGGCATCGCGGGCGCGAACCTCTCCCGGCCTGTCGGCCACCCTCTCCTGCGAGGAGAGGGATCAGGCGAACAGCGCGGCCATCTGGCTGCGTGATTCTGGCTCCTCTCTCCTCGTAGGGGAGGGTGGCTGAAGGCCGGGTGAGGTTCTGCCTCCGCGATTACCGCATCAAGATGTTAAACACCAGCATGCTACGGCTAACTCCCTTCGTTCGGGATCATGTTGATGGGCAAAATGGTATGCTCATCCCAGGATTAGCCGTAGGTCTTCAGCCTACGGCGCGGATCCCCAAGACGTATACGGCCCCCTCGGTTCTCATATCTTCCTCTATCTCATTCACACGATACCGCGCACCCGCCGTCAGTCTACGGGCTTGCTCGTGACAAGTTGGCGATGCGCCACGTGCCGCCGTTTGCGCAGCCACGGCAGCCCAAACTTCCATACCAACAGCGCGATGATGACCCCGCCCGCGATCACCCAGCCCGCCCGCTCGATAATCAGTTGGATGCGGTCAAACTCTGCCCCGGCGAGATAGCCGAGCACGCAGAAAATGGTATTCCAGATGAGCGCCGCCACTAACTCGAAGCTGAGGAAGCGGCGATAGCGCATATGGGTCGCACCCGCGCTGAGCGCCACGAACGAGCGGATGTGTCCCACAATATGCGATAGCAGAATCGCTCTGCCACCATACCGGGTCAGCCAGCGCCGCGCCAGACGAAGCCGCGCCGCCAGTCGCAGGCGCAGCCCCATCCTGGAATGGCCCCAGCGCCCCATCACTCTGCCGAGCGCAAACCGACCGAGCAGATAATCCACATGGTAGCCAAGCACCGTCCCCATCCAGGCGAAAAAGATCACCCAGGCCAGATTGAGCGTGCCTTGCCGGGCATAGAACGCGCCGAGCAGCGCCAGTGTGCCGCCGGGCAACACCAGCCCCAGCAGCGCGGTATTTTCGCCGAGCGCGCCCAGGAACACGATCAGATAGCCATACTGGTCGTACAGGTCGCGCAAGAGATCCATCAGGTTCTGTATCATACATTCGTCGCGATCATGGTATGCGCCTGTCGCGGCCAGCCATCCTGGCGCGAGCGCTCACAGGCCGCGTGAATTGCGCTGTTTTAGTCGTGTTGCGCGGGAATCGCGCGCGCAACGGCGGGCTTGCGGCGCAGACGGAGGATGACATCAGCCGCGACGATGATGCCCAGCAGCACGGCCGGAACGACAACCGCCGTCCATGGTTGCTGTTCGAGAATGGGGCCGAGACGCCGATCATGGAGCAGCATATTCGACGCTGTCCAGCCGAGCACCAGCGCCGCGACATCCAGCAGCCACGGCAGCCGATTGATCAGTTCCGCGACCACCGCGCTACCCACCAGCAGTATCAAGATGCTCAGCAGCAGCCCACCGATCAACAGCGGGATGTGCTCCGATGCCAGCGCGGCGACGGCCAGCACATTATCCAGGCTCATGGTGACATCGGCCACGATGATCGTCAGCAGCGCACTCATAAAGCCACGCTGACTGCCCTGGTTGCCCGTAACCTGCGCCTCAGGGTCCGATTCCGCCGATCCCTGCCTTTTCCGCAGTTCATGCTCACGGTCGAGCAGCAGCTTGATGGCGATGACAATCAGCAGGATGCCGCCGATAGCCTGGAGCAGGGGCAGTTGCAGCAGCGCCGCCGCCACGAGCGTGAACGCGATGCGCAGCACAATCGCGCCGATACCGCCCGTCAGAATGGCCGTCCACCGCTGCTGACGCGGCAGACTGGCAGCCGCCGCGCCGATGACCAGCGCGTTATCGCCGCTGAGCACCAGATCGACGAGCACGATTCCGCCAATGATCCCTAATACCTCGAGCATCTATCGTAACCTGTTCATAAAGAGAGCGCTGTTCGACAGCGTCACATCACGACCTGTTTGGGAGAGTCGCACAATCCATTCCCCACGCGCCCATTGGCGCAGAGATCGGCGCGACATCGACAAGCTCCCATCAGCACTACGTGCGCCACAGGTCTTGGTAGCACGTTTGCATCGTTACGCGATGGGAAATCAGCGGGTTTCCGCAGCCAGATTCAGCATTTATGCCCACTATGACGAAGCTCAGAACCCTGACTCGTGCGCTCGGTTGAATTGCATGCATGTGGGGAAGCGCCGATAATGAGGGCAACAGGATGTTCGCAAGACAGTGGATGGTGGCGCGCAACACATCCCACACGTTTAATCCTGACACTCTCCCGCATGCATGGGGAGGTTCTGACTTTGGGTAAGTCCATGTCAGCTACTTAGGCCGTGTCGGGGCACTACTCCGATGGGCCGGAGATACTTGACGGTGTCGCCTGCACCTGCGCATAGCGGCGAAACGCTGCCTTGGAGCAGATATTGTTGGCACTGTTCACATCCCGATGCAGCCGCGCGCCACAGCGCGGACAGTGAAACGCGCCCGCGTGGTGAGGAGGAACATACATGGGAGGACGCGCTACAGGTTTTGGTCGAATAGCGCTCATCGATCCAGTCCAGGGTCATCCCGCCGCGCCGCCTTCTCACGCAGGTAGCGGACGAACTGGCAGTGGGGCCACTGGCTGATCTTCTGGTTGGTCTTCTGCCCCAGACTGACCCCGGTCTGGATGTCACGCACGTCTCACACCGCGAGATAAGGGTGACGCTCTCCTGCGCGCAGAAGTCCACGACCTTCTTCGCGGCTTGCTGCAAGAGGTAGCGTTGCTGGCGATAGAGTTGGCGCTGCTCTGCGCTTTGCGGCGCTGGAGGCGCTGGGCGCGCCGCGACCAGTTGATGACAATGGCTCAGTTTTTCTTGCAGGATGGCATGCTGACAAGGTTGCGCACCTGTTGCAGGCGCGCAGCATGCGCCCACTCACCACCAGCGCATGGCGTCGGGTGGTGGTCACTGCGGCGATGTGGATTTCGCCCAGGTCGATCCAAGCCACGACGGCTCCGGTGGTGGCCAATTCCTGGGGGCGGCGACGGGCAATGCAGGGAGTAGTGCGGCGGGCAGCGCCTAGCCTGTGTCGAGGGTGAGACACAATTCGTAGTGATAAGCCCGCCAGGTCAACTCCGCACGGCGCATGTTGGCGATGCGGAATTACTGAGGGCAGCGGCAACAGCAGCGGCGGACGTTGTTTCCACTCGCCAACGACACGGCAGGCGCAGAGCACGTTGGCAATACCTGAAGAGACTGATCCTTACAGACGAAAGTCTGATACGCTTTGGGGTGATGGGGATACTCGGTCTGGATGCGCCAGTCGCAGCCAGTTACTGCTAGCGTAGTTAAGTAGCAGTAGAGACATTAGAGGTGAACTTCTGGTAGAACGTCTGCAAGATCTGGCTATGTAGGGTATACTGAAAGTCTTTAGTAGTATGTTATAGATAGCTGGCAAGAGAGCTATTGGATCTGTGTAAGCGCTGTAGTATGTAATATGAAAAAAGTAGTTTTATAGTAGTTAAGTTTAAGTAAGTAGAGTATGATATTGCGAAAGAGTGGTGGTAGAGAGGAGAGTGAGTAAGTAAGTGAGGAGGAGTACAAAATAAGAAGGGTAGTTAGTATGTAAGATATTGGAGTAAGCCAAATTATTAGACCGAAGTATGAGAAAAAAAGTATAAGATATCAAAAGAAATGTTAAAAATTAAGTGTTGTAAAATAAGATAAGAAATAATAAGAAATAATAAAAAATTAAAAAGAAAAAAAAAATAAGATAAAAAAGAAAAATAAGAAAAAATAAAAGAATAATAAAAAAAAAGAAGAAAGGAGAAATAAAGAAAAGTTCGGTAATACCCGACAGTTTCTTCACGGTAGGATCAAATTCCGTGTGTCGATACGTCCATATCAGTGTACGGCCACGGCTGGATCACGTGGCAAACGTTCTTCCTACTAGATCTCCCGCACGTTCTGTGTCCGTAGTTTGCATAGGCGCTATGAGTCGCATACCCACGCGACGCCTCTCGCCGCAAGCCACGCGCTCTTAGAGGAATGGGTGATATCGGTGCATCCACAAAACTCGCTTGTCGAGACCCCCGAAGAATTACCGCGCCGCTCTGGGCCGTTGAAGAACCAGCCTCCAGGCCGTAATGGCCTGCTCAGCATACTTGCCAAAATCCGTGCGGCGCCACCACGGCTGGTGACGCTGGGTGTCGTGGTCACGCTGCAAATTGTCCTGTTGCTCGTTGCGCTCGTGCCTCCGACCATCTGGGCCGACCATGGCCTGCCGAATGGCCCGATTCCCACGGAGGCCGCGCCAATTGTCGCTGGGCTTTTCTATATCCTCCCGTCATTGACGGGTCTGCTTGCGCGCCGCTGGCAGGTAGCGGTCATTCTCGCAACGCTCCCCGCATGGCTCGATCTTGGCATTTTCGCCGTCGCGGCGTCGGTCCGCATTGGCCCCTATTATCTCGTGCTGGAGCCGCACGCCGTGAGCACCGTTGGCACGCTTGAGCTTTTTGCCGCGCTCGGGGCGCTGGGCTGGCTCGCCCGGCCGCTCGTCATCAGCGCGCTATCCTGGCTCCGGCAGGCGGTGAGGCGATGAATACCGCGCCACACCCACCGACGACCCCACGCGGGCGCCCACGACTGGTGCGGCTGGCGCTGCTGGCGGGTCTGCTGCTGCTGGGCGCACGAGCTGCGCTGGCGAGCGCCACGTTCATGGCGCCGGGGGGAGCCATCCTCGGCTGGAGTGACCTGCCCGTCGTGCGCTGTACGTTCTGTCATGTGCCTACGCCGACCGCTCAGGCCACCAGGCCGACCAGACACCCGCGCCCCCACTCACTGCGGAGGCCTACGCGGCGCAGCTCACGCAACAGCTCTCGCTCGACGACGAGCTTGGGCAGATGATGATGGTGCAGATTTCAGGGCAGAATGTCACCCCGGACGCTGTCCAGATGATCAACGCACAGGGCGCTGGCGGTGTCCTCTTCTTCGGGCCAAACATCGGATCCGGTGATCAGATTCGTTCACTGACCGCGCAACTCCAGCAGATCGCCCCGATACCGCTGCTGATGAGCATCGACCAGGAGGGTGGAACCGTCAACCGCCTCTCCAACATCGTCGGCGCGCGACCATCCGCCGCGTCGCTGACCTCACCAGCGCAGGCGCGGCAAGAAGGGCAGTCGGACGCGACGTTATTACACACATACGGCTTCAATCTGAATCTGGCGCCGGTTGTCGATGTCGGCACGCTCAATCCCGAGTTATGGAGCCGCACATTCGGCTCGTCGCCTGATCGCGTCGCCGCGATGGCTGGCGCGTATCTCGAAGGGCTTCAGCAGAGCGGTCTTGTCACCGGCTGCCTCAAGCACTATCCCGGCCTCGGCGAAACCGCGACCGACCCCCATGTGGGCATGCCAGTGCTCAGAAGCTCACGTGCGGACTGGATAAACACCGACCTCGCGCCTTATCGCGCGCTCCTCAAGAGCGACGACGTACGGGCGATTCTGGTCTCGCATGAGATGATCCCAGCGGTGGACCCAAACCTGCCGAGTTCGTTGTCTCCCGCAATCGTCGACGGCGTCTTACGGCACGAACTGGGCTACAACGGCGTCGTCATCACCGATAGCCTCTATATGGGCGCCCTCAACCAGCACTGGTCAGTGTCGCAGGCGATTGTCCTGGCAATCATCGCTGGATCCGACATCGTCATCGGGCCATACAATGCGCAGATGGTGCAGGACGCCAAAGCGGCGCTGAAGCAGGCGATCAGCGACGGCACGCTCACCCGCGCGCGCATCGACACCTCGGTTCAGCGCATTCTGGCCCTCAAGATCACGATGGGGCTTATTCCCCTGCCGCATCAAGCAGCTTCATAGTCGGCTGATAACAGTGCGTGAGTGTTGTCGGGCCCCGCCTCACCCAGCTCTCCCCGACAGGAGAGGGGGAGCCAGAACCTGGCGCGCGTCTGGTTCCCCCTCCCTTTAGGGGAGGGGGAGAGGGTGGTCAACTCAATCGTTGTCGCTACGACGACCGTGGATCGTTGAGTGAGGGCCATTCATCCAGGGGCCATTGCTCACGCGGCTGCGAATCTGGCGGCCAGGGGCTTCGTGATGACGGCCCTTGCCGCGGCTGGCTCGGTGGCTGTGGCGCCTGTGACCACGGACTCTGCGCAGGTGGATATTGTCCCTGTGATGGAGCGCCTGTGGGACGTTGATCCACTGGTCGGCGCTGTTCGCGTGTCCACGGATCGCGGGGTTGATCTGACGGCTGGCCTGACGGCTGACTCGGCGGCTGTTGATACTGCGGCCAGGGACTCTGCGTCCAGACGTTCTGTGGCTGCTGTTCGCGTGCGGGCCGGTTTTGCCAGGACTGGTTTTGCCAGGGCATCTGGCCGCCATCGGCCATCACGCCTTCCATTGACCCCATCATCGCCGCTCGCGACACCGGGGCGCCAGTGATTTGCCCTGGCGCGGACGGCACAGCCCAGTGGGAATCTGGCAGACCCTCGATAAAGCGCTCCCTGTCGACGGCGCGAGCGCTCCTCGGCGACACCGGCCAGAGCGACACCGAGTGAGAGCGCAAAGATAGCGCCATGCAACACATTATCCGCAGAGTTGAAGTATAACACTGGGGCGAAGTTGACCCCAGCGACTCCAACAGCAGCCAGAATGCCATAGAGCAGAGCAATGCCCACGGTATAGACGCGCACCGAATCATCGCTCGCCAGGGCGGTAATCAACAGGCCAAGCAGACCCACCGCGGCATGAACCACCGCATGAACCAGCGTCAGCGCAAAGAACGTGATGAGCGGCTGGAAAGAGACAATATTTGGGAAGAAGCCTGGCACGCCTGAAAGCAGGAGCACTGTACTAAGAACCAGCGCATAGAATCGCGTGATACTGGCCACCTCATCCTCCTCCTCGCTCGTATAATCTCCTCATGGTTTGCGGGTTGTCGCCGTCTCGCACGAGATTAATCCACTGCTAGCCCGGCCCGTGAGATATGCTGGGCGAGGTATGCTAGCTACTATGTATCACACGCGCAAGGCATACCCATAGGAGACCAAGCAAATATGCTACAGGATGATGCATTGGCAACGATTGCCCAGGAGATACACGACTGCACGCGCTGTGATTTATACAAGGGCGCCACCCAGGGCATACCCGGCAGCGGCAATCCGCACGCCGAGGTGATGCTCATTGGCGAAGCGCCCAGCGCCTTTGACGATAAACGCGGCTATCCGTTCTCTGGCCCAACCGGCCCCTTTCTGGATGAACTGCTGGGATTGGCCCATCTCCATCGCAGTGAGATATATTTGACGAATATTGTCAAGCATTGGGCGCGCGAAGGGCGCAGCCCGCTTCCCGTGGAGGTCGCCGCCTGCGCCCCCTATCTGACCCGCCAGATTGAAGCCGTTGATCCGCTGCTTATCTGCACATTGGGGCGCTTTGCCCTGGCGCGATTCTTCCCCAAAGGCACGATCACCGCGCTGCATGGGCAGGTGAAAGTCGTCGGTGGCCGTGTGGTGCTCGCGATGTATAACCCGCCGCCGCGCTCCATCGTGAAGAACTGCGCCAGACGGTCGTGAACGATTTCACCCATGCGCTGCCCGCCGCGCTGGCGGAGGCCCGCCGTCTGGCAGCCGAGGGCAAACTGGGACGATCCGCCGCCAGCGATGACGAGCCGCCCCAGCAGATGACACTGTTCTAGCGGTTGCGCGCTACCCCTGGCCGACCAGCGCCTCCACCAGTGGCGCGCCAATCGGCGTCCCCAGGCCAGTGCTATAGTCCCAGCCAGGCGCGGCGGGATAGTAGAGGTTGCCGCCGATACGCACATCATGGAAGACCTGGCTGGCCCGCGCACTGGCGCCGAGTTGATAGAGCATCGGGTTGAGCAGGCCAAGTGGCTTGCCGCCATGGCTCCGCGCGAGCTGGTTCGCCAGCAGCGCGATGCCCGCCCACAACGGAGCCGCGCCGCTGGTGCCACCGACGACCTGCCAGCAGTCAGCGCCGCTACACCCCGATTTTCCCGAATAGTAGACGCTGTAGCCAGTCAGTGGATCGGCGTCAGCCGCGACATCGGGCACCTGGCGCGAGCCGTCCGAATACTGGTTGTTGACGCCGGGGCCAGTCTGCCATGACGGGCGCTGGTACACCACGCTCAGGCCACCACCGCCGCCCGAAGACTCCAGCGGCCCCTCCCAGCCAGCCTCGCGGCCATAGCTGCCGTTGCTATTCGTAAAGAGCGCCGTCCCGCCGACCGCGGTGACGTATGGGCTTGAGGACGGCTCCTGCACCGAGAGGTTATCGTCCTGGCAGCCATACGCGCCCGAATCGCCCGACGCGACCAGCACCGACATCCCCTGGGCAGCCGCCTGGCGGAAGCTGTTATCAATCGAATCATAGAAGCTCTGGGCCACCGAAGGATCAAGACCCTTCTCGCAGGCTCCGAGGCTGATGCTGACCACCTGGGCATGGTTGTCAGAGACGATCTGGCTGAACATCTGAGCCACGCTGCTCAAGTCGGCGGGACTCTCATAGACATCGATATTCGCGGCGGGCGCAATCGCGTGGATGACCTCGATATCCAGCACCGGTTCCGGGCTGTCGGAGGTGGCGCCGCCCGCCACTGGTGTCACCGTGATGCTGCCCGTATGCAGCCCAAACGTCTGATCGTACGACTGCGTATCTGACTTGCGAAACTGGTCAATCTCCGGCAGCGCCACCGTCTGACCCGCGCCGGTCAGGCCCGCCTGATGCAGCGGCCCCAGGTCATAGGCGCGCTCCAGTTCCACCGGCCCAAAGCCCCCGACACCCGACACCATCGGTCGGCGCGGCAGAAGCTGGCTCCCGGTATGCATGACACTGCGGGTATCCAGACCCAGCACGCCCGCAACGCCCGCGAGCGATGTGGGGATATGCGGGGCGCCGTTCGGCGCGATATAGCGTTCGCCGTGTGTGTCACAATAGTCGCCAAGTTGTACGCCAAAGAGCGCGTTGAGAGCGCCTACGGTTCCCTGCGCGTTGAGCAGGCCAGCGGCTGGCGGTTGAGGTCGCCACGCGCAAACCAGCCGCCTGCAACGCCGCTGTGATGCTCGCCACCGTCGCGCTATCAACGCCGAAGCGGCGCGCGTATTCCCCTGGCGAGAGGAAGTGGTGATAGTCTGGCGATTTGGGATCATTTAACGCGGCAATCGCGGCATCGGCGCCCGCCGAATGGCCCCGCAGCACCAGCGAGACCGGCAGTGTGCGGGCGGTGTCGGTTGGCCCCAGCCGCGCCGAGGATGATGTGATGTGGCAAGACAGGCGTTGGCCGCGTTGGCGGCATCGCCAGTCTTCGACGCTGTGGCGAGTGGCGCGCTACGCTGGCCGACGGAGGGAGCGCACGCCGCCAGGAGCGTGATCGCCGCGATCAAGAGGACGGGCAACGTGGCAGGCGTGAGCCGCCAGATGCGCCGCCGACCGCCGCTATTTTCGGTGTACATGAAGAGTTGCCTCCGCCTGTGTTCAGCGCCAGACGACGCTATTGACGACGTGATCGTATTCCTCGTTTGGCACGATGGACGGGTCTGGGCTGTTCGGATCCAGCGGACTGACGGCGACGAAGACAATGCCCGTCGTGTTCTGGACACTGGCCATCACCTGGATGAAGACGGGCACCTGTGGCGCGTTCCCCTGCGAGGCGTAGGCGCCGATAGATTGTCCCACGCCCGGCACATAGCCAATCTCGGCCCCTTTGATCGAGCCGAAATCCTGCGGGTCGGTGAATGAGTTGTTATTGAGGACATTCTGCACCGTGCTGTTGAGCAGGGTGGCGGCGCTCGTGCCGGGGCTGACCTGCTGCCCGTGGAGCTGCATCGTGACCTCGCCAAGCTGTGTCGAGGCGACCAGTGTCACGGTATTGGTATCCTGAGAATCCACGGACCAGGGGTCGAAGTAGGTCATCTGGAAAAAGCTGTCATTGATGACGTGTGGCTGGCTATTATCGCGCGCGGGCGGCGGACAGTTGCCAGGGCAGGGAGTCGGCGTCGCATCGGGAATGGGAATCGCGCCGAGGCCACAGGCGCCCAGGCTCAGCAGGAGGAGCAGCCAGACAAGCGGCTGCGCCAGTCGTTTCTTAGGCGCCATGGGTCGGCTCCTGTCCAGCGCGCGGGGCGCGCACGCGACGAACACGGCGAGGAATAGCGCGAAGCGCAAGGCCACAATTGGGACAGAACGATTCAGTGCCACGGAGTTGATGGAAGCATTGTGGGCACTCCTCGGCGTTGCCAGAGCGCAATGGTCGCGCCTTATCGATCAGGCCGATGTGGAGCAGCGACCGCACCAGCAACAACAAGACGATGACCGCCCCGCCATACCAGAGCAGATCGAGAATCGGCCCGCCCAGCAGAACACTGCCGACGGCCGGCGCAATCTGGCCCACCAATGCGATGATGATGGCGAGCGCGAGATTGGTGACCGCGCCACGGGTGCGTTCGGCGGGCTGGCGGTCGCGACGCAGCCAGAGCGCCGCGCAGATGAGTCCGGTGGTGGCGGCGTCGAGCAGCGGGATCAGCAACGCAATCTTCAACGTGGGCAACACCCACGCCGAGGCCGATCCAGTGAAGACGAATTGCCCATTGATCAGATACCAGGCATAGGCGATGCTCTGCGTGGCTGAGAAGCCGAGGCCAGCCGCCGCGCCAAACGCCAGGCCATCCAGCACGTCGTCGAACTGGCGGCGCACGATGTAGAGGACGAGCGGGCCAACCAGCATCAGCGCCTGGCCAATGATCGGCAGGAAGACACCCACCAGCAGCACGTAGCTATTGGACGGCCCAAAGCCGAAACGAGACTGGCTGAGGATCAGGCGATAAAAGAGCAGGCTCATCGCGCCACCCAGAATCGCGCCGACCAGAAATGTCGCCCCCAGCACGATGAATGGCTCATCCTCGTAGAGCTGCGCATCATAGAAGTAGAACAGGTAGAGCACCGGCAGCAACAGCGCTGAGAGCACAATCGCCAGCGGTACGAGCTTGCCCAGACTGATGATGACCAGGGCAATAATAGCCACGAATATCAGCCAGCGAAGCTGGAACATGCGCCGTGATCCCAGATGTGGGAAGAGCGTCGAAACGATGGTTGGCTGAAGCACATGTTCCGACGGGTTGGCGGCGTAGACATGGGGCCGCCGCGTCACGTGTCTCTCGCGACTGGCCGTCTGGTGTGCGCCGCACCAGGGACAATAAGCGCCCCCCTGAAGCTCGCGCCCGCAATTGCGACACTGCATAATGACTTGCCCTCTCCGTCATGGCATACCGATCTCGGGCGTCCTTTAGGGGGGAGGATGCGCGCCGTCCGCAGCGCTGCTGATTGACAGTACATCTTGTGATACCGTGTTCTATGAAACAAACGTGCTGTAAACTGGCCCACGAGAAACATGCGCTCTTGCGACGTGGAGGCATTAACGCCGCTGCAAGCGATGCGGTGGCTTGCGGACGGTGGCAACAACTGGCTGCACGGCTGGTCTATTATGACATGCGCGAGCTTTGGCTTGTCGTCGCAGATGACGATCGCGCATTAGCAAGGTGAGCGAGCCTACAAGCGCGACAAGAAGAACAGCCGCGTTTCGCCCGCATGGGGCGATGGTCTATGACGAGCGCATTCTCTCGTTCCCGCGCTTGATCGGCTCGCTCTTGACGCTGGATGGGCGTGTCGAGTGCCCTTCCGCTTTGGACTTATGCCGAGGGCATGCTGCAACGCACGCGTGGGCAAGCGATTTGCTCTACCGAATGATACGCTTCTTCTCGCCATCACGGTAGATATGCCGAACTACGAACGGAAACGGCGACTCCTGGGTTAGATGGGCATATCCGTTGGCGGCGACCAGTGACGGCGATTTCTGAACACGCGGCTGGTCAAGCACGCCATATCAATCAGGTGGCGCGCGCCAGCCGCTTTCGGCGAAGCTCCAAAGAAAGGCACAATCGCGGGAAGCGCTGCTCAGGAAGCGCAGCGGCAGAGCGCGTCAGGACGTGAACATTGTTGTCACGCCATGGTCAGACGGCGAAAGGCACGCGCGCGGCATCGCGCTTGAAGACCTGCAAGCACATCCGCAGCGCGGGTAACGGTTCCAAGCGCCAACGGAGAGTGCTGCACACTGGGTTCTTCAACTCGCGCTTCATGCCTACAAGGCGGCGTTGGCGGTGTGCGGGTGGTCAGCAATCGGCTAACAGCCAGACCTGTAGCTGGGCATTGTGAGAGAACAACCAACAAGTCGACGGGCCAGCGAGTGAACGCGGCGAAAGGCGGGCGCAGAGGCAGAGCGCGGGGAGCGCAAGCGACAAGAAATGCCTGCCCAGTATAGCGCACTCCGCCACATGATGTCTGTTCGATAGCTATCATTTCACCCAAGGTACCACTCACGCCACCTCGCGAGCGGTTGAGGAGGTCGGGAGACAGGCAGGAGTGATATAGTGCCAGCGAGGCGACAGAAATACGCTTCATGCCCATCAAGAACTGAGGAGCCGCACATGCCAACGCCAACGTTGCCACTGACCCCCGATCAATTGCTGACCACGACCCGCTCTGTGCGCAAACGGCTCGATTTCTCGCGCCCGGTCGAGCCAGAGATCATCCGCGAATGTCTCGAAATCGCTCTCCAGGCGCCCAATGGCGGCAACCGCCAGCCGTGGAGCTTCGTCATCGTGACCGACGCCGCGAAACGCCAGGCGCTCGGCGACATCTATCGACGCGGCTGGGCGGTCTACAAAGGGCTACCCATCAACGCGCCCGACCGCCTCTCGCGTGACCCAGCGCGGGCCGCGACCCAACTGCGCGTCCTGAGTTCCGCCGACTATCTCGCCGAGCATATGCATGAGGCGCCCGCGCTGCTGATTCCCTGCCTCAAGGGACGGTTCGACAACCAGCCCACCCTGGCGCAGTCGGGCGCGTGGGGATCCATCCTGCCCGCCACGTGGAGCTTTATGCTGGCGGCGCGCGCGCGGGGGCTGGGTACCTCGCTGACGACGGTGCATCTCTTCTTCGAGCAGGACGCCGCCGCTGTCCTTGGTATCCCGTTTGACAAGATCACACAGACGGCGCTCGTCCCCATCGCCTATACGCTCGGAACCGACTTCTCGCCCGCGCCGCGCCAGCCGCTGGACGATGTGTTGCACTGGGATGCCTGGTGAGTCTGGCAGAACCTCACCCCCAACCCCTCTCCCACAGGGCGAGGGGAGCCAGATACGCGAAGTGTCACACTCCGCCACCATGATCCGTGTTAGACGTGTACACTCTCGGCAGTCAGCAACGCACAGAGAGGCATCGTCGCGGCGGGAGGCGGCGCATTGAGCATAGTCTTGCACCGGAAAGCACGCGAGCGGCGACCATTCTGGTTTGCGCCGCTGGTGGCGCGTGCATTCGCCCTCCGCACACGGATGCAGGATGGCGACGCGAAGGATCGCGGAATAGACGGAGCCGCCGACCAGCAGGCCGACACACCCTCGCATGATCTGGCGGGGCCAACCAGAGGCCAGGATGCCGCCTTCGATGCCTTCTTCACACAGCACGAGCGTCCGCTCTATGGCTACCTGCGGCGCATGTTGCCAACCCACGAGGCGGCGCTGGATGTCGCGCAGGAGGCGTTCTTTCGCGCCTGGCAGCGGTTCGATGTGCTGCGTGGCTACGACCGGCCGCAGGCATGGCTCTTTCGCGTCGCGACGAATCTGGCGCTCGACCAATTGCGGCGGCGGCAACCAACCAGTGCTGTCGCGGCTCTTCGCCGGGCGCGAGCCAGCGATCCCCGACGAGAGCGACAGCGGGGACGCCATCCCCGCGCTGATGGATCCATTCGACATGGAGCGGTCACTGGCCGAGCGTGACCTGGTGAACCGGGCGCTGCTGCGCGTGCCAGAGCGCCAGCGGGCGGCGGTGCTGCTGTGGGCGGCGCATGGGCTAACCTGCGCGGAGATCGCGGCGGCGCTGGAGACGACCGAGGTCAACGCGCGGCAGATGCTGAGCCGGGGACGCGCCCGGTTTCGCGAGGTGTACGAACAGGCAGCGCGAGATAGCTAGACGGCGAATCTCGCATGGGTGTGTCACATCGAAGCAGGGAGCAGCGTGTAGGGGGTAGAGTCGTTGCGCAACGGCACACTGGAGACATTGTGAACAGGCATAGGGGCCACGGAGCCGAACAAGACGAGAACGGCAGCGACAGGCGGATGCGCCGAGTTTGGGCCATTGCTCGAAGCGTACTATCACCACGCGCTGGAACCGCAGCAGGCGCAATCGGTGGCCGAACACGCCGCCGGGTGCGCCTTGTGCCGGGCCGCGCTGGAACGCTTCGCGGCTACGGATCAACTCATCGCGGCGGCGCCTACGCCCGCGCCAGGGCCAGAGCTACGCCAGCGGCTCGCGGTACGAATCGCGGCGGAGCGCGCTGCTCGTTCAACTGGAACCGCTGCCCCTGTGTCCATCGAGAGGACAACCGTTGTGCAAGATATGAACGACGTGAACGATTCGCCATGGACGAGAACCGAAACGCAGACGAGACAGACTGGGAGACATTGGCAGCGGATGCGCGTGCTGGCTGGGCACAGCGGCGGCGGTGCTGATCGTGGCGCTGCTGGCGGGCGTCTTGCTGACGCGGCCTCATGGGCCAGCCGCCGGCCAGGTGACGAGCACCCCAATGCCCACAATGGCCAGCCAGACGACGCCGACGCCCGATCACACCCCATATGCGACAAGCGATCAATTCACGAAGCCGCAGGAACTGCAAGCCAGCGAAAATCTCGGCGCAACTGCCCGAACACCCTGCTATTCGACCTCACCATGGTATCGCCCGACGAAGGATGGGCGGTGGGCGCTATCGAAGATGCGGGGAATGGCGATCCGGTTGGATCACTGATTCTGCACTATATCAACTGCGCCTGGACGCCCGTAGTAACCGACTATCCAGGAGCGCCGCTCATGAGTGTCTCGATGGTTTCAGCCACAGATGGCTGGGCAGTCGGCGGATCGAGCGATGGGGAAACAAATAGCGTTGCATTATACGGGAGGCGCATGGCAGCGGTGACGCTCCCGGCGAGAACAACGCTCCCGGCGTGTACGACTCGGTGCATATGCTTTCCTCAGGCGAGGGCTGGATTGTATTCACGCATAACAAGAACCACCAGGGCATTACGATAGATAGCCTGCTGCACCTGGCGAACGGGCATTGGTCAGCAGTCGATAGCCCTTGATCAACTCGATCCGCTGATGTGTTGCCTGTCGCGCAGAATGAGGCCTGGATGGCTGGGGATACCTTACTGGCAGCCCACTGACCCCTGTGCTCTATCATTATCAGGCGGGAAAGTGGACATCCGCTTCGTTGCCAACCGGAGTAAATATTGACCGGTTGCGGATGGTCTCGCCGAACGACATCTGGGCGTCTGGACATGTCATAGCGCCATCGAACTCGGAATCAGACCAGACAGCGGCGGTACTGCACTATGACGGAAGCATTGGCACAGGTGAATCCTGGCGCGAGTGGGCACCCACAATTCGTGCAGTCGTTCGACGGCAACACGAGCCTGGCGTTTACCATCTCGGATGGCGGGGTTCCGGAAATCATCAGCAGCATGCGCTATCAACGCGGCGGTTCATGGCTGGCGGTGAGATGGCCATCAGCGACATGGGCATGGGACTGGTTCTTCGGCATGAACACGATACAGCGGGTGTCGGCTGACGAATACTGGACAATCGGCTTAACCGGCACGTCGCAATCGGCGTGCTGCTCTACTTCGCCAACGGAACATGGCACGAGTACGGGCAGTAGCCGCAGACAATTCAGCAACCAATAGGGGTGGTCATCCCGCAGCGGAGTCGAGGCTTCTCGGCTCCGTTTTGCTGTGCGCTGAAATCATCCAAGTCACACATTGCGCGCAATCGGCGTTATAACCGTTGTCATCATGATGATTACCAACGTCCATCATACGCGCAGCTAAAGGAGAGCATGTTGGATTCTACTTCCCGGCTGTTCGCGACAAATCCAATAGACAGCGACCAGGACGATCCTGGGACGCCAACGGGTGAGCATGCGCTGGTGGAGGCTGCCAAACGCGACCCGGCGGCCTTCGCGGCGCTCTACCAGCGGTACTTTGCCCGTGTCTATCGCTATCTGCGCGTGCGCCTCCAGTCGGAGGAAGACGCCGCCGATCTGACGCAACAGGTTTTTCTCAAGGCGCTGGACGCCCTCCCGCGTTATCGCACCCACGGCGCGCCATTTGCCGCCTGGCTCTTCACCATAGCGCGCCATACCCTCGCCGACCGCTTTCGACGGCAACAGTCCACACTGCCGCTGGAGGCGGCAAGCGGACTGCTGGCCGATCACGAGATGGAGGCCGTCGTGCTGCGGCACGAATCCTTCGAGCAACTCGCTATACTGCTGGGCGGCCTGAATGCCGAGGCTCGTGATCTGCTTGCCCTTCGGTTCGCCGCCGGGCTTACCACGCCCGAAATCGCCGCGATTCTCGGCAAGCGCCCCGCTGCTGTGCGCAAGTCGTTGAGCCGTCTGCTACAGACCTTGAAGGAGCAGTACCATGCCCCCCACTGACTCGCGCTATGATGCGCTCCACGAGCGATTCCCTGATATTCTCCCTGAGACAGAGGACGATCCCGCGCTGACACGCCTGGTGCATGATCTCGACGCCTATATGGCCGCGCCTGTGCCCGCACATCAGCAACAGCGGACCGAGCGCGTACTCTTGACCACAACGAGACAGTATCCGCAACCGCAGCGCTCTGATGGCGCACCGACGACGCACCATCACGCCCCACAGCGGCGCATTGGCGTCTGGCTGGGCACGATGGCGGCGGTGCTGATCGTCGCGCTGCTGGCGGGCACGCTCCTGACGCGAATGCATGGAGCGCCCGGCCAGACACACCAATGCGGACATGCCGGCAATTATTCGACCGCCAAACGGAGCATGTGCGCCAGGAGCCATCAAAGCGCGAATCTGCCCGCGCAATCAGGCGAATTTACTCCTCACTATGGTCTCGCCCGACGAAGGTTGGGCAGTGGGAGCCATCGCAGATCCAGCAAGTGGTATCCCGGTGAGTTCGCTCATCCTGCACTATAAGAACTGCGTCTGGACGGCCGAGTGCCGACCACTATCCAGGACGCGGGGCTGAGCAGCATCTCAATGGGTTCGGCCACAGATGGCTGGGCGGTCGGCAGTCGACGAATAGCGGCGCGCCATTCGCGCTGCACTATACGAATGGCGCCTGGCAGCAGGTGGCACTCCCCTGGCGAGGGCGATCTCTGCACGGCGTGTTACGTACTCGTCGGTGCATATGCTCTCGGCAGATGAAGGCTGGATCGTTTTCGACGCATACCAAGGATAGCCAGGGTTGCGGGTACATCGGGCTTGCTCCACCTCGCGAACGGGCGAGTGGTCGGAGGTAGATACACCCTTCCCGGTCGACCGAGGTCGTGCTGCCAGTGGCCCCGAATGAGGCCTGGGTCGCGGGATCAGCCTCAAATAGCCAGGAGGCAACTTGTCCTGTACCACTACCAGGCAGGGAAATGGACAGGGCGTCGCTGCCAACTGGATTACAATATTGATCATGCGGATGGTCTCGCCGAACAACATCTGGGCGTCTGGACATATCAAAGGGCATCGAACAGGGATCAGACCACAGCGGCCGTGCTGCACTACGATGGCAGCCAATGGCAGCAGGTAGCGACTGAGCGCGAGTGGACACCCACAAGACGTGGAGGCGTTCGACCAGGCGACACGAGCCTGGGCGTTCACACAGATCGTGCCGATGACAAGGGGTAATACGCCGCCCGATTCTCCATCAATCAGCAGCGCGCACTACCAGCGCGACGGCTCATGGCTGGCGGTGAGCGTGGCCATTCACCAATCATGCGGCATCGGGTCACTCACCCGCGTCTCCGGCGACGAATACTGGGCTATACGGCTATTATCGGCTGACGAACACTGGACCCACCGGCAACGCAGCTATTCTAGTTCCGGTAATCGGTGCTGCTCTACTTCGCCAATGGCGCGTGGCACAGATACGCGGAGTGATCGCTCCGTCTCCGCGCCCAACACAAAGCCCGCAGCCGATAGGTGACTGCGGGCCTGCTTTATTGCTGAGATCGATGCTCTTTAGGAGGCTGTACGCGAGCGGGAACCATTCGTCGTCCACTCGTCGAACCAGCGATCCAGCGCATGGGCGCGATGCTGGGCCTTCTCTGAGCCTTTGATCTCGTTGCACTTGCGGTGCGCGGGCGCCAGATTGTGCGCGGCATGCTCGCCGCCATCCGCCAGCGCGATGACATGGTCAAACGAGAGGTCGTGCAGTGTCACCGGGGTTTTGCAGATGCCACAGAGCCATTGCCCCTTCGCATCTTTGGACCGCTCGAGCACCTGCGCCATCTCGACGGCCCGCACCGAGCCAAAGACACCACGCCTGCGCGCGCCACTATTCAGCCGGAGCGCACGTCGCCGCACGATATCGATCATCCAGTCGTCAAAGCTTGCTGGCCACTCGAGATGCTGCGGCTGCGGACGCGCCACAGGGGCTGTCGCCTGTCGCGGCATCGGTCGGGCGGGAGCAGGGGCGCGACCACTACGGGTGGCTGGCATGCGTGGCGCTGGGCGAGCAAGCGCGGGCCTGGCAGGCGCAGGGGTACGCAACGGGCGTGACCTGGCGGGCATTCTCGGGGTCTCGCGGGGCGGGGCGTAAGGCAGATCAAACGCCGAGGATTTCGCGGGACAAGGCAGAGGTGGCTGAATGGCTGGGTGACCGGGCCACGGACTCCATGCGCTCCAGGGATTCACAGGGCGGGTATCACCCGCGGAACTCCATACCGAACTCGTCGTCGTAAAGCGAACCACAAAACCACCGGGAGGCACATATCCTGTCCTCCCTCGTTCGGGCGTTCGTGCCCGATCCATTATATTTCTAGTACTCATAACTCTCCGTACCGGCAACCCCTCCACATCGTTCATCCTGCCTCAAAAAGTACCTTCCCTACTTAGGAGTACGTACGGGGCGATGATTTGGTTCGGTGGTTGCGCTCAAAAAATCACACCTGGGAGGCACATCAGAGGTGGTTACTCTCAGAGGATGACATCGCGCAGACAACAAATAAACTCATTAGTAGTATCGTATCAGACGCGCCCGCTGTCAAGCGCGCCACGACACCGGGACGATTTGATACACAACCGATCAGCGTGAGCGGCCTTAACTGGCGACGAGCGAGCGCACCAGTCCTACCAGCTCGCGCATCTCAAATGGTTTGCGCAGCACCACACCAGCGTCAACGCCGCGCTGATAGAGATCGAGCGAGGTAGCCGCCGTCAGAAACAGCACATGCGTATCCCACGTCTTGGGATGAGCGCGCAGGCGACGATAGACTTCGGCGCCATCGAGGTCGGGCAGGCCAATATCGAGCAGCACAACCTTCGGAGACTGCGCCGTTGCCAGCGCCAGCGCCCGCTCGCCATCCTCCGCCACCTGGATTTTCCAGTCAGGCTCGCCCTCCAGCGCCAACGTGTCACGAATGGCATGGGCCGCGCAGGGATCATCTTCCACGATCAGGATGTAGGGCTGAATACGCTCGGTCACAGGGGAGATTGCCTGCGTCACAGGGGCCGATTCAATGGGCGGCGCACAGTATCCACTACGGGCGCGGCGGCGCGTGGCAAGAGCGTCACCGTTGCGCCTGTCGAACGGCTGCGCTGTGATGGTTTATGCGGCGCCGGGCGTGGTGAAGAGACTGACACGGCATGAGCGTGAAGGGCGGGCGTCATCGCGCGGGATCGTGCCCGCCTGCGCGGTGCGTTCGTGCGTACACTGCTCATAGATTTCAGGCCTCCCGCCTGTGCGTGAGATGGTCTTTCCCTGACTGCGTCGTGGTGTCCAGCCGTCTCTCCCGAAAGATCACTGAGCGGCAGGCAGAGCTACTGAGCCGAGTATAGCATGGCTGCCTGTGGGAGTCTGTCAGGGCAGTACTTACGGCGCGCCTTGCCCGTCGTCATATGACTCGAATCCAGAAATCATCAGGGCCGACGCTACCAGGGGAGCGGCACATCAGGCGATGACGGCGACCAACCAGCAGGCGGCGAACGCCATCGCGGCGAACGCCTGCACGTAGAAGTTCACCTTGAGCGTCGCGGCATCGGGCTTGCGGCGATACAGCAGCATCGTCACGACCGTCGTGACAACCGCCACCAACGTCGCCAGCGACAGCCAGAGCGGCAGCGCGGGCACGAGTCCCGTGAGATCGAGCAGCCAGATAAGCAGACTCAACGCGATGAGGGATGCTCCACACCAGCGCGAGGTCACGGCGCAGTCCCAGCACATGCGGCAGCCCACGCACACCAGCGGCGCTATCGTCGGGGAGATCAGGGAGCGAGTTCGCGATATTCATGGCGATACCAAGCGCGGCGCCCAGCGGCAGAATCCACGGCAGGAATGGCTGCCACACACCCAAAGACGCCCAGACAAAGATCGGCAACAGCGGGAAATGGAGCGCAAAGAGCAGCGCACTGATCGGCGTCCCCTTGAAGCGCAGATCGTAGGCGAAGCCAAGCGCCATGATGGCGCACAGGATCAACACCGCCGCGACGCCGAATTGCTGGGCGGCGAGCAACGCCAGCCCGGTCAGAATGACCACGAGCGCCAGCGCCTCGCCTGGCTGCACCGTCCCGCGCACGAGGGGCTTTTCGGGCTTGCTGACCGCATCGAGGGCGCGGTCGCAATAATCGTTCAGGATGCCGATGGCCGCCTGCGCGCAGCCCATCGCCAGCACGAGACGCAGCCAGCGCCGCGCCCGTCAGCGCGTGGTGGGCGGAGAGCGCCGCAATCGGAGCCAGCGCCACCATCAGCAGCATATACATCGCCACCGGCGCTGGATGCGTGATGCGTATGAGTCCACCCACCCGCTGCGGGATGCTGGGGCGCGACGACTTGCGGCTATCGGGCGCGTCGGCCATGACTGAACCTCTCCCTCAGAGCCAGACGACACGGCTAGCGCGCGGCGTCGAGCGCCAGCGTCTCCGCATAGAACGCCTCATAGCCGTCGAGCATCTTCGCCAGCGTGAAGTGGCTTTCCACCCGGCTACGACAGGCGCGGCGGTCGAGCGTCCCCACCTGATGGACGGCGGCGACGGCGGCGGCGATATCGCCCGGCTCAACCACAAAACCCGTCTCGCCATCGGCCACCACCTCGGCCAGCCCGCCGCGACGATAGGCGACGATGGGCGTGCCCAGCCGCCTGCGCCTCGCACGCCACCAGCCCGAATGGCTCCTCCCAGCGAGATGGGCAGAGCACCGCCAGCGCGGCGCCCATCAGTTGGTACAGATCTTCGTGCGCGACGCCGCCCAGATAGCGGACACGCTCGCCCATGCGCTCCAGCCGTGGCGCGATGCGCTGCTCGTAGTAGCGCGTGTCGTAGATGTCGCCCGCCACCACGAGCGGCAGATCAGCCTGTTCGGCGATCTTTAACGCATCCTCGACGCCCTTCTCCGGGCTGATGCGTCCCGCGAAGAGCAGCGATGGCGGCGAGCCGGGTTCCGCGCTGAAAGGGATCGCATCGACATCCACGCCATTATGGATGACCTGAGTGATGTCACAGTAGGGCGACCAGCCAGCGGCGCACGCGTGTGAAACGGTGGTCAGCCGCACACGCGCTGGCGCGCCATCGGGCGGGGCAAGCACGCCAAGCAGCTTGGCGATATTGCTATCGACCGCAGGCAGGTGCAGCGTGTGGATCACCGGGAGCGGCAGCATGGAGGAGTAGGCGTAGGCGGGCCAGTCGAAGGCATGCGCATGGACAAGGTCGAAGTCGTCCACGTGGTTGACGAGCGCGCGGAAGACATGGAGAAAGGCATACGATGGCAGCAGCTTCCGCTCATCGGGCCGCAGCATGTCGGGGATGTATTCGTCGTCATCGGACGCTGGCGCCGATGCGGTCGTGGGCGCCACGCTATCCCGATGGAAACGCGCCGGGCGTAGCTCTGAGGAGTCGATGCCCAGCGTTATGATGCGCACACCCGGCACCGATGAGCCTTCGGCGGCGTAGAGTGTCACCTCGTGGCCGCGCTGCGCCAGGCCACGCGCCAGGTCGGCCAGCAGCGCCTGCGCCCCGCCGAGATAGGGCGGCGCAATCGGCGAAACCAGTGGCGCGACGAGCGCGATGCGCATTGTCATAGTCCCCCGTAGCTCCTTCTCAGGCGTTGGTATACAGTTCCAGGTTGGTTCCAGCCAGCGGCGCGGCGTCTGGCCCCACCACGAACACGAGGATGCGCGCCATCTGTTCCGGCGTCATGCCCGCCTTGAGATGTGGCGCCGCCTGCCGCAGCATCTCGGTATCCACCGCGCCAGGGCTGATGGCGACCACGCGGATGTTATGCGGGCGACCCTCCACCGCCAGGATCTCGCTCAGCCCCGCGACGCCATACTTCGAGACGACATAGGCGCTCAGGCCGGGAAACTTCTCGACCTTCGGCACGCCCGAGAGCGACGAGAAGTTGACAATGACGCCGCCAGCATGGGCGATCATCGTCTGGAACGCGGCGCGACAGCAGAGAAACGTGCCGCGCAGATTGGTGTTGAGTACGGCGTCCCAGGTGGCCAGGTCCATCTCGGCGAATGGGCGATTGGCGACCGCGCCCGCCGCATTGACGAGCATCGTGACCGGGCCAAACGCCGCCGCAGTCTGCGCGAAGAGATGGGCGACGCTCTCCTCGTCGGCGACATCGGTGGCGACGGCCAGCGCCCTGCCGCCCGCCGCCACGATCTCAGCCGCGTTCGCCGCCAGCGCGGAGGCGTCCCGCGCCGCCAGCGCCACCGCCGCGCCCTCCGCCGCGAATGCCGCCGCCGCCGCGCGCCCGATGCCACGGCTCGCCCCGGTGATGATGGCGACCTGTCCCGCCAGGGTCTGCGTCCGCCCGATTGTCTCGTGCTTGTCTTGCTGTTCGCTCATGCCGCCGATTATAGCACGAGAGGCCCATCGCGCCAGATGATATACTGAAATACAGCCTGCACAGCCATCTGACTTCGCACAGACGGAGAAACGAGCATGATCGAGCGATGACATCGTTTCAACAGCTCATCCGAGCGCATAGCACACCGCAAGCGGTGGCGGCGCGTGCTCAGATCATTCTGAAGGGCCAAGCTATGACAAATTTCCTCACACTGCTCTCAGCCTCTCACGTCGTGCAAGCAATCATTGTCGGCGGCGTGCTGGCGTTTCTCACGGCACAGGTCATGATGAACGCTGACGGTGAGAGCCATGACGACGACCGTCAACGGGTGGAGCACCACCATGAAAGCCGGCCAGCCCGGCAATGGCATCCTCCTGCGGGCCGCCTTCGCCAGAATCCTGCCCGCCGTCAATGTGGCGCAAGAGGCTGCGTACTGGACGACGACCGTTGACAGCGCAGGGCGGAGGCTGAACGGCCAGCGCGAGTACGTCCTGCATTTTCCGGCAGGACAACTCCCGCCGAACGATGCCTTCTGGTCGCTGACCATGACCGATGTGGTCGGGTTCATGGTGAAGAACCCTATCGATCGCTACAGCGTCGGCAGTCGCTCCGCCCTCGTGCCGAACGCCGATGGCTCCATCGACATTTATATTCAGCGCACGGCTCCCGCAGGGCACGAATCCAACTGGCTGCCGACGCCGTCAGGCCGCTTCAAGCTGATGCTCCGCGCGTATCTGCCCGGCCGTGCGGTTCTCGACGGCGAGTACCACGTGCCGCCAGTCATGAGAGTGCATTGAGATGAACAGGCTCATTCTGAAATACGCCTATCCCATTACGTTCGTCATCCTGGCAATCCTCGCCTGGGTCGTCTACAGAATTTTCTCTGCGGGGGGGAGCGGGGTCATTGGGTTCGTCGTCGTGGCCGTCCTCGTCTGGGGACTCGGCACGTTCGTGTTCATTTATCTTTGGCCAACGTTCGCGTACAGCGCCTACAAACGAGCGATCGTTCAGCATGGGCTTGGCGACGGCCCCGTCCCCGTCAATACGCTCTACGCGACGCCCAATCTCGCGTCGCCCTCGGCGTCAAACGCCAGCTTATTAGCAACTGGGACCGACGATGTGCTCTACGTCGGCGGCTTGCTCGACCTCGCCAAAGGGCCGCAAGTCTTGCACGTGCCAGACATGGCGGGCCGGTACTACAGCGTGCAGTTCACTGATCCGTCGGACGGCGCTAATTTTGCCTACGTCGGCAAACGCACCACGGGAACTGCGGCTGGCGAGTACCTCATGAGCGGGCCGGGCTGGAAAGGAACCGTGTCGCCGGGAATGACACAGATTGCTTCGCCGAACAATGCGGTGCTCGTTATTGGTCGTGTCTTTGTCGAGAGCGCCAGTGATCTCCCGACCGCCTACGGGCTTGCGAAGCAGATACAGCTCACACCACTCAGTCACTGATACCCCGATGTCGTTCAGGATTTACGCTCCATTGGAGAGCTGAGGCAGAGGTGGAGTGACATAAAAAGATACAGAGGCAACCTGGTTTTGCAAGAGTAGCAATGTTCATAGAGCCATATGGAGAAATGAGCATGATCGAGCGGCTACAGCGCGCATTGGAGCATATCGAAGAACTGTCGCCCGCCGCGCAGGAAGACCTGGCGCAACAGATTGAGGAAATGACGGAGCCTCTCACGCATCTGCCTACGCCATCCCAGACGCCTGGCGATGAGGCGTTGCCACCCTCGGTGCGGACAGCGCTGGCGCTTGGCGGCGCGTGGAGTGATCTGCAAGACGATGACGAGTTCGCGTTCTTCGACCGCATCCGGCATGAAAGCAAACCATCGCCACCGATGGAAGAGCAACTTGCGTGGCTGGATGAAGAGGATGCGAAATGACCCGCTATCTGCTCGATAACGGGGTTCTCATCGCATATTTGAAAGGTCGTCCGGGCGCATTGCGACTTGTCCGTCCGTGGATAATGGCGCGAGAGGCTGCCACAAGCCACCTCATCTATGGTGAAGCAATAGAATACTTGAAGAGCGCCTCTGACTATCGCCAGCGCAGAACCGAGCTACGCGATTACTCCGTGAAGTAATCCCGTACCAACTCACTTATCCCATCCTGGAACGATACGCCGACCTGCGCCGAGCAGATGCGCCGCACTGTCGGCCTAATCGGCGACATAGATACGCTGATCGCCGCCACTGCGCTGGAACATAATCTTACTGTCGTCACACTCGATAGCGACCTGACGCGTGTGCCAGGGTTATCCGTGATGCACATACCACGTAGCGCTCTGATGAGTTGATCTCACGTGTGCGCCTGTCTCCCGGCCACAATAATCCTCCAGTAGTGCGTATACTGGGAATCAGTGTCACCCAGGAGGCTATATCGCGAAAGGCAGGTTGAGATGCTCAGGCGATTTTTCGACATGCTGTTTCACCGGTTGTTCTTTACGCTGATGTATCGGCGCGGCTTCACGCCGTGGGATACCGGCATCTCGCCGCCAGAACTGGTGGATGCGGTCGAAGGCGCCAAGCGCGATGCCGCCGGGGCGCGCCCTTGATGTGGGCTGTGGCACCGGCACCAACTGCCTCTATCTGGCGCACCATGGCTGGCAGGCCACTGGCGTAGACTTTGCCGCGCCCGCCATCGCGCGAGCCAGACAGAAGATACGAGCAGCGGGCAAGCTACCCGGCGCGGCGCGCTTCATCCGTGGTGATGTCACCCGGCTGGATCGCCTGCCCATCGGCGCGCCCTGTTCGCTGATCCTCGATTTGGGCTGCTTCCACGGCCTGGATGTGGATCGCCGCCCCGACTACGCCGAGGGCGTCACACGCTTCGCCGCGCCGGGCGCGCTCTATCTGCTCTATAGCTTCGAGCCGCGCCTCCTGCGGGGGCGGCGCGTGGGCGCTACTCAGGACGACATCGAGAGCCTGTTTGCCAACGGCTTCCGGCTGGAGAAGGTAGAACATGGCACGGGTCCCGATGGCGCGGCGACGGCGTGGTACTGGCTGCGGCGCATCGAGCGCGTCTAAACGAGTCATTGATGACTGCGAGCAAGTGGAGGATTTGTATGCGGTTCGGCGTCTTTCTGCCCATCTCTGGTCGGGCGACCGGACCCGACACATTACGAGAGGCGGCGCAGAGCGCCGAACGGCAGGGCTTCGACGCCGTCTGGTCGGCTGACCGCGTCGTCACCCCGTGGGAGATTCGCACACCGTATCCCTACGCCGAGAATCACGCGTTCATCGTGCCGCCGGATCGCCCATTTCTCGACTCGTTCACCTGCCTGGCCTATCTCGCGGGCTGCACCCAGACGATCACCCTGGGTATCAGCGTGCTGGTGCTGCCCTATCGCCATCCGCTCTATTGGGCGCGCGTCGCCGCCTCCATCGAACGGCTGGCAGGCGGGCGGCTGACGCTGGGCGTGGGCGTCGGCTGGATGGAGGAGGAGTTCGCCGCGCTAGGTGTGCCCTTCAAACAACGCGGCAAGATGACCGACGAGCAACTGCAAATCCTCAACCTGCTCTGGACGCAGGAGCATGCCAGCTTCCACGGGCAGCACTACGCGTTCGACGATGTGGCGTTCTATCCGAAGCCGATCCAGCAGCCGCATATGCCACTCTGGGTCGGAGGCGAGGGCGCGGCGGCGCAACGGCGCGCGGGCCACTATGGCGACGCCTGGTTCCCCTATTTCGTCACTATCGCGCCTGCCGAGTTGCGCGCTGGCTACGACAACGCCCGCCGCGAGGCCGAGTATGCCGGGCGCGACGCCGACATGGTGAAGCTGGCGTGCTGCCGTCCCATCGAGGTGACACGCGAGCCAGTGGCGCAGGACGAGCAGGTGTTGCGCGGCTCGCCGGAGCAACTGGTCGAGGCGCTGGCGGCGTATAAGGAGATCGGCGTCGAGCATCTGGCGCTGCAATTCATGGTACCCCGCTGGCCAGAGCGCATGGAGCAGATCGAGCGCTTCGCCAGCGAGGTGCTGCCGCACGTGCGCTAGCGCACGAGCGAGAAGCGACACGGGCGCATGGGCGCTAGCAGTCATCAGGAACTTACCGGATTCTGGCTGCTCAGGACCGATTGCAACAGGCTGCTGGCCGACCAGCGCATGACCTCTGCGGCCTCCTCGCGCGAGAGCCCGGCAACATCAGTAAGCCACACAAGCGCCTCAATGCCGGTGTTGATCCTTATCGCGTAGACGAGCCGCCGCAGTTCGGACTCAGCCATCCGTGTGCGGAGGGGTGCGAGCGCTTCCTCGATCCAGCCAATCGCTCGCCCTTTCCGCAGTGGTAGCTCGCCGTGATGGGTGGGATCCTGTTCGAGCGACAGGCGCAGCATCGTGCGCTGTGGCCGCTCTGTATCAAGGATGAGTTGCACGAACGCCCGAATGACAATGTCGAGCCGCGCTGGCGCACCTTCGGGCGCGACCTCAGGAAGCATCGATTGCACGTCGATCTCAGGGTGAGCCGCCACGAGCAACGCTTGCTGGTTCGGAAAATAACGGTAGGCTGTGGTGCGCGAGATCGATGCCGCAGCGGCAACACTCTCGACGGTGGGCATCTCACCCTGAGCCACCAACTCACGAGCGGCAACCACCAACGCCTCGCGAGTGCGTTTCTTTTGGTGCGTTCGGCCTGCTTGCTCATAGGCGATCGACATCGGTTCTCCGTCCTCCATTTCTTTGCCCTGTCTACCCGAGCGATCACGGCCCTTGACACCGCGTTCATTATACAGTACTCTCATTATGGTCACTGAAGTACCATTAAGAGACAATAGTACCACAAAGCGATGGGGAGGCTGAGATGGCCATGAACAAAGTCGTTTCGATTGTCCGCGCAGATGGCGAAGGCGAGAAGCTCTGGTTCTATGGTGGTGGCGTGCATACCTGGAAGGCCACCAGCGCTGAGACAGGGGGCGCCTTCCTGCTATTCGAGGATGTCATGACCAGGGGCAAGGTGACGCCTCTCCACCAGCACCCTGACGTAGACGAGACACTCTATGTGCTGGAAGGTGAGATCCTCGTGTACATCGATGGCCAGGAACGGCAACTTGGGCCGCATGGCGTAGCAGTGGCCCCACGGGGCGTGCCGCATGCATTCATGGTTGTTTCAGAGACGGCGCGCATGCTCTTCGTTGAGACACCAGGCAGCAGCGAGGCCTTCTATCGTGGCGCCAGCGAGCCAGCGACTGACGCCCTCATCGCTGCCGGTCCAGTTGATTTTGCGCGAATAGCAGCCTCGGCAGAGCGTTATGGCGGCATCGTGATTCTTGGGCCGCCGCCATTCCAGGCGAAGTGACCCACAACCCGGCCACACTTCGACCGGGTGAGATCACTGGCCAGCCAGGGTCAGAAGCCACTATCAAGCCACGCTGTGCTACAATCTATGGCACGGCGCTGGCTTGATCGCATGGCGCATGTCGAGCGCTTCGTTAGCGAGGCAATGCCTTATGCGCGCTAAACAGGAACCCATCAACGATACTTGGAGAAGTCAGGATACACACATGTCAATGCCACAGACGCCTGAGCAAATGAAGGCGTTCAACCGCCAGTTGATCGCCGATTTTCGCGCGCACGACCCCAGATTCAGCGGGCGAAAGATCGTCTTGCTGACGACGACCGGCGCACACAGCGGCCAGCCCCATACCGCGCCGATGACCTACGTCACCGATGGCGACCGCGTGCTGGTCATCGCGTCGAACGCGGGCGCGGTGAAGGCATCCCGACTGGTACTTCAACCTCGTCGCCAATCCCGACGTCACGGTCGAGCTACCGGACGAGACGTTTCAGGCGCATGCGGTCATCGCCGAGGGCGCGGAGTACGACCGCCTGTGGGCGCAGATCGTGGCGCAGATGCCCTTCTTCACCGACCACCAGGCAAAGATCAGCCGCCAGATTCCCATCGTTATCCTGGAGCGGGTGGGATAAGGGGGATGACGCCTATGGGTCGTTCAGGTGGTCGCGCGGCTTCCGCCTGCCCGTTCGACTGGAACCGCTTTTTGTCCACGATATGAGACAGCGCGCGTGCCGGGAATATGTTGCAACTCCTCGGCCAGCATGGCAAGGGTTGACGGCGCTCCTCCACGCACGTCAAGCCTGAAAGTCGTCACGCCGTTCGCCTTATCCGGCAACAGTTCCAACCGCCGCAATTCCAGCCGCAGGGCATTGACATGCTCCTCGATAGCCATCACCTGTCCTGGCAGGGTCTGTGCGCGCAGGGTGATACGCCAGAGGCGCTTGTGTGGGAAGATACGCCCTTCGATGGGCCTGAGCGCCAGCAGGATCACCAGCAAGATGGCGGTGGTCGCGGCGGCGGCGACATAGAGACCCGCTCCAGCGGCGAGGCCAATACCCGCCACGGCCCAGACACTGGCCGCTGTCGTTAATCCATGAATGGCGTTCTTGCGCAGGATGATGGTGCCAGCGCCCAGGAAACCAATACCGCTGACCACCTGCGCGGCGACACGTGATGGATCGAGAACAATGCGGCCCGCTTCGAGGACATCGGAGAAGCCGTATGCGGAGACGATGATGACGAGCGCTGAGGCAGTCGCCACGAGCGCATGGGTGCGCAATCCAGCGCCTCGATCCAGGCGCTCGCGTTCGAGGCCAATCAGGGAACCCAACACTGCGGCGACAACCAGACGTACGATTACTTCTAGATACATAGGCCTGCTCGATTCTTCGGGTATATCCGGGTATATCAATGTAGTATACCGCGAGCAGGCGCCGGGCGCGCGAAACCAAGACCCATGTACAGTCGCAGGCACGCCTCGGCGGGGGCATATCAGGCGCTTTGGCGCTTTCGCTGGTAGGCAGCTATGGCGTCCTGGATACCCTTATAGTAGCCATAGAGATGGTGCAACTGGTAGCGTATCTGATCGATCAATTGCATGTCGGCGGGATGCTTCTGGCGTTCGGTCATCAAATCCATTTCATGGCGTTCGATCATCTGCCGTAACTGCTCGGCCCCAGCCCGATAGCCAGCAAGCTCCTGGTCGCTCGTAATCGGTGGTTGTGTCGTTTTCATGAACTTGCCTGCCTCGTACGGACTACAACAGCTGTGACGATGAGTGAAAAAATGCCAGTTGATCTACGAATGGTGCGCAGACGTGGGCAGTTGAGATTTCTGACCGATCAGTCCCCTGAGCGCGCGATTGCTACCTGCCTCTGAATCCGGGAAGTAGGCTCGCACTGATCGGATCCGAAGATCTGCCAGTCCAGGGCGATTTGATCCGCCACGTCACGAGACCTCTGTACGGTCGCCATCGCATAACGGAAGCGCATCGTTAAGAGCGACGCGCTGGCCGTCGATGCTTGCCACGGACGCATGTGAGAAACTCATACAGGGATGCTTGATAGACTCCCTGTGGAAGCGTCCTATCGGCGCGCAATGCTGGAAGCGGCATACCATCCCTTTACAGCTCACAGGAACATCGTCGCATATCATCCTGACACATCTGCGATTGAGCATCTCTCACAGCCGCAGGCACGCCTCGGCGGCCAGCCAGAAGAGCGCCTCGCGTCCCGAATGGGTGTTCCATGCGCGGGCGCTCCACTCCGCGCCGCCCACATCGTCGCCGCCGTAGAGCACCTGGGCGAACGTCACGCCACGGAACTGCGCCACCGCGAAGAACGCCGCCGCCTCCATCTCGACCGAGAGGCAGCCCTCGGCCAGGCGCTGCTGCACCTTGGCGGGCGTCTCGCGATAGATGGCGTCGGTCGTCCACGTTTTGGCGGTCAGATAGCCGACCTCGTGCGCCTGTAGCACCGCTTCGAGCGCGGCGACACCCTCAGGGCTGGCCGCCACCTCGCGCCCCGGCGGCAGATAGTGATATGACGTGCCCTCGTCGCGGATCGCCGCCACCGGCACCAGCGGATGTCCGACCGCAATCGCGCTATCGAGCACGCCACAGCCACCGCAGGCGATGAACTTGCGGCAGCCCAGCGCGATCACCTCTTCGAGCATCGCGGCGGCCAACGGCGCGCCCACGCCGGGATGAAACACCGCCAGCCGCTTGCCCTCATACTCCATCTCGTAGACGGGATGCGTGCCCATCTCGCTGCGCAGGTGCTTGACCACGCGCATCTCATGCTGCTGGCTGAGCTGGGTGACGACCTCCTGAAAGAAGCAGAGCACCGCATGCTCCGGCACATCTCGCGGCTTGATGAGCCGCGATGGTTCGAGCACGCCCTCTGGCGCGTCGTCGAATTCGAGGATGGGATAGTCGCGTCCGGCAAAATCGGTCATGGTGTGTCACCTATGGTAGCAATGGTTCATATTGGGCGTTACGATGAACGTGAAAAACCGCATGGCAGCAAATGCCTGGAGCAACCATGCCGTAGCACAGGCGGCTGGACGGCTAATCCCCAGACTGAGCATACCTGCTGCGCCGTTCGGAGAGGATACCGCAACGAACGGGATTAGCCGCAGGTGCTTTAGCCTGCGGCGCGCCCGTTTCAACCATCAATTGCTGCGCTCAGGAAACCCGCCTGCCAACATCACCCGCCCGCGCTGGCGCCGCCCAGAATCGGCGTCTTCGTCTTGCCCTGGCCCGCGATGCCCGGCTCGGTCATCGCCTCCGGCTTCAATATCTCCAGCAGATCCTCTTCCGGCAGCAGATTACGCTCGCGCACGATATCACGGATGTCGCGGCCCGACTGAATCTGCTCTTTGGCGATGGCTGCCGACGCCTCGTAGCCAATGTACGGGGCCAGCGCCGTCACCAGACTCGCGCTCTTGAAGGCGTACTCCTCGGCGCGTTCGACGTTGGCGGTGATGCCCGTAACACAGCGCTCGGTGAAGGTCGCCATCGCGTTCTTCAGAATCGTGAACGACCAGAGCGTGTTGTGGATGATGACTGGCATCATCACATTCAGTTCAAGCTGGCCCGCCTGCGCGGCATAGCTGATCGTCGTGTCGAAGCCGAAGACCTGGAAGCAGACCTGATTCAGCATCTCCGCCATCGAAGGGTTGACCTTGCCCGGCATGATGGACGAACCCGGCTGCACCGCTGGCAGCACGATCTCATAGAAGCCGGTGGCTGGCCCCGAGGCCAGCAGCCGCAGGTCATTGGCGATCTTGGTGAGGTCGCCCGCCAGCACCCGCACCGCGCCCGACATCTCCACGAAGGATGACATGCTCGGCGCGATCTGCACCAGCGATTCCGCCCGGCGGAAGGCGAAGCCCGTCATCTGGCTGAGGTGTTGCACCATCGCGTCGATGTAGGCAGGCTCGGCGTTCAGCCCGGTGCCGACGGCGGTGCCGCCAATGTTCAGCTCCAGCAGCGAATCGCTGGCGTCATGGATGCGCGCGACATCGCGGCGCAGCGACAGCCCATAGGCGGCGAACTCCTGGCCCAGGCGGATCGGCGTCGCGTCTTGCAGGTGGGTGCGGCCCGACTTCACGATGCCGTCGAATTCGCGCCCCTTCGCCTCGAAGGCGGCGGCCAACTCTTCCAGGACAGGCAGCGTCTCGCGCACCATCAACATCGTCGCCACGCGCATCGCCGTTGGAAAGGTGTCGTTGGTGGACTGCGCCATATTGACGTGGTCGTTGGGATGCGCCAGCTTGTAGTCGCCGCGCTGGCCGCCGAGAATCTCGATGGCGCGGTTGGCAAGCACCTCATTCGCGTTCATGTTGTGCGAGGTGCCCGCGCCCGCCTGATAGACATCCACCACAAACTGGTCGCGCCACTGACCCGCCAGCACCTCATCGGCGGCCTGGATGATGGCCTGCGCGATGTGCGCGTCGAGGCGGCCCGTCTCCCTATTCGAGAGCGCCGCCGCCTTCTTCACCAGCACCGTCGCCTCGATCATCGCCGGATGCGCATGCATGCCGCTGATGGGATAATTCTCGACGGCGCGCTGCGTCTGCACGCCATACAACACCGAAGATGGCACCGCTTTATCGCCAAGCGAATCGTGCTCGATGCGTACATCCTGCCGCACGTCCGCTCGCTGTGAATCTGCGTTCGTCATCGCCGCACCATGCCTCCCGCTGGGGCGCCGCTGCCCCCGCAACACTGGAAAAACGCGAGAATACAGAGCCTATCTTACCACGTAGAACCGAGCGCGAGTAAGCCGCTTGCCTCGCCAGAAGCATAGCCGCCACCTGTCCTTTTCGCCAGTGTGGAGGGTTCGGTCGGCGTGGTACCATGAGTGATAGCGTAGCTATTTATGCGGATATCATAGTGAATAACCTCGGAGGAAATACCCCCTAATGATGCGTGGACAAGGAATGATGGGTGGCGGTGGCGGTGGCGGCTGGGCGTTCCAGCCGCATGGCGCGCTATCGGATGGAGCAGCCGACGCACAAAGCCGATGTGAAAACGATGCGGCGGGTCGCGGCCTCATTCAAGCCCTATCGTAGCCAGGTAGCCATCGTGTTGCTGGCTATTATTGTGGTGAGCGCGCTCGGCATCGTCAACCCATATATGCTCAAGTTTGCTATTTCGATTGGCTTTGCGCAGCAGAACTTCAAATTGCTCGCCATCTTCGTCAGCCGTTATGGCTATCACGCCGATCATCACGGGCATGATCGGCATCGGGCAGACATGGCTCAACACGCGCGTCGGCCAGAGTGTGATGCGCGACCTGCGCAATCAACTCTACGGCCATCTGCAACGGATGCCGCTCAAATTCTTTACCGACACCCGCACCGGCGAGATTCAGTCGCGCCTCTCGAACGACATCGGCGGCGTGCAATCCGTCGTCACCGATACCGCCACCTCGGTCGTCTCCAACATCACCATCGCGCTCTCCACGATGGTCGGCATGCTCTTCCTCGACTGGCGGCTGACACTGCTCTCGCTGGGACTGCTGCCGCTCTTTCTCTGGATGACCTATCGCATCGGCAATGTGCGCCGCGCCATCAGCAAGGATACGCAAATCTCACTGGCGGAACTCTCGGCGATGGTGGAGGAAACGCTCTCGGTCAGCGGCGTCCTGCTCACCAAGACATTTGGCCGCCAGAAGCAGGAGATCGCGCGCTTCGGCAAGGAGAACGAGAAGCTCGTCGACTTGCAGATTCGCCAGCAGATGATTGGCCGCTGGTTCATGATGCTGATCTCGACGTTCTTCTCGATCACCCCGGCGCTCGTCTATCTCCTCTTTGGGTATCTCTCATTTGGCCCTGGGCATACTCCCAGCGGGAACATCGCCGAGCAAATCGGCACGCTGGTCGCCTTCACCACACTACAGAGCCGACTCTTCTTCCCGATTGGTCAGTTACTGAGTGTCCAGGTAGAGATTCAGGGCGCGCTGGCGCTGTTCGAGCGTGTCTATGAGTATCTTGATATGCCACAGGAGATCACCGATAAGCCCAATGCGCTCACGCTCACCCCGGAGACCGTGCGTGGTGAGGTGGCGATGGACCATGTGACATTCCACTATCGCCCGGATACCGAGCGGCCCGCGCTTGACGACATATCGTTCGCGGTGAAGCCGGGCCAGTTGACGGCGCTGGTGGGGCCGAGCGGCGCGGGCAAGACGACGATCACCTATCTCGTGCCACGCCTCTACGATGTCGAAAGCGGCGCCGTGACGATTGACGACCACGACGTACGTGATGTGACGCTGGAGAGCCTGGGCGAGGTCATCGGCGTGGTGACCCAGGAAACGTACCTCTTCCACACGACGATCCGCGAGAACCTGCGCTATTCCAAACCCGACGCCAGCGACGAAGACCTGGAGCGCGCGGCGCAGGCGGCGGCCATCCACGACCGCATCATGGAGCTACCCGAAAAGTACGATACGGTGGTGGGTGAGCGCGGCTACAAACTCTCCGGCGGCGAGAAGCAGCGTATCGCCATCGCTCGCGTCATTCTGAAAGACCCACGCATTCTGATTCTGGATGAGGCGACCAGCGCGCTCGATACGCACTCCGAGCGGCTGATTCAGGCGGCGCTGGAGCGGCTGATGGTGAACCGGACGACGATTGCGATTGCGCACCGGCTTTCCACGATCCTCGCCGCCAACCAGATTCTGGTGGTGGATGGCGGCCGGATCGTCGAGCGTGGCACGCACGCGGAACTGATCGAGCGCGGCGGCCTCTATGCCCAGCTCTATCGCGAACAGTTCCGCGACGCCGCCGACGTGGAGGAGGAAGCGCTGGCCGGGCTGTCATAATACCATCTCCGCCTCAAGTGTTGGAGTATGCGCGCGGCGGCCCCGACCTCACCCCCGGCCCCTCTCCTACGAGGAGAGGGGAGTACCGTGTGACCGTGTGGCCATGCGCCACACTAGTCGCCTCAATCCCTCCCCTCGTAGGGGAGGGTGGCCGACAGGCCGGGAGAGGTCTGCCCAACGACAACTATCTCAACGGACTTGTTATATAAAAGGGAAAACGATGGAGCCTTTCAGATAGTGCTCTGAAAGGCTCCTACGACAGATGACGTCAGCGGCTGGCTAGACGCCGCGCGTGGCCCAGGCGGTGACGACCAGCGCCGCCAGCGCGAGCAACAGCGGCCAGCCCAGCCACCACGTCAGCGGCGGATGATCTTCGCCGACGGGGATGCGCCCGCGCAGGGCGTCCCATACGCCGATGCCAACCGCCGTCAGCAGCAACCCGACGACCCAGAGAATCGCCATGCCCGCGCCGCTCGGCGTGATGGAGAAGAAGGGCAGCACAAACACGGCAATGAACAGGCCAGCCACCGCCGCAAGTTGAATCGCCTCGCCCAGCCGGAAGCAGAAGAGATCGCGCCCCGTCACCTCCAGCAATTCGTCCGGCGTCGCATCCTTGGCATCCTGCGGTTCGCGCAATGGCGTCATACGGGTCAACACGGGCAGCACACAGACAAAGGCCAGCGCGGCCAGCACCCGCGCCACGATCAGCACTCCACCTGGCGATCTGACGGGCGCATTGAGGATCGTCAGCGCGTTGAACTGCTGGGCAACCGCAGCCAATGCGAGCGTCAGCGAGAGCGCGGCGCCAACGAGCAGCCGGGCGCCACGGTCGGCGGCGACGCGCGTGAGGGGGGTCGGCGTCAGCCAGCCAACGAACAGCCTCGCCAGCGGCATCCCAAGCAGCAACGCGCCCTCCGCCACCAGGTCGCCCTGAAGGCCAATCAGTGTCACCAGTGGATTGCCGGGTATAGGTAACAACACCAGCGCCAGCGCGGGCGCAAGTATCGCCATACCGCTGCTTAATGTCAGCGCAAAGTCACTCACGCCATCGGGCACAATCGTCTCACCCTGCCAGGAATCGCGCAGTTCGGTAAGGGTGGCGGCCTTCTCGCCGCTGATCGCGCCCCGCGCCGTGGCGCGCACCCACAGCAGCAGAACACCCGCGACCACCGCCACCAGCAATCCCGGATAAATCAACACCGCCAGCGCAAAACTCAACACCCCGTTCATGGGCGAATATCCTCCTCGGAGCTGTCTATTTCTGCACCTGGCCGCGCTTTTCGGCGTTGCGTGTGCCCTGCTTTGTGGTCTTACGTCCCGTGGCGGGCGTCTTGACGCCCGGCGAACTCTCGGCCGCCGTCTCATCCAGCGCCATCACGCCATTGGCCGGAGCCGTGCCGTTCGGCGTCTCGGCCCTGCCATCGGAATCATCGGGTGGATTGGTATCATCTGGGCCACCGTCGTCGTCGGTATCGTCCTCATCCTCGTCGAGCAGCGCCTCGGCGTACTCGTCGTCCTCATCGATACCGCCGATAAGTTGCTTACCCGCAACCTGTGTCCAGTGCGAGGTGAAGGCGGAGGCAAGATCGATCCAGACGACCGCTGGCTCATCCAGCGCGTCCTCGTCCATCCCGGCCAGCTCAGCGTCACCGCTCGTTTCCAGCGTGACAGCGGTACGGTGGACTCCCAGGCGGAGGAGCAGCACGACAACACCCAACACCAACGCCGCCAGCCAGAAGATGCCCGGTAGCCACTGACTATTCACGGTCGCGTAGCCGAACCGCACGATACGCAGCACGCCATCGGCCGCGCCCTCCTGGGTTATCTGGTCGGTGGCGAAGAGCACTCCCATGTTCAGGAATGTCTGGGGGAAGATGCCGAGCGCCACCGCAACCAGCGCCAGCGCCACGCCGGGTAGCTCCAACAGTTCGGCGATGGTAGACGATGGACGCTTTGTGGCGGTCTCTTCAACTTCGGCGCCATCTACAGTCATCCGCCGCCGCGTCGTCCGGGTCAGCCTTGAAGGCCAGCACCGTCGCCCGCACCAGCGCCACCGCGAAGAGCGCATCGCCCAGCCAGGCGAGGCCGAGCAGCGGAATGCCAAGTTTGGTGCCGGAGAGCGCCCCCGATGTAATCAGGTGGCGGGCGACGAATCCGCCGAAGAATGGGACTCCAATCGCCGTTGCGCCGCCAACGCACCAGGCGAAGAGGTTCAGCGGGCGCGTCGCCAGGCCAAAGGGAGCGGGGCCTGCGCCCTCAGGCTCATCATCCGCAGTGAGTATCCCACCCGCGATCAGCGCCGCCGTCATCGCGCCCAGGCCCACCACACTGGTCGCCAGCAAGACGACCGTGCCAATGCCAGCGGCAGCCTGCGACGAGCCGAGCGCCAGCAGCCCCCAACCGACCTGCGCGCTGGCGAGCAGCGCCACCAGCGTGCGCCCATCGCGACGACCCAGCGCCAGCAGTCCGCTAATCGCAATGGTCAGGGCGCCCAGCACCGCCAGCGCGATGCCTCCGGTGATCGGCGGCGTCACCGCGCCAATTTCTGGCCAGAGTCCGGTGGTAGCCTGCAATGCGCCCCAGGCGCGCGCGCCGACGAATATGACGACTGGCAGCGCCAGCAAGACGAGCGCGGCGAACCCCGATGGCGTGGCAAACGCGGCACGGCGGCGCACCCACGCGACGAAGGGATAGCCACCACCAGCCGCAGTCAACGCCACCGCCAGCAGGATGATCTGTAACGGCGAGGCGGCTGAATGGCCAGTCAGGGTATAGAACGTGTGCTCTTTCGTCGTCACGGCGATGAGCAGCAGGATCAGCATTGCCACGGCTGGGCCAATCAGCATGCAGGCCAGGCCGAGATAATCGAAGTCTCCGCCTTCAGCGCCCTGCTCACCCAGAAACCAGACCAACGCCGCCAGCGCCAGCCACATGAGACCGAGCCAGAGCAGGTTATCCGAGAAGACGAGCTGCAGCGCAACGGCTTCGAGGCCAATCGCCAGCGCCAGTTCAGCCAATAGCCGCCCGGTCGAATCCGCCGCCCGACCCGCATCCATCCAGACAATCCAGAGGAGCAGGGGCGCGATCAGCGCGGCGATGCCCCAGGCGCCATAGAACGAGAGGCCATCGGCGCGGAAGAGCGGCGCGAATGGCGTGGCGCTATCGCCCGCGAAGGCAAAGCGGAGGGGTGTGGGAAACGCGGAGTCAGACGCAAGCAGAATAAGGCCAATGATTGGCACGAGCGCCGCCAGCGCCGCCACTCCCATCGCGACAGGCGCGGGCACGCGGAACGCGGTGACACGCGAAAGAATGCCGAGAAGAATTGCGACGGCGGCCGGCGCAAGCGTCATCAGGGCGAAGAGTAGTGTAAGCGACACGGGCCGTGGCCTCCCCTTTGCCGAACGGCAAAATAGCGTCTGCGCCTCACGACCACGCGCGAAATAACATCCAGTAGCGCGGCCTGGAATTCATGTCCAGACTGGCGAAGGCGCACTGGGGGAGTATAACATGACGCGCCCTTCGAGACAACAAAAGCCCACCCTAGCAGCAATTTCGGGCTACCGTCCGGCGTTGTCCGGTTGCCTATTGCGCTGGCGGTGATGCGCCGCAGGTATCGACCGTAGTTTTACTGATGCTATGTGGCGATGAAGAACTTCATTGGGTGATCGGGGCTGACCTCACCCCCCAACCCCCTCTCCACGAGGAGAGGGGAGCCAGAGCCAGAGCCAGATAGCCACGCTGGTCGCCGTGGCCCTCCCCTCGTAGGGGAGGGTGGCCGACAGGCCGGGAGAGGTTCGCGCCCGCGACGAGCCGATCAACAAATTAATCACCATGTGGCATCTCTGCGACACGAGGAGGACACCACGGTGACGCTTTCCCCATCTGGCCCCACGCCACAGCCTCAACGTGACGATCAGCGCGCGTCCGGCGGCGCGGGCGGGCTGGTCGCGGCCAGTATCGTCTGTGGCGTCATTGCCCTGGCGGCGGCGACAGTCTGGCTGCTGGCCATGGAACTCACCGGGTCGGCGCTGCGCCCTGCTGAACTGAGCAGCTTCCCCGCCTATCGCGGCGATGTCAGGCCATTCCAGGAGGCGGCCCTGGCGCGCATCTCGGTGATCGTGCTAGTCAGCTTCCTGGCGATCCTGGCGCTGGCGCTGGCGGCCATCCTCCTGGGACGCCGGGCGCGGCGCCGCTCAGATAACGTGGCGGCGCTGGCGCGGCTGGAAAAATGGGCCGCCATCTGTCTGGTCGTGAGCCTGGTTGGGTTTGGTATTATCCTGATCTTCAGCCTGAGTTCGCTCCCGGCGGTTGAGTCGTTCCGCATGCGCCTGCCCCCGGCCATCTCCCAACTGATCAATATCGTCTTCGACAGGTCTCCGATCATCATCCAGGCGCTCGTGGCGGTCACGGCGGCGGGCGCGATGGGGAGCTTCATCCTGAGCGGCGTCGCCGTGCGTTTCGCGCGTGGTCAGGCGATTCATCGCTGGCGCACGCGTCTCAGTCTGGTGGTGTCGGCGCTGATCCTGCTGGGGTGGTTTGTGATTACCCTCTGGGTGGCTCGCTTCATCGTCGGCTTCTATCTGCACCTCGTCTATTGATAGCGATTGTGACGAACGCGCGCTGTGGCGCCTTCCCTTCATTCTCGCGCGAATGGGCATATCGCGTAGCGCCGGGACACCGTGCAGTCCGGTGGCGGCGCGAATCGCTTTGGCGACGGCGCGGGCCAGCGTGCGGGTGGCGGCGCCGCCAGCCATCGCCAGCGACAGTGGGCCAGCGGGAGCCGAGGTCGCGGCATCCCGCGCGGTGGAGAGGGCGAAGACCACATCGCCGTCGAAGGGCGTGTGGGTGGGGCGAATCGCCAGCGCCAGCCCATCATGCGCCATCTGGGCGAGCTTGGCCAGCTCGGCTTTCGTGAAGGGCGCATCGGTCGCGATGACGGCCAGCGTCGTCTGCGCGCCGGGAATCGGCGGCGTTTCCGGCGACGGATTGCTGCGTCCCACTCTGCAAGGCGGCGATGTCATCCGCCAGCCATCCTGTCCCCGACGGGCTGCGCGCGCCCGCCAATAGCTGCCCTGACGTGGCGTCGTAGATGTCGCCCAGCGCGTTGACCGCGACCAGCGCGCCAATCACGTGGCCATCGGGCATCTGATAGCTCGCGGAGCCAACGCCGCCCTTGACGGCGAGCGTCGGGCCAGCCATCTTGCCGACCGTCGCGCCCGTGCCCGCGCCCACCGTGCCCAGCGCAACTGGCCCGCCGACAGCCGCGCGCACCGCCCGCATCCCCGACTCGGCATCGGGGCGCACATCGGCGCGACCGATGCCCAGATCGAAGAGCACCGCCGCCGGGACAATCGGCACCCGCGCCGCGCCCGCATCGTAGCCGACGCCCTCATCGGCCAGCGCGCGCATGACGCCATCGGCGGCGGCCAGCCCGAAGGCGCTGCCACCCGTCAGCAGCACCGCATGCACCTCGGTCATCATGCAGCGTGGGTCGAGCAGATCGGTTTCGCGCGTGCCGGGCGCGCCCCCACGCACATCCACGGCGCCGAGCGCGGGCCAGACGCAGCGCACGACGGTGCAGCCGGTGCCAGCCTCCAGGTCGGTATCGTGCCCGACGAGGATGCCCGCCACGTCACAGAGATCGTCATTGCGCTCGGCCATGTGGGCTGCTCCTGAGGGCTACAGATGTCTGGGTGTTCCATGCCGTAGGCTGAAGACCTACGGCTAATCTCGACCACGACCATAGTATTTCGCCGTGCGCAGGGATCCTGAACGCACAGGATGAGACACAGCATGATATGGACTTACTATGTACGGGAACACCCTCGGCCTTGAAGTGCCGGAGCGGCGGCAGCGCGGCCTGAAGCCCCGCAGGGCCGGCCTGTCGCCGCCCTGCCTGGCCTCGAGGGAGGGTGGCCGAGGCCGGAAGGTGGCGCCGCGTACTCCAGGCCATTAGGCCGGAGTGGCGCCAAGTACTTGAAACACCATCGATGGCCGAGAGCGTCGTTCCCTCCGCATCAGGAGCGGTTCGCCTACGGGTAGATGCCCCGTAGCTGGGTCGCCTCGGCGACACGCCGGATGGCAATCATGTTGGCCGCCGTGCGCAGGTCGCACTTTTCGTCGTGCGCCAATTTGGCGACACCGGTATAGGCATGATCCATCACCTGCAACAGTTTCTGCTGCACCTCTTCGGGTTCCCAGAAGAAGTTTTGCAGATCCTGCACCCACTCGAAATAGCTCACCGTCACACCAGCGGCATTCGCCAGAATATCTGGTACGACCCGCACGCCACGCTCGAAGAAGAACTTGTCGGCGTCGGGCGTGGTTGGCCCATTGGCGGCCTCGACGATGATGCGCGCCTGCACGCGGGGAGCATTCGCCTTCGTCAAAACGCCCTCGGTCGCCGCCGGAATCAGCACATCGCAGGGCACTTCCAGCGTATCCGCGACACTCAACTCCTGCGCGCCGGGGAAGCCACTCACACGGCCATGATCGTTCTTGTATTTTTGCAGGGCGGGTATATCGAGGCCGCTCTCATCGTAGACGCCGCCCGAGCGATCACTGATCGCGACGACACGAATGCCCTCCGCGTGCAATATCTCTGCGGAAATCGAGCCAGCGTTGCCAAAGCCCTGAATCGCCACCCGTAGATCGCGCAGCGGCATCTTCAGCTCGTCCGCCGCCATCTTCATCACCGCCACCGCGCCCGTCGCCGTGGCCTCGTTGCGGCCCTCGCTGCCACCGATGGAGAGCGGCTTGCCCGTCACCACAGCGGGCACCGAGAAGCCAGCGTGCATCGAATAGGTATCCATCATCCACGCCATCGTCTGTGAGTTGGTGTTGACATCGGGCGCGGGAATATCACTGGCCGGGCCAATCAGCACCGAAATCTCAGTCGTATAACGGCGGGTGAGGTGCTCGATTTCGCTCTCGCTCAGCTGTTTGGGATCGACGATGACCCCGCCCTTGGCGCCGCCGAAGGGGATATCGACTACCGCGCATTTCCACGTCATCCACATCGCCAGCGCCCGTATCTCATCCAGCGAGACGCCAGCATCATAGCGGATGCCGCCTTTGGCTGGCCCGCGATTGATGTTGTGCTGGACGCGAAAGCCCGTGAACATGCGGGTTCTACCATTGTCCATGCGCACCGGGAAGTGAACGGTCAACTCGCGCTTGGACATCCGCAGGATGCCGCGCAAATCTTCGTCGAGGTTCAGCCGATCCGCCGCCTCTTCAAACTGCGTCACCGCCATCTCATAGGGATTGGGCCGCCCGTTGGGCACATCGTTGTGCATACTCCAGAACTCTCCTCACTCAGCACGACATATGCGTTGAAGATGATGCGGCCAATGCGCCGCGCTCTGGGCCGACAACATTCCACCAATCGATCTCTGTATAGCGCCTCCCGATGAATCCCCGAACACGCTGGCCCAACGCATTCAAGACTTCTCGAGCTTCTCCAGCAGCAGCGGACTGACGACGTCGGGCTTCGCGCGGCCCTTCGTTCGTTTCATCACCTGGCCGACCAGAAATTGTACCGCGCTGGTCTTGCCAGATTTATAGTCCTCGACCGCCTTTGGATTCTCCGCAATCGCCGCCTCGACGGCCGCCTCCAATTCGCCTTTATCGCTGATCTGCGCGATGCCCTCACGCGCGACAATCGCCCCTGGCGTCTCGCCGCTGGCAAACGCCTTCTCCAGCACATCCTTCGCCTGTTTGCCGTTGATGGTGTTGTTCTCCACCAGTTCCACCAGTTCAGCGATGGCCTCAGGCGATACCGGGCTTGCGCCGATGTCTTTGCCCGCCGCGTTCAGCAGCCGCCGCAGATCGCCAGCCACCCAGTTCGCCACCGACTTTGCCCGCGCGAGGCGATTCTTGGAGGGTCGCGCCTGCACCGCCTCCTCGAAATACTCGGCCAGGGCGCGCTCAGCCGTCAACTGGTCGGCGTCGTAGTCTGAAAGTTCATACGTCTCGATGAGACGCTGGCGTTTGGCGTCGGGCAGCTCTGGCAGCCGCGCGCGAATCCGCTCGACCCATTCCCGGCTGACGACCAGCCGTGGCAGATCCGGCTCCGGGAAGTAGCGATAGTCGTTCGCCTCTTCCTTGCTGCGCTGCGCCACCGTGACGCCCTTATCTTCGCGCCAGCCACGCGTCTGCTGCTCGATGGTATGCCCGGCGCGCAGTTCGGCCTCCTGCCGCTCGGCTTCATAGGCCAGCGCCCGCTCGACCGCGCGGAACGAGTTCATATTCTTGATCTCGACCTTCGCGCCGAATTCCTTCTGCCCCTTCGGGCGCACCGAGATATTGGCGTCGCAGCGGAGCGCGCCCTCCTCCATGCGGCCAGAGTTCACGCCGAGGTAGAGCAGGATGGTGCGCAGCTTCTCCATGTAGAGCCGCGCCTCTTCTGGCGTGCGGATGTCTGGCTCGCCGACGATCTCCATCAGCGGCACACCCGCGCGGTTCAGGTCGATCAGGCTATAGGCCTCGCCGCGCCCCTCGCGCTCCAGGTGGCGCCCGGTGTCTTCCTCCAGGTGGATGCGCGTGATGCCGATACGGCGATCCTCACCATCGATGTGAATCATCAGGTAGCCGTTGGTGCTCAGCGGCACATCATACTGCGAGATTTGATAGCCCTTGGGCAGGTCGGGATAGAAGTAGTTCTTGCGGTCGAACTTCGAGTATTCGGCAATCTCACAGTTGAGCGCGAGCGCGGTCATGATGGTATCGTCGATGGCCTGCTCGTTGATGACCGGCAGCGTCCCCGGAAAGCCCATGCAGATGGGACAGTTGTGGGTATTCGGCGCCGCGTTGGCGTAGTCGGTCGAGCAGCGGCAGAACATCTTGCTCGCGGTGAGCAGTTGGGCGTGGACTTCGAGGCCGATGACGACCTCATACTCCACATCGGTTTTGGGCGAAGCGGTAGCCATGCGACATCCTTCAAGCTAGCTAGAACGAATAGGTCGAAATACAAGGCGGCTGGCGGCTGAAGCCGCGCCTAAGGGCTTCTACGAAAGCCGCAAAGCCTGCCTGCGCGGGCTGCCAGAATGGCGCCAATGGGCACGTGATGGGCGCCGGGCGTGTAGGGTCAGCGCGCCGTAGGCTGATGCAGTTTTACAAACAGTCGCTGCGGAGCGCTGGCGGTTAACTGCGCAAACGGTTGCGCAACCGTCGGGTTACACGGAACTCTGCCCACTGGATGCCCTGCTGCCGCACACTCTGCAGCCCGCGCAGGCGGGCTTTGCGGCGCAGCCCTTAGGCGCGGCTTCAGCCGCCAGCGCACGTCAGCGCATCCGTCACGAATATTTCTTCACGAAGCGCCCCATACGTTCGAGCGCGTCACTGATCTTATCCTGCGCCGTGCAGTAGGTGCAGCGGACAAAGCCCGCGCCGCCTCGCCAAATGCGCTGCCCGGCACCACGGCCACCTTCTCCTCGAAGAGCAGCTTCTCGGCGAAATCCTCCGAGGTCATCCCCGTGCGCGTGATGGACGGGAAGGCGTAGAACGCGCCGCGTGGCATGTAGCAGTCCAGCCCAATCGCGTTGAGGCCGTTCACCATCAACGTGCGCCGCTCGTCATAGCTGGCGACCATCGCCGCCACGTCATCCTCGCCGTGGAGCAGCGCATCGAGCGCCGCCGCCTGGCTCATCGTCGACGCGCACATGATGGCGTACTGGTGTACCTTGACGATGGCTTCGAGCAGATGCGCCGGGGCGCAGAGATAGCCGACGCGCCAGCCAGTCATCGCATACGCCTTCGAGAAGCCATCGGCCAGCACCGTGCGCTCGCGCATACCCGGCAGCGCGGCGATGCAGGCGTGCTCTTCGCCATAGACCAGCCGACTGTAGACCTCGTCGCTGATGACCAGCAGGTCGTTACGGATGGCGAGCGCGGCGATCTTTTCCAGTTCGGGCTTCGCGATGACCGAGCCGGTCGGGTTGTTGGGGTTGCCCAGCAACACGACTTTCGTGCGCGGCGTCAGCGCGGCCTCGAGCGCGGCGGCGCGCACCTCGAACTCCTCCGCGACGTGCGTACGCACCGGGACGACTTCGCCGCCCGCCAGCATCACATCGGCCTCGTAGGCGACGTAGCCGGGATCGGGCAGGGCGACCCCATCGCCCTCGTCGAGAACGGCGCGCAGGGTGACGTCGATGCCCTCGCTGACGCCGACCGTCACCATCACCTCGGTGGCGGGATCATAGTGGACGCCGTAGCGCCGCTCGATATTTTCGCTGATCGCCTGACGGAGCGCCAGCGTGCCCCAGTTGGAGGTGTAGTGGGTGTCGCCCGCGTTGATCGAGTCGATGCCAGCCTGGCGGATGTGATCGGGCGTCACGAAGTCTGGCTCGCCCACGCCGAGCGAGATGACATCACTCATCGTCGCGGCGATATCGAAGAATTTACGAATGCCAGACGGCTTGATGGAGCGCACCCGCTCCGAGAGCATTTCGCGCCTGACGACACCCGCCATATGACACCCTCTTCTCACCTGGCCCTGGCGACACTGCCAGAGCAATTGACACGCGCTGGTTGCCGAAACGCCTTGCTCGTTTCGCCGTGCATATGATAGCACATCCGCCCTACCCAGCCGGGTCACGGAACGCGCGCATTTTCACCTGCGGAATGCCAGCGCCGATGCGGTTGGGCTGCGGTTGGGCGCTGTGGTGCAACCCCGCGTAATCCGGCTCGTAGCACTTGATGGGAGGATCACTGTAGGGGAGCCGGAGCGATGAACCACCGGCGGCAGTGACGCATGTAAGCCCACAGAACCATCTCAGGGAGTGGCAGAAGATGTACAATCGCAACTATTCCAGTTCCAGTCACTCCAGCCCGACCTCGCTGGGCATTGACGAGCGCTGGGAGCGGGTGCTCGCATACGCGTTTATCTGGGTATCGGGGCTGATTCTGCTGTTCGTGGAGCATCGCAATCAGACGGTACGCCGCCATGCCATGCAGTCGGTGATTGTCTTTGGCGCACTGAGCATCGGGGGCTGGCTTGTGGGATCGTTTGGCCACCTGCTCGGCTGGGTGCCGCTTGTCGGTGGCATCTTCGGGCTGCTTGCTGGCCTGATTGGCTTCGTGATGTTCGCGCTGTGGATTCTGCTGATGGTGCTGGCGTACTTCAGCCCCAACACGATCTTCGTCGGCCCACGCAACGCGCGGTACGTGTAGAGACCTCACCCCCGGCCCCTCTCCCGCAGGAGAGGGGAGTCCAGACAGCACAGGCGGAGAGTGGCCCACAACGGGCTGCCCTCCGCCTGCGGTATTATGCAGAGTATTGAGCAAGGGTATTGACGAATAAGAGGCGAGCGTTATGGCGCAAGAAATCTACCCTGGCATTTCTGTAGATGCTGAAGTAGTCCACGGCAAGCCCGTCATCAGCGGGACACGCATTCCCGTGTCGCGCTGGTGCTGGGCCAACTGGCGGGCGGTATACTCGTACGAAGAACCTGGAACGCGAATACGGCTTAAATCGGGAGCAGGTACAGGCTGCGCTTGGCTATGCTGCGCAACTCGTATAGGGGAAAAAGCGACACGTGCCCAGCGCCGCAGCTGGAGTGACTCACTACGCAACCCGGCGCCCGACACGAGTCTGTTTTGATATTTCGCTGGCCGTACTGATGTCGCGAACATCGGCACGAGCCTCAGCGGGGATACAACCGCGCTGGTTCAATGTGTAGTGGCCGCGCTCGTCATTGCTCCATAGAACATAGCGCATGTGCGAGTTTACTGGCCCGACCCACTGAATCATCCCGCACCCAAGCCAGCCGGAAACCGTTGTTGTCGTTGAAGTTGTCCGGCCTGTTGTGGTTGCGATAGGCCACGCGCGCGTTCCTGGGATTGTTGTTCCACGAACCGCCACGCAGTCTGGTTTCGGCTGTACCCCACAGACCGATAAGACGGCGCCCAGAGCGCTGCTGGGAGCATCCTATCGGTTACTGCCCCTGTGATTGATGAAGCCTTGCGTAGCAGGTATTCTGCCATGCCCGAACCAGGCGTCCGATTTCACCAAGCTGCTCACTCGCGAGTTCATACTGCCTCACGGTGATGAGCGAGAAACGCTCGCTCAGTCGCAGGTGGAAACGGATCATGGCCAGTTGGGTCGCTACTTCACGCAGATGATCGAGCGTATCGCCAGGGGCCGCGCTCTGCCCAGCGCGCACCAACGCCTCGTGCGCTGCAAACGTCGCCTGTTGGAGCGCCGATGCAACGACAAAGCGCTGTTCGCGTGGGAATTTCACGGTGAGTGGAACCACCCAGACGACCAGATCAAACATCTTCACGAAGACAGGCGATTCCTTCAGATCGGTCATCTGACGAAACTCCGGCACAACTCCTGGCGGCACGAAGACTTCATGGGTCAAGAGCGAGGCGCGCAATCCCCAGGTATCACCATGCTCCACATGGGCTACCCACCCCTGTACACGCTGCGTGACCTCGGCGATGTCCAGCAAACCCGCATGATAGTCGCGACGCATCTTGCGCAGGCGGCGCTAAAGGTCACGCCATTGCGGCGACGTAGCGCCCTATGGTCTGGGTAGATGCGAAAGCCGAGAAACGGAATGCCATCTCTCACTGGTGAGACGATACTCTCGCGTTCGTGGAGTATCAGGCGCAGATGGGTCGCCAGAAATGCAATGATAGCTTGTTTCCACTGGTGTAACGTGCGCGTATCATCGGCAAAGAGCAGGAAGTCGTCCACATAGCGCACGTAGGCATGGCAGCGCAACTATTCCTTCACGAAGTGATCGAGCAGATTAAGATAGCAGTTGGCCTAGAATTGTGAGGTCTGGTTGCCGATAGGTAGTCCCCGCGCCCGGCTTGCCGCCTCATCTGGCTCATCGCCAGGGAAGAGCACAAGGTCATACTGGGCGGTCAATTCGTGCGCGCCGCCTGTCAGGATGAGATCACAGAGCGAGAGCGTCTCATCCTCGCGGATGGCGCGGGCGAGGATGTGTCGCAAAGTGGCGAGATCAATCGAGGGGAAGAACTGCACAATATCGCATCTTAAGACATAATGATTGCGCCGGGCAAAGTAGTGCAACGGTCGAGCGCCTGATGGATGCGCTTCCCCTGCCGACTGGCATACGAGTCGCCAATAAAGCGGCGCTCAAAGAGCGGCTCGATCACGTTGCAAAGCGCGTGATGCACAACACGGTCACGAAAGGGCGCCGCTGAGATGACCCGTGGTTTGGGGTCGGCGAGGGTGAAGCGGTGGTAGGGGCCGGGGCGGTAAACATGACGTGTGAGTTGATTCCGCAGTTGGAGCAGATTTCCTTTGAGATAATAATCGAACAGCGCGACATCAGGATGGCTGCGCTTGCCGCGAGCAGCGCGACGATAGGCGTACAACAGGTTCTCGAACGAACTGATGCGCTCATAAAGCGTACATTGCGCCGCATTGTCGCCTGGTGGCTGCTCTTCCATACGCGCTCCTAAATACGCGCTCCTAAATCACAATTGCTCGCGAGAATTGTCTCCAGCGCCCCTCATCCCATCTCGCCGTGAAGAGTGGGAGCCTTTCAATTTTACAAAATTTCCGCGCTACGCGCGGAGCAGAGTAAATCAAACGTTCACTCGCAAATCCATTGTGAATGTAATTTACACGATTAAGAAAGCAAGAACCAGAGTTAATCACTACTATGAACCAGCCCGCGCCCAAGCCAGACGGAAACCGTTGCCGTCGAAGAAGTCGACCGGCCTGACGTGGTTGCGATAGGCCACGCGCGCGATCCTGGGATTGTGAGTCCACGAACCGCCACGCAGTATTCTATTATCAGTGGAATCGTGATTCTCTCGCCCATCGTTTTTGCGGTAGGGATAGGGCTTGTAGAGGCTGCTCGTCCACTCCCAGACGTTGCCCGCCATATCCTGCACGTGGTAGGGACTCTCGCCGGTGGGGTAGCTGCCGACTGGGTGTGGTCGTCTTGATGCCGCTCTCGCTGGTGTTGCAGCGCGCCTTGTCGAAGCTGTCGCCCCAGGGATAGATGCGCCCGTCGGTTCCGCGCGCCGCCTTCTCCCACTCCGCCTCGCTCGGCAGGCTCCAGGGTTGGCCAGTGGTCTTCGCTAGCCAGGCGCAGTAGGCGACAACATCGGTCCAGGTGACGCAGGTCACTGGGTGGTCAGGGATGGGTTTGCTGTGTCGCCCAGTCTGTGCCCAGATAGCCCTTTTGTGGCTCACTGACAGCCTTCGCCCGTACCGCACAGGCGTATTCGGCGACAGTGACGGGATGCTGGCCAATGGCGAAGCCATCCACCTCGATCTGGATATTGTGGTGTCTCATCGTCAGACGCCTGCTTGTCGCGGTTCTTGTCGCTGCCCATCGTGAAGCCACCCGCTGGCAACGGGGCAGAGGGGCGGCAGGATGCACTCGACGCCCTTCACGTTATAGCCACGAAAGCCGAGGGTATGGAGTGATGGCGCAGACACCGGGCTGGCCACACTGTTGGCGGGCGCGGGCGCCGGGCCGAGCGCGGGCAGCGTCTCGCGTCGGTGGCGGCGGTGGAGGGGGCGACGCCACTGGTCGTCAGCGCCCTGGCGATCTCGTCTATCGCCTGCTCGAAGGGCATCGCCAGCGCATCGATCCAGAGGAAGGCATTGAACATCGGCGGTGGCTGGCAGGGGCCGATGCGCACCGCGACCAGGATACGCGCGGGGTCTTTCGCCATCAGCCCCAGATAGGTCTCGCGCTCCAGCCGCACCCAGAACGACTTGAGCGACGCCTCAGTCATCAACAGCACAAACGCCGAACGCGCCGTCAGCTCCTGCTGAATCTGCTCGCCAAGAAAGTGGCCGCACTGCGCGTTATTGCGGTCATACCAGATGTCGATGCCGCGCTTCTGTAGCGCGTTCACATACTGGTCGCACAACTCGTTGTCGGCGTGGGCATGGCTGACAAAGGTGGGATGATACGCGCTCATGGGCTGCCCCTCTGCTGTCTGTCTATTGCGTCTGGCTGCCCCGCTAGTGTAGCATCAGATGCGATAGCATTCAAAGTGGCACGAGGGGGTGGTTAACCAGCTTCGCGGCATGAATGTGGTTTTACCATGTACACGGACAGGCGCACTCAGCCACTGCTCTTGTATGAACCCTCTCGGCCATAAATGGCCGGAGTAGCACAGCAGAGACCATAAATGGTCAACTGCCCTCGGGCGAGCAGGGCTGCTGCGGCAGCCCTGACGGTCACGCCCTCCTGGCATCCCTGTCGGCCTTTCAAGGCCGGGACTGTCTGCGCTATTTTGTAAATCCATCCGCCGCCGTCACCTTACGCCGACAAATCCGCCCCGTTCAGCCGCCGCAGGATGCCCATCAGCAGCGCGATACGCGGCGCAATCGAGGCGATCTCGACGTATTCGCCGGGGTTGTGCGCCAGGCCGCCCACCAGCCCCAGCCCGTCCAGCGTCGGCACGCCCAGCCCCGCCGTCGTGTTGCCATCGGACGCGCCGCCCGTCGGCTCGCCCCGCAGCGTAATGCCCATGCTCGGCGGCGGCCTCGGCGGCCAGCGCGAAGAGACGCGCGCTCCCTGGACTCTGCGCGAACGGGCGGTGCGCGAAATAGCCCTCCAGCATGGCGGTGGTGTCGGGCACGTTCGGTATCGGCCACCACCTGCGCCAGCGCCGCTTCAATCGCCTGCACGCCTTCTTCATCGGCGGCGCGCACATCGATCTCGGCATAGGCCGCCTCGGCGACGATATTGGGCCGCTCGCCGCCCTGCACGACGCCGACGTTCACCGTCACACCGGGAATCGTGCCGTTGAGCGCGTGGAGCGCCACGATGCGATGCGCCATCTCCAGAATCGCGCTGCGGCCACGATGCGGCTCGACGCCCGCATGCGCCGCCACCCCATGAATCTCCAGCGTGAAGGTCGCCGCCCCCTTGCGCGCGATGGTCACGCGGGCCACGTCGGACGTGGGTTCCAGCACCAGCGCGACATCGGCTCGTTTCGCCTCCGCCTCGATCAACTCGTGGCTCTCAGGCGACCCAATCTCCTCATCGCTGTTGCAGATCATCGTCAGCGTCTGCCACGGCGCCTCGCCCGCCTCGATCAGCCCGCAGATCGCGTAGATCGCCACCAGCACGCCGCTCTTCATATCGAAGACGCCCGGCCCATAGGCGCACTCGTCGTGGATGTCGAACGGGCGCCGATCCGCCTCGCCATCGGGGAAAACGGTGTCCATGTGGCCGATGATGAGCACGCGCCCCTGGCCCGTGCCCGTGTGGCGGGCGACCAGTTGCGGCCCCATCTTGTCGCCGGGCAATAGCTCTACCTCGCAGCCCATCTGCTCGAAAAGCTGCCGGAGATACGCCGCGACCTGGGCCACCCCCGCTGGCGTATAGGTGCCGGAGTTGATAGTGACCAGGGCGCGCAGGTCGTCGAGAAAGGCGTCGATGGTCTGTTCGGGGATGAGAGAAGATGGCGTGGAATCCATGATGGCGCTCGCTTTACTGTTGAAAACGACGGATCGCGGGGGTATCGCCGGGTATCGCCGGACATGACGCTCCAGGCATACCGAATGTGGCGACTATCATACACTATCCTACACCGAATGGGGAAGGCTGGATGCTCGCTGGCGCCGCGAGAAGCACGCGAGAAGCATTGGAAGCGCGTTGACGCGAGGTCGCCGCGCGTGATAAGATACCTCAAATACACACAAGTTTGAGGGGAGCGGCAGGCGCCCATGCGGATCACATTCAGGCCCAGTGAACGACGGATCGCGTCGCGCTGGGCGCTTTTTGTATCCTGAGGCAGTTCGGGCATGCCGCCAGAGACCGACTAGGGCAAGGGGGTGTGCGCGACCATGACATCTGAGCATGACTGGGACTGGAAGTTTGGCAAGGAAGGCCTGACGTTCGACGATGTATTGCTGCTGCCTGCGGAATCGTATGTGTTGCCCGGCGACGTGCGCACTGCCACCAGATTCACGACTGATATCACGCTCAACATCCCCATCGCCTCCGCCGCGATGGATACCGTCACCGAGGCGCGGCTGGCGATTGCGCTCGCCCGCGAAGGTGGCATCGGCATCATTCACCGCAACCTCTCCATCGAAGACCAGGCGGGTGAGGTGGATAAGGTCAAGCGATCCGAGTCGGGGATGATTACCGACCCGATTACCCTCGGCCCCGACGACTCGCTGCAGAGCGCGCTCGATGTGATGAAGAAGTATCACATCTCTGGCATCCCCATCACCGACGAAGCGGGCCGCCTCGTCGGCATCCTGACCAACCGCGACATCCGCTTCGCGCAGGAGGTGGGCCGCCCCATCCGCGAACTGATGACCCGCGAGCATCTGATTACGACGCCGGTTGGCACCACGCTGGCCGACGCCAACGAGATTCTCCACCGTCATAAGGTCGAGAAGCTCCCGGTCGTGGATGAGCATGGTCTGCTCAAAGGCCTGATTACCGTCAAGGATATTCAGAAGAAGATCCAGTATCCCCACGCGGCCAAAGATGGCCAGGGACGCCTGCGCGTCGGCGCGGCGCTCGGTGTCGGCGGCGATACGCTCGAACGGGCCGAGGCGCTGATCGCCGAAGATGTCGATGTGCTGGTGATCGATACGTCGCATGGCCACTCGCGCATGGTGATTGATAGCGCCGCGAAGCTGGTGAAGAGCTTTGGCGGCAAGGTACAGTTCGTGGCGGGCAACGTGGCTACGGGCGAGGCGACCGAGGCGCTGATCGCGGCGGGTGTGAACGGCGTCAAGGTTGGCGTGGGTCCTGCGGCAATTTGCACAACCCGCGTGGTGGCGGGCGCGGGTGTGCCGCAGATTACCGCGATTTTCGATTGCGCCCAGGCTGCCGCGAAGAGTGGTGTCCCGATCATCGGCGATGGTGGCATCCAGTACTCTGGCGACATCGCCAAAGCCATCGCGGCGGGCGCCGACTCGGTGATGATGGGTAGCCTGCTGGCGGGCGTCGAGGAAAGCCCCGGCGAGCTGATTATCTCCCAGGGCGAGCGCTACAAAGACTATCGTGGCATGGGTTCGATTGGCGCGATGAAACGCCGCAGCTATAGCAAAGACCGCTACTTCCAGGCGGGCGTCAGCGACGAATCGCACCTGATCGCCGAAGGCATCGAGGCGCGCGTGCCCTACAAGGGTGCGCTCGCCAACGTCGTCTTCCAGCTTGTCGGCGGGCTGCGTCAGGCGATGGGCTACGTCGGCGCGGAGGATATCGAGGCGCTCAAGACGCGCACCCGCTTCATCCGCATGACCAGCGCGGGCCTGCGCGAGAGCCACCCGCACGACGTGATGGTGACCAAAGAAGCGCCCAACTACGGCACTGGCCGTCGGTAATCCAGATGACCCACTCAGATAACGCGCATAGCTCCGCTCCGTCGGCGGCTGTGCGCGTTGTCTTCTGTGGCATGACGGGCATGTTCTCGCTGGTCGTGCTGGAAGAGTTGCTCAAGTCGTCAGGCGTGGAACTGGTGGCCGTCGCGCTCCCGGCGCTCCGCGAGCGTGCGGGTCAGCCACCGCTGCTGCTCCCCCGGCGGATACAGGCGCGTGGCATCGTGCTCGCGGGCGGCGCGCCGCGCACCATCCTCGATGTCGCCGCCGAGCATGAAATCCCGGTACTGGAACTGGGCGGTCCGGAGTCGGGCGACGCGCTGGCCAGACTCGACTTCGACGCCATCACCGTCGCCTGCTTCTCGCGGAAGTTGCCCGCGTCGCTGCTGCGCCTGCCCCGGCTCGGCTGCCTCAACGTCCACCCGTCACTCTTGCCCGCGCACCGTGGGCCAGACCCGCTGTTCTGGATCTACCACGATGGCGACGAGACCGGCGGCGTCACCATTCATCTGATGGACGAGGGATTCGACACAGGCCCGATTGTTCTTCGTGAAACAGTGACCCTGCCCGACGCCATGACGGCGGCGACGCTGGATCTCGTCTGCGCCAGGCGCGGCGGGAAATTGCTGGCCGAGGCGCTGGCCGCGCTGAACGCGGGCACGATCCAGCCACAGCCGCAGGATGCGTCACGGGCCAGCTACCAGTCGTGGCCAGGGGAGGATGACTACATCATCACGCCCGCATGGTCGGCGCGGCGGGCCTATCGCTTCATCAAGGGTATTGGTGGACGCGGCGAGCCAATCCGCTTCGTGGCCGAAGATGGCGCGACGTTCGTGCTACGCGCCGCGCTCGACTACGACGCCAACGCGACCCTCGACGCGCCGTGGCGGCTGGATGGCGATACGCTCACCGTGCGGTGTACCCCCGGCGTGCTGCGCTGCCAGATCGCGCTATAGTTCGCTTCTGGTTCCCCCTCCCTTTTAGGGGAGGGGGTTAGGGGGTGAGGGCCGGGGGTGAGGTCAACCCCGTTGGGCCGCCACTGGCTCGCCAGGCGCCGTGGCAGCCTCGGATGTGGAACGCGCCGCCGACGGACGGGGCAGCGTTTGCAGGCAGACGTAGATCAGCGCGCCAAAGAGCAGCGCCACCAGCCCGGCATGGATAAGCTGGCTGTAGCGCGCCACCTGGGTCAGCGCGACCAGGCCACCCGCGAACACCTGCGCGATCACCGCCGCCAGCGCCCAGAAGCTGCCGCGATAGAGGTCGGGCCGGGCCGCGCGCTGCGAACGCGCCCAGACGAACAGCCCATACAGTACCCGCCAGCAGGACAAACGCCGCGACGCGATGGGTGAACGCGATGCCCACATAGCCGCTGAAGGTGGGGATAATCTGACCATTGCAGGCGGGCCAGCCCCGACACGACAGTTCCGCTCCGCGCAGCCGCATATACGCGCCCAGGTAGCCGACGACGTAGGTGTAGAGCGCCAGCGCGAAGACCAGGATACGGAAGCCGGGGGCGACGACGTGATCGCGCAGACGATCCCAGCCGCCCAGTTCGTTGACGATGATCGCGGTCAGCAGCACGCTGCCAAAGAGGACGAGCGACGCCCCAAAGTGAATCGCCAGCAAGACCGGAGACGCGGGCAACAACACGAGGGCGGCGCCCAGCCCGGCCTCGGCAAACAGCGCCACCACCATCAGCGGCGCGAGGATGCGCAACTCCAGCCGCGAGCGCCAGAGCCAGAGGACACCGAACGCCGTCGCCAGCACCAGCACCGTGACCGCCGCCGTCGCCACCCGGTGCGTAAACTCGATGGCCGTCGAGATGGCGAATTCGGGGACGAACTGCCCGCGACAGAGCGGCCAGGAGTCGCCGCAGCCGTGGCCAGAGCCGGTCGTCGTCACCAGCGTGCCCAGGGCGTAGACGATGAACATCGTCACCGCCGTTACCACGGCCAGGCGGCGAACAATCAGCGGCGTCACCCAGCGATCAAGGAAACCGCCTACACGACTCAGGAGAGGGGCTGGTGGCGCATCGGTGCTACTCTGCATATCCTGGCTGACCTTCTCGTTGCTAGATGGCTGGCGGTTGAAACCGCGCCTGAATGGCCTGTGGCACAGAGCCCGCCTGCGCGGGATCAGGTCAGAGCGGCGCCTCACGGTTCGCTCAGAGGATACCGCGAATCGGGTCAGGCCGCAACTGGCAATCACTGTTAGCGCGCCAGCGTTCAGACAATGCGGTCGCGCAGAATGGCGATCACGACACGCATGATGAGCACGACACTGGCGCAGAGACCCAGGTAGCCGACAATCTGGAAGAGGCTGACGACGCTCCCGAAGACTGGGCCGCCAGAGACGCTCAACAGCAGCACCGAAATCAACCCAACCGACGCGCCGATGAACGCCAGGATGGCCCGGCTCGCAATCGTGGTGACAATCCGCTCGTCGCGCGCATCGGCGAAGAGCCGCACCTTCAGCGTCAGCGAGCCGCGTTCGGCCACCTCGGTGATGCGATCCAGCCGCCGGGGCAGCCGCTTCAGGATGGGCAGCAGCGATTGCAGTTCGTCACTTCGCCGAGCGCGCCAGTGAGGGCGGCGTCAGCGATTCGCTCACCCAGCGCGTCGCCAGCGTGCGCGCCTCATCCATCAGCGGGAAGCCCGGCGCGAGCACACGCAAGGTACCCTCCAGCGTGACCGCCGCCCGGAAGACCGCGCCAACCTCCGGCGGGAACGCGAGATGGTGATCCTGAAGCAGCCGTAGCAGATTGATGAAGATGCCCATGTCCAGCGCGCCCGGCTCCAGCGATTGCGCCATCAGGCGGCCCAGTTCCCGTTCGAGCAGTTCATCGTGAACCTCCGCATCGAGATCCACCTGCGGCGCCGCCAGCGCGAGCAGGGCGATACGCAGTTCGACCACATCACGCCGTTGCAGCGCAAGAAGCAGGTCGCGCAGCGCCGTTTGCTCCAGCAGATCGATCCGACCGACCGAGCCAAAGTCGAGCAGGCCCAGTTGTTTGGTGCGCAAGACGAAGACGTTGCCGGGATGGAGGTCGGCGTGGAAGACGCCCGACTGCATAATTTGCCGGGCCATCGCGTCCAGCAATTCGCGCGCGAGTGTGATCGGTTCGATGCCCAGTTCTGCCATCAGCGGACTCGCATCGCGAACACTCACGCCATCGAGCCACTCGATCACCAGCACCCGGCGCGTCGAAAGCTGTTCATAGACCTTGGGAATACGCACGATCTGCGACGAACCCAGCGCCGCTGTGACGGTGCGCATGTTGCGCGCCTCGACCCGAAAATCCATCTCCTCACGCAGCGACGCCGCAAAGCCGCTTGCCAGATCGGTCACGCGGGATGAGCGCCCCCAGGTGGTGCTCGTCTCGACGATGCGCGCCAGCCGCTGGAGAATGTCGAGGTCGCGCTCCACCAGCGGGGCGATGTCGGGGCGCTGCACCTTGACCGCGACGGTTTCACCGGTGCGCAACTGGGCGCGATAGACCTGGGCGATGGAGGCGGCGGCCACCGGTGTCGGCTCGAACGACGCGAAGAGAGCGGCGGGCGGAGCGCCAAGCTCGGCGATTATCAGCGCCTCGATGGCTTGCTGTGGCGCTGGCGGCACGCGATCTTGCAGGTCGCTCAGTTCGCTCACCACGTCCGCTGGCAACAGATCATTGCGCGTGGAGAGCACCTGCCCCAGTTTGACGAAGACGCCGCCAGCCTCAACCAGGGCATCGCGCAGGTTACGCCCAATCAGCGCGGTCGTGGTATCTGGCGCGGCGGCGGAACGTGGGCGACGGCGTTCCAGTGTGGTGGCCAACCCATGACGGGCGGCGATCCAGGTGATTTGCGAATAGCGCCGCTCGCGCTCCGACCACTGGCGAATGGCGCGAATGGGGTGCGGCATGCGGGCAAGCCGACCCTCGACCCGTATCAGCGGGCCAGGCCGCCCCAGCAGTTCTAACAGGGCAGAGAGTCCCATCGAGATCAGCAGCGATGGCAGCAGGATAATGAGCAGGAAGAAGAGTGGATAGGGTAGCGGATTCTGCGGCGCGACCGCGAGCGCGAGAATGGCCGCCGCGCCGACGCCGAGCACCGAGGCGATCAGCCCGCGTCCCCACGACTGACGGATGCCAAGCAGCCGCCCGCCGAGCCATGCCAGCACGGCGATGAGTCCGGCGGTAATAAGCACTTTCACGAGCGTGTCGACCACGAGCGAGCCTCCAAATAGACGCCTGGCGCGAACCTCTCCCGGCCTATCGGCCACCCTCCCCTACGAGGGGAGGGACCAGGCGACCAGCGCGGCGACGGAGGCAGGCTTGGCGTCTCGCGGCTGAGCTGCGCCTAAGGGATGCGCGTCCGCTCATCAGGAGCCCGCCAGGCGGCTGCAGGCCGTGCGCAGACGGTGGCGCGGGTGTGCCGCGTCAGTGCGCCCGGGGCTCCCCTCTCCTCCGAGGAGAGGGGCTGGGGGTGAGGTCTGTCCCCACGCGTGTCTAAATCTACATCAGCCGCCCGCCGACATGGCGGCGCAAAATCACGGGCGCCCGTCGTCGTTTCCCTGCAAGTCTTCTACGAGCCGCTAGCATCGCTGGTATCAGTGGGGTGGGTGGAGTCAGCGGCGTTGTCTGCATCATCGCTTTCATCGGCGGGGGCGAGCGCGTTGGGGGTATCCGCATCGCCAGCGTTCTCGGCCTGATCGTCGAAGAGGCCGGGGATTGGGTCAACCCGCAACACACCAGCGGAGATGTCCATCTCATGCACGAAGGCGCGCACCGCCGGGAGCAACACCTCGCGTCCGCTGGGGGTGGCGCGCACCACGAAGAGATCGTTGCCACTGCCAGTGATGAAATTCACCACCTCGCCGAGGGGCTGGCCGTTGACATGAAACACGCGCAGCCCTACCACGTCGTGGAGATAGAACTGACCGGCGTCCAGTGGCATACGCTCGGCCTCGGGAATCCAGAGGGTGACGCCACGCAGGCGTTCGGCGACGGCTACCTCATCGATGCCATCCAGCTTGAGGAGGATGATGCGCTGGTGCGGGCGGGCGCTTTGCACCGCGTGAGGCGCGCGCGCGTCGCCCAGATAGAGGGTCGGCGTTCGCGCGAAACGGTCGGGAAAATCAGTGTGGGGCAAGACTTTAATCTCACCATGAATGCCGAATGCGCCGACGACCTCGCCCACGGCAATCCATGCCATTCCGCTGTCGTCGGATGGCGCCGCGCCGCTATTCCTGTGGTGTCTCCGCCGTTGGTTCGCGCTCATCGATCTCCAGCCCGATATGCTGTTTGCCTTCCAGCGTCGCCATCGTGCGCATCAGGGTACGCATCGCCCTGGCGACCCGCCCCTGGCGGCCAATGACTTTACCCAGGTCTTCGCCGCCGACATGCAATCCCAGAACGGTCGCATAGCGGTCACTGCGAATGACATGCACCTCGACGGCATCGGGATCATCGACGAGATTGCGCGCGAGAAATTCAATCAGCCCTTGCATGGTATCGCCTCCGCTCTCGCCATCTACTCATGCGGCGGCCACCGCCCGAATCGCGACGAGAGACGTGCTAGAAAGGCGCCAGCTAGCTGCTGGCCTTGGCCGGATGGGCCGCCTTCGAGGCCCTCTTCACAGCGGACTTCGCGATGGTCTCCTCGCGAGAAGGACGCGGGATAATGCCGCTACGGATCAGCAGCGAAACCACGGAATCGGTCGGCTGCGCGCCAACGCTGAGCCAGTGTTTCGCGCGGTCGGCGTCGATGGTGATCGTCGATGGCTCGGTGCGCGGATTATACCAGCCGATGTTTTCGATAATGCGACCATCACGCGGCGAGCGGGCATCGGCGATCACGACGCGATAACTCGGCGCGCCCTTCATGCCCATACGCATGAGGCGAATTTTGACCATGTCTCAGGCAATCCCTTCATAATTAGCAACCGGTTAACAACCGTGTATGTTCACGCGCAACACACGCCATCTGTTTGCGGATGATCTTCCAATGTGTTCGGGGCGCATCACGTCACTGAACGCACAATTCTACCACATGCTCAGACAATGCTCAGACAAAACAAGCCTCTCTAGCATATCATGCCTCGCGCGCGCCTGTCAACGCAGCCAACCGATGTATGGATGAGCCGTCATCCCCGATGACAAGGGCGCTCGCGCGACTTCGCAGCGGCGTTCGTCCGCTTGACATAGGGGCGATTCTGTGTCATGCTATTCAGGTTGGGGAGGGATATATGGCATGCTGTGTGGTCGGCAATATTTGGAGAGGCGCAATCCTTCCAGATACGCTACTCTCGCCTTCCCCCATTCCCGATGCTTTTAATGGTAGAAGCACACCTTCTCATCGTCTCATATTTCACCCAACGCGGATAGCGAGAGCATTGCTATGGGAGCTTAAACTGGTGCGATTCGTCGCCACCACGCCTGGGCCACGCGTGAGCCACGCGCTCACCTGAGCTCAGGTCGTCAAGTATCCGCCGCGTTGGGCTGGCAATCTCCCGTATAGCAGGAGGTGGCCAGCCCGTTTTATTGTTTTGGATCTTGATTTCTGCCGGAAATACCGGTTTCAGGGGGGTCTATGCCAGATCAGAATACTCCTTCTCGACCTCAAAATTCATCTTCATCGTCTCCAGCGCAGCGTTCGACTGGCGCCACCACACAACGTCTCCCGCCCGGCACTGTCGCGCGTCCAGCGGGCGGCCCAAATGGCGGCGGCGGTGTGCGAACCGGCGGCCCACGAACCGGCGGTGGCCCCGCCCGCACTGGCGGCCCCGGCGCGCCACGTCCTGGCGGCCCCGGTGGCCCTGGTGGGCGTCCCGGTGGCCCTGGGCGCCCAGGCGGTCCTGGTGGTCGTCCCGGTGGTGGGCGTCCTGGTGGCAATGGCAACCGGGGTGGCCGGGGCGCTCCACATGGTCGCGGCAACACCAACGGCGCCGGACCAGCCCTCCCATCGCGCACAGCCGTCGCCGTCAAACCGAGCGGCCCGGTAGCGATTCCCGCGCAGGTCGTCGTCAAAGACCTGGCGGAATTGCTCAGTGTCTCGGTCAATGAAGTCATTCGCGACTTGATTACCGTCGGCATCTTTGCCAGCATCAACGAGGTGGTCGCCTATGATGCGGCGTCGAAGGTCGCCGAACAAATCGGCTATACACCGGAAGAGGCCCCAATCGCCGCCGCCGCGCCCGCCGTCACCGTCCGGCCAGAGGCAGCGCTGATCGGCGCCGCCGCTCATGCCAACGAGGTCGGGCGGATTTTGCGCCCGCCCGTCGTGACCGTCATGGGCCACGTTGACCACGGCAAAACCTCGCTGCTCGACGCCATCCGCAATACGCAGGTGGCGGCTGGTGAGGCGGGTGGCATCACCCAGCATATCGGCGCCTATCAGGTGGAGGTGAATGGGCGCAAGATCACCTTCCTGGATACACCGGGCCACGAGGCATTCACGCAGATGCGCGCCCGCGGCGCACAGGTGACGGATATCGCGGTGATCGTCGTCGCCGCCGATGATGGTGTCATGCCACAGACCATCGAGGCGATTGACCACGCGCGCGCCGCGAAGGTGCCGCTGGTGGTCGCGCTCAACAAAATCGACCGCCCGAACGCCAACCCTGACCACGTCAAGCAGCAGCTCGCCGATCATGGCGTCGTCATCGAGGAGTACGGCGGCGAGGTGGTCTGTGTGCCCGTCTCGGCCAAGAAGCAGACTGGCATCACGGAGTTGCTGGAGATGATTCTGCTGGTCGCCGACCTGCAAGATCTCAAGGCAAATCCGAACGGCGCGGCGCATGGCGTCGTGATCGAGGCGCGCCTCGACCAGAATACTGGCGTCGCCGCGAACGCGCTCATTCAGGATGGCACGCTCAAAATCGGCGATACGATTGTGGTTGGCACAAGCTCTGGCCGCGTGCGCGCGATGTTCGACGACAAGGGCGAGCGGACTCGCAGAGCGACGCCCAGCAGCCCGGTGAGCATTCTCGGCCTCTCAGAGGTGCCCGCCGCCGGCGACCGGCTGGAGGTGGTGGCCGACGAAAAGGCCGCGAAGACGCTTATCCAGCAGCGCCGCGAGGCCAGCCGCCAGGCCGGACATAGCATCACCCTGGATACGCTCTACATGCAGATGCGTGAGGGCAAGATCAAGGAACTGAACCTGCTCATCAAGTCGGATGTGCAGGGATCGGCAGAGGCTATCAGGCACGCGCTGACCCGTGTTGGCGAGGAGCATGCCGAGGAAAACCTCAAAGTGCGCCTGATTCAGGATGCGGTCGGCAACGTGGGCGAGACCGATGTCTATCTGGCGTCGGCGTCAGACGCCATCATCATCGCCTTCAATGTGAAGGTGGATCCGGCGGCGCAGCGGCTGGCCAGCATCCAGGGCGTCGATATTCGCTCCTATAACATCATCTACAAGCTCGTCGAGGATATCGAGGCGGCCCTCAAGGGTCTGCTGGAGCCAGTCTATCGCGAGCAGATCGATGGCCACGCCGAGGTGATGCAGCTCTTCAAGGTCGGGCGTCAGGTCATCATCGGTGGGTGTCGCATGACCGATGGCAAGATTGTCCGCTCGTCGCAGGTGCGCGTCTTACGCGGTGGGCAGACGGTCTTCACTGGCCTGATCCAGTCGCTACGGCGCGGCAAGGATGACGTGCGCGAGATAGCGCAGGGCTATGAGTGCGGCATCATTCTCGAAGACTACAACGCACTGGAAATCGGCGACATCGTCGAGGCCTTCAGCAAGGTGCGAGTGTAGGTGGTATCGGATAGGTGGTAGCGGATGGCATAGCCCATACAGTCCACGTCATATACCAACAGGTGCGCTCCCCCATTGCCTGGCGTCTTGCGTCTGGGCTGGGGGAGCCACTTTAATATGCAGTATGGGTGTGTTTGCGCAAGCCGATGGAGTACCGGGGACTTGTCTAGGGGTCATCAGTGGGCGTATGCTGGCCGCAATCCAGCGACGACGCTGCGACCAAATGTCCAATCGGGTGGGTAGGGATCGCGCAGAGCGTATACCCCTGCCCCGAAGGAGGTGAAGCATGCGGAACAACAGACGCGAAGATCAACTGAGCGGCGTCATCACCCGCGAGTTGAGCGACCTCATACGCACGCGTATGAAAGATCCGCGAATCGGCTTTGCCAGCATCACTGGTGTTGAGTTGTCTCATGACCTGCGCTATGCCAAAGTCTTTGTGAGCGTCCTTGGCTCTTCAGAAGAGCAGCGCGAGACGATGCGCGGACTGGGATCCGCAAGGGGATTTCTACGGCACGAACTCGCGCAGCGGCTCACGATCCGCCACGTGCCAGAGATTGCCTTCCATCTCGACGAGTCCATCGCCCGTGGCGCGCGGGTGCTGGATTTGCTCGAAGCAGGTTCAGGGAGAACCTGCCGCGCCCAGCGGCGATGATTCTGATTGATCGTCAGCGCGCTGTTGCGCTGATACTGACTGACACATTTCATGACGTTACTACGAGCGGGGACGGCGCGCAGAGCGTTCGTCCCCACCTGATTATACCTGGGGCAACTACATGGCGGATGAGAGCGCGCATATGACCACCGATTCGCAGAAGGCGCTGGCGGGCATTCTGGCCGCCGGGATTGATGATGCGCTCGCCGAGGCGGCGTGGCGTCTCATCATGGACGCCCAGCGGATACTGCTGCTGGCGCACTATAACCCCGATCCCGACGCGCTTGGCTCGGCGCTGGGGCTGGCGCACGCCCTGCTGCCCTATGGCAAAGCGTGTGTGGTGGCCTGCGCCGATCCCGTGCCAGCAAACTACACCTTTCTGCCGGGACGCGAGCAGGTCGTCACCGAATTGCCTGATGAAGACTTCGATCTGGTCATCGCGCTCGATGCTGGCGAGTTGTCGCGCTATGGCGCACTCTACGAGCGCCACAAAGCGTTCTTCGACGGCGCGCGCATCCTCAACATCGACCACCACGCCACCTCGACCGGCTGCGGCATCGTCAACATCATCGATACCGCCTCAGCCGCGACCGCCGAATTGCTGACCCTCTTGCTGTTGAACCGTGGCGTAGCCATCGACCAGGACACGGCGATGTGTCTGCTGGCGGGCATCATCACCGACACGCGCTCGTTCGAGTTCGACGCCACCACCGAGCGCACGCTGACCGCGGGCGCCTATCTGGTGGGCCGTGGCGCGATCCCCGAGGCGATCATCAAACCGATGTATCAGTTGAAGCCATTCCCGAAGGTGCGGCTGTGGGGGCGCGTGCTCCAGTCGGTGCAGAGCGCCGCCGATGGCCGTCTCATCTGGGTGACGCTTCGCCAGCGGGATATCGCGGCGGCTGGCGCGACGCCCGATATGGACGACGGCCTGCCGAGCTATCTGCTCGACACCGAGGGCGTTAAGATTGCCCTGCTCTTCCGCGAACGCGGCGCCAACCAGACACGGGTGAGCGTGCGCACCAGTGGCCCGTGGGACGCCTCGAAGATTAGCGCGCACTACAACGGCGGCGGCCATATACGCGCGGCGGGCTGCACGGTGGACACCGACATCGATCACGCGGAACAGCAGGTGGTCGCCTACGTCTTACAGGTACTCACGACGGGGGAATATTAGACCGCCGCCTTATCCAACTCTGGATCGGTATGTACCACCAGTTCGGTCGTGGCGGGCAGCGATAGTAGCTGGGTGCGTAGAAAGGTGGGGTAGAGCGGCATGCCTGCCAGCGAATCCAGCGGAAACCACTGAAATATCAGCCGGATAGGCTCACCCTCGTGCAGCGGCAGGTCATCTTCTATCCCCTCGAATGGGCGCTCTTTGGCGAGATAGGGGCTGGACGCGGCGAGTGTGACGAGATAGTACATCCCCAGTTCGTGAGACTGCGCGCCCTCATAGCTCGAAGAAGTTTTCGACGACCCAGAGCAGCCGACCCACCCGCGCATCGACCGCTGGCCCAAGCTCCTCGGTCAACTCGCGCGCAACCGTCGCCGCCGACGCCTCCCCCGCTTCGACCCTCCCGCCCGGCAGCGACCAGAAGTCCTCATGCGCGGCCCGATGCAGCAGCACATAGCCATCGTCGACGATGACCGCCGCCGCGCGAAAGTTGAAGCGCACGCCATCCACGATGAAGCTAATCACAACGCAACGCCTCTATCTTTTCTGTAGAGCGCCAGAACGGCACACGCATAAGTATACGTGTGCCTGGAAATCGGATGCCAACGACCATTACAGCGCAGGTGAGCAAGCAGGTGAATCGCTAATGTCCGCCAGTAGGGTATCGGCCCTCCCACCGTTGCAACTCGTCACTTTCTGACTCGATGCCAATGCGGGCCTTCGCGCGTTGTAGTTCGTCGCCACTGGATGCGCTTTGTTGCGGCGTCGCTCCAGGACCTGACGAACTCTTCTGAACCTGCCCCCCGCAGGCGGAAACGCTGGTGGCCAGGAGCAGCAGAAACGCGCCGGTGGTCGCGAGCGATTTGATGGTCAGCTTCTTCACAATCTTTCTCCCCTCAGATGCTTCTCACGCGAGCAAAAACTGGCAAATACACACGTCATAGCTACTCGTTGACAAGCGACCTCTCTTTCTTCTGGGCACACCTACGGCATGCCTTCGTGTGTTGTGTGTGTTTGGGATCGGTGAATTGGGCGCAAGGTGGCCCGCAACTCGATCAATCGGATGACGTCGAGCCTGTTCGAGATCCGATGGGAAAGGTGTGCGGACTGAGGCCAGTAGCCCGCTCTGCGCCTATGCGCGCTACGGCCCAAAATGGATGCGACCAATCGTGTTGGCGACATCCTCGGTAATCCAGAGATTATTGTCTGCGTCCACGGTCATACTCGCTAATGATGAGATCATTTGGAAGTTGAAACGCAGTCACAGCACTATCCAGAGTGGTGCGGAGAATCACGCCGTTGCCTGCCGTCCAGAGAGTGCCGTCTCGCCCCATTACGGTGACAACAGAACCACCGTTATCACTGTTCAGGGTTGCGGAGAACGACCAGACCTTTGTCGAGCCATCCGGCGCATAACGTTACGACTCTGCCACCGGTTCCCTGACCGCTGGGCCAACCACCAACGATCCACAAATCGCCCTCGTCGTCGATCGTCCCGAAGATCGACGAATTGCCTGTGCGCCGGTGGCAACCAGCCCATGCATGCTGGAGGTGTCATAGAGCGTAATTTTGCCATCCAGGGCTATCCGCCCAAGCGCTATCTCAGTGTAGATCCAGACACTACCATCAGGCAGCGCTGCGATCACACCAATATCCTGGCCAGAGATACCCTGTCTCGTGTCAGTAGGTAGTCAGGCTACCTTGTGGGCTGATCCGCCCAATCAGTGGGCTTTCGGTTGAGTCGGCCGGGACAATTTGGGCGCCTGGTATAGCGAACCAGATGGTTCCGTCACGAGCAGTCACAACGGATCCTATCGGTCGATTAATACTGGCAGGTAGCGGGATTTTGGTGACGTGACCGGTCATGCTCACACGCAGGATCTCGTTACCGACGATGACTAACAACGACCTGCCTGGCCCAATTGCGATACCACTGGGATTAACGTTCTCAGGCAACGGAAACTCTGTGACCACGCCGCCGGGAGTGATGCGCCCGATCGTCCCAGTTTCGGTAAACCACATGTTTCCATCTGGACCCGCAATGATATACCCTGGTAGCTTCCCGTTGGAGGGGAGCGTATATTCGGTCAACGTGCCTCCACTTTTGAGCATCCTCGTCGTCGAGGCGGGAGCCCCTCGCAGGTGGAATAGCGTGCTGGCCAGCAGCGTCAGGAGCAACATCGCCGCGAGCGCGCCCATGCCGGAGAACACTTTAGACCGTCCGCGAGAGCCGGTAGGTGAAAGACCTGGTTGTGATGCGCATCGTCACACTGGAGGTCTCCTCATTCTCATCCTCGTCGTCGCTAAGCGCGGCGCTGAGAATAATGTCGTCCACGTTGAAAAGCGGACGCGAAATCGTGGAAGTCGGCGACGAATGGCGCAACGACGCATAGACCAGACCATATTCCGCGAGCCGCCGCTGGCAGCGGGCGCATGTGGCGATGTGCGCGCGTGCGGTCGCCTCTTCTGCGGCGCTCAGCTCGCCCAGCGGCAGCAGAGCCAGTGCACTGTCAAGGTCGTCGCACACAGGATCAGGAGCAGCATATGAGTTCATGAAGTGGCTGTTCATTAGCACATCTCCTCCTTATTGGCGGCGACAGAGGGCGCGGGCTGAGATAGGGCTGGCGCTGGTGCCGTCGCGGAATCATGCGCGAAATAGGCGGCGCGCAGGCGTTGCATGGCACGTGAGAGCCGCTTGCGTGTGGCCTCAGGAGTGATGCCAAATATCTGAGCAATCTCGACGGAGTTGAAGCCCTGCACGACGCTCAGCATAAGACACGCGGCATCAGCAGATTCCAGTTCGGCGAATGCGGCACGGACGACCTCTCCGTCGACGATGCGATTCTCGAACGGTGATTCACTCTGTTCCACAGATTGCGGCGGGAGTGTCGCATCCAGCGATTCCCAGGCGATCACGCCACGATGGCGCAGATTGGAGACCGCCCTGCAATAGGCCGCGTGAAAGAGCCATTTGCGCGCCTCGTTTTGGTCACTATCGGGCATAAAAGGCGCTGTCCCATTATGTGCGGCTTTCCATGCGCTCACATACGTATCCTGCACGACATCCCTCGCCTCTTCGCTATCGCCGATGAATCCGCGCACGAACGAATACAACTGCGCCTGGGTATCTTCGACAATCTGTGCGAACCGTGCTTTAGCAGAGCGCGATGAGGGAATAAGTGAGCCCATATACTCCACCTTTGCGGATTGCTCGGCATGTCGTCGGTCACAGTATGCTATCGCGCGATCAGGGCCAAGTGTGACAGCAGGATGCCGCATGCACTTGATATAACCTCATCTCCAACCACTCTCCCACGAAGAGAAGGGATCCGGACTCAGGGCCAGGCATGTCCATGCCATGCTTCGCACCCTCCATACCTCGACCTCCACCAAAATCGAAATCGATAGACAGGCTGCACTATCAACGAATCTGCCGCAGAAACTGATCGGGGTCGAGTGTGTCGCCCTCGATGACCAGCGCCACCATGCCCGTCTCGCTGCCCGACTCGTGTTCCTCGCCGCTCTCCCAGAATGCCGCCTGATCGGCCACGATGGCCGTGCGCTCCTGCTCTGGCCCACGCACCCATCCCGCGCCACGCACCACCAGAAAGAGTTGGCGCGTCGTCGCCTGGTGCGCGCCTACACGTCCACCCGGCTCCAGATGCATACAGCCCACCTGCATGTCGCCATCGGCCACGCGCACAATGCCAGTAATCGACAGCCGCTCGCTGCCAAATTGGGTGATCGGATGCCCATTCGCCGCGCCGAAGCTGTAGATGCGCATCGCCTGATCCTTTCAGTTCAGCATACACTGTTGGCGGTCATCTCCCGTCGTAACACTGCCGTAACACTGAGCAGTATATCCAATCACTGATGGCTCGCCGACAACAACGCTTGGCGCCATCGCACATGGACCCCAGGTCAGCTCAATCTGATGGATGTCTCTGCTCACGCATTCCGGGACAGCTTGCGAATACAGGCCGCTGTGCTTGAACATCACAGGCTTAAGGATCTATGAGGATATTGCATAGGGCGTGTATGCTAAGATCAACCGCTGGCGATAAGGAATCGTTCCGGTAGATTTGCCCTCGGAGGAGACACATGCGAGGAGGAGATGGAGACCATGCGTCTCTCTATGTATCAGGCGCAACTCACATTGCCAGCCAGTCTGGCGCGTGTGCGGGCTGCTCGCCCGGATATCGAGCGCATCGGCGGCCAGGTGGAGATGATTCCCACCGGAGTCGCTGGGCTGGTAACTGTCCGCATTCAGACTCCCTGAGGGATATCAGCCGGAACAGTTCCTTCCCGGATTGCCATTTTATCCAGTGTGATTCCACCAGATTCACACTGGCGCATGGATGCAGGCATATCGCCTGTTGTAACGTGGACTGGAGTTTTTTGCGATGTGGCCATTTCGCTCTCAGAGACGTGATGTCGTACTCGAAAGTGTCCCTGACCAGCGGTTCCGCTTCTTTGGCGGACGCCAGCACCTCGCCGCGATGCCCTATCCGCTCCCCAAAGATATGGACGAGATCAATCGGCTGGATTTCCAGCATTTTCTGCTGCGCACAGGCCTGCGGGGCAACTTTGCCGCGCCGGTAGGCCAGCCAACGGATATTCTGGATGTCGGCTGTGGCTCTGGCCGCTGGGCGATGGAGGTGGCCGCGCTTTTCCCTCAGGGTCGTGTTACTGGCCTCGATCTGGTGCCACCGCCCGATGATGCGAATCCATTAGGGCAGGGACTCGATGTCCGTCCCGGTAACTATGTCTTCACGGCTGGGAACATCCTCGAAGGGCTGCCCTTCCCCGATCGGAGTTTCGACTTTGTCCACCAGCGGCTGCTCATCACCGCGATTCCGCGTGATCGTTGGCCCGCCGTTATCCAGGAGCTTGTGCGCGTGACGCGGCCAGGCGGCTGGGTAGAACTCGCCGAGTGCGGCGCTGCCCAGGACGGTGGCCCCGGCTACATGGGACTCTGGCAGAGCTGGATCGACTTTCTGGCCACGCGCAATGTTGATTTCACCATCGGCAAACACACGGGGCAGATGCTCGCGAACGGCGGTCTGACCAACGTGCAGCAACGGGTGCTCAACTTCCCCATGGGCGACTGGGGCGGGCGCATTGGGCGCGCCTCCGCGACGGACTGCCTCGCGGTCGGCAAGGCGCTTCGTGCGGGCGTCATCGCGCAGAACGTGTTGCCCGCCGAGCGCTACGACGCGCTCTATACACGTGCCCAGCAGGAGTTTTCGCAGCGCCAGGGCCGGGGAATTCTGCCATTCTACGTCGCCTGCGGCCAACGCGTATAGCTGGCGGCTGATGCAGTTTTACAACATGGTGGGGACAGTCCCTGCCTTGAAAGGCCGGGGTAGAAACGGCAGAGGGCGTAAACGCCCGTCAGGGCGGCTCTGCTCGCCGCACAGCAGCGAGGTGGCCATTCATGGTGTTTAACGCGTTGATCGGCTCATCGCGGGCGCGAACCTCACCCGGCCTTCGGCCACCCTCCCCTACGAGGGGAGGGACTAGGCGAACAAAGCGGCGACCGGGCAGGCAGGAGACTCCCCTCTCCTCGTAGGAGAGGGGCTGGGGGTGAGGTCGGCCCCTATCACCCAATGAAGTTCTTAATCACCATCATGGCCAAGAGGGTATCCCGACGCCGTTACAGCGCCTCAAAGATCGTGGCGATTCCCTGGCCGCCGCCGATGCAGAGCGCCGCCGCGCCATAGCGCAGATTGTTGCGGCGTAGCTCGTTCACTAGCGTCATCGCCAGGCGGGCGCCACTGGCCGCGAGCGGATGACCCAGCGAGATCGCGCCACCATTCACGTTGGCTTTGTCGCGGTTCAAGCCGAGGTCTTTCTCGACGGCGAGATACTGCGCCGAGAAGGCCTCGTTCACCTCCACACGATCCAGTTGATCCAGCGTCAGGTCGGCGCGCTTGAGCGCCTGGCGAATGGCGGGCGCTGGCCCGATGCCCATGATGCTCGGATCAACCCCGACGATGCCCCACGAGACGATGCGCGCCAATGGCTTCAGCCCGCGCTCTTTGGCAATCGCGCCCGTCGTCAGCACCACCGCCGCGCCCGCATCGTTAATGCCGCTGGCGTTGCCCGCCGTCACGACGCCACCCTTCTTGAAGCGCGCGGGCAGCTTCGCCAGCGCCTCCATCGAGGTCTCGCGGATGCCCTCGTCCTGGTCGACCACCGTCTCGCGACCCTTACGGTCAGTCACCGTCACTGGCACGATCTCGTCGGCGAACAGGCCACTCTGCTGGGCGCGACGCGCCTCCACCTGGCTGCGCAGGGCATAGGCGTCCACCTCCTCACGCGAGATGTGATACTGCTCGGCCAGATTCTCAGCGGTGATCGCCATGCCACAGCCGACATAGCTATCGGTGAGCGCCTCCCAGAGATAGTCTTCGAGCGGATGCTCGCCCATCGAGAGGCCCGTACGCGCGCCACGAATGACGAACGGCGCCTGGGTCATATTCTCGCCGCCGCCCGCCAGCGCGATGGTTCCCTCGCCCAGCAAGAGCGACTGCGCCGCCGAAACGATCCCCTGCAGGCCGGAGCCGCAGAGGCGATTGACGGTGAGCGCGGGAACCTCAATCGGCACACCAGCTTTGAGGGCGACGTGGCGCGCGAAATAGATGGCGTCGGCGCTGGTCTGCATCACGTTGCCGAAGACCACCTGATCGATATCGGTGGCGGCCACCCCGGCGCGCTCGATGGCGGCCTTGGCGGCGGTGGTGGTCAGATCAATGGCGGAAATATCTTTGAGCGATCCCATGAAAACGCCAAAGGGCGTGCGGGCGCCGCTCAGCAGAACGATGTCGCGATCTTCGATTGCCATGGTGTTGCTGCTCCTGTCTGGCTAGCGCTTCTCTGCGTACTCGCGGAATCCCCTGCCCGTCTTCATGCCATAGCGGCCCGCCTGCACCATGCGGCGCAGCAGCGTCGGTGGCGCGTAGGCCGGGTCGGGATACTCATGATAAATCGCCTCGGCGGCGTAGAGCGTGGTATCCAGCCCAACGTAGTCCAGCAGCTCGAAGGGTCCCATCGGATAGCCACAGCCGAGCTTCATGCCCGTGTCGATGTCTTCCATGGTGGCAAGCCCATTTTCATACATCCGCACGGCCGAGAGCATATAGGGGATGAGCAGGAAGTTGACGACGAAGCCTGCGGTATCCTTGGCGATGATCGGCGTCTTGCCCAGCGACTGCGCGAACTCGCGCAGCGACTCGGTCGTCTCGTCGCTGGTGGCGATGGTGCGCACGATCTCGACCAGCTTCATGACGGGCGCCGGATTGAAGAAGTGCAGCCCGGCGATATTTTCCTGCCGCTGCGTCACCGACGCCATCTCGATGATGGGCAGCGACGACGTGTTGCTGGCGATGATCGCGCCCGCTGGCACGATACCATCAAGGGACGCGAAGAGCTTTTTCTTCTCGTCCATATTTTCGATGATCGCCTCGATGACCAGGTCGCGGTCGGCAAAACGCTTCATGTCGAGCGTGCCATTGATGCGTCCGCGATATTCGGTGGCCTGATCCGCAGTGATCTTACCCTTCTTCGTCAGCATGTCCCACGCGCCGTTGACACGCGCCATGCCACGATCGAGCAATTCCTGCGAGACCTCTGCCAGCAACACATCATAGCCCGCCTGCGCGGCGGTCTGGGCAATGCCGCTGCCCATCAGGCCACCGCCCACGACACCAACTTTTTTGATCGCCATTGATCCGTACCTTCCTCGGCTATCGTCGTAATCATCACAATTCGTCGCATTTGAAACGTAGCGGAAACGGCGCGGCGCTCGCCAGACTTTACGCCAGACAGTATTGTACCGCGAACGAAGTCCTGTGCAAAATCCGCGTGAATCTGCGTATATCATGTATAAGGGTCTCGTATGCTCCGAAGCGCACAGGAAAGCGCCGCGACGCGCTATGCCGTACACGACTCTCCAGCTAGTTCTGTAATCAGGCATGCTTTTTGCTAGAAAACCGCATACGGGCCAAGACGACCCTTGCTCAGCGTTTGAGCGTCTCTGTAGCAGCGATGTTTGCGTCGGCTTTATGTATGTGAAGGCCGCGTACAGAGAGGAAAAACATGGCACACGTAGATGAACCCCAGGAGAACGCCCCACAGGAAGCAGCGATTGAAACCCTCGTCGCGGACTATCAGAAGCGGGGATTCAGCAGACGCGCGTTTATCCAGCGTTCTCTGGCGCTTGGCCTCTCGCTGAGCGCCGCCTCGGCCCTGTTGGCGGCCTGTGGCGGCACCAGCAGCGCCAGCAGCATCCCCACCAACAACACGAAGACACTTACCCTCCTGACGACCTGGGGAGGCGAGGAGCAGGATTCCTTCAAGGCGGTGGTTGCGCCCTTTACCCAGTCAACTGGCATCAATGTCAATATCACCGCGACCCGCGACGTCAATGCGCAATTGACGATTCTGCTCCGCGGCAACAATCCCCCAGATATCGCCATTCTGCCGAATCCGGGCAAGATGCAGGAGCTTGCCGCCCAGCACAAACTGCTCGCGTTCAATAGCTTCATCGACATGAGCCAGATCCACAATGACTATGCTTCGTCGTGGACCGACCTTGGCTCGTATCAGGGCAAACTGTACGCCATCTTCTTCAAGGCGGCCAACAAGGGAACCGTCTGGTACAATCCGTCGCAGTTCACCAGCAACAACTACACGACACCCGCCACCTGGCAGGATATGATTACCCTGTCAAACAACATCGCTGCGTCGGGGAAATATCCCTGGTCGATGGGTGTGGAGAGCGGCGCGGCCAGCGGCTGGCCGTCGGCTGACTGGGTAGCTCAAATCTTCGCCAACCAGTCTGGCCCCGCCCAGTATGATAAGTGGGTAGCCCATTCAATCCCCTGGACCGACGCCAGCGTCAAGAATGCGTTCCAGTATTTCGGGCAGATTGCCCACGGCAACCATTACATCAACGGCGCGCCACAGTCCATTCTGGCAACCAACTTCCAGCCCGCCACTTTTGGCCCCTTCCAATCGCCGCCAGAGTCCTACATGTACTATCTGGGCGACTTTGCCGAAGGGTTCATCACCACACAGTTCAAGAACGCGAAGCCCGGAACCGACTTCAACTTCTTCCCATTCCCGACGATCAACGACCAGTACAAGGGCGCCATCACTGTCGGCGCTGATGTGGTAGTCGCGATGAAGGACGGCGACTCCATACACCAGTTGGTCAAATATCTGGCGACGGCAGACGCGCAGGCCATCTGGGTCAAGCGCGGTGGCTTCACGGCGGTCAACAAGAACGTGCCCATCAGCGACTATCCAGACGCGGTAGCGCAGGCGTCGGTGACGATGCTCACCAGCGCGCCAATCGTCAAGTATGGCGCGGGCGACTTGATGCCTGCACAGGTGCAGACAGACTTCTGGAAAGGGCTGCTCACCTTCATTCAGGATCAGAGCCAGCTCGACACCGTGCTCGGCAACATCGAGGCCACTGCGCAGTCGGCGTATCACTAATCTCCACACCTGTTACCAGGCGCTGCGGACGTGGGCCAATCCCCCACGTCCGCCTGGGAAGGGGTCACTTCATGGCCATTACTGTCACGGGTGCGCCAACGGCCGATGGCAAACGACCGCCATTTGGCGCGAAGACACGCGACCTGCTCATCGCCTGGCTATGGATTGGCCCGGCGGTGGCGTTTGTGGTGGTGTTTCTGCTCTATCCCGTCTTCTCCACGGCCTGGAGCAGCCTGTTCAACTTCGACTCGACCCAGTTCATCGGCCTGGGTAACTTCCAGAAGATCTTTACCAGCCCCAACACGCTGATTGTCTTGCGCAATAACCTGCTCTGGCTGGTTCTGGGCACGGCGCTGACGGTGGCGCTGGGGCTGCTCATCGCCGTGCTGGTGGATCGCGTGCGCATCGAGAGCGCTGCCAAGGCGGCGATCTTCATCCCCATGGCGATCTCGTTCGTGGGCGCGGGCGTCATCTGGAAGTTTGTCTATGACTATTCGGCGTCTGGCCAGCAGATTGGGCTGCTCAACGCGGTCATCACGCGCTTTGGTTTTCCCCCGCAGGCGTGGCTCGTGGGCGCGGGCAACAACATCGCGCTGATCGTCGTCTACGTCTGGATGTGGACCGGATTCTGCATGGTCATCCTTTCGGCGGCGCTCAAAGGGGTGCCGACCGACATGCTGGAGGCGGCGCGGGTGGATGGCGCGAGTGAGATTGCGATCTTCTTTCGCATCATCGTGCCGGTGATAAGCCCGACGATTGCCGTCGTCGCGACGACGATGATTATCAACCTGCTCAAGATCTTCGACATCGTGTATGTGATGACTGGCGGTAACTTCAACACCAATGTCATCGCCGTCGAGTTCTACAACCAGCTCCTCATTTTCAACGATAATGGCATTTCCAGCGCGCTGGCGGTCGTGCTGTTGGTCGCCATTATCCCGATCATGATCTTCAACATCCGCCGATTCCGCATACAGGAGGCGCAGCGATGAGCAGCATAGGCAAGAATCCAGCCTCCCCAGCGGATATCACGACCGATATTGACCTGACCAGCAACAAGCCGAGCGCCCTGGCGCAAACCCCTCATCCGTACGCTCTCGCCACGCGAGCGGCTGATGCGCAGCATCAACAGCGGGCTGCTGACGTTCGTCGTCGTCGTGATCGCGCTGCTGTGGTCGGTGCCCACCTTCGGGCTGTTCATCAGCTCGTTCCGCACCCCCGCCGCCATTCACTCCTCCGGCTGGTGGAATGGGCTGGTGCCGCCGTGGCATTTCACGATTCAGAACTACCAGAGTGTTCTCCAGACGCAGGACATGGGAACAGCCTTCATCAACAGCCTGATCATCTCCATTCCGGGGACGATCCTCCCGGTGATGGTGGCTGCCTTTGCCGCCTACGCCTTCGCCTGGATGCAGTTTCCCGGGCGCGACTGGATCTTCCTGGCGATTGTGGCGCTGCTGGTGGTGCCGGTGCAGATGACGCTGATTCCGATCTTCCAGATCTTGACCAATCTGGGGCTGACGGGCAGCTTTGTGGGCATCTGGCTGGCGCATACCGCGTACGGGTTGCCATTCGCGATCTATCTGCTGCGGAGCTTCTTTGGCGCGCTGCCAGGTGATCTGATGGAGTCGGCGCGCATCGATGGCGCGTCGCATCTGCGCATCTTCTTCAACATTCTGCTGCCGCTGGCGGTGCCGTCGCTGGCCTCGCTGATAATCTTCCAGTTCATGTGGGTCTGGAACGATCTCCTGGTGGCGTTGGTGCTCTTGGGTGGCGGCCCACATGCGCCGCTGACGGTGGCTATCGCCAATCTGGTCAACTCGTTCGGCACGAACTACGAGGTGCTGACGGCCGCCGCGTTCATCTCGATGGCGCTGCCGCTGGTGATCTTCTTCAGCCTGCAACGCTACTTCGTGCGCGGCATCCTGGCTGGCTCGGTGAAGGGATAGTGGGAACGAGCGCGGGCGGTTGATCCGGTTTTACACAATGGGAGGGCTGGCGGCTGAAGCCACGCCTAAGGGCCTTGACGAAGGCCGCAGAGCCCGCCTCCGCGGGCTGCAGAGTATCGGCCACCCGTGAGCGCTCATACGGGGGAATTCTGTGAACCACGCCGTCGCGGGTGCACGGAACGCGGCCCACCGGATGCCCCGTTGGCGCACACTCTGCAGCCCGCGCAGGCGGGCTTTGTCGCCGCAGGCGCTTAGGCGCGGCTTCAGCCGCCAGCCGTCGTGGCCAACGCGTGTCCTTGCTATTTTGGAAAACACCATCAACCGCCAGCCTTCTCTAATCCCCAAAATACTCGCGCCAGGCGGCGGCCAGCCTGCGCATCTTCGACCCGCCCTGCACCTGGCGTATCGCGGGCGGAATCCACGCCGCTGTGTGCGCGGTATGCGTGCGTAGCGTGCCCATCACCTGGAAATAGACGCTCATATCGGCGGGGAAGAGCAGCGCCTCACGCTGACCGCTATCGTCTCGCAGCGTGTCGAGATAGAAATAGTGGCCCTGTTCGGCGTACCACGCGCGCAGGTCGTCAGGCGACGGCGCGGGGACGCCGATGCTGCCTACCTCATCGGCGAAGCCAGGGCTGGCCGCGCCCAGGGGCAGCGCATGCAGGTGCGCGTGAAAGACCGTCTGGCGAAAGACGCCATGCTCGAAGAAGATCGGCGCGCGATAGGTAGCCGTCAGAAAGCTGGTGACGCGCTCGCGCAGCTCCCGCGCCTCGTCGTCGAACTCAAGCGGCAACGCGCCATAGCAGGCGTAGTGATCGCGCGGGACGATCAGCAGATGGCCCTCGGCCAGCGGCGCGTGATCGGCGATGACCAGAAAATGCTCCGTCTCCGCCAGCACCACGTCGAGCGCATCATGCGCGCAAAAGACGCAGCGCTGGTCGGGGCGCGGATGTGAATGGGCAGCGTGCAATGACATCGAGACAGTCCTTGCGGTTACTGGGCGGTTACTGGCTCGAACGCGCCATATCGCCGAAGAGGTTGCGCAGTCGCCCTCCGGTGGGGTGGGTCGGCTGCCACGGCGGCAGGTCGGCAAGCGCGGGCGATGTGGCGCTCGACGACGCGAGACGCTGGCGCGCGGGTGGCGCAACCGGCGCGTCCCCAGACGTGTCGCGCGCGGGTGATGGCTGATCGACGGGCGCGAAATTGGGCCACGGCACCGGGCGGGTATCCGAGAACGGCCACGGCTTCGAGAACTTCAGCACCAGGAATGCCAGCGGCACACACAGCAGGAAGACGATGATGGCGGTCCACTGCGCCTGCTTCAAGCCGCTGATGCCCAGGAAAGGCGTGGTTGGCTCGGTGGCGCGGAAGAAGAAGACGGCGAACTGGCTGATCGCGTAGAGAACCAGATACAGCACGAAGAAGAGGCCAGCGCGTATCTTTGGCAGGCGATAGCGGAGCGGCCAGAGCAGCGCCAGCGCCACCAGATTGAAGAGAATCTCGTAGACCTGGGCGGGTTGGAATGGCACGCCGAGGTGAACAAAGGGATTATTGGGATTGAGGTAGACCAGCGCCCACGGCAGGATGTGGGGGTCAGACACGTAGCTGATGCACGGCGCGCTGGCGCAGGTACCCGCTGGCAACGTGACCGACCCGCTCAGCGCGTTGCCGAGAATGTCGCCGTTGACGATGTTGCCAAAACGCCCAAAGATTTGCCCCACCGCCGCGAAGAGCGCGCCACCATCGACGACAATCCAGCGGCTCAAGCCATAGCGCGGCGCCAGGATGAACAGCAGCGCCGTCCCGACGAAAATCGCGCCGAAGAACGCCATACCGCCGTTCCAGACGGCAATGATATTGGCTGGCTTGAGCAGATAGTTCTCCACCAGATCGGGCTGCTGCACCACGAAGTAGAGCCGTCCGCCAATCAGCCCGCCGATGGCGGCCCAGATGAAGAGGCTCCAAATTTGATCTTCGTGGATGCCCATACGCCGCGACCAGCGCATGATAACCAGCAACCCAATGGCGATGGCGACCACATAGGCGATGCCATACCAGTGAATGGCAAACGGGCCAATGCTCACCAGAATAGGATCGAGGTTCAAGACAAAATATGCGAAAGGGACATGACTCATCCCTGCAAGTGCCCATGCCTCCATGAACGCGGTTCCTCCCTGAGCGGCTCACCATCGCTTCCCCAACGGGATGCCGTTCGGCCTGCCACCTTTCATTATCGGAGAGCAGGCCAGCACATGTCAACGAGCGAAATGGGCCACGCGTCTGGCTTGCGCCATCCGACTGCTCTAGAATAGATCAACACCCTATCAATACTCTATCAACGCGCCGCGCAGCGATGCGCTGTGAAATATAGTCAAATGGCGCCAGATACCAGAGATACGCTAGCCTGGCACAGCATCATTGTAGGAGTACAACGCATGGAAGAAAGCCCAATAAGTCCAGTCATCGAGGGGTTCGCCGTCGGCGCATTGGCCGCGAACTGCTATCTCGTCGTCTGCCCCCAGACCGGAGAGGCGCTGGTGGTCGATCCCGGCGACGAGGCCGAGCGCATCCTGGCGCGGATTCGCGAGCGCGGCGTCACCGTGGCAAGGATTCTGCATACCCATGGCCATTTTGACCATATCGGCGCGACCGAGGCGCTCCTGGCGGGGCTGGGCGCGCCTGTTCCGGTGCTGGCGCACCCGGCGGACGCGTATCTCTACACGCGGGAGTCGCGTGGTTGGGGCGAGCAGTTTGGGTATCCGTTGCCTGCGCGGCTCGCCGTGCCGGATAGTACTATCACTGACGGCATGTTGGTGGAGGTGGGTACACTGAGGCTACGGGTGATTGCTACGCCGGGACATACTCCGGGCAGCGTGAGCCTGTTGTGTGAGCCAGGCGCCGGGTCAGCGACAGCGGACGCAGGTGAGGGCGCGTGGCTGCTCTCGGGCGATACGCTCTTTCGCCATGGCATCGGGCGTACCGATCTGCCGGGTGGCGACGAAGACGCCATCTACGAGAGCATTCTCACGCGGCTCTATCCCTTGCCAGCGGAATTGACGGTCTATCCGGGCCATGGCGCGCCAACGACCATTGGCGAGGAGCGGCGCGCGAATCCGTTTGTGCGCGGGGTCTGATGGTCGCCTTGTACCAGGGCTGTTACCATGCCGTACGTCGCTGGTTTCAGGTAGTGGGAAGGTCAAGACGCTTCCCACGTTGAGATACGTTGTACACTGGAACATCTTTGCCGCGCCAGGTCGTCTCTCTACTGGAATAAACGCGGAATGTGCGGCTGTCGAACGATGCGATGCGGAGTTACCATTCAAGAGGTTGTTGAGGAATTTGTACGATGAGCAAAATTTGCGTGGTTGGAACGGGATATGTTGGGCTGGTGACTGGCACGTGTCTGGCCGATCTGGGCAATGATGTTACCTGCCTGGATGTGGTCGTGGCGAAAATCAAGCGACTGGAGTCCGGCGAACTTCCTATTTATGAACCTGGGCTTCAGCCGATGGTCACACGCAATGTCGATGCGAAGCGGCTGCATTTCACCACCAGCTACGCCGATGCGATGCGGAATGTCGAGTTTATCTTCATCGCGGTGAATACGCCCACGATGCAGGACGGCAACGGCGCTGATATGTCGTTCGTCGAATCGGCGGCGCGCTCGATTGCGGAACATCTGCGCAACGACGCCATCATCGTCAACAAGAGCACGATGCCGGTGGGCAGCGGTGATCTGGTTTCGGCCATCGTCCACGAGCATCTCGCCGATACCGCCCTCAAGGTGTCGGTGGTCTCCAATCCAGAGTTCCTGCGCGAAGGCTCTGCGGTGCAAGACTTCCTCCAGCCGGATCGCGTCGTCCTCGGCTCGACGGATCGCGCGGCGGCGTCGCGGGTCGCGCAGTTATACCATCCGGTGCGCGCGCCGATGGTCATCACCGATCTCTACACCGCTGAGATGATCAAATACGCCTCGAACGCTTTCCTCGCGACCAAGATTTCATTCATCAATGAGATGGCGCGCATCTGTGACCGCCTGGGCGCTGATGTGAAGGAGGTCGCCGCCGGGATGGGCTACGACAAGCGCATCGGGCGCGCCTTCCTGGATGCTGGCCTGGGCTACGGTGGATCATGCTTCCCGAAGGACGTGAAGGCGCTGGCGCATATGGCCGCCGAGTCGGGGCTGCATCCCCAGTTGCTCGACGCGGTGATGAAGATCAACGATGACCAGCGCCATGTCGGCATCGATAAGCTGGAGCAGGAGCTTGGCGGCCCAGGCAGCCTGGAGGGTAAGACGTTCGCCGTGCTGGGGCTGGCCTTCAAGGATAACACCGACGACATGCGCGAGGCGCCCTCCATCGACATCGTCAACTGGCTGTTGGAGGCTGGCGCTCAGGTGCGCGCCTATGATCCGGTCGCGACCGAGACCGCCCAGCAGATATTGCCGAGTGAGGGGCTGGTCTACTGCGAGGATGAGTATGACGCCGCCAGCGACACCGATGGCGTGCTCGTCGTCACCGAGTGGAAGCAGTTCCGCGAGATTGATTTTGCCCGGCTGCGTGATGTGATGCGCCCTCGTGAGGCGGGGCGCGTGCTGATCGATGGCAAGAATCTGTATGACCCGGACGAGTTGCGCCGCCTTGGCTTCCGCTATCATGGGATCGGCCACGGCGCCGAACGCCGCAATGGCAACGGGAATGGTCACGGGAATGGCCATGGCAACGGCAGTTCCGCCGCCCATAAGCAGCAGGAGACGCCGACGCTCTCCGTGGAAAGCGCCAGCCAACCTGGGAGCAACGGACACAGCAAATGACTACGGGAGACGCCAGGTCTTCCGATACACCAGCGCAGACTGACGTATCTCTTGACGCATCTGGCGAGCCGCTTCTTTCTCCGCCCGCGCCTACGGCCCTGGCCGTGGGCATCGATCTGGTGGAGCAGGAGCGGCTCGTCCGCACCTGGGAGCGCTTTGGCGACCACTTTCTGCGCAAGGTCTTCACCGAAACCGAGCTGGCCCAGGCGCACGGACGCATCGCGCGGCTGGCGGGGCGCTTCGCGGCCAAGGAGGCCTGCGCCAAGGCGCTGGGCACCGGCATCGGCGCGATTCACTGGCACGACATCGAGATCATCCGTCTGCCCTCAGGCAAACCCGCGGTGCGCCTGCACGGCGCGGCGGTCGAGCGCGCGCGCCTGCTGGGACTCTCCGCCTTCGACGTCAGCATCTCCGATACGCATGGTCACGCGCTCGCGGTGGTGGTCGGCGTCGGCGCTATAGCATGATACAATGCCATAGGCGCGCAGCAAATTAGGATCTGTTGGAAGCGGAGTAGAATCATGGCAATTGATGATGCTATTACTATTCACCTGCCGGACGGCCTCTATCACCGTCTGGAGCGGCTTGCTTCCCTGACTCATCAGCCACTGGAGGGACTGATCGTCAAGACGCTATCTTCCAGCCTGCCACCGCTTCCAGACGACCTGACGCCTGCTCTCCGCGACGCCCTGATGGCTCTTGAATCATTGAGTGACGATGAGCTACAGCAGGTCACAAACGCCAGTATGCCCAGTTCGCAGTATGAGCGGCTCACTGCGCTCCGTGACGAACGGCGTGAACGGCCCCTCTCACCTGACGAGCAGACAGAACTCGATAGCTTGATGCAAGACGCTGATACGCTAGCGCTGAAGAAAGCCTATGCCGCTGTTCTCCTCATTGGAGGCCTGGAATGACTTCTGCACATAGCGGCCACACGACCTACCCCGCGCGCCTGAGCGCGCTGGCTACAGGCGTCCAGTTCGATGGGAATCGGCTCTTGATCCAACTCGAAGATGGGCGCGAAATCAGCGCCCCGCTGGCTTGGTTCCCGCGTCTGGAACATGCTACGGCGCAAGAGCGCGCCGATTGGCGGTTGATCGGGCAGGGGCAAGGTATCCACTGGGAGCAGGTAGATGAGGACATTTCGCCTGCGCTCCTGTTGGGCCTGCCCTGCGAGTGACGCTGCCGGCGCCTTCATCGCCACACAAACAAGCCCAGAGGACATGATGTCTCCGGGCTTCGTTCATCTCACGGGCTACATGTCATAGATCGGTCAGGATACCTCGTCGTCGTCTTGCTTGGGGACGGGTGGGTCGTTGGTGATCGAGATGATGACCGCGCCCAGCGTGATGACTGTCAGCAGCACCAGCGCCACGCCCCACGGCGTATAGGTGTTCGCGGCGTCGGCCACCTGCTGTTGATACGCCCGCAACCCGGCAAAATCGAGATTGTTCAGTTGATCTTGCGAGATGTTGAGCGGCGCCCAGGCCGTCCATACCTTCACCGCCAGCGCCAGCGCGGGCACGGCCAGCACGAGCGGCGCGATCACCCGCTTGCGCTTCCACCACGGCACGCCCGTCGGCTGGTAGAGCAGCGCGATACGCCAGGCCGCCAGCAGTAGCGCCACGGCGCAGACCAGCGGCGAGATCACCCACAGGAATACATTGCTCGCGGCCATGCTAGATCGCTCCATCACTTGCGAGGTCGTCGCCATCACTCGCGAAGAACGCGCGCACATCTTCGATAGCCGTGACGCGGCGGGCAGGCGGCAGCGCTTCGAGCACCTGGCGTCCGTAGCTCTTGGTATAGAGCCGCTTATCCAGAATCGCCATCACGCCACGGTCGTCGCGCGTGCGCAGCAATCGCCCGATGCCCTGCTTCAGCCGCAGAATCGCCTGCGGCAGCACATACTCGCCAAACCAGTTGACGCCCGTCTCTTTCATCTTGTTGATGCGCGCCTCATGCACCGGGTCATCCGGTGGATCGAAGGGCAGCTTGTCGATCACCACCAGCGAGAGCGCCTCGCCCTGCACATCCACGCCCTCCCAGAAGCTCTTGAGGCCGAAGAGCACCGCGCGCGGACTCGCCCGAAACTCGTTCAGCAGGGCGATACGGTTCAGGTCGCGTCCCTGCACCAATACGGTATAGTCGTCGGCGCGCAGTTGGCTCTCGATGCGTCCGAGCACGCCCTCCAGCGCGCTGAAACTGCTGAACAGCAGGAACGCCCGCCCCTCGGACGCCTCGACCAATCCCGCCATCTCGCTCGCCATCTCATCAAGATAGGGGCCACTGGCGGCGCCAAACGCTGGCTCGTGGCGCAGACGTGGCACGTAGAGCAGCGCGTGCGTGCGGTAATCGAAGGTCAGCGGCAGCACGGCTTCGGGCGATTTGGGCAGCCCGACGCGCTCGCGGAAGAAGGTGAAGCGATTGTTGACGGCCAGCGTCGCCGATGTGGCGATAGTGGGTATGCGGTCGAACAGCTTCTCGCGGAGCAGATCGGCCACCGAGAGTGGCGCCGCCGAGGCGGCGACCTGGGCCTCACGCCGCCGCGAGCCACCCACACGCTCTAGATAGTAGACGCGCTCGTTGGGCGTCTTCACGCCGAAGACGGTGCGCGCGTCTTTGGCGAGGCTGCGGGTGCGCTTGACGAGCTTTTCGTAGAGTTGTTCTTCTTTGCCCTCGACGGTGATGGGCCGGTTGCGCTGGAGACTGGTCGCCAGGTCGTCAATCGCCGAGGCCAGGGCGAGTCCCTCTTCGAGCGGCTGGCTCAGATGCTGGCGTCCCTTCGCATCGGGCCGGGCGATGCGGGCGAGCGCATCCCACGTGCGCTGGTGGGCGGCCAGCGCTTCTTGCACGGCGAGCGGATCGGCGTGGGAGCGCAACCGTTGCTGCGCGAGCAGACTCTGCACGCGGCTGGGGGATATCGTGACGGTGAAGGCGCGGGTCGCCTCTTCCTCCAGGTGGTGCGCCTCGTCGATGACGATCACGTCGCGCTCCGGCAGCAGAAAGCCCTCCATCGCGGCGTCGAGCAGCAGCAGGGTATGGTTGACGACGATCACCTGCGCCTGCCGGGAGCGCTCGCGCATCTCGCGTACGTAGCAGTCGTGGAAGTGGGGACAGTTACGCCAGGCGCACTGGTCGCTATCGGCGGCGACGCGCCCGCGCAGCTCGGCTCGCAGCGGCAGAGCCAGCAGGTCGAGGTCGCCATTCCACTGGTCGAAGTCGCCCATCTGCTCGATCATGGCGCTAAAGGTGAGGTCGTGCGTCAACTGCTGGAAGGATTCTTCCTCGGTGAAGCGGTCGAGGCAGAGGTAGTTGCCCATCCCCTTGACCAGCGCGGCCTCGAATGGGGCGACATGCTGCTGGACGAAGGGGATATCTTTGTAGAAAAGCTGCTCTTGCAGGGCTTTGTTGGCGGTGCTGATGAGGGCGACTCGGCCAGAGCGAATGATGGGGATGAGGTAGGCGATGGACTTGCCAACGCCAGTGGGAGCCTCTAGTACCAGATGATCGCCCGTTTCGAGCGCATCGGCGACGCGCTGGGCCATCGTCACCTGCGCGGGTCGCTCCTCATAGCCGGGCAGCGCCTGCGCGAGGATGCCACCGTGCTCGAAATCAGCCCGCACGATGTCTCGTAGCGCCTCGTCGGCCTGTTCTTCGCTCGCCATCGCTCCGCCTGTCTGCTGGTTACGCTGCTGGGCCACAATCGCCTGCCCGGCTAGTGTACCACGGTGGGGGTTTTTTACGGGCGCGTTTGGTTATTCCACTGGCGGCTAGTGGGGTCGGAAGCAGGGGGTAGTGGGGATTGCGGGCGATAATGCTCTTTTCCAAAATACGAGGGACACAATGAGGTTGCGGTGGTGTGGGCAGGCCGTAGCGTGAACGCTACGGCGAATCCCCTACGCGGGGATCTATGCTGCTGGCAAACGAGTATGTTTATCGCAGGATTAGCCGTAGGTCTTCAGCCTACGGCGTGGGTACCCGCAGACGTACGTGGCCCTTCGATTCCCATAGAGATATGGCCTCGCTCAGCCAACGCGCACAGAACGAAGAATCTCAGCGGGGCTATACTACTTCTTGTTACTCGTCGAACTCACCCAACGCGAGCAGATTGCCCTCGCTATCTTTGAACCAGGCGCCCTTGCTCTCGCCTATCGTCGCAATCCCATTGACGGTTTTCAGGTCCGGCAAATCGTACTCCTCAAAGACGACGCCACGAGCCTGGAGGTCAGCCACATCGGCCTCGATATCGCTCGTGAGCCAGGTCATCTGCGAATGGGCGCCATCGGAGGGCGTTGATGAGGGGAACAGCAGAAATCTGACGCCGCCACAGCGATAGAACAGACCATCACGCGGGTCGCGCAATTCGGTCTCTGGGGTCAATCCCAGCTTCTCAGCATAGAAGCGCCGGGCGCGCGCCATATCGGTTGCCGGAAGTGGGGTATGGATGGGTCGATCCGCTAACATGGGTTTCTCCTCCCTTGAGAGCGCCTGTGAGGGGCGTGCCTCAGCCTGAGATGCCATCCTCCACCATTCGCACAGCGCCTATCCCGCTCACCACCGCAGATATGCGTGTCGGTGGTCGGCAATGCTGCTTCGACCCTAACATGCGGCACAGCCTCTTCGCCTGACTTTTGACCAACCGCCAGCCCCTACATATCCGGCGCGGCCTGCACGCAGGGGTAGCGCGCACGTAGCGGCTCCGTCTGCTCGTTGTCGTCCATGTGCAGGCTGGCGATGCCCGCGATGACGCCGCCCTGGCCCTCGATAAGCTGGATAGCCGCCCGTACCTGCGCGCCCGTCTCGATCCACTCGTCCACCACCAGCACCCGCGTCCCCGGCTTCAGCGCGTCTCGCCGCAGTTCCAGCGTCTTGCGTTGCCCGGTGTAATCCACGCACTCAGCGGCATCGACCGCGACCGGCAGCTTGCCGCCCTTGCGGATGGGCACGAATCCAGCGTGGGTGCGCAGAGCCAGCGCCGCGCCGAGGATGAAGCCGAGCGCGTCAATCCCCGCGACGACATCGAACGCGAGCGGCTCCACCAGCGCCGCCAGGTCGTCCACCAGCGCCGAGAATGCGGCATAGTCGGCAAACAGCGGCGTGACATCGCAGCGCTGCCCGTTGGTCTGGTGATCGATCAGCGCGAGATAGGGCTGAGTGGACATCAGGTATCCTTCAAACGTTGATACAGCTTCAATGAGCGGGAATCAAGCAGCACTATCTCTGCTAGCCCGCGCAGGCGGGCTTTGCGGCCATAGGCCCTTAGACGCGGCTTCAGCCGCCAGTCCGATTATTCCGGCAGGCCGCGCCGCAGCACACGTAGCCAGTTGCCGCCGAGGATGCCCTCGACATCGGTTGCGCTATAGCCCCTGGCGCTGAGCGCGTCGCCGATGCGGCCCAGGTCAGCCACGGAGTCCAGTTCGACGGGAGTGGACTCGACGCCCGCGCCGCCATCGAAGTCGCTACCAATGGCCGAGTGGCGCGCGCTGCCGGTCAACTGGCTGACGTGGTCGATATGCTGGACGACGGCATCCAGGTGGACAGGCACGCCGGAGCCGCGTTGATAGCCGCCGACGAGAAACGCGTTGTGCAGCACCGCGCCGATCACGCCGTCACGTTCGGCCAGCGCGCGAATCGTGTCGTCGCTGAGTTGCCTATCGGTTGGCACATACTCGCGGCAGTTGGCGTGGCTGGCAATCACCACGCCAGAGAAGGCGTCCAGCGCATCCCAGACGCTCTGCTCGGCCAGGTGGCTGATGTCGAGGATCATCCCCAGCGACTCCATCTCGCGCAGCAGCGAACGCCCCAGGTCGGTCAGCCCACCTGGCATGCCCGGTGCCACCGGCGTAGCGCGTGCCCTGCCACGCTGGCCCGACGATGCGCAGCCCCTCGGCATGCCACGCCGCCAACTCAGAGGGGTCGCGCAGTGGATCAGCGCCCTCCAGCAGCAGCGCGAAACCCACCGGGCGCTCATCGGGAGTCGGCGCGGCCTGCCAGTCGGTCAGCAGCCCATCCAGCGCGGTACGATTGTCGATAATGCGCACGCCGGGCGTAGATTGCGCCAGTTCAGCGTAATAGCGGAGTTGCGCCAGCCCATCGTCCGCCATCGCCTCGGCCTCGCCGGGCATGACGAAGATCGTCGCGAAGACCAGCCCGACGCCACCACGCCGCAGATCGGGCAGGCCAATCATCGCCGTCTCGGGACGATATCTGCGCGGCTCGCTGACGGTGGATGGTTCGGCGGATTCCAGGGCGCGCGTCTCGGCGACACTCCGCCGCACATCGCGTCCCATATGCAGCACATTCGAGGCGATATCTTCATGCGCGTCGACGATGAACACAGGCGATTTCTCCTTTGGATTGCGACAAATAGAAGTCATTGCACAGGCGTCTTGCCACAGCATAGTATAGCGTATGCCACGTATCAGGAGCCGTCCAGGCCCAAGGAGTGAACAATGATTGAGGACACAGAAGCGCGCTACAAGCTGTTGTGCATGCGTATGCGCGCAAGAGCCACATATGTCTTAGGCGAAGAAAGCCTCCTCCGTCCTCTCGATTCGGCGACCCAACTTCATGCGTTTGAGAGGCAGCTCGGCTTCTCTCTTCCGCTGATGCTTTGCCATCTGTATATGACTGTCTCAAACGGCGCCGAATTCTTTGAACCTGGAAATGGGATCTATGGTGTTCCAGATGAGTGGTACGCGCAGAACCCTAACGCATCCACCATTGAACCGGCTCGAGGGCATGGAAAACGGCTGGACCCTGTAACAGAGCAGGCGCTCGAAACACACCCTGGCGCCTTTGTTGTCCTTAAGGACTTCCCACTAGAAGATACAGTATCGATTGCGGATCTTGGGGGTGGCGAGCGCATTTGGCTCGATGGCCTCACGGGCAAGCTGTGGGCAGATTCAGAGTTCTATGATGAGAATCATGAGTATGGCGGGGTTGCGTACAGTTTTTGGGCGCCATCGGTCGAAGATTGGTTGGAGCGCAAACTCGCAGCGCCGCCGAATCAAGAATCTGCTGGCCTCTACCAGCCACCGTATCTTCTCGCTACAGTCATGCGGAGTGATGGCAAGGTATCGGAAGCAGACATCCCACCAGCAGTATCGCTCGACGACCTCGCGCACGAAGCACGAACTGCCATGCAGACGCGCCAGCAGCGTGGCGAGCGCATGGAACAACACATGCTGCATTTGCGCCGAATGCGTGAGCAAGTCGTTCAGACCTTGTACGAGCTTGGCAATACGTGGTACACGATGGTTAGAGAGGTTGGCGCAGTGAAGGCTCGCGAGTTAGGTAACGAAGAAATGCTTCAGCGGTTGGCCAATGCGGAAGCGGAGATTTACCGTGTTGAGTGGATGATCCAGACGAGGGGATTTCTCTATTAGTTGTGTGCCTATTGACGGCTACTCCACATGCGATGAAATCTGGCGGCCCAGCACAAAGCCACGCGGCTCGATCAACTGGAAGCCGAACCACTCATAGAGCGCGTGGGCGCGGTAGTTCTCCTCCTCGGTGTTCAGCACGATCTTCCAGACGCGCCGCTGCTCGAAATAGCGCACCGCCTCGGCCATCAGCCGCGTGCCGACGCCCGTCCCCCATGCGCGCGGATGCACCGCGATGCGCACGAGATAGCCGGTGACGGCATCCACCGCGTTGAATTGGTAGCCCAGAATTCCGCTCTCGTCTTCGGCGACGACGAAGTAGGGATAGGTCTCGGCGACATCGAGAAAATCAGCCGCGTCACGCTGCCAGAGCGTCGCGAAGCACTCCCGCTCGACGGCCAGCACTCCCGGCAAATCCGCCGCCGTAAAGGGGCGCACCTGCGCCTCGGCGTTCCCGCTGGATGGCACGGCGAAGTCGGTCTTATCATACGAGCGCAGCAGGCTGGTCAGCGCGAAGCCGCGCCGCGCCAGGCTATCGCCGAGCCAGTCGTTATCGATATCGCCGCCGGAATAGTAGAGCGATTGCGCGCCACGAGCCGCCACCAACTCCACCATCCGCGCCAGTAGCGGATCAAGATACTCCTCGAAGCGCTGCCCCTGGCTCCAGGTGACGCCGAAGCCACCCAGCCAGGCGCTCGGCGGCGCCAGCCAGTTGATCGAGCAGGAACGCCTGCAACGTCCCGCCCGATATGCGGCCAAGCGGCCCCGCTGGCACACTGTACGCGCCAACCGCAGGATAGCGTTCCAGCAGCCGTGAAAGCTGATCGATATCAAAGTGATAGTGGACGTACTCCGAGGTATCGAGAATGCGGCGGATGCTATCCTCGTCGGAGGCGCGCAGATCACGCAGAGCCATCACTTCCTGCTGTGACACGAGCAACGCCTCCCTCTCACTGGATGTCGATTCCGCTAGCCGCCACGGCGCGCATGGCGACCACCATTGGCGCTGGCGCGTACCCGCACGTCCGCGTCCGCAGGCGCATCTGGCGCGCTCGGCGGCGTAGCGCGGCTGGTATAGCCGTTGGTGATCGGCAGGCGACGGTCGCGGCCAAACGCGCGCTCGGTGATCTTGATGCCCGGAGGCGCCTGCCGCCGCTTGTATTCCGCGCGCTCGACCATCGCCATCACCCGCTGCACCGTCGCCGCATCGAAGCCCATATCGACAATCGCGGCGGGCGAGCGATCATCCTCGACATACGCCCGCAAAATTGGGTCCAGCACATCATACGGTGGCAGCGAATCGGTGTCTTGCTGGTCGGGACGCAGCTCCGCCGAGGGCGGCTTGGTCAGCGTGCTTTCGGGGATCAGGTCGCGGCCCGCCTGGGTGTTGCGCCAGCGCGCCAGTTCATAGAGCAGTGTCTTGAAGACATCTTTGAGAACGGCGAATCCGCCCGCCATGTCGCCATAGAGCGTCGCATAGCCGACGGCCATCTCCGACTTGTTGCCCGTCGTCAGCACCATCGCCCCCGAGCGGTTCGAGAGCGCCATCAGCAGATTGCCCCGGATGCGCGCCTGCATGTTCTCCTCAGGCAGCGTAGAGGACGATGGGAAGAGCGCGAATGGCTCGCGCAAGACATCCAGCATCGCGGCAAAAGTTGGCTCGATGGGCAGTCGTCAGATAGCGGATGCCGAGGTTATCGGCCAGGGTCTGCGCGTCGTCGCGGCTACCCTGAGACGAATAGCGCGACGGCATCGAGACGCCCGTGACGGCGCTGGCTCCCAGCGCATCCACCGCGATGACCGCCGTGAGCGCCGAATCGATGCCGCCGGAGAGGGCGATCACCACCGAGGAAAAACCGTTCTTACGCACGTAGTCACGGGTACCAAGCACCAGCGCCCGATACGCCTCCTCCTCGCGGCGAGGGCGGCGGCTCGATGCGCGCGGCGAGCGGCGGCGCGGATGTGTGCGCATGAGTAGCCTCACCGCCGATGACGATGGGCGCGGGATCCGCCTCGCGTTGGTCGAGCTTTTCCTTACGCCGCCGGGGATCGTGCAGGCGCGTGCGGAAGACATCCTCGATATCCAGATCAACCAGCAGCAAGTCTTCCTCGAAGGCTTTGGCGCGGGCGATCAGTTCGCCCTGGCCATCGAAGACGACGCTATTGCCGTCGAAGATCAGTTCATCCTGGCCGCCGACGAGATTGCAGTAGGCGACGATAGAGCCGGTATCCGAGGCGCGGGTGGCCAGCATGCGCTCACGTCCGGCCTGCTTGCCCACGAAGAATGGCGACGAGCTGAGATTGAGCAACACTTCCGCGCCCGCATACGCCTGGATCGTCGGTGGCCCACCGGGATACCAGATGTCTTCGCAGATGGAGACGCCCACCATCACGCCATCGATCATGTAGCACGGGGCGCTCGCGCCGGGCTGGAAGTAGCGATCCTCGTCGAAGACGCTATAATTGGGCAGGAAATGCTTGTGGTAGACATCCACACAGACCCCATCGCGCAGAATCGCGGCGGCATTGTAGAGGTCGGCCCCACGGTCGGCGAAGCCCACCAGCACCGTCATGCCCCGCAGGCTGGCCGTGGCGCGAGCCACATCATCCAGCGCGCGCAGATTGTCGGCGACGAAACCAGGCCGCAGCAGTAAATCTTCCGGTGGATAGCCCGGAATCGCCAGCTCGGGGAAAATGACGATCTGCGCCCCGGCCTTATGCGCCTCGCCCGCCGCGCCAACGATCCGCTCGACATTCGCGGAAAGCGCGCCAACGGTCACATTGATCTGGGCCAGTGCGATGCGCAACCGCCGCACTCCATTGAGTGCGCCATGGCTGTGTGACCCAGCGAGCGCGTGCAGGTCGGGCATGTGTCGCCTCCTCAGTATGGTGACGCCAGAGTAGGCGCATGTTTACGGGTACATAGGGAGCGTGAATGGCAGCGGTTGCCTGAGGCGCGCGTGCCGTAGGCTGAAGCCCTACGGCTAATCCCTGATAATCGACGCGCGCTATCCTGCCAACGTCTCTACTCGACACTGTAGCACGTGGGAACCGTTCAGGCGAGAGAACGCCATGCCTCGTGGAGCGCGTCGAGCGCGGCGGCGAGTGTGGGGTAGGTGCGCAGCGCCAGCGTACGATTGTGGTGGAAGAGCGAGAGAAAGAAGACAGCGCGCGCGTCGCCCGGCAGATTCCAGCGCGCGGGATCCCAGTGCTGCACGCCCAGATACGCCTTGAATGCCCGGCTCGCATCCTCCGCTTTGGCCAGCCGCCGACTGCGTCCTACGTCGACGAGGCCAGCGTCTACGTACTCCTGGGGCGCGTCATCCCATTGCGGCTGGTAGACACGCGACCAGCGGATTGACGGCCCATCGGGCGCGGGCGGCGTCGGAGGAGTGGCAGACACGGCTAGCCACCGACGCGCTTGATCTTGTAGCCCAGCGCCAGCAGCCGCGCCTCCACTTTGTCGCGATGATCGCCTTGAAGCTCGATGTTGCCCTCTTTGAGCGATCCGCCTGTGCCGCAGAGCTTGCGGAACTCCTGGGCGAGGGCGGTCAGTTGGCGAGGTCGGTGGGGAGACCGGAGATGATGGTGACGGATTTGCCACGGCGCTGCTTGCGGTCGAGCGCGAGCCGCACGAAGCCATCACGCGGGGCGGCGGAGCTATTGCCCATGCGCCGCTCTTCGCGGCAGCGACACTCGCCCTCTGGCTGTCCACACTTGCTACAGTAGCGAACCTGCCCCGCGCCCGTCACCCAGACCACCCGCTCATTGCCCACGAGATATTCTCCAACCAACGCTCTCATGGAGCCAGACAGAACCCATCGCAGTGTAGCACACGACTTGTCCCATGCAAGAAGCGGCGATTGCCTGCATCGAATGCGACTTATGCAATATTCAAATACCAGGGACAGATCTCCGGCCTGCGGCAGGAGCTGTGGGACGCGTGCCGGAAGCCCAAAGGCCCCGGCGAATTTCCCCACCCACCGCCGCATGCGCCCATTCGCCGTAGCGTTCACGAGGGCCTGCCCACCCCACTGCAACCGCGCAGTGTCCCTCGTATTTGAAACTAGGCGCCAATTGCTTGAGCATGTTCAATCGCGTCGCAGGGGTTGAGGCAGCGAGATCCCGAACGCCGCCGCCAGCAGATTCGCATGCTCGTCGTAGTGGTCGTATGTGTTGCCCGCGATCAACTCGAACAGGCTACCACCATAGGGGCCTGGTTCGTCCAGCCGCGCAGCGGGCAACGCCTCCAACTCACGCAGCAACTCAGCATAGGAGGCCTGGAAGGCGGCGAGCACGTCGGCGAGCGGACGTGCCAGATTGCGCGCGAAGAGCACGGCGTTAGCGCGATCGGTATCCCATTCTTCGCCTGGCAAGATGTCTTCGGCAGGCTCGCCGCGGAAGGCATGCGCCGGGACCTGCTCCCACCATGTGATGTGGCCGAGCGTCACTTTGACCGACCACCCGCCGCTGAATCCCTCAGCCTCCATCTGTCCGGGTGTCAGCGAGGCCACCACGTGCTCCAATCGCGCATGCGCCGTTCGGATGCGATCAAGCATATCCGCCTTGCGGGCCTCAGCATCATCGCTTCGCATAGCGCCTCCTTACCGTCTCGCCGGTTGCGCCAGCGCCTTCGCCAGATAGTGTCCGGTGAAGGATGCTTCGACCCTGGCGACCTGCTCTGGCGTGCCCTCGGCCAGCAGCTCGCCGCCACGGTCGCCGCCCTCTGGCCCCAGGTCGAGAACCCAGTCGCCCGCTTTGATGACATCCAGATTATGCTCGATCACCACCACCGTATTGCCGGTATCCACCAGCCGCTGCAAGACCGCCAGCAGCCGCTCGACATCGGCAAAGTGCAGGCCAGTCGTCGGCTCATCCAGAATATACATCGTCCGCCCGGTGGCCCGGCGCGAAAGCTCCGTCGCCAGCTTGATGCGCTGCGCCTCGCCGCCGGAGAGCGTCGTCGCGGGCTGGCCCAGGCGGATATAGCCCAGGCCGACATCGTTGAGCGTGCTCAGCTTGTTGGCGATGGAGGGCACCGACTCGAAGAAAGGCAGCGCCTCCGCAACCGTCATCTCCAGCACATCGGCGATAGACTTGCCCTTGTAATGAATCTCCAGCGCCTCGCGGTTATAGCGTTTCCCTTTGCAGGTCTCGCAGGGCACATACACATCTGGCAGAAAGTTCATCTCAATCGTCAGGATGCCCTCGCCCTTACAGACCTCGCAGCGGCCACCCTTCACGTTGAACGAGAAGCGCCCCGGCTGGTAGCCGCGCAGCCGCGACTCCGGCACCTGCGAAAATAGCTCGCGAATCGGCGTGAACGCTCCGGTGTAGGTCGCGGGATTCGAGCGCGGCGTGCGGCCAATCGGCGACTGGTCGATGTCGATCACCTTATCCAGATACTCCACGCCATCGATGCCATCGTGGTCGCCAGGCCGCGCATGCGCCCGATTGAGCTGCTGCGCCAGCCGTTTGTAGAGAATCTCGTTGATGAGCGAGCTTTTGCCCGATCCCGAGACACCCGTCACGACCACAAAGCGGCCCAGCGGCACCGTCACATCGATATTCTTCAGGTTGTTCTCGCGCGCGCCGCGAATCAACAGTGAGCGTCCATTGCCGGGTCGCCGCCCCTCTGGCACGGGAATCGAGCGCTTGCCCGACAGGAACTGGCCCGTCAGCGATTTCGGATTGGCCGAGACCTCCGCGAATGTTCCCTCGGCCACCACGTAGCCGCCATGCTCGCCCGCGCCCGGCCCCATATCGATGATATGGTCGGCGGCCTCCATCGTATCCTCATCATGCTCGACGACGATCAGCGTATTACCCAGGTCGCGCAGCCGCACGAGTGTGCGAATCAGCCGGGCGTTATCGCGCTGATGCAGCCCAATGCTCGGCTCGTCCAGCACATAGAGCACGCCCATCAGGCTAGAGCCAATCTGCGTCGCCAGCCGGATGCGCTGCGCCTCGCCGCCGGAGAGCGTCGTCGCCGAACGGTTCATCGTCAGATAATCGAGGCCAACATCCACCAGGAAGCCCAGCCGCGCCCGAATCTCCTTCAGAATCTGGCGGCCAATCAGCCGCTCGCGCTCGGTCAGCGGCTCGATATTGCTCAGGTCGTCGGGACGCAACGCCTTCAGCAGCTTCAGATTCACCCGCCCGTGCGCCTTACCATTGCGGCCATTGCCACCGTTGGAGCCGTTGCCATTGGCGCCGTTCGTTCCGTAGGCGTCGTCCGACTCGATTGCGTCGGCGGTCAGCGCCTCAAAGTAGCGCAACGCATTGACGATGGAGAAGTCGCCCACCTGCACGATGTTGCGGCTGCCAATCGTGACGGAGAGGCTTTCGGGCTTGAGGCGCGCGCCCTTACACGCCGGGCACGGACGCGCCGACATGTACTGCTCGATCTCCTCACGCCCATGCTCCGAGGCGTCTTTGTAGCGGCGCTCCAGGTTGGGTATCACTCCCTCGAAGTTGCTGGAATACTGGCGCCGCGTTCCCTGGCGGTTGCGATAAAAGAACGCCACCGACTCATTCGAGCCATGCAACACCACCTCGCGCGCCTCGTCGCTCAGATCCTTCCATGGCGTATCCAGGCTGAACCCATGCTTCTCGGCCACCGCGCCCAGCAGCGTCGTATACCACTGGCTGGTGCTGGCAAAGCGGCTCCACGGCAGAATCGCGCCCTCGGCGATGCTCAGGTCGGGGTTCGTCACCACCAGGTCGGGATCGATCTCCAGCTTGGTGCCCAGGCCGGTGCATTCCGGGCAGGCGCCATGCGGGCTGTTGAAGCTGAAGCTGCGGGGAGCCAGTTCTTCCAGGCTCGTGCCATCATAGGGGCAGGTGAAGCGCTCGGAATACATCCGCTCCTCGCCGCCGACAATCGCGACCAGCAGGATGCCACTGCCCAGCTTCAGCGTCGTCTCGACGGAGTCGGCCACGCGGGTACGCTGGCCCGCCTCGGGGTCGGTCTCGGTCTGCGCGCTCTCGGCCACATAGGCGACCGGTTGCTCGGCGACCAGCCGCAGATTCGCGCCGGACGTGTTCGGCTCGCTCTCGGCATGGCGGATCACCAGCCGATCCACCACCACTTCGAGCGTGTGTATTTTATACTTGTCCAACTCGATGTCTTCGCTGAGGTCGCGCACCTCGCCATCCACCCGCATACGCACATAGCCAGCGCGGCGCATCTCCTCGAAGGTGTTCTTGTACTCGCCCTTGCGCCCGCGCACCAGCGGCGCCAGCAACATCAGCCGTGTGCCATCGGGCAGCGAGGTGACGGCGTCGATGATCTTTTCCACCGACTGCTGGGTGACTTCGCGGCCACAGACCGGGCAGTGCGGATGACCAATGCGGGCGTAGAGCAGGCGGAGGTAGTCATAAATCTCGGTGACGGTGCCCACCGTCGAACGCGGATTGTGCGACGTGCTTTTCTGGTCAATGGAGATGGCGGGCGAGAGGCCGTCGATATGGTCGACGTCCGGCTTATCCATCTGCCCCAGGAACTGTCGGGCATAGGAGGAAAGCGACTCGACATAGCGCCGCTGGCCCTCGGCAAAGATGGTATCGAAGGCCAGGCTGCTCTTCCCCGACCCGGAGAGTCCGGTGATGACGACCAGTTGGTCACGAGGAATGATGACATCTATATTTTTGAGGTTGTGTTCGCGCGCGCCGCGCACGACGATTCGATCTTGTGACATGGGCGCCCCTCAATGATGAATCTGACAGGGAAAATACGGGATAATGCCAGTTGTGTTTCAGCGTTCGCTAACAGATAGTGACCGCCCGGTGGGAGGCTGTAGCAACACACCACCAGGCGGCATATCAACCTATATATTATAGAACGCCTGTACGAAAGAATCAAGCTGAACCACACGTTTGGATGCCCCTGAAAAGGGGTTGTAGGGAGCATTCTCATCGTAGCAGCATAAAACGGAAGTACCCCCAAATAGTCCTTGTCGCGCTGTAGGGGGAGACGCGCTCCAGCAGATATGTCTGCCGCTGTCGTGCTTTCCGGGCGTCGAGCGGACGGGGTCACTTCGCCTGAATCTTACCGACGCGCTCCTTCCGTTCCTCTCGCTGACACGCTACAATGAACACGCTTGCTGAGAGCGCATCAAGAGGCACAGCGCGAGCGGGATAGCGTGCGCCGATAAGGAGAGGATCGTGATGGGGCAGCGAATCGCTCCGCGCCGGAGTCGGCTCGTGTCGCCAGACCTACGAAATCGTCTTCCCATTCACGCCTGTCCCCGGCCCTGTCACTGGCGAGTCGCTGCCCAGCCACCAGTCGCTCGGCCCGGTCATGCCCACCATCTGACATCCCGTCATCCATCACCGTGGCGACTGATCCAACCTCGCCATTTCTCGGCGCTTTGCGGCGAGCCATCTACAAAATACTTCCGTGATTTGTAGCGATGGAGCCGATGGCGCAGAGCCGCGGTATAATCCGCCTGCTTGCATATACAGATGTACTATCCATGCTCCTGTAGACGGCACGCGGAACGTCTGATTCAAGCCGAGTTGCTGTACAAATCGGAATAATTCGCGGCCATCTGCGGCAAAAGCAGACACATGTAGCAGACGAGGAATAAGCAACTCCGCGACGATCCCAGCTGTGAATCAGCCGTGATCGTTACGCAGCAAGACAGCTCGCAGACTGCACCGTTGCCGTACATCGCGCACGAGAAGATATCCAGAAGACGGGGCAATGCCAGATACGATTAGTCAAGTCTCATCAAACATCTGAGTGAGATCGTCGCATATCCCTCACATCACAGTCTCCCAGGAAACTCTGATTGCTGATCCAACCGAGGACATCTGGCGCGCGACGATACACCGTCTTAATAACATCCCTCACTAACATAGGGCAGATGGACAGATATTCTCAGCGGTCGGTGGTGTTGCGGAAGCGCCGCCGCATCTGGCGCATGCGAATGGAGGTCGCGAGCCGCGAAAGAGGATTGGAGCGTACGGGACGCATGCGCACAACATTATCTGATCGTGGCGATCTGCGCAATGAGCGCGCGGGCAGGCTCACGCCGCGAAACCGCGCCCACCAGCCTAGTGACACACCCGCCACAAAGAGCAGAAAGCCGCCGACCACAATGACACCGGTCACAAACGATGTGCCATCATAGTAGGCCAACCCACTGCCCGCCAGCGCCAGCACGATGCCCAGCAAAATCAACATAACCGGAAGCTCCAGTTGTGGGATAAGTGAGACGCGCTGACGGGGAGCAGCAGGGCGCGCAAACGGGCGGATACGTTCTCCCAGGTCATGGCGAGGCTCAGTACGCTCGATGTTGCGTAGAATTTCTTCGATCTCTCGCTGATACTTATGAGGCATAGCGATACCTCCCGGAGCAGCCTTTTGCGGGGCTGACTGCGCCTGGCCACTGCCTGCACCCTAGTATGTGTAGTATAGCCCAAGTCGCTACCCAGGGCAAGCTTCATCCGCTACATGACCACAGAGCGCGGAAGAGTGTCAACAACTCAAGCCATAATCGCCTGCATCACCGAGGACTTTAGCAAGAAAAGCGCCATCAATTCCACGACGGCCAGCACGACAAGTCCGCTGAACAACGGGAAGAGCTGACGCCAGGAGTTGAATCGCCCGATCTGGTTGGTGAGGCCGAGGGCAAAAACGAGATTGACCAGCGTGAGCGCCAGCACCAGTCCCACCGAACTGAGTATCGCCACTGGATAGAGGATGATCGGCGCAATCGAAATCACCACGAAAAAATCGATGGTGAGCAGCGGCAACATCAGCGCCAGTTCGCCCAGTGAGTCGAACGACGACCGCCGATCATCGACGCGCCAGATGAGTCCGCTGGCCACCGGAATGATAATCGCGGCCATCGCCGTGCCCGCGCCGAGACCAGTGATGAGCCGTAGCGGGTTCATCGGCTGATAGAGATGCGGCAGCCCCAGATCGAGGAAGAATGAGTTGAAGCCATCCACCGCCATCAGCAAGACCGCCAGCCCCAGCACACACATCACTGGCAGGCTGGGCAGCCGCGACGCCCGCAATCGGCCCGACGCCGCCAGATAGAGGAATGTCGTGGTAAAGCCGAGGTAGATCCCCGTGTTGCGCGCGCAGAGGGGAAGTTGTTCGCCGCCGGGAAAGAACGAGTGGCCGGGCAACTGCGCGCAGATGCCGCCGTCGAGGGCGCGCAGCCGCTCGATGAGCGTCGCCCCTGGCAACACCGCCAGCCCCACCAGCGCCAGCGCATAGCCAGCCAGCAGACCAGCCAGCAGCCAGCCAGGCGGCCCGCTGGCGACTCGTTCCGCTCTGGCAGGAGCTATCCGCATCGCTCTCTCCTCACACTACGTACATCAATAGTGGTTGTCATTTGCAGCGCCCGCCGTAGCCTAAAGGCCACGGCGAATGAACCGGAAATTCGCCGGGGCATTCATGCTCCGGAACGCCTCCGAAACAACATCACACACGACCCACGCTGGCAGTGGAATCCATGAGTTCACGACCAGCAGCCAGTTCATGAAAATCATAACACCCATCAGCGCCAACAGTAGCCCGGTTAGGACCTCGATCAGCCGCGACCAGCGCCGCAACCTGGCCAGCAGCGGCGCCAGACGGTCGAAGGCGAGGCCGAGCGCCAGGAATGGCAGGCTCAGGCCCAGTGAGTAGATCGCCAGCAACAGCACGCCCGCGCTCAGCGTGCCGCCCTGCGCCGCAAGACCCAGAATCCCCGCGAGAATCGGCCCGACACAGGGTGTCCAGCCGAGGGCGAAGATCAGGCCGACGACAAACGACGTCGCATAGCCCGGCTTGCCCACGCGCAACGGGATGCGCCGGGTGCGGTCGAGCCAGGGCAGCGGCAGCAATCCCGCGACGTAGAGACCCAGCGCGATCAGCACGATGCCGCCGACCTGCCGCAGCAGCGCCGCGTGTCCGGCGAGCAGGCTGCCCAACTCGCTGGCGGTGGCTCCCAGCGCGATGAAAGCCAGCGAGAAGCCACAGACGAAGGCCAGCGCGGTGGCGAATGCGACCCGGCGCAGACGCAGGCGCTCGCGTGGCTCCGCCGACGAAAGCTGCCAGATGCCAGGGCCGACCAGTTGCGCGATATAGATTGGCGTCAGCGGCAGCACACAGGGCGAGACGAACGAGAGCAGCCCCGCGAGAAACGCGCCCACCAGCCCCGCCCAGCCAATCATCGCGCCATCCTTCGCTGCGTCCGTCGCCGTGACATGTAGCTCACGATAGCGCACCATCAGTTTTCGGGTACCGTCGCCTTGAGAATATCCGGCGCGCGCTGCAGCAATTGGGACGCCGCCAACCGGGTCGCCAGTTCGTAAAACACCACCGCGTAGAGTATCGAGGCGGGCAGGGTGAAGACCAGCCATTCCGTGTGACTGAGCGCCAGCGGAATGGCAAGCGCCGCCGCCACCGGCAGCAGCAGCACGAACGTCGCCATAAACGCCAGCGACATGGTCAGGCTGCGCAGACAGCCATTCTCAGATGACGAAAAACTGCCCTGGCCCACACGCATGCGCCGCACACGCATCGGCACGAAGACCGATGTCAGGTTACCACAGCCCATCAGCACCAGAATCGCCGCGATGGCGTAGCCCAGCGCTAGCGGCGCATTCGACCAGCCGCCGCTCAGCGCCGCCACCAGCAGCGTCAGCACAATCGCGCCGCCAATCGAAAGAACCCCCACGGCGAAATTCTTGCCCCTAAAGATATCCAGCGGCTTCACTGGGAAGAGAAAGAGCGTCTGCAATCCTTCACGCTCCAACCCAAAAGCGTTGAGCGAGAGATTCAGGGTGATTAGCAGGGCAGGCAGTGGCGCAAAGAGCACCTGAAATGGCACGACGAGAAACGTCGGCGTGCCTGGCGCGCCGATATCCCCTGAGTCGCCATAGAAGCGCGAGGCGATCACGATCACCAGGATAAAGAGCGAACTGAGCAGCGACGCCTTGATCTGTGGGTCGCGCCAGAAATAGCGGCGGTCTTTATCGGCGATGGCCAGCGCTGGCCCGGAGATTGGCCCCCAGCCCGTCCGGGTGGAACGCGCGCCGACGGCAGCGCCATGACTCACACCCGCGCCAGCTCCACCGCGACCTCTGGGTGACCTCGCCGCGAGCGCCGCACCGGGCCACTGCCAGCGGATTCCGCCGTCGTGATGCCGCGATCCAGCACCCATGCCCAGAGCGTCACCAGCGCCGGAACCAACACCAGCATCATGCCAAGCCACGGCAGCGCGGCCAGATAATCACCCTGATTGGCCAGCGTAATCGCGCGCGCCGCCATCCCCGTCGGGAACCACTGGAGATAGGTATCCAGGTGGAGCGAGACGAACGCGCCGGGACGAAAGTGGAAGAGCGCGCGGCTGGCAAATTGATTGATGAGTGAGCACGAGACCCCAAACAGCGCGAAGAAGATCACCGTCAGGTCGCGGAAGCGGCGGCTGCGGAGCATGCCCATCAGCGCGGCCAACAGCAACTGGCTGGTGGTGACGATCAGCACATAGGCGAGCGCCAGCGCCACGAGCGTTATCACGACAGCGGGCAGCGTCGCGTGCCAGCCAATGATGATGGCGGCGAAGAGCGCGAAGATGATGATCGTGCTCACGTCGAGCAGAGTCGCCAGCACCAGGCTCACCATCTGCTCGCCACGGGTCAGCGGATACATCTGGAGCTTGGTGACGTCAAGCCCTTCGTTCAGGGTGTATTGCAGCAGCGGAAACGCCGCCCAGGCCAGCCAGAGCGCCGCCAGCACGACAAAGAGCAACTGCGCCGCATCTGGCCGGTCGAGCAGCAGATAGCCCGCGCTCGTGCCAATGCCAAGCGCCACCGCCAGCGCCAGCATGAAGATCGTCGAGAAGATGAAGCCGACCATCTGACGCCACGAGCGGGTGTAGCCACGCAGCGTCAGCTTCCAGCGGAGCCAGAGCAACGTGCGGATGTGGCCCCAGCGCAGGCTAAAGCGGTTGGCCATCGGGCGCGCGCTTTTGGTGGGGTTGGGCGACGTGGTGGCTATTCCAGCCATTCAAGCCCCCCCTCGCGCGTATTGGCGCCCACCAGATCGAGGAAGACATCCTCCAGGGTGCCGCCGCCCGCGCGCTGGCGCAGGTCGGCCAGGGTGCCCTCGGCGATCAGTTGCCCCTGTTTGATAATGCCAACGCGGGTGCAGAGCTTCTCGACCACGGCCAGGATGTGCGAGCTAAAGAAGATGGTCGTGCCGCTATTCGTCAGGTCGCGCAGGATATCGGCGATGACTCGCGAACTGACGGGATCGATGCCCTCGAACGGCTCATCGAGGAAGAGCACCTCTGGCCGATGGATCAGCGCGGCGGCCAGCGCGATCTTCTTGCGCATGCCCACGGAATAGTCGATCACCAGCTTGTCGGCGTCGTCGCCCAGCATCAGCACATTGAGCAGCGAGCCGGTGCGGCGCGCCACCTCGTCGCGCGGCAGGTCGTAGAGTCGCCCGGCGAACTGGATCAACTCGCGACCAGAGAGGCGGTCGTAGAGGTTGAGTTGTTCGGGCAGCACACCCATTTGCAGCTTCGCGCGGATGGGGTCGCGCCAGACATCCACACCGCCGACCCAGGCCGTGCCCGATGACGGGCGCAGCATCCCCACGAGCATCTTGATGGTGGTGGACTTTCCGGCGCCATTGGGGCCGAGAAAGCCGAAGAACTCGCCCCGTTTGACGGCCAGCGTCAGCCCGTTGACGGCGACTTTCTGGCCGAAGGCGCGTGTCAGGCCGAGCATGGCGACAGCGGCGTCCGCAGGCGGGAAAGCGTTGGTCGGATAGGCGGCGGGCGCCATTGGCTGCGCGGACTGCGGAGACTGCGCGGCGGGCATATCCGCTGGCGGCTGGTTGTATGGTGGTAGGCTCATGAGCATCCTTTGCACACTGTTCATCGTGAAGTGGGCGGATGATGTCGTTTTACAAAATAGTGGGGACAGCGGACAGACGCCTGGCCTGGCGCGTGAACGCGCCGGCTACGCAGGCTGCGAGAGAGGACAGCGCGCGCGTCTGTTCTGGGAGGCCGCGAAGGCGGCCTTTGCGGCGTAGCCCCTAGGCGCGGCTTCAGCCGCCAGCCGTCGTGGCGCCTGTCCCTCGTATTTTGTAAAACTGCATAATCCGCGCCTGCATAGCCTGTGGGTGGCGCTGGCGACATCCACAAGAGCTATTGTAGACTACGACGCGCAGGGTGCGCTGGTTTCCTTGCCGCTGGCAGACAGACTATCGAGCCTATAGCCGGTTTAACCTGTTTGGCCTGTTGCGCTCATTCACCTGTTGAGCCTGGCTTATCGTCTGGCTTTTGCGCTTCTTGTGAATCGGGCTTCTGTGGCTCATCTACAGGCGCAAAGAGCATCGCCAATATCTCGGCTGTCACCGAGATCATCAGGAGCTTATTGCGCTCAGGCACATCTTCCCACGGTACTCGTGTCGCGAGTTGGGTTTCATAGCCGAAGGACGGAGCCAGGCGTTCATAGGTCTCGTGGAAGAGTTTCGCGACTGATTCGGCGTTGGGGATAACCTGGCCAGGCATATTTTGTCTCCTGGAAGATGAGGCGTTGGGCGTGCGGCCCAACAGGCCATCGATGGCGAGCTTCCGGTAGAAGCGGCCTAATGGCGTCAGTTCTACCGGGTTCTCGCTCATCGCTGTGTCATAGAGATTACGACCGAGTGAGGGACGCAGCAGCCGCACTAACTGATAGCGTTTGAAGAGGTTGAAGATTTCAATGTGTGCGGGCAGCGCACCGGGTTGCGTCACCTCGTACGTTCGATTCAGGCCATACTGGTGGTCAGGCTTCGGGAAGAGTATCGGTAGCCTGCGCAGGTCATCGTCGTCGATCTCAGGGACACAGTAGCGGATAGGCGAGAGTCGGCTCGCATTGGATTTGTAGACTGGTCGCTGATCCCATGGGCCAAGCGCCTGTTCCACATAGGTGTAGAGCGAGGCCGCCGAGACCATCCCGCGCAGATCCGCCGCGCCACCCTCCAAAGCGCCGAGCAGCAGGCGGGTAAAGACGCCGTGCTGCTCATGCTCAAGCGCCGACTCGTGAGCCCGTGACGCCGCGATCAGGGTTACGCCTTCCCGCAGATACATGTTTGCGAGTGTCGCTTCATCTGAATCGGTAGGCTCGCCAAGCGCTCCCGCGTAGCAGCAGTCTAAGAGCAGCAAGACCTCGCGGGCGGACGACTGGTTGGCCATCGTCAAGAGATCATTCATCAGGATGCCAGGCAATGCTGGCGTGCCATCTTGCGTTGCGAGATACACGCCCTTAGGCCGAGGGATGCCATGCCCAGAGAAATAAAACGCTACCTCACCATCATACGCAAACAACCATTCCAATGCCGTGCGCAGGCGGTTGAACGTGACGCGTTCATCCAGCCTCCCGCCTGGTATTTGGCTGCCTAAGAGCACATGGCAGACATAGTTGGTATCGTGATTGGCATGGAATCCCAGCATCTCGCGCATGCTGAGCGCGTCTCCCGTACACCAATTCAGGCCTGGCTTGATGTTGTCGTAGTGATCGATGCCTACCAGTAGCGCTCGCCTCTCCATGTGGCCTATCCTAGCTCGCTTTGCGCAACAGCGTCCCGGCCAATGTTTGGCCCTCGCGCGCCTCATCCATCCTGGAATGCCACGTCTCGTCCACCTCGTTCGCGCCGCTTTCGACCTCTAGTAACGCTATTGCCCGCGCAAACAGGTCTTGCGCCGCCAACGCCTGCGTGCGACGCGCCGGTAGGCTGGAGACGTGCTGTGCGCCATCCAGGGCTAACGCGCCAGCATCAAGGAGACTCGCCACCTCATCAACTCCCAGGTCGCCACGTCTGGCGCAGGGGAGACGTTGCCCGCCCTGACGCCGGCCAGCGCTAATGCCGGTTGGTCGTGCATTGCCGCGAGACAAATCTCGAAGACATCGTTGGACGCCATCAGCGCTGTCTGCGGCTCCAGGCGATCCATGAGGGCGCGTTCCGCCGCTGTTGCTATGAGGGCCGCGCGCAATCGACTTCGCTCATCGTCTGAGAGTGTCATGATGGCATTCAATCGATCCAGTTCGTCTGGATTCAGCACCGGAAAGTGAGCGGGTGTCTTGAGTGAGTGCTGAAGGCGTCTCACCTTCTCGGGATGAAGCACGACCGCTCTATCATCGAGATGCCCCAATCCTAACTTACGAGCCTTCAACACGGCCTCCAACTCACGCGCGAAAATGTTCCACTGGATAGACTCGGACCACATGGACGCCATACGGCATACTCCTTTCAGCAGGTCGATGAATGATGGTCATCTCGCTGCCGGGTTCACTCGCGTCGCCATAGCGCGGCGATAACTCATCGGCTACGAGTGTAGGCGATGAGTGTCATGTACGACCACTCACATCCCTGTGGCGCCATCCTTTCCCTGCTAGCGCCCTGGCTGCGCGAAAACATCTTCCGCTGGCGCATGCGTTTCGGTTGCGCCCAGCGTGGCAAAATAGTCGCGTAGCAAGGGGTGAATAAACTCGAAGCCATTACCGACCTGACGAAGAATCGTCCGATCGGTGGCAACGTATAAGAATGTGAGATAGCGATACGGCATAGCCCCCTGACGAGCGAGCGCCCAGCGAAGCATCCAATGTTTCATATACTCGCCGAGTCCGGCGAACAGCGCCGCGAGAATGCCAGCCAGCAGCCCACTGAGAAACCCGAAGAGCGCTCCTAAGAGCGGCCCACCACCCAGCCCGACATCAAGTCCAAAAGCCAGCCCAAAGCCGATCCCAAAGAGGAGTCCCAAAAAGAGGCCGAATATCAGGGCGTTTTGCCCAGTGCGTCTCATACCCATATAGGGAGACATATAGCCAGCATCGGCGATAGATGATCCCTGGAGCACATCAACCAGTGAGAACATCAGCCCAAAGACAATGCCGACCAGGAGGCCGCCGACCAGGGCGACGCGAAATCCGCCAAAAATCCCCATGCCGAGTCCACCGAGAACCCCGCCCAGGAGACCAAAGCCAACATTGCTGACCTTGAAGCGCCAGCGATCCTTGAGTTTGATCGTGCCGGGGCTGGCGACTAGCCCGAAAATGATACCAATGTAGACCCCAGCAGTTATGCCAAAGACCGCACCGAAGATCAATCCCGCGTACAGGCCAGCGGCTGGCCCATAGATCAGGCCGAATACCAGGCCACTTACCAGCCCGATTATGAGGCCGAGCGTGAGGATGCTGCCAAGCCCAAAGACCAACAGGTAGAGCATCCTGACTGCGGCTGGTCGCCTTGCCATAGTTGGCTGGAGCGATTCCAGGTAGAAGCGTGGTTGGCCGCTGTGCTTGAGCATGTGTCCCAACCACGCCAACCAGCGCAGAGCATCGCCTGGCGCATAGGCTCCCGGCGGCGGCTGGTCGCGCTTGTGCTTCTTTTGCTGCTTTGGCGCATTCCGCTGCGGGCGCGCTCGATAACGCACGTTGAGCCGCAGCGCAACATAGCGATGAAGGATCTGGTTGCGCAACGCATCTGGCGCGCTCCCCTGTGGAATCTGCTCACTGGGAATAGCACGATAGATGACGGCCATGATGTTCAGCCAGAGGGGCGAGTGTGATAACTCATCCAGGCCGGGATCCTGCTGTATTGCATCCTGTAGTGCGCGTAACTGACCAGAACCCTGCGTCAAGAACGCGCTGATTTGCGTTGGGCTGAGCGGTTGGACGCGAATGGCGCTGGCGACACGCAAGCGCGTCGCCTGGGTGAAATACTCGTCTGCTCGGCAGCAGACGACGATGGGTACGTGATCGTGCGAGTCAGCCTGATAGGTATTGATGGCCTCAATACACGCCGAACGAGCTTTTTCATCCACTTCATCGAGGCCATCTAACAGCAGCGCTAAGCGGTCGGTGGATAGCCTGCGACTCGCCCGCTTCGTAAAGCCGAAATCTTGCTGCAATCGCTCACTCAGCCACTCGCGTAGTGGCCGTTTCTCTCGACCCCACGACGCCAGATTCAGGTAAAGCGGTATGGGCCATTGATCGGTCTCGTCGCGTTGTGCGCGTTCCACCAACCGCTTGCCCACATCGAGGAGCATCGTCGTCTTGCCCGCCCCAGCGTCGCCCAGGATCAGCAGTGAGCCACGTTCCTCCAGGATGCCCCAGGGCGTCTCTCCGGGCGCTACGGGTTGCGGTTGGCCGTCTTCAGGATGAACCAGCAGCCACGGTGGATCAATGGCGCCTGGCTGGGTGAGCATATGCAGTTCGATGTAGGCAAGGTCCTGGAGCGCCGCGCGCCTGCCATCGGCGATCTGGCTGCGTACTTTTTTGAGTAAATCGAGGCGCAGTTTCTCGGCTTTGGAGCGCGGACGCGGGCGCGGAAACGCGACACCGAGGCCTTCGAGATCGCGCTGTAACCGGGGCAAATCGTGCTGGCGGTCTGGTCCGGGGCGTACCTGGATCGCATGGCGACCGAAGAATGGCTCCAGCGATTCCGGCATACCCTTCACCGAGGGCATCATAGCGTTTTCCACGAGTACCGGGATGATCGGGATGTTATGCGCTAACGCAAACTCGATCTCGATGCGGCTCGCATTTTTCTCATCCTGCAAATCGCCTTCGTGCCAATGCTTCCCAATGATGACCAGTACCACCTGCGATGCGGAGATCTTCTCCTGGACGGTGCGAAGCCAATCGTCTCCACCATGGAGGGAGTGGACATCCATGAAGACCTCGTCAGGCGAGAGCTTGTCAGGCGAGAGCTTGTCTACCAGCCATTCATGGAGGCGATCGGCGCTCTCGCTGGCGTCAGCGCGTCGGTAGCAGAGAAAGAGCATGGTCGTGCGCTCCATTGGTGAAGCAGGCGGCTATCGTAGTGTGATGGCTATTATACAATCTCATGCGCGCTTTTGTGAGAGCGAAGTTGATGTTGTTCATGTTGTGATGGTTTGATGGGTGAGGGGCTATCACTATCGATGCGCAGGGCGTACTGGTTTCCTTGCGGCAGCCAGGCGGGTGTGCTACACTGGAGGCGCTGACACAGTGACCACTGGCCCCCATAGCTCAGTGGATAGAGCACCAGCCTCCGGAGCTGGTGGCGGGCGTTCGAGTCGCCCTGGGGGCACCACTCTATAGATCACCGCCATCGAAGCCACCCATGACAGGAGGTTCATGATGGCGCATCAAATGGTTATTATACTCACTGATGAGGAGTACGCCGAGCTTGCCGCTCAAGCGGCGCAGCGTGGCAAACCCGTTGAGTCTGTCGCACGTGACCTGCTCTCGCAGCGTCTAAGCGCATCAACTGCGATCCCCCAGCCTCTATCCAGCAGCCAATTCACCCAGCGGCAGTATCAGGAGGGCAAGATCCTCAACCTGCCAACGCGCGTACCCTTGACAGCGGAGGAAACAGCAGAGCGCGAACAACGCGCGCGCCTGCTGAGCGGTGGCAAACTCGCCTCGGAAATGGTGATCGAAGATCGCGGGCCGCGTTGATGCCGCTCTATTTTCTCGATAGTTCAGCCATCGTCAAGCGCTACGTCAGTGAGCCAGGACATGCCTGGATCGCCAATTTGTGCGACCCCAGCCAGAATGACGCACGAGGCGCTTTGCGCGACGCTCTCTGGCACAATAAGACCTCGGTCACACGACAACTCGGCAAACAGGCTATGGTATATTAGGGCCACGGCGCACACCCGCCCGCTGTTGGTGATTGCGTCCTTCTGGACGCAATCACGACACCGATGCATGCCTTCCATCGTAGCACGCCAAACATGCGTCCACGATCCGTGGGCGCAACATGGACTTCGGGTATCCAGAAGCAGGAAACGTTCGGTGATATTGCCGACGTGGTGGAGGTAGAAACGGCGTGCCATACGATCCTTACAAGCCTTACGAGTCTTACGAGAGGAATCCGCGCTCGTGGCCAGTGAGTGACCGCGCGCCTACCCGTACCACGAGCCGTCTGCTGGTAGGCATCGTATGCGCGGCAGTGGTCTTCCTGTTGTCTTCGACGCTCTTGGTCGTCCTTGGGCTGCCCCACGATGTCGCAGCCTTTCTTGGGCCGTCAACCGCTGCTGCGCCTCCGACTTACACCCTCTCCCAAGTGCAACCGAGCACAACTGCTGTCGGTACAAATCCCACAACGTCGCCGATCACGACGTCATCGCCTGGGAAGCCCGACGCCAGTCCGACGCCGAGACCTACTGCGGCGTTTACTGCTACTCCGACACCGACCCGTACCGCGACACCATTGCCCACTGCTACTCCATCACCTGCCACACTAGGCGTCACTCCAACCAGCGTGGATGCCGGGAGTTGCAGCGCGCCCTCAACTACTGCCATATCAGTGTCGAATCCTGGTGGCAGTCCGATGACCTGGTCGCTGAACACCTTCGGCATCGCTTCTTCGAGCCTCTCTGGCGATACCCTGGCGCCGGAGGGCAGCGATCCTGTGACGATCACTTGGACAGCGCCAGTTGCAAGCGGGTCGATGATTCAATTCACAGCGAACGGCTCGAACCCCTCTGTGAATGTGACGGTCACATGCGCTTGAGGCAGATCCCACCAAAGAATCGGGCTGAGCGCCCCCGCCTTCAGGCATGGGGGTGAAAGCCCGGTCGCCCGCAGGCGGCACCGGGCGCTACACGACGGGAAGGCGCACGCTGCCGCCGGCCGCAAGCTAGTCCTCAGGGCTGGAGAGCGTGCTCACGTAGCCGTGGCGAGAAGTGACGTGTTCGGCTGCGCCACTCTACGACGACCGTCGCTCATCGGTCGAAAGGCGCTCGGCGATTCCGAGGAGGCTGTGGCTGGTCACGCTCTTCCCGCGCTGGAGAATTAGGCCAGTTTGATCGCTGTCGGACCACCTTGGCTGTCTGCAGGGTGCGGAATCGGCGGTCCGGATCGGACGACCAGTCAATGGGATCGACGCTGGACGCCCTCGCGTCAGGCCTTCGCCCGTGCCGAGGCGCGTCGACAGGTCCGCGTGGGACGCGCTGCGTCACCTGCGTCATGGGATAAGCAGGTCTTCGACGATAAGCTGTGTCTTGTCGCATTGTTCCAGGCAGACGGCCGATTGTTCGTGGCCCCCGACTGACCCACCTTCCCGCGGCGCGGAGGCGATCGATGGTATGCACGCGTGGCCGCACGCCTTGCCGATCAGTTCGAAGCGACCGCCTCAGCAGGAGCGGCAGCGCTACAAGCGCGACGAGACTTCCAAACCAGGCAATAAGGGTGAGAATTACTATCATGCCTCGTACGGCGCCCATACCCGCCTCCTCACACCAGACATATAGCTCAGTATACACTAGAGGCAAGCGATGTGCATGATGGACGTTGACGCTTGCAAACGCGCCACTACGACAATTACAGTGAACGCTCATCCAGCGCCCTGAGTCTTCTGCGTCACATATGTCATACAACGGGCAAACAACAAGGTGTACTGCTCAGGTTCATGGTTAACAATATAGCTAGCAGTCATCGCAGCGTTTGCACCGCCCATACGCTCAACACCCCACTCGGCTGTGTCGCGCCAAATGCGCTAGACTACAACGCTTGCCCATGCAGCGCTACATTCCACATGGGCAAGCGACGCAGTTCGGCGGTACCCCGCTAGTTGAACGTGTCAGTGAACGTCATGGATGTACTGGTTCCTTGCGCATTGTTGATTTGCAACTCAAACGAGTAGGACGCCCCACCGCAATTCAGCCCAGCTGTCGGAGAGATCGTAAACGTCCATGTCTCGCCAGGATAGAGCCAGGTCGAAACCGGTTCCTGCGGATCCTCCACATACTGGGTATCTGTCCAGTACCTGCCCCCAAGCCCAGTCTCTGGAACGACCGCATAAGGAACCGCGAAATAGTTGCCCGTGTTCTTGATCGCGAAAGTGTACGGGGCTGGCGCAACGCCGCTCGCCGGACACGCTTCTGTCATATTCAGGCTTCCTGACACCAGCACGACATTGGAGTAGCGAGCAGGCCCTGTTCCACCAAAGGTGAGGGGAATATCTGCCTGCGAGGTACCCGATGGGAAGTGTAACTGCACAGCGGCTTTATAGAGCGTGCTGCCACAGGGCATCCCATAGTGCGCAGTCATGACAAAGCTGGCTGTCTGCCCCGGCGCGACGCTCCCATCTTGCGGGTTCGCATCCGCCCAATAGGGATACGAGGAGAGCGGACCAGCCAGGGGTTGCGACAGGACAACTGGCCCGCCTGAGACGGTTCCGTAGACTGCGGGCACATACACATGCCAGTTGGCAGTCACATTGCCACCGTTGAACAGCATAACGGTGTACGGCGTGGGATCATCCAGGACACAACTGAGTTCATCCTGGTTCTGCGTCACGCGGACGGCGCCAGTCTGCGTTCCGGGATTGCCAGCCGATGTCGTGGGAAGCGGCGTGGTCCCAGGCGCGGGTGTGGATGTGTCAGGCGTGGCTACGTCGGTCGCTGTCGTCGTCAATGTTGTCGCCGTCGCTGCTGGCCCAGAGGCCAGCCGTGGTGTATTCCCGATACCGCGTACCACCAGGACTCCGGCGAACGCTACGACAAGCAGTCCAGTCACCAACCCGGTGGCGACGAGACGTATAGTGGACGGTTTCTTGCGCGGGGATGGTGATCCTGGAAAAGACGAAGATGGCAGCATCACGAGTTCCTCAGTTCAGGTGAAATCCATCAACACAGAGGTTACCAACCAGGCGGTAGTGTAAAGGATAGATGAGTCACGGTCAAGTGGCAGTGGCGCGTCAGGCGGCAAGGTCATTGGTGTTGGGGCGTTGCGGATCCTTGCTCATCGCGCGCTTTCTCTACTCGCTCGCTACCATCAGTATACCAGCCCAGTCAACGCGAGAGGGGACCTGCTGAACCCAGGATCACTATCAATCCTGTAAAGTACCGCCAGGCGATCATCCCAGCGTTTGCACCGCGCCGATGCAGCCGCGCGGTCGTGCCGCAGTCGGCGCATGCATCGTAGTCCCGCAACCATATTGCTACCTCATCCTACACACCTCGAACCTTGCCCACGGGTCGTGGTTGGGGGTATGCTGCCCCGACAGGTTGGGCAGACTCACCGCCTATCTGTGTGTGAGGCGCCGCTGCTATGGAGGGGGCAAGGATATGACGACGCCTGCTCAGAAGACACCGCAGAAGACGCGACTGACCGACCAGATGAAGGCACGCCCCGCGCTCGTCGTTGGCCTGCTGGCGCTCGTGCTGGTCGTCGTGGTTGGGGGCGGCGCGGCGGTGGCCCGGCTCACTGGAGGAGCGAACTCCAGCAACGGCCCACGCGCAGGCTGGGCGCCTGCTACCCCGCCGCCACTGCTGCCCGGCGAGACCCTCTGGCACGGCGTCCCCTCGATGCTGTGGGGTACCAACGATACCCAGAACTGGGACGCCGAGAAGAATCTCATCACCCTCCCGGCGATCCAGAAGCAGGCCAAGGCCGACCACCTGGCGCTGATTCGCACCTGGCTCTTCCAGGTTGACCTGGTCACGAATCAGCCAGTGACGGACGCCTACCAGCAAAGCAAGGTACGGGCCGCGCTCAACACCGGCGCGCGGCTGCTCTGCGAGCTACCGACCAGGAACAGTATGGCCTACGACGAGCATATGGTGACACTTTTCGCGGGCAAGTGCTCGTATTACGAGTTCATGAACGAGCCGGACAACGAGCAGGTACCGGTCACGACCTACATCGCGCAGTGGACGAGCGAGATCCCCAGGCTGCGCAAGATCGATCCGCATGCCCTCTTCGGCGGACCCGCCGCCACCACCCCGCAGTTCAACCAATGCACCTATTCGGTGCTCAGCACTGTCTGCTATATGCAGAAGGCGCTGCAAGGGATGGCTGTGAACAAGGTACCGCCAGACTTCGTGACGTTCCACTGGTATCCCTGCTGGCAGGAAAGCGCGGACTCATGTATGCAGAAGGCGGATAGCTACGGCGACCAGGTGACGACGGTGCGCGGCTGGCTGACCCAGTACTTCGGCGCGGCTGGCGCGCGCATCCCCATCGGCGTGACCGAGTGGAACGCCGACCCATCGGCGCCGATGCCAGACTACACCCAGGATGCCTGCTGGATCGAGCAATACAGCGTCACCGCGCTGAAAAGCATGGCCCGCGCGGGCGCCTCGTTCGCCAACCAGTTCGATCTGGCGAATTACGGTGGCTACGGCAGTGATGATATGGTGGATGTCCACAAGAATGGCGCGGCCAAGCCGCAGTATGTGGCGCTTCTCCGGCTGATGGAGAGCGTCAGCCCCTACGGGCCGCTGCCGACACCGCCCCTCGCCTTCACGCCGAAAAGCTGCCCCGGCGTCCCGTGACGGAATTGCGTATTCATCATCCTCTCGTGGCGCCTGCGACATCTCCCCCTTGGTACCACCGACAGGGTTACGATTACGTATGTTGAGCAGAGGGTGTTTATGTTCCCTCCGGTGCTTGGCGCAAAGAATGCTAGATAGAACGCTAGATCGTAGGTGCTGTCGTGTAGTTGGGATGTTGAGGTGATGCAATGGATAAACTCTACCTCGTCGTCATTCTCTGTGCGTACCTCATTGGCTCGATTCCCTTTTCCCAGATCATCACGTACAGGCGCACTGGCCTGGCGTTGCATGAGGTGGGCGAAGGCAACGTCGGCAGCCGCAACGTCTGGCACGTGGTCGGCCCGCAATGGGGGGTTCTGGCGTTTCTCCTCGATTGTCTGAAGGGCTACCTGATCTTCTGGGCGGCAAGCGCGCTTACCCCTCTGGCGGTTGCGCTGCTCGCTGGCGTCGCCGCTGTGGTGGGCCACCAATTCTCCATCTTCCTGCGTGGGCGCGGCGGCAAGGGGCTGGCCCCCGAACTTGGCGTCTTGCTGGCGCTCTCGCCGCTCTCCACGCTGAGCGCGCTGGTGATTTTGGGCCTGGCGTATCTTCTCCTGCGCGATTTCAACCCCAGCATAGCGGTTGGGATCGTCGCCATCATCCTGCTTCCCCTGCTGTTTCGCCAGCCGGTCTGGGTATCGGCGTATACCCTGGGTCTCGCGCTGCTGGCCGCGCTGAAAAAGTGGCTCGACCACTCCCACGACGCCAGGGTTTGGGCGAACCATCCCTGGCAGGGCGAGGCGACACCCGGCTGGCAACGTCCAGGGAATCCGGCGAGCGATGACGCTGCCTCACAAGACATTCAGCCGCACTAACCGCCGCGGAACACCCTCCAGGCGAGGATCATTTTGCTCATCATTGCTGAGATGCAGGCGCCCAATAGAGATTCTCCTCGGCTGGCTGGTGGCGATTACGCTCGTGGCGAGCCGCTCTGTCGTCCAGGTGGTGATCCCGTGGCTCCAGCGGTTCCGCTCCTCATGAACATCTCGCGTTTCGGACTGAGAATGCCCGCTTCTGGATAGGCCATATGTTATACTCCACTCCATGCCAGGCGCCATTCAAGAGAGCACGTAACAATGGCCACAAGGAATCACGTTACTGCGCATACCCCGCGAATTGCTGACCGGCTGGTCGCAGCCCGGCGCGGACGCTTCGTAGGACGCTCGGACGAACTCGAGTTGTTCCGATCCGTGCTGCTGTCGGCTGAGCCTCCTTTTGCCGTGCTCTATGTCTACGGCCCTGGTGGCATCGGCAAAACCACCCTGCTACGCGAATACGCCCACCTCGCGGCAACCGGCGGAAGCGTCGTTGTGGATCTCGATGGCCGAAATATTGATCCAACACCGACAGGGTTTCTGTTCGCTTTGGGTCAGAGCCTTGGGCTGGAGGATGTGGGACTCGCGCAAATCATCGCGAGTTGGCCAGCCGCTGGCGTTCTGCTGATTGATCGCTATGAGATTCTGACCGCGCTCGATGGCTGGCTACGGGAGACCTTCCTGCCACAACTGCCAGCGCAGAGCCTGGTGGTAATCGCCAGCCGCAATCCGCCCGCGTCTCCCTGGCGTACCGACATTGATTGGGCGGAGCTGGCGCGCATCATGTCACTGCGTGACCTGCGCCCGGATGAGTGCCAGACATACCTGGCGGCGCGTGGCATCCCGGACGGCCAGCACGCCGACGTGTTGGCGTTTACTCATGGGCATCCCCTCGCGCTGGCCCTGGTCGCCGATGTCTTGAGCCGGGGAGACAGGCTGCCCACGCACTCGCCCCTCTATGAACCGGAACCAGATGTGGTGCGGGTGTTGCTGGAGCGGCTCGTGCAGGATGTGCCGAGCGCCGACCATCGCCTTGCGCTCGATATCTGCGTGCGCATGTGGGCGACCACAGAGACGCTGTTGGGCGATATGCTCGATGGAGGAGCGAACGGTAGCGATGCCCACACGCTCTTCGAGTGGCTACGCCAGCTCCCCTTTATCGAAGATGGCCCCTTTGGCCTCTTTCCCCACGATCTGGCGCGCGAGGCGCTGGATGCCGACTGGCGCTGGCGCAATCCCGAGAGCTTCCGCACGCTCACGCGACGCCTGTTTGGGGGCCTCTATGCCAGATTCGCACAGGCGCATGGCATAGAGCAGCAACGTATCTGGTTCTATTTGCTCTACCTGTGTCGGCATAGCCCAATCTACCGCTCCTACTATGAATGGTCGGCGTTGGGCAGCGCCTATGCCGAAGTGGCCTCGGTCCATGACCACCCAACTATCCTGGCGATGATCGCGCGCTATAATGGCGCAGACTCGGCGAAGATTGCGGCATACTGGCTAGAGCGCCAGCCGCAGGCATTTCGCATGTTCCGCACTGTTGGCGGCGACATCCTCGGATTCATCGCTCATCTTCTGTTGCGACAGCCCAGTCCGGAGGATATCACGACAGATCCAGCCATCAAGTCGGCGATGGATTTCATTACGCGTCACGGCCCACTGCGGCAGGACGATGAAATCCTCTATGCTCGCTTCTTCATGAACGCTGAGGGTTACGAGGGCGTCTCGCCGGCCTTCAATCTCGCAGCGATCAACACAACCATTGACTTTATGACCCACCAAAGGGTGGCCTGGAATTTCATCGGCATGACTGAACCGGAATACATCCTGCCACATTTTACCGCGGTTCACTTCTGGCGCTCGCCTGAGGCGGATTTCACGGTAGACGGCCACCGCTACGGAGCCTTTGCGCATGATTGGCGTGTGGAGCCACCGATGGCATGGCTCAATAACAAAGCTAGTCTGGCCGCAGACCCAAATCTCACGACGCAGCAGCGCCCTGGCCCTTCCGCACCGCCGTTGCTCGTACTCTCGCGGCCAGCCTTTGCGGACGCTGTGCGCCAGGCGCTGCGTGACTTCACCCACCCGAGCGAACTGGCGACAAATCCGCTGATGCAATCGCGGCTGGTCGCCGACGTGGCCGAGAGAGATTCTTCGGCGCTACGGACGCTGATCCTCGAAGCCATCGAAGGCCTGGGGGTGAACCCGAAGGATCTCAAGTTTCACCGCGCCATCTGGCACACCTACATCGAGCCAGCGCCGACACAGGAGCGGGCAGCGGAACTGCTTGGACTCCCCTTCAATACCTATCGCTATCACCTCACCAACGGCATCGAACGCATCACCGACTGGCTCTGGCAGCGCGAACTCAACGGCGTCAGCAAATAGCCTCTACCTCTCCGCTCATCCTCACATACTATTCGGCAGGGATTCGGCAGCTTTCTGGCTGTTTATTCGGCAGTACCTCACCGTAGGCTATGCCTCATCGGGGACTGAACAGGATTGTTCAGTGAGCGATAGAGGAGACTGCCATGACGAGAATTGGAATTGTTGGCGCCGGGATAGCGGGCCTGCACCTCGGCCTGTTTCTGCGCGAGGCTGGCATTGATGCGACGATCTACACCGAACAGGCGCCCGATCAGATGCTCTCCAGTCGGCTGCCAAATGCCGTCATCCGCTCCGCGCCAACTCGTGAGCGCGAACGCCTGCTTGGAGTCGCGCACTGGGACGATGCCGAAGCCGATCTGACCCATCTTACCATCCGCATCGCCAGTGACCGTCCACTGGCATTTAGTGGCGCGTACGATCAACCCTGTATGAGTGTTGACATGCGCATCTACTGCGCGCGTCTGCTCGAAGACTTTGCGCGGCGCGGAGGTCGCGTGCGAATCGGGACGCTGCAGCCTGGCGATGTGGCGAATCTCGCGGAGGAATTTGATCTGGTCGTGGTGGCGGCTGGTCGCGGGTCATGTAGTGGGTTGTTTCCGCGTATCGCCGAGCGCTCACCGTTTAGCGCGCCGCAACGTCTGGTTGCTGGTGGCTTGTTTCGCGGGGTCGCGCTCGATGCGCCACGCGCGCTCGACATCACCATTGTTCCAGGCCACGGCGAAATCCTGTCCTTCCCGATGGTGTCGTTCGAGCCGGGGCTAACGGTCATTGCCTTCGAGAGTATCGCTGGTGGCGTGTTTGAGACGCTCGCACAGATGCGCTATGCGGACGATCCGCATCGTTTCAACACGACCGCGCATCATCTGTTGCGGACGCATGCCCCTTCGATTGCCGCGCGCATCGACCCCGCTACCTTTGCGCTCAGCCGCCCGCTCGATCTGTGCCACGCCGCGATCACGCCAACCGTGCGCGCGGGCTACCGCCGCCTGGAGAGCGGCAAATTCGTGGTGGCGTTAGGCGATACGTACGCGGTCAACGATCCGATTATCGGCCAGGGAGCAAACACCGCATCGTACGCTGCCTGGGCGCTTGGCGAGGCGATCCGCGACGCCCATGCCTTCGACGAGACGTTCTGCCGTGAGGCTGAGCAGAGCATCTGGGCCTTCACGCAGCCCGTGACCGAGGGAACCAACGCGCGCCTGCGGCCACCCCAGCCGCACATGCTGGATCTGTTGCGCGCCGCAGCCCAGCGCCAGATAGTTGCGGACGCCTACGCATGGGGCTTCAATCACCCGGAGCATTTCTGGGCGGCGGTGTCCACGCCGGAGCAAGCCGAGATTTTTCTGGCTGATGTCGCCCAATTGGATATGGCTCCCGGCCATGGCAAGTGGACGCTGATAGAGGAGATAAACATGAGCACTCTAACGATTGTGCGAACCGAAAACGAAGAAGTGTCTGGACAAACACAACAGGTTACGACTGTTCAACTACAACCCTACTGGCCACTTCCAGCCACACTGGCTCCGGGCGCCCATCTCACCTGGGCAGAGTGGGTTGCCCAGCTGGCCACGGAAATCGCCAGCACGCCCTATCGTATGGTTCGTTAAGGAACAGCGCGCCAACATCAGTTGATTCGCGGAAAGCTCCTGCCAGTCGCTCTACGCGGCAACCAGGAGCTTTCGTCATTTTCGAGGATGGTGAGCGCGCCTCACCGCACTTTGTAAGATATCTGGCCGCAATCGCGCGCTTGCAGGCGGTATCATGGTCATGGAATCATAGGACTATGCCACTCAAGACACACGATGAGGAGGGGATGCATATGTCGTCAGAGAAACCAGAGGCTCTGAGCGAGGCGGAGACGCTGGGCCGGGTCGTCCAGTGGGCGACGGAGCAGCCGTTGGTGCGCGCCGTCGTTTTGGAAAGCTCGCGCGCTGTCGGGCAGGGCGCCATCGACCGCTTCTCCGACTACGACATCCTGCTGGTCGTCTCTGATGTGCGCCCATTCGCCGATGATGACGCCTGGCAGCGCTACTTTGCCGAGCCGCTGGTACGCTTTGGCGACGCGATGGAAGTGCTGGGCTTCGAGGTCTACATGCGCCTCGTGCTCTACCAGGATCACACCAAGATCGACTACGCCATCTGGCCCGTCGAACTGCTACGGCATGTCGTCGAGCGCCAGGAGTCCACCGATCTGCTGGACTGGGGCTATCGCGCGCTGCTGGATAAAGACGGGCTGGCGGCGCGCCTGCCGACGCCCACCCGCACCGCGTTCATCCCGCCAAAGCCGACCGAGAAGGAGTATCTGGCGCTCATCGAGGAGTTCTGGTGGGAAGCGACCTACGCCGCCAAATGTCTCTGGCGCGACGAACTGACCTTCGCCAAATACAATCTCGAAGTCGTCATGAAATTGGAGCTGCTGCTGCGCATGCTCGAATGGCGCATCGAGCTTGACCACGACTGGTCATGGAAGCCGGGCGTGCTGGGCCGTGGGCTGAAACGCGCCCTGCCGCCCGACCTCTGGTCCGCCTTCGAGCGCACGTACGCCGGGCCAGGCATCGCGGAGAACTGGGATGCGCTCTTCGCGACCACCGCGCTGTTCCGCCGGGTAGCTCGCGAGGTGGGGCAGGCGCTGGGATACAGCCTATCCAGAGGAACTGGATCGCGGCGTCAGCGCCTATCTGGAGGGGGCTTGCCACCTGCCACATTGATCGGCGCAGGTTGGCGCCCGCTATGGCGCGTGCTTGCGCAGCCATGTGTCAACTGATCCCGCGACCATTTCCCAGCCTGGCTGTGCGATCAGCCAGTGCGTTCCACCCGGGAACTGCTGAAGTTCAGTGATCGCGCCCGACCGCTGATTGTACCTACGAAAATTGGCTCTGACCATCGCCGCCGGGACGATGTGATCCTTCGTGCCCGCGATGATGAGCAGCGGCGCTCGCCGACCATTGTTGAAGTCGACGCGTCCGGGAGTGTGCGCATCCAGCAGCGAGAACGCATTCTGGAAGAACAGTCGGCCCGACTCTGGCACGACATACATATCATAGGCGCGTTTCTGCTCGTCGGGCGGCAGCGTGTTCACGAACGCATACGAGAATTCGCGCAGCGACCAATGGAAAACCTTCGACCAGCCGCCCGGCGTCGCGATGATGCGCAGCAGCGACACGCGTGGTCGTTGGATAGGCGGCGGCGATGATACCGCGAGTCGGGGCAGGATCGAGCGCGACACCCACGGCGCCCAGCCCACGGTCGAGCAATACCTGGGTGACGAGGCCGCCAAACGAATGGCCGATCAGGATGGGTGGCGCGGGTAGTCGCTGGATGATGTGGGCATAGTGATCGATGATCTCGCCGAGGCCCAGGCGCTTCAAGCCGGGATCAGGTTTTGCGCGTAGCTCATCTATCGGTCGGTCATGATAGGGCCAGGCGGGCGCCTGACACGTGTAGCCACGCGCCGTGAAGAAGGACTCGAATGGCTCCCAGCAGCGGGGAGTCATCCACGCGCCATGAATGAAGATGATGTTTCGATCCATTGCGTTACCTCAGGGTCAGTCGCGGGACAATCCAGAACAATCTATGACAATCATATTCGCTCCGAGGTAACAGCCATGTCGCGCAGCGAATCAATGTTCATAATCCGGCTTTTGTGCAACTGTTTGGATAGTGTGCGCTGTTTTCCATATCAGCAAGTATGAAACCAAGTCCGTTGAGATGGGTGTCGTTGGACGGCCCTCTCCCCCAACCCCTCCCCTAAAAGGGAGGGGAGCCAGAGCGTCGGAAATGCGCTGGCTCCCCCTCTCCTGTGGGAGAAGGATACGGCGCAAAGAGCCTCATCTCTTTACGCCACAAGGAGAACACCATGATCGCTCGCACCTGGCATGGCGTGACGCCCATCGCCAAAGCCGACGAATACCTGCGCCTGATGCGCGCCATCGCCGTCCCTGACTACCAGGCGATACCGGGCAACCGTGGCGTCTATGTCATGCGGCGCATCGAGGGCGAGACAGCCCATTTTCTGCTGCTCACCCTGTGGGACTCCGAGGACGCCATTCGCCAGTTCGCCGGGGAGGAGATGGAAAAAGCGAAATACTACGACTTCGACGCCGACTATCTGCTGGAACTGGAGCCGACCGCCACCCACTATGAGGTCTTCGATAGCCCGCCAAACGCCTAATCGCGGCAACTCTGTGACTTCAGGATACGTTCGGCGCGCGCGACATCGCCACTGGCGCCCAGGCGCACAAACAACGTATGCGCCTCACGCAGCCGTTCCAGCCCGCGCTCGTCGTGCGGTTCCAGCAGTCCCCAGGTGAAGAGCGCCTGCGCTTTGGCATACAGATAGCCGAGGGTATCGGCCAGCGCGACAGCCTCCACAAGCGCCGTTTCCGCCTCGGCGCGGTCTCCCCTGTTGTTGCGCGACCATCGCCTGAATCCGTAGCGCATTGACCAGCGGGACAAATGCTCCCATCGCCCGCAGCCGCTGGATTGCCTCAGCCACGGTACTGGCCGCCTCCCCCACATCGCCCAGGTCGAGATAGGCCCAGGCCAGCAGTGGAAGAAGCACCAGCGAATCCGGCTCTTCCAGGCTGGGCGACTCCACGAGCGGGAGCAGACGGTCACGAGCATCGGCTGGCCGACCACTGAGCAACTCACGCTCGGCCAGCGCGCCATGAGCATCGCGCGATGTCTGCGCATCTGGCTCCCCGAGCGCCAGCCCCTCGGCGATAACGCGCGCCGCATCGGTCGGACGTCCCTCGGCCAGATACAGCCGACCGAGCATGACTGGAAGCGAGGCTGACATCGCATTGATACCCATTTCCTGGGCGCTCTGCGCGGCGCTCGTGAGATCCGCATGTGCGCGCTGCCAATCGCCGAGCAGATAATTCGCATAGGCGCGATTCACCAGCAGCAGCGGCATCATGACCGGGGAATGCAGGCGTGGGGCAAGTTCGCAGGCGAGGTCGAAGGACTCGCGCGCCGGGGCGAGTGGGCCGATCAGCAGACAGCAGTGCGCAATATTGTTGAGCGCCAACACACGTGTCTCCAGGCCATCGGCTGCCTCCGCGAGACGCACGACCTCCTGTAATTTGGGGATCGCCTCATCGAACCGCCCCAGCACGGCCAGTGCGACACCATGTCTCCCTTTTGCCTCGGCCAACAGCCTGGGTTCACCCGCACTGCTGGCCAGCTCGACCGCCCGTTCGGCAGCCGGCAGCAGTTCACTATAGCGACCACTGGCCACGTAAAGATAGCTGAGCGCGGTATAAACCGCAGCCAGCGCGCCCGGCGGAACCTGATCGGGCAGCCGAGCTATGTACGCTTGGATATGCTCGATGCCCGTTTCAGGGATCCCGTGGTCGTTATAGACCCGGCACATCAGCGCGATATCCTGGGCGAACGCTTTGCCTGCGCCAGTGGCGCTATCCAGTTCGGCGGCCCGGCGGAGCGCCACCAGCGCCGCATCCCACTGCGCAAGACCCGCCAGCGCCGTTCCCAGACGCGCCTGGGCAACCGCCTCCTGCGCTGCGTCTTGCTGGGCGCGGGCAAGCTCGACCGCCGTGCGATAGCGGCCCTCGGCGGCGGCGTAGGCGTAGATCGCCTGGGCGTGATCGCCCGCCAGCAACACATAGGGCAGGGCGCGCGCCGGTTCATCCGCCTGGAGAAAGTGCCAGGCGAGTTCACTGGCATGCCCGGATCGCTGGCCCTGTGGCAATCGCTCCAACGCGGCGCCAGCGGCCAGATGCAATCGGCGGCGGCGGCGGCGCGAGATGCCGTGGTACAGCGCCTGCTGGGTAAGCACATGGTTGAAGCGATAGTTGTCGGGGCCAATCTCCTGCACGAGGGCCGCAGCGATAGCCGCTTCTAGCGCCGCCTCGACCTCACCTTCATCGCGCGCCTGAAGCGCCACCAGATCATCGAAGGCGAAGCTCTCCCCCAGGATGCTCGCCTCCGCCAGCAACTCCTGAGCGCCCGGATCCAGCCGGGCAAGCCGTTCATCTATCGCCGCCTGGACACTCTCAGGCACCAGCAGCGCTTGTTCACCCTGCCACTCCCAATGCCCATTGGCTGAGCGCATCTCGCCACGCTGTTGCAGTGCGCGCAATACCTCGACGGTGAAGAATGGATTGCCGTCGGTGCTGCGGTGGATGGCCTCGACGAGAGACATGGGCGCCTCTCCGCCCCGTCCACCTCGCTCCCCGCGATGACAGTGGCGACGAGCGCCGCCGTGCCTGCCTGCGAGAGCCGGGTGACGGCCAGTCGGTCGGCCAATCGCTCGCGGCTGAGATCGTGGATCATCCGCCGCAGGGGATGGCGACGGGGGAGATCGGTATCGCGATAGGCGCCGAGTACGAAGACTCGTGAGGCGCGCGTGTGTTGGGCCAGGTGCTGCAGCAGGCTCAGACTGGCGTCATCCGCCCAGTGCAGATCGTCCAACAGCAACGCGACCGGCTGGCCCAGCGCCAGCGCCTGGAAGAATCGCGTCACTGACCAGAAGAGGCGCTGCTGCTCCTCCGCGCGCCGATACGCGCCGCTCGCCTCGCGATCCTGTACAGCGTCGGGCAAGAGCCGCTGCACCTCTGGCCAGGAGCGCGGCAACTCCTCGCGGATGGCGGGCGCGGCGTTGGTGACGGCGGCCAGCAACGCCTCAACAAAGGGATAGTAGGGCATCGTCTGATACGGCTCCTGGCAGCGACCTGTCACGACCAGAAACCCGCGCTCCTGCGCCGCGATGCTCGCCTCCTGCGCGAGCCGTGTCTTGCCCACGCCCGGCTCACCGGAGAGAAACACCATTTTGGCCGCGCCGCCCAGGGTCGCGTCGAGCGCGTCGGTGATGTGTCGCAGTTCGTCCTCGCGGGTCACGATGGGGCGGTCGGGCAGCGCGCCGAGAAACCCGCCCACCGCGCGCCGAGTCAACGCCGCGCGCGCGTTATCACTCGCGCCATCGTTGCCATCATCGTTGCCATCTTCATTTATTGTCACTGCGATCAACGTCATCCAGTAGCCGCGCGGCGAGCGGTTGCGTCTCGTCGTCGGAAGCGTCTGGGTCAGCGTCGTCGGGTCGTCGACGCCCGGCGGCCAGAAACTCCGCGCACTGCTCCGGCGAGAGTTCGAGCGCCGCGCAGAGCAGCTCGATGGTCGTTTTGTGGGCGCGCGGCTGATGCCTCGCTCGATGGCGGTGATGGCGCGGGCGCTCAGTCCCGCCCGCTCGGCAAGCTCCTCTTGCGTGAGGCCAGCTTTCCGGCGGGCGCGCCGCAGAACATCGGCAAAGCTCGGTTGCGCGTCTCGGTTATGCGCCGTATCCACTTCGTTCATCT
>CAVPDP010000014.1:0-175748 GCA_963702665.1 uncultured Chloroflexia bacterium
CCTCCAGCAGCAGCGACTCTGGATCCTCCACCAGTTCTTTGATGCGCACCAGGAAGCGCACCGCCTCGTTGCCGTCTACGATGCGGTGGTCGTAGGAGAGCGCGACGTACATCATCGGGCGGATGACCACCTGGCCGTTCAGCGCGATGGGCCGCTCCTCAATCTTGTGCATGCCGAGGATGCCCACCTGTGGCCCGTTCAGGATCGGCGTCGAGAGCAGCGACCCAAAGATACCGCCGTTGGAGACGGTGAACGTTCCGCCGCGAATGTCCTCCAGGCTGAGCTGATTCTTGCGCGCTTTGTCCGCGTAGACGGCGATCTGCCGCTCGATCTCGGCGAACGTCAGCCGGTCGGCGTCGCGCAGCACCGGCACCACCAGCCCCTCCTCCACGCCGACGGCGATGCCGATGTCGTAGTAGCGTTTGAGCACCATCTCATCGCCCTGAATCTCGGCGTTCAGGCGGGGGAAGGCTTTGAGCGCGCCAGTAACCGCCCTGGTGAAGAACGACATGTAGCCCAGGCTGACGTTGTAGCGCTCTTTGAAGGCGTCGCGGCGGCGCTTGCGCACCTCCATCACGGCGGACATGTCGATCTCGTTGAACGTGGTCAGCATCGCCGCGTTGTGCTGCGCCTCGAGCAGCCGTCGCGCGATGGTCTGCCGCCGCCGCGACATCCGCACACGCTCCTCGCGCCGTGGCTCGCCGACCGTCGGCGTCTCGATTGCCTGCGGGGCGGGTGGAGGAGTTACCGGGATTGTGGGAGCCACCGGCGCTACAGGCGCCACCGGAGATGTGGCGGTCGCGGCGGGGGATGCGTGACCGGCGAGATACGCCTCGACATCATCCTGCGTGATCTTGCCGCCAGTGCCCGTCCCGCTGACCGCCTGGAGATCCACATGGCGCTCGGTGGCCAGGCGTCGCGCCACGGGCGTCGCGCGGGCGCCGTCTGTCGGCTCGGCGATTGGCTCAGATGGCGCCGAGACTGCGGCGGTTCCGTTGCTCGTGCTGTTCGCCGCCGTTGCGCGCGCTGGCTGACCTCGCTGGCTGCGCCTCCGTGCTGATCTGCGCGAGAACCTCGCCCACGCCGACGGTGTCGCCCTCGTGCTTGAGGATGCTGGTCAGCACGCCGTCGCCGGGTGAAGGTACCTCGATGTTGACCTTATCCGTCTCAAGCTCCAACAGCGGCTCGCCTGCCACGACCGTCTCGCCCTCGCGTTTGCGCCACTGGCCAACCGTCGCCTCGACAATCGACTCGCCGAGCTGCGGCACTGTAATTTCAATCGACATATTGCCCCTCGCGCATCTGCATTCCGGCTGGCAGCTCACCACTGAGCGCCTCGCCTATGATTCTCGCCTGCTCCGCCGCATGCGCATTCGGCAGACCTTCTGCCGTGCTCGCGCGCTCCGGGCGTCCCACGTACCGTAGCGTCACACCCGGTGGCAACTGTGGCGCGAGCCGTGGCGCGATGTAGCTCCACGCCGCCATGTTGCGCGGCTCCTCTTGTAGCCAGACGACCTCGCTAAGATGCGGGTAACGCTGTAGCGTCGCCGCGATTGCCGCGTCAGGGTAGGGGTAAAGCTGTTCCACCCGCGCCACCGCAATCCAGTCGTGCGCATCTGGCTGCGCGGCCAGCGCCGCATCCAGGTCAACCGCGACCTTGCCGCTACAGAGAATGAGCCGCCGCACGGCCTCGGTCTTTCCCTGGTCGTCGATGAGCACCGGCTGAAACGATGCGTCGGTCAGGTCGCTGAGGCTTGATCCCGCTTTGGGATGGCGCAGCAGGCTTTTGGGCGTCATGACGATCAGCGGGCGCGGCGCGGCGCCGAGCAGCTGCGCCTGTGCCCGCAGCACGTGAAAGTATTGCGCCGCCGTCGTGCAGTTCACCACGCGCAGATTATCTTCGGCGGCGAGTTGCAGGAAGCGCTCCAGCCGCCCGCTCGAATGCTCCGGCCCCTGGCCCTCGTAGCCGTGCGGCAGCAGCAGCGCCAACCCTGGCAGTTGCCGCCATTTCGCCCGCGCCGCCGCGATGAACTGGTCGATGATGACCTGCCCCGCGTTGGCGAAGTCGCCGAACTGCGCCTCCCAGAGCACGAGCGTGTTCGGCGCGTGGACGCTGTAGCCATACTCGAAGCCGAGCGCCGACGCCTCCGAGAGTGGGCTATTGTAGATCGCGAACGATGCGCGGGCCTGCGGTATCGCCTGAAGCGGGATGTAGGCGGCGCCCGTCTTCGCGTCGTGCAGCACGTCGTGGCGCTGGCTAAACGTGCCGCGCTCGCTATCCTGCCCCGCGAGGCGAATGGGGGTCCCGTCGGCCAGGATGGCGGCGAAGGCCAGCGTCTCCGCAAAGCCCCAGTCGATGCCGCCGGGCTTCGCGATGGCCTCGCGTCGCCGCGCCAGCAGCCGCTCTAGCTTGGCGTTCGGCGTGAAGCCATCGGGCCGCGCCAGCAGCGCCTCGCTGTAGGCCAGCAGCGCATCTTGCGTCGCCGCCGTCGCCACGCTCGCCAGTGCGGGCGACTCCTCCAGTTCGGCCTGCTCCTCCGGGACGTGCCCCGCGAGCAGTTCGTCATAGGCCTGCTTCAGCCGTTCCTGGGCGGCGCGTTGCATCGCCTCCGCATCCTCTGGCGACACCACGCCATCCGCCTCAAGCTTCGCGGCGTAGAGGGCGCGCACCGTCGGATGATCGGCGATGCTGGCGTAGAGCAGCGGCTGCGTGAAGGCTGGCTCGTCGCCCTCGTTGTGGCCCCAGCGCCGGTAGCCCACCAGGTCAACCAGGAAATCCTTGTGGAAGCGCTGGCGGTAGGCGTGGGCCAGTGCGGTCGCGCTGAGACAGGCCTCTGGGTCGTCGGCGTTGACGTGGATGATGGGAATCTCGAAGCCTTTGGCGAGGTCGCTGGCGTAGAGCGTGGAGCGGCCCTGTTCGGCGGAGGTCGTGAAGCCGATCTGGTTATTGGCGATGATATGGACGGTTCCGCCGGTCTGGTAGCCGGGCAGCCGCGAGAGGTTGAGCGTCTCGGCCACCACCCCTTCGCCGGGGAATGCGGCGTCGCCGTGGATGGTGATGGCGAGCGCCTTGTCCACGTTCTGTGTGGGCGCGCCACGTTCGTCGCGGCGGTCCTGCGCCGCGCGCGCGAAGCCCTCCACCACCGGGTTGACGAACTCCAGGTGGCTTGGGTTGTGCGCCAGGGTGAGCGCCACCTGCGCCAGATCGCTCTCGCGCACCGTTTTGCGCGCGCCCAGGTGATACTTCACGTCGCCCGTCCAGCCATAGTTGATGCCCGCCGAGCCTTCGGATGGCGTCATCTCTTTATTCGGCGCGGTGTGGAACTCGGAGAATATCCTCGCGTAGGGCTTGCCCAGGACGTGCGCCAGCACGGTGAGTCGTCCCGCGATGCGCCATGCCGATCAGCACCTCACGCGTGCCCACCTCGGCGGCATCGTGGATCAGCTCGTCGAGCATCGGCACGAGCATGTCGGTTCCCTCGATGGAGAAGCGCTTCTGCCCGATGAATGTGCTATTCAGGAAATGCTCGAACGTCTCGACCTCGGTGAGCCGCCGCAGCAGCTCGCGCCGCTCCGCCGCTGTGAGTGGCCGCTGGAATGCGCTGGATTCGACGGTCTCATGCAGCCAGAGGCGTTCCGGCTCATCCTGGATGTGGGTGAACTCGTAGCCCAGTGTGCCAGCGTAGAGCGCGCGTAGCGCATTGATCGCCTCCAGCGCGTTGTGTGCGCCGTGGGGGTCGCCACCGGGCCAGACGATGCTCGCGGGCAGCCGTGCCAGGTCGGCCTCGGTCAGCCCGTGCGCCGCGAGGGTGAGCGCTGGATTGCCCGGCGCGGGCGCGCCCAGGGGGTCGAGATGCGCCGCGAGATGCCCATACGTCCGAATCATGCGGGCCAGCTTCGCCGTTCCCACCACGAGCCGTATTTCCCGGTCGGTGATGGGTTCGGCAGAGACCCTCTCCCCCAGCCCCTCCCCTAAGGGGGAGGGGAGCCAGAGGCAGAGCCAGCCACGCGCCCGCTTCTGGTTCCCCCTCCCTCTTCAGGGGAGGGGGTTAGGGGGAGAGGGCCGTCGGCTGGTGGCGGGGGCGCCGTATCGAAGAAGGCGCGTGTCGCCGGGTCAACCGACGATGGGTCTTGCAGGTAGCGCTCGTAGAGTTCCTGCGCATAGCCCGCGTTTGGGCCGAAGAATGTATCCCAGGTGTCCATAGATATCGATCCCTAACGTGGCCTTCTGCGCTGAGGTCGTGCCGCACGTCTTCATGCGAGGGGCCACCTTCTAGTGTACCACGAGTGGACGTAGGCCGCGAACCGCCGCCTCGCTTTGTGACGCCGCTGTGATGCGCGCAAACCTCACCCCCTAGCTCCTCTCCCCGCGAGGCGAGGGGGGACCAGAACCAGACGTGACCAACGCTACGTCACGACGGGCGGACTCTGGAAACCCTCCCCTTCATCGAGGCGCCGCAGCATCGCTTCCAGTTGCTCGCGCAGGGTGGCGCGCCAGGATGCTGGAGCGAGCAGTTCGGCGCCTGGACCCAGCCAGCGCACCAACGACAGCACCAGTTCGGTATCCCGCTCGCCAAAGGTCATGATTATCCCGCCGTCGCCGTCCGCCTCGTACTGGGCGAAGCGGTAATACCAGTCCTGTTGCAGGCGCTGCGCCTGTTCAGTCGTGATGCGCAGGCGCACCGGCGCGCGTGTTCGCCACGCGCTCATCGCCGTCCTGAGCCAGGCATGCCCTAGCAGATGACCGACATCAAAGTCCGCATGACTCTCGCCCGACGGGCCACCAGCGGTGATGCTCGTCACCCGATCAGCGCGCCAGAGTCGCTCTGCCCCCGCTTGTCCGAGTTCGTGGTTGTTCGTCGCGAGATACCAGCGGCCGCGATCCCAGAAGATGCCCAAAGGATGCGCGTCTGTGGTCATGGGCGCCTCACGGTATGGGGACTGGTACATCAGGTGAACGGTGTTGCCGTCGAGAATCGCCTGCAAGAAATGGGTTACTGTAGCGCCATCGCGCTGCGGATCGCTCGTGGAGGCAGGCTCATCTGGCTCGGCATGAAAGATGTCCGCGGGCGGTATCTCAGCGCCGATGATCTGGCCCAGCCGCGCCAGCGTTGCCCGAAGGTTCTCGGGAACCGCCGCCAGTAGTTTCTGCGTCGCGGTATCCACATCCGCCTGAAAGGGTACCGCGCGCAACGTCCGCAGGATGATGACCCCTAGCAGCAACGCGATGGCCTCCGAGCGTGAAAACATCAGCGGCGGCAGAAAGTAGCCCTCCAGCAGCCTGATCCCACCATTGCGCCCCCGCTCCGCATAGACCGGGATTCCCAGGAGACTCATCGTTTGCAGATCACGGTAGATCGTCCGGGTGGAAACGCCGAAGCGCTCGGCCAGATAGCGCGCGGAAATCTGACGCTGGCTCTGGAGCGCGAGCAGTATGCCAAGGATGCGATCCAGCTCTTTCACCGCACGTCTCCATATTCACGAAAAATATGACATATAGATGGCGCATTTACCTCGCTATACTGTGGAATATAGCACGAAAATAGCTCCGAAAGACATGCCAAATGTGACATGAGCGGCTGGCGGCGGGCTGGAGCATGTGCGAATGGCAACGAACAGAACTCGGCTGACAGGAAGGGTATTCGGGCATGTCCGCAACGACACAGGGAAAATCGAGCGCAAGACTTTGGAAGCACCGGGCCTTCATGCTGTTCTGGTCGGGCGAGACGGTTTCGCTCTTCGGCACACAGATTACGCTGCTCGCCCTGCCGCTGACCGCCGTGCTGACGCTACATGCGACGGCGGCCCAACTGGGATTCGTCCGCTTCGTCGAGGCGTTTCCGTACGTTCTCTTCACGCTGATCTTCGGCGCGTGGGTGGATCAGCGGCGGCGCAAACCGGCGCTCATCCTGGCGAATACGGCGCGCGCGCTGTTGATTGGGCTGGTACCGCTGCTCGCCATCCTGAACGTGCTGCAACTCTCGCTGCTGGCGCTGATCGCGTTCGCGGTCGGTGTCTTTACCGTCCTCTTCGATGTCACCTGGCTCGCCTACGTGCCAACCCTGATTACGGCGGATGAACTGGTCGAGGCGAATGGCAAAGTCGCGACGAGCGCATCGGCGGCTGAAGTGGCCGGGCCGGGTCTCGGCGGTCTGCTGGTGCAGATACTCAGCGCGCCGCTGGCATTGGTGGCTGACGCCATTTCATACCTCGTGGCCACCATCACTCTGGTTGCCATTCGCGCGCCAGAGCCAGCGCCACACGTTCGGCGTGGCCAGCAATGGCAACTGCTCCGTGACATTAGAGTGGGACTCAGTACAGCGTGGCGCAACCCAAACCTGCGCGCGATTATGATTATGAGCGGCCTGTGGAATATGCTCTTCGGCATCGCCGATACCGTCTTCGTCCTGTACGCCATTCGCGAGCTGCACATCCAGGCGGGTACGCTCGGCGCGATCTTCGCCGTCGGCGCCATTGGCGGTCTCATTGGCTCGGCCATCTCCACGCGACTCGGCCAGCGCGGGCGATTCGGCCCAGTGCTCGGTATCGCCTTCACCTTCGGAACGGTTCCGTGGATACTGCTGCCCGCTGTGGCAGGTTCGCTGCCCCTGGAGGTCGCCGCCTTCACGCTGGGGTATTTTCTGGTGCGGGTTGGCCTCGGCCTCTGGAGCGTGCTCGTGGTCAGCTATCGCCAGGCGATCACGCCAAATCACCTATTGGGCCGGGTTGGCGCGAGTCTGCGGTTTGTCTCGTATGGGCTAGGCGCGCTCGGATTCCTGCTCGCTGGCGTGCTGGCTTCGCTCATTGGCCTACGACCAACGTTGTGGCTCGCGGCGGGCGGATTTATCGTCATCCTGCTGATTACGCTGCTGGCGACGCCGCTGCCCCGCGTGCGCGCCCTTCCCACCGAGCCGGACGCACTGAGCGTTTTGGACGATACGCTGGAGAGCGCGTCCGCTGAACACGGCGAGCCTGCCAGCGTGTAACGCACTGAGAACGTCAAAAGGAGGTCTCTATCATGTCTCACCGAACCGTGACAGTCTTTGGCGCATACGGGCATACTGGGCGCTTCATCGTTGCTGAGTTGCGTCAACGCGGATGGACAACCATCTTATCGGGACGCGACGCCGCCAGGCTTCAGGCCATTGGGGCGGGAGATCACCATCTAGAGATACGGCCCGCATCGGTCGATGCTCCATCGGCGCTCGACCATGCGCTTGTTGGCGCAGCGGCGGTCATCAATTGCGCCGGACCTTTTGCCGCTACCTCCGCGCCCGTCATCGAAGCTGCGCTGCGTGCGCGGATACCGTATTTGGATGTGGCGGCAGAGGTAGAGGTCGCCGCAGCCGCATTCGAGCAGTACGATGATCGCGCGCGCGATGCAGGCATTGTGGTCGTGCCGTCGGTAGGCTTTTACGGTGGCCTGGGTGATCTGCTGGCAACGGCGGCAATGGGAGACTGGTTGGCTGCGGATGAAATCTCCCTGGCGTACGCGCTCGATAGTTGGAAGCCGACACTTGGAACTCGCGCTACGATTCAGACGACGAAAGCGCGCAGGGACGGTCAGCGGCTCGTCTATTCCAACCACCATTTGGAGCTGCGCACGGATAGCGCGCCCGTCACCGAGTGGACGTTTCCTGCGCCAATTGGCAGGCAGACGGTCGTGGCAGAGTACACAACGGCCGACAGCGTGACGATTCCTCACCATGTGAGGACGCGCGAGTTACGCACCTATATGACACTGGCGCCGCTCAAGGATCTGTCCGACCCCGATATGTCGCCACCAACGGGAATCGACGACAGCGGGCGTTCAGCCCAGACCTTCCTCGTCGAGGCGGTCGTGCGTTTGGGAAGCGAAGAGCGTCGCGCGGTGGCGCGTGGGCGCGACATCTACGCGGTTACTGCGCCGATAGTGGTCGAGGCGATGCAACGGGTCGTCGGCGGGCAGGCTAAGACGGCTGGCGTTGTCGCTGCTGGCAAAATCTTCGACGCGCGCGACTTTTTGACATCGCTGTCCCCTACCCATCTCTCAATCGAGATGCCATAGATGATCGCAGCCTCCCCAGGTCCTTCCCCTTACAGGGGTAGGTTTTTTGACCAACAGGCCACGACGCCAAGCAGGGTCTGGGAAGTGCGCGCAGGCGGACTTGGTGGCCGCAGGCCGTTCAGGCGCGGTTTGAACCGCCCGCGCCTCTCCGCCAGGCGAAAAACCTACCCTTGAAAGGTTAGGGGGAGAGGGCGGATGTGCATCAGTTATGGCCAACATCATCAGTTATGGCCAACTCCTGGTTATGGCCATAACTGGACGACTTGGCCACAACTGTGGCAAAACCACCGTCAGAAGCCGACAATAGCCCTACTCGACGGTGACGGATTTCGCCAGGTTGCGGGGCTGGTCGATGTCGCAGCCGCGCCGGGTGGCGACGTGGTACGCCAGCACCTGCAACGGGATGATCGCCAGCAGCGGCTCGAACGTTTCGGGGGCTGCGGGCACGGTCATCACCGCGCTGGCGTGGCGGGCAATCTCACGGTCGCCGTCGGTGGCGAGCGCGATCACGGGCGCCCCACGCGCCAGCACCTCCTCGATGTTCGAGATCACCTTCTCATACGTGCGGCCCGCCGTGGCAATCGCGATCAGCGGCGTCTCGGGACCCAGCAGCGCGATTGGCCCGTGCTTCAGTTCGCCCGCCGCATAGGCCTCCGCATGCACATACGAGAGTTCTTTGAGCTTGAGCGCGCCCTCCAGCGCCACGACGCAGGCTGGCCCGCGCCCGATGAATAAGCAGCTCTGGCTCGCCGCCAGCCGCGCCGCGATAGGCTCCAGCGGCCCCTCGGCGCCATCGGGCAAGACATAGCGCGCAATGACCTCTTCCATCTGGTCGGGGATCGCCTGGAGCGCCGCAAGCTCCGCCCGCAGCTCGACGTCATGCAGCGCGCCGGTATGCCGCCCCAGCCAGAGGCCCGCCATATAGAGCACCGTGGTCGTCGTCACGAACGTCTTGGTCGCGGTGACGCTGATTTCAGGGCCAGCCTGAAGGTAGAGCACCGCGTCGGCGATGCGGGTAATCGCGCTGCCGACGATGTTGGTGACGGCGATGATCGGCGCGCCATGCTCACGCGCCAGCCGGGTCGCCGCCAGCGTATCAGCCGTCTCGCCAGACTGCGCCACCGCGATCACGAGCGTATCCGGCCCGACGATGGGGTCGGCGTAGCGATACTCCGAGGCGACGCAGACCTCGACGGGCATGCGCGCCCAGCGCTCGATGGCATACTTCGCCAGCAGCGCCGCATGCACCGAGCTACCGCAGCCCAGCAGCGTGATGCGCCGGATGCCGTCCAGCGCGCCAGAGGCCGCCAGATGATCCAGCGCATCCATCTTGAGCGTCAGGCTCGCCAGCCTCGTCGTGCACACGCCCCAGCAGCGCGCGCCGCAGTGATTGTGGCTGCTCGACGATCTCTTTGACGTAGAAGAAGCGATGGCCGCCCTTCTCCGCCGCCTCGGGATCCCAGTCCACATGCATCGGCGCGCGGGTAATCGGGTTGCCCGCCAGATCGGTGATGACCACTTCGTGCTGGCCGACATCGGCGACCTCGCCCTCCTCCAGCACGATAATCTCACGCGTGTGGCGCAGGATGGCGGGGATGTCCGACGCCAGGAAGTTCTCGTTCTCGCCCAGGCCAACGATCAGCGGGCCATTCAGACGCGCGCCCGCGATGCGACCGGGGAAGCGCCGCGCGACGACCGCGATGGCATAGGAGCCAGTGATGCGCGCCAATGTGGCGCGTACCGCCTCGCCCAGCGTCGCCGCCTGCGGGAGCACATCTTCGAGCAGGTGGGCCAGCACCTCGGTATCGGTCTCCGACCGGAAGACATGGCCGCGCGCGATCAGTTCGTCGCGCAGTGCGGCGTAGTTCTCGATGATGCCGTTATGCACCACCGTGACATCGCCGGTGCAATCGCTATGCGGGTGGGCGTTGTCGTCATTCGGTCGCCCGTGGGTTGCCCAGCGCGTATGGCCGATGCCGACCGAGCCTGCTGGTTCGACGGTGGCGACGGCGCTGCGCAGATTTTCTAACTTGCCGGCTGCTTTGCGCACATGGAGGTCGCCGCTCTCGGAGAGCACAGCGATGCCCGCCGAATCATAGCCGCGATACTCCAGCCGACGAAGACCTTCCAACAGAATAGGGGTTGCGTTCTTGGCTCCTGTGTAGCCAACGATGCCGCACATTGAGGGCACAGTCCTTCCGCAAACCGCCACTGATCGCGTCTTATCCCGGTAGTCGCCTACCGGCTTTCCCCGCGACCTTGATTAGGGTGGTGGTGTCGCCCACCCTGGAGGCTCCCCGCTGACTCTCCGAACGGCCTCCACCTCGTCAACTGGAACTCCTCCTCGGTTCCAGCCCATGCGCTATTCGTCCGCGACAATACGACGGCGTATATCCGCCACAGCTAGTGTACCATGCCCGCGCCAGTGTGCGCGTGGTCATAAGACACATCGGTGAAAACCTGCGCCACATCTATACCACTGGTGCGCTTTCCATGACGGCGCGGCTCTCCCTTCCAATATGGCTCCAATAAAGTGGTGGCACACTCACTCTGCGCTTGTCGCGGCCCTCTCCCGCCTATCGGCCACCCTCCCCTAAAGGAGGGACTGGGCGAACCAGAAGCGGTTGGCGCATGCTGGCTCTGGTTCTGCTCTGGCTCCCCTCCCTTTTAGGGGAGGGGTTGGGGGAGAGGGTCGGTCGCCATACACCAGCAATGCCATAGTGAAGCATGTGACACATATGAGGGGGAGAACGAACAGTTATGCGACAACTGTTAGCGCGCCCACGGACCTTTGCCGTGAGCATTGCCGTTATCGCGGTGGTGCTTATCGTCGGCGCTATCGCCGCATCCATCTATGTCTTCGGCGCCGGGGGTGGCGAATCCGAAAGCCGCGAATAGCACCGTGACCGTGCCAACACTGGCGGCAGACGGCGACAGCGCCATCTTCACGATTGACGGCTCGTCGTCGAAGGCCACATTTACCATTGACGAGGTGCTCTTTGGCAACCCCAACACCGTCGTCGGCGAGACCAATAAGGTCGCGGGCCAGATTCTCGTCAACCAGCAAGATCCCTCGAAGAGCCAGCTTGGCGAGATCAAAGTTGACCTGAGCGCGCTGACCACCGATAATCCGCTGCGCACCCGCACCCTGCAGGGGCGCATCCTGGAAACCGATACGTCGGCCAACCAGTATGCGACGTTCGTGGCGAAGACCATCACTGGCCTGCCCTCCAGCATCACGACGGGTCAGCAGGTCTCGTTCAAGATCACCGGCGACCTGACGATTCACCAGGTGACGAAGACGGTGACGTTCGACGCCAAGGTGACGCTGGTGAGCGCGCACCAACTGACCGGGCAGGCGCAGGTGACGGTGAAATACAGCGACTTCAACATCGCGATTCCCGACGTTCCCTCGGTCACGGGCGTTGGCGACACGGTGATACTGGCGCTGACCTTCACCGCGAATGCGCCGTAAAGCGCTGGCAAAGCAGTCTGGTTCCCCCTCCCTTTTAGGGGAGGGGGTTAGGGCGAGACGGGTCGGTGGATGGCGCCACCCTCTCCCGGCCTGCGGCCACCCTCCCCTACGAGGGGAGGGTTCGAGCCGACAGGCGTGACGCAGCTGGCCACGCGGCGTCTGGCGCGGATCTCTTGTATCTCCACTACCGCCACTTCTAGCCCTAGCGCCGGGGGATGAGGGTCGTTTCGCGCGCTGGGCCGCCGCCACCTCCTGGTCGGGGGGGACGAAGGTCGCCTGGAAGTGGGCGCGATAGGCTGGGAATGTCCCTTCGAGCAAAGCCTGACGCGCGCCCTCCATCAGCCGGATCAGGAAGCGCAGATTGTGGATGCTGGCGAGCCGGTAATAGAGCAGTTCGCCACGGCTCTCGTCGTCTTCGGCGCGGATGAGATGGTGCAGATAGCCCGCGCTGAACGTCCGGCAGGTGTAGCAGTCGCAGGTGGGGTCAATCGGCCCGGTCTGTTCGCGGAACCGCGCCCCGCGCACGTTGATGCGGCCCGTCGGCGTGTAGAGTCCGCCAGTGCGGGCGGTGCGCGTGGGCAGCACGCAATCGAACATATCGACGCCGCGCGCGACGCCTTCGAGCAGGTCATCGGGCGAGCCGACCCCCAGCAGATGCCGCGGCTTGCCATCGGGCAGTTCGGGGACGACGGCCTCCAGCATGCGCCACATCAGCGGCTTCGGCTCCCCGACGGATAGCCCGCCAATCGAGATGCCGTCGAAGGGCAACGAGCCGATGAAGCGGGCGCTCGCGGCGCGCAAGTCTGGATCCATGCCACCCTGCGGGATGCCAAATAGCGCCTGATCGGGGCGCACTCTGGCGGCCAGCGCGCGCTCGGCCCAGCGGTGGGTGCGCTCGGTGGCGCGGCGCACCTCGTCGGCTGATGCGCCATACGGCGGGCACTCGTCCAGCGGCAGGATGATATCCGCGCCCAATAGCGCCTCGATCTCCATCACGCGCTCCGGCGTCAGCGCCACCTCGGCGCCATCCAGATGCGAACGGAAGCGCACGCCATCGTCGCTCACCTCGCGCAGTTTGCCCAGGCTAAAGACCTGAAAGCCGCCGCTATCGGTCAGGATCGGGTGTGGCCAGCGCATGAAGCCGTGCAGCCCGCCGAAGCGCGCCACCAGTTCAGGCCCAGGCCGGAGCAGCAGGTGATAGGTGTTCGAGAGGATGATGCTCGCGCCGATGGCCTCCAGATCATCTGGCCCCACCGCTTTGACGGTGGCGTGCGTGCCCACGGGCATGAAGACAGGCGTGGGGATGTCGCCGTGCGGCGTATGCACGACACCCGCGCGTGCGGCGGTCTCCGAGCAGCGTGCGGTGATCTCGAAGGAGAAGCGCGGCGGCATCGGCTGGGGTCGGATGCATAAGCGAGTTTATCCTGCTATTGGCGACAACATCTGGTTCAGGCGTGAGTATTGAGCAGACAACTGATCTAGGCTGGAAGACGTTCATCTCCTCATCCTCGCTGGTAAAGTCAATGATCACTTTGACACACGGCTCTCCCGCGATATTCTGTGGATTCTCCGCCAGCAAATGCGCAAAAATGTGCGGCGTGGCCCGGTATGGAACGATGTGTGAGACGACCCTGGCATAATACGCCGGATCCTTGAGCAGGAGCGTCATGGACTCCTGGAGATAGCTCTCGGAGGATCCACTGTGGCCAGTGAGCCAGAGTCTCTTTCCTTCCCGCGTCGTATACATGTTCACTTCGTGTCCAAGGCCACAGACGTTTGCCTTTCTGATCCCGTTCAGGTCCACGCCTGGGAGTTCGGGAATCGGCTCGGACGAATCGGCGCCCGCAGTCAGGTCGATAGCCCCTTCCTCGCGCACATAGCGCAGCGCCTGTTGGAGCACTGCGCGCGTGGCGGAACGCGGTGTGCATAGGTAGGCCGCATCAACGCCTCGCCCGCCCGTTCGTTCGAGCAGGGTATCCGCCAGTTGGGGCGAGTTGAGCAGGGCGCGGGAATCGTCCACGATGCCACGTTGCGCCGCCCAGTCCAGCCGTGCCTGTGAGGTACCCACGAGAAAAATCTGAGAGCACCCTTCGGCTCTGGCGAGGAGGGCATTGAGCAATCCAATCGGGCCAGCGCCCACGATAACCATGCTCTCAGGTCTGCCCACCTGTTGCATCAGGCGCTGCCCGTAGATGACCGTGGCAAACGGCTCGATGAGCGGGCCGCAGACGAGAGGAATACCGGCCTCAAATGGAACGACCATGCCCCGTTCCACAGAGGGTTGCGGAACCAGGAGGTACTGCTGGAAGAGACCTTCGGTGCTGACCCCAAGCGTGTCGTCGAGATCATTGGGGTTATTCGGCAGGAAGGTCACATACTGGCCAACGGTAAAATCGGTCACGTCGGGGCCAACCGCCACAACCTGCGCCACGCCTTCGTGACCCAGGATGCGTGTGCCAATCGGACGCGCCCCGCGCAGCATATCCAGGTCGGAGCCGCAGATGCTGGCGTGTAGGGTAGCAACCAGGATTTCACCGGCTTGCGGGTACTTCGTCGTGACGTTCTCGATACTCATCTCGCCGGGCGCTGAAATGACCACAGCCGCGTGAGTGGTTCCCGGTTGCATTGCTTCTCCTCATGTGCATGTGGCTTGCCACGTAGCCAGCCACCGTCAAGCCATTCCAGCCATGCGGCGACCACAAAGCATACTATCACATGCGGGCCTGGGCGACCCACCAGGCGCGGTCACCCGGAATGCTCGCGCAGATAGTCGAGCACCTTGCGGTCGATGCGCGCATCGGCGGGGTCGTGCAGCAGCCGCTCTTCGAGATTCTCGCGACTCCCAAATTGCTCTAGCGCATCGTAGGTCTCGCGACCCCAGGCGCCGGTATGCGCGCCTTGATAGTCGCCAGTGCGCGTGAGCAGCCGCTGTAACTCGTTGGCAAGCTCATGATCTATTGGCAGCATGTCTTCGGGCAGCGGCCTGAGAAAGAGCAGTTCATGGATGTCGAGCAGGCGCGATAGCTCATCGATGGGCCGCGTCGCATCATCCACGCGCAGATCGATCATCCGGTCGTTGAAGCCGCCATAGCCGCCCTTGTCGCGTACCACCAGCAGCGCCGCCGATTGCTGGCCACGGCTGTCGCCGCCCGCCTGTTGGCCTGCGGCCAGCGCGGCGACCATCCGCCGCCACAGCGAGCCAGTCTCGTGCTGGAATGTCTCGGCCAGTGCGGTGATCGTCGCCTCGCCCACCAGAATGTTGCCCTGCGCCGCGAAGTTCTGGCCGGCGACACCGCCCGCCCACGATTGACAGCCGTTGCCCGTCCAGGTGGCCGAATGGCCCTGCGCATCCACCATCCCCGCCTGGCGCTGGTCGGCCTGTGCGTCTTCCTGGATCAGCGCGTCAAGCGCCTCTTTCGGCGATTTGCCCGTCGCCAGCAGATCCAGTCCGCGTGGGCCATAGCTCGTGTTCGCCCAGGCCTGTGCGGCTACGGCGCCGACGCCTGCCCGCGCCCAGGGCACGACAGCGCCAACCGCCAGAAACTTCGACGCGACGGCGACACCCAGGTCGCCATTCTTTGGATCGCAGGCCACCAGCGAAAATGTGGTGACCGGAAGATCGTTGCGCAGCGCCATTTTTCAGGCTCCTCTCTCGGCAGGCAGTCCTTTGAATTCAGCGCAATGGCGCGGCGTCCAGCGCGCCCAGGGTATCAAGCGTCAGGGTGGTCGCCACCAGCGCCGCCGTCTCAGCACGCAGAATACGTGCCCCGAGCGTGACATGCAGCGCGCCATGGCGTCTGGCGAGCGCCGCTTCCCCCGCTGAGAAGCCGCCCTCTGGCCCAATAAAAATGTAGACCTCCGTGACAGATGGCAATCCACCCGCCGCGACAATGGCTCCCATCAGCGTCGTGCGCAGGGGCGCCGCGTCCGCTTCTTCCCACGGAAACAGCGCGATAGCGTCCGATGGTAGCTGCGTCAGCGCGTGCATCAGTGGCCGTGGCGCGCCCAATGTCGGCAGGCGATCCCCGCCGCACTGCTCCACCGCCTCGGCCAGAATATGCCGCCAGCGCCGTTGCCGCGCCTCGCCGGTCATCTCCGCCGCCGCCACCGCGCGTTCGGTCAATAGCGGCTGGATGGTGGAGACTCCCAGTTCGGTCGCTTTCTGTAGCACCCACTCGAACTTCGCGGCTTTGAGCATTCCCTGGCAGAGCGTCACCCGACAGGGAAACTCCGCCTGCCGCTCTTGCCGCGCGCCCAGCCGTACGACCACCCGCCGCCGCTCCAGTGTCACCACCTCGGCGGCGTACGTTGCCCCACGTCCATCAAGCAGGTGGATGGTGTCGCCAGGCGCCGCACGCAGCACATCGCGCACCTGATGCGCCACGTCAGACGGCAGCTCCAGTTCGGTGTGTTCCGCGAGCGCCACATCCAGCAGCACAAAGCGACCCGCTGGCATCGTGCTAGCCCCCGTTCACTATGCCTTCACGTCTCCCGTTGCCTGTGGACGAACGCCGATCAAAGTGACCCAGTCGCCCTCCACCAGATCGTGGATGTCTTCCAGGCCCGCCGCCCGGAGTGGCTCCTCAGCCTCGGCGCGGCGCTCGGCGATAATGCCGCTGGCGATCAGTGTTCCACCGGGACGAACCGCGCGCACCAGCGCTGGCGCCAATTGCGCGATGACGCGGGCGATGATATTGGCGACGACTACATCAAAGACGCCGATTTCGGCGCCAAGTGTGTCAAGGTCGTCAGGCAGCGGCATGAATGGCTCGCCGCCCGCGCCCTCCAGCGTGGCCAGGCGTACCTCCATCACATCGGCCACACCATTGATACCCGCGTTCTCGCGCGCCGCCGCCACCGCCACCGCGCTGACATCCAGCGCCAGCGCACTGGCCGCGCCCAGCTTGATCGCCGAAACCGCCAGGATGCCCGATCCAGTGCCAACATCCAGCACGGTGTTACCGGTATGGAGGGCGTCTTCGAGCGCGATCAGACAGTTGCGGGTCGTCGGGTGGAGTCCGGTGCCGAATGCCATGCCCGGATCAAGCTCGACCACCACCTCGCCAGCCCGCGGCTCATACGCGCGCCATGTGGGCTTCACGACGGTGCGCCTGCCCAGGTGTAGCACATGATAGTACTCCTTCCAGGCATTGGCCCAGTCTTCCTCCGCGATCTGGCGCGACTCCAGTTCCCCGATGCTGCCAGCCAATAACTGGCTCAGATGCCAGATGCCCTCTTCGATGCTCTTCCGCGATGCCGCGCCTTCGGTGTCGTCGGGCACGTACGCGCGAATGGTCACATGCGCGCCGGGGATCGGCACGTGCACCTGTCCGTCATCCAGCAACTGGTACGGTTCCTCGATGGCGACGCCGCCGCTGACATAGCGGCTCATTAACTCGCTGATCGCCTCGACGGTTTCGGGGGCGGCGCGCACACTCAACTCAAGCCAGAAGGCGGACATGACACACTTCTTTCATCGGAATCATCGGCAACAGACTGCCGTATGATAGTGCGGTGACGGTTCAGGGCGTGATGGCGGTGAGGCCAGCGCCTGAGCGGCTGCATTGTCGCGCACCTGTAGTGCTCGCCGTCAACCATTGAGCGTTTGACGGCGCATTTCTCGTTGCCCTGTCATAACATTGTCATAGCATTGGCGGCGCCTCGGCCATAGGCTGCCGTTGCCCGCGATGCTCATACCGGGCTACAGTGTTGTAAGGGATTCGGGGAATCTGGAGAGCGAATAGATCTGGATGGGTCAGGATCACCTTGCCAGAGAGCCAGAGAGGATGAGCGCCAAGCATGACAACATCACAGCATTCGGCGCGCGAGCAGGGACTCGCACAGCTGCGCGCTGGCCAGACGGCTCTGGCGGAGGGGCGATTGGAGCGTGCGGTTGATGCGCTGGTGGAGGCGGAATCAATCTTTCGGCAACTCGATGACCGCGAGCATCTCGCCGATAGCCGCATGGCGCTGGCCGAGGCGCAACGCCAGCATGGGGCCATCGACCAGTCAGCGAACAGCTACGCGCAGGCCATCGATCTCTACCGCGAGGCCAACCTTCCGGCGCGTGAAGGCAGCGCATCGCTGGCGTTGGGCCATATTGACCGCCAGCGCGGGAAGCTGGAGAGCGCCTGGCAGCACTATTATCTGGCGCTGCGGCTCTTCGAGAAGACGGAGAGCGCGAGTGGCCAGGCAAGCGCATCGCTGGCGTTGGGCCATGTCGAACGGCTGCGTGGGCGCGATGGGAAGGCGGCGGACTACTACAGCAAGGCGCGTACATTGGCGGCGCAGGCGCACGATACGCTCGCGGAGGCCGACGCGGCCCGTGGGCAGGGCGATATGCTCACCAGCCAGTCGCGCTACGCCGAGGCGAGTGACGCCTTTCGCCACGCCCGCGACCTGTATCAACAGACGCAAGATCGCTTTGGCGAGGTAGATACCTACGTTGGCGAGGGCCGTCTGGCGTTGGAAACCGCCGATTTGGACGAGGCGGATAACGACTTTGGCGAGGCCATTGCTCTTTCAGGGCCAATCGAATATCAACTCGGTGTGGCGGATGGCATTCTCGGTCTTGGTGAGGTGGCGCTGCATCGCAATCGGCTCGATCAGGCGCTGGCGAACGGCATGCACGCTGAAGAAGACTACCGCAATGCGGGGAGCGCGCTGGGGCAGGCCGAGGCTAATCGGCTGCTGGGCGAGGTAAATCTGTTGCGCGGCCAACTCTCGCAGTCCATCGCCGTCTTTGACCGCGCGATACGCGCCCTGCGTACCCTCAAAGCGCAGTCGCCCTACGCGCGCGCAACGCTTGGCGCCGCCGAGGCGCATCGCCGCAAAGGAACCCCGCGCAAGGCCGAAGACCTCTTTACCGAGGCGCGCGATCTCTCCCGCGAGATTGGCCACACCGTTCTGGAGGCGCGGGCATCGCTTGGGCTGGGCCAGATTGCCCGCCATCGCGGTCTCTCCGCCACTGCGGCGCCCCTGTTGACAGAATCGGCCCGGCGGCTCGAAGACGCCCATCGCGCTCCCCTGGCGTCACTGGCGCTGGATGAGTGCGCGCGCCTGGCGCTGACCCAGGGCAGACTCGATGACGCCCGCCAGTTGGCGGCGCGGGCGCTGCCGCTTGCGCAACAGACGACCACGGTAGGCGGCGAGGTTGGCCCAGAGGCGGCGGCGTTCTGCGCGGCGGGCGTCGTGGCGCTCACCCGTGGCCAGTTGGCCGAGGCGCGGGCATTCGCGGCCCAGGCGTCTGCACACGCCCAACAGGAAGGCGACGAGATATGGCGCGTCGAGGCGGCGCTGTTGTCGGGCGAGGTGGAGCTAGCCGCCGATAATTTGCAGGCGGCGGTGGCGTCTTTCAATCAGGCGCAGGGGCTGGCGCACGAGCGCGAGGCGCAGGTGGCCGAGGGACAGGCGCAGGTGGGTTTGGCGCGGGTGCTGCTGCGGCGTGAACTCTACGCCGAGGCCGCCAATGGACACCAGGAGATGCTGTACCGTTTCCGTGTGGCCGATGAACCAGAGGCGCAGGCGTTGGTTCACCTGGGGCTGGGCGAGGCGCGCCGCCAGCTCGGTGATAGCGAGGCGGCGCTGAAAGCCTTCACCGAGGCGCTGCGACTCTATCAGGAGTGCGACAATCCGCTGGGCCAGTCGGATGCCTGTCGTGGTCTGGCGAATGTGCTGGTTGAGCAGGGTACGCCCGCCGCCCACGAGCGTTTTGCGCAGGCGATCACCCTGGTTGAGCAGGTGGGCGACGCTATCGCGGACGAGCAGGAGCGCGCTGGCTTCTATGATACGCGCGCGCCGCTCTATGCCGATGTCATTGCCGACGCGGCGCAGGCGCAAGACGCCGAACGCATGCGCGCGCTGGTCGGGGAGTATCGCGGGCGTGCTGGGAAGAGCGGACGCCTGGCGCTGGCGCAACGCCTCCAGGAGTTCGAGCATCTCATCCCCGAGCGTAGCGCCGACCTGACCCCCGACGAGGCAGCGCGCAACAAAGCCGTGGCGCACATCCTGGCCGATGCCCGCAGGTCGCTCAGGCGCTAATCATTGCCGAGGGGGAGGCGGTCAGTCGTGGCAACCGCAGCCGCCGCCCCCACAGGCGCATCCCCCGCCGAAGTCGCCATCCGCGCCAGTATCACCGTAGTCATCATAGTCGCCGAAGCCATCGCCCGCCGCGACGGCGCGTGGCCGCGCAAACACCGAGAGCAACTTGCGCACGCGGCCACCGTGGCAACGCGCGCAGACGATATCATCCATCGCCGACGCCTCATAACTCACCAGCAACTCGAATTTGCTCTGGCAATCTGAGCAGTAATATTCGTACAGTGGCACGTTGGTTTCCCCTCATCTAACTCGCGAACCCGTCCTCAGATTATGGAACATCCGTCAGCGGGAAGACAATGTTTGGCTGCGATATTCGAGCGAATGGCCGAGTTCCCGTAATACCAAATCCGTTTGAGATGTTGCTGTATGCAGAACCTCTCCCGGCCTATGGCCACCCTCCTACGGGGGAGGGATGGGGACCCGCGTGGCGCATGGCCACAGTAGTTCTGGGTCTGGCTGCCCTCTCCTCGTAGGAGAGGGGCTGGGGGTGAGGTCGACGACGACCATCTCAACGGACGTGCTATAACACGATGTCGCGCCTATTCTTCCGGCAGCCGAAAGCGGTGAACGACGACACGAACGGGCTTATCTTCCGTCGGCCAGATGCGCTCGTAGGTGGTGGTATCGTCGCGCCAGCCACGCGCCAGCGCCGCCCGCACGAACGCCTGCGAGACGCGCCGCCCCGGCTCCGCCAGCCAGAACACGCCATCAGGGGCGAGCAGCCGCGGCGCGAGCTGCAGCAGGGGTTCCAGGTCTTCTGGCTCGTAGAGGATATCGGCGGCCAGCAGCGCATCGAACGGGGCATGCTCGCCAGACAGGCCGCGCGGCCAGCGTCTGTCCGCCAGTTGACCAGCAGTGTGCGCGGCTGTCGCCCGGCGTTGCGTAGCGTATTGTAGCGGCAGAAGAGCAGCGTTTCGGCAAAACAATCGGCCACCTCAAGTCGCGCGCCGCAGAGGAGCGCCGCCGTCGCTGTCGTGCCAAGGCCGCAGCCTAGCTCCAACGCCCGTTTGCTACGTAACGCCTCGGGATGCGCCAGTAACGCCTCAGCGAGCGCCAGGCCGCTGGGCCAGACGAGCGCCCAATAGGGGAGGTGGCTGCCGCTGGCGGCGCTGCGCCGGGCGATAGTCGCCGCATCTTCACGCGAGGCTTCGCGCTGGCCCGGCAAGATGCCGTGGGTATCGAGCTGGTGGGCCGCCAGTTGATCGAGCGGAGCATCGGGGTCGGCGGGCATCGCCAGCGACCAGGCGTCGGAGGCGCCCACAACGTCGAGCGGCAGATCGCGGACGGCAAACAACCGCTCCATGCGCTGGCGCAGCCGGAGCAGCCGGATATGCGTCAGTGGTCGCCATCAGTATTGCTGCGATTGCGCGGATTGGCTGGAGACCACCGGCAGTGGCGCGGTATCCGCTGTGGGTATGGCGCCTTCGGGCAATGCGAACGCAAAGACGCTGCCGTGCCCAGGCACACTCGCCTGGAGCCAGACATCGCCACCCATCGCGCGGACGATCTGGCGGCAGATATACAGCCCCAGGCCGGTGCCGCGAATCTGACTGGTCTTCGCCGATTCCAACCGCGAGAAGCGCCCAAAGAGGTGGCTGCGTTCCGTGGCCGGAATGCCCATGCCCTCGTCGCTCACGGTGATGAGGTAATAGGGGCGCTGTCCAGTCGCGATGACAACCGACGGGGCGGGCGCAATAGGATCATCGTCGGGATCTTCATAGCCCGCCGATGGATCATGCGTGGAGAATGGCAGCACCATCGTAGGTCGTTCTTCGATGGCGCCGCTCGCGGCACTCGCGGTACTGTTCGTTCCCGTCTCGAAACGGGCTGGCACGCAACGCACGAGCACGCGTCCGCCATGCGGGCTGTACTTGATCGCATTGCCGACCAGATTATCGAGCACCTCTTTGAGCCGACCAAGATCGACCTGAATATAGACATGCGGCGGGATTTCGGCCAGCAACTCGTGGCCGCCGCCCTGCGCCTGTTCCAGTTCGCGGAAGAAGCGCAGCACCTCGTCGATGACCGGGGCCAGCCGCACGGGATTGGTATGCATCTCCATCTGCCCGGTATCCAGGCGCGCCGTCTGGAGCAGGCGCTCGGCAATCGCGGCCAATTCTTCGGCGGAGGTCGCCGCCTTGTTGAGGAAGTCCTGCGCCATCGGGTCGTCACGCGAGCCGGGATATTCCAGCAGCAGATCGAGAAATCCCTGCACACCGGTCAGTGGCGTGCGCAATTCGTGCGAGGCGGTCGCGATGAAATCATCTTTCATGCGGTCAAGGTCGCGCTGCTTGTGGAAGGCGTGCTCCAGTTCGACGTAGGTGCGCGCGTTCTCGATGGTCTGCGACGCCTGGGCGGCAAAGAGATCCAGCAGCCACAGGTCATCATCGGTGAAGGCGCGGCGTTCGGCGTCGTCGAGCACATCCAGCACACCCACAATCTGGCCGTGAGCGATCAGCGGCACCGCGATGACCGCGCGGAAATCTTCATCGCCATAGATCGAGGCGCGATAGGGATACACGCGGTAGTCATCGACGATGGTACCCTGGCCGGTGCGCGCCACCTGCCCGGCGATGCCCTCGCCGACGCGGATGCGCTGTCCGGTGTAGTCGCCGCGTAGCCCCTGGTGGACGATCACTTCGAGTTCGTTGCGGCGCGTGTCGCGGACATAGACGGTGCCTGCGCGGCCATTGAGCAACAGCACCGACCGCCGCAGGATATCGGCGAGCAGTTCGCGCGGGTCAGACCCGAATTGGCCGGAGACGGCCAGCGATGTGGCGTGCAGCGTCATCATCTGGCCGATGCGTACCTGCGCCTCCTCAGCGGCGTCCAGTGCGCGCTGGCGGGCGATCACCTGGCGGGTAACGTCTACCGCCGCCAACAATACGCCGGCTGAGCGTGGCGAGCGCGCCGAGACACCAGGCAGCGGTGAGGTGGTGACATTCCAATAGGTGATATCGCCTCCCAGCGGCATCGGCAATTCGATCATCGCCTGCGACTCACCGCTGGTATAGACGGCATCCAGCCCAAGACCGGTCGCCAGCGTTTCAGCGCTTTCGGGCACAAGATCGCGGAGTCGGCTGCCCATGAGGTTCATTCCGGCGTCTAGCCCAAGCAGGACGGCGAAGGTAGGGTTGGCCAGCGCCACGCGATGATCGCGCCCCGTGAGCACCGCCATCGCCACGGGAGCGTAGCGCACGACGGTCTGCGCCAGCGCCTCCTGACTGCGCGAGTAGCTGAGCAGCCGGTCGCGGTCGGCGGACTGTGCGATCAGGTCGGCGAGTTCTTCGAGAGCGGCGAGTTGGCGCTGCGCCAGACGCGTACCCACGCCAACCGCCAATACCCCCAGGAATTGCCCGCGCGCCTTCAGCGGATAGGCCGCCAGGGCGCCAAGGGGCAGCGGTGGCAGCGGCGCGCCGGGAATGGAGCAGTATGCGCCTGGCATCAGCGGGAGCCAGGCGGCGGCGTGCGCGTGCTCATGCGCGTTGTTGTGTGGACGATGGGCTGTCGTGATGCGGCGATGGCGTCCAGCAATGGATCGTTATGTCCCGGCCAGCGGGGCATCCCGCCAACACTGACTTCTGGAGCCGGGAGATCGCCAGGCGCGCTCGACTCCGCCTGGAGGGCCGCCATACCGCTCTCCGTGACGCCGCCGATAGCGGCCCGCGCGGTGGCGCGCAGACGCAGCGATGGTTCCAGTTCCAGGCCGCCCACGCGATCATGGCCCGCCGACCAGGGCGCGGCATCGGCAATCCAGATTTGCACCACGGCGGGCGCCAGTGTCGAGGCCAACCCCTCAGCAACCGCATGCGCCGCATCATCGAGCGCGGCGTTGAAGAGCGCGTTGCGTGCGGCGGGAAGCAGCGCCGCCAGCGGGTCTGCCAGGAGATGGACGCCGCCGTGTTCGGCAATCAGGCGCGCGCGTTCCGCCAACCGAAGGACGCCAGGTTCACGTCCACGGCTTCGCAGGCTACCCCGTCTGACGCGAGGCGCGGGCCGATGGGTGGGCACAGGGGAGGTGGGAGCGATTGGGGGTGCGCCACTGACAGGCGAAGAAATAGGCGCTCCGGCCGTCATATCTGGGGCAACGGGCGCGGCTTTGCCACGTGACCCGCGGCTACGCGCCGAGTCGCCATCGCCGGTGGACTTGCGCGAACGCGCTTTGCGGGGCGCGGCGGTAGCCGGTGTGTTTTGTGGCCCCGCGTCTGGGGAAGGATTCACATGCGTGTTGTCGTCACCCATCATCATTCCTTCTCTCCCATGCGCTCCGTCGTGTCGCAGCCCATCAGGTCTGGATAAAACCACAGAGTTGACGCCACTGTCCGAAAGTATATGCAACCGTCTGCGCAAAGGTCAACGCACTCCCCCGCTTGTCGCCTGCTCTGTGTCTGCTCGCGCGCCGTCGTCCGCGAAGCATAGACTAGCCGCAGCCCATCGCTCGGTGGTATCCTATCTTGGGCTTCTACACGGGACTGCGTAGCTGCGGGTGTCACATGTTTAGACGGTTGGCATAGAGACGACGGAACAGGTCGAGACAGGGAGTATATACCATGGCGGATACGGTGGTTGATCGCTCAGAGCAGAGCGGCAAGGCGAAGAAGCATACCCCAGCGCTGCCGCCATTTACTGATCTCTATGCTATCGATGGTCTGCTGACGGAAGAGGAGCGCATGGTGCGCGACACCGTCCGCGAATTCGTCCGCGAGCGGGTATTGCCGATCATCGGCGACCACTTCGAGGCGGGCACATTCCCGCGCGAGCTGATCCCGGAGGTCGCGCGGCTGGGCCTGCTGGGCATGCATCTGGATGGCTACGGGTGCGCCGGGCTGAATGCCGTCTCGTATGGGCTGGCCTGCCAGGAGCTTGAGGCGGGCGATAGCGGCCTGCGTTCGTTCGTCTCGGTGCAGGGATCGCTGGCGATGTTTCCCATCCACGCGCATGGCTCGGAGGAGCAGCGCCAGAAATACCTGCCGAAGATGGCCACGGGCGAGTTGATTGGCTGCTTTGGGTTGACCGAGCCGGATTTCGGCAGCAACCCCTCTGGCATGCTGACGACCGCGCGCAAGGATGGCGACTCGTACGTGCTGAATGGCTCCAAGATGTGGATCACCAATGGCGGCTTTGCCGATCTGGCCGTGGTCTGGGCCAAGCTGGACGGCGAGATTCGCGGCTTCATCGTCGAGAAGGGCACACAGGGATTCACCACCAGCGATATCCACCACAAGCTCTCGTTGCGCGCCAGTGTCACCTCGGAATTGCACTTCGAGGATTGCCGCATCCCCGTGGAAAACATGCTCCCGAACGTCAAGGGGTTGCGTGGCCCGCTCTCGTGTCTGGATGAGGCGCGCTTCGGCATCGCCTGGGGCGTGAATGGCGCGGCGCGCGCCTGCTTCGAGGCGGCGGTGGAGTACGCGAAATCGCGTGAGCAATTCGACCGCCCCATTGGTGGCTTCCAGCTTATTCAGGCAAAGCTGACGGCGATGGCGACCGAGCTTATCAAAGGGCAGTTGCTCGCGCTACAGCTTGGGCGGCTCAAAGATCAGGGACAGGTACATCCGGTGCAGGTGTCTATCGCCAAGCGTAACAACTGCCGCGAGGCGCTCAAGACGGCGCGTGAGTCACGCAGTATGCTCGGCGCGAGTGGCATCACGCTGGAATATCCCATCAGCCGCCACATGAACAACCTGGAGTCGGTCTTCACCTATGAAGGCACCGACGAGATTCACACGCTGATTATCGGTCAGGCGATCACTGGCCTCAGCGCCTTCAACTGAGCCAGCTTCGTAGCGCATAGACGGTGGCCCTCCTTCCCGACGGCGGAAGCGAGGGCCATTCGCGTGCCCGCTGGCCGAGATGCGTGCGCAGCGCGCCATTCCACGGTCAACTCTAGCCGAGGCCTGCCTCGCGCCCCCGGATGATGGCATGCGCGCGGTCGGCCACCTGTAGCTTGCTAAAGATATTCGACACGTGATTGCGCACGGTTTTGGGACTGAGCGCCAATTTGTTGGCAATATCAGTGTTGCTGGCGCCCTGTGCGATGAGGTCGAGTATCTCGCGCTCGCGGTCGCTCAACTCTGGAAATGTTTGCGCTGGGATGGCAGGTCTGGGCGCGGCAAAGAAGTTCATGAGCCGCACAGCGATTGCCGGGCTGAAGATTGCCTCGCCGCTGCCCACTGCGCGGATCGCCCGGAGCATGTCGTTGGAGTTGGCGCCCTTTACGATATAGCCTCGCGCCCCGGCACGCATCGCTGTGAACACCGAGTAATCATCTTCGAACATCGTGACGACGAGCACACGAATGTGGGGACTGGCGAAGAGTATCTGCCGTGTTGCTTCGACGCCGCCGATTCCCGGCATCTGAAGATCCATGAGCACCACATCTGGTTGCGAGTCTGCCGCCTCGGTGATAGCCTCTTCTCCCGTCGCAGCCTCGCCTACCACCTCGAAGTCGGGAACCGACGCCAGCAACGCCCGTATGCCATTGCGGAAAATTGGGTGGTCGTCGGCAATGAGGACGCGCAGAGGTTCCTCGTGTTGGGTCTCCACAGGGTTACTCCTTTGTCAGGGGTAGCACTGCCACTATGCGCGTGCCACGACCAGTTGGTGCGGTGATGGCGCATGCGCCGCCAAGTTCCTCTGCCCGTTCGCGCATCGAGACCAGGCCGACGCCCACGCGCCGTTCGCTCGCCAGGCCAACGCCGTCGTCAGAAATCTCCATACGTAGCGCATCATTGTCCAGCGCCAGGATCATGTGGCACGTGCTCGCCCCCGCATGCCGGGCTATGTTGGTCAGCGCCTCGCACGCGATACGATAGGCGGCTACCTCGATTGCCGCAGGCAGTGGTGGGAGGTTGGAAGGCGCATCAATCGTCACGATCAGCTTCTTGTCTCTACCAGCGCCGCCTTCGCCAATCCCCGCCAACTGATACTGCGCGGCATGGGCGCGCAATGCCGCCACCAGACCAAGCTCATCCAGCGCGGGCGGGCGCAGGGCATAGACCAACTGGCGAATGTCAGCCATAGCCGCTTCGATCTCTTGACCAAGTTCGCCGAGGAATTGGTCAGCGACAGGGGGATCGCTGGTCAATAAATTGCGGATTGCCCCAACCTTGAGCGTCATTCCAGCCAGCGTGGGGCCAATGCCGTCGTGCAGGTCTCGTCGTAGTCGGCGGCGTTCCTCCTCGCGCGCTGTGATTAGCCGGGCGCGTGACTGTTGCAGATCAGCGGTCAGGCGCGTCGCATGCACCGCGATGCCCGCCTGATGGGCGATGTCTTCCAGCAGGCGCTTGTCAGCTTCGGTGAAGGACTCGTCGGGGGCGCGCGGCGAAACACGCAATTGTCCAACTGTTTCACTCTGATACACGAGCGGGAAAACGATTGGAGCGCCGACGGGTATACCATACTCCACGCTCGACGCGAACCGCTCACCATCTTTGATTGCGATAGCAGCCGATGGAAGTTTGAGCGCGTGCGCCACCGTCGCGACAATCGTGGGCAGCACCGTCTCTGGCGCAAGGGCAGTCTCCAGGCGTTGGCCCAGGCGAGACAGGACAGCATAGGGATTGTCACGTTCGCCAAACATCAGCCGATCAACAATGCGCTGGAGCCATACGCGCAACGGCTGGAAGAGCACGGCTACGACGCCAGCGGCCACGAGTGAGATGAGCAGGTTGCCCCGCGCCTGGAAGAGCGCGCCAAGCCCGGCGACGATGGCGATGTAGATGCCAGCGATAAGGCCGCTGAGACCACCATAGACCAGCGTGCGATTAAGAATGGTGTCTATGTCGAACAGGTGATCGCGGAGAATGGCGATGGCTATCGCCAGTGGAAGTGGCAAGACAAGCAACCCCAGCGCATTGGTACTAATCAATGGATAACCCAGTACAATCCCTGGCAGTTCCCAAAGTAGCAGGCCAGAGAGGCCGCTCAGCAGGCCACCGAAGACCACCCAGCGGATCTTCCTTCGTGTTTCCTCGTCGCGGTTGCTGCGGTAGCTCCAGACGATTGTGGTGGTGATGGCGACCACCAGCAGCACTACCATGATATTCTCACCTGCATTGGCGTTCCCCAGCCAGAGCAGCACATTCGACGACATGAGGTATGTGGCCGACAAATAGAGCGCATCGAGCACGAAGGGCGTCAGATAGAGCGCCCAAATCCACCGTCGATGCCGCTTCAAGAACCCATAGCGTTTGGGGAAAATAAGCGTGAAGTGCAATGATGCGATGTAGAACAGGAGAAAGTCGGCGGAGGTCGTAGCCTTGTAAAGCCAGAAGCCGACGCCGCCAACCAGGTCGCTCACCTGCAAGCCGAATGACCACGTCGTCGCCCCAAGAATGCCCGCTGCGGCCACTAGCAGCGCGAGCGGCGCCCTCTCTTCTGGCCGCCGCAGGACGATGTAGAGCGCGATGAATGCGAAGACCAGCGCGAAGACGATGGTGCTCCAACCCTGCTGCCAGATGGCATCGAGTGGGTAGGAGCGGAGCGTGACCGGGACATCCATCGTGACGCCGCCGCGCTCGACGGTATAGGTGACTATCTGTCCGACATGCCATTGTGGCCGATTGATGGAGGGGTCGGTGAGCGCATGCGCCCAGGATTCCAGACTTTTCCCGTCAACCGCCACGACGATATCGCCAGAGCGCAGACCGTCTGGCTGATCGCGCAAGACAGTCACAGCGACCCCGTTTGCCCGCCAGGGCTGCTGGTTCGGGTCGATACGCGCGCCATCGGACGGCGAGGCGATATGCAGCCAGACGAAGGCCACACCCAGCGCTACCATGGCGGCGGTGGCGAGCAAGACGGCAACGCGGGCGCGGTTGTTGTGCTGGCGCATGGACTACCCCCTCCCCACGATGCCTCAGCGGGAGGATAGAGACTGCAAATGGCAGGTCGCGTGCCTCATTATAGTCTCTTCACCGACATTGCGCGTATAGCCTGGACACGCGAAGTCACAACAGCAACACGATGCCGATCATGAGTGGCATCAGGTGGTGCATAACTGGCAAAGAATCATGCGTGATTGTGTGGATGGCCAGTCCTCCCAGGCTGTAGATGATGGTCGCCCAGCCCAGCCAGTGCGGTAGCAGATTCGTGGCGAGGATTGCCCCGCCGAACGCCAGAACCCCGCCAAAGGCAAGGTAGCTGAAGATTGCAAACAGGGCGCCGTTCCACGTGCTGATCGGCGCGTAGGCATCTGGTATGGCGCCCGTCGCCGCCAACTCCTTCCCCGCCCAGGGATCGACGGCGAGGCGCGAGGCCAGTAAGATGACCCATAGCACAGTTCCAACCGCGAACGCCAGCAAACCTACGTCTGAGAACCCGGGATCGCCTGCGGCTCGTAACAGGCCCGAGAGCCGGTCAAGCCCAAACAGCGTCACCAGTATCGCGCCGATGAACGAGATGGTGGCCCAGCGCCACGGACGTGGATGCTCGTGGACAAGCCGCAGCCACTCATGCGGTGGCTGTCCAAAGATCATCGGCCCGTTCTTATCCTTCACGCGCATATAGAGTTGAAACCCCCGGCGCGAAGATGGTGGCCAGAATGAGCAAGACGCCAGTCACATGGGGCGCCGTCAGAATCTCATAGCCGTTCATAACGTTACTCTCCTCGACTGCGGGGATCATCGGGTCTATGCGGGCATCGAGCCTGCGATGAAGCCTGGTTCGGTGTCCGCATTGAACAAGCGTGGGGGCCGACATGGCCTGGCGCCTCACTGCACGATGATCGTGAGCGTCATGCCGGGATGGATTGTGCAGTAGATGTGATAGATGCCAGGCGTCGTGAAGGGGCCGACCGTCGCGGTAGTGTTGTTGACTGCTACGTTTTTGATAATCGGCGCTCCAGGCTCCACGCCGGGCACAGGCTTGTTGTCGGCGCTCCAGGTACCATTGGTGATGTTGTGCGGAACCGGCGCGTCATCCACAATGGTGAGGGTATCCCCTTTGTGGAGCGCAATGATATCCGGAGCGAAGCTCGCGGCAGCCAAGTGGACGGTCTGAGTGCCCGCACGGACTGTGGGGGCGCCGCTGGCGCTCGGAGATTGCGCCATCACGCCGATCAGGAGCGCACCGAGCATCAGTCCGCCGACGGCGCCAAGCGCAGGCTTCATCCATGCGGGCGCGTGCGGCGTCTCATGTCGTAGTGTCTGCGTCAGTTTCAGCCCGGCGGCGACAATGACCATGACCAGCAAGGGATAACTGATCACAAACAGAACGAAAGCGACATAATTGGAGCCTCGGATGGGTCAAGGAATACTCGGGAAACCCGGAGCTGAAATCCCCTACGATACCGAGCGAACAGAACAGCAGTGGCAAGACCATGGCCCAGCGCCAGCCAGTGGCCACGATAATCCCGCAGACCGCATAGGCGATGGTGGCAATCAGGACAGGCGGGATGATATCTCCCTCGATCACCATTGCTACCACATTGGCTACGACGACGACAGATAACCCGACGAGCATGACGACATCGAGAGGAGAACGACGACGAGCGTGTGTGCTCGCGCCAGGGACGCTGGAAGGCGCGGTCTGAGTCGTTGCCATTGTTATCACTCTTTCTTTTGCTCCGCTGAGGTATTTCACTGCGCGCCGGGTCACTGCACGATGACCGTCAGGTTCATCGCGGGATGGATGGAGCACGTAATCTTGTAGGTTCCGGGAGTATCGAAGGTCACATCTTTTGCGGGATCGCCAGGGTTGATGGTGAATCCCGGACTCTTGAGCGCCTGTGGCCCATTCGCGGCGGTATCGCAGTTACCATCTGAACCCAGGCAGATGGCGTGCGTCCCACCAGTTCCAGCCGCATCGGTGAAATGAACTGCCTCGCCCACTTTGATGGTGATGCTCGTCCTGCTGAAGTCCGCTGCCACCATACCTACCTCATTGGGGGCGGCGGTTGCGCTCTGGCCGCAGGCGCCCAGTGCGAGCGACAACAATGCGAGTAAGAGCGCGCAAGCGTATATGGTTCGTGCTTTCACGGTGTTCTTTCCCTTCGTCTAATGACTCAGATCAGGCGCGGCGCCTGTTATTTCCGCCGCACCAGCAGCCAGATGCCCAGCCAGAGCGCCCAGATGATATAGAGCGCCTCGCCGAGATAGCCCCCGTACGTGCGGACGCTTTCCAGTGTGGCGATGAGGCTCCCAAGATTGCCAATGGTCAACTCGACCCACATGACGACTGCGGCCAGGAACCAGCCCAGCCCGGCAATGGCGCCGAACACCGCCAGGACGCGATTGAACAGCCGGGTACGGAGCGCCAGCGCGTTGGCGACGAGGAGCCAGAGGCCAAGCACTCCTAGCGAAGACGTATCGAGGATTTGAGCCGGTATGGCGGGCAGCCATTGCGGCAGCGCAAGCATGGCGGTTACGACGGCGACCAGCACGCCAGCGATGCCAACCCACTCTGCTGTGCGGGCCGCTCCAGCGCTACTTTCCGCGCGTGACGCCGTGCTATTGGCCAGCCACATGGCGACGGGGATCATGCCGAGGAAGAGCACAAGGTTAGCGCTGAGAATGAGCAGACTCAACGACGCGGGGAAATAGGGTTTCTCCCCAACGATAATCAGCGCTACGCCACTCGCGATGGTGGACCAGCCGACGAATCGGTTGCGCTGAGAGCGCACGTCAGGCGTGGAGAATGCTGTCTGTGCCAGGCTGTCCATAGGATCGCTCCTTTCGCTGAAGTTTCAGAGCGCGTGACGAGATATATCACGTGCCACAACACTCCAGGTTGGTTTATTGCGCTGGTGCGCCAGTTGCAGTGGTGAGCAGTCGCCGACCGATCCCGATGAGCCAGATTGGCACACCGATGAAATTGGCCAGCAGGCCCGGTATGACCACGACGATAGCGGCCCCGATGAGCCATACATGCTGCTGGGCGAACGTCCCGAAATTGGCTGCTGCCGAGGGATCGCGCAGGCTGACCAGCACGAGCAGGAGTGTCAGGCCACCGAGCAGCACGAATACCGCCCCTGTGAACTTGCCCAGCCATGCCAGTCGCGGCGAGAGAGCGCCCCCCGCGCGACCCAGGCGGTTGGCCACGAGCATCCACACGCCGATCAGCACGAGCGCGACCAGGATGATGGGCAGGTTCACCTCGAAGCTGATGACGTGCGTCACGAGCAGCGCCTGCGCGATCACCGCTGTCAGCAGCCCCGCGATGCCGAGCGCCGCCGCTGCCAGGCTCAGCCGCTGGTTGCGGGCGAGAGCAAGTTGATAGAGCGCCAATGTCAGGGGTAACATCGAGAGAAACTGGAACAGGCCAGCGTAGTCGCTGATCGGGCCGAAGATATAGTGGGAGGTGTCGCCTGTCGCAATTGTGCGGGGAGCCTCCAGCCCATAGAACAGGAACAGGGCTATGCCACCGATGATCGAAAGCCCTGCGCTTACGTAAGCCGACCACCCGGCAAAACGACGAACGCGGTCGGTCTCAAACGCTGCCATTGCTGTCTCCCTCTCTGCGTGTGCGGCAGTTGTTTCCCAGAACTGAGACTCGCCTAGATCGTGAGCAGTACCATGCTGCGCACCGATGGAAAATCGAGCGCGAGCCGTCGCCATGTGTCGCCGTAATCCGCGCTATGCCAGACCTCGCCATTGCCCAGACCGGCATAGATCTGGCCAGATACAACAGGATCGGTCAGCAGCGCATAGGGCATGGCCGTGAGAGGTTGTGGCAGCCCGCCGGAGAGTTTCTGCCAGTCCGCGCCGCCTGTCGCGCGGAATATGGCCGCCTGAGCGTTGGCTGCGCTGTGCGCCTTCATCGGGCCAGGCGATAGCGAGGCGTACCAGACCTCGGGGTGGTCGCGGTCTGCCGCCACGGCCCAGCCATAATGCCGATCGATCCCCGCGCGTGGTTGTGTCCAGGTAGCGCCCGCATCGCGGCTGACCGATACCCCCGCCCCAGTGCCTCCGCCCTCATAGACCCAGCCATCGTGGTATGGGTGGTACGCCAGCGAGTGGCAATCGCGCAGGGCGCCGCGCCGATGCCCGCTCCACGTCTTGCCACCATCCGCGCTCCGTACCACCGCGCCCGCTTCTATCCCCGCTATGATGACATTCGGGTCGCTCGGCGAGAGGGCGAGCGCCTGCACATAGGCGGAGAACGGTTTCTCGGCGGGAGAGAACCAGAACCAGCGCGAACGGATTCGTCGGAAGCTCGTGAGTTCTTCCCAGTGTGCGCCGCCGTCATGAGAGACAAAGACCAGCGCGGGTTTCGTTCCCGCGTAGACCGTGCCTGGCGCGGCGCGGCTGACGACGAGCGATTTCACGATGTGTCCGGCCAGACCCGATTGTCGCCATGTCTGTCCACCGTCGTCCGAGCGCAGGACGCCAGCGCCCTGGGTACCAGCGTACACAACGTGGGGGTCTGTGGGGTCAGCCGCAAGGCAACGGACATCCTGATTGGCGAGGCTCACCTCGACAGACCATGTCCCATCCACCTGTTGCGCACTGGCGTGGGCGACGCCGCGTCCGATAGTTGCGAGCAAAACTGTCTGGGACATGGGGATGGCTCCTATAGGTAAGGTTCCGTAGCACAGGTGTTAAGACAGGCATCAGCACAAGCGTCATCAAGAGGTCGTTGCTGATTTCAAGCCTACCTGTATAGCTGTCCCGATGTCATGAGGCTACTGTCCCGAAGTATGTCCCAATTGCTTCGGGACAACGTATTGCGGGAAAGAGATGCTTCTATGGGGTTCAGATTAGATGAAGGCCAAAATAGTGGAGAATCTGAGCGCCTTCAACTGAGCGTGCGTTCGCGGTGAGCGCAGACGTGGCCCTCGCTCCCCGATGTGGGGAGCGAGGGCCACTGTGCGACGTGCCGGAAGTGAGGGCCATCATGATGCGGTTATGGGGCAATCGCGCCTAAATGCGCGTGTGGTTCCGCCGCCCCTGGCAGGCGATGCTCCCCTACGGCGTCCCAAAATGCCTGGTTTGGGTGGTCAATAAGATAGGCAAGCTCGCCACGGATATAGACCGCCGCGACACTCCCGTCTTCCCAATGCGCAACCACTGTCTGTGCGTCGGTGAGCACTTGCGCCGCGATGCCACCGAAGCCGCAACTCGCATCTGGCCACGTCTGCCTGAACGAATAGATCGCGAGTTGCGAGAACTCGACTGGCTCCGACTGCTGGTCTGCGGTCTTCTGCGCCAACCGGATCATAGCGTCTTCCAGGACACGCTTCATCATCGCCACGAAGGCTTCGATGCTCTGCAATTCGAGACTCTCCACCGAGCGCGCTCCTCTCCCGCGACAATATGGCCGTACATCCCACCGATCACGCGCCGATGCCTCCGCACAATACCACCGATTGAGCATGTGAGATGCGCGCAACGAGTGGCCGCTGAGATGAGAATTGACATCAAGACATTATGTTGAGTATGCTGGCTATAGACGATGCAACCAGCATATCTGGCGGCGGTCGGCTGAGCGAACCCCAGGCAGAAAGGTGGATTGCTATGAAGTTTGCATTACGAACCGTAGCTTTGATCATTGGAGTTGTCGGTTTTCTCGTCGGGTTGGTCGTAAACTTCGCCTATTCAACTTTCCATTTCGTCGGCGACTTGATGGGCGCCGATGTCCGGCAATCGCACGGCGTCATTGGATTCCTGGTGCTGGTCGTCGGATTGATCGGCGCTCTGATAGCGCCATTCTCGGCGATGGTATCCGCAGTGGTGATGCTGGTAGTTGCCATCGCCTTGTTCTTCATACTGCACTGGGCGGCGCTGCTGGTGAGTCCATTCTTCATTGTCGCGGCCATCCTGGTATTCCTGGATCGCCCTGCTGCTCGCGCCGCGTAAGCCACTGGTTCATGGCTCGTGGAAGACAAGAGACGCCCAGACACACAACTCGTGCGCCTGGGCGTTGAATATGACAGGGCGAATGAGAGCGGGGTGGCGAGGCGCCATCGACCACACCTGGCATGGTCGGCTATTCACGTGTCAAGTTGGCCAACGCCGTTGCTCAGCGCGGCTCCTCCAGGTCAGAGTCGATGACCAGGCCCGCCGCCTTCATCACATCGATGGGCGCATCTTGAAGACCGTGGCGAGCGCTCGACACCTTTCGGGCGTGGGAATCACTGGATTATCATCGCGCAGATATCGTCCCCAGGCTCGCCTCATCGATTTCGACCCCTTGATCCGAACACCACTTATGGAACTCGCGGATTAAATAGTGATCGCCTCTTCGATTGTAGAATTCAAGCCCTCTCAACTTTTCGCGAAGCCAATCACGAAACGCGACACGTGTCTCGTCTGGAATGTTAATATTCATGAATTCTCCCCTCAGCGTACGTAGGCATATCTCAATATTGCTTATGATACCATAACTCGGCGCATGATGCAAGCCCGTAAGATGAGGTATGAGAGATTAATGCAGCAAGGTACTGATGAATCGCGAGGAGATAGCGTACATATCCTACCGAATAGAGCGAGTTATGTATACATAATTCATGAGCAGGTTGCTTCTATATCCAATGACGCAGGTGTGGTCATCCGTTTACCACGGGCAGAAGAAGCGCGGATGGGTGCGCCGGATCGTGGTAAACGAGCCTGATCGGCGGCAATCAGGCTCGTGGCGGTGGCAACTGGCTCACCACTGCCGGGGTTGCGCGCGAAACGCGGATGCGCTCCGCTCGACACCTGCACGCGTATCCGCTGGCCTGGCTTGAAGTGATACGCGGTCGGCCAGAGCGCGATCTGAATATGGTGTATTCCGTCACTATCTGGCAGGTGGTTATCCGGGGTCAGGCGCAGGATACCATCGCAGAGATTGACCGACTTGCCTGAGCGCTCGACGACGCAGAGCCGGGCAAAGAAATCGGTATAGCCAAGGTTCGATTTCACGTAGAGATCGGCCGTCACTGGCCCGATGACCAGTGTATCCGCTGTAAATGGGGCGCTGGTGTAGACCAGCACATCATTGCGAGCCTCCAGGCTACGATTATCCTTTGACCCCATCCGTTGTGACGCTCCAAGCGAGTTGCCTCCCACCGCTGGGGTTGGGTCGGCGGGATCATAGTGATAGCTATCAGGCTCACCGACGGATGGCGCTGCCGTAGCAAGGGCGCCATGCGCTTGGAGATGCCAGCGCTGTTGCTGCGCCGGAGGTGGCCAGTCGCTAAAGTCGCGCCAGGTATTCGATCCCATCACATACAGGCGCACGGGCTGTGCGCGCAGCCCGCTGCGATCCCCCTTCACGTGGGCGTTCAACCACGCGAGTGTGTCGCGTGTCATGCTGGGCAGGCTGGCAATCTGGCCGTGAAACCAGGGGCCGATGAGCAGATGAGGTTGGCGTCCTGCGGCGCGCAGAGCCTGATAATCCTTGAGTTGCCAATCCAGAAAGAGATCGTACCAGCCAGCCTGCAAACTGATCGGGACGTCGATGTCGCCAACGCGCGCGCTGAAATCAACGGGTTTCCAATAGTCGTCCTCGGGGCCGCGCGTAATCGCATCCTGGAACGAGCGCGAGGGTTTTTGAACGACCATGCGGTCAGCCTCGTCGAGTGGGACATGGCGGTAGGCCTTCTCGAGGTTGCGTTCGCGCCGTGATGAGGTGAGCATATCGCGCATGACGCATTCCGGTGGTGGCCTGTTGGGTCATCATGGTAGACCAGCCAAGCATGTTTTCTAGCGTCACCGAGCCGCCCTGGTAGCGGAACAGGTTGAAATCGGAGCTGGTAATAGAGGGTACCATCGCCTGGATGTCGCTGCCCGCGTCGGCGGCGACCGCCCACTGGACGAAGCCGAGGTAGCTGGCTCCGATCATGGCGAGTTGGCCGGAAAACCATTCCTGACGCTTGATCCACTCAATCGTTGCCAGGCCATCGGCATGTTCATTCCGCGCATAGATGAAGTCGCCGCCGGAGCCTGCTGTGCCGCGACAACTCTGGATGAAGATCTGATAGCCACGTTCGACAAATGGCAGCACAAAGACGTTCGCTAACGCGCCGCGCCGCCCGTATGGCGTGCGAATGAGAATGGTGGGATACGGAGCGATTGGGGCGCGGCGTGTAATGATCCGCCAGGAGGGTGACGCCATCGGGCATGGGAACGGCGATATCGCGTCTCACGGTGAAGCTGTGCGTGTCGGCTGGCGGCAATTTCAGGAGTCGACCAAGGAGACGGCTGGTGAGACTCATCGTGTGTCTTCCTGTTCTTCAATGCGCCCATATTTCACTGGCGGGCTGCTGACTATTCCCAACAACTTGAGTTCACGGGCATCATTACCTCGTTGGCGCGAACTCGTCGAGAATCTGCGGCTCGGCCCCCGCCGCCAGCATCTCGTTCAGGGCGCGCTCGCCATCGCCCGGCTGTACGTCCACTGGCCGCGACGCATCGACCAGCACAGACGTCGTAAAGTCGTCTTTGAGCGCATCGAGCACCGTCGCGCGCACGCAGTAATCGGTGGCCAGACCGCCCACATAGACATGCTGCACACCGCGCGCACGCAACGCGTCCACCAGCGATTGCCCGTCGGGTAACACGGCTTCGAGCGCCGAATAGCCCTGATCTTCAGCGCTCATGCCCTTGGAGACGACGACCGCGCTGGGTGGCAGGCGTAGCGCCGGGTGAAACTCCGCGCCCGGTGTCCCCTGGATACAGTGAGGCTGCCACGGGCCACCCTCGGCGGCGAAGTGGCGCGTATGTTCCGGGTGCCAGTCGCGGCTGGCAAAGATGGGAATGCCCGCATCGGCGGCGCGTGACAGATACTCGTTGAGAATAGGAATCACCGCGTCACCGTCTGGCACGGCCAGTGAGCCACCGGGACAGAAATCGTTCTGGACATCAACCACGATGAGCGCGTCTGCCATCTTTGACCTGCCTTCGCGAGAACCGCCAGCGGCGCCAGCTACTTGTCGGCCCTTGGATTGAAACGATAGAGCGCGGCGGGCCGGTGTTGTCCTGCTTTGCGCGTCTCCGGGATTTGTTCCAGAATCCCGGTCGAAAGCACCTTCTTGCGGAAGTTGCGCTTGTCGAGCGGGCGGTTGAGGATCGCCTCGTAGACTTCCTGTAGCTCGCTCAGTGTAAAGGAAGGCGCGAGCAATTGATAGCCGATGGTTGTATATTCCAGCTTGCTACGCAGTCGCTGCCGGGTATACTCGAGGATCTGGTCGTGATCGAACGCGAGCGATGGGTGTTCGTAGGCTGGGAACCATCGGGCGTCGGCGGCGTCGTCGCCAGCGCGCAGATGGAGTTGATCGCCCCGCAGCAGCGCGTAATAGACCACGGTGATGACCCGTGTGCGTGGGTCGCGCCCAGGGTCGCCAAACGTATAAAGTTGTTCGAGATAGACATCGCTGACGTTGGTCTCTTCCCGGAGTTCGCGGCGCGCCGAGTCTTCGAGCGACTCGTTGGGTTCTACGAAGCCACCCGGAATCGCCCACATGTCCTCGAATGGCCAGTGGCGGCGGCGCACCAGCAAGACCTCCAGCCGACGCTCGCTCACCGTGAGAATGACGACATCAACCGTGACCGATGGCCGCTCGTAGGCGCTAGGATCATAGGTGGCCTTGCGCTGATCGGCCTCCTGCGGCGTATCAACAGGCTCCTCGGTGGAGGTTGTCTTATCTGCGCTGGCCGACACTGTATTTCTCCTGGTTCCATGACCGTTGAGCCATGGCCTAACAACCATATCGCTACAATTATACGCGAAGGGCAGGCGCGCCTGCGCGGATGACTCCGGTCGGCGTCGCAGGCACAGCGGGAAAGCGGTGTTACCTGCGCTGGCGACGCTCGTCTGGAACGGAGAGCGTAGCATGTATGCCATAGGGCGCAGGAGTGGGATGTATGGCAAGCGACCTATGTTGGCAGGGAGTGTCAAGTGGGTGAGATGGGACAACCGGAAGCGAACGCGCGCGACACCTTTATCGAGCAATTGCTTACCGTCAAGATGCCAACCGCCGGGCCAGCGCCATCGACAGCCGCTTCGCGGGACGCGGTCGCGGATATCGATACGGCGCGGCAGACCGCTCCGCCGATTGAACAGATACCCACCGTGCGAGTGGCGGCGACCCACCCACCAGTGAGTGATGGCGCGCATCTGACCACTGGAGCGCCAGCCCCATCCGCGACAACTCACCCCGCCGACCGCCAGACGACTGGGGCGCCGCCCGACTCCGCTGCGCCACCTGCGACGGGTCGCGGGCGACGCTCGCACACGCCGCGCGCGCGCAAGCCACTCTCGCGCCAGCGCCGTGGTGTGGCGGCGGCGGCGTTCACGGTGATCCTGTTCGTGGTGGCGCTGATGCCGGTGCTCTATTTCCTCTCATCATCGCAGCCGACGCATATGGGGCGCACGAACGGCTTTGTGCAGGGGGCCAACCCACCTGCGGGCTGGCATCCCCAGGATTGGGCTACAGCCGCCCGCCAGCAGGCCGAACTGAGCTATGTGAACGGGCTTATCTCCAAGATGACGCTCGACCAGGAAATCGGTCAGATGATTATGCTGGGCTTCCTCGATACGCAGATGTCGCCCACGCTTGCCTATACCATCAAACACTATCATCTCGGCTCGGTGGTGCTCTATGCCTGGAACATCACCGGCGCGGATCAGGTGAAGCAACTGACGGCGCAGATGCAGTCTCAGGGCGATCTGCCACTCTTCGTCGCCACCGATCAGGAAGGCGGCAGCGTCAACCGGCTCCAGGCGGTGGATGGCTATTTGCCGTCCGCGTCCGCGATGGGCGCGAGTGGCGATCCAGCCTATGTGCGCCAGCGCGGCGTCGAGGATGCGCAACAGTTGTACGATCTCGGCATCAATGTCAACTTCGCGCCCGTGGTGGATGTTATGAACACGGATGGCGGCGATTTGGGCGGGCGCACGTTTGGCTCGACGCCCGAACAGGTGACGACGATGGCGGGCGCCTATCTGAGCGGCCTGCAATCCACTGGCCATGTGGTTGGCACGCTCAAGCATTTTCCCGGCCTGGGCGATGTTCCCGCCGACCCGCATCAGACGCTGTATACGCTCGACCGTAGCAAGGCGGACCTCGAAAAGATCGACTGGGCGCCCTATAAGTCGCTCATCGCGAGTGGCCAGGTGCAGATGATTATGTCGACGCATGTCGTGTTGTCGGCGATTGATCCGACGCGCCCGGCGTCCCTCTCTGAACCAGTGCTGACCGGTATTTTGCGCGACCAACTTGGCTATCAGGGTGTCATCGTCACCGATGGCATCTACATGGGGGCGCTGACTGCCCACTACACGTTCGACCAGATCATCGTCGACTCCGTGATGGCTGGCAACGACATCATCTGCAGCACCTATTCCATTGAATCTACCGCCGAGACCGTGCGCGCGCTAGAAAACGCAGTGCAGACGGGCGAAATTACCAAATCGCGCATCGATGACTCGGTGCGTCGCATTCTGCTGCTGAAACTGCATGATGGTGTGCTGACGATGCCGCAGGGCCAGGGCTGATAGCAGCGCTTGCTGGCATACCTAGCAGATGTGCGACACTGCGACGAACTGGCCGCTGTATGGCCGGTGTAGAGCCGTGTAGGGTAGGGAATGGAAGGGCCGCTACCGTGAACGAGGACGCAGACGCACAGGCATACCCAATGCGCGGTATTCCGCAGCCAACGCGCGATCAGACGCTTGGCCTGCCCGGAGTACAGATTTCGCGGCATCCCGTCGTCGCTCACAAGATGACCCTGCTGCGCGACAAGCGGACAGCGCCGCCTGAGTTCTACCGCACGGTATGCGAGCTTGGGGTGTTGCTGGCCTATGAGGCGACCACTGATCTGCGGCTGGAGCAGGTGCGGATCGAGACACCACTGGAGCCGATGACTCGGCGGACATCTGGCTGGTGGCGTTGGGATCGTGCCGATATTGCGCGCTGGCCTGGGCCTTGCCGAGGGTTTCCGCCAGGTTCTGCCCGGCGCGTCGATCTGGCATCTGGGTCTGCGTCGTGACGAGCGGACGTTGGAGCCTATCGAGTACTACAATCAACTGGCGCGATCCACCAATCTCCAGGTATGCTTCTCAGTAGATCCGATGCTGGCTACGGGTGGGTCCGCGATTGATGCGCTCAACATTCTCAAGCGCTATGGCGTGCGCCATCTGCGGTATGTGGCCTTGATTGGCGCGCCGTATGGATTGCTGAAGCTGCGCCAGGCCCATCCAGATGTGCCGATATTTCTGGCGGCATTGGATGAGCGGCTCGATGACCGTGGGTATATCTGCCCAGGCCTGGGGGATGCTGGCGACCGTCAATTTGGCACCCTCTAGCACCCTCTTCGACGTGCGCGCAACGCCACCATCAAGCCAGTAAGGCCAGTATGTGACACAGGGAGAGAAGACAGGCGAACCCAGTGGATGACCAGACACAACCTCCAGGCGAGCTACCGCCCGATACCAGCCAACACCAGCCAACACAGCCAACGCCGACGTTCCATATCCTGACGCGCCATCGACCTCAACGCCAGATATGGATGCCGAGAAGCCCGAGTCGGGGGCCGTTCCTCCGGGCTACGACTGGCCGACGCATGGCGGCTATCTGGGCTGTTTGCTGGGGATGATGCCTGCCTGCCTGGTTGGGGGATTCCTGGGTTCAACCTTCGTCGCGTGGCTCAACAAGGCGGGCATCGTGCAGCCGGTGGTCGCGGGCATCCTCGTAGTCGTGTTATTTGTGGCATGCATGATTGGCTTCGGGCGGCTCGGATGGATTCTTGGCCGTCGGTTTTATCGCAAATATCCTCGCGGCGAGGTCTCCTGGGGGGAAGATGACGTTGTGGCTGGCATGAGCGCTACAGGCCAGCAGGGCGATATAGGCGATATATCAGGGCAGGCTTCAGAGCGGGCTACGCCGTGATGTCATTCAGCGCGGTGCGCATCGCCGCCAACTCCTGGCGGTGCAGGTGCGTCAGTCGGGCCAGCAATTCTTCGCCCGCTGGCGTCACATAGATGAACACTTCGCGGCGATCTTCTTTCCCTTTTCCCGGCGCACCATACCGAGCTTGACGGTGCGGTCGATCAAGCCCACAACACTATGCTGGCGCATCTGTAGCCGGTGGGCCAACTCTGAGACCGTGGCGCAGTCGCGCGTCGGAAATCCCTTGATGGCGAGCAGTAACTGGTGCTGTTGCGGTGTGATGTGTTCGCGGCGGGCGGCCTGTTCGCTGAAGCGGAGAAAGCGGCGGACGGCATAGCGGAATGTCGCGATAGCCTGGATATCGGCCTCGCTGAGGGTCTCTTCACCTGTGGATGTGACAGGTTTCGTCGCTGGCATTGATGCTGGATTTACGCCTGTATTCACAGAGGAACCGCCCTTCGCTCGATGACGCTCAATGGCCCGTGGCGAGCGCTAGAATGATCGCTGAAGAGGCGCTGATGATACTGCCGATGATGCAGAGCACACCGACGATAAGCCGTGTCGTGTGTGACGAGCGCGCTGCGGCGTTCGATCTGGATTGCATGTAGCCAGTCGGGTGAAATGGGGCGGCGCCGTAGGGTAGACCCGGCCCAGCGCCAGAGCGGCCAAAACCGTTATATCCAGGGGCGCCCGCGCCTGGTATAGCCTCGGTGAGTTCGTTGCCATCGCCATCTGACCAGCCACCAACGTGATACTGCTCCTGCCCCGGCTGCCGCAACCCGCTGGCGCCTAACGTCAGCCCATTCGTGGCGCTTGAAGTAACGGGTGTGCCACACTGGCCACAGAACGCCATCCCGTTTTCGAGCCGCGCGCCACACGTGCCGCAGAAGCGTCCGCCGCTGGTTGCGCCGCCGACGAGCGCCGTAGGTCGCACCTCAGTTGGATAGGGGTTCATGCGCGAGTTGCGCGCGGACTGTGCTGTTGGGCCAGACGCCGCATACCCACCTGGAGGAATATCCGCGGCGCGTGTCTCGCCCAGCGATGGAGTGTCATCGGCTTCGATGAACATGCCCAGCCGCGCCTGCCAGCCACAGTTTCGACAGATTCCGCGAGCATCCACCGCATCGGCGCCACATTGTTCACACGTGTTCACCACACTGCCTCCGGGTTCGTCTGGGGTTCGTCTGGGCCTCGTCAATGCTGTTTCCACCGTGTCTTATCAGCCTCCAGTATAGCGCCAGGCGGCGCACATAGCAACACAGCGTACCACTTGGGCGTACTTCCCAGTAGCGGGGCGTGATATTCAGATGTCAATCAAGGGTTATTCAGATGTGATCTCCGCCACACTCTGGGATTGAGCGCGCCAGATGGTGTAGTTGGGTACGTCTTGTAGTCGTCTGATGAGATAACTCCCGACGCATGTCCGTAGAGCGATGAGTGATTGGTAGCTGGCCCAAAGGAAGGCTGTATGGCGCAGACTGGTGGATCGCCGTCAAACTATTCGCCGTGGGATGCCCCAACGCTGCCACCCAGAATTCCACTGGATGCTACCCCACCCCCGCTTACCCCAGAGACGGCGAGCCTGCCACCAGGCAATCCCTATCCGACCCCACCACCTCGCCGAAAAGCTCCCACGACGAAGCGCTTTGGCGGGCATTGGCCCACGAGACGGCGGGTCTTGCAGGCGCTTCTCTTGCTGGCGCTACTTGTCGGCGGCCTGCTGGCGCATCGCCTGTGGGACTTTGGCAGCGCGGTCTCGACACAGGGGCCGCTGACCACACAGACGAGCTACATGACCGGGAGCGACCGTGTCAACCTGCTCATTATGGGATATGGTGGTGGCACGCATGACGGCCCCAATCTGACCGACAGCATGATTGTCGTCAGTCTCAATCTGAAGGATGACGCGACGACCATGATCTCGGTGCCCCGTGACCTGTGGGTGCAGGTGCCGCCGGGATCGGGCAACTATGCCAAGCTCAACACCGCGTATCAGGATGGGCTGGACCATGGCTACAACGGTATGAGCGCGAGCGCGGCGGCGGGCGGCGCAGAGGCGGCGCGCAAGGCGACTGACGTGCTTGGTATCCCGGTGCGATACTGGTTGACCATCGATTTCAGCGGCTTCCGCTCACTGATAGACGCGCTTGGGGGAGTGGATGTGAACGTCCCCGTTGGTTGGAGCGCCACCTATCCACGCAACGACGACCAGGACGGCCTCACTGGCTATGAAACGGTCACGTTCAAAGCTGGCTGGCAGCACATGGATGGGGTACGCGCGCTCGAATATGCGCGTGAACGCTACATCACATCGCCCGCGAGCGAGGGAAGCGACTTCGCGCGTTCGGCGCGCCAGTTGCTGCTCATCCATGCCATCGTGGATCGCGCCCGTTCGCTGGGCGCTCTGCCACACCTGCTCAGCGCAATGAATGCGCTGCAACAGACCATGTATACCAACCTCTCGCTGGCTGACCTGGCCGCGCTGGTGGAGAAGGCGGATATCAACCATGCGACGCGTATCGGCCTGACCAATCAGAATGTGCTTCAAGATGCCATGTCAGATGATGGCCAGGATATTCTAGAGCCTGCCAATGGCGACTGGAACGTCGTTCAGCAGTATATAGACACCCACCTGAAACCCTAGTGGGGGCCGTGCGAGCCGATAAACGCGACGACGAGGTAGATGACCCAGCCGAGCACGCAGAGGCCAATGACGACGCCATAACAGCCGAACAGGCTCCGTTTGCGGATATCGAGCGCCTGCGCGAGTTGGGTATCCATATCAGGTGGGTCGAGTTCGATAGATGGCGCGACGCGTTGCAATTCCGGCAGCAACTTGCGGAAGTCGCGGACGTTGCTCATCCCCTCAGCGCCAATGATGACGTTGCCATCGTCAAGCTCGAACATCAGCACGAGTTTGCTCGGGTTAGGATCACCCGGGGCCAGAACCATCCGCCGAATGTTGGCGAGGTTGTAGCGTGTCTCGGTGTGTTCTTCCAGGTGTGTGATGACGAACGCATCGGGATAGAGCTGCAGTTCCTTGCCGAGTCCATAGCGCACACTGGCCAGCGGTTTCTCTCCATCGTCTGGCTCGTCCGGTTCGTCTGACATGGGCATCTCATCGGTCAAGCTGGAAGAATCGTCGGTCATCGTGTGGGAAATCCGGTCTTTCTGAAGTGCCGCGCATACCCCGCCGCACAGGTTGGTCTATTCTCTTCGCTATTGTAGCACTGGGATATGGCTGTATGGCGAGAAAATGCGCAGAGTTTGCGTGGAAAAGTATCACCCCCCGACGATGTTTACGTGGGGGGTGAAGAACGCCAATGCGGATATGCGGACGCTAACCGTTCCGCTTGAGCTTGCCAGTGCGCTTGGCGTACCGCTCCGCCAGGTGAAAGATGAACTGGCCGACAGGAATGCTCACCACGGCGCAGATGAGCAATGGCCAGATGTCACCCCAGGCATTGTAGGGTGTCTTACCAGGAATCAATGCGCCGCGCAGCCCACGGAGCACATAGGTCGCGGGGGAGATTACCGAGAGCGCCTGCAAGAAACCCGGTAGCACCGTCACCGAATAGTAGACACCTGATACCAGCAGGATGATCGCCCGGATGATATACGCCATCTGCGCGCCGCGCTCGGTGTAGAGCATTGGCAGCACGGCGGCCATCGTGCCGAAGCCGATGAACGAGAAACTGCCCACTGCCAGCACCAGCAGCGCTATCGGCCAGTTCGCCTGCGAGAGATCCAGGTGGAAGAACAGCGCCATGATGCCGAGTTGCAGGGCAGTCATGATGATGCCATGCACCAGGGCATAGGCGCAGGCCCCAAACATATGGGTCACGCGCGAAACAGGCGCCATAAACGTGTATTCGATGGTGCCTTCCCAGCGTTCCATGGTGACGGTTTCGGTGACGCTATCGAAGACGACCGAGAGAAATGTCCAGACGGCGGTGCCGATGGCGAGATACAGGATGAGCTGGTTGGTGTAGGCGTCGCTGAGTGTCCCGCCAGAGGCGGCCTGCGCGCTGGGCGCGATGAAGGTGACGCTCAGCGCGTTGACGACGTTATAGGTGATCCAGACCAGTTCCCAGGCCCAGTAGCGTTTGGTCAGATACCAGTTGCGCTCGACAAAGGCGAACCCCTTGTTCAGTTCGTTGCCCGTCGACCGCGCCGCTTTTCTGGCGGCATTTTGGAAACCTCGTTCTCGTGCCAGACCAATCATAGTGTCTTCTCGCCCTCCTGGTGGTTGTTTTCGTCGGTGTTTTCGTCGTTACTCGTCATCCTCATCGTCGTCGGCTTCGTCCGCTTCCCAGTCGCGGCCGGTATAGGCGAGGAAGACCTCGGTCAGTGTCGCCGGATGATCCAGTTGTAGCCTGGCGGCGACATCCAGCTTGAGTTGCGCGGGAGTGCCCTGCGCCACGATGCGTCCGCCGTCGATGATGGCGATGAGATCGCAGAGGGCGTCCGCCTCGTCCATGTCGTGTGTGGTCAGCAGGATGGTGGCGTCGTGCGTATCGCGCAGTTCGCGGATGAACACCTGCACGTCCTGCTTCGAGCGCGGATCGAGACCGGTCGTTGGCTCGTCGAGCAGCAGCAGAATTGGCGCGGTCAGAAACGCGCGCGCAATGGCGACTTTCTGCTGCATCCCACGGGACATGTTCTCCAGCGGTTGTGAGATGCGGTCGCGCTTGATGCCCAGGCGCGTCAGAATCTCGGTAATCATCGGTCGCGCCTGGCGCGCGGTCATCCCATAGAGCCGGGCGGAGTAGAGCAGGTTTTCCATCGGGCTGAGCTTGCGGAAGAACGCCGCTTCGACGCTGACCCGGTTGATGAGCCGCTGCACCGCGCGCTCCTCGCGCTCGACATCATGGCCGAAGACCTCAATCTTGCCGTCATCGGGGAGCAGCAGGGTGGAAATCAGCCGAATCAGGGTCGATTTACCAGAGCCGTTGGAGCCGAGCACCCCGAAGATTTCGCGGCGGCGGATAGTCAGCGTGACGTCATCGACGGCGCGGACGATCTTTGCGCTTTTGGGTTTGTTCGCGCCACGGGTGAGCCAACGCGGGCGACCGCTCTTGACGAACCGTTTCGAGACCGCTGCGATACGCAGGGCGTCGTGGCCATCCAGGCTGGCCAGTTCCGCTGGCGAGAGTGTCCCTGGACGGCGTAACGGTTCCGTGGGAGTGGGTTCCTCGCGGAGCGATGATGATGACGATGGCGAACTGGTTGGCGTCAAGGTTTCCTCCTTACCCCACGACGTGTCATCACGGCGTGGCGCGCACAGCGGCAGGCGATGAGCAGGCGTACTGCTGGGTGAGTACGCGATGCTGAAAAACGGGCCGCAAAAGGCTCACGAAGCCGCACAGAGACGGCTGAAACTTCACACGGGGACAATGATGAAATGGGTTTGCCACGGGTTTACGTACCCGTGGTTCTCTGAGGAACCCGACGTTCTAGCGGGTACGCGTTCGCGAAGCGCGGAGCCACGTGATGAAGACGCTAGCTCCAGCATTCTTTTGGAGGCCGCCGGTACCGGTATCCAGGACGGCGAAGACATGACCCCCGGTGAAGGAGGACGCAGTGGTCGCAGCCTGGCGGCAGAAGGGGCTACCGCTCATGCTTGTGCTGCTATTCCACATTACACACCTCCTCGGCGTCACCTGCTGACACCTGATGACACTGGCCCAACCGGACACTCTAGCGAGTATAGAGTCTCCTGGCAGGGGGTGTCAAGACGATTCTCGCAGATTTCTGACTGGCCTGCCCCAATGGACAGGCAGCAATGCAGCGGCTTGATATGGGGCGCCTGGACGGCTACTCTTGACGCCACGCACTCGCGCATGGCACAGTTTGGAGTGCGCCGCTTGCTCAGCAGGCGCGCCATGGGGGTGTACGGGTCCCGGTGGGCCTCGCAGTCTTCAAAACGGTTGCATGGGCGCCTGCGCGTTCATGGGTGGGTTCGACTCCCATACGCCTCTGCCCCCGAATGTATCAGCATGCCACGCAAGCGCCAGGCGCTTGCTCGCCACCGATGATACCAGGTCAGGATACGATGTTGGCGTTTGCTCCTGACCTCATCCCCCCAGCTACCGCCCGTTGGGCAGCGCAAGGTGGTATCATGAGGCAGCGCGGGGAAGGAGCAAACGATGTCGAAAGCGATGACCATTTCTGTACCAGATGAGACCTACGAAGCGCTCAAGTCCGCAGGTGAGCAAGCGCACCAATCGCCCGAAGAGCTGGCTGCTGCTACGATTGCCGAGCGATTCAGTGCGCCACACCCAGCGCAGGCGCCCACTCAGCAGGCTCAAGCGGCAAAGGAAGACTTCCTTGCCTTGATGCGTGCGCATGGCTATCTCGTAAACCCCAAGAGCCTGCCCCCCTATCCTGGCGTTGCCGATCTGCCCAAGCCAGGAACATCTGAACGCGCAAAGTTTGAGGAAGAAGTGGGCGATGCGCTGAGCGATGCCCTCGAACAATCCGGCCTGAGCATTCTCGATCTGATCGAACGGCGATGAGCGAGGGAGAAGTTCAGCACACATGCCGACTCTCTATTTCCTCGATACCAGTGCGCTCTTACCGCGTTTGCTCAGACGCGCGCCAGGACACGCCTGGGTTGAACGCATCTGTACAGCGGCTGGCCAGAATACAATTACCCTTGCGGAAATCACCGAAGCAGAAATCGCCGCTGCACTGAATCAGTTGGTACGCGGCGGTATCTTGCGTAAGAACCTCTGTGAGAACGCGCTGAAACTGTTTTGGAGTCAGATAGACAGCGGCGAGTACAATATCATCCCTGTGGTCAGCCCAATTGTGCGGCGTGCGGCAGAGTTATGCAGTGTCCGGGCGCTGAAAGGGTACGATGCGATACAACTGGCCTGCGCGCTCACTACACGCGACATCGCCCGTCTCTCAGATGCGGCCAGAGTGGCGCGAGGAGAGATGGCATTGGGCGATCCCTATCTTTCTCACTGAGGACAAACGGCTGAGTGAGGCGGCGCTTGCCGAGCGCTTCACAGTAGATTCGCCGCTCAATCACCTGAGCGGAAGGTAAACGCACGCGCGTTCATCGCCGTACATCAGCTATACATATGACGATGAACATTCTCAGACAGCGACGAAGGCAATCGCCGAAAAAGCCTGATTGAGCGACATTGGCCGACATTCACGAACATCGGCACGCCGTCTTCAAAACGGTTGCACGGGCGCCTGCGCGTTCATGGGTGGGTTCGACTCCCATACGCCTCTGCCCCGTCCCCGGCTATGCCCAGACTATGACGGGAAGAGCTGGCTTTGGGGAATGTATTGTAGCTGCTGGCTCTGGCTCTGCCACGATAACTGGATAATGGCGCCCCCGCCACCCTGGTAATACTCGACCGTGATCGCATAGCGCTTGCCCGCGACGAGCGTGATGGTACCAGCATTCTGCGTAGGGCCATGGTCTGTCCAGTTTTCAAAGAGAAGCTGGTTATTCATAATGACCCGTACCCCGTCGTCGGAGAGGGTCGTGAGCGTATAGGTCTCGGAATAGAGCGGTACCAGGAACCCCGTCCAGCGCACCGAGAAGTTGCCCTGGATTCCGGGGATCGGTGGCTAGGTGGCCCATGTCGTGAAGTTGATGGTGGCGTCAGTGCGCGTCATGGAAGGGCTTCCCGTGAGTCCTTTGTTCGAGAAATAGGAGCCAGTGAGGCCTGTGCCGACGGGTATTGGGGTCGCGGTCGCCGTCGGTCGTGGGGTTGGCGTGGCGGTGGGTTGCGGCGTGGCGGTGGGCTGCGGCGTGGCGGTTGGCTGCAAGGTCGCGGTCGGCTGAGGTGTGCTCGTCGTTGTGGCGGTCGGCAGGATGATCGGATGGCTCTGCGCCAGCCAGGGCGGCTGCGAACCCAGTCTTGATGGCCAGGGCGCCCCCAGCGAACGAGCCGACCACGAGCAACGCGGCTGCCATTGCGATGAGAAGCCAGCGACGGCCGCCGCGTAGCCACGATGTGCTCGCGCCGGTGGCGGGTGGGAATGTCGCCTGGTCACCAGGGGATCCTTTGCGCGCCCGCCCGCGTCGCGATGGCGGTGTCGCCGTCGGAATCGCCTCGAAGCGGCGGGTCTTGCGCGGCCAGGCGCCCACCGCTGGCACCGAGAGCGTGTCTGGCTCCGCGATTGCCAGCGCCAGCGCCTCCGCGAAGCTGCGCGCGTCGGGGTAGCGATCCTCTGGCCGACGGGCCAGCGCGCGCATGACTGTGGCCTCTAACTTGTGGCTGATATTCGGATTGTGCTTCGTGGGAGGCACAAGCGGGGCGGTGAGAACGAGGGCGGCGACCTCGTAGGGTGTCTCGGCCTCGTGGGGAACCATGCCCGTCAGCAATTCATAGAGCACCGCTCCCAGCCCATAGATGTCGGCGCGCTGGTCTACCAGCCCATTGCGCAGTTGCTCAGGCGCCATGTATTCGGGTGTGCCCACTGGCAGCCCCGTCGCCGCCAGCGTCTGCGCTACCCCCGGTCGCCGCAAGAACATCGCCTCACGAGCGATGCCGAAGTCTGTCAGCATCGCCTTCCCTTTGTGATCGAGCAGGATGTTCTCGGGCTTGACATCGCGATGCACCAACCCCATGTCGTGGGCGGCCTCAAGGGCGGAGGCGATCTCGACAGCGATACGGCCAGCCTCGGCGGGTGACAGGGTACCCTCGCGGCTCAGCCGGTCGCGGAGTGACTCGCGCAGGATCGGCATCACCTGGTAGAGCAACCGTTGGCCTCTGACCATCACCTCGCCATAGTGATACACAGGAACGATGTGGGGATGATTGAGCGCGGCGACACGCCGGGCCTCGGTGCGGAAGCGCGTGACATAGTTGGGATCGGACGCCAATATGGGCGGCAGCACCTTGACGGCGACCATGCGGTTCAGGCGAGGGTCTAGCGCGCGGTAGACCTCGGCCATGCCGCCGCTGCCCAGCAGCGACTGAAGACGGAATTCGCCCAATTGCTGCCCTTGCAGCGTGCCCCCACTAGCTGCCACGCTATCTTCCTCCTACCACAACACCGCTCAGCCGCCGTGGGGAGAGTTTAACAGATTTTTACGCTGTCTCCTAGATGGCAATACGCTCTTCCTCGCCCAGTGTATTGTATAGCGTCGCTCAAAGAGGGAGTTACGGCTCACGTGTTACGGGGATCGCATCACGCCTGGCGTGTACTCTATGGCGCGCAAAGTGGCTTACAAGCTATGGTATACTGGCTGCCGAGCGCACTACGTACTTTTGCCGCTGGGCGCGCGTTTACACCCGTCGCGCGTCACATTGCGCTACCAGGCCATTCTTGTCGCTGAATGGAATCATCACAAGTAGTGAGGTACCATCATGCGCGGAATGTTACGACGGGCGATGTTTTGCTCTCGCGTTCAGAGCCAGGTCGCTGGGTTCTCAGTGCGCTGCTGTTGGTGATTGGCGCGCTCTTCTTCGCGCTGTCTATTCGCAACACTGGCGAAATGCGTTGTCGTTGATGATCGGTGGCGTCTTTTTTCTCGATCTGGGAGCGTTCGTTTTGATCTTCACCATGCTCATCCGCGCACGGATCAACAGCGCGCAAGTGGCGGGTGAGGCGCGGGCGAAGCAACTGCTGGCCGAGGGGAAGCTGCTTCCTGTCCCGGCGCTGCCCAATCCTCCCAAGTCGATTTCCGGCGAGGATCTCTTGCGCGTTGAAGGCTATGCGCGCGAACTGGATAACGTCCCCTGGGGCGCAGCGCAGCGCATTCCCGATAACCAGGTTCGCCCTGCGTTTGACCAGACCGTCGCAACCGTGCGGCGCATCGCGGGCGATTGGTCGCGCCTCTCAGAGCCAATTCGGGTGTTCGCGGCGCTGCCCAGCCCATACTGCCACATTGGCGCGGCGGAGGTCATGTTCCGCCTCTCGTTTGTATCGGGGTATCGCTATGTCCCGGTAGGGCTGCGCCAGGGGGTGCGCTTTACGACTCGCGCGCAACTGGATACGCCGCTGCAAGCCGACGCGCTGATGATCCAGATCAAACTTCTCGCCGCGTGTCTGGCGCCGAGTTGGCAGAAGTTGGCGACGCAGACCGTCGAATTGGCGATGCGCGTGGCTCCCAATCACCCACGGTTGCCTAACGCGATGATGTTCTATCACGAGATGCGCGCTGAATATGACGACGCGCTGCTATGGGCGGATCGCGCTATCGCGAGTGGGCCAACACCCGAAGAGGTATTCGCCGCGCGCTCGCGTAAAGCCTCTATCTTCGAGAGGATGAAACGCTACGATGAGGCGCTGGCGGTGTATGACGCCTGTGTCCAGGAAGCGCCCAGCGACCCATGGATCTGGCACAATATGTCTGTTCTACTCACACGGTTGGGCCGCTATCAGGATGCGCTCGACATGCAACCAGCGGGCGCTTTCCATCATGGATTTTGGCACGGCGCGCTCAACAGCGCGAAATTATCCTCGCGAAGATAGGGGTGGCGGCGGAATGGACGGCGCGAATGGCTAACGGCTGACAGTGTCGCCGATCCTGGCAGGAGATGATGGACATGGCGGCGGAATACGAGATACGAGCGAATTTCGATGCCACGTCGTTGGTGGTCTATCAGGCGTATCGCGCGGAAATCGCCCTGCCTGCCGTGGCGCAACAGCGCTTTGCGCCGCCATTCTCGCTGGGGCGAACCTGGATCAAGCCATCGTTCCTCTGGATGATGGAGCGGGGCAACTGGGCGCGCAAGGCCGGCCAGGAGTATGCGCTGGCCCACGCATCACGCGCACCGGATGGGAGGTTGTAGGCGCGGCCCAAGTCTGCTATATCCCGACGCCGTTGATGCTGAAGAACCACGCCGCCGAGGTGATCCACAACCCCAGCAGGATGGCGAAGAGCAGTCCGCCCGCGACTGGGAGGGTCCAACTGGGGAAGCGGTTGACGCGCACGATCAGCACTTTGGCGATGAATGCGCCATAGAGCGCGGAGCCGAGCAGCGAATGCGCGTAGACGCGTGTATCGGTCATCTCGAAGCCCAGCAGGAAGATGCAGTGGTAGGCGACGGGCAGCGTCAAGAGGATAGCCGTGCGTCCAGACCAGCGATGGATGATGTTGTACAGACGTCCTTTTGGCGGGAAGCGGAGCAACTCGTAGATGCGCGCCGCCGTCAGCAACTGGAAGAAACCGAGCACGAGCGCCGCCGTCACCAGCCACACCTTCATGTGAAGGGTGTCGCTGAAGAACAGATGGAAGAAGGGGACGGTATAGGGCGAACGCACCGTCTGGTGCGCCACGATGCCGACGGTGAGCGCGATCAGCGCGAAGACGAGCAGCGGCAAGATGAGCCAGGCGCGGCTGGGACGATGTCTCTTTGACGTTGACGGTGGTCTGCATTGGCGCCCTCCCTCTGAGCAACGCATACTCCTGGCATGCGTTAACACCGATTGTGAAACCCATCTTACCATCGCGAGCAAGCATACGCGATCATCCTCGCCAGCGCCTGAGGGAACGCAAGAAAAAAATAGTATGTCCGCACTGGTGAACCAGCACAGACATACCGCATGTGTTGACAGTCGCCGCCAGTTACGCCGCGCTGAGGGAGGCGCTCCCAGCGCTGACCCGGATGGTAATGGCGCCAGTAGGGTTGGGATTCAAGTCACCAGTAGCTGTTGTATCTGCGGCATCGTGGTTCTCAGCGATGTTCCAGCCGTTCACATTCACACTCCCCGCCGAGGCGGTGGCGTCGAGATGCGCGCTTGTGTTCTGGGGTAGCGTGACATGAGCCGATCCGGCGTTGACCTCCAGATACAACGTCGCGTCTGGCTGGAGCGCGCCATCCACGCTCAGGCTGCCAGCGTTGACATAGAGCGACGAGCCTTTGGCCATCGTCATATTGCTCAGCGTCGCACTTCCCGCGTCGACTCGTGTCGTCAGCTTGCCCGTGAAACCGGTCGCGTCAAGCGTTCCAGCATCCTCGATAAGGGTCAGGTTGATAGTGGCGGGCGCCGTCACAGTCAGGTCAACCTGAGTCCGCTGGAAGCCGTTGAAGAGCCATCTACCGTTGTCGGTATCGTCTTCCTGAATAGTGACCTGATTGCCGCTCTGCGTGGCCGTGATGTTGATCGCATCCAACGCGCTCTGGGCCTGCGCATGCGTCAGCGCACGCGCCTGTTTGGTGGCGTGGATGGTGATTTGTCCGTCGGCGCCGGGAGTTACATGGACGTTGCCCGCGGCGCCGTGGATCACGAGTGTCGGAATGCCGCTGACGCTCAACGTCTTGTCAAAGGTCGCGGTTGCGGGTGTGCTGTTGAAGTGCGATGCCCGCGAGCACAGCGGTACCGCCGCCGCACAGCAAGAGTATCGCCACGCCTACAATGAGGCAGCCGCCGATCCAGCGGACGTAGCTCGGTGGCCGGTGGCGCACGGGTGGCGCGCTCTCATAGGCCGGACGCTCACGGCCGAATTCTTGATCATTCGGGAGTACGGGCGGTGGTCCGTCAACACCATAGTTGTCGGCGGATGAACCGTCAGAATAGTTGTCGCTGTTCATGATCGCTGCTCCTCGTACCTATCTCTAGCGCTCATTCACGATGTATTCAAGGGATGTTCCTTTGCGCTGAACAGAGTATGCCGCCCGGATATGTACGATCTGTGTCGAATCTGTGACAGTCGAGCGGCATGTTTGTGGCGGGTGAATGATCGTGTCACATGTCACAGGACGAGGCGATAGCCCACACCCCAGACAGTGATGATCTTGTCGCCAAACGGGCCGAGCTTCTTGCGCAGGCGGGTGATGTGCGTATCCACGGTGCGGTCGAAGCCGTCATATTCGTAGCCCCAGATGCGCTCGACCAGAAACTCGCGATTGAACGCCCGGCCAGGATGTTCGGCGAAGAGCTGGAGTAGCTCGAATTCTTTGGGGGTGAGATCTAACTCGGCGCCATCGAGCGTCGCGGTGTGCGCGGTGGGATCGACGCGGAGCGGGCCATGTATGATAGGGCTGGAGGCTTCATCGGTCGCTGAGGCTGTGGCGTTGGTGGCTTGCGTAGGGGCGGTGACGGTCTGCCCGCCAGATGGCGCGCTCTGCGTATCGAGGGTGACGCGGCGCAATTGGGCGCGGACGCGCGCCAGCAGTTCGCGCATGCTGAATGGCTTCACGACATAGTCATCCGCGCCGACCTCCAGGCCCAGCACACGATCAATTTCCTCCGACCGTGCGGTCAGCATGAGGATCGGCATGAGATGGTTCTGGCGCACACGGCGGCAGACGGCGAGTCCGTCCAGGCCAGGCAGCATCCAATCGAGGATGAGCATCTGAGGATTGTGTTGCTCGACGAGGGTCAGCGCCACCTGGCCGTCGAAGGCCTGTATGACGGTATGCCCCTCCCCTTCCAGGTGCCCTTTAATGAGGTTGCAGAGGTCCACCTCATCCTCGACGAGCAGTATCGTCGCCATCGCCCATGCTCTCCCTATATGGCGCAGGATCGACGCTGCGCACATGCGGAGAGTATAGCACTCACGCGATTCGCAACACGACGCGGAACTGGCTGCCCTCGCCGGGCGTGCTGGCGACGCTAATCGCGCCGCCCATCGCCTGCACGAGATCACGCGCGATGGAGAGGCCCAGGCCAAAGCCGCCGGAGACGCGGGCGCGTGAGGCGTCTGTGCGGTAGAAGCGGTCGAAGACACGGCCAAGCTCATCGGGAGGAATGCCAACACCAGTATCGGCGACGGTAATCGCCACGTGCGCGGCGTCCGCGCGGATGAGGCTTAGTGAGACGATGCCGCCGGGGGGCGTGTAGGTGATGGCGTTGCGCGTGAGGTTGTGCAGCACCTGCGCCAGCCTATCGCGATCCGCCAGCGCCAGCGGGAGTTCCGGCGCGACGCTGCATACCACCTGCACCTGGCGGTCGCGCCTGGCGAGGGGAGCGAGCGATTGGTACACCTCGTCGACGACATCACCAGCGGAGATTGGGCGCACATCCAGCTTGAGTTCGTCGGCGTCGGCGCGGGCCAGGGCGAGCAGGTCGTCTATGAGGGAACTCAGGCGCTCCGCCTCGCGGGCGATGATCTCTAGATAGTGTCTGCTAGTCTCCTCGCTCACCTGCTGGCCGTCGTCCATGAGCAGCGACTCAACGTGGCCGGAGATGTTGGCGATTGGCGTCCGTAGTTCATGCGAGACATTGACGATAAGCTCGCGTCGGCTCTTGTCAGCGCTCTCGGCGCGTGTCCGTTCGCGCGCCGCCGTCGCTCTGGCCTCGGCCAGTCGTAGCCTGCTATCGCTCATACCGAGCATCAGGCGGGCGAACTGTCCCCAGGCGAACGCGAGGCCGTTGAACAGATGGAGCGCGATGACGAGCATGACGCATCCCGCAACGCTCAACACGAGCGTCAGCAAGAATGCTACTGGCGAGTTGAGGCTGGTGATGCCAATGCCTGGACCCCACCCGAAGACAAACTGGTCGCCCGAACCATTGTTGAGCGCGAGTCTGCCGAGGTACGCCACGGGACTCAGGATGAGGCTGGCCGCAAGCGACAAGACGGTGAGTACGCTGACGAAGCTGAAGATGCCGAAAGGAAACTCCGCCAGCAGATAGGCGAGGCTCTTCCAGGTGACCGGATTGCGGAGTAGGCCGCGGAAACGCTGCCATGCGGTCGTGTTCGGCGGCGGTGGTGTGGACATCGGCCGGATGCGCACGTCGAGCCACCACATGACCAGTTCGCGCTCGAATGTCGCGAAGCCCCACGAGGCGAGCGCGACGAGGATCAGCAGCGCAATACCCACGCCGATGATAGCAGTGCCAACGCCGACGGAGAATCCCACGATGAGCACGAGGAAATAGAAAAGGCCCAGTGGAAACGCCGCGACGAGGTATGCCAGATTGAGGTATGTCTGTCGGCGTGTGACGACCGCCAACAGCGCGGTGATACGCCACCGACGTGCTGTGCGCTGACCCTGTAACCGGTCGAATAGTGAGTCCATGCGGCCCTCATTGCGATGCGCTCAGATACGCTCAGAATACGCCAGATGCCAGGATGCGCTCCTGGCAGGTTTTGGCCATAGTATAGCGTCGCGAGTGAGTCGCAAGTGTGCCGAAAGTGTTACGGAAGATGGGCGGCCTCTGCGCCAGCGCCTGGCGAATCGTGCGCGCTCACTCGGAGCGGCGGATGTGTGGCTTCTCGGCATAGCCTGGTTTCCATGAGGTGTGTTGAAAGGCGCGCTTCAGCGCGGTGAGTCCCTGGATCAGCGCCGACTGATCGGCTTGCGTGAGTTGGTCGAAGAGTTCCGCGTGGCGCTCGTGCATATGGGCGTGCATCTCGTCGGTCATCCGCTGCCCAGGTTCCGAGAGACGGAGCAGGCGCAGACGGCTATCGCGCGGGTCGCGCTCGCGCGTCACCCATCCGCGCTGCTCCAACTGCTGTACCAGCCGGGTGACACTGCTCTTCTCCAGCAACAGCGCGGCGCCCAACTCCTGCTGTGAGAGAGGCGCCTGCTCCGCCAGGATGTTCAGGGCATAGATCTCCGACAGAGAAAGTGACCAACCTGGCAACACCTGCTCAGGCCGCAGCACACCCATCTCGCGGATGACATCCATCAAGAGTTGGTCGAACGACGTTTTTTCCATATCCCCTATTTTCGCACACAAGGGTTGCACGGCACAACTAAATAGTTGTATTTTACAACAGTAATATGGTTGTAACGTGCAACTATACGATTCGGGCAATCGCCCGCCGGTATGCGCCCCTAGCCGGGCCTTGAAAGGAACACTGTGCGATGGATGTTACGAACACGACTTCGCGCCAGCGCTGGACGGCGCTGATACTGCTCTCGGCGATTGAGTTCATGATCCTGCTGGACACCTCAATCGTCAATATCGCCCTGCCCACGATCAAGGCGAGCCTACACTTTTCCGAGGCCGATTTGCAATGGGTTCAGAACGCCTATATCCTCGTCTTTGGCGGCTTCTTGCTGCTCGGCGGACGCGCCGCTGATCTATTCGGGAGACGACGTTTCTATCTGATCGGCCTGAGTGTCTTTACCGCCAGTTCCCTGCTGGCAGGCCTCGCTCCGACTGGTGGCGTCTTGCTCCTCGCACGTGCGTTGCAGGGTGTAGGCGCGGCGATAGTCATTCCAGCCGAACAGTCGCTGCTGGTCACTATCTTCACCGATAAAGAGGAATTCAACCGCGCGTTCGGCATCTGGGGCGCTATGGGCGCCGCTGGGGGCATTTTCGGGCTGTTGCTGGGTGGCGTGCTCACCCAACTGGTTGGATGGCCATGGATCTTCCTGATCAATGTGCCAATAGGCCTGGCTGCGCTCATCCTTAGCCCGCGTCTGCTCCCAGAAAGCCGCGCGAATGGAGAGAAGCAGACGCTCGATTTGCCAGGCGCGTTGGCGGTCACGTTGGCGGTCGTGCTGCTGGCCTACGCGCCAATTGCTGGCCAGGAATATGGCTGGAGCTCGCCCCTGGCATTCGGCTCATTGCTGCTTGCGGCGCTGCTGTTACTGGCGTTTCTTGGCATCGAGGCGCACTCGGCGTCTCCGCTGGTACCGCTTCGGATATTCCGCATCCGCAACGCGAACGGCGCGAACATCGTTAGTTTTCTGGTTGGAGCCGCCCACGCGCCGATGTTCTTCCTGCTCTCGCTCTACCTCCAGCAGGTGCTCGGCTACGATGCCCTGGCCGCCGGACTGGCCATCCTGCCGGTTGGCGTGACCAGCCTGGTCTTCTCGCTGCTGGTTCTGCCCAGTGCGCTGGATCATCTCGGCCCAAGAGGGGTGCTTGTCGCGGGGATGCTTCTGCTGGCCGTCGGTCTGCTCCTCTTCGCGCGGGCGCCTGTCTCCAGCAACTACCTGCTCGATATTCTACCCGCAAGCATCATCGTCGCCATAGGTCTGCCCTGCGCCTTTGTGGGGACAAACATTGCCGCCGTTACCGCCGTAACGAAGGAGGAGACTGGCCTTGCCTCTGGACTGATGAACACCGCACAGCGCGTCGGCAGCGGTATCGGCATCGCTGCGCTTACTTCCGTATTTGTTGCGCGTGTCGGCCCGCTCAACCCCCACACCAGCCTCTCAACACTGGCGTCCGGATTCCAGGCAGGCTTCCTGGGCGCGGCGCTCTTCGCTGTCCTAGGAGCCTTGTTGACGCTGCTAGTCATTCGGCAGAAAAAACAGGCTCAATCCAGCGCGGAGAATGACAAAGAGTTGGCGCCCGCTGGTGCGCGCAAGCTTCATTTCCACCATTAAAGAGAGGATTTCGCTACAATGAGTCTCTATGCGCTAGCACTGTTTGCTCACCTGGTAGGTGTTCTCAGCCTCTTCATAGGGATGGGGCTGCAATGGGCAGTCATCGTTGGCTTCCGCCGGGCGCAGGCAGTCGCTCAGGTGCGTCTGTGGGGTGGCCTCTTACGACCAGTGGCGATGCTTGGGCCGCTCTCCGCAGTCCTGATTCTGCTCGCTGGCGGCTACATGATGTTCACCACCTGGGGTTTCGACACTCCCTGGATTGTTGTCTCGATAGGCGCGATGCTGCTGATGGCGGCGCTCGGCATGGGCATTACAGTACGGAAGCTACGCGTTGTCCAGCGGGCGGCAATAGCTTATAGCCCCTCCGACGCGATTTCGCCGGAATTGGGCCGCCACATCTACAACCCAATGCTGTGGATTTCCACATACCTGGCGAGCGGTATAGCGTTGGGTATCGTCTTTCTGATGACAACCAAGCCGAACTGGCTGATTTCGCTGCTAGTGGTGGCCGTAACAATAGCACTGGGAGGCATTATTGGAGCAATGATGGCGAAGCCTCGCCAGAGTTCCGCCATTGTAGCCGCACAGCAGGATTTTGAGAAAGCCGCATCACATTAGCAATCGCTGGCCAATGAGGCCACCATCACACTCTAGTCACTAGCGCTTTCACTGGCCGGGCCAATGGCACAGCCCTGACCCGGCTCGCATACGTTAAGGAAGGTTCATATGACGATCACAGATTCTACGGCGCGCCCGACAGAACAGCGCTCAGACCTAAACAAACGGGACGTGTCCCGTCTGCCAGGCCCACCGTGGTACACGGCAGTTGGGAACACGCTCAGCTTCTTGCGTCACGCGCTCGATTTCAGTGTGGAGATGCGCGAGCGCTTTGGAGACGTTGTCTCCGTACCCACACTCATGGGTCGAGTGACGCTGATTTTTCACGCAGATGGCGTGCGCCACATTCTGCAGGAAAACCACCGCAACTACAACAAGGATATACCCGACTATCGCATCCTCAGCCTTATTCTTGGCAAAGGTTTGTTAACCAATGACGGTGCGTCATGGCTCCAGCAGCGTCGATTGATTCAGCCAGCCTTTCATCGTGATCGGGTCGCCGCCCTTGGGCCAATCATGACCGACACCACGCTGGCGTGGCTTGAACGCTGGGAAACGAGCAATCTGGTCGATACCAGCACGCCGCTCGATCTCATCCAGGAGCTGTCTAGCCTGACCCTGAGCATCGTCTGTAAAGCGCTGTTTGGGGCAGACCTGCGCGGTGAGCAACTGGCACGCGTAAGTCGGGCGCTCACGACAGCGAATCACTTGCTGGCAGAGGCGTTCTACCTGCCGGGGATTTTGTCGCTCCCTACCCCGCAACGTCATCGCCTGCATGCTGCCCGTCGCGAGCTACATACTGTCGTCGATGAGATTGTCTTCCAGCATCGCTCATCTTCCGAACAGCGCGGGGACCTGCTGACGATGCTTCTCGACGCGCGCGATGAAGAGACCGGCGAGGGCATGTCTGACGACCAGGTGCGCGATGAGGTGCTGACCCTGCTGCTGGCTGGCCACGAAACCACTGCCAACGCGCTCGCGTGGACCTTCTACCTCCTCGCGCAGCATCAGCACGATGCGGCGAAACTCCAGGACGAATATCGGCGGGTGCTGAAGGGGCAACCTCCGCTGATGGAAGATCTTCCACGACTTCCTGTTACGCGCATGGTCGTCGAAGAGTCGATGCGGCTCTATCCCCCGGCATGGGCTGTGGGACGCCATGCCCTCCAGGCGGACGAGGTCGGCGGCTACACTATACCCAGGGGAGCCTACGTTCTACTATTCCAGTATGTGACGCACCGGCATCCTGGCTACTGGGAGCGGCCCGATGAGTTCGACCCCGAACGGTTTTCCGCTGAGCGCGCGGCAGATCGCCCCCGCTTTGCCTACTTTCCCTTTGGGGGTGGCCCGCGCCTGTGTATCGGCAATCAGTTCGCCCTTACTGAGGCGCAACTCATCCTGGCGACGATTCTGTCGCGGTACCAGTTGCGGCTTGCGCCCAACGCACAGGTCGTCCCTGAGCCGCTGGTGACCCTGCGGCCACGCGGTACCCTGTTGATGACCGTGCATCGCAATGGGTGAGAGAGAAAAACTATTGTATGAGCAGGAAGGAGAAACATCGTGACCGATACGGAAAGAACACAGGCACGCGCACGTTTGAGACAACTCGCCGAGGATTCTATCAAGAGGGGTGACCCTACCGGCTGGTTCGACGATCTCTATCGAGGCGCGGCGGGCAATACGGAGGCAATCCCCTGGGCGCATTTGACCGCCAATTCACTGCTCATGGAATGGATCACGCGCCACCAGCCTCGCGACGAAGGCCAGAATACGCTCGTCGTTGGCTGTGGTCTGGGCGACGATGCCGAGGCTATGGCGCGCGCTGGATTCGCGGTGACAGCGTTCGACATTTCTGCTGAGGCTATCCAGTGGTGCCAGCGGCGTTTCCCCAACTCACTGGTGCGGTATACGGTCGCGAACGCGCTGGCGCTACCGGATGAATGGAGCGGGCAGTTCGACATCGTTGTGGAGATCTACACACTCCAATCGTTGCCTGATAAGGCATTGCGGGAACAGGTGGCGGCGAACCTTGTGCGCTGTGTAGCGCCTGATGGGTTACTGCTTGTTATCTGTGGCGGGCGCGACCAGAGTGACGAGCCAGGATCAATGCCCTGGCCTTTGACACGCGCCGAACTAGCTGTATTCGAGCGTCTGGGCCTTAGGGAAGTGTCCTTTGAGGACCTGCTGGGCAAAGAAGCGCCGTTCTTCAGGCACTTCCGCGCCTACTACCACAGATGACCGAGCGGACTCTCAACCGGAGACGCCATGCTCGTATCATGTCTCACGCGCCGCCCGCCATGTGTGCCATCTCTGCCGCACATACGTACTACCTGTGGGCACACAAACGCGGGTATACTGCGCTGGAGTCGTGCGAATGCGATTGCGCGTGCGAGGCGGCGAGAGGCGAGACGAGGCAAAAGGCGGGCGAGAGATGATACGGCTGCTGCTGGTGGAGGATCACAAGACGGTACGCCAGGCGCTCAAGGCTGGCCTGGAGGCCACGGGCGCGGTGCAGGTGGTGGCCGAGGCTGCCACCGCGCGCGAGGCGATTGCCGCCGCCGAGGCAACCCCTGGGGCCGAGGTCGCTTTGATGGATGTGGAACTGCGCGATCCCGAACTGGGCGCCGCGGCGGCCAGTGGCGTTCGCGCAGCGGTAGACATCCGGCGCGAGCGGCCACGCTTCCCGGTGGTCTTCTACTCGATTCAGGACGACGATTCATATTTTCGCGAGTTCCGCGCCGCCGGAATTCTCAGCCACTATGCGTACGTGCGCAAGAGCAATTATCTGCTCCCGGCGATGCTGGCGCCATTGCTCAAAGACGCCATCGCGGGCCGTAGTTTCATCGACCCAGAGATCGAAGATCGTGTGGACGAGGTGCGCGAACGTGACGCGACCTCGCCGCGCGCGCTGCTGGAGCCGAATGAGTTGCGTGTCGCCGAATTGCTGGCGCAGGGGCTGACCAATGAACAGATAGCCGTGCGCCTGGGCCTGCGTGATGCGCGCGCCGTCAGCCGTACCAACGGGCGCATCTACGACGCCTGGCGGCTGAGTGAGAGCACCACTGATGAGAAGGTCGCGCGGGCCCGCGCCGCGCTCATCTATGTCTATGATCGCCCGATTGTTTGGAGCGAGGATGGCCGCGCGCTGGCGCCTGATCGCAAGGGCGGCTGGTCGCCACTCTTTGGCGACTCACCCGAGACCGAGGAGACCTAGTCTGATGGAAACATTGCTTCAGGTCGGGCTGGCGCAGATTACCATCGCGCTCTCTGTCTTCAACCTCATTACGTTTCTCTGGCTCGGCCTGATGGTGCTGCTCCTGGGCGACCGACGCAACCTGATTACCTGGGTCGGTGGCATCGGCCTGCTGCTCGCCGCGCTCTTCTTTCTCTGCCATGGAGCGCTCGTGGGCGCTGGTGTGCCGGTCGGCGACTCGCCATCGGATGTTTGGTGGCGTGTCTCCTGGCTCCCCGCATTCGTCGCGCCGCTTTTCTGGGCGGCGACGGGTCTTCACTATGCCGGACTGGCTGGCGTGTGGAAGTACATGCGCCTGCCAGTGCTCGGCGCGGTCGCGGGGTTGGGGCTGGTCACCATGCTCCTGGCGGTCTTCGACTGGCCAGCGCTTGCCCACTATGGCGACTTCATCCGCCTGCTCGACGCCTCATTGCGCCTGCGTCAGCCTGCGCCCAATGTCTCGCCGGTGTTGCCAGCGTTAGGGTTGGCGTTCGTCGTCTACATCGCCGTCTGCGCCAGCCTGCCGTGGATCTTGCTGGTGGCGCGGCGACTGCTGCCCGACGCGACACGCCGTGATGAGCGGACGCAATCAGACGCGACGCTGCTCTGGGATGCTGGCGACGCCTGGAGCCGGGCGCGCACGGGGCTGCTCGGCGCATCGCTCTGCATGATGGCGGCGGGCGCGGTCGTCGCGGGGATCGGGGCGCTGGTGCTTTTCTCGGAGCATCGCACGGCGCTGCCAACGGTGACGGGGACACTGCCCATACAGGTGCCTGTTACTCGCCCTGGCCACGTGCCCATCATCCTGGTCGGCGCCGATCTGGTCGTGCAGTTCGCGCTGACCGGTCTGGGGCTGACGCTGGGACGCGCGGTCTTGCGCCAGGGGATACTGGTCGAGCGCCGCCTGCCACAGCGCGGCTACCTCAGCCATTGGCGCGGAATGGCGCTGGTCGCTGGCGTGCTGGCGGCGGCGGTTGCATGGATGACCGGACTCGACGCCGAGGTATTGCCAGATTTGCTGCTGCTCGTCGCCCTCATCACCGGCGCATATGCCGTCGTCACCTGGCAATCGTTCGCCGCCCATGATCGCTTGCTCACGCAGATGCGCCCATTTATCGCCAGCCTGACCACTGGCCAGACGAGTTGGCTGGCGACCGATCCGCGCGAGATCGAGCGCAATGTCGAGGCGCTCTTTACCAGCCTCTGCCGCGATGTGCTGGGTGCGGCGCGTGGTCGCCTCTCGCTCACAGCGGGCCGCCTCCACCGCACGTTCGTCTATACAGCGCCTGCCACCGCCGGGAGCGATCCCTATGATCGCCAGGAGTGGGCGCTGCCCGTCAGCGATGAGCGCGGCGTGGTGGCGCGGCTGGTGCTCGGCCCGCGCGTCGATGGCGCTGGCTACACATCCGCTGATCTCGAGGTGGCGCGCGCCTGTGGCCAGCGCATTCTGGACGCCGTGGGTGAATTCGTGGCCGCCCAGGCGATTGCGTCGCTCGCCCGTCGTCGTGGGCTAGAGGCCGAACTGAGCGCCGCACTGCCCCGCCGCGTGCTGCATGACGAGGTGTTGCCACGTCTGCATCTGGCGATGCTGCGGCTGGAGGCTCTGCGCGCGCGGCTGCCGGTTGCGCGTGTGGCCGAACCCGCAGGCGCGCCCGCCGCTCTGGAGCAATCAGCAGGGATCGATGGAGCGCCTGGAGCCACCGATGAGTTAGAGGCGGTCGTCCACGAACTGGGCGTGGCGCATCATGACCTGGCGGCTTTGATGCGCGCCGCGCCGATAGCGAACAAACGCCATCTCGAACATGGGCTGGTGAGCGCCCTGCGCGCCGCCCTCGATGGTGAGTTCCGTGGCGACTTCGATGCGTTGACCTTCGACGCTCCCAATGAGGCGTGTGTCGCCGCCGATGCCCTGGCCCCGATTGTGGCCGATTTGTTGCTGGGCGCTGTGCAAGAGTCGCTGCGCAACGCGGGACGCCATGGGCGCGGCGCTGACCTCCATCGGCGGCTGGCGGTGCGAGTGGCGCTGGCCGCCGATGATCGTGCTGTCACTGTTACGGTGGCGGATGATGGCGTTGGCCTGCAATCGGAGCGCGCTCAGGATGGCCAGCGCGCAGACCAACAGGAAGACCAGCGGCAAGACCACAGTGGCGCTGGCGTCACGTCATTTGTCGTCCAGCCAGCGGATACGGCGGGTACCCGTAGCGGACTGCTCACCCATGGCGCGCTGATTGCGCTGATTGGTGGCTCCCTGACGGTGCATAGTGTTCCCTCAGACGGCACAACGGTGACGATTCGTGTGCCGACTGTTGCGTCCGTTGGGCCAGGGTCTGCCAGCGCCCTCGAGTTACCGCCGCGCTAAACCGCTCTACTATCTCCCCAATATAGCCATCTCCGCACGATGAATTGTTGCCGAGCGTGCGCTAGAACCGTCTGGTACAATGGAGTGTAAGCGCTGCTGAGGAGACAACGCCGCGCCCTGGCTCTCTTCCAGTGGCAGTCAGGCCGCGTGGAAGCAATTCTGTTGTTCAGGAGGAGCATGTGGGAACTCAGAACACTCAACCCACGCTTGGCGAACGCTGCCTTGCCGAACTGGTAGGCGCCTTTCTGCTGATCTTTGTCGGAGGCGGCGTGGCGGCGAATATCGCCCTGATACGCCGCAATACAGGCTCCGCGGCCCTGCCATCGTCTGATCTGGTATTGGTGGCGCTGGCGCACGGTCTGATTCTGTTCATCATCGTCCTGCTCATTGGCCGGATTTCGGGCGCGCATGTCAATCCAGCGATCACGATCTCATTGGCCGCCATCGGCCAGTTTAAGTGGTCAGACGTTCCCGGCTACGTCATCGCTCAGGTCGTTGGGGCGGTTCTTGGCGCACTGGCGATCATGATTCCTTATGGCCGTGATATCGCGTCAGTGACGGGGACATATCTGGGCCGACCATCCCTGGCCACCAATACCAACGATCTCGCGGGACTGCTCGCCGAGGGGCTTGGCGCGGGCATTCTGATCATCACCGTTGTGGCTGTCGCGGTCGATAGGCGCGCGCCAGCAGGCTGGGCGGGGCTGGGCATTGGCCTGGCGCTGACCGCAGCTATCATGATAGTCGGCCCGGCGACGGGCGCGGCGGTGAATCCCGCGCGTGCGTTTGGGCCGGATATCGTCAGCATCTTCTTTGGCGCGCCCTCGGTCGACTGGATAGCCTTTATCGTCTGCTATCTCATCGGCCCGATTCTTGGCGGCGTTGGCGCTGCCTGGCTCTATGCCCGCATTGCGCATCTGCCTCGGATGGCCAGATAACCATCAGACTCGGATCATCGATACGTCGATTCGGAGAGGTGTGTTCCTCTCCGAATCTCTTTTCCGCTGCGCTGTTGCGCTGCCGCGGGATGTCAAGCGGGACGGTCGTGTATCTGCACGCCGCTGGCCCCGGCGATATAGACGCGCTCGGTCATGCCGACGAAAAGGCCGTGATCTATGACGCCCGTGATCGCCTTGAGGTGTTGCGCCAGTGCGCTGGTATGCGCGATGGGGCCAAACCAGCAATCGAGCACATAGTGGCCGCCATCACTGATGAAGGGCGCATTCTGTGTAGTAGTCGCCCGCTGCCATGCGGCGCTGTATCGTCGCGCCCAGTGTCGCAATCCGTCCGGAGGTATGACGCCAGCCGAAGCGATCCACTTCGACGGGAACCGGATGCTGTGAGGCGAGCGCGTCGACGATCTTCGACTCATCCACAATGATGATGCGCCGCTGGCTGGTGACGGCCACCAGCTTCTCGCGCAACAGCGCGCCGCCGCGTCCCTTGATAAGATCGAGCGCGGGCAGCGTCACCTCATCGGCGCCATCGATGCTCAGATGCAGCGTCAACACATCGTCGAGTTCGGCCAGTGGGATGCCCAGACGCTGCGCCTCGGCGCGTGTCCGCTCTGAGGTGGCGACCCCGGTGACGCGCATGCCCTGTCGAATCCGTTCTGCGAGCGCTTCGAGCATCAGGTCAGCCGTGCTGCCACTGCCGAGACCGACGATCATTCCGTCAGTGATCTCGCGCTCCACAGCCGCCTGGGCCGCCGCGCGCTTCCATGCCTGCCGTTCCGGCATATCGTCATGGGTCTGTTGATCCGCCACACGCCCTCCTCATCGCTTGCCAGCACGGTCTCGCCGGTTCTTGACTACTCTCACGTTGCGGACGTCACATCAGCGGAATCTGTCGCCCACGCCCTTTGCTGGGCGGCATCCCGGCGCGAATGCGTCTGGCCGTCACCCGGTCATTGGTCGCGTCGGTCGCCAGCAGCGGAAATGGGCGGTGGAATTTGCGGTCGAACTCACGCGCGCGCAGCTCGGTCGCGATGGCGTGTTGCTCGTGGGCGGTCGCGTAGAGTTCGCGTTTACGCTCATCTGGGATCGTGCTATCGAGCAGATAGGCCAGCACAAAATCGGGCTTGCCGTGCGCGGCATAGTGTTCCGCCCTTTCCTCAGCGGCGGCGCCCGACGCAAGCTCGTTGGCGGCAATATCGAGAATGACCTGGCGAGCCTGCGAGCGATAGAGCGCATCGAACGCTGGCGGTGTATCGGGTGTACCGGGCGTATCGTCAGCCATCGCATATCCGTCCTTTCTGCCATTCACCCCTATTATAGCGATGGGAACAGCAGAACGGCGAGAAGGCGGAAGACGCTTGCCCTCATGCGCGGCGGATCAACAGCGCCCCTGGCAAGATGCGCGCCTCGAATCGCTGGCCGGTGAAGACCTCGCCATCGCAGTGAGCGTAGATGGGCTGAGCGGCTTCCAGGATCAGCGATTGCACCCGCAGGTGGCGCACCTCAGGCTGGCCGCTATGCTGCCCTTTCTTGACCATTGGCAAGAGGCGGAGCGCCCGCATCTGCGCTGGCTTCACGATCAGGCAGAGATCGAGCAGGCCGTCGGTCGCGTCGGCGGTGGGGTTGATGCGGAAACCGCCGCCGTAGGTTGGCCCGATGGTCACGGCGGCGAGCGCATAGGCGCGCTCATCCTGCGCCGCGCCGTCCAGTGAGACATTCAGTTGTGGGCAGTGGTGGTAGCGGAACAGCACCTCATAGACGCTGGCCACCTGATAGAGCGCCCTGCCGCGCAATAGTGGCACATGTTTGAGTCGCTCGGCGCGCGCCGCGATATTGGCGTCGATGCCGACCCCCAGCGAATTGATGAAATAGCGCCCATTGACCGCGCCCGCATCCATCGGCGTTGGCGTGCCATGCAGGGCGATTTCGAGCGCTTTGAGCGGGTCGCGCGGGAGTTGTAGCGTCTGGCAGGCGTAATCGTTGCCGCTACCCGCAGGAACGATGCCCAGCGGCACACGCTGCCCGGATGCGAGAATGCCGCCCGCGACCTCGGAGAGCGTGCCATCGCCACCAACCGCGATGATGGAGCGGCCACCGCGCGCGGCATCCGCCGCCATCTGTTCCGCCGCGCCGGGAGCGTTGGTCAGGGCCAGTTCGCCGCGCCCACCCGCCAGCGCCTTTTCTAGCGGCGCGCGCAGCCTGGCGCACCGCCCACGGTTGCCTGCGGGATTGAGGATCACCAGCGGCGGCTCGGTCGAGCGAGCGACCGGATCGGGCAGTGCGGATGTGTCGGGCGCGCCCATGAGCATTTCTCCCGTCTGTGCGGAGCGACTACGGCCACTAGCGCCGCAAGATTGGCCCTCAGTGTAGCGCGTTTTGGGACGGAGGTAAACCATGTCTTTATGTCTGTGCAGTGCCCAGCGGATGCTTCGTTGGCGCGCCACCTGGGCGGGGATATTGTGGTGGGCAGCGACGCACCTGGTCGGCCACCAGCAGACGCGCCCGTCGTCCAGCGGCGGAATGGTGACGGGAATCGGGTCGAGCAGGCGCGCGCCCAGGAGCGCCGCCGCACGTTGGCCAACCGCGACCTCGTCGGCCAGGTCGCCTTTCTTGGGCATCACGATACGCCCGCCTGTGCGCGCAAAGGGGCAGCAGTATTCCAGCAGCGTTGGCAGCGCCGCAACCGCCCGCGCCGTCACGAATTTATAGTGCTCCCGTTCGTTGGGCTGCTGCGCCAGTTCCTCGGCGCGCCCGTGCAGTGGGCGAACATTGGTCAATCCGAGGTCGGCGACGGCCTCCTGCTGGAAGCGAATCTTTTTCCCGGTGGCGTCGAGCGAGGTGACATGCCAGTGGGGAAACGCGATGGCCAGCGGCAATGCGGGGAAGCCCGCCCCGCTGCCGATATCCAGCACGCGCAGTGACCGCGCTCGCTCGTGTGGAGGGAGCGCCAGCGCGCAGGTGAGCGAATCCAGAAAGTGGCGCGTCTCAACCTCAGCCGGGTCGGTGATGGCCGTCAGGTTGATGCGCGTGTTCCATTCCAGCAGCAGCGTCCGCAACCGCTGGAACTGCTGGATCTGCCCGGCGTCGAGCGGGATGGCCATCGCGGCGGCTCCCGCCCGCAACACCGGGAGATGTTCGGCGTCGTCGTTCACATGCGCTCCGATCAAAGCTGCTCAAGGCGGCTGCATGCTTGTGTTCCAATAGAGGCGCCTCGGCATTGCACTCGGCGGTTAAAGCCTGCCTGAACGGCCTCGGCCTTGACACGAAACCAGACGGCGCAGGGCTAGCCCGGCGCGCATGCCTCTGGAGGCCGCGATGGCGCGCCGTATGCAGCGCGCGAGGCGGCATTGCGGCCAGCCCTTAGCTGCGGCTTCAGCCGCCAGATTCCCCTTTCCTCAGCTTACGCGCTTCCGCCGATTATTCAGGTAGTCGATCAGCACGTATTCGCCCAGATCGTCCGGGCTGGTGAAGAATGCGCGCCCGCGATTGATCGTCGCCATCTGATTGACGAAGTGCTTGAGCGTTGGATCGTCCCACAGCATGAAGACATTGATGGTGATGTTCTCGCGGGTAGCGCGATTCACCTCGCGGAGCGTCTGCAGCATCGCTTCTTCTGGCGGTGGCCAGTCGAAGACCCAGTGTCCGCCCATCTGAAGACCGAGGGGCCACCGTCGGTAATCATGATGATCTGCTTGTTGACGCCGCGTGATCGCGCGAGGAGCTGGCGCGCCACCATCAACCCATGCACCATGTTGGTGCCCTGCACGTGGTCCCACTCGCCGATCTCGACCAGTTCCTCCGCTTTGAACTCCCGCGCCATATTCGAGAATCCCACCAGATAGAGGTCATCGCGCGGGAACTGGCTGCGAATCAGGCTTTCCAGCGCAATGGCGACCTTCTTCGCCGGGTGCCAGAGTTCGTTGAGCAGCATGCTCCAGCTCATATCGAGCATCACCACCGTGGAAGACCGGGTGACGTGCTCGGTGCGATAGACCTCGAAATCATCGCGTTCCAGCTGGGCAGGCGTGCCCGGCCCGTTCCGGTTGATGCTATTCATCAGGGTCTTTTCGAGATTGAGATGGAACGGGTCGCCGAAGTTATAAGGCTTGGTGTCTTCATCACGCTCGCCGCCATAGCCGCGCTCCGGCAGCCGGTGATGCCCGAAGGCGTCGCGTTTCAAGCTTGGCGAAAATGTCTTCGAGCGCCTTCTGCCCAATGCGCCGGATGCCGCGTGAAGTCATTTCGAGGTGTTCGCCGTTGTGGCGAATGTAGCCATCTTCTTCGAGCTGGCGCATCATCTGCTGCAACTGGTCGAGCGCCTGGGCCTCCTCCTCGCCGACGAGGTTGCGCATCTGTTCGGGGTCAAGCCCATCGATGTCGCCAGAGCGGCGCGAGGCGCGCAGGTTGTTCTCAAGGTCGTCCATCTCCTGCAAGAGGCCCATCAGGTGCATCGCCTCGGCCAGCGACACCGGCTCATCGCCGGTGAGCGGGAAGCGCGTGCGTCTGCTGGAGGGCGACAGTGACTCCAGATTCATCGCAAGCTCGGCCAGGTCTACTCGCAGCCGATCATCGCCGATGAGGCTATCGACCATCTCCTGAAGCTGCTGGCGCTGCTCCGGCGACATGCTCTCCATGAGCGCCTGCATCTGCGCCTGCCGCTGCGCCATCTGCTCGACGAGATCATCCAGCGAGTTGACGCCAGGGAAGAAGTCGCCATACTTCTGCATGAAGCTGTCGAAATCAGGTTCATTGCCCTCGGCGCGCTCGCGGAGCATCTGATTCAGATCGCGCACCATCTCGCGCATGCGCGCCAAATCTTCGGGCGACATGTTCGAGAGCGCCTGCTGCATCCCCTGAAAGTATTGCTGCATGATCTGCTGCTGAAGCTGCTGGAGCAACTCCTGGAATTCCTGGCGCGCCTGGTCATCCATGAAGTCGTAGTCTGACAGCGACTTGATCTGACCTCCGGGATCCTTGGGCAGATCTTCGAGATACTGCAGCTTGCGATTGGCGATGTTTTCGAGCATGCGGCGTAGCGTATCGGGATCGAGGTCGCCCGATGACCCAGATGAGTCGGATGAGCCACTCGATCCCTGCTCGCCGGATTCACCGCTCTGGCCGCTCTGGCCCGGTTGCCCGGATTGCTGCGATTGATCCTGGCCAGGTTGACCCTGTTGCCCCTGTTGTCCCTGCTGCTGCGAGTCCTGGGCGCCTGGTTGTTGCGATCCTGGCTGCTCGGTCTGGGGCGAGTCAGATTTTTGTCCGCTGGCGTCGTCCAGCCGTCGCTGGATGCCCTCGCGCTCCAGTTGTTTGACGTGTTCGAGCTTCTGCAGAATATCATCCATGACGCCCGAGAGGTTATAGCGCTGCATGCGTTGCTGGCGCATCTGTTTCAGGCGATCCATCATATCCTTCAGGCCCATGCGGTGTTCGCCGTTGCGCCCGGAGAATCCCTGCTGCATGAGCCGGTTCAGCGCCTGGCGTAGATCGCCAGACTTCATGTAGTCGTCCGAGAGCGCGTCGAGCACACTCTCGGAGTCCAGATCATCGAGCCGCTGCGTGCCATCCCACCGTGAATAGCGAAATGGCTTGTGCGAGCGGAATCTATCGAATAGTGCGGACATTGCGCACTCCGTCCTAGCGCCGATAGCGCGTTTGCCCGGCAACCTCGTCTTTGTTCAGCCGTTTGTTGACGTGCAGCCCTTCGAGAATGAACTCGACGGCTGAGGCGACAGTGCTGGGACTGCCGTGTCCGTTGAGCTTGGCGACGGCAGCCTTCAGGCCGCCCACGCGCGACATCTGATTGACATAGTCCATTGACGACTGCGTATCCGAGGCGCGGACGCTCAGGCCCTTCTCGAAGCCAGCGACCAATTGCTCGAACTCGCTCACCTCGAAGTATTGGCGGAAGACCATGTTGATGGCCTGTCGCACCAGCTTCTCGACCACTGCGTCTTCGCGCACCTCGCCAATCGTATCCAGTTCGATCTTGCCTGCCGTCGATGCGATGACCGCGCTCAAATCGCTTATGCGCGGCACGGCCTGGCGCTCCTTGATCCGGATGGCGCGGCGCACAGCGTTGCTCATCACATTCTCATAGTTCGTGATTGAGACACGCACGCTGACGCCCGACTTCTGGCTGATATCCGGGCTGCGGCGCGCGAGGTGCGTGATCTCCGCCAGAATCTGGCGCATGTAGTCGGGGTAGATGGTCTCGATGCCTTCGAGGTCGAAGGCGCGGCTCTCCGACTCCATGATGGCGATTTCATGCTCAACGGTGCGCGGATAGTGCGTGCGAATCTCGGAGCCGAGCCGGTCTTTCAGCGGCGTGATGATGCGTCCGCGGTTGGTGTAGTCTTCGGGATTGGCGCTGGCCACCACAAAGACATCCAGTGGCAGGCGAATCTTGTAGCCACGAATCTGCACGTCGCGCTCTTCCATGATGTTGAGCAGACCCACCTGAATGCGCTCGGCAAGGTCGGGCAGCTCGTTGATGCAGAAGATGCCACGGTTCGTGCGCGGGATCAGCCCATAATGGAGCGTCAGTTCGTCGGAGAGATAGCGCCCCTCGGCTACCTTGATCGGGTCAACTTCGCCCACCAGATCGGCGATGGTGATGTCTGGCGTCGCCAGCTTCTCGCCATAGCGATTCTCGCGTGGTACCCAGTGAATGGGCGTCTCGTCGCCCTCCTCGGCAATGCGGTTGAGGCAGGCGCGGCAGATGGGATGTAATGGGTTGTCGTTGATTTCACAGCCAACAATGGTCGGCGTCTCCTCGTCGAGCAGGTTCACCAGACTGCGGGCGATGCGCGTCTTGGCCTGACCGCGTTCGCCCAGCAGGATGATATCCTGGCCGGAGAGAATGGCGTTTTCAATCTGCGGGATGACGGTCTCTTCGTAGCCGACGACGCCAGGGAACAGTTCTTCTCCGGCGCGCATCTTCTTCATCAGGTTCTGGCGCATCTCGTCCTTGACCGAGAGGACACGATAGCCACTCTCGCGAAGTTGGCCGACGGTTGCGGCCTTGCTGCTATTTGCCATGCGGTTGTGTGGCTCCTCAGATATGCTAGCCCCGCCGACTGCGCCAGGATCACGCTCGGTTCACCTGGATTCACGCTGGGTTCACACAAGTGGACTCACCCGGCGGGGGAAACGGAAACGATGGGTTGTGTGGTGGGTGATGTCTATGGCCCGGTTGATGGAAGCAATGAGCGGTGGACGGTTTTGATTGGGGGCAGAACATAGGCGCCTCCGTGCCCTGCATTCTATGTCGCGCAGAGGGGTTGATGCAAGCCCACGGCCCGCAACACGCCAACACGCCACATCCAGAAGCCGGATGTGGCGTGGTCGTTATGGACGTATGAGGGTCGCGTCGTCGTTGGTGCGACGTACGCTACGGGGTAGCGTATGGCGCGGCAAAGAGGCCAGCGTTAAATATGATCCAGGAGTACGAAAAAGATCACGGAAGCGCCACGGCAATGATTGACAGGATGATGTCCAGTGATAGCCATGCTATGCCGGCTGACGGATTTTAGTCCCAGAATGCCCATAACAAGCCTACAATGCCATGGGATACGGGAATGAATGCGAGACAGAGTATCCAGGACATAAGCCCGAAGACGGTCGCCAACGATTCCCAGTATCATGCTGGTGAGAGCCTGTCCCGACCCCGGCTCTGCTGGCGCGGCGACCATGTAGGGATAGGCCGCGGGTTGCACGTAGATTTGTGGCGCGCCATACATTGGGGGCATCGGTGGCTGACCCTGCTGCGGCGGATAGGGCGCTCGCGCCGTATGGCGGAGGTGGCGGATAGGCGCTGGCCTGCTCGTAGCCGGGATAATTCCCTTCCGGCGGCTGGTTCTGCGGGGGATAACTGCCATAGGGTGGCTGGCTGCTCATGCATTCGCTCCTGATTCCGGCTACTGGCCCCACTCGTCAAGTAACGCCAGGTTCCTGTTACGTCGCTGCAAGTATACCATCGACAACTACGTAGCAAGTGGTCTGACGGTTGCTATTGCTGGCTTGCGAACAGCATGAGGATGCGGAGAATATGGATGCGCCACGATGAGTGGCGCGATTAGTGCTCGTGTGGGATGCGGCCGGTGCAGGCTGAACAGCGTGTCATGGCTGGCAGCAACGACAGATGGCGGCGCGAGAGCGGCTGCTGGCAGACTTCGCAGATGCCATAGGCGCCCTGCGAGGCGCGCCTGAGGGCGTGTTGTGTGCGGCGCAGGTCTTCGCGCAGGAGCACATATAATGTGGTGCGCATCAAGACATCCTGGTTTTTCGAGGGTGTTTCTTCCAGATCGCACAACGCCATGAGCAACGCGACGTGTTCTTGTTCGAGTCGGCTGATTGCCGTAGCCAGCGCCCGCGCTCGGTTTTCTGGCGACCCATGGTGATAGTTCATGCTGCGAACTTTGCCGATGCGCATACCAGGTCGTCGTTGATGATCTTCACTGTCGCTCGTTCCGGTGGTCTGACCAGACTCTCCCATGCTATCCACTGTAATGCTCCTTAACCCTTCGCCAGCCCGCACGCATACTCCGATTGCCCGACGGCTCTAACCGCTACAACGAAGGCTGCGATGCTGAGGAACGCCATCCCCACAAAGTCGTCCCTGAACAGATATGGCAGACGCCTATGGATGGCAATGACGCACAGCGAATGATGAATGGCTTTGATTTCAAGGACAGGATCAGTTCAGGATCAGTTGTTGAACACAGCGCGCATGCATATTAACGCACATGCAGCGCTATCTCTGCTTGTCGGCATCGCAGTCGTTTGACATGATTTTCACACTGCGCCTATACTGCCAGAGAATACTATTGGTGCATACTGGCCAGAACGTGGCTTCCGCACGTGTTTCTTGCGTTCACTTCATAGCGATGGTTCTCGCGCTGCCTCCTTTTCAGAGCGGCGCATGTTGGGCCAGCGCCGGAAAGTCGGAACACGGGCATCTGGAGGCTTGCATACAGCGCATTCGGCGCATACTACACGTGTGAACAGCAGATGAGGATGGGCATGACAACACAGAATGGCGACGAGCAGGATTCCGACGCGATGGAGATGGAGTTCGAGGAGCAGTCGAACCAGGAGGATAGCATTCCTAGTAGTGTCGAGGATCTGCAAGCGGCGCTGAAAGCGGCGCGCGCTGAGGCGGGGCAATACAAAGATAAGTTTCTCCGCGAGTATGCGGATCGCGAGAACTTCCGCAAGCGGCAGGAGCGTATGCTGCAGGATCGCGAGCGCCGCGCCAAGCGTGATGTGCTGCTCGGTGTGCTCGATGCGCTCGATAACGTCGACCGCGCCATCACCCATCAGGAGACGTTGGATCGCGACGGCTTGCAGCAGGTTGTGCGTATGTTGCAGTGGCAACTGAACGAACTGCTGAAGAATGAGGGGCTGTCGCCGGTGCCCACCGTAGGCGAGGCATTTGACCCCTATGTTCACGAGGCCATCGAGCAGATCGCATCAGATGCCTATGAAGAAGGAACCGTCGTCGAGGAAGTACGTAAAGGATATAAGCAGGGCGATGAAACGCTCCGTCCGGCGCGTGTGAAGGTGAGCTCTGGCTCACGTGCCTGAGCAAGTGCTGAAGCAAGTGCTGGAGCAGCGGTAAAAGCGCATGGAATCGAAAGACTATTACAAGATATTGGGTGTCAGCAAATCGACGGACGCTGAGCAGATCAAGAAGGCGTACCGCAAACTGGCGCGCAAGTATCACCCAGATGTCAATCCGGGGAATAAGACCGCTGAGGCGCGTTTCAAGGAAATCAACGAGGCCTACGAAGTACTTTCCGACCCGGAAAAACGGCGGAAGTACGATTCGCCTGGCTTCCAGGATATCTTTGGCGGCGCATCGCGCACCAACACGCGCGGGCGTACCACCGTGCCGCCTGATTATGCCGATCCCACGGGCTTCTCCGACTTCTTCGAGACACTCTTTGGGCAACGTGGCAAACGTAGCCCGACATCGACCGATACCAGTACGCGCCGCCCCGATGCGCCTGTTCCGCAGGCTGGCGAAAATATCGAGCAGCCCATCGAAATATCGCTGCGCGACGCCTATGCGGGAACCGCGCGCACCTTCACCGTCGAGGTGACGGAGCCGTGTCCGGTCTGCCATGGCACCGGCTTCATCAATCAGCGCATCTGCGCCACCTGTAGCGGGACGGGCACGACCAGCCGCTCGCGCAAACTGGAGGTGCAAATCCCGCCAGGGGTGGATACGGGTTCACGGGTGCGTGTGGCGGGCGCTGGCCAGCCGGGTTCCGGCGGTGGACCAGCGGGCGATCTCTATCTGCTGGTCACCATGACGCCAGACTCCGACTTCGAGCGTAAGGGTGACGATCTGCTCACCGACGTTCAGGCGCCACTGACGCTCGCGATGTTGGGTGGCGAGGTTCGTGTACAGACGCTCGATGGCAAGCGCGTGCTGCTCACGATCCCGCCAGAGACGCAGAATGGACAGACATTTCGCCTGGCAGGCAAAGGGATGCCCAAACGACGCGACGGCGGCTTTGGCAACCTGCTGGTGCGGGTGGAGGTGGTGTTGCCACAGCGGCTAACCCCGCAGGAGAAGCAGCTTTTCGAGCAATTGGCTCAACTACGTCCCACCGCCTGAAGAACCGCATGCCTTCACCCGCTCCCACCAAATATGGAGCGGGTGTTTTTGTCGCGTGGCGATGTGATGGCCACACCGGCCAGAAGGTATTGTCCCGCACGCGATATAATATGGTAGTCGGCATGTCGGGTGATGATTCTGTTGTGGTGATCTTCACGGCAGAATGATGCGCTCGCTCATGTGAATGACAACGGCATAGCCCAAGACGCGCCTCAGCAATGAATGGGTGGCTCTAGCGTTTTCATCCTATCTCTCTCCTTTACAGGAAGCGGCGTCCTCCACAGGCGCCATCGGGCGCGAGCCGTAGTGTGCGATGACGAATAGGGGCGTGTTTGTCGTCCGGGCAAGAAAGAAAGGCAGAAAGGCGACTCGTAGATGAGTACTACTAGCGTGCAACGTGGCCCGCAGGCCACCGACATTGAGGATAGCCCGGCGGGGATAAATAACTTCGTCATTGTGGCTGCGACCGTGAATGGGTCGGGCAGCCAGACCGCGAATAATTGTCTTCTCCGTGCGCTCTTCAAAATGGGTATACCAGTCACGGGCAAAAATCTCTTTCCCTCCAATATCCAGGGATTGCCGACCTGGTTCCAGATTCGCCTGAGCGAAGATGGCTTCGTCGGGCGTCGCGACACCTGCGAGGTGCTGGTGGCGTTGAATCGCGGCACCGCCGCTGAAGATATCGCCAACGTCTCGTCCGGTGGCGTGGTGATTGCGCCGAGCGAGTGGAAGCTCTCGGAAGATCGCACCGATATTACCTATTACATGCTGCCCGTGCAGCAGATGGCGAAAGATTCCGGCGCGAGCGCTGATCTGCGCCCCTATGTCGCCAACATGGCCTACGTGGGCGCGCTGACCGAGCTGCTGGGCATCGATGTCGATGAGATTGAGGCCGCGCTGATGAACCACTTTGGCGGCAAGCGCAAGGCGGTCGATCTCAATTTCGGCGTGGTCAAGGCGGCCATCGAGTATACACGGGCGAATATCACCAAGCGTGACCCATTCAAGGTGCAGCGGTCGAACAAGACGGCGGGCAAGATTCTGGTCAACGGCAACTCATCCGGCGCCATGGGCGCGGTCTTCGGCGGTGTGAGCGTTGTCGCCTGGTATCCGATAACTCCTTCCACGAGCCTGGTGGACGCGGTCACCGAGTACTCCAAAAAATTGCGCGCCGACAAAACATCTGGCGAGCGCAGTTTTGCCATCGTCCAGGCCGAAGACGAAATCGCCGCGATTGGCATGGTGGTCGGCGCGGGCTGGGCGGGCGCGCGGGCGATGACCTCGACCTCCGGGCCGGGCATCTCGCTGATGACCGAGTACGCTGGCTTCGCCTACTTTTCCGAGGTGCCAGCCGTGATCTGGGATATTCAGCGCATGGGGCCGAGCACTGGCCTGCCAACGCGCACCTCACAGGGTGATATCCTGATGGCCTACTACCTGGGCCACGGCGATACCCGCAACGTGCTGCTCCTCCCGGCGACGATGGAAGACTGCTTCGAGTTTGGCTGGCGCGCCTTCGATCTGGCTGAGCGCCTGCAGACGCCGATCTTTGTGCTGAGCGATCTCGATCTTGGCATGAATCTCTGGATGAGCGCCCCATTCACCTATCCCGACAAACCATTCGACCGCGGCAAGGTGTTGAGCGCCGACGAACTGGCGAAACTTGGCGGCTTCCACCGCTATGCGGATGTGGATGGCGATGGCATCCCCTATCGCACGCTGCCAGGCACCGACAGCCCACTGGCGGCCTACTTCACCCGTGGCAGCGGCCACAACGCCGAGGCGCAATACACCGAGCGCGCCGACGAGTGGCAGGCGAACCTGGCGCGCTTGCGGCGCAAGTTCGACCACGCGCGCACGCTCGTGCCGAAGCCGGTTCTTGATGAGGTCGCTGGCGCGGAGGTGGGCATCATCTCGTATGGCTCGAATGACTCGGCTATTCTCGAGGCGCGGAGCATGCTGGCGAACCGGGGCATCAAGACGAGCTATCTGCGTCTGCGCGCCCTGCCCACGACCGATGAATTCCAGCGGTTCGTCGCCAAATATCCGCGACTCTATGTGGTCGAAAACAACTTCGATGGGCAGATGGCGAAGATTCTCCAGACCGAGGCGCCTGTCTATGCCGCCCAGCTAAAATCCGTGAACCAGTGCGATGGTCTGCCGCTGACAGGCCGCTGGATCGCACAGTCTATTCTCGACCAGGAGCGATAAACGATGGCAATCCAGGAACCTCCGGCCCAGGGTACGAACCTGATCGGCCTGACGAAAAACGACTACAAAGGGCGCGCATCGACGCTCTGCAAGGGCTGCGGCCACGACTCGATCTCGGCGCGTATCATCTCCGTCGCCTATGATCTCGCGCTGAAGCCAACGCAGGTCATCAAGCTGAGTGGCATCGGCTGCTCCAGCAAGACGCCCGCCTACTTCCTCAATCAGTCGCATGGCTTCAACGGTCTGCATGGCCGCATGCCTTCGATGGCCACCGGAGCGCTGCTCGCCAACCACACGCTGAAGGCGATTGGCATTAGCGGCGACGGCGATACCGGCAGCATCGGCATCGGCCAGTACATCCACATGGTGCGCCGCAATGTGCCGCTGGTCTATATCGTCGAGAACAACGGCGTCTATGGGCTGACCAAGGGCCAGTTCTCGGCGACGGCGGATGAGGGCCAGCAGCTCAAATACGCTGGCCTGAACGAGCTGCCGCCGATTGATGTCTGCATGGAGGCGCTCATCGCGGACTGCGGCTTTGTGGCGCGGTCGTTCGCTGGTGATCCACGCCAGGTAGAGACGCTGCTGAAGGCGGCGCTCAGCCACCGTGGGACGGCGGTGCTCGACATCATCAGCCCGTGCGTCTCCTTCAACGACCACGAGGATTCCACGAAGAGCTACGCCTGGGGCAAGGCGCATGAAGAGGTCGTCTCGGACTTCAGCTTTATCCCGATGCGCGAGGAAATCACCGTGGATTATGAAGAGGGCCAGACCGCCGATGTGACGATGCACGACGGCGCGGTCATCCACCTGAAGAAGCTGGATGGCAGCCATGACCCGCGCGACCGCTTTGCGGCGATGCGCCTGCTCGAAGACGCCAAGACGAAACAGGAGTTCATCACTGGCCTGATCTACATCAACGAGGAGCGCCCGTCGCTGAGCGAGCTTGAGCGCCTGCCCGAGACGCCGCTGGCGCGGTTGGGCGACGAGAAGCTTCGCCCGTCACGCGACGCGCTGGACGCGTTGATGAAGGGGCTGATGTAGACGAGACGTAGAGTCTGCGCAGAAGCCGACGGGGTATCATGCCTCGTCGGCCTTTGTGTGTCCCAGCGGCTGGCCACGTTTAGGCAAACCCCGAAGGGAGCAGCAGATATTCTCCGCAAGATTTCTGCCTGTGAGACGCTCTGCTGCTGGTGATACAATGCCGCTATCTTTTTCTGGCTCACATTCGCGTTGAGCAACGGTTGCTATCCAGGAGGAACCCCTTACGGCAAGAAACGAACGCCTCATCAATCTGCGCGCGGAGCAGCGTTCCGAGCGAGCCTATCTCATCGCGGTGGAAAACGAGAGCGAAGACACGCTGTGGAGCGCTGATGATTCGCTGGAGGAACTGGCGGCGCTGGCGCGTACAGCAGGCGCAGAGGTCGTCGGCTCTGGCGTGCAACGGCTGAAATCGGTGAATCCAACGCTCTATGTCGGCAAGGGCCGCGCCCAGGAACTGGCGATGCTGCGCGACGAGTTGAATTTCTCGCTGCTGATCGTCGATGACGAGCTTGCGCCCACCCAGCTACGCAACCTGGAGAAGACTGTGGACGTGCGCGTCATTGACCGCACCGCGCTCATTCTCGATATCTTTGCCCAGCATGCCCACACCCGTGAGGGCCAGCTTCAGGTGGAACTGGCGCAGCTCGAATACCGTCTGCCACGGCTGGCTGGTAGCTCGCGTGGCGAGTTGTCGCGCCTGGGCGGTGGCTCGCGTGGCTCTGGCGGCGGCGGAGTCGGTGGCGCGATTGGTGTGCGTGGCCCTGGTGAGACCAAGCTGGAGATGGATCGTCGCAGAATCCGCGCGCGCATTGCCGAGTTGCGCCGCGACCTGGATGTGGTACGCCAGCATCGGACGCTGCAACGACGCCAGCGTGAGGCGCGCGCCATTCCGGTGGTGGCGGTCGTTGGCTACACCAATGCGGGCAAGTCAACGCTCTTCAATACGCTGACGGCGGCGGCGGTCGTGGCCGAAAACAAGCTCTTCGCCACCCTCGATCCGACGACGCGCTACCTGACCTTGCCCAGCCACCAGGAGGTATTGCTGACCGACACGGTGGGGTTCATCCAGAAGCTGCCGACGACGCTCGTGGCGGCGTTTCGTGGCACACTGGAAGAGGTGGTCGAGGCGGATATTTTGCTGGAGGTGGTGGACGCCACCCATGAGAACGCCATCGAGCAGAGCCAGACGGTGGACGACGTGTTGCGCGAGCTTGGCGCCGCCGATAAGCCGCGCGTGACGGCGCTCAACAAGATCGACCTGCTCGACGACCCCGACGATGTTGACCTCTCGCTCTATCCAAATGCTGTCGCGGTCTCGGCGCGTACCGGAGCGCACCTCGATCTGCTGCTGGGTAAGCTCGGCGAGGTACTCGCCGATGAGATGGTGCGCTACACGGTGCTGCTGCCCTATGATCGCGGCGATATGGTCGAGGTCTTTCACCGGCGCGGTCATGTGATGCGCCAGGAAGCCCAGGAGCAGGGCACACTCATCGAGGGCACGTTGCCACGGCAGATTGTCGCGGCATTCGCGCCGTGGCGTGTGACACCCGCGATGACCAAACGCGCCACCCGTCGCCAGCGGGCGCAAGAGCGCCAGACAGCGCCACAACAGACGCTATAAGAAAGTGTTTGGCAATGGCGTGAGTGACTGCAGAACCTACACGTCACTTCATGAGCGCAAAACTAACCGAGCGACCTTACTAAGCGCATGCTTGGTGGATCGTAACGCTTTTCGTGACGATCTGGAGACGATCTTATGGTCTAATACACTCACGAGTTGAGGATGATAGAGCAGCATGCCTCTTGGGTCTGGAGAACCACCTCTGGCGCCGGGCTGTTTTGATCCCCTCCTCAAGGAGCGCAGCCATGCGATCAGCGTCTGACACGTCTGACACGTCTGACACATTTGGCACACCGATACCGCTTGCATCTTCGCGCACGTATTCTGGGCGTATCCCACCGCGCTGGTTGCCGATGCTACGCGGCGCGTGGCTTGTGTGCGCGCTGCTGCTGCTGGCGAACATGGTGGCGAGTATTCCCGCGTACTACCAGATTATGAGTACCGTTTGCTCTCTTCCAAACCAGGGAGACTGTACCGCTAACTTCGGACAGCTTACGGCAGCCACAGTCCAGTCACTGGCCCAGTTGCATCTCTCGCTGAGCGCCTATGCTGCCTACTTTGTCACGTTGGATGTACTGGTATCTCTCTTGCCGTGGGGGATTGGCTTGCTGCTCTTCTGGCGCAAGTCCGATGAATGGATGGGCCTGTTCGTCTCGCTGCTGCTTATCCTGGTGGGCGGAAATGGGGCCAGCAACACGCTTGCGGGTCTCTGGATGCCCAGCCCACCGTCGCCGCTGTTCACTATGCTGCTCACACTCACCTCAGCCGCACAATGGATCGGGTTTGGCGCGTTTCTCCTGACCTTCCCGACAGGCCGGTTTGCGCCGCGCTGGTCCTGGGTCATCCTCGTGTTCTGGATCACTGCCTTTCTCCAGCCGTCCATACAACCGCCGCTCTCTGCTGGCCCAACAGCGGCCATTCTGCAAGGCGCGTTCTTCCTCTTGGAGACCGTGGTGATTTTTGGCGGGGCGCTGTTCGTCCTGGTCTACCGCTATCGACGTGTCTTTGATGCCACCCAACGCCAACAAACGAAGTGGGTGGTGTACGCAGCAGCGGCCTGGTTCATCGTGTATCTGGTGGGAAACGTGCTATCGAGCGTCTTACCAGCGCCATCGCCCTATCAGCTCCTGGCGCCGACCGTGGCCATTCTGCTTCCTTCCGTCTTCCTGTATCTGGGCTTGGGCTTTGCGATCCTGCGGTACCGTTTGTGGGACATCGATACCATCATCAATCGCACGCTGGTCTATGGCACGCTGACCGCTATCCTGACGCTCACCTATGTCGGGGTCATCCTGTTGGCGCATGCGCTTACCCAGGCGCTTACCAAGCAGCAAACAGAAGCTCCGCCGCTGGTGATTGTCGGCTCGACGCTGCTGATCATTGCGCTGTTCAATCCTCTCCGGCGGCGCATTCAGGCCTTTATCGACCACCGTTTCTATCGGCGCAAGTATGATGCGGGGAAGATTCTGGCGGCGTTCACAACCCGGCACAGCACTACCTGGATCGTACCTGGCCTGCAGCCACTCCCTCCCTAACGCGGGGAGGGAGGCAGGGCATGGAGATCTCCACCGTCTCGAAGTGCGTCTCGCCCGCCGCGTCGCTAAGGAGTTGGGGGGTGGTTTGCGATAACTGTGAACTTGTTCCTTTCCGTGCTGGCGTTGTGCCTGTACAATGTCTTCAATGTCCGGGGCCATGTTGGCCTGGAAGAGGAGAGATCGTATGAGCGCCATCATGTTCTTCGCGCTCCCATTCCCCATTGAGCTACCAGACCAACTGAATGGGTTCGCTACCCCCGCCATTATTGCCATTGACATCGGTCTGGCGCTGCTGGTCGTGCTGTTCTTCTTATTCCTGCTGCGCTTGATCCGTGTCGGGCAGACATCTGCGCGATGCGGGCCGCGAGGGCCGCCGGATTTCCAAGGCGTCGCAGGAGCCAATGCCGCTCACCAGCTTTCGGCGCAACGGGGTAGCTGGCGATCCGTTGAATGTGCGCGTGGTGGCGACCGAGGCGCAGCTTGGCGCGGCATTTGCCAATGCTGGCTGGTATCGCGCCGACGAGATCACCCTCATTACCACACTGCGCATCTCCATCGATTCGCTCCTGGCGCGCAAATATAGCACGGCCCCCGTCAGCAACCTCTACCTGTTTGGCCGCCGCCAGGATATCGCATTCGAGCAGCCGGGAAGCAGTGTGCGCGAACGCGATCATGTCCGCTTCTGGAAGACGTCTGGCCGTGAGAAGAATCAGCGGCCACTATGGATTGGTGGGGCGACGAAAGACATCCGGGTTGCGCTCTCGCCACGGACGCATATGCCCACGCACCTGATTGCGCCCGATGTGGATGTCGAGCGCGATTTCCTGGTCGAAGACCTCTCGGCGACGGGATGGGTGATCCACGCGGAGCATGCGCCTGGTTTCGGGCACGAGGTTCATCGTGACAATGGCGATGGCGGCAGGTATTTTAGCGACGGCACAGTAGCCGTGATGGAACTGGCCAATGTGCCGACGCTGCCGATTGCCGCACAGGTGCGTGGCTCGCTGGCCGCCAGATTCGTGAAGTTTGTCATCGCGCCATTGGTGCGCCGCCGTCTGCCTGAGCGCGGACGTGAGCGGGCGGCGCAGGCGCTCGAACAGCAGGCGGAGCGCTCGGCTAGCTCTGCTCGTTCATCGAAACCGGGTGGATCATGAAGTCGAGAGCCATCCAGAAGCTATTGGAGTGGCGATAGAACAGGATTGGCAGCGCGATCACGAGCGGAATCCCGATGCCCATGACCAGATGCTGGCGACACCTGCATGATCGCCAGTGGGATCGCGATTGCCGCCGCTATCGTTTCAGCCACCACCAGGTTGACGGCTATCGCGCCTGTCCAGTAACCTTCTTCGCGCTCGAATATCCAGCCACAGTTGGAGCAGTGGTCGTTCATGGTGAAGCCGTGGCTATAGATTCGTCCTTTGCCACAGTAGGGACAGCGCAACCGCAGCGCATGCCACAGCAAGCGATGTAGTGGAACCTGATATTGATACATGGGTTGTTTCTCCTCCCATGCCGCGACATCCTTGCACGGCGTAACTATTCACCCCTTCATTATACCCCAAAATGCCGCAAAAAATCAGGAATCATCGCCATCCATCGCGCGGGCGGCGGGTGATGATGGGCTGCCCTGGTCGGGCAACTCGCGGATGTGATAGTCGTCGTTATAGCGCACCAGCCGCCAGCGGGACGTTCCCTCGCCGTCTGCGCTCGCGTGCCAACCACCAGCCTGCTCCAGTTCCCATTCGGTGATCGAGGTGTTGTGGGTATAGAGCGCGAATGGCGGTACCCTGAGGGTGTGTAGCTGGAAGAAGACCAGTATCGAGGCGTCGATGACACCGCCATGTGTCACCAGCGCCACCGTCTTATCAGCGTACTCACGCCGCACGCGGTCGAGCATCGCGCCCACCCGCAGGACAAACTCGCCCCAGTTCTCGGCGCCAGGGGCCAGCCGCGCATAGGGCGTCTCGCGATAGTCGGGGATGATGTAGCGTTCGCGCAACTCCCGTTCGGCCATGCCATCCACCTCATCGCCTGAGCGCATCTCTTGCAGGTCATCGTCGGGGATAAGGGGCAGGCCAAGCGCCGGAGCGATGACCTCGGCGGTCTGCCAGGCGCGTGGCAATGTGCTGGCGAGCAGCGCATCGGCGTGAATCTCGCCCGTCTGGGCCAGTCGGTCGCGCAGCCGCTCGGCCTGGGCGCGTCCGCGTGGCGTCAGCCCCTTATCGCCGCGCAGCCCTGGCACCGTGCCATTGCCGTCATGCTCGACGTTGGAGTACGCTTCGCCATGGCGAATGAGATAGAGATGGGTCATGATTGCTCCTATTCGCGGCTGAACTGTAACTCATGGAGATGAGAAGTATCATTATAGCGCAGCAGCGTCCAGACGGATGGTTGTTTGCGCCAGGGACGTTGCTCCCACGTCGTCAGGCTGGCGTTGTCGGTGGCGAACCAGGCCGAAGGTGGTGTGAGTGTTTGCATGGCGAAGAAGACGAGAAATGTCGCGTGGATGACGCCGCCAGAGGTGATGAGCACGACGGTCTTGCCCGCATAGTCGCGCGTGATGCGGTCGAGCATCGCGCCCACGCGCAGCACAAACGCGCCCCAGGTCTCGCCACCGGGGGACTTCGGGCGATATGGCTGTTCTCGAAAGTCAGTGGCTCCATAGCGCTCTCTGGCTACCTCAACCGGTAGGCCATCCATCTCACCGGGACGAAACTCATGCAGAGCGTCATCGGGGATAATGGGCGAGTCCCATGACTGGAGCGAGAATCTCGGCGGTCTGCCAGGCGCGTGGCAATGTGCTGCGCCAGCACGACATCGGCGGCGAGTTCGCCCGTCGCCAGCAGTCGGTCGCGCAGCCGCTCCACCTGGGCAACGCCACGTAGGTGTCAGCCCATCGGTCGCCGCTGCATACCTGATACAACACTTTGCCCTCGTGCGGGACATTAGAGTACGCCTCGCCGTGGCCGAATGAAGTGCAGTCGTGTGGTGCATGTCAACCTTCGTGATGCTGGCCAGTTGATGTTGGAGTACGCTGCAGGCTGAACCCTGCAGCCCTGTCTGCCCCATGAGAGAGTACGTTCGCCGAATGGCCGTGGCGAGTGAAGTCACGCCGTCAGTGTCTGGGCAATATGCCGGACCTCCCCTATGAGGGGATCGCGGCCAGTGGCCTGACTGCAGGCCACGGGAGAGGTCATACGCGCCGACATCCTCCGACTATCGCGCCACTGTCGGCTCGCGCCCTTGCAGCCGCCCGTTTCGCGCCGACGATCATTGGCAGCAGTTCGTCTAGCTCCGCCAGCCAGGGCAGCGGCTCCGTCGAGAAGCGGTGGCGCGAGAGGCGCAGTTCGCCGAGTTGCATATGCGCATCGCGGCCGTAGCGCTTCGTCAGCGTGAGGCGATCAAGCGGCGTGGTGCGCTTCACCTTGAAGATGATCTCGTTGCCGCGCGCGCTGACCGACTCGTAGCCTAACTCCGACGCCTCGGTCTTCAGCCGCACGATGCCCAGCAGCGCCGCCACTGGCTCTGGCAGATTGCCGAAGCGATCTTCCATCTCGGTCTGCATCGCCTCCACCTGCGCCGACTCGCTCAGATTCGCCAGCCGCGAGTAGAAGCTCATCTTCAGCGCACGGTCGTTGATATAGTCGTCGGGGATGAACGCGCCAATCGGCAGTTCGATGCTGACGGTGGGCTGCTGGAGCGGCGCTTCTTGGCGAGCGCCCTGCATCCGCGCGATTTCTTCGGCGAGCATCCGCGTGAAGAGATCGAAGCCGACCGAGTTCATGTTGCCCGATTGCTCCGCGCCCAGCATATTGCCCGCGCCGCGAATCTCCAGGTCTTTCATCGCGATGCGGAAGCCCGCGCCCAGTTCGGTCGCCTCGAAGATGGCGCGCAGTCGTTTCTCGGCCACGGGCGTCAGCTTCTGCTCCTTGTTATAGAGAAAATAGGCGTACGCCTGCTGCTGCGCCCGGCCCACGCGGCCCCGCAACTGATAGAGTTGCGAGAGGCCGAAGAAGGCCGAGTTGTTCACAATGATCGTGTTGGCGTTGGGGATATCCAGCCCATTCTCGATGATCGTGGTGCAGACCAGCACATTCGTCTCGCCCGCCGAGAAATCGAGCATGACATGTTCCAGCGCATCCTCTGGCATTTGGCCATGCCCCACGGCCACCTTCGCCTCGGGCACGAGCCGCCGTATTTTGTCGGCAATCGCCTGGATGCCACGCACGCGGTTATGGACGAAGAAGACCTGGCCGCCACGGTCGATCTCGCGCAGAATCGTCTCGCGAATCAGTTCGTCGTCCGATTCGCGGATGTAGGTGCGAATCGGCAGTCGCTCCTGTGGCGGCGTCTCGATGACGCTCATGTCGCGGACATTCGAGAGCGCCATATAGAGCGTGCGCGGGATTGGCGTCGCCGTCAGCGTCAGCACATCCACCTCGACACGCATCTGCTTGAGCTTCTCCTTGTGCGCTACGCCAAACCGTTGCTCCTCATCGATGATGAGCAACCCAAGCTGGGCGAAGGCGACATCCTTCTGGAGCAGCCGATGGGTGCCGATGACGATATCCACTTTACCCGCGACCAGATCGGCCAGCACCTCTTTCTGCTCTTTCTCCGAGCGGAACCGGCTCAGCAGTTCGACGCGCACCGGATACGGCCGCAGCCGCTGGGTAAACGTGTTGAAGTGTTGTAGCGCCAGCACCGTCGTCGGCACCAGCACAGCCACCTGACGCTGATCCAGCACCGCTTTGAAGGCGGCGCGCAGGGCAACCTCGGTCTTGCCATAGCCGACATCACCGCAGACCAGCCGATCCATCGGGCGGGCGCGTTCCATATCCTCTTTGACCTCGGCGATGGCGCGCATCTGATCGGGCGTCTCCTCATAGGGGAAAGCCTCTTCGAGTTCCCGCAGCCAGGGCGCATGGTCGTCCGTCGGGAAGGGATGGCCAACCGCCGACTCGCGGATGCTGTAGAGGCGCAGCAGATCGGCGGCGATATCACGGACATTCTCGCGGGTGCGCTGCTTCGCGCGCGCCCACTCGGCGCCACCGAGCTTGCTGAGCGCGGGCACGGCGTCGCCCATGCCGATGTAGCGCGTGATGCGGTCGAGTTGGTCGGTGGGGATGTAGAGCCGATCCGTGCCCGCGTAATGGATGAGCAGGTATTCGCGCGCGACGCCTTCGCTCTCGATTTTGGTCAGCCCCTCGAAGCGGCCAATGCCGTGATCCTGGTGGACGACAAAATCGCCGGGATGCAATTCCGCCAGGAAGGACGCGGGTGTTACCGACCGCCGCTGCTCGCCGCGTCGCTTCGACCAGCCGAAAATCTCGGCGTCGGTGAAGACGGTCAGCGCCAGGGAGCGGCTATGCCAGCCCTCTGGCAGACGGCCATGCACGACCTCCAGCGTGCCAGGTTCAGGTGGATCGGGCAGGTCTACCTCTGGCGAGACCATCACAGTGCCGCTCTGGCCCAGCAGCGCCTCATCGCCGAATAGCTCGGTGAGCCGACGCGCCTGCATGCTCACCAGCACCACCCGCTGCCGTTGGCCCAGCATCTCGCGCACATCCTGGGCGAAGGCGCGCGTGCGGCCGCCATAGGAGGTTGCGGCGCTGAGATCGGGCGCGAGGGCGCTGCCGTGGATCGTTCCTTCGGTCTCGTCGGTTAGCCCGGCAAAACGCATCTGTAACGGAGTCGCCAGCTTTGCCGTGACGGCCTCAGGGGTGAGGATGACTGGATGTAGCCCCAGCGGATTCTCGCCCTCGCGTTCCAGGTGGTCGCGTAGCTCCTCGCCCAGCGCCACCAACTCCTCGACCGTCTGCGCCGTCTGCTGCGCGTCGTTGAGCACGACGAGGCCGCCTTCCGGCAGGTAGTCTAGCAGCGAGGCGGGGGTATGTAGATAGGGCAGATAGAAGGCGATATCGTCGAATGATTGGCGCGCACGCAGCGATTCCAGGTCGCTATGCCAGCGTTCGCGCGCATCGGGATGCATGCCCGCGATACTGAGTTTTTCGAGCTGCCGCGCCGCCGCTGGGCCATTCAGGGCGAGCGCCTCGCGCGCCGGGCCGACGACCACCGATGGTTGCGGGTTGAGCGAGCGCTGACTCTCGGCGTCGAACGTGCGGATGGAGTCGATCTCGTCGCCGAAGAATTCGACGCGAATCGGGCGCTCCATCACCGGCGGGAAGAAGTCGACGATGCCGCCGCGATGGCTCATCTGGCCGACCTCTTCGACCTCCACCACCGGCTCGTAGCCCACCGCCATCAGATGCTCCAGCAACAGGCGCGGCGCGAGTTCCAGGCCAGGGCGAAGCTCTAGCAGAGCAGCGGTAAACTCTTCTGGCGGCAGCACCGGCTGGGCCAGCGCGCGCGATGAGCAGATGATGATGACTGGCTCGCGCCGCGCCAACGCCGTCAATGCCCGCATGCGTGTCTGCACCGTCTCGACATCGGGCAGCAGCCGCTCGTAGGGGAGCGCGTCGCGGTCGATCCACGGCATCACGTGCGTATCGCGTCCCAAGCAGCGTGATAAGCGTCTCGGCTACCTGCGTGACGCGTTCGTTATCGCGCACGACGTAGACTAGCGGCGCCTGTTGGGTGGTGGCGAGCGCCGCGATAAGATAGGGGCGCGCGGCCTCGGTCACGCCGGAAAGCATCGGCGCGGCGGATGCGGGCGTCAGTTGATCGCGCAGGCGGCGAAACTCAGGCCGATGGTGAGTAGTGGCAGTAATCCACGAAGCGCCACTCGAAGCCTCCTGATATATTGCTATGGATGAAATACACGCTGGCGGGTAGTAACGCCTAACAGCGCTGTATAGGACAGGGCAGGCGAATGGGATCAGTTCGTGTTAGGGTTCCACGCCGTAGGCTGAAGACCTACGGCTAATCCCTGTCATTCAGTATTCCTGCTGCTGGCGAGCTGATACAGCCGGATCAGGATTAGCCGCAGCGCTTTAGGCTGCGGCGCGGGAACTCCCGCTCAACACATGCCATCAAGCGCTATCATGCGCCATCCCATGTGTTTCTCCTATCCGTTATAGGCGTTCATGGCGACATGCGCCCCCTCGGTGAGCCAGGAGAGAGCCGCGTCCGCCGCCTGTTCGATGGCGGCATCGAGCGCGATTCGCTCGTCGCCACGGGGCGCACTGAGCAGAAAGTCGATATTTTCCCCACGCCCATGCAGCGGACGCCCAATGCCGATTTTGATACGGGCGAAGGTGGTGGTCGCGAGGTGGTGGATGATGGACTCTAACCCGTGCTGGCCCCCAGCGGCGCCACGGGTGCGCAGGCGGATGCGCGCCAGCGGCAGGTCGAGGTCGTCACAGATGACGAGCAGATCACTGGCAGGCTCCAACTTGTAGAAGCGTACGAGGTCGCCGACGGCGACGCCGCTATCGTTCATGTAGGTCTGCGGCTTGGCGAGCAGTATCTTCTCATCGCCAAGCGCGCCGCTGGCCAGCACGGCGCGGCTGCGCCTCGCATCGAAGCGCCACCCCTGGCGCGCGGCCAACACATCAACGGTATCGAATCCGACATTGTGGCGCGTGCGGGCATAGCGAAGTCCGGGATTCCCCAGTCCCACGATCAGTTTCACACCCGGTCTCCTGATATCCGCGAAGATGACGCCAGTTGCGCGCACAGCACAAAGGGCGGCCGCCAATGTGGCCCCCCTGTAGTTCTCCGCCTCCACCGCACAAGCGGAGACAGAGAACCGCCTTAGGGGGGGGGGGGGAGGGGGAGGGGGGAGGGGGGGGGGGGAGAAGACAACGAGCGGAGCAGGAGGGGGGGAAGGGGGGAGGAGGGGGAGAGAGGGGGGAGGAGAGGGGGGGGAGGGGCGAGGGAGGGGGAGAAGCAGGGAGAGAAGAAAGAGAGGGGGGGGGGGGGAGGGAGAAGAGAAAGGGAAGAGGGAGAGAAGGGGGGAGAGAGAGGAGGGAGCGAGGAGAAGAGAGCAGGAAGAAGGGAAAGGGGAAGGGAAGGAGGGGGAAAGGGGAAGGGGAGAAGAGGAAGAAGGGAAGGGGGAGGAAAACCTGCAAGACCTGGGCAGATCTCAGCATACGGGGCAAGGTCCCAAGTCGGGCAGCGGCGGGTAGTACGTCGCCCGAGCCTGACCGCGCGCACACGTCGCGCTGAGGGCAATGTAGAGCGCCAGCAGCGCGCCAAGACCAGCTCCAACGTGTGCTTGCGCGGGCGTTGGGTTCAACTGATATTTGTAGGTTTTGTGGATGCGCTGCCCTGCGGTTCCATCTGCAACTATTCTGCCTGCCAGGCGCAAAAACGGCGCCCATCGATCACGTGGCCTAACGGGCCACCCGGCTTCATCCCCATCGCACAGCCAGGGGGCCAGCCGGGATTCTTCTAGTATACCACTTCTTTCCTGCCGGTACCGTCAGTTAAAATGTTTGACGGTCTTCCAGCCATCAATCGGCGAGCCATGCGGCTGGGTGCAGAGATACACCGGGAGGTTGTTCTCTTCGGGCTGACAGTCTTTGCAGGTGATGGTCGCGACCTGCGTGACACTGCCATAGCTCTTGAGCATATCGCTCTGGCTATAGCCGACCGTCAGCAGCACTGTGCCGCTACAGTTGCCTGGCCCCCAGAGGTAGTAGTTGTTGTGGCCACTGATAACCGGTGGTAGTCCATCTTTCGCGCCGAAGAAGTTGAGCGCGCTCGCCTCGCCATAGTTGTCGGTGAGGATGCAGGCCTGCGCGCGTTGATTCGCGGGCAGTTTGGCATAGGCGCTGGCGACGGTGGCGGTCATCGTATCCCAGCCGAGCCGGTCGCCCAGAATCTGCGGATACACCTGGCCACCCGCCGTCTGATTCGCGCCTGATACCGCCGCGACCCAGCCATAATACTGGCTGTAGGTCTGCGGTCCCAGCACGGGCATGACGCCGAGGCCGAAGAAGACACCGCTGGCGACCAGCAACGTCGCGTAGGCGACGCCGATGTATTTGCGGGCCGTGTAGCGGGTAAACGCCTGTCCCAGCACGATGGCGCCGCCCGCGAACAGGATCGGGTAGGCGGGCGAGAGAAAATACGACTTGGCGCGCGTCAGCGTGAAGAAGACATAGAGGACGACGAAGAGCCAGCCAAGCGCGCGATACGGCTTGCCCTCCGCCCGGCGGAAGTAGAAGATAAAGGCGGCGATCACCAGCGGCAGGTTGAACAGGTTCATCGTGAAAAGCTGGCTGATGAGGAAGTCCAGCGGCGAGCCAGACGCGAACCCGCCGTAGTTGCCCCAGAACTCCACGGTTGGCCAGCCGTTGATCGATTCCCAGATGATCCAGGGGACGAGAAACGCGAAGGCTATCGCGCCGCCCAGCCACGGCCAGCGGGTGCGAAAGTCGCTCCGGCGGGAGGTCAGCAGGACGCCCACCACCAGCCCAAAGCCGAAGAAGAGCATCGTGAGCTTGGTGAAGAGTCCGACACCCGTGATGAGGCCAAAGAGCAGCCAGAACTTTGGATTTTGCCGCGTGACCAGCAGAATGAAGGCGTAGGCGGCCAGCCCCCACCAGAGTTCGTCGAAGACATCCATCGTGTAGAGCGAGCCAGTCGCCAGAAACGTGACCATCACCGCCGTCGCCAGCGCGGCCAACCCCTGCGCCACGCGGCCACCGCCCATCTCGCGCGCCATCAGCCCGGTCACGATGACCAGCGCTGTTCCGGCGAGCGCGCTGATGATATGCAGCAGGATCAGATTGTCGCCGAAGATACGGAGGATGCCCGCGAGCCACGCGATGAACGGCATAAAGTCTACATACCCCGTCTGGAAGTGGCGACCAGAGTCAATATAATAGAGTTCGTCGCGGAAATAGCCGAAGTTACCGGCCACCAGCAGATGCGCTAGCAGCTTGACGAGCGCCACCAACGCGATCAATCCGGCGCCGCTGGTGAGCGTTTTGCGCGAGAGCCATTGTCGAGCGGGGACTTTGGACGAAGAAGAGAGCGACATGTACAGGGATCCTCCCAGAGCAATCCGCAGCGAAACGATCTGACCGATAGCTGATTGATGTTCGCTGGCTACTACATCACAAGGCTATACATATGTTACCCTGAGAGACAGGCGATGCAACACTGAGAAATCTCACTATCATGTCGCAGCGTTTCTGACCTGCGCATGCCACAGGAGGAATGTTCCATGCCGCTCGATCCGTCGCTCGTTGGACACGAGACGCAGCCAGAGACCGATGTCATCGGCGCGGAGGCCGTCCGGCAATTCGCCGACGCCATCGCCGATAGTTCCGCCATCTATCGCGATATGGACGCCGCGCTCGCCGCCGGATTTACCACGATCCCCGCGCCGCCGACGTTCGTGACGCGCTTTCGCGTGCCGTTCGCCGAGGCGGGCCTGGATACCGAGCATTCGCAGGTGCTGCACGGCGAGCAGGAGTACGTGTACGAGCGCCCGGTTGGCGTCGGCGAGACACTCGTGGTGCGCCATCGCATCGCCAGCATCCGCCAGTCGCGCGGCATGGCGCTGATGACCATCGAGCAGTTGTGTGATACCCCTGCGGGTGAGCGTGCGATTACGGGCAAGGCGATGGTCATCGTGCGTGACATCGCGCCGGGAGACGCGGCTGCGGCCAGCGCGCCCGCCGCCAGCAAGCCCGCGAAGGAGCGCGAGGGCGAGCCGCTGCCGACGCTGACGAAGATGGTGACGCAGGCGCAGATCGACGCCTACGCCGATGTCAGTGGCGACCACAATCCCATCCATATCAATCCTGAGGTTGCGCGTTCGGTGGGGCTGGATGGCACGATTGCGCATGGCATGCTGAGTATGGCGTTCGCGGGCCAGGTGTTGACCGACTGGCTGGCGGCGGCATCGGGACGCGGGCGACTGGGGCGGCTGCGCGTGCGCTTTCAGGCGATGGTGCGCCCGGGTGATACGCTGACATGCAAAGGCGTGTTACGCGCATCTGGGCAGCGAGGCGGGCAAGCCACAACTGGCCGACGTGTGGATCGAGAATCAGCGCGGCGAGCGTGTGCTGACGGGCGACGCCGATATTATCCCTCGTGGAAGCGGGGAGCAGTCGCGGTGATGATGGTGAACTGGGTTACATGGACTCCATTGGGTGAAGCCTGCGGCGAACCTACCCGGAACGCCCCTCTCCCAGCAGCAGAGGTAGCCGAGCGACCGAGATTAGCCGCAGCGGCTCTCAGCCTACGGCGCGCTGCTCCTCACAGGGAGGTGGCCGAAGGCCGTGGAGTGCGCTCTGCAACCTGCGCAGGCAGGTTTCATGGCCGCAGGCCGTTCAGGCGCGGTTGTCAACCGCCAGCGCTACACACTCGTGCGACGATAAACGACGCCAGCGCCAGCGCGGCTCCGCCAAAGAGCAACACGAGCGCCACAGCGCGCAGGATGTCGCCGAGCGACGGGCCGGGCGCGGTCTCATGCGCCTGGATCGCCGTCGGCGTTGCAGCGCCGCTATAGGTTGGCGCCTTCGTGGCTGTGGTGGCTGTTGCCGCTGTTACGGTTTGATCCGTTGTCTGGCCTCCGCCATTCGCGAGATGCTGCGTCGGCGAGGGGTTCGTCTCCTGAGTGGCTGCTTTGTCAGCGGCGGGATTCGTTGACCCATTTTGAGCGCCGTACAGAGGGGCGCTTGCGCTACTTGCGGCCCCCTGGTGTGTCAACATGGGTAGCAATGAGCCGAGGAAGAGCGCCATACCCAGGACGGCGGCGATGGTACCGATCCAGCGCGTCACTCGCAGCGTGCGTGTCGCGCGATCACTGCTGCGGGCTGTCTGGCGCAGCGGCGTCACGTTCGCGGCTGGCTGTCGTTCCGCCACACGTGCGGGGATACGAGGCGCGGCCAGTTCGCCTTCGGTGGGCAGCAGGAATGATCGCGGCAAGGCTGGCTCTGGCAGCGCACGTAGCAGCATGCGCACCTGACGCAGTTCCTCCATTTCGCGAGGACACGTCTCGCAGCCAGCCAGATGCGCATCGAGCGCCGTCTGCTCGTCAGGAGTCAGCATGCCATCGAGCGCGGCGGAAAATTGTTCCTGCCGGTACTCTGGCGACTCGTGCCACATGCGATTGGTGTCTTCTGTCATCTCGGTATCTCTGCCTGTTGCTCTGACGGTGTCTCTGGAATGACGGCGTTGTGGCGCTGACTGCGCGAGCTATCTACGTTCATGTTGGCCGTTCTGCGTCTTGACGTTGCGCGGGCGGCGAAAGTTCCCCGCCGCGCGTCAGCAGCGTCCGCAATTGGGCGCGTGCGCGGGCAATGCGCGATTTGACGGTGCCGAGTGGCGTCTCCATGATACGCGCGACCTCTTCATAGGCCATCCCCTGAATATCGCAGAGCACGACTGCCAGACGTTGCTCAGGTGGCAGCACCAGCAACGCCGCTTCAATCGTGCTGATGGTCTCGCCACGGAGCGCGGTTTCTTCAGGGCTCCATGAGGGATCCACCATCGTGGTTGGCAGGCGCGAGTCGCTGGACGATGTATCGTCGTGTTCGAGCAGCGCTTCGAGCGAGGTCACGGGCTGGCGTCCGCGCGCGCGAAAGACATCGTAGCAGCCATTGCTGACAATACGCAGCAGCCACGCGCGAAACGACGACCCGTGGAAAGTCGCCAGCGCGCGGTAGGCGGAGAAAAACGCCTCCTGCGTGACGTCGGCTGCGGTGTCGGGGTCGCCGAGCATACGCAGAGCCAGCGCGTAGGCGGCGCTCTGATATTTTTCAACCAGCGCATTGAAGGCGGCGCGATCACCCTCCTGACCGCGTGCAATCAGCGTACGCTCGCGTTCCTGCTCTTCACTGCGCGCATCCAATGGCATCTGCTGTGCTTCGCCTCCTGCTATGGCGCCCTCTCCCCCGGCCCCTCCCTAGGAGGGGAGTCAGAGGCCGCCATGTTCTGGAGCCCCCGCGGGAGGTGGCGCTGGCCGTGCTCCCACAGTGTAGCGCAGCGAACAGGCCGCCACAAGGGCGCGATTTGCTATAATGCCCGACAGATAGTTCGCCGTGGAAAGGAATGCCCCTGATGCTCACAGAACCCGCGAATACTGAAACATCCCGGTCAGCCGAGGCTGCTACACCTGACGCGCCGCCAGCCACGGAGGCCGAGCGCCGGGCCATCTATAGCCGTTGCGAGCGCTTCCTCGGCGGACATGGGCCGCAGCGCCCGCAAGCGACATTGGCGGCGCTGGCCGAGGCGGTCGATCCCGATGAGCAGGCTGACCGTTACGGCGAGGGCGAACTGATCGAGGGGTTTGAGCAGGAGGTCGCCAGCCTGCTGGGCAAAGAGGCCGCCGTCTTTCTCCCCAGCGGCACGATGGCCCAGCAGATCGCGCTGCGCATCTGGAGCGAGCGCAAGCAGTGTCGCGCCGTCGGATTCCACCCAACCTGCCATCTCGAAAACCACGAAGAAAAGGCGTATCAGGCGCTGCATGGGCTGCGGGGGCGTCTGGTCGGCAATGCGCGCCAGGTGATCTCGCTGAGCGACCTCGAAGGGATTCATGAGCCGCTGGCCGCGCTGCTGCTGGAGTTGCCGCTGCGGGAAATTGGCGGCCAGTTGCCCGCTGTGGGATGATCTGGTGGCGCAGTCGGCCTGGGCGCATGAGCATAACATCGCCATGCACATGGATGGCGCGCGGCTATGGGAATCCGCGCCGTTCTACGGGCGCTCATACGCTGAGATCGCCGCATTGTTCGATACCGTCTACGTCTCGTTCTACAAGGGTGTTGGCGGCATCGCGGGCGCGGCGCTGGCTGGCCCGGCTGATGTCATCGCCGAGGCGCGTGTCTGGCAGCGGCGGCACGGTGGCAACCTCGTGCAACTCTACCCCTATGTGATCGCGGCGCGCGCGGGGCTGCGGCTGCGGCTGCCACGCTTTGCGCAGTATCACGAGCGGGCGGTGCGCATCGCCACTGCGTTGAGCGAGGTATCAGGTATCGTCGTCAAGCCGAATCCGCCGCAGACCAACATGATGCACGTCTATCTGCGCGGCGACCCTGAGCGGCTGAAGGCGGCGGCGCTCGAAATCGCCCGCGACGAGAAGGTGGCGCTCTTTTCGTATCTCGCGCCCACCGACCTGCCGAGACTATTGGTCGTTCGAGTTGAGCGTTGGCGACGCGGCGGAGGCGCTGACCGACGAGGAGATCAGCGGCTATTTTCGCCGGGTGCTGGGTCAGTGAGCGGCTCCAACTGAAGCACGATGACGGCCTGGGTCGTCGGCGTCAGGCGTACCCGGTCGTCGATGCGCAGCCCGGCCACCCAGACCAGATGGTCGGCGTTGAAGACCAGCGGCAGCCGCGTTCGTAGTTCGCGTGGCGCCTTGGCGTCGCCGAAGTAGTCTTGCAGCTTCTTCTCGCCGCTCATGCCCAGCGGACGGAAGCGGTCGCCGGGCTGCCACGTGCGCACCGTGAGCGTCTCGCCGATGGTCGCGGCGTCCAGATAGACGCGGGACTCGGCGCGGCCAAGCTCGGCGGGCCGGTCGGCAAATGCGAACGCGGGCAGTTCCGGCGCGGGCGGCAGCCCACCAGTGTCTTCGCTGCCCGGCGCTCCCTCGATGCGCCATGCGCGGATGCGCCAGCCTAGCTCTGGCATCTCGATCGACGCCCGGCACGGGAAGCTGCCAGGTAGGCGGCTGAGGTTGAGGCGCGGAATGCTTCCCCTTCGTCTGAAAGACAAGCGCGTCATACTCCAGCCAGGTGGTGAGTCCTCCCACGAGATTCAGCACCGTGCCAGTATGGCCATCGGCAAGCTGCTTATCAATCGCGGTGACGTGGCGCGCCTCCAGCGTGAAATCTGGCCCGACGATCTTGCGGGCGGCGATGCGAAACAGCCGGTGGCGGATGAGCGGGTGGGAGTTCGCGCAACGGTTCCAGCCGCAGGCGAACGTTTCCGCGCAACGTGCGCACGAAGCCTTTCATGGCGACCGACGTGCTATCTTCCGCCACCTCGGCCCATGCCGTCTGCGTCTGCGCCTCCAGATAGGCCTCATCATCGGCCAGTAGCTCGCCGTTGCGGATGAGCAGGTCGCGGATGCCTGGATTGTAGGTTGCCAGCAGCGGCAGCAGTTCGTGGCGGATGCGGTTGCGCAGAAAGCGCGTATCGGCGTTGCTGCTATCTTCGCGCGGCTGCCATCCCTGGGCGGCGCAATAGGCTACCGTCTGCTCATGCGTCACGTCGAGCAGTGGGCGGGCGATATCCCCACGCAGGGGCGCCATGCCCCGCAGGCCCGCCAGTCCGCTGCCGCGCAGCCAGTGCAGCAGAATCGTCTCGGCCTGGTCGTCGCGTGTATGGCCCGTCACGATGCGCTCGGCGTGGTGTTCCGCTGCGACCCGCCGCAGGAAAGCGTAGCGCGTGCGCCTGGCCCAGTCTTCGAGCCCGATGCGCAACTCGGTCGAGTAGGAGGTATTGGTCTCTTCGATGACGCAGGGAACGCCCAGGTTGGCGGCGAGTCGCTGCACGTAGCGGGCATCTTCGCGGCTCTCTTCGCCGCGCAGCCCGTGATCGAGATGCGCCACGATCAACTCGCCCGGCGCCAGCCGATGTCCACGCTCACGGAGCGCCAGCAGCGCGCCCAGCAGGCACAGCGAATCGGCCCCGCCAGAGACGGCGACCACCAGCCGCGCGCCCGGCGTCCAGAGCGCGTGCCGCTGCGTCGCCCGTGTGATGGCTCGCTCAACTGTCCCGCGCACATCCGCTGCCACTGCTATCTCCCTGGAAGTATCCAGAAATTCGTCAGCCATTCAAGGGCAGCATATCATACTCGGCTGAGGCTGATTGCTGGGACACATTGTGGTAGCCTGTGAGGAGCGCCGCTCCAGTGTGGGACAGCGCGAACAATGGAGTGTAGGAGACAATCTATGGCGCTGGCGAATCAGCGTAGCCTCTTCGAGATTCCTGAGGGAATCGCCTATCTGAACTGCTCGTATATGTCCCCGCTGCCACGGGCGTCGCGTGAAGCGGGCGAGGCGGCGGTGGCGCTCAAGGCGCAGCCCTGGAACATCACGCCGCAAGATTTCTATACCGAGTCGGAGGTGGCGCGCAGCCTCTTTGCCGACCTGATCGGGGGCGATGCGGATGGGGTGGCGATTATCCCCGCCGCCAGCTATGGCGTCGGGGTCGCCGCCGCCAATATTTCCCTGAACCGCGACCAGACCATCGTGCTGCTGGAAGACCAGTTTCCCTCGAATGTGTACCCCTGGCGCGACCTGGCCGCGCGTACCGGCGCCACGCTCATCACCGTAGCTCGCCCGCCCGACTTCGACTGGACGACGGCGCTGCTGGCGCAGATCGATGAACGCACCGGTGTCGTCGCCGTTCCCCACTGCCACTGGACCGACGGCAGCCTGGTGGATCTGGCGCGTGTTGGCGAGCGGGCGCGGGCGGTGGGCGCGGCGCTGGTGGTGGACGCCACCCAATCGCTGGGCGCGCATCCGTTCGCGGTGGCTGAGGTGCGCCCCGATTACCTGATTGCCGCGACCTACAAATGGCTGCTCGGCCCCTATAGCTTTGGCTTCCTGTATGTCGCGCCATCGCGGCGGGAGGGCAGGCCGCTGGAGTTCAACTGGATCGCGCGTGAGGAGAGTGAGGACTTTGCCGGGCTGGTCGACTATCGCGATACGTTCCAGCCAGGCGCGCGGCGGTTCGACGTGGGCGAGCGCTCTAACTTTGCGCTGACGCCCATCGCCAGCGCATCGCTGCGGCAGATTCTGGCGTGGCGGGTGGAGGAAATCGCCGCCACCCTGCGCGAGCTGACGGCGCATATCGAAGACGGGGCGCGGCGGCTGGGACTCGATCCCGTTCCCGTCAGAGCGGCGCGTGGGCCATATGATCGGCCTGCGGTCAAGCGCCGGGTTTCCCGCTGATCTCGGCAAGCGATTGGCGGCGGAGGGGGTCTACGTCAGCCTCAGGGGTACCTCGATCCGGGTCTCGCCGCATCTGTATAATACCCGCGAGGACTGTGATCGCCTCTTCGCGGCGCTTGCCAGGGTGCTGTGAAAGGAAACGTATGACCATGCTGGAGACGGAGCGCCTGACCCTACGCCCGTTGGAGATGGATGACCTGCCCAATTTCGTGGAAATGATGGCGCATCCCGATGTCTTTCCCATGATGGGATTCGCCACAACGCCTGAGGGTGGCAAACGCGCCCGAACCCTAGAAGAGTGGCGTCCACGCTTCATGTATCGTATTGCGCAGTATGAGAGAGAGGGCTTCGGCGAGTGGGCCATCGTGTGGCGTGCCACGGGCGCATTTGTCGGCGTCGTAGGGCTGCAATTCTACCTCCTCGATCAGGGCGCCACAGCGACGCCTGAGATCGAACTGTTCTATGGACTAAAGCGTGAGTGGTGGGACAAGGGCATCATGAAGGAGGCGACCGGTGCGGCTGTGCGCTATGCCTTCGAGACGCTGAAGCTGCGCCGTATCACCAGCATCTGCTACCGCGAGAATGAACGTTCGGCGAATGTGATGCGCCGGGTGGGCATGGTCGTTGGCCCACATCCCGGCAATCCGGACGGGGAAATGTTCGGCTATCTTGAGAATCCGGCCTCCAGCAAGTAGATGGCTACGCTCACACCGCGATGGTAGCGCCTTGTCGCAAAAAACCTCCCTGCACACGATGTGCAGGGAGTGAGCAGAAGAGAAATGGGGCCTGGCACCTACCCAGCAGCTTCTTCACTGCCGCGACGATGGCTTCGGGGTTGCCATGTTCGGGATCAGTTCTGTGCGCGAGAGGTTGGGATTGAAATACCTGTCGTCTGCTATAGTCAGGATCTGCGCACCATGATGCCTATCTCGCATTGGCGCATTTGAAGCGTTTGAGGTGGGTGTGGCGCTGGGGCGGCGTGTGCGAGTGGCCAGGCGGGCGTATGGTGTGTAGAGATTGCGATAGCCCATCGCCAGAACGCGCTGGCATAGTTCGACGCTGCTCTGTTCGACATCGTCATCTTCGTCAGCTTTGCCGAATCCACCGATGCGGTCGAATACCTCGCGTCGTATCATCAGGCAGGCGCCGCTCACTGCCGTGTAGTTGCGATACCAGTCCACATTGCCGAACGGCCCCCCCTCGCGTTCGCGGGCGCCTTGAAAGATGTATCCCGCCGCGCCGCCCAATCCAGGCATCAGCCCCGCATGTTGAATACGGTGATGCGTATCGAGTATCTTGGCTCCAACGACGCCAATCTCTGGGCGCTCAGCCCACCGAACCATCTCTTCAAGCCAATCGGGATCAAGCGGCGTCATATGGTCTCGCAGAAAGAGCAGGATGTCTCCTGTCGCCTGCTGTGCTCCAGCATTGCATGCCGTAGTGTAGCCGCACTCGCCGCCGAGTTCGACGACGTGGATGCGGGAATCATCGGGCAGCGTACTGCTCTTGCCTGAGGCGACCAGCACGATTTCGACGTTAGGGTATTTCGTTGCTGCAAAGAGTGTGTCTGCTGTCGTTTGCGAGGGAGAGGCGCCTCCATGTTTATGCTGGCTGGGAATAATGATGGAGACGCTACTGCCGCGCGTTGGCCAGCTCACGCGGAAAAGGCCAGGGCCGACGAATCGGGCGGTTGCTCCGGCAATCCCCTGGCGTTGCAGGTGGTCGGTAACGCTTCGCAATTGCCGCTCGAACACGTAGGGTTTGGCGTTGAACGAGGCTGCGGCTGATCCGGAGACGGCACGCCAATGGTAGATCACTTTGGGCACATGTACGATGTTGCTGGTACGCTCGATGCATCGGAACTCCAGATCCCAATCCTGCGCGCCATCGAAGTCTGGATTGAAGCCGCCCACCGACCAGAAGAGTTCGCGCCGAATGGCGCAGTGCATCAGGTAGTTCGCCGAGAGCAACATCTCAGGTGACCACTCCGGCTTCATCAGCGGATGAAAGCGCCTCGTTCCATCAACGGAAATCATGTCCTCATCGTAGTAGATCAGGTCGGCGTCTGGATGGGTGTTGACCGGGTTGGCGATCTCGAAGAGGGCATTGGGGGCGAGCAGATCGTCGTGGTCGAAGATCATCAGGAACTCGCCCGTGGCCATGCGCGCCGCCTCGTTGGAGTTGCCTGAGATGCCCAGGTTGCGCTCCAGCCGAGAGACGCGGATGCGCGGGTCGAGCCTTGCGTACTCCTCCAACAGCTCGCGCACCCCGGCGCGATCCGAGGCGCCATCGGCCAGACACAGCTCCCACTGGTCATACGTCTGCGCCCGGACAGACTCGATGGCCGCTCTGAGAGCCGCCAACGGCGGATTGTATACAGGAGTCACCAGACAGATAGTGGGCCGTTCGCCCATCTGGTGCGAGGTCACGCGCTGCTGTTCCAACTCGTACGCGTCGAGCGTGTGCGCTTCCATCCACACGTGATAGCGTGTGGAGACATGTGGCGCGCCACGAGCGTCCGCATAGACTACGAGTGATCTGCGTTGCTCTCTGAGCCAGCGACGAAGCCGATCAGCAAAGCCGCAAAGCCCTCTGGTTTGTAGAACGCCGAACGCTCGCTGAGCGACCGCGCGGCCTTCATGGAAGACAACCTGCTACCAACTCATGACTACCAACCCACTTCCACGCGTCACCAAGTTGAACTTAGAGATGACCAGCCTTCAGGCGCCTCGGGACGCGTCTCGTCAGTACGCGACGCTAAAGGCGAACCACCCATAACTGCGGCAAAGACCTTGAGAAGTTCGCCCCCGTATCGATCAAGGGTGAGGTTGGACTCATACGTCTCACGGGAACCGGACGCCCAAGGCAGCTACTTGGTCGGGTTGCTTGATGAATGACTCGATGGTGCGGGCCAGTGCGTCGGCGTCATCGATATCGATGAGATATCCATTCTGGCCCGACGTTATCACTTCGCTGGCCAGCGGCGCCCACCTTGGTTGAAATGACGGCTTTTCCGAGCGCCATAGCCTCAAACACCACGATTCGGCCTGTTTCCTCGCGCGACGTGCAGACAAAGACGTCTGCATGCCTCATATAGCTGAGTACCTGCTCTCGCGGCACTTCACCGACGAAGTGTACATTAGGCATGTGTTCAGCCAGCTTCTTCATCTGACGAGTGTACTCTGGGTCGTGGTAACGGCCAATAAAGTATGCCTCAACGCGGGTCAGCGATGTTGGATGGCAGGCGCTGAAGGCTCTTGATCAATACATCCTGGCCTTTGCGGGGTTCGACGCTCCCGACGTGACCAAGATAGAGCTTGCCAGGCTCGCGCTTGAACGGTGCGGGTGGGGCGGGCGCCTCACGCACATCGCCAATCCCGTAGTGTATTGCTTGGAAGGGTTTCGGACGAGTGAAATCCCTATACAGGCGCAAGGTCAACTCTGCGGGGAAGATGACGGTATCCGCTACAGAGAAGGCTTTGCGAGCCTGTCGCGGTTGTTGCTTGATGTAATCGTGTCCAAATTCCGATTCGTGAACGAGCCAGACACAGGGTTTGCCCATAGTACGCGCCTGGTGTACGCACCGCCATCCCAATACTGTGTTGGGCACTATGACATCGAACCGGCTCAAATAGGTGTTTGGAACTGCGAGGTTCATCGAGGAATATGGGGATCGATAATTACCGGAATCTGCTCGGCCTGGTATTGCTCCAACAATCTGCCCTTTTCAGGAGCCATAACCGCCACAAAGCAACCGGAAGATTTGAGGAAGTGTGCAATCTCGAACAAGATGATGGGAGCGCCGCTCAAGGTGAGGTCGTGACTAATGAGCAGCACGCGGCGGAGCGATGACCAGTCGCGCACAGGCTCCTGCGGCGGAGCAAAACGGCATAGCGACTGTCTTCGCGGTACACCATCGCGCGCATATTCTCTGGGAAGTATGGGTCGCGGCTCATGTACTGGCCCCAGCGATTTAGCATGTAGAGATGCGATGTGTCATAGGGAGGAAGCCCCGCCCACTTTTCGCGTTTATCGTTCGTTTTGCCAATGGATTGGTGGCCGATATCGCGCATTTCGGCAAAAGGGGTATCCGACCAGGCGCAGGCCAAGGTCGCGAATTTTGAAACTGATGTCAAAATCTGAGTTGGCGATGGGCGTGTTGATTTCGTCCCAGCCTGCCACGCTCCAGAAGAAGTCAGCACGAACCATCATGCAGGCGCCGCAGAGTGGGGAGACATGCGCGTGGAAATGGCCATGTTGCTGTACAGACTTGAGAAGCGATCCCATTTGTGAAAGGCTGTGCCAACCAGATCGCGAACCCCGGTAACCAGCCCCGCATATTGGATGGTGTTGTCTGGGTATAGAAGTTTGGGGCTGGCGCCTCCAATCTCCGGCTGCCGCGCATACTCTAGCAGCGTCTACGATCCAGTCCTTGCTCAGCGGCTCAACGTCGTCATTCAGAAAGATGTAATATTGCCCCTGTGCAGCTTGCGCACCCAGTTTCATTTGAGCGAAAAGTTGAAGAGGCCGTCGTAGCGGACACACCGCACGCTGATCGAGTGGCGTTGCCCCTCAATGGCATCCGCTACCGCAGAGTTCGTCGCAACAGGATGACCCCAAACGCTGGATAGCGAGTCGATTGGCTCAAACACTGCAAGCAGGCGGAAATATTGTGCAGGTCGTCTGTGGGGATCACGATAGACACCATCGGATTGTCGGCAAATGCGAATTTGAATCGGTTGGAGTATGGATAGACAATGGCCTCACCCTGGTAGCCACGTCGCGCCATCGCTGACTCCGATGCGGCGATGTTTGTCTTGCGCGCGTACGATTTTGCGCCTGCGGCGGCGGAAGTCGGAATCATGCGCCAGTGATAGAGAACTTGCTGAATCTGGTGGATTTTGTTGGTGCGCTCCGTCGCACGCAGGATTGGACGAGGTCATAGTCTTGCGATCCGTCGAACTCTTTACGAAATCCTCCAACCGCAGTGATGAGTGATGTTCGATACACTGTCAAGTGACCAACATACATGAAACTATGGGCAGAAGCTGGGACTCCAGTCAGGCTTCATGAATGGCTAAGATACGCCGCTGGCCTTTGATGGTAAGCCGATCCTCGTCGCTGTAGAGAATGTCGAGATCTGGCTGTGAATTCAGCGCTTCTGCCATCGCATAGAGCGCGAACGGTGCGAGTGTATCATCGTGATCGACAAGTGCAACAAACTCGCCCCTTGCCAAATCGAGGGCAAAATTTGAGTTTTCGCTGATGCCTAAATTCTTGTCGAGGCGAGTCACCTGGATGCGAGAATCCTGTCTGGCGAACTCATTTAAGGTCTTCGTGCAAGAGGAGCTTTTACCAGCGTTTGTGATGCACAGTTCCCAGTGATCATACGTTTGATCGAGGACTGATTGGATCGCTTCACGCAAGACATTGACTGGCGGATTGTAGACTGCCATGACGACCGAAATAAGTGGCCGATAGGCGAACTCCCGAGTAGCGCGTCGCTGGTGATCAAGGCCAGCAGCATCTGGCTCGTGTGTGTCAATCCACTGCTCGTACCGTCTGGCGATGTCAAGATGTCCAGCGGAGCCGAGGCTGAAGTTGGAGTTATAGCGTTCTCCGCGAAGCCACCCGAACCAATCTCCGAGTGAAGCCGATAGGGCCTTGCTGTCGGAGCGTCCGTGCCGCCGCTCGAAGTAGGTGCCTTGAGCGCGCCCCACGCGTCTGTTTATTAGCTGCCCGTCTGTTCTTGATCCTCCACCAGACAGAGATTGTCCGTATCGCGCGAGTATTGCGCAGTTGTGTCAGCGTTGTCTCAGCTTCGATTGCTCGGTCTTGCCAGGAGAGCAGATCGCGCTCCAGTTCCTCCTTTTGCGCCAAAATCTTTGTCGAGAGGCTGGCCCTTCCTGGTTAACTCTGCCTCCAAGAAGTCCACACGAGCTTCTGCCTGGTCGCGTGCCCGTTCTGCGTTTGCCAGGAGTGTGGATAGTCGTGTACAGCGTCCTCCAATTGCGCAGTATGGTTCTGTAAGTTCTCGATTTTGATCCTCTCCTCAAGCGCGAGAGTGCGCTGAGCAGTTGCCTCTTGCTGGTATTCCCGAAATTTACGCTCGTATTCACCGATCACTCGGTGAAAAGGTTCGTTTCGCTTGCGGAAGCGAACAGCCCAAGGAAAAGCGAATGAGGCATCGAAATCGAGGTCGCGGTAGAAGCCATGCATAGCAAACAAAGTGGCCCAGTAATCAATCGGTCGGACATTGAAGTGCGTCGCTTCTTTGTAATCATATGGTGTGGACAGAAAAAGAATGTCAGATGTATATTGGCAGAGATTGCGAATTGCTTCTACGGATTCGGCCTTCTCTAGATGCTCAACGATTTCGAAGCATGTAATCAGATCATAATTCCTGGGTAATGGTTCCAGAATGGACGCAACACGCACGTAAGGCTTGACATCACCGCTTGCAGATTCGATAGTTACGTAGAGATATCGAAGCCATAAGCCTCTACTCCGCGCTCGCGGAGTGTGTGTACAAGGTATCCCATTGCGCACCCTGCATCCAGGGTAGATGATGGGTGTATCTCGCTAACAATGTTGTCCGCAATATGTTCGAAAAGCGGACGATACTTCTCGTAGTCAGCAAAATCCTCACCGCAGCAGTACTTATAATAGTACTCATCGTACATGACTTGAATGTCCATCTGATAGTTATTGGGCATGTTACAACTCCTCAATTTTCGGAAATCTAGTTAAGAGCGCCTATTCGCTATACCTAGGATAACAACTGCAAGGATGCCCCGTAGGCATCGAGTACTTTATCTACTGACCCATCCGCAAGCATCGTGCCGTGATCGAGCCAGACGGCGCGCTCGCAGACCAGGCGCACCACGTCGGCTGTGTCAACGTCTACCACTGAGCGGGCGGCCTGGGCCAAGAACGTACAACCCATAGCCCTCACCGCACGCAACGTCGAGAACGTCACGTCCGGTGACGAATTGCAGTGCGAACAGATAGCGATGAACATGCTCCGTGCGAATCCTGCCAGAGATGCCCGGTATGTAACGCTCTCCGGTGGAACTCGACATGTTGTGAACTCTTTGGAATAGTGAAGTTGTTCTCGGACACACTATGACTCCATTCATTACGCTGGCTGGATCAAACGCCTTTCCTCCCATATCTTCATGAACGTATGTTATGCACGGGCTTTGCGCGCCGAATGCGCGACATGCAGGGCGGCGCATCTGACGAAGATATCCTGATGCATTCTGGCTTGATGCCAGGCTATTTGCGTTGCTACGGCTGTTGAACAGCCCGCATTTTCCCAGTGCCGGTGTAAGAATTGTATGCCTCAAGAACCTCATCAGTAGGTCCATCTGCCTGCATCCTTCCGTGATCCAGCCAGATGGCGCGGTCACAGACCAGGCGCACTGAGGCAGCGGAGTGGGAGACGAACATCAGGGTACGTCCGTCTGCCTTCATCTGGAGGATGCGTTCAATACACTTCTCCTGGAATGCCGCATCTCCCACCGCCAGCACCTCGTCGATGAAGATGATATCGGGGAAGATATGTACGGCGATGCTGAAGCCGAGTCGCGTCGTCATGCCACTGGAGTAGCGCTTGATGGGCACATCGATGAACTCGCCCAGCTCCGAAAATTCGATGATGTCGCCGATGAACCGGGCAACCTGGCGCGGCGGCACGCCCTGGATGGCGGCGTTGAGAAAAATGTTCTGGCGGCCAGTTCGCTCTACGTTGAAGCCAGCGCCCAGCGCAATGAGCGTCGCGAAGCGCCCCTGCACCAGCGCGCGACCCGTGTCGACCTCGTGATGCCACAGAGGACACGGAAGAGGGTGGTCTTCCCAGCGCCATTGCGCCCTATGAGGGCAACCGATTCTCCCGGCTGAACAGCAAATGTTACATCTTGAAGCGCCCAGAATGCCTGCGCCGAATCGCCCTTTCTGCGTTGGGAGCCGCCCTTGAACAGCTTCGCTGCTTCCGTGCGCAGGCTCACCGAATTCGCCTGGGGCTGGTATCGCTTCCAGATATGGTCAGCCACGATGACTGGCTCAGTCGTGTTGCTTTTGCCGACCGAGGGTTGGCCGGACGTACGAATCAGGTCCACCATGCTTACCTCATACCATGTCCGCGAACGTGTCTTCGTTCGCCTTGAAGAGCCGATAGCCGCAGATCAGCAGACCAAAGGACAGCGCCGCAGGAAAGATCAGCGCCGTCACGCTCGGTGGCCGATCGTAGACGATGACAGATCGATACGCTTCGATCAGTATCGATATTGGATTCAGCACGAAAATAAATCGGAATTGTTCGGGAACGATGTTCTCGGGGTAAATGATCGGGCACAGGTAAAAAACCACCTGCAAGAGAACGCTCACAAGCTGCGGGAATATCGCGGATGAGCACGCTGAGCCAGCTTGCCAGAAACATCAGCCCTGTCATCATGCAGATCTGGATGAGCACCAGAACTGGCAGCCACACGAAGTAGGCGTTGGGAAACACCCTCACGAAGGCGTTGATCACCAGCATCGCGACGAACATGAACAGCGTATCTACCAGCGCCTCGCCCAGTGCGGAGAGTACGATGATCTCGCGAGGGAAGTTGATCTGGGTGATCAGGCCCATCGCGTTCAAGATCGAGCGCATCCCCGAATAGATCGCCTGATTGAAAAGCCCCCACGGCACCAGTCCTGCCAGAAAGAACGCGATGAAAGGAACGTCACCGGCTGAGACGCGCAGGAGTTGTGAAAAGACCACCGTCATAATGAGCGCCTGGGAGAGCGGCAGCAGCACAATCCACAGAATGCCGAGTATTGCCTGCGCATAGCGCGACTGAATGTTGAATTGCACCCAGATGCGGAGGAGGCTGCGATTTGCCCATAGCCGCGCCAGGTGATCCCTCAAATTGCCCGTCCGATCAGCGGTGCGCGACCTCGGAATGATGAGCGTCATGAGCAGCAGGCAGACGGCTACGAAGTAACCGGTTTCCAATTGCGATTGATCTGGGAGTAAGAAAGTGATGCCAAGCACGCAGAGCGCCAGGCCAACCACCGGCGAATAGAGATGTCCATACGGTGGCTTGGCTGTGACGCCCGCAACGACCACCCGTGGGAAATACGCTATCGCCAGCGCAATCGCGCCGATCAGATAGGGCTGATAGCTATACCAGTCGTACTGAGCGCCGACGAAGCCGCCAAACCGAAGCTGCTGCCGAAACTCTACAGCGATGAGATGGGCGATGCAGAGAATGGCGAGACTGATAATGTAGTCGGGCAGGACATATACGGCATGGAGAACATGCGCCCAAGGCCGGCCCTGCATTTGACTCGCGTGAACCAAGATGCCCCCTCTACCACATTTCACAGTATCTCAGTACCCTGCTCGATCAGCTATGAAGCTCGTATGGCGTAGCTACGCCAATCTACGCCGAGATATAGTAGCATCGGCCCAGCCACCCATCCAACGCAATAGGACTCCTTGGAAGTAGCGCATATCGGGTTCATAGTGCGTCTGACATCTAGCGTCTGAACCCCTCGTGCTAGGCAAACCAGCGCCGCAATTCTTTTGCTGAGCGCGCGCGAATCTTCTGTATCACAGCCCGCTTGCGCAGTGTCCTCGGCAGAAGGCGTATCGTCTGCGGAATGGCGCTCAGGGATGATGGCTCCGTGAAGAGAAGGCCAGCAAGTATTTTCAGCTGATAGGGTAGAACCCACAGGATGTTCTTCAAGATGGCGCCCGGATAATCATTCTTGATGACAAGCAGCCACCCGTTCTTGACAGAGTGACGTTTAAGATCGCTGGCGATAGATTGGCGCCTCTGGCCGGGCCGAAACGAGCGAACATGATAAGCGATCGCATCCGGAAGATAGAGGCAGTCCCATCCGAGCAACTGGGCTCGCCAGGCGAGATCAACATCTTCACGGTAAATCATGAAATCCTCATCGAAATACTCGCCGTCTACCGCAATGTCGTCGAGCATCGCGCGCCGGTAAAGCGCACAGGCGGCATCTGCGCCAAAAATGTAGGTTGGCTCCGTGCAAGTGCTGTTAGCTGGTAGGTTATTCCCACGTAAGTCCGGTCGTCGACTTCGGCGCATCATCAATCCTGCCCCGTCAAGCACCATATTGTCGCGCTGCGGCGATCTGAGCGTTTCCATACTCATCTCGCTCGGTTTGATGCGGATGAGACGGCCATTTATAGACCCTACACGGGGCATGCGCTCGATGGCGGCGACGGCACGGGCGAGAAAATGGGGGTCGAGGATCACATCTGGATTGAGCGCCAGTACAAATTTGGAGGTAGATTCGCGAATGGCGCGATTGTGCGCCACCGAATAGTACAGATTCGAGCGATTGAGAACGACATGCACACCACAGGTCGCCCAGACGGCCAAGCGGCGCGCCGAATCATCCTGAGAGCCATTGTCGAACACCGTGACCTGATAGTCTGTGTAGTGTTGGGCAAGTACGCTTTCGAGACACGCATCAATGCAATCTGCGCTGTTGTATGTCACGATGTGAATGTCGACACGTGGCATGAGCCCGCGCTCCTGCGAAGGATTCAGGTGATACTCTGGCCATGTGTGAATCGTGGCTATACCTCTCCCATGTCCTTCGCGACGCAGAGGGTTTTGCCAACAGGTCGCGATGGGGCTTTCATCCGCTGTCCCGCGCAACGTCTCAGCCTTCGTCTCAATCCATGTCGTTGACGAGGGCGAAACTTCTCTTACCGATGTGGCTACGTACAATTACTGCTAACTTCGCGCATAGGATAGTCCAAAAGTATCAACGCGTCAATCGCAACGTGAGACACGAAGCTGTTGCGATGAGATGCTTCGTCTTCACGACTGCGGAGTCGTGACGCTGGTTCCTACCATAGCGAAATCACACATGTATATCTCTATATCATCGAGAACCCGGGCGTGGTTGTGAGCATGCGCCACAGTTTGCATGAATGCGCATGTGACACACTGCTAAATATCCTTTGATATTGTCAGCACACCTTGCCGACCCCGCAGGGATAGTAGCCGAATAGTAGCAATGTGTCAATTTAATGGGACGATATACTTACCAGCTTGTCTCACCAGACATACGAGAGGCATATGGGCATAGTTTATGAGCAAGAAGATGCCCACTCTACACATTGATGCAGAGCGGGCGCGATATCGTTTGAGTACAGGCTGGCTACCTGCCGAGCAGCTTCTTCACCGCCGCGACAATCGCGGGAGCGTTGATGCCTGCCTCGTCAAGCTCCTGGTCGGGTGTCGCGGAGTCGGGCATGTGATGCACCGCTAGCTTCACCACCGTCGGCATCGGCGACGCGGGTTGCTGCTCGTCGGTTCCGGCGAAGGCATCGAGCACGGCGGCGCCAAGGCCACCCTCGCGCCAGTGATCCTCCACCGTCACGATGCGCCCGCCCGTCGCGCTGGCGGCCTCACGTAGCGTCTTCACGTCCACTGGCTTGACGCTATACAGGTCAATCACGCGGATGTTGACGCCCTCAGCCTTGAGCGTATCCGCCGCTTTGAGCGCCTCATGCAGCGTGATGCCCGCGCCGACTACCGTCACCTGGTCGCTCTCAGACTGGCGTAGAACGCGGCTGCCGCCAATCGGGAACCGCTCGTCGGGGCCATAGAGAATCGGCGTCTTCTCGCGGGTCGTGCGCAGATAGACGATGCCCTTCAGGTCGGCCATCGCGGCCACCAGTTGCGCCGTCTGGTTGGCGTCGCAGGGATAGAGCACCGTGCTATCGTGTACCGCGCGCATCATCGCCAGGTCTTCGAGCGCCATCTGCGACGGGCCATCCTCGCCGATAGAGACGCCCGCGTGCGAGCCGCAGAGGCGGATGTTGGCGCGTGAGATGGCGGCCATGCGGATGAAGTCATAGGCGCGGCTGAAGAACGCGGCAAACGTCGAGGCGAACGGCACGTAGCCACGCACCTGGAGTCCGATGGCCGCGGCGGTCAGTTGCTGCTCGGCGATGTATTGCTCGAAGAAGCGGTCGGGAAAGGCTTTGGCGAACGTCTCGGCAAACGTCGAGTTGCTGACCTCGCCATCCAGCGCGACCACCTCGGGGCGTGCCGCTCCCAGCGCCTTGAGCGCATCGCCATAGGCGGAGCGGGTCGCGACGGGCGTGCCGCTGGGATAGGTGGGCAACTGGAGCGCCTCAGCCTTCGGGCGGGCGCCTGGCTCCATCGCGTCGGGCGCATGTACCTTGATGATGATGTTGTGTTCGCCACCAAGCTCGGCGATGGCCTGGTCGGCCATATCCTTGGGCAGCGCCTTGCCATGCCAGCCGTTCTTGTTCTCGATCTCAGGGAAGCCCTTGCCCTTGATCGTTTTGGCGATGATGAGCGTCGGCTGGTTCGTCTGCGCCAGCGCCTCGCGGTAGGCGTCATTGATCTGGGTCAGGTCGTGGCCGTCGATCTCGATGGCATGCCAGCCAAACGCTCTGGCGCGGGCGGCATAGGCGTCGCCATTCCAGCCGAGCATCGTCTCGCCGCGCTGGCCAAGCCGGTTCATATCGAGAATGCCAATCAGGTTGTTGAGCTGGTAGTGTCCGGCAAGCTCCAGCGCCTCCCAGATCGAGCCTTCGGCCATCTCGCTATCGCCCAGCAGGACCCAGATGTGGTACGGCAGCTTATCGAGGTATTTGCCCGCGATACCCACGCCAACGCCGATGGGCAACCCCTGACCCAGCGAGCCGGTGGCCACATCCACCCATGGCAGTACCGGCGTGGGATGCCCTTCCATGCGGCTGCCACGCTGGCGCAATGTCATGAATTCGTCGTCAGAGACGGCGCCCGCCGCCTTGTAGACCGAATAGAGCAGCGGCGAGGCATGCCCCTTGGAGAAGATGAGATGGTCATTGTTGGGGTTGTGGGGATTCGCGAAGTCATAGCGGAGATACTCACTCATCAGCACGGCCAGCAAATCCGCCGCCGACATGGATGAGGTAGGATGCCCCGAACCCGCTTTGGTGGAGCAGCGAATGCTATCCACCCGCAACTGTTGCGCCAGCGCGTGCCACTGATTCAGCGTGGCGGGATCGGTCTGCGCGGTTGTACTCATGGTTTGTGATGCCCTCCTGCACATGTGAAACGATCAGCCGAATGCGACACATTCAGCGATACACGACAATGAACGACGGCTGGCGGCTGAAGCGCTCCTAAGGGCTACGCCGCAAAGCCTGCCTCCGCAGGCTGCCGGACATGCGCCACGGGCCCGATGTAGACGGCTCGTAGGGCTGCCTGCCAGGGCCAGCGGGCGCGCGCGCTCTGCAACCCGCGACGGCGGGCTTTGTGGCGGAGCGTGCGCGGCCCTTAGGCGCGGCTTCAGCCGCCAGCCGACTTTAGCCGCCTAAGCACATTCAATCACCCCGCTCACTCGCCTCTGGCGGCTCCGCTGGCGTATCGGTTGCCTGCCCTGCGCTTGCTTGCCCGTAGCGTGCGTGCCACGATGCCGGGGAGGTCGGTGGCCAGCTTCGAGTTGGCGATGACGCGGGTAGCGCCCGCCTGACGCGCCTGCTGCTGGGTCTCCAGGTCGACGTGTGACCCAAAGGCGATCACGGGGATCTGCGCCGCTCGCGCCGCAGTGATCGCCGCGCGCCAGTCTACGCCCGCTATAGCGGTATTGATCAACGCCAGCGCTGGGGAGTCCTCCGCCAGCCGCCGGGTAAAATCCGTCGACGGTGCGCGCCGTCTGCACCTCATAGCCCGCGTGCTGGAGCGTCGTGCGCACCTTGACGACGAAAAAGAGGTCGGTGTCGAGCAGTATCAGCCTGCCAGGGTCCGGCATACACACGTCCTCTCTTCTCATTTTTTCTTCTCGATGCTCATTGCCACATTCCAGGCGGCCAGCGCGGCAAACGACGCCTAGTCGTCGGTGCGTTCGTGAACCGGGCGCTGGAATTGTTCCGCCAGCTCCTGGTTGATGACGCGCGGATCATGCCAGAGATCCGGTGGGTAGCTGTGGTGGCCATCGGCGCAGACGCTTTTGCCGCAGGGACGCTGGTGACTCGTCTCGAAGACGAGATTGTCGCCGTCAACGGTTATCCAGATATGCTTGCGCGAATAGCCATCGCCCCATTTGAGCAAGAGGCCGCCAGCGTATTCGTCGAAGCGCCCCTGGCTATAGAGAAAGTCGCGGTTGAACTTGCGCAGGATGTCGCGTACATGGCTCTCCGCGACGACACGCTCGACGTCTGGCGCCATGGTGGTGGTTGCGCTCTCGGCGAGGTCTTCTCTGGGGATCGTCTGCTGGCGGGCGGAGTGTTGCGCATCCTGAATCATCTGCGCGATGCCATCCGCCTCCTCATCCGTCACCTCGTGAGCCTGCCCAAGAATCTTGGGCTTACCACCAGCGGGATCGTTGCCATTTGTCATCGCGCTTGCTCCTTCCGTCGCTTTCTGGTTGTCGTACAGGCCAGCGACGGCTCTGCGTGTACTGACCTCTCTGTAACAACTCTATCATTCATCGGATAGCCACTGCCAGCCAGGCCCGTGGCAAATGTGTGGCGCGCTCGCCAGCTATCCCCACATCTCCGTCAGCCCGTTGGGCAGGCCGATAGCGAGGATTGGGTGCGCGGCGGGAGCGAAGGCGAGCGCGGTAAGCGGGGCGGCCAGTTGCCAGCGTTGCAGATGTTGGCCGGTGCGCGCATCCCAGAGGTCGAGGCGCTGGCTGTGGGCTATCGCCAGCAGGGCAGCGTCAGGCGTCAGCGCGGCAAAGGCATCGAGCGGTAAGGGGCCCGTGGTGACGCTCCGGCGCACGCGCCCGTCGAGCGAACGGATCTGCATATGGCCGAGGAAGTCCGCCAGGGCGACATGGGCGAGGTCAGGGGTGGTCGCCAGCGGGAATGTGAGTCTGCCGTCTGGCTCGGTCACTTCGGCGATGCGTCGAGGCTCGACGGCGCCGCGACGTGAACGCATATCGAGATCCCATAGACGGAGGATTTGTGAACGCAGCTTGCCTTCTGGCCTGCCCGTCGAGAATGTCAGCAACCGGCGCCCATCGGCGGAAAGCGTGCGTTCCCTGATCTGCCAGGGCGCCGCGCCCGGTTGCGGCTGCTGGCGTGTTGGCGATTCCTGGCAGTGGAGTGGCGTGGCCCAGGCCGGGTTGATTGGCCCACTTGCTGGCAAGGGACGGGTATAGATGGCGGTGCCGCGCCGACCGCTATCCGCCCAGTGAAAAGGGTCGCTGTCGGCCAGCGCTGGGGGCGCATCGGGCAAAGCCAGCCGCAACAGGCCCGCGGGATGTGGTAGAAATGTGGCGTCCATCAATCCCGATGGGGCGTTCATGCGGCTCGACCAGCGCAGCGCGCCATCGGCGATGTGCCAGACGCCGAGGCCAAGCGCGAATCCCCACGCAGTCACCAGCGCGCCATCGGCGGAGACGCGCACCTCGCTGAGCGTGCCTGGTTGTCCCGGTGCGCCCAGCGCCAGTCGTGTTGTTATGCGATCTTCCGCGACGCGCCAGAGGGCTATCTGGCCGTTGATGTGTCCCGTGGCCGCCAGCGCGCCGCCATACGACATTGCCACCGAAACGACGGCGCTTGTCTCGCCGCTATCCAGCACGGCGATGCGCCGTAGTGGGCCAGGGCTGGCGCTCACAGTCCCTGTGCGCTGTGCTTCGTGCGCATGTGGGCGTGGTGCTGGCGCACTGCGTGGCGTTTCAGAGGGGGTGATGGCGATGAGGGTGGCGCCGACGCTGGTGGAGGGGGTATTGGTCGGCTGGCGTCGTAGACGCGACGGCGCTCAGGGTCGCTCAACGTCTGGTAGGCCACGTTGAGGGTCTGCATCAGGTGGAGGCTTTCATCCCCGGCGATATCAGGATGGTAGCGCCGCGCCAGCCGCCGATAGGCCAACCTGATGGTCACATCGTCCGCGTTCGGAGGGAGTTCCAGAACCGCGTAATAGTCTACTTCTTCGGCCATGGCAAACGATATGTTCTCCGCGATCCCGAAATAGGTGTAGTCGCGCAATCTCTGGCATATCTACGGCTCACCGCCGCCGTATGTTGTCGCCCAATAGACGCGCCCTCCCAGCATGTCGCGGAGAGGGCAGTTATGGCGCACGAGCTGCGATCAGGACGGAGCGACATAGTGGGTGATGGTGTATTTGCTGGCGAAAAACGGCATCGGATCGAGCCACATATTGTTCCACTCGACCATGAAGTGCAGGTGGGGGCCGGTAGAGGCGCCTGTTGACCCCTCCAGCCCGATAGGCTCGCCCTGGGTGACGTACTCGCCGACTTTCACGAGCAGCTTATCCATATGCCCGTAGACCGTCGAGAGGTGGTTGCAGTGGTCGATCTTGACCGACCAGCCCAGGCCGTTGGTCGAGTCATAGGCCGCCCAGATCACCTGGCCCTGCTGCGCGGCGTGGATTGGGTTGCCCTCCTGCGCCGCCATATCGACGCCCGTGTGATAGACCCATGTGCCATAGACGATATAGCCGCGCACCCAGTAGGAATTCCAATTGGGTGAGGTGAGCTGATAGGCAAGCTTATTGGCCCCGCCGTTTGGCGCGCAGGGCGACTCACTGGGGATATTGACCCCAGCAATCGAGTCCCACCAGTTTGGCCCGAAACGCGTGTTGCCGTAGTTGCTGGCGGCGATCGATGGAAGCTCCGCCGGAGTGAAGCCTTTACCATAATTCGGGTCGTCGGGAATCTTGTAGGCGACGCCCATGGTGATCTCTTCCCCAGCGTAGAGATTATTCATCTCATAGATGCCGCCGACCTGCACCTTGAACTTTAGGGCGATGCCTTCGGGGGTATCTCCCGCACCGTCGTGTAGAGGAAATAGCCCGGCTGGCGATTCCAGATCATCGAACTGGCCAGCGCCTGGAATGCGCTTCCCGCGCTCGCCTGGCCGGTGTTGAGCGGCGAGACGGCGAAGATGCCCGTCACGATGATACAGGCCATCAACGTGAAAATGGCAATGCGTAGCGTCAACGGGCGCTCGCGGCGCTTGATGAATGGCGTACCCATCGGCACGCCATTGCCACGCACGATCACCGGCGCGCGCGCGGTATCGCTCATCGCGGGCAGTCGGCGTGTAGAGAAGTCTTGCGCTACGACCGCGCGGACGGAGGTATCACTGGGATCGTAGTCGCTGTCATCGGCGGACGGTTGGCCGTTGGTCGCTTCCAATGCGCCGCCATCCCACGCCTGTTGATCGTCGTTGTCCGGGAAGCCATCTGAAGTCCAGCCCATGCTCCACCTCGCACAACACACAGCGGCTGGGGAAGCCGCTGCGCATCAGAATAGTCACCACTCATCCATTTGGGGCGTCTGTTGAAAAGGTTCTCATAGTTGAGCGGGATATGCATGTGTGCGGGACGAAAGTACCGACTGCTGGCTCTGATTTCCGGAGACGCCTGCCAGCTACTCGTCGGCTACTTGCCGAGCCAGAGATGCTCGTAGGTGGCCCATTCGGTCTGGTCGGTGGTTCCCAGGCGATAGATCGCCACACCCACAAAAGGCGTTGTGTCGCGATTGCTGTTCAGTCCGGCGACGACGCCTTGCAGACCTGACGCCATGTTTTCCGCCGAGCCATGAAACCAGAAATTGCTGCCGTCGTAGGTGGGTATGCCAACCAACACATCGACAGGATGGTTGGCCTGGCGTGCGGCATCCAGGACATTGGCCGTTTCCTGCTTCACGGCCAGGCTATAGAGGCTCGATGTCGGCATCGCGGTGTTATACGCCAGGATGACGAGTTGATCGACATACTGAGCCACTTTGGCGTAGTAGTATGAGGTCCACCAGGCGTCCGCCTTGCCCAGACCATAGGCCCAGTCGGCGATATGCGCGTTGGGCGCCCATTTCTGCGCCGAGATCGAGAGGATTGCCCCCGTAGGGAGGGCAGCGCGTGTCTCGGTCAAGAGGTCGAGGAAGTGATTGTTGTTGTTCGTAATCGGCTCGATATCGTAGTGAACGCCATCGAAGCCGTCATTCGCCACAAAATGGAGGGCCGTCTGCACGATACCCGCACGCACCTGTGAGTTGGCGAGGTTCACCGTCGAATTATCAGCCTCGCCACTGGCGGCCTCCAGTTGGCCAATCCACGCCAGTACTTTCAGGTTGGGCAGGCGCGCGTGTAGCTGTTCTGTCAGCGTCGCCGCCTGTGGCGCCAGCGCGTCGGGGATGCTGCCATCGCTCTCCATCGGGCCTACGTGCGCATAGACATACCGAATCTGCTCGCGAGTCAGTTGCGCCGCCAGCGCGTCGAAATCCGCGCTGCTGTGAACATCGCCGACCCATGTGTGTTCCAGCCAGACGGCGTTCTTACCCTGATTGAAGTGCGAACCGGGATAGTTGGTGACGGTGGCGTTCAGCCGGAAGAGCGTGAAGGCGGAGACGCTGACCAGCACCACCAGCACGATCAGCAGCGCCATACCCAGGCGGCGCAAGCGGCGACGCGTTATCGTTGTTCTAGCGCCTCTGCGCGCGGCAGGCCAGACCGGTGGCGCACCGGCAGGTGCTGATGCCATCTGTTTCTCTCCACGGCGGCTGGCGCATCCGCTCAGCCCCTCTGCTGGCGGACCTCGCGTTGCTGCGTATCCAGCGCCTGATTGGCTAATCGGTCGGCGGCTGCATTCTGGGCGCGTCGTACATGGGTAAAGCTCACCTGTGGGAGCGCCTGGACCAATGTCTGCGCCTCCTGGTAGAGCATCCGCAGTGTCGCATCGCGCACCTGATAGACGCCAGTCATCTGTCTGACAACGAGTTCACTATCCATATAGACGATCACCGATGAAGGATTATGCTCGGCGACGGTGCGCAAGCCCAGAATAAGCGCCCGATATTCCGCCTGGTTGTTTGGCATCTCACCCAGATATTGACCCAGGCGCGCCAGCGTCTCGCCATCGGCGCGCTCGATCACAATTCCAGCGGCGGCTGGCCCCGGATTGCCGCGCGAGGCGCCATCGGTGCGCAATACCAGCCGCCCGCTAACCTGGTCATTCGCTGTCGTCTCATCGCCCATCAGAATACACACGCCTCTCTGTTGGATTCAATGCATAATCCGACGCACACAAGCATGTTCGTGTATGATACCATGCGTCATTGTGGGGCGGCATACTCGCCAGGGACGATGAAGTGACTCATGACTTTTCACCTGAATACACACCTAAAGAAAGCGCGACAGAATCCGTGTATGCCGGAATTATCGTCGCGGAGAAGGGCAGTGGGGGAGGATGGATGCTGTGGCGATTCGCTCAATTGATGATTATCTGCGCGCCCTGACAACGAGTTTCAGCCCCGCCGCTGCGGGTGATCGTTCGATTGTGCTGCAATACGAGTTTACTGGCCGCGAACAGGGTCTGTGCTATGCGGCGATTGCCGCAGGTCAGATTCAGGTGGGGCGCGGGCCGCATCCGTCTCCGACGGTAGTGGTCAAGACTGATTTTGATTTATGGCTGCGGGTCATCACCCACGATGTCGATGGCCTGATTGCTTACCAGGATGGCCTGTATGCGGTTGAGGGTGATTTCCTCGCGCTGATGGATTCTGACCTCTGGTTTGAACGCACCTAACGCTATGCCGACTGTGCCAATTCGCTGTAATCCCCGAAATGTGCGAGAGTATAGGTGGCGGCGGGCTGAGATTCAGCGTTGCGGCGTACGACGCGCCAGGCGGGCTTTGCCCTGGGCGGCATGCATGGCAAGTGCGATAGATAAACACGATCACGATAATGGAACAGCATTGAACTATCTTTCAGAACGAGTGAACGAATCGCTATGAGCAATGAGGCGCGTGGATCAGGGGCCGCGCGTGCCAGACCTGCGCGCGAGCGGTTGGATGTGTTGCTGCTGGCTCGCGGCCTTGCGCCCAGCCGCGAACGTGCGCGGGCGCTCATTATGGCGGGCGAGGCGCGTGTCGCGGGCCAACCGGCCACCAAAGCAGGTATGCTGGTGCCGGTGGACGCCGTCATTGAACTGGCCGCGTCCGCCAGTGAGACACGCTTTGTCAGCAGGGGCGGCCTCAAGCTGGAGCGCGCGCTCGACGCCTTTCAGCTCGATCCGACGGGCTGCTCCTGTGTCGATGTAGGCGCCTCGACTGGGGGATTCACCGATCTCTTGCTGCGGCGCGGCGCGGCGCGTGTGTATGCGGTGGATGTTGGGCACGGCCAGTTGGCATGGACACTGCGCAACGATCCACGAGTAACGGTTCTGGAACGGACCAATATCCGTCATCTCGAAAGCCTCCCGGAACTTGTGCGCTGCGCCGTCATCGACGTGTCGTTCATCTCGCTGCGGCTGGTGTTGCCGCGTGTCGCGACATTTCTGGCGCCCGATGGCTGGGTGGTAGCGCTGGTGAAACCGCAGTTCGAGGCTGGGCGCGCCGAGGCTGATCGTGGCGCTGGGGTCATCCGTGAGCCAGCGGTTCATCGCCGGGTGTTGCGCGATCTGCTGGCGTGGTTGGCGGATGAAGCGCCCGATGGGGTTGGCAGGCGATTGGCGCCTTTTGGACTGATCGTCTCACCTATCACCGGGCGCGATGGCAACCACGAATATCTCTTGCTCCTCAGGATGTCCGAGACGCAACGCCACCTACCTGGCGGTGAGCAGGCAATCGAGCAGACAGTCGATGAAGCATTCGCGCCGCTGCCACACCTAGCGGCGCAGCAAACGAAGAATGCTGAATGAGTGTAAAGGTCCGGGAGGACGGCATGCGGTATGTCATTGGCGTTGACGGCGGTGGAACCAAAACGAATGCGGCCGTGTTCGGCGAGAACATCGGAGTTATTGGCGCCGCCACCAGTGGGCCTGCCAACCAGCGTTCCGTCGGCATGGATGCTGCCAGCGCCAATATCGCCCATGCGATAAGCGGCGCGCTCCAGGTCGCCAACGTGCCATTGACCCAGATCGCCGCCATCACCATGTGTCTTGCGGGGTTCGACACCGACCTGGATTTGCCAGTACCGCAGCGCGCCGCACGGACACTGGGCTTCACCGGGCCAACGATCATCGAAAATGATGTTGTGGGCGCCTGGGCCGGGGCAACTGAGGCGCAGCCGGGAATCGTTGTCATCGCGGGCACCGGCGCGACAGGTCTAGGCATGAACGCCAAAGGCCAACTCTGGCGTACCGACGGATGGGACTATATCCTCGGCGACGCGGGGAGCGGCTATTCGATTGGCCTGGCGGCGATTCGCGCGGCGATGCGCATGCTCGATGGGCGCGAACAGCCATCGGCGCTTGTGCGCGAATTGCGGGCCATCTATGGGGTGGATACCGCCGAGGAGATGCGGCGCCTGGTTGATAGCACGCCCTTCGGCAAGTTCGAGATTGCGTCATTTGCCGAGAAAGTCTGGGAGGTGGCGCAGGAGGGCGATTGTGTGGCGCAGGGCATCTTTCATGAGGCTGGCGCACGACTGGGCGAGAGCGCGATTGCCATCATCCGCATGCTTGGTATGCAGCAGGAGGCTTTCCCCCTCTCGACCGTCGGCAGCGTCTTCAAGTCCGAGCCATGGGTGATTGAGCCGTTCCACCAGATCATCCTGCAGAGCGCGCCGCAGGTGACGTTTCGGCCTCCGCTGCATGCGCCAGAGGTGGGCGCCGCGCTACTGGCATTGCGCCGGCTGGATGATGATGACATTGGTTCGTGGACGCTGGGCGCGGGCAAGCGACACATCCGCCGCAGCCTGTCGATCAACGAGTTATTCCCCTCATGAGCGCGTCGCCGATGGTTCGCCTGATTCTGGCGCGGCACGGCGAGGCCGATGGCAGCCGCGAGTTTCGTTTCAATGGGTCGAGCGATGTCGCGCTGACTCCCCATGGTGAGGAACAGGCGCTATTGCTGGCGAGTGCGCTGGCTCCCCTGGCGCCTGCCGCCGTCTATTCCAGTCCGCTAGCGCGCGCGTACGCCACGGCTGAAGCTATCGCCAGCGCGGCGCAACTTACCGTGGAAATCCTGCCGGAACTTCGTGAACAATCGTATGGTTCCTGGGAGCGGCTCACCGCCGATGAGGCGCGCCAACGCGACCCCAAGCGATTCGCCGCATGGTCAGCGGGGATGCGGATTGCGCCGCCAGCGGGTGAGTCACTCAGCGCCGTGCGCCAGCGCGTCGTGGCGTGCGTCAGTGAAATTGCGGAGCGCCATCCGGGCCAGACAGTCGTGTTGGTCGCGCATGTTGGGCCGATCAAGGCGCTCTTATGTACCGCGCTCGGTCTGCCACTCAGCGGCGCGCGGCGGGTGTGGATCGATCCCGCCAGCTATAGCGTGGTGGACTGGCGTGTGGGCGCCGATGGCGTGCAACGCTCGCTGGTGCGCGCGGTCAACGTCGACGAGCCATCTTGCCGAGCCGCCGCGCTAGCATGGGCGCATGAGCACATGCGATCATCCTCGTACAAAAATCAACGTTGCGTAGTGGTCGCCGAGCCTGTACTGGCATATCTCAGCTTTGTCCAGAAGAAGGTATGGAGTTTTCGGGGCAGCGGTATCAACTGAGGAACTTCGGTCTGGTACTTCGCATAGGACATGCCAAATTGTTGCCGCAACGCACGCTCCTCGAAGGAAAGTCCAATGAGGATATAGACGTCATTCCCACGGCAAAGACAAGCCGGTCAACGGTCATGGTAGGCGTGGACCAAAAGACCAGTAGAAATCCGGACATCATGGGGTGGCGCACGAAACGGTAGAGAAACGGACGCCGGAACTCTGCTGGCCGCTGTGGACTGGTTGCGGCAGAGTTGCCATACCTGCCGCAGGCCAAATAACTCGAAATGGTCGATTTGGAATGTAGACACCAGGACAATACCCCAACCAACCAGGCACATGCCATAGACAACGGCGCGGACTGGCAGATCATTGATCTGCCAGAGTACACTGGAAATCGGTTGCCAGCACCAGAACATCGCCAAGAGGATGCAACTGGCGATCAGCACATAGAGACTGCGCTCCAGGGCAGAGGGACAATGGAGTCCAGCGCTCCTTCCAGCCCGAGCGCGCCATGACGCTATGCTGGATGCCAAAGATGAGTACGAGGCCCATATCAACCAGTAGCGCGAGAACGGGTGGGGCATGGGAAATGGAGACCGGATCAGGGAGCAGTCCTCCCAGAGTAAATGACACGCCATAGAGCGCCGCGACCAGAAATAGCACGTAACTGACGATGCCGACGATGAGCGTTGCAAGATGTTTCACGGTATGCCTCCGGTGGCATTGGTATAGAACAACTGCCTTTGGGGAGGACTATACTTAATGAGGCGTTTGCGCAACGTCCACAGAGGCGTCCACATCATCGTCAGCATGGCGCACGTTGAGCGGGAAGCACATGTATGGAGGTAGCTAGCGTTGAGCCAAATCTCACTGTATCTGTTTGGATCACCACGGGTCGAATATGCCGGGCGCCCCATCGCGATGCGCTTGCAGAAAGAGATGGCTCTCCTGATTTATCTCGCCGAAACGTCTCGCGAACACACCCGCATGGCGCTTGCGACGCTGTTCTGGCCAGAATTGGATCAGAGTGGGACATTAGCCGCACTGCGGCGTGCCCTCTATCAACTCAAGTCCGACGTTGGCGAGAATCTCCTGGACGTTACGGCGCGCACAGTGCGTTTTCGTCATGATGTCGATGTCTGGCAAGATACCCACCATTTCCTGGATGTGGCGCGCCTATGCGTAGATCACGAGCACCCGCCGGATGCCCCGCTAGCTTCCTGCCTCTCCGCAATGAGAGCGGCCATTGCACTCTATGCCGACGACTTCCTCGCGGGCTTCACACTGCCCGACTGCCCGATGTTCGATGAGTGGCAGTTTTTCGCACGTGAAGAATTGCGCGCGGAGTATCTGCGGATTCTAGCATTGCTTACCGCCTCCTACGAACGCCTCGGCGACTGGGAGCACGGCATTGAGATGGCGCGACTCTGGCTCAGCCGTGAGCCTGACCACGAACCAGCCCACCGTGCCTTGATCCGGTTGTATGCAATGGGAGGTCAATTTGCTGCGGCCAGACGCCAGTACGAGACATGCAGGCGCATGCTCGCCGAACACCTGGGCGTGCAGCCAGGCGAGGAGACAGAGAATCTCTTTCGCATGCTTGAGGCTCCCACCTTCCTTACTCCAACCCGCTCTCCGACGCACTACGTTCGGAGTGGAGACGCTTATTTAGCCTACCAGACCATAGGAGAAGGTCCGATTGATCTCTTGCATATTGGCGGATTCATCTCGCATATAGAGCAGCTTTGGGAGGAACCGGAGCTCGCGCGCTTCTATCACCAGCTTGGGCAATTCGCACGCATCATCATTTATGATAAGCGAGGGATGGGCTTATCTGATCGAGTTGGCACACCAGTCACGTTCGCCCAGCACGTCGATGATGCGCAGGCAGTCATGAGGGCTGTGGGAGCATCGCGTGTGGTCGTGTTTGCTGTCTCCGAAGGGGCGACCGTTGGCATCATGACTGCGGTACGGCGTCCTGAGCATGTTGCGGGTCTGGTGATATACGGCGGCCAGGCGAAAGGCTCTTACAGTGCCGACTACCCGTGGGGGATGACACCGGAACAATTTCAGCGCTGGGTGGAGAAGTTAGTGAAAGGCTGGGGTGGGCCGGTTAATCTGGAGTATTTTTCGCCGACGCGAGCGCACGATGAACGATTTCGGCAGTGGTGGGCGCAGACTCAACGCTTAGCCGCGAGCCCGGGCGCGGTGCAAGCCATTCTGGAGGGAATCCGCGATACTGATGTTCGATCCGAGTTGCCACGCCTCCGCGTTCCCACGCTGATTCTTCATCGTCGTGGAGACCGGAGCGTTCCAGTAGAGGCTGGACGATATCTTGCCAGTCATATCCCACAGGCGCGCTATGTCGAGTTGCCTGGTGACGACCACTGGTGGTGGGTCGGCGACACGCAACCACTTCGCGACGAGGTCGAGCGTTTCATACGTCAGTCGTGCCAATAATGATGTCAAGAGAGCATTGGCGAGGCAGTTCAGCGATAGAACAGGTTGCATGATGTTGCGTACAGTCGTTGCGACACGCTATGTGGAGACGCTGCGCGAGGGCGGCTCGGCGCCAGCGATCATCGAGGCCGACGACGATGGCATGTATGTCGTCAAGTTTCGCGGCGCGGCGCAGGGGCCACGGGCGCTGGTGGCGGAGTTGCTCGGTGGCGAGATTGGGCGAGCGCTGGGCCTGGATGTGCCCGAATTGGTCTTCGTCGAACTGGATGAGGCGTTTGGTCGCGCCGAGCGTGACCCAGAGATTCAGGTTCCGCTCAAGGCCAGTGTCGGACTGAATCTCGCGCTGGATTATCTGCCTGGCTCGTTCATGTTCGACCAGCTTGCCACCCGCGCGATCGATCCGCTGCTGGCATCGCGGATCGTCTGGTTCGACGCCTATATTACCAATCCTGATCGCACCGTCCGTAACCCCAATATCCTGTCGTGGCATGGCAAGCTCTGGCTGATCGATCAGGGCGCGGCGCTCTATTTTCACTATGCCTGGGACGCGGCGACACTGCGGCGACGAAATCCGTTTACGCCCATTCGTGACCATGTATTGCTGCCCTGGGCGACACAACTGGAAGCGGTGGATGCGCCGCTGCGGGCGCGTCTGACCGATGAGACGCTGGCGCGGATCATCGGGGAGATTCCCGCAAAGTGGCTGACGGATGATCCGGCAATCGGAGGCGCTGATGAGCAGCGCGCCGCCTATCTGGCGTATCTGGCCGCGCGCCGCGATGCGTCTCAGGTGTTCGTCGAGGAGGCGCTGCATGCGCGGGCGCAGCTCGTTTGAATATGCGGTCATTCGCGTTGTGCCGCGTGTTGAGCGTGGCGAGTTCATCAACGTGGGCATCGTGCTCTATTGCCGGGCGCGGTCGTTTCTCGATGTGCGAGTCGCCCTCGATGAACCACGCTTAACCGCGCTGGCGCCGACTGCTGATCCTGGCGAGATCATGCGTTACCTGGCGGCGTTTCAGCGCATCTGCCGTGGCGAGCCAGATGCTGGGCCAATTGGGCGGCTCACGCAGCGCGAGCGGTTCCACTGGCTTGTCTCGCCGCGCAGCACCGTCATACAGACCTCGCCTGCCCACGCCGGACTATGCGACAATCCCGCTATGATGTTGGAGCATCTGATGGCCACTGTGGTACATCAGGCCGCGCAATGAACTTCACGCGCGCATTGGGGCGCGGGACGGTTCCGTGTTGCGCCTGCAAGGTGGTACAATATTCCGTGCCTACTAGTGCGCTGAACTCCATGCCGGAGACCAACCGGGCATAGAGTCGCTATACAAAATCTCGCGTTGTGCGGTCGGGATATGTCGTAGGGCAGCGGCGGCCTGAGATCAGGTTGCGCGGGATTAGACGGGAAATAGACTGGATAGAAGGGCGGCGGACCCATGTCTGGACACTCCAAGTGGCAGCAGATTCGACGTCAGAAGGGCGTCAACGATTCGAGGCGCGGCGCTTTGTTCACGCGCCTTGGCCGCGAACTGGTCGTGGCGGTGCGTGAGGGCGGTGGTGGCGATCCAGACGCCAACTTCCGTCTGCGCATGGCGATTCAGCGGGCGCGCGACGCCAACATGCCGATGGATAATATCGACCGCACCATCAAGCGCGCGACGGGCGCCGAGGGTGGCGCATCGTTCGATGAGATCGTGTACGAGGGCTACGCTCCCGGTGGCGCGGCGATCATGATTCAGGCGATGACCGATAATCGCAATCGCACGGTCGCCGAGGTGCGCAATACGCTGAACAAAAACGGCGGCAACCTGGGCGAGGCGGGATGTGTCGACTGGATCTTCGAGCAGACAGGCATCATCGAAGTCACTCTCGAAGGGCATGACCCCGACGAACTGACGCTGATGGCGATTGACGCGGGCGCTCAGGATGTGGATGAGCCAACGGATGGCGACGAGACGCTGGTGGTCTACACCGAGCCAGCGGATCTCGACACCGTACGTAAAGCGCTGGACTCGAAAAAGCTGAATCTGGTGCGCGCCGAGACGGTTCTGCGGCCCAAGACCAAGGTCGAGCTTGACGAAAAGGCGGGCTTGCAGACACTGCGGCTGATCGACCGGCTCGAAGACCTGGACGACGTGCAGAACGTCTATACCAACGCCGACATCGCCGATGAAATCGCCGAGAAATATGAGGGCTAGCATGTGGCGCGTAGTGGCGCCTGCCCGCTATGGGGTATGCTGATGAGCGGTGATGCGCGGCGAACGATTGGCATCGATCCCGGCACCGCCCGCCTGGGCTACGCCATCGTCGAGATGGAGCGTGGGTCGCCTCGCCTGCTGGCCTGCGGCGTCGTGACGACCCCAAAGGGGCTGGCGATGCACGAGCGTCTCAGCACCATCTACGACGATCTGCGCGAGATCGTGCGCGAGCACACCCCGACGAGCATGGCGGTCGAGGAACTGTTCTTCGCCAAGAACGTGACCACCGCCGTCAGCGTCGGGCAGGCGCGGGGTATCGCGCTGCTGGTGGGGGCGCAGGCGGGCCTGTCGGTCTACGAATATAAGCCGATGCAGGTCAAGCAGGCGGTGCATGGCTATGGGCTGGCGTCGAAAGAGCAGGTCGGCGAGATGGTGCGCGTGCTGCTGCACCTGGACGCCGTACCGAAGCCCGATGACGCCGCCGACGCCGCCGCCATCGCCATCTGCCATCTCAACACGTTTCGCCTGGGTGAAATGTCGCCTCGCCCAGCCCCTCCTCGACGCGGGGAGGGGAGCCAGAGCAGATAGTAGAGGAACAGACATGATCGCGGCGGTTCGGGGCATTCTCGCGGGCAAGACGCTCGATAGCGCGCTGGTGAACGTGGGCGGCGTCACGCTGCGTATCTTCGCGCCGCTCAATGTGATCAGCCATTTGAATACTGGCGAGGAGGTCACGCTCCACACGTGGCTGCTGGTGCGCGAGGATGCGCTTGCCCTCTATGGATTCGCCTCCACCGATGACCGCGACCTCTTCGAGCAATTGCTGGCGGTCGGTGGCGTTGGCCCGCGCCTCGGGCTGGCGCTGCTCTCCAGCATGTCGGCGCAGACCTTTCGCGAGTCAGTGCTGGCGGAGGATGTCACGCGGCTGACCGTTGCGCCGGGGGTCGGACGCAAGCTGGCGAGTCGGCTGGTGCTGGAGCTACGGCCTCGCTTCGAGAAGGCGGGTTTCGGTGGCGCGCCAGTTCTCTCCGGTGTCAGCCCCAACGTGCGCGCGCAGGTGCTCGAAGCGCTGACGGGCCTGGGCTATTCGGCGACCGATGCCGCCGCCGCCGTGCGCACGCTGCCCGAAGACGCCACAGGCAACATCGAGGATTTGATCTTGCAGGCGCTGCGCTCGCTCGCCCGCGACTAATAGCTGCGAATCAGACGCTCAAGCGTCTGTTGTGTCGTCTGCCGCTCCGTCTATCGCTGCGCCTCTTCGTTCTGCTCGTCCGCGTCGTTGCTTCACCTCGTCGCCAACCTCGGTCATCAGGCTGGTCAACACCGTATCCGTCACCTGCGCGATGAATGCATCTGTCTCGGCTGTGTCGTCTAGCTGCTGTGGCAGGCGGAAGAAGGCGCGCGCGTCATCATCGCTGTGGTGCGAAATCCAGCGGGCGATGATGTTGATCTGGTCGACCTCGGCGCGCCCCACCCGCGATGGTGGCGTGCCCAGCGCCGCCGCCTCCGCCGACCAGCGCCCGCAGTTCGTCGCGCAGCAGGTCGCCCTCCTGGCCGACACGCCGCTGCGCCAGCAGCCGCCCATGCCGGATGAGAAAGATCTCGATGTGTTCCGGTTCCGCCGACGGATAGACGATCAGCAGATTGTTCGCCTCGACCGCGCCCGTCACCAGCCGCTGCCCCAGCAACACCTGATCGGCGTCTTTCAGCGCGTCACGCAGCCGCGCCGCCCGCTCGAAGTCCTGGCGGGCCGCCGCCTCGAACATCTCGCGTTTGAGCCGGTCGATCAGGTCGGCGCGCTCGCCCCCCAGAAACGCGCAGGCCTCGGCGACCGCCGCATTATAGGCCTCCGCCGCCTCGCCGCTCAGTTCGCCCCGGCAGGGTCCGGCGCAGCGTTTCAGGTGATAGCGCAGGCACGGCTCGCTCGGCTTGGCGGCGGGCGGCAGGGTACGCGTGCAGGTGCGCAGGGGGAAGACCTTCTGAATCAGTTCCACGGTCGCGTCGACGATGCGTGTGCTGCGGAACGGGCCGAAGTAGCGCGCGCCATCGGCGCTGACATCGCGGGTGGCGTAGAAACGCGGATAGGGATGCTGGATATCCACTTTGATGAAGGGGTATAGCTCGTAGTTGCGCAGTTGCACGTTGTAGCGCGGCTGTAGCTCTTTGATGAGCCGCGACTCGACCAGCAGCGCCTCCAACTCGGAGCCGAGCACGCGCGTCTCGATGTGCTGGACGCTCTGTAGCAGGCCGTCCATCTTGCGGGTGTAGCCGAGTGGCTGGTTGTAGTAGGATGCCAGGCGGTCGCGCAACGACTTGGCTTTGCCGACGTAGATCACCTCGCCATCGGCGTCCTTCATCAGATAGACGCCGGGCCGCGACGGGAAATTCTGCCGCCAGGCGGGGTTGAGATACATGCTGCCGGTTGGGCGACTGGTGGGCAGGCTCGACCCCACCGGAGTGACTCCGCTAATCGCCTGGCGCAGATCGTCCAGCGTCTCGCAGCCTTCTTCGCGGGCGCGCGCCAGCAGCAGCGCAAACACCTGCGCCGTCAGCAGCGCATCGGGCAGCGCGCGGTGACGATTGTGAATCGGCAGGTGGAGGGCGATGGCGACCCGGTCGAGGCTGGCGCGGCGCATCCCGGTCAGATAGCGACGGGCCAGCGCGATGGTGTCGATCCCTTCCAGCGGGAAGTCGACGTCGAGTCCGGCGTGCTGCGTTTCGTAGCTGAGGAAGCCGAGATCGAAGCCGATATTGTGCCCGACGATTGGACGGTTATCGATGAACTCGTGCGCCTTTGGCAGTATCTCAGCGGCGCTGCCCGCCCGCTTGACCATCGCCTCGCTGATGCCGGTAAAGCGCGTGATGAACTGGGGAATACGGCGGCCAGGGTTGATGAGCCGCTGAAAGTGCGCGCCCGGCTCGCCGTTGCGTACGATGACGGCGGCGACCTCCAAAATGCGATGGCGACCAGGCGCCAGCCCAGTGGATTCCACATCCAGCGCCACGAACTCGATCTCGTCGAGCCGCTGCATGCTCGCATCCCAGACCGTGAGCCGCCAGTTTCCGGCGGTGTCGCAGGCGAACGCCGCCGATGTGCGCAGCATCTGCGTGAGCAGCAGGACCCACGCGCCGCCAGACATGCTCTCGCCCGCGCCAAACACTTGCTGGGCCAGGGTGGCTCCTGGCATTGGGCTTCCCTGTTCGCGCAGGATATCGCGTGCGCGCCGCAGCAGTTCCCGGTGCCGCTGGGGAACAGTTCCCGTTGCGGTATCATCTGTATCGTCTGTCGTATCAGCGGAGTCAGCGCCATCGTCGGCGTCGGCTGAGGGCGCAATCAGGCGCTGAAAGCCTTTCACGATCTGGTCTTCAGGCGTCGTCATGAGCCACCTCTGGATGCGCGCATCGCCGAACTATCACCCGGGCGACAGGTTAGGCGGATGCGCTGCGGGATTGCTGTCGTAGTAGGCGGACAATAGCACAAACGTTCTGATGCGTCAAACACTTCTCCCGGTTGTATTGCGCGCCTATCGCTGGCAGCGTATGCTGAAGGACGGCGGTTGTCTTGAGTGAGACGCGCGCCGTCGGCATGTCGCGATTGGTTAGGATCCCCACATAAACACGGTGTGGCGGGCCATGTCTGGGCAGTCCGCGCAGGCGGACTTGGTGGCCGCAGGCCCTTCAGGCGCGGTTTCAACCGCCCACGAATCTTTGAAAGGCAGGCGGAGTTTGTCCGGAGCGACGGTGCGTATTGGCGAGGCGCATGGGCGTGACGAGTGGAATAGCGCGCTCGTGCGTGCGCCGCGAAACGACCTGCTGCAAAGCTGGGAATGGGGCGAGTTCAAGCGTCATAGCGGCGGCTGGCGGCCTACGCGGGTGCTGCTGTGGCGCGGCGATGAGCCGGTGGCGGGCGTGCAACTGCTCTCGCGTCGCGTGCTGGGCGTGCAGTCGGTCTACGCGCCGCGCGGCCCCTGGTGGCAGGATGACGAGGCGCTGGTGGCGCTGGTGCGCTGGCTCCGGCGTTCGCTGCGATTCACCGCGCCGTTTCTGCGCGCCGATCCGCTCATCGAAGACGCCGCTCCGCTGACCCGCCTGGGCTTCCGGCTGGCCCCGCGCCAGGTGCAGCCGCGCGCCACCATCGTCGTCGATCTTGCGCCCCCAGCGGACGACATTCTCGCGGGCTTCGATCAGCAGGTGCGCTACAATGCGCGGCTTGCCGAGCGCAAGCAGGTCGAGGTGATGCAGGGCGGCAGCGAACTGGTGGATGACTTCTATGGGCTGCTGGCCGCGACCGCTGAACGCAAGGGATTTGTCGAGCGCGATGTCTCCTACTTTCGCCAGCTTGTCACCGACTTTGGCGATGATGCGCCGGTCTTTCTGGCGCGCTTCGATGGCAAGATCATCTACGGCGCCATCGTGGTCGCATTCGGCGCGACGGCCTATTATCTCTATGGCGCATCCGGTGGCGAGCGCAAGGTCAAGCCGTCTGAACTGGTGCAGTATCGCTCGATGCTCTGGGCCAAAGAGCGTGGCGTCACCCACTATGATATGTGGGGTATCCCAGCGCACCCGACCCCGGACAATCCGTTATATGGCGTTTATCGCTTCAAGAGCGGATTTGGCGGCGTTGAGCGACGTTACTGTGGCGCGCTTGATCTGCCACTGTTGCCCGCGCTAGGACGTGCGTCGCCTGGGCTGGAGGCCACCGCGATCAAACTGCGCTCACTGGCGGCGGGCAAGGGCTTCCGCATCGAAGACCACCTCGCCTGAGTGACCAGGCGTGTACCCGCGCATAGCTGGCTTGAGGGATGAGGAACGATGATGGGGGCGGCAGAAGCCATGGGCGACGGTACGCTACGTGTGGCGATCAATGCGCAACTCATTTCGTTCGGTGATTCCTATCGCAATGCTGGCATCAGCCGCACGATCTACACGCTGCTTGATGGGCTGGCGGCGCTGAATACCCAACAGGACTATACCGTCTTCGTCAATCAGGCTGAGGCGGCTGCCGCTGCCACTTCGTCGCCCGGACACGCCGCTCACATGCGCCTGCTGCCAGTAGCGCGCGCGACCAGCCAGCCAGTCCAGCGCATCGCCTGGGAGCAGTTCGCGTTGCCCGGTGTATTGCGTACACTTGGCGTCAATGTCTTTCACGCGCCCGCGAATGTCTTGCCCGCACGGCTGCCGTGCCCCTCGGTCGTGACCGTCCACGATCTTGCCTTTCTGCGCTATCCCCAGTTCTTCCGGCGCTCGCGGAGGCTCTATCAGCGCTGGTTCACCGCGCGCAGTGTCGCCCGTGCGACGCAGGTGGTGGCTATCTCAGAGAGCACGAAACGCGACTTGATCCAATTCATGCGTGTCCCAGAGGGGCGGATACACGTCATATATCCTGGGATACCTGTCGATTTCCATCCGGCGCCAGATTCCCAGGCGCTGGCCGATTTTCGCGCCAGACATGGGCTACCTGAGCGCTATCTGCTCTATCTGGGCACGCTGGAGCCTCGCAAAAACCTGCTGATGCTGGTGGAGGCTTATGCGCGCCTACGCGGACTGGCGCCGGATGCTCCGCCGCTCGTGCTGGCCGGGGCGAAGGGGTGGTATTACGAACCGCTCTTTGCGCGTGTGCGGGCGCTTGGACTGGAACGCAGCGTCATGTTCGCGGGCTACGTCACTCGCGAAGAGCAGCCGCTCTGGTATGCGAGCGCGGAGCTATTTGTGTATCCCTCGCTGTACGAAGGATTTGGCATTCCAGTCGCCGAGGCGATGGCCTGTGGAACTCCGGTCATCACTTCCAACGTCTCAAGTCTACCAGAGGTGGCCGGAGATGTTGCCCGACAGGTCGATCCGCACAGTGCGGAAGGGCTGGCCTATGTTTTGCGAGAGACGCTTGCCGATGGCGAGGCCAGAGCGCGTATGGCGCGCGCAGGCCCGGAATGGGCACGCCAGTTCTCGATTTCTCGTATGGCGCAGGCATATGCTGACATCTACAATTTCACCAGCACAGGCGTGTGAACATCTGGAGACGGGCAGAGGCAAGACGAGATGAACATCAAACAGGAGCGCCTCGCGGAGGGAACTCCCGGTATAGCATCCATACCATCCATACAAGCTCTACCGGAGCCATCTCTAGCGGCCGTGTCGCGTGGGGAATCAGCCGGGTCTCTCACGCCCTTTCCAGGGGTGACGGTGTTGCCTGCCCAGGATGTGCGGTCGCGGCTACGGAAGCGGCTCTTGCGTCGCCAGATGTCGCGACTCCTCTTGCTGGCGCTCGATGCTGTGATGATTACCGTTGCCTTCGTCGCCGCCTATTACACCCGCTATGTCGTATTGAACGGCGTAACGTTCACAACGCCATTTCTCGAAGAGCGCCTTTCCAGTTTCCAGGAATTGCAGGCGGTCGTCACCATCGGCATGCTCGTCGCTTTTTCGCTCAACGGGCTATATGGGTTGCGGGCCGCGGGCAATTGGTTCAAGGAATTTTGGGCGATTGCCGCCGCGACCACTGGCGCATTCGCCGTCTTCTCGGCCTTCGATTACATCGTCCGCAAGACCGATGTCGCATTCGATGCGCGCTCGCGTTCGCTGGTCATTTTCGCCTGGCTGTTTATCATTATTTTTGTCAGCGTCGCGCGCCTGTTGGTCTCGCTTGGCGTGACCTATCTCTATTTCCGTGGGATTGGCCTGACCAATCTGTTGATCGTTGGCTCTGGTCGGCTGGCGAAACTGATGATGCAGCAGATTGCGGCGACGCAGAACCTTGGCTATCACGTTGTCGGTTTTCTTCACGCTGAGGATAGTGCGCCGAATGACTTCGGGCGCTTTCGGGCGCTTGGCGCGCTATCCGATCTCGACGATGTCATTCGCCGTGAGAATATTGGTGAGGTGATGATAGCGCTGCCATCGCAGCAGCATGAGCAGATTCTGCGGGTCGTCGCCATCTGCGACCATGCGGGGGCTGCCTTCAAGCTGGCCCCCGATTTACACGAGCTGAGCCTCGCGCGCTTCGATATCGACGCCATCGAAGGGATTCCACTACTTGGGTTGAAGTACAGCCTCACCAGCACATGGCGGCGTCAGATCAAGCGAGTGGTGGATATCGTGGGCGCCGCGCTCATCCTGCTCATCGGCGCGCCGCTCTGGCTGCTGATCGCGCTGGCCATCAAGCTCGACTCGCCGGGACCAGTGTTGTATCACCAGCAACGTATCGGCTATCGCGGCAAGCGCTTCGGTCTGCCCAAGTTCCGCTCGATGTCTGTCGACGCCGAGGAGCAACTTGATGATGTTCGCCATATGGCTCCAGGCGACGAACGCGGCAAATTCAAGTTGAGAAATGATCCGCGCTGTACATTGACTGGGCGCTTCCTGCGGCGCACCAGCCTGGATGAGATTCCACAGCTCCTCAGTGTGCTGCGCGGTGAGATGAGCCTGGTGGGGCCGCGCCCGCCGCTGGTCGTCGAATATGAACGCTACGAGGACTGGGAAAAGGGCCGCCTGGAGATGCTGCCTGGCCTGACGGGACTCTGGCAGGTGCGCGGGCGGAGCGATATTGACTTCGATGAAATGGTGCTGATGGATCTCTATTACATCGAGAACTGGAGTCTGCGCCTGGACTTCCAGATTCTGCTGCAAACCATCCCAGCCGTTCTGGCCAGCCGGGGCGCGTATTAGGCGATTCAGGTCATTGTGTGGCAACATAGCGGGTGAGTAGAGATGGCCGCCAGTTCTGGCGTCTCGTAGCCACATGGCGAACGTTGGGGAACATTGGGGAGTGATTGCATGCGCGTTGCGCTGGTTCACGACTATCTCAATCAGATGGGAGGCGCCGAGCGCGTGTTGCTCGCCCTCCATGAGCGCTTTCCTCAGGCGCCGATCTACACGACGATCTATGACGCCGCGCGCATGGATGAGCGCTTCCGCGCGATGGATATTCGCACGAGCTTCATGCAGCGCCTGCCCCTCGTCAAGCGGCGCCACCAGCCGTTTCTGCCGCTCTATCCCTTCGCCATCGAGCGGATGGATCTGCGCGCGTACGATCTGGTCATCAGCGATAGCAGCGCGTTCGCCAAAGGCGTGGTGACGCGCGCCGACGCCCTGCACATCTGCTACTGCCACACGCCGATGCGCTGGGCGTGGAACTTCGAGGATTACGTCGAGCGCGAGCGGCTGGGCCGCTTTTCCCGTATGATACTCTCGCCGTTCATCGTCTGGCTGCGCCAGTGGGACTACGCGACCGCCGCCCGTGTGGATTACTTCCTCGCCAACTCACCGAATGTCGCCGCCCGCATCGCCAAGTATTACCGTCGTGAGGCGACGGTTCTGCCGCCTCCGGTAGATACCTCGCGCTATACGGTCGCCACCACGCCCGGCGACTATTTCCTGATCGTCTCGCGCCTCATCCCCTACAAGCGTATCGATCTCGCCGTCGAGGCGTTTACCACATTGGGACTGCCGCTACGGATCATTGGCGCTGGACGTGACGAGGCGCGGCTGCGTCGCATGGCAGGGAAGAATATCGAGTTTCTCGGCTGGCGCTCGGATGACGAGGCGCGCGCCCAGTTGGCGAACTGCCGCGCGCTGATATTTCCGGGCGAGGAAGATTTTGGGTTGGCGCCAGTGGAGGCGCAGGCATGTGGCCGACCCGTCATCGCGTATGGCATGGGCGGCGCGCTTGCCAGCGTGGTCGATGGCGTCACTGGCGTCTTTTTCGGCGAACAGACGCCTGAGGCGCTAGCGGCGGCCGTGCGGCGCTTTCGCGATGAACAGTTTGATCCTCTGGTGATTCGTCGCCACGCCGAAGCAGTTCGATACCCAGCGCTTCCTCGAACGGTTCGAGCGCTTTGTCGAGGATCGTATTGCTGAGCGCCCCACACTGGCGCGCCGTGGCGGGAGCGCATTCACCGGAACCAGCGACCAGCGGGAAACGCCCGTGACATCGTCACCGGTGGTCACCGATCAGAGTGCGAGCCAATAGCGCGGCCTGCGCGCGAGATGAGGGAGCGAGCCGTGAAGTGGGCCGATGTCGTCGCCATAGTCAGGCGATGGTGGTGGGTGCTGGTAGTAGTGACGCTGCTCATCGGCGGGCTGTCGGTGATTCGCTGGTGGCGCACGCCGCCAACCTACGACGCCACCCACACGGTCTCTATCGCGATCTTGCCCGCTGGCATGCCCTCAGGCCAGCAGAGCTATCTGGCGGAACAGCAGGCGCTCGCTATCGCGCGAGTCGTCGTCTCGCCAGGCTTTCTGACCGCGCCCGCGTTTGACAAAGCCCTCGCCCATGCGCTCTCGACCGCGCCCGATCAATCCCTACGGCAGGCGTCACCGCTGGCGTTGGGTCGCGCGCTGTCGGCCACGCACAGCGGCAGCATCATCAGCTTCACGGCTTCGTGGGGGAGCGCAGCGGGCGCTGAAGCGCTGGCGCGTGCGGCGGGCGCTGTGCTGGCGCAGGACGATCCTGAGATCATCGCGCTTTTGGGCGGCGGTGAAACGCCGCGTTTCTTCGTCACCGCTGACGCATCCCCGGCGGTGCGCGATGCCGTGGCCGACGCTGCGGCACGCGATGCGTTGCTCATGCGGCTGGCGCTGGGTGTGCTGGCGGGGCTGCTGGTGATGGCGACGCTGGGGCTGCTAGAGCGGCGGCAGGCGGGCAAAGGCAGCCAGTGGCAGGCAGAGGTTCAGGGGACGGAATAACGCGGGCAGGGCCAGGGCGTATGAGAATTGAGGATGTGTGGGGACGGCTACCGACCCGCCGCGCACACCAGACACGGCGGGTTACAAAGCGGACATACGGCAATCACACGGCAGGCTGGACTACTGTCGCAGCCAGGTGTAATCAACCGATGGCTGCTGATGGCGCACGACACGGTCTACCAGACGACGCGCCTCATTCACGCGCTCGCCGCCAATTTGAAAGGCGATCAGCGAGCCGAGAACCACGCCACACAGGCCACCAAGTACAATGCCCTCAATGAAGAATCTGTTCCGCAACGTCGCCATTGCCGTCACCCTTTTCTACGTGTCCGCTATTGCACATACACCACGGAAGGCGCATTGCTCCAAAGACGTTCCAGACGATAGAATTCGCGCTCCATTGGCCCAAAGACATGCGCGATCACATCGCCACAGTCGAGCAACATCCATCCGGTATCAGCTTTGCCCTCATAGCCACGTGTCCACACATGTATCTCCCCAAGCCGGTCTTCGATGGCATTGGCGATTGCCTGAATCTGGCGAGGATTCGAGCCGGTGCAGACAACAAAATAGTCGGCGATGACGGACTGTTCGCGGATATCCAGCACGACCACATCGGTCGCCTTCTTATCCACAGCAATATCAGCGATGAGCCTGGCGAGTTCGGCGGGATCCAGCTTGCGGCCTCCTTAGGTTATTCCGACATCAGTACATTGCCCTGACGCCTACCCGAATTATACCGCAGGAACCCTGCCGATGAAAGCGTGCCACGCTGCCGCGCAAACTCATCTGAATAATCGCCTACACCGTCTTCATGATAGTACTACGTGAGCAACCACTCTTTCGTTCACACGCCGCACGAAATTCCTATAGACGCATCCCCTAAACGTACCAACCAGTATCGGACTTTCGGCGGTAAGGCGGCTGGTCACGCGGTGGCGCTGCGTGTTTTGTGTGAGCGTTTCCAGGCGTCGGCGCGCTTCATCAGGTCGGCGGCGTTGGCCTGCGACGCGGTTGTGCGCGCGCCACCAAGCATCTGAGCGACCTCCTGGGTACGCTCGGCGGGCGCGAGCTGCTCCACCTGGGTCGTGGTGCGATCAGCGGAGAGCGCCTTGCTGACGCGGAAATGCGTATCGGCCAGCACCGCAATCTGCGGCAGATGGGTGACGCAGAGCACCTGATGATCCTGTCCCAGCGCCCACAGCTTCTCGCCAACTACCTGCCCGCTGCGCCCGCTGATGCCCGCGTCGATCTCGTCGAAAATCAGGATAGGCACGGCGTCGGCCCGCGAGAGAATCGTCTTGAGGGCAAGCATGATGCGCGAGGTCTCGCCGCCCGAGGCGATGCGCGCCAGTGGCTTGAGTGGCTCGCCGAGATTTGGCGCCAGCAGAAACTCGACCGTATCGATACCCGTCGCGGTAAACGCCCAGGACGCCGACTGCCCATCCAGTTGGGCGGGCGCTCCCTGTTCGTCCTCGCGCTGCGTAATCTCGGTCTGGAAGCGCGCCCGTTGCATGTTGAGGTCGTCCAGCTCGCGTTCCATCGCCGCGCCAAGCGCGCGCCCGGCAGACTCGCGCCGCTGCGAGAGGTCGCTGGCGATGACGCCAATACGCTGGCGGATCGCCTGTTCCTGCTGCTGAAGGTCGGCGATACGTTCTTCGCGATGCGAGAGGGTGTCCAGTGTGCGGCTGGCCTCCTCGCCAAACGTTACGATCTCTTCGATGGTCGCGCCGTATTTGCGCCGCAGCTTCGCCAGCAGGTCGAGCCGTTCCTCCACCTCCGCCTGCCGTCGTGGATCCGCCGCCACATTCTCCTGATAGGCGCGCACGGAGGTCGCGACATCTTCGGCGAGATAGAGCGCCTGCTCCAGTTCGCTCATCTGCTCGCGCAGGCTGTCATCCAGCCGCAGCAGGTCGCTGAGGGCGCGTTGCGCCGCCCCCAGCATATCCAGCGCGCCACTTGCCTCGCCCGTCTCGTCACCTGCCAGCGCGCTATGAGCAGCGACGCCTAGCTCACCCAGCCGCTCGGCGTTCACCAGCATTTTGCGCTCGCGCTCGAGTTCTTCCAGTTCACCGGGACGTAGCTTCGCCGCTGCGATTTCCTCCACCTGAAACTGGAGCAGTTCGCGCTGCCGCTCCAGTTCGCGCTCGTCGCGCTGCAGCCGTTCGAGTTCGCGGCGTGCGGCGCGCCAGTCGCCTACCAGTCCCGTCACCTGTTGGCGCAGGTCGTCGGTTGCGGCATAGCGATCCAGATAGAAGACGTGCTGCTCCGGGCGCAAGATGGTGAGATGCGCGCTCTGGCCGTGAATGTCGATCAGAAAGGCGGCGATGCGCTGGAGGGTGGAGAGCGGCGTCGCCCGGCCATTGACCCGCTGGATGCCGCGACCCGCCCGCGCAATCTCGCGTGCCAGAATCAGCGTGCCATCTTCGGCGTCGATACCCAGTTCCGCCAGGGTTTCCGTCAGTGTCTCCGACTCAAGCGAGGCGCCTTCGTCTTCAGGGACTTTTGCGGTGGATGGCGAAGCGGTGACTTTCTCCTGCGCGAGCAGACGGCTGATATCGAAGATGCCCTCGACGATTGCGCGCTCGCTGCCCGCGCGGACGACATCGCCACCTACGCGCTCGCCCACCAGCGCCGAGATCGCATCGACGATGATGGACTTGCCCGCGCCCGTCTCGCCGGTAAAGACGTTGAGATGTGGGCCGAAGCGCAGGTGGAGCGAATCGATAATGGCAAAGTCGGTAATCGTCAGTTCGAGCAGCATATCAGACGTTATCCTGCAATTTTGCCGACAGAATGCGATAGAAGTATGTCGGCGGACGACGGCGCAGAAAGCGTGTGACGTATTGCGAGGCGCGGATGCTCACCTGTGCGCCAGCGTTCAGCGTCAGGTTGATCTGGCCGTCCGCCGAGAGAATCGCGCCATCGGAGCCTGGCTGTAGCTCCAATGTGGTGACGGCGTTCGGCTCCAGGATGAGCGAGCGGTCGGTGGCAAGATGCGGCGCGATGGGCGTCAGCACGCTGCTGCGTACCTGCGGATGGAGGATGGGGCCGCCAGCGGCAAGGTTATAGGCGGTCGATCCGGTGGCGGTCGAGACGATGATGCCATCGGCGACGGTGGTGTTGTAGAAATGGCTGTCGAGCCAGACTTTGACGCGAATCACGCGTGGCACCGCGCCGCGCACCACCACCATGTCGTTGAGCGCGATGAAACGACGCTGTTCGCCCTCCATCTCTACCTCAGCCTGCAACATGGCCCGCTCGTCGAGCCAGTAGTCGCCGTTGAGATAGAGCGGCAGCTTCTCGTCGACCTCGGCGGGTTCGAGTTCCGTCAGAAAACCGACGCGGCCAAAGTTGATGCCCAGCAGCGGGATGCCCGACTCCGCGCACATACGCGCCGCCGAGAGCAGTGAGCCATCGCCGCCCAGCACCAGCACGATATCGGTGCCGGGCAGCCGATCACTCGCCTGTCCGTCGTGCTTCTGCAGCGCTTCCCGCCAGACGGCGCGCCCCTCTGCCTCCAGGCGTGCGGCCAGGGTTTCCGCCAGTTTATCGGCGCCCTCGGAATGCTCCTGATAGAGAATTCCGATGGTCTTCGCCACCTGACGCTCGCTTGTGCTCATCGTGGACACTCCCCCCACGCCGAAAGCCAATTCGTTACCTATTCCATCGTACCGATGCAATGGCGGCAGTGTCAACGACCATCAGGGTTTTTGCTGGCTGACATCGAACCTGGCCGAGCCGGAAACGCTCCAGCGGGACCGGCGACGGCTCGCCACGGGCCAGCGCGGCGAGCATCTCGCCAATCAGGATGCCGAACTTGAAGCCGTGGCCAGAGAAGCCAGTTCCGATGATGACGCCGCTGCCGCCGGGATGCGCGTCGAGGATGAAGTCTTCGTCGGGCGTCACGTCGTACATACAGCGATCCACTCCCGCCAGCGTCGCCTCCGCCGCATCTGGGATAACGCGCCGCAGGAAGCCGCGCACCGCCTCCACCTCTTGCATATCCGGCTCATAGCCCGCGTCGGGATTCGCCGTTCCCCCGAACGCATGCAGGCCCACCTTGAACCAGCCCGGCCCCTGTAGTGGGAAGCCGTACTGGTTCATCCCGACCAGAAATACCGGGAACCGCCCAACGGCGAACATCGCTGGCGTTCGGCAGATCGGTGAAGTAGCAGACCTGCTGGCGCGTTGGACGCACCGGAAGATCAAGCCCCGGCAACACATCATGCACCCACGGCCCCGCCGTGACGATCACACGATCAGCGGAAGCTGCGTGCCGTCCGCCAGCGTCACCCGACCGCCGCTGCCATCCGGCTCGACGCTCGTCACATGCGCCCCTTCGCGGAGTGCGCCGCCACTGGCGCTAAACCGCTGGGCGAGGGCGGCGAGACATTCGGAGGCGTGCAGCATGCCGCCGGTGGGATTCCAGGTAATCGCGTCGTACTCGTCTGGCCGAAACTGCGGGAAGCGTTCGCGGCACTCGCTGGCGGTCAAGCGTTGGGCTGGCAACCCGCGCCCCTGCATCACGTCGAGGCCGGGCAGCGTGTGGCCGTCGTCGGCATGGCCGAGCGTCAGCACGCCCGTCTCGGTGTAGAGCGTGCGCCCGGTTTCGCGCGCCAGCGCCTCCCACAATGGCAGGCTCTGCGCGACCATCTCGGTGTAGATGGCTTCAGCGCCATATTCGTGGCGGATGGCGCGGGTCAGGCCGTGCGACGAGGCCCAGTCGTGCCCTACTTGAAACCGTTCGAGAACCGTCACCTCGATATCAGGCTGCGCCGCCAGCGCGCACCCGGTCGCCAGACCCATCACGCCGCCGCCAACGATCACTATTCGCTGCTGTGCCACGGAATTCGCCCTCCATGAGATATATCCACCGGTATCGTCATTGTATTATGCCAGCAGATCGCTCGATTCCACGAACAGATAGACTGGTCGGTGATAATCGCTGGCCACCACCGATACGGGAAGCGACGGCATATCCGGGCGGTCAACCGCGCCCTCGCGTCCGATATGCGTATGCCCGCTGATGACCCGGCGCAGCTTGGGCATGGGGAGCAGCCGCTGGCCCAGCGTCATATTGCCGAAATAGGCGTTGCCAGTCCCCCAGCGCAGGTCGCCCGGCTTATAAAACATCTGGACGCGATAGAGCGGCACATGGGTTACGACCAGCGCCGCCCGCACAGCGGGATCATCTTCGAGCGTCTGCGCTCGTTCGACCAGCGCATCACCCAGCATCTGCGCCATCTCCAGATCGGACCACGGCCAGTTGATGTAGATGGCGTCGGGGTTGTACTGCGCTTTATAGTTGGCGAACCACTCGGCGGGATACGGCGGGACAGCAGGATCGACGGCGGAGTAGTCGTACCAGGCCATCGAGCCGACGACAGCGACGCCATCACGGAGCCAGGTGGCGTCTTCCAGCCAGATCATGCCCGCGTCACGCACGGCCTGTGGCAGCAAGCTCTCCCAGAGCGCCTGGCTGTCGTTGCCGTGTTGCCACAGATCGTGATTGCCCATCAGCACCGCGACCTCGCCGGGTAGGTGCTCGAAGAGGCGTAGGCAGGCGCGAACGTTCGCCAGCCCCTCGCCGATGTCGCCCGCGAGCACGGTCAGGTCGGGCTGCTCGGCGGCAATCCGCTCCGCCAGCGCGCGCAGTTCCTGCTTCGGTGGTGATGCCCAGGTGCAGGTCACTGGTAACGACGATGCGCGCCATCATGCGCCTCACTTTCCATGAGTCAGTGGATGGATTCTGTGCATCCATTGTACACGGTAGCGAACCGTCGCGGCGGTTGACCAGCGAACTGCCGATAACGCATACTGCTAAGTGGCCCTATTGGGCTGCGGGCGCGCGCCTGTGCAGCGCGAATGCCGCAATAATGGGAAGGGTATGCTCTCGTGGAAACGAAGCAGGAAACGAAGCGCGGCTTTTCTGGCCGGTATGTGGTGCTGGCGGCGCTCTTTGTCACCAGTTTGCTCGTGGCGAACATCATCGCGGTCAAGATTCTGGCGTTGCCGTTCGGTCTCTTTACCCCTGCGGGCGTGGTCATTTTCCCGCTCAGCTATCTCTTTGGCGATGTGCTGACGGAGGTCTATGGCTATGCCGCCGCGCGGCGCGTCATCTGGCTCGGCTTCTTCTGTAACCTGGTCGCCGTGGCGGCGTTCCTGTTGGCGGGCGCATTGCCTGCCGCGCCATTCTGGCAGGGGCAAGCGAGCTACAATGCGATCCTCGGCTTCACGCCGCAGTTGTTGATCGCCTCGTTTTGCGCGTATCTTCTGGGTGAGTTCCTCAACTCGTTCGTGCTGGCCAAACTGAAGATCGCGACCGGCGGACGCTGGCTCTGGACACGCACCATCGGCTCGACGCTCGTTGGCGAGGGAGCCGATACCGTCGTCTTTATCATACTGGCCTTCGGCGTCACGGGCATCTTCACGCCATCACAGATCGTGACAGGGATTCTGACGCAGTGGGGCTTCAAGGTGCTCTACGAGGTGGCCGCGACCCCGCTGACCTACCTGATCGTCAATCGGCTCAAGCGGGCCGAGGGGATCGATCCCTTCGATACCAACACCAATTTCAGTCCCATCGTCTTCGCGCGAGGCGGCTGAGGAGGCTAACGCATATGGCGGAATCTGGCGGCTATCAGCATCTGCGGGTCGAGCGACGCGGTTTTGCGGCCTGGGTGACACTTGCGCGGCCAGCGGTTCACAACGCCTTCAACGCCGCGCTGATCGCCGAGCTACACGCTGTCTTCGACGAGATGGGCGCCGACGACACGCTGCGGGCGGTGGTGCTGGCGGGCGAGGGGCGCAATTTCTGCGCAGGCGCCGACCTCAACTGGATGGGCGCCAGCCTCACCTATACCCGCGACGAGAATGTCGATGACGCGCTGAAGATGTCTGATATGTTCCGCGCGATTGACCGCTGCCGCCATCCGGTGATTGGGCGCATTCAGGGCGCGGCGCTCGGTGGTGGCGCTGGCCTGACCGCCGTCTGCGACATCGCCATCGCCGCCGACGATGCCAGGTTTGGCTTCACCGAGGCGCGTTTGGGCATCACCCCCGCCGTCATCTCGCAGTTCGTCGTGCCCAAGATTGGCGCCGGCGCGGCGCGGGCGCTCTTCGTCACCGCCGAGCGATTCGATGCGCAGCGTGCCCTGGCGATTGGCCTCGTCCACAGGGTTGTGCCCGACCGCCGAACTGGATGACGCCGTGACCGCGACGCTCCGTGATATTGGGCAGAGCGGGCCTGCCGGGGTGCGCGCCGCCAAGCTGCTGGCCCGCGACATCCTCGATGTCAGCCGCGACGAGGCGCGCGCCATGACCGCCGCGACCATCGCCGATCTGCGCGTTAGCCCGGAGGGGCAGGAGGGCATCCGCGCCTTCCTGGAGAAGCGTCGCGCGACCTGGGTGAGTGACGATGTTTAGATCAGTCCTGATCGCCAATCGTGGCGAAATCGCCGTCCGCGTCATCGCCGCCTGCCGCGAGATGGGCATCCGCTCGATTGCGGTCTATTCGGAGGCCGACCGCGCCGCGCTCCATGTGCGGCTGGCGGATGAGGCATGGCTGCTCGGCCCAGCGCCCGCCCGCGAGAGCTACCTGAACATCGAGGCGATTCTGCGGGTGGCGCGTGAGCATGGCGCAGAGGCGATTCACCCCGGCTATGGTTTCCTCTCGGAGAACGCCGACTTTGCCGAGGCCTGCGCGCGGGCGGGCATCGTCTTCATCGGCCCACCACCCGAAGCGATCCGGCTGATGGGATCGAAGACGGCGGCCAAACGCGTGGTCGAGCAGGCGGGCGTGCCCACCGTTCCCGGCTACATGGGCGACACCCGCGATGCGCGCAAGTTGGAGCGTGAGGCGGCGCGCATCGGCTATCCAGTGATGCTGAAGGCGTCGGCGGGCGGCGGTGGCAAGGGCATGCGCGTCGTGCAGTCATCCGCCGAGTTCGCGGAGTCGCTGGCAGGGGCGCAGCGCGAGGCCTTGGCGGCCTTCGGCGACGATAGCGTTTTCCTGGAAAAACTGGTGATCGCGCCGCGTCACGTCGAGTTCCAGATTCTCGCCGATACGCATGGCAACGTCATCCACCTGGGCGAGCGCGATTGCTCAATTCAGCGCCGCCACCAGAAAGTGGTGGAGGAAAGCCCTTCGCCTGCGCTGACACCAGAGCTGCGGGCGACGATGGGCGAGGCGGCGGTGTGCGCGGCGCGGGCGGCGGGCTACGTCAACGCGGGCACCTGCGAATTTCTGCTGGATGCCAGTGGCGCCTTCTACTTCCTGGAGATGAACACGCGACTCCAGGTGGAGCATCCGGTGACCGAGTCGGTGACGGGACTCGATCTCGTGCGCCACCAGTTACGCATCGCCGCGGGCGAGCCGCTGGGGCTGGCGCAGGAGTCGATCACCACGCGTGGGCACGCCATCGAGGTGCGCCTCTATGCCGAAGATCCCGCGAACGGCTACCTGCCATCCACGGGCGAGGTGCTGGTCTTCGAGCCGCCGCGCGCGCCGGGCGTGCGGGTGGATACTGGCATCACCGCTGGCAGCGAGGTATCGGTTCACTATGATCCGATGCTGGCGAAGCTGATCGTCGCCGCCGAGAATCGTCCAGCGGCCATCGAGCGGCTGCGATCCGCGCTGGACGCCTTCGCCGTGCTGGGCGTCGCGACCAATATCCGGCTGCTGCGCGCCATCGCCGACGACGCCGATTTCCAGGCGGGCAACGCGACCACCGCGTTCCTCGAAACGCACGATATGAGCGCGGCGACCCATGCGGAAGCGCCCTCGGCAGACGTGCTGGCGGCGGCGGCGCTGTGGGAGACGCTGGCCGCGCCGCACGCGCAGACTGGCGCGAAGCCGTTCAATCCCTGGTCGCGTGGTGGTGGCATGAATGGCTCGGTTGGCGGAACGCGCCGCTTCCGCTATCGCGATGGCGCAGCCGATCATGTGGTGACGGCGACACCCGCAGCCGATGGCGCGGGCTATCTCGTGACGGTGGATGACGCTCGCTATGCCGATGGCGCAGCTGTTGGCGTTTCGCTGGATAGCCACGCGAATCTGCTCACTCTAGAGTGTTGGTGGCAGGCAGCAGCGCTACTATCTGGCGCGGCGCGGCTATGACGTGCTGGTGAGCGTCCACGGCGCCAGCTACACCCTCGCCCGGCCACGTCCGCTGACGGTGGAGAGCGCGGCGCATCAGGCCGACGCGGCCACTGGGACGCAATCGTTGGTCTCGCCGATGGCGGGCACGATCATCAAGGTGAATGTCGCCGAGGGCGATACGGTTGCGGCGCAGCAGACGCTGGTGGTGTTGGGCGCGATGAAGATGGAGCATGCCATCGTCGCGCCGTATGCGGGCCACGTGCGCAGCGTGCGCTATGCGGCGGGCGATGTCGTGCCGGGCGGCGAGGTGCTGGTGGAACTGGAGGCGGCGAAGGAGCAATGACCATGGCGACCGATACCAAGATGCCGAAGCGCGTGACGGTGGTGGAGGTTGGCCCGCGCGATGGGCTGCAGAACGAGAAGGGCGTCATTCCCACCGAGGCCAAGATCGCGTTTATTAATATGCTGAGCGCGGCGGGCTTCTCTGTGGTGGAGGCGACCTCGTTTGTCAGCCCAAAGGCGATTCCGCAACTGGCCGACGCCACCGAGGTGATGGCGGGCATCACGCGCCGACCGGGTACCCGCTATGCCGTGTTGGTACCCAACGCGAAGGGCATGGAGCGCGCGCTGGCCGCGCATGTAGACGAGGTGGCCGTCTTTACCGGCGCGTCCGAAACGTTTGTGCAGCACAATATTCGCACGTCCATCGCGGGCAGCATCGCAAACTTTCGCCCGGTGGTAGCGATGGCGCGTCAGGCGGGTATCCGCGTGCGTGGCTACATCTCGACCGCGTTTGGCTGTCCCTATGAGGGCGCGGTGGCGCCTGAGGCGGTGGCCCGTGTGGCGCGTGAACTGGTGGCGCTTGGGGTGGACGAGCTTTCCATTGGCGATACCATTGGCGTCGCGACCCCCAATCAGGTCGGCGATGTGGTTGGCGCGCTGCGCGAGGTGATAGGCCTCGACCGCCTGGCGATGCACTTCCACGATACGCGGGGCACGGCGCTGGCGAATGTGCTGGCCGCGCTGGAGCTTGGCATCGCCACCTTCGATAGCTCATCGGGCGGGCTGGGTGGCTGTCCCTATGCGCCGGGCGCGTCGGGCAATCTGGCGACCGAAGACCTGCTCTACCTGCTGCATGGCATGGGCATCGAGACCGGCGTGAATCTGGACGCCGTCGTGGCCGCCAGCCGCTATCTGGCGGGCGTCCGTGGCCTCGCGCCAGCCAGCCGCTATTACGCCGCCGCGACTGCCACACCGCCACAACATAGATGCCCATTAGTCCCATTTCAGGGGACGCGCGTTGCGCCTGAGTTCGTTCCGGGCATATGCTGCCTTCCGGCGGAGCGCATCATTGGCAGAGATGTCCCGACGGCGCAGGAAGGCTGGGAGGCATGAGCAAAGGGCAGGACGGCGGACGGCGGCAACCCCCAGCGGCCCGCAAACGCGCTCTGCCCTCGTGGAATCAGCGCTCGCCCGACTCAGACGATTTCGCTCCATTCGCCTCATGGGACGGCGATGATTTTGATCGGGTGTATGGCGAACCAGACGACGAGCCAGATGATTCCGGCGCGCGACCGTCGTTATCCCCGCGATCACTTTACCAAGCGTTCCCTCAGCGCGGCAGCCCATAGACGATGACGACTACTACGACGACGCAGCCACAGCGCAGGCGCGCCCATCGTGACCGTAGCAATGTCCCCGCTGTCGTCGATCCCGGACGCCACAATCAGGCGCTCACACCCACGGGAAAGAAGCCGAAGGTTCCGCCGGGGGTCAATGTCGTTCTGGTTCCGGGCAGCGAGCCGAAGCGGCGCGGGTTACGCCATCAGATGCGCCGCGCTGGCCATCAGTTGGTGGGGCCGCTGCATATCGTGCGCTCGCACCGCAAAGCGCTTACCATTTTCGCGTTGGCGCTGATCCTGGTGGGCGTCGTGATGAATACGACGGGGCTGCTTTCGAATGCGGGGCTGCTGGCGCAGGGCCAGTGGAGCGCGCTAGCGAACTTTGGCGGGCCACCACCGACGCCAACGCCGATCCCGGCGCCAGACACCGCCGATGCGGCCCACTACGTGGCGAAATACGGCTTCGATTATCCCGCTTCACACACGGCAATCACAGGCTCGGAGTTTGATCGGCTGGCGTATATGTTGCCCTTTGCCTATCAGGCGACCGCAGCGTATGACCAGCGCTACCACGAGAGCATCGAACCGGAGATGCTGGTCTGGTGGACACATGCGGAGGGCATCAAAGGGCGTATCAACTACAGCAACTGCGCCAACAATCCGCCGCTGTCTGGCTATAGCTACTTCAACAATATCCAGAACTGTCCGCACTCCAGCTTCTGGCAACTTGGCTACGGCAATCAGTTCTCAGTCATTTATGTGCTAAAGAACGCGTTCAGAGATCTCCACGGCGACCCGAATGATCCACAACTGGTGCAGAAGGTTGGCCAGTGGGTGCTCAATTATGATCGCAGCCAGGGCACCGTACCCGCGTGTGGTGGCTACAGTTGCACCTTCCCGGCGGTGACGATTGACTCGATCATGTCGGGCATCGACACGACGACCGGGGTGCAGACAGCGGATAACTGGTGGGCGTCGGTGCTTTCACGCGACCCGGCCATCAACTGTTATATGATCGCTCACGCGCTGACCTACTTCAACCACAACGCTACCCGCAACTGGATCGGTTGCTACTACAACGAGCCGTGCTGGGGATGGGAGTCGAACAAACTGGGCGACGTGCTGGCGACGTGGCCCAGTCTACGCCGAGCGGCCCACCTCTAGCGTCGTGCGTCCTGGCAGTATCTCCGGTTGGCCACCGAGCGTGTCGTCATGCTGCGCGCCCAACCGCCGCACATCCACCTGACGCAGCACGTACTTATCGCCCTGCCGCATATAAGGCAGACGCCGCTGCTCAATCGCCTGACTGAGATCGGCCACGGTCAGCGTTTTTTCGGGTCGTTCGTGTCTATTTCGTCGCATCAAAATCACCTTCTTCGTCGTCGACTTCCCTGCTCCAGTCGATCCTCCGCCCCTCAATTGCTTCTCTAGCAAGTTGCGGGCCACAATCACGCAGTGCTTTCCTCATCTGTAGTACGCAAAAATAGGCGCTGCGGTTCCTTTACGTGTGCTGCTAGTGACGACGCGGAGGCGGCTCAGCTATTTACAGCGGGCGAGATAAATACAGGCGTGCTATAGTGGTATACTGAGCTCCCAGGTCAGATCCAGTATGTCCAGTTAGGCTGTATGAGGCTGGACGCTCGATTGTGATGTATTACGTTTCGCTTTGTGAATCGCATAACGGATGCCTGTAAAATGTTGCGCACATGTATGTGGCGTGGAGATTGGTACACAAGGCGTACGCATCATCGTCGGATGGCTGCAGGTGGGGATCATGGATATTTGTGGATCGTAGGCACGTGCGGTAGCGATCATGCGTGACTAGCAGCTTGATATGGCTTATGGAGGATATGATTGTTGGAGTCGCTGCATAGTTCGTCACTTCATGGCTATCCAGCCCTTTGACCTGCGAACAGTCGGATGGTGGGGCAGGCCTTGGGGCAGTGGTGGGAGCTATTTGGGGGCTATTTCATAAGGTTCCACCAGCGGCTCGACCGCAGCGGCAGCGAAAGAATACAGCGCAACCTTGATAGTAGTCACAATTGTTTGGTATACAGACATCGAGTGGGTACCAACCAACCAAGCTCAGATATAGGTGGCAATATTGCTAACATGCATGTTGACCCGTACCAGAGGACGTTGCTGTTTGCTCAGGCATTGATTGAATCGTGCATATCCGGTGCATCAGTCACTATGAAGTATCATCAGACAACGCTGGCAGAATCGCTTAGATCTGAAGAACGTCATTGCGGTATAGACGGCGCCGTTATTACGATCTGCAACTGGCGCCACTCGCCAGCGAAGTACGAGCGCTACCGGCAGCTACTTCACTGCGCTTGTCCTTGTCTTTTGGTAGAATGCCGCTATCGATAAAACCGATGGGAGTCTTGTCGTTACTGCCTCACTGACCACTCCAGCACGACGCTGAGCTGGAATACCTATTCACCGGTGGCGACCAGCGGGAACCACGACCCCTCAATGTGGATCGAAATGCGGGAGCTGTCACCTCGGGGCTACCCATCGATCTGCCGCTAGCCTGGCGGCTTCACCCCGCCGGTATCACTCAGTCACAGCATCGCCTCCGTCAACGAGCAGCACAACCAACAGAGCCTCGGACTGGATCGGCGAAGGCTGGAATCTCTCGCTCGGCGCCATGACCGAGCCCGAACACAGCACCTTTCCGTCAGCTGCAGGACGTCTTGGAATGGTTGCGAGAGTAACTGGTAGATCAACGATCATACGGCACTGGTACGAAACTGATCCCGCTCAATATCACCGTGAACACCTTCTGTGACGACACGCTCAACTGGTACTGAACTCTATTAGCATAGCGACTTCCAATCCTATAGGAACGTTCCCGTGACTGGTATACTGCGAACGAAACCTATGCCGAAATCGTCTCGTATGTTGGGCAACTGAATATGAATCAGGTGGCTACCCCACCGTGATTCCGGGTATAGCTGATGATCGGCGTCATGGACGAGTTCGGATGCACGTTTGACTCGCTGGATTATTACTACGAGCCCGGTAATGGGAAACACCTCAACGCTTGGAAATGATCTCATTGTCGATCAGTTGGGCAATCAGATTCGTCTGGACTAGCAGCAGATTTAGAGACTACTGGACAGTACTGTATGAGCGTACGCAGAACTCTGCACGATCGGATATGATTGGCCCACTTGCCTGAACACCAGCACGGCATGCAGGACTGGCGGCACGGCGCTCAACAAATGGGCGCCATTGAAGCGGGTTAACTTGTCGCGATTCTCACTCCTGTCTATCTCACCAATTCGCAGACTGGCAACAAGATCGGCACGAAGGAGCGTTGCGATAACGCAAAGGCTTTTCGTTCACAGGTGGCCTCCGGCGACGCGGTCATGAACACGTTTGCTGTGATCGATATTCAGGCGTAGGTGCGCGGCAGCGGGACCGCCAGTTGGAATACGATGCGCGATTAGCAGCTTAGCTATGAGCAATCCGGGCAGGCATGATCACCGATCCTCGACGGGCAAGCAGGAATGGAGGCGATTATGTTGGACCTGAAGCGGATCAAAGAGATTGGGGATGACACCAGCACGCGCTGCAAAAGCAGTTCACTACGGCTCGGTCGATCAGTCCTATGAGGATAGTGGCTATTCGCCGCCGCTAGTATGGATGTGGCTTCTCGTGGAATACCGGCATGAGGGCATTGGGTGCTTGCTCTGGAGCCAGACCGTCGCGGGGAACGAGCGCTATGTGACCTCAGCCAGAAACGGTATGAGGTTGGCGCAAAGCTTCACCTGGGTGAATGCCAGCAACAACATGCACGGAGTGGTCGGCGGCAGCGCGAATACGTCTAACCCGCTCTACTGTAATGATCCCAGCAGCCAGAGCACGGATCGCTGCAATGAGGCGGACGACGAAACCTGGAGTAGTGTATTGATCGACAAGGATAGAGAGCAGGTTCTACGGATGACAGAGCGGCCAGGATGGAGCGCAGACTCGACGCGATACGGGTAAGCAGCTATGGCTATACCTGGCATCGCTTGTCGCGCAGGAGTGTGCGGATTGTGTCGCGAGATGTATTGGGGCACAGAACGAGGGCGACTACTCGACTACTACAACGGCAAGTTTATGGGGTTCACAAACCAAGGTGACGCACTGGACGGGTCGATTGATGTACACAAAAGCGAGGTGTCTGATCGTTGGGTATCTTCGACACCGCGCAGTCGTTTGCTAGTCAGGATCACCGTGCCAGAACGCGCCGTGGTGGCATATCGGCAACGCGGACTACGGCGACGAGACTGAAGTGGATAGCTACGATATCGGTGGCGCGACGCTGCTCTCGCAGACGACTACTCAACATCTGGTCTGCCAAGGTGGCGTCCCGCACAACAGCGGTGAGCGGCTTCTGTAACTGGGACAACATGCGGGTTAGCGAAATGGATCACAGCATCCCGGTCGCGGTCTGTGATGTGCAGAGGGCGACAGGTAGATACCTCCATTAGGCTGCGCGTAATGTCTAAAGTGATAAACTATACTACTACAACTTACAACTATGACTCGTATAACTGAATCACGCACTACACGACTAGCAACGATAGCGCGCAACGAGCAGTATAACGACTATCGAACAGAAGACCGACTACAATTGGACGACTCGTCATCGCTACGCTAACCATCGCTATGTGCAAATAACTGATGATCTTCGTAGCTCTTGAGCGTCTGAGGATAGTGGCGGCCAAACGAGCGATTTGCGCCTACAACAGCTACGATAGCGTGCTTATGCTACTGAGCAGCAGAGCAACTTCGCTAGAGAGCTTTTCACACTGCCGTCCCTATACTTCCTCGTACATCACTAGCTTTACGCAAGCGAGAAGATCGAATCCCACCACTATGACCCTTTGGCATGAACTGACGACGAACGACCGACGCTAATGCGAGCATACGCGCCAGGGCTGCCTGCGGGTGGCAGCACGTATGGCTCGGGGCATTATTCGACTGACGTATCTCAGCACTGCCGATCGCTGGCATGAATCTCTCAAGCAGAACGAGACGCTTGGTTACGGAACACGACCGATGCTACGAAAGATTTGAGCTGTGATCAACTTCGGCGACGGATCAGAACAGCGAGATGATCAAGACTGCTTATGACGCTCTCGGGCTAATGCTGAGCCAACTTTACCAGTGAGAGTGCTGAGCTAACCACTACACATATTATACTTTCTAGTATAGCTGCCAGCGGCCAGAGTCACTATCGAGAAGATAGCCGAAGCGGCTGAATAGCCGACACTGTAACTCGCGCAACTTCTACAATGGTCTGGGGCTCTGTCGAACCGCCTCGGCGGCAAGTGGGCCGACCCGTCCAGTACGCCTACTACTACCTCTCAGAGCGAAATCTACCAGAGTGTCCCTACTCGAGACTGCTTATACAGCTACGAGATCGCCGCTTACTCGATCTCCGACAGCACTCAACTGTGGACGAGTTTCTTGTTTTATAACAGTCTGCTATCAATGGCCTGATCTGATAGCTCTCTCACAGCTCTACGAGAGTTGTCTCGTTTGTTGTAACGCCAGTGGCACAGGTAATACTGCTTCTTAAGAGCAGTCGGCAGCATCGATGCGCTCAACACAACGACGATCTCACCGACGACTAGAGCGCGCAATGTATGCGCAGAGCTACCGAGCAATAGCGCGGAACTTACGCCGTCTACGCGACGGTCTAGAACAACTTTGACCTCAATGGAAATCTGACTAAGATCACTCACCCCAACTGCATCGCTACCACTTTTATCTCCGATCGCTGAGCACAAGACGAGATAGACCGATAGACTCGCCAGAAACATATGTGTATGACCCGATAGTAATCTGATCCAGATCGACTGACGCGCGCTGCGCCGAGAGTGGTGGTAGTGCTACATCTGCTGAGCGAGACCAGCGTCGAGACAGCCTAGGACGCTGAGATCGCAGTGCAGACGGTCGCCTTCCATTTCGTTCTGCTAGCGCTGTCACGGCTTATACTTCCTATATCTATGTTAAAAAAAAAAAAAAAAAAAAAAAAAAAAAAAAAAAAAAAAAAAAAAAACGGCTCAATATTAAAGGTTAGCTGCTTTTGCAGTCGTTTTTCTAAAAAAAAAGCTCTGAACAGCGAGACTGCAACAGTAACGTGAGATCTGGAACGACATTGGAAAAAAAAAAAAAAAAAAAAAAAAAAAAAAAAAAAAAAAAAAAAAAAAAAAAAAAACAACAACTCTACTGCGCGCCTACTATGCCTTCTTCTTGGAAGACAGGGAGAGTTAAGACCGGGGTTCTTTATCTCCTACTATATCGACAAAAGCTACAAAACTAACAACAATTGCTACGAGATAAAAGCTAAAAACGAAGAATTCAATAAAAAAAAATAGCTCTACACTACTAAAAACTAGACTAAAAAAAAAAAAAAAAAAAAAAAAAAAAAAAAAAAAAAAAAAAAATCTGGCATTATCTATCTATCCACCGAGGATATTACGTTAGCTAGATATCTCAGAAACTCATCGCAAAAACAGCTACACAACGATACTAGTGGCAACAATGTGAAAAAAAAAAAAAATAATGAATCTCTCATCCCTGAATAAGCTTAAAAAAAAAAAAAAAAAAAAAAAAAAAAAAAAAAAAAAAAAAAAAAAAAAAAAAAAAAAAAAAAAAAAAAAAAAAAAAAAAACTAGAGAACTAAAAACCTATAGCCGGATCTCTAACTAAAAAGCTTATCGCCAGCTCCAAAAAAAAAAAAAAAAAAAAAAAAAAAAAAAAAAAAAAAAAAAAATCAATTCTGCCGTGGCTAGACGGTATTCAATATTTGCCTACACTACGACCGGCTGGGCAGCGTCACTAAAAAAAAAAAAAAAAAAAAAAAAAAAAAAAAAAAAAAAAAAAAAAAAAAAAAAAAAAAAAAAAAAAAAAAAAAAAAAAAAAAAAAAAAAAAAAAAAAAGTGTCTCCAAGTACCCTCACCAGCGCCTAGTATACCGCGACCTACAGCTACGACACCCTCTACCGCAACACCGGTACGCTGTCGGGACGCTGCCTTAAAAAAAAAAAAAAAAAAAAAAAAAAAAAAAAAAAAAAAAAAAAAAAAAAAAAAAGAAAAAAGAAAAAAGAGAAAAAAGACGCCGAGCGACGGCTCACTGCCTGGCAGAATGCGCCGAGTAGTCCCACGAGCCAGGCATGGTTCTCTACGATGGCGAGGGCCACAGCGTCGAGCAATATGTGAGTGGCGGTTCTGGCAACCACACCTACTACCTACCAGGGAACGTCGAGGAGGTGACGCCCAGTGGGTCACTGGTGAAATACTACAGCGCGGGCGGCTCTCCCTCGGCGAGAACACGACACCAGCGCCAGTGGCATCTCGCTATCTGGCCAGCGACGGACTGGGCAGCGTCAGCGAGGCGCTCAACCAAACCGGAACCGCAACGGGGAGCATGCTCTATGGCACGTATGGCGGAGTGCGCTACACGAGCGGGACGATGCCGACGGCGAAGGGCTTCACCGGGCAGTACAGCGATGCGAGCACGGGGCTCGACTACTACGGCGCGCGCTACTACGATCCAGCGCTGGGGCAGTTCACGTCTGCTGATACCGTGGGTGGGCTGAACCGCTATGGCTATGTGGCGGGCAACCCGGAGACGGCAACCGATCCGAGCGGGCACCGACTCTACAATGGCGACAACGGAGATGTGGCTCCGCACAAGTCGCCGCGACCTGCCCCAGAGAGACGTAGCTGGGAGCGGCCTGACTGTATTACGAAGTTATGTACATCTGTCGTCAACACATTCCATAATCAGAAAACGCAGGCAGTGCTCCTGACCCTGCTGGACTCATCGATGGGCGCCAAGATTGTGGCGTTTTTCTTGTTGGTCCCCACTATGGTAGGCGAGGCGATTCCTACATCACATGGACCAAACCCGACCAGGGCGCCGCTTACACCGATTTCTGGGGAATGATTCAAATCGACCCAGCGCTGTTGCCAGATAATCAAGGGGCTTGGACACAGGCCCAGTTGATTGATGCTGCTGGGGCACTCGCACACGAAGGAGTAGAATCATATTACGCATTGGCTTGGGGGATCAGCAGTCAGGCTTCCCAGCATATGGACTATGTTGCCCAGTATTTTGCAGGGGAAGTAAAGACGCAGTTGGTGAACACATTACATACAGGTGATGTTGGCAATTCGCTTACGGAAAGTCCTTCAACGACTGGATGGCGGGGGATGGCCAGAACTATATTGGGGAACCAGTTAACCAACCTGAGGTGACAGATAGCTGGGGACAACGCTGGTCTATGATCCCAGAACTTCTCGGTGCTCGCCCATACGACAATGGGATGGGCTTGACCCTGGACATGCTCACATCCCCAGGGCTGCCGGGGTCACTACTACCTGATCCTCCTCCTGGCAATGTCGTGTGATGGGGATTAAGAGATCATGAGGCTAGACCATGCATATACAACCACCTTGTAAAGCACGAATCCGCCGATGGATCTTGCGCGATGCGCGATGGCTCATCTGGCTAACTCTCGTGATTCTGGTCACGGCGTGCAGTGGTAATCAGTCGATCAAGCCCTGGGCTGATTTGCAGCTGCCAGGGGTCACGAAAATCCCTGGCATCGAGAACTTGCAGAAGAATTCTGACATTGATCGTGTCTATCATGCGATCACCTATCAGAGTCAACTCGATGGTGATGCGACCCATGTGCTCTTTGAGAATGGCCAGGCTGTCTACGACATGCGCCTCGATGGCAGCCAGCTCCACACCGTCACACTGCCATGTAGTGAATCGGTGGCGGTTGCGCCTGGTGGCCAGTGGATTGCCTGTCGCACAAATACAGATATCGTCATGCATGATTTCACTGCCCATCAAGCCGATATCACCCTCTCTGACGCGGGTCAGTATCCCGCGTATCCCACCTGGGCGCCCGATGGGCATCATCTCGCCATCATGACCAGTTTAGGCGGCGGATGTTCCATTGGCATCTTCGATATCTCGTTCACGACTGGGAGTACACATCTCGTTGCGCTATTGAGTTTGCCCCGGTTCGTGACACAGAGGGCAGGATGTTCAGTGAGTCGCAGGTCGCCTGGAGCAATCGTTGATGGACCCTGGCAGAACGCGCCAAGCAGCCCCACCAGCCAGGCGCGGATGCTGTACGATGGTTCACTCTGCCGTATCCCCTGTGTCGCTATCGTCGCTGTCGTCGGATGGGTCGTCTTGCTCGTCATCCTGAACCTGCTCGGAGGCGATCAGCGCATCGACCGCCTCGCGCATGCGACTGGGGCCAACGCCGCGCCCGTCGGCGAGTTCTTCCAGCAGATGTTGGCGGCGCTCGATGGCGGCGCAGAAGTCGGCCAGTGGCATGCCCGTGATGGCGGCCAACTCGGCCAGCGTCTCTTGCGTGGCGGGCACGAACGTGTCGTCGCTTGCCTGCCACTCGGCCAGCGACATCAGCCGCAGATCGTTGGGCGCGCCATCGGGCGGCTGGGGCGCGAGAAAGTTGACCGTCAGGAAGCGGCGGCGCGGCGGCCAGACTCGCCCCACGATGCCGATGTTGATGATGATCCCCAACCCCCGCACCACATCGGCGGGTACCCGCAGATCGTGCCGCAGCATCGCGAACACATCCTTGATGGTATCGGCGTGGCACGAGGTCGCAATGGCGTAGCCTTCGCCGGGCAGGCGCAAGAGGTCGCGCGCGACGCCGCCCCACATATAGATGCGCAGATGGTCGCTCACCTCGTTGGCCAGCACACAGGTCGTCGCAGGCTCGACCTCGCTACTGAAGCCGAAGTCTTCGTACATGCCTGTCGTGTAGACCAGCGTCGTGCCGGGCGGCAGAAAGCCGAGCAGCGCGTTGAGGGTGGTCGTCTTGCCGATGCCTGGTGTCGGGATCGGTTGGCCCCGAGACGATGAGCGATTGGTGGCGCTCGATCAGCAGCCAGAGCAGCGCCGCCGTGCGGGCGTCCAGACTGCCGAGGGCGATCAGTTGGGCAGCCGAGAGCGCCCGGTCGGAATCGTAGTGCCACATGCGGCGGTGATAGGGAATGCGTGGGTCGAACATTGGCGGTGCTCGCTCTCTCGGATTGCCTGGGCAGCGCTTGCTCAGGAAGTTGGCGATGTCTGCATATTACGCACCATTTTGCGGATTGGTCGAGGTCTCGTGACCGCCCTCCGATGAAGTCGCCCCATTGGGAGCCGCTGGCGTCGGTGGTGGCGGCGTGGCGGGCGCAACCAGCCAGCGCGGGTCAGCCGTCCAGTTGGTGGCCAGTATCTGCGGTGGCTCGTCACCCGTAAAGGCAAGGCCACTGATGGACGCGTTGGCGACCGTCAGATACGGCACGCAGGGAATCGGCGTTTTCATGTATTCCGCCAGGATGAGCTTGACGACATCGCCATGCGCCACCAGCACAATATAGTCGCCATTGGCCGGGTCAGCCAGCGCCTCCTTTGCCACGGCGACGGCGCGCGCCTGCACCGCCGAGAAGCTCTCCACGCCCGCTGGTGGCTCATCGGGATTTTTGGTGAAGACCTTCCAGGCGGGATCGCTCTTCGCGATCTCATCAATTTTCTGGCCCGCCCAGTGTCCGACATCGGTATCCATCAGGCGCGGATCGGTGCGAACAGTCAGCCCCCAGCCTCGGGCGATGATCGCGGCGGTTTCAGCGGCGCGCTCCAGCGGGCTGGAGATAATCGTACTGAGCGGCAACGCCGCCAGCGCAACGGCGGCGCGATGCGCCTGGCGTCGGCCCTCGTCGTTCAGCGGAATGCCGGGTAACTGGCCAGGTAGGCGACCCTCGACGTTATAGGCCGTCTGCCCGTGGCGAATGAGCAGGAGAAGACGTGTCTTCGGCGGCGCGGGCGCGGTGGATTGGTCGGCGCTCTCGCTGCGGGCATCGGTGTATTCGGTGTGGATGTACTCATGAACCTCATCGCAAATTCGTGGGGCGTCTGTGGGCGCAGACGCCGCGCAATCCGCAGGCGTAGCGCACTGCTATACCAGCGGACGATAGGGCGCAGGTAGCCCGGATGTCGCGCCAGCCGCGAGACACCCGCGACGGAGAGACTCCAGGGAAACCTGCGCTTTTTCACAGTCATAGTTCAATTGTACCAGCCGCACACGCCCGGCTACTCCGCTGCGGCGCTGACCGGCGGCTTATTGGTGGCTGACGCCGGGCCAATCCAGACCGTCTGGATATTCACGAACTCGCGGATGCCAAACGAGGAGAGTTCGCGTCCGTAGCCGCTCTGTTTCACCCCACCAAACGGCAGCCGTGGATCAGAGGCGGTCATGCCGTTGATGAAGACGGCGCCCGATTCTAGCCGCCGGGCAAGCTCGCGCCCGCGATCCAGGTCGCGCGTCCAGAGGTTGCCGCCGAGGCCAAACAGTGAGTCGTTGGCCAGTTCCACCGCATGTTCGGCGTCACGCGCGCGAATCACCGCCGCCACCGGGCCGAACGTCTCCTCGCGGAAGAGCGGCATGTCGGTGGTGACGCCAGTGACGATGGTTGCCGGATAGAACGCGCCTGGGCCATCGCTCACCGTGCCCCCCAGCACGATCTCCGCGCCCATCTCCACCGACCGGTCAAGCTGATCGGTGAGGGCGTCACGCAGGTCGGCGCGCGCCATCGGCCCCAGTTGCGTCTGCCCATCCAGCGGATCGCCCATGCGCAACGTGCTCGCCTGTTCCGCGAACTTCTGCGCGAAGGCGTCGGCTACCGCATCCTCGACGATGAAGCGTTTGGCGGCGATGCAACTCTGCCCGGCGTTCTGGAAGCGCGAGCGCACGGCCATCTCGGCGGCGGCGTCCAGATCGGCGTCGGCCAGCACGATAAAGGCGTCCGAGCCGCCCAGCTCGAGTACCGATTTCTTGATGGCGCGTCCGGCTGCCCCGGCGACCGCTGAGCCTGCGGGCGTGCTGCCTGTCAGGGTGACGGCGGCGATGCGCGGGTCGGCGATGATCTGCTCGACCTCGGCTCCCGGTACCAGGATGGTGCTGAAGAGGCCTTCGGGCGCATCGGCCTCGCGGAAGATGCGCTCGATCTCCAGCGCGCATCGCGAGACATTGGAGGCGTGCTTCAGGATGGCAGTGTTGCCAGCCATGATGGCGGGCGCGGCAAAGCGGATGACCTGCCAGTAGGGGAAGTTCCAGGGCATGATGGCCAGTACGACGCCGATGGGCGTGAACTCGATGTAGCTCTCGGCGGCGTTGGTGGCCACGTTTTCGGGCGCGAGGAATGCCTCGGCGTTCTCGGCGTAGTAGTCGCAGTTCCAGGCGCACTTCTCGACCTCAGCCAGCGCCTCGCTGATCGGCTTGCCCATTTCGAGCGTCGCGACCCGCGCCAGTTCGGCCTTCTGCGCTCGCAGCACAGTAGCGACCCGCCGGAGCAGGGCGCTACGCTCGCCAAATGAGGTGGTACGCCAGTGGCGATACGTCTGGTGGGCGCGTGCCAACGTCGCGTCGATCTGCGCCGCTGTGAACGGCTCGAACGCCTCGATCACCTGACCAGTCGCCGGATTGATCGATTCAATGCTCATACTCTTCCTCGGTTCACCTGTGATAGTCATCGTTATATCCTGACGCACCAGCGTGTTAGTGCTTCTGCCCGCATCGTATCACGTCCACAATCAGGCTGATATGGGCGCCGTGGCGAATGTTCGCTGGCCCGTGAGGCGTTGTTTGTGGCTGTTTGTGGCTGTTCGTGGCACGGGGCGAGTCTTGCGCAACGATGACCGATTGGATGGTGTTTGGAAAGAAATGAGTCATGAGCGGCTGAACGAGCTAAGGCCAATATGTTACACTCCCGCCTGAGACGCCAGACGTGTGGGAACCGCTCCATAACAGGAGGAGAATCGGATGAGCGCAGATATCAGCGACAACGGCGACAACGATGAGCAGCGGGTGGCTGAGCAGCGACTCGCCGAGGTACGCGAGCGGATCATCGCGGCTGACCACGCCTATTATGCCCTCGACAATCCACTCATTTCCGACGCCGAATATGATGCGCTGATGCGCGAACTACGCGCGCTCGAAGCTGCTTTCCCTGCGCTCATTACGCCTGAGTCGCCGACCCAGCGAGTCAGCGGCGAGACCACGTCTGGGTTCGTCAAAGTGCGTCACCTCACGGGCATGCTCAGTCTGGCGAACGTGCGCACCCCCGATGAACTGCGCGCCTGGCAGCAGCGCGCCCAGCGGCTGCTGCCGAATGCGGCCTTCACCTATGTCTGTGAGCCGAAGATCGATGGCCTGAGCATGAATCTCACCTATGAGCATGGCCGCCTGATCAGCGGTGTCACCCGTGGCGATGGCGCTATCGGTGAGGATGTGACGGTCAACGTGCGCACCATCGGCGATATCCCACACCAGTTGAAGCGGGTGGATGCTATTCCCATCCCGGATCGGGTCGAGATTCGCGGCGAGATCTACATGCGGCGGGACGACTTCGAGGCGCTCAACGAACGCCTGGCCACCGAAGCCGAACAGGCAGGCGCGACGCCTCGCCTCTTTGCCAATGCGCGCAATGGAGCGGCAGGCTCGCTACGCCAGAAGGATGCGTCGGTGACGGCGAGTCGCCCGCTCTCGTTCCTCGCGTATCAAATTGGGCAGATCGAGAATGTCCCTGAACCGCGCTCTCAGGTGGAGGTGTTGGAATGGCTGCGGGCGTGGGGCTTCCCAGTCAGCCCGCGCGCCACGCATGTCGCCACCCTGGAGGAGGCCCAGGCATACTGTGACCAGACGGCGACGGATCGCTTCAACGTCGGCTATGACATCGACGGCGCGGTCATCAAGATCAACGAGCGCTGGCAGCAGGAGGAACTGGGCGCGGTCAACCGTGATCCCCGCTGGGCGATTGCCTATAAATTCGCGCCCATCGAGGGCAACACGCGCCTGCTGGATATCGTCGTGACCGTGGGACGCACTGGCAAGATGACCCCGAACGCCCGGCTGGAACCGATACCGCTCGGCGGCGTCACCGTCTCGCGCGCGCAGCTTTTCAATGAGGATGAGATTCGGCGCAAAAACCTGATGATCGGCGATATGGTTGTCGTGCAGCGGCATGGTGATGTCATCCCCGGCATCGTCAAACCACTGGTGGAGTTGCGTGACGGCAGCGAGCAGCCATGGACATTTCCAACGGTCTGCCCCGTCTGCGGCTCTCCGGTGTTCAGGGCCGAGGGTGAGGCCGACAATTATTGCACTAACACCGAATGTCCGGCGCAGCGTACCGAGCGCATCATCCACTTTTCGGCGGTGATGGATATTCGCGGCCTGGGCGATGCTATCGCGGAGCGGCTGGTAGAGCAGAATCTGGTGAAGGATGTGGCCGATCTCTATTCCCTGACCGAGGAACAGGTGCTGACGCTGCCAGGATTCCAGCACAAAAGCGCCACCAATCTGCTCAAATCGATTGCCGTCAGCCGCGCGCGCTCGTTCGCGGATGTGCTCAACGCCATTGGCATCCGCTATGTCGGCTATAAGGCCGCCGAGACACTCGCCGCAGGGCTGCGCTCGATGGAGGCGCTGCTGAATGCCTCGCAGGAGGATATCGCCGCGCTGCCGGGCATCGGCGCCAAGATTGCCGAAAGCGTCTATAATTGGGCGCAACTGCCCGCGAATCGCGAGTTCGCCGAGCGGCTGAAGGCGGCTGGCCTGACGCTGGCGGCTCCCGAAGGCGATGGGGCTGACCAGGACGCGGCCAATCTGCCGTTTGCCAGTGAAACGTTTCTGCTGACTGGCTCACTGGAACACTTGACGCGCGGCCAGGCGGAGCAGGCGCTCACCGCGCTTGGTGGCAAGATCGCCACGGGCGTCAGCAAGACGCTCAACCACCTGATCGTCGGCGAGTCGGCGGGCAGCAAACTGGCCAAGGCGGAGAAGTTGGGCGTGCCGATTCACGACGAGGCATGGCTGATCGAACGTCTGCGCGAGCACGACGCCATGCCTGGCGAGCGCCACCGCATGAACTAAAACGCCATGAGCCGCCAATTCCAATAGCTAGGCGTCGAAGGCGAAACTCGCGATGATACTCTGAAGGTCGCTGTCGGCGTTATCCCCCTTCACCGAATCGGTGCTTATCTGATACTCATAGTCGCCATGCACCACATAATAGTCAATGTGGGTGACACTGATCTGTGTATTGGGGATATCCTGTGTGAGTGGGCTACTCTTGTAACCCTGCACGCCGCCGATGGTTGCTGGTTGCAGCGCCTTGTCGTTGGGCAGTGTCGCCGCGCTGGTGGCGATGTCGCTGTTCTTCATGATTCATGACGGTAATTGTGCAGGTTGAGATGAGCGACGCGACACTATGGGTGTCACCAGTGCGCGTGATAATGAGGTTGAATGGAATGGCTGTCACAGCGGACCCAGCGCCGGATGGGGTGCTCTCGGATGGGTTCGCTTTCCAGTTGGGCGGATAGGTGACGTGGAAGCCGTAGGTGGTGCTGCTGTAGGCTCCTCCGGGAAGGTGCAACACAGGTGGCGAGCCACAGGCCGCAATAATCAGGCATGCCATGCCCGCCAGCGCAATGGTGAGTGTGCGCAGAAGCCACCGACGCGCGTGTTCCTGTGCGGCATGCCTCTGGCGGCGTCTGGCGATCCAGCGCATAATCCGTTCCCCTCTCGACCGATGGCGTATCTATCAGGTATTTATCAGATGTCTAGCAGCGCAGCCAACTATAGCGTGTGGCCCAGGCGCCGTCAATTTTCCAGCCTGTTTTGGTAGCTGTACAGTATGACCAGCATGAAGGTGAGGAGATTGTCGATGACAGACGAGCATGATGCCACACACCATCGCGTCTTTCTGGGGCTGGGCAGCAACATCGGCGACCGCGACGCTCACCTGGCCGCCGCGCTGGAGGCGCTTGCCGCAGTGGTTACAGTCGAGCGAGTATCTTCGGTCTACGATACGGCGCCGATGCATTACACCAGCCAGCCGCGCTTTCACAATCTGGTCTGCGAGGGGGAAACTGCGCTTGCCCCAATCGCGTTGCTGCGGAGCGTGAAGGGGATCGAACGCCGTCTTGGCCGCACGCAGGGGCCACGCTATGGCCCACGTGTGATTGACATCGACCTCTTGTTCTATGACCAGTTGGTGCTACAATCCGATGTATTGACTCTGCCACATCCCCGGCTGCCTGAGCGTGCGTTTGTGCTTGCGCCACTGGCTGAAATTGCGCCCATGCTGACCCATCCAGTGCTCGGCGACACTATGGCGGTGTTGCTTCAGCGGGCGCCAGAGAGCAACGTGCAGCGGGTGGGACCGTTGCCCCACTCAGAGCGCTAGAGTATAATAGCCCCGGTACAGATGGCTGGTTTGTCTGTGCTCGTGTCTCGTGTAGGGATGAGTTGCGCTGCATAATCTAGAGAGTATTCATATGCCACAGGATTCTGTACTCAAAGGTCGGCTCGAAGGGTTCCGTCCGGCTGAGTTGTTGCAGGTCATGGGGCTGAACGCTAGTTCAGGCACGCTTCACCTCCATTCGCGCGATGACCGTACTGGCCTGATCTACGTGGACGCAGGCTCGATTGTCGGCAGTATTGAGATGGACACCGAGGCGCTTACGCTTGGGCATGTGCTCCAGCAACTCAACATGGCGACTGCGGCGCAACTGGATCGCGCGTATCTTATGCAGACTCAAGATCCTCTTGGCAAACGCATTGGCGAACGACTGATCGATCTCAACATTCTGGGCCGCGATCAACTGACGATTGCGCTCAAAACACAGGCGCTCTGGACGTTGCGCGAGATGGCATTGTGGCGTGAAGGAACGTACGAGTTCCGCCCCGATGAGCAGGAATCGGTTGGCTCAGGTGATCTGCACCTTTCGACGACGCAGGTTGTCATGGAGATGTTGCGCTACGAAGGGGAGTGGAACGAGCTTGCTGAGCAACTGCCTGATGGCACCCGTACTCATCTTGCGCTCGCGCCGATCCCTCCGGCGCACCGCCCGCTCAAGTTCCCAGCGAGTGTCTGGCGGATTGTCGCCCATGTCAACAGCCAGCGTAGCGTCCGCCGCATCGCGACAGCGGTACGCCAGCCCGAGGAGGCTGTCGCGCGCCAGCTGGCGACGCTGGTTCGTGACGAGTTGCTCCTGCCAGTAGGGGCCACGAATCTCCCTGGGCTGCCCGACGAGGCCGAGCGGCTGAGCATGAAAAACTTCAACCTGTTCTCGCTCGTGCAGCGCATGGAGCAAGACTGGATCAAGAAAAAGACGCCTGTAGATCAGCTCGTGGCGCTGGCGACGTTCATCAATCTCACGATGCAATCGCTCGAAGAGGCCTGCCGCAACCAGCAGTTGGGGCTTGCCGCCGATACGCTCGCGATCCTGCTGGCCCGCGAGCGATTGAGTAGCATCAACGGCTACGACTTCAAAATCGACCACAACCGTATCGATGTCGACGACTTCGCGGGGTTCTGCAAGCGCTCGTTTGATGGCAATATGCGCAATCATCTCCAGGTGGCGCCAGAGTTTTACCATGGCGCGCTCGAAACATTGTTGCATGCGCTGGGGACAGCATTCGAGGCCATCAATGCCCGCATTGCCTCGCCGCGTGTGCGGTCGCAGAACAAAGAGGTCTGGGAAGCGCTCTTTGCGACGTTTCGCGGGCAGGCTCTCGCCGATGAGTGAGCGCTCACTAGTAGCGTGACATCAGCGGATCGCGCAGGCCGCGAGACAGGCGCCACGAGGGCGTTGTGTGGCACAGGGGGGAATCGTATGCAATCATTCAGTTTGTCTTCCAGGGATGTGGGAGGCTCTCGCCAACGACCCACATCTGCTATCGATGACGATGGCGTCGCCGAGGACGACAATGGCAAACTTGTCCTTGTGGTCGACGATTCGCAGATGATTTGCCGGATCGTGAAGTTTTCACTCGAGCACTACGGCATCAATACGGTGCCTTTTTATAGTGGCATCGACGCGCTGAGCGCCCTCGACGAAGGCACGGTGCCGATTCCTGATCTCGTACTCCTCGATATCGGCATGCCTGTTATGAATGGGTATGATGTGACGAGTCTGCTCCGTGGTCACAAGGCGCTTCGTGATGTGCCCATCGTCATGCTGTCCGGCCATGATGGTATTTTTGATCGATTCCGCGCCCGCCGGGTGGGCGCCGACGATTTCATCGCAAAGCCCTTTGAACGCGCTGAACTGCTACGCAAGGTGTTCTCGTTACTCAAACTCGCGCTGCCAGATGATTTTTCGGACAACCAGGGATTAACGTTGCATGTGAACTGGAGACTGAGCAGGGCGTTTTTATGAATACTTCCCACCAGGATGAATCTACGCGCGCCTCATTCCCGGCAGGCTCGCAGGCGCCTTTGAATCTGTCGCAACTGCTTGCGCTGGCTCGCGCGCATACCGTCGATGAGCAGCGCGCGGCGTTGGAGCAGGTGCATCATGGAACTGCGCCTGAGGCGGCGCCAGACGGCGACCCCTATCTGCTCTTCACCTGCGCGGATGTGGCCTGCGCCGCCCCGCTGGCGCATTTTCGCGAAGTATTACCGACCCTACCCACGACCGTCGCGCTCCCATTTAGCCCTCCATGGATGCTTGGTTTCTTCGCCCTGCATTCAGAATTGATCGGGCTGGTGGATCCAGCGCCGTTTCTGTTCGAGTCACCAGAGTTGGCGAGTATCTCACGCGCACGAACCCTCAATGGGCGAGTTATTCAGCCTGGCTCGGCGTCTCCTGCCGTCGAAAGTTGGCGGCTGGCCGCGCCTGAGAGCGGGCCGACGGCCCTTATCATCGGGTCTGGTGAGCGTATGCTTGCGCTCGCCGTAGGCGGCGTTGCTGACATGACCTACGTGCAGCCAGGGGAGATACATAGCGACCAGCAAGCGGTGGGTCCGGCGCGCACTCCGGCAGCGCCCTTTCATGAAGGTGTTTATGTGCAACCAGATAATCAGGCGGCATTTCATGTCCTGCGGATTGATGTGCTGCTCGACGCGTTACTGGATGCGCTCATCCGTGTAGGGACACCGCCTCATGAGTGATACCTATGATGATGCCATGACGCCAAAGACAGCAGATGACCTGGGATTGCGCATCGACGTTGTGCAAGATCTGATCCGCCTGCTTGTTATCGCGCCTGCCGGTCAGTCTGACGATGAACTTCCGCGGACACCTGCCACGTTGCTGCATCTTAGTCAGCGCCTGGGGCGGCTTCTGGCGCAGGCTGGCATGACAGACTGTGTGCGAGCCGCAGCTACCCTTGAGCGTGCCAGCGCCGACCTGCCCTCTGATGAAAGTCTCCGCAATATTGACGCGGTGCTCGTGTATCTGCGCGCGCGTCTGCTCAATGTCGCGCTGCCGAGCCAGGCTCGCGGCCCCGACGCAGCGCCCGACGCAGCACAGGCCAAGAACGCGCCAACCGCGACGAATGAGACCAGTACTGAGACCAGCGCTGACCTCCAGTGGCAATCGCAACCGGCGGACGTCACTGCCACTGTATTGTCGCTGATGTCGCATCGCTGATGTTGTCGCTGATGTCGCTGATGTCGTCGAGGTCGAGGAAGCGGATACCTACGACACGGTCGATGAAAGCCAGTTTTCGACGAAGACACAGGCGGTGATTCGCCGGTTCAAGAACGCGACACTGCGCCAGCGCGCGCCGGGGGAGATTGTGCGTGCGACACAGCCACCAACGCACGAGATCAGCAATGAGATTCCCGAACACCTGAAGCACGAGTTTCTGGCGGAAGCCGCGAGCGACCTGGCCGACTTGCGCGCCGCGATTGCCGCGTTTGGCAAAATGCCTGGTAGTCTCGATGACCTCCATGAGATGGCGCTGCTTGGCCACAAGGTCAAAGGACCGCCGATACCTACCTCTTTCCCGTGCTGGCCGAAGTCATGCACTTTTTTGAAGATGTCCCCAGGGTGCTACAGCCGGTCGCGGTCTCGCACGCAGCGGCCTGTTTGAATCTGTTGATTCGCTTCGCTGATGTGATCGAGGCAGCCCTTCAAGAGGCGGGAGAGCAGGGAGAGGCGAGCGAGGATCGGTTGGTGGATGCGCGGTTCCTGCTGGAGGAGGCGCAGGATTTGGCCGCTACGCAGAGTATGCCAGCGGCGGCGAGCATGGTTGGCACGGGTGAGCTTCCGGTGGTCTCCCCGTCGGCCTCCGAGCCTGTCTCTGAGCGGTCTACGCTACACCTTCCCAGTGTGTACCGAGGGGGCGATGAGGATTCGCTGCTGCGTGTTGAGCCGCGCCAGCTCGATAGCCTGATGCATCAATCGGACGGATTGGCAATGAACCGCGCCATGCTGGCCCAAACCAGTGATGAGATTCACCATGTTCAATCGGAAATCGATCAGGTGTTGGGTCGGCTGGCGGCGCTGAGCGCCCAGCTGACAGACCTCCATCCTCTTATCCGGCGCACCGGAGACGCAACCCAGGCCAGCACGAGCGGTCCACGCTGGCTGGTGCGGCGCGAGACAAGCGTGGGTACGTGGGATGACCTGGAACTGGATTCGTTCACGATTTTCGATGAGGCGTTGCGCGCACTTTCAGAGACCGCTCTTGACGCTACGACGCTGAGCGGCGCTCTACAGGCGTTCATCCAGCGGCTGACCCGGAATAGCGATTCCCAGCAGTCGGTCTTAAACAGCATGCAGCAGACCATTATTCACATGCGGCTGGTCAACCTGAAGACGCTGGCTGATCGTGTGTTGTTGGCGGCGCATCAGGTAGCCCAGAGTGTTGACAAGCAGGTGGAGATTTCTATTCTTGGGCAGGATACAGAGATTGATCGCAATATCAGTGAGGCGCTGATCGCGCCTATCTTGCAATTGGTGCGCAATGCTGTCGCTCACGGTATCGAATCTCCCGCCGAGCGTGAGGCGCATGGCAAGCCAGTGGCGGGAAAAATCTGGCTCAATGCCTCCTACTCTGGCAACGAGGTCAGCATTGAGTTGGGCGATGACGGACGTGGGGTCAATCCGCATCAGCTCATCGCCGCTGCCGTCGCCGCGCGTATCATCGAAGCGAAAACCGCCGACTACCTGACGCGTGACCAGGCGTTGGCGCTGATGTTCGATCTTAACTTGAGCACCAACGACCAGGCGGGCGTGATCGCTGGGCACGGCATTGGTCTCAATAGTGTCTTGACCGCCATACAGCGCCTGCGCGGCTCGGTCACGGTGCGCAGTGAGCAGGGGCGGGGAACGGTGTTTCAGATTCGCGTGCCCATCTCGCTGAGCATCACTCGCGCACTGCATGTGCGGGTCGCCAACAACGAATATGCGATCCCATTTTCCTTGATTCGCCAGATGTTTGCGATTCCTGAGGCAGGGATTCTCGTCTCACTGCCCGACGCCGAGCCGAGAAACATCGGCGCGCGTTTCCCGCGTCGTGTGCGTGTCGCGCGGTCGGCCCCAGAGCAACCCCTGCGTCGGCCGGATGATCCGAATGCCGCACTGTATGATGAAGTGCCTGTTTTTTCGCTGGCTGAACTGCTTGGGTTGGAGGAACCGCCGCGAGCGACGCATATGGTCCTACTGCTAGATGTGGGGCAACGGCAGGTCGCGATTCTGGTCGATGAGGTGCTGGATGAGTCGGAGGTAGTCATTCGCGCACTGCCCGCGCACCTCCGACGACAGGCCGTGCGTGGCGCGAGCATCATGTCTGATGGACGACTTTTTCTGGTGCTGGATATCGCCGAACTGCTCGCCGATGCGCTTGGCGGCAAGACAGCGCCTCGCCCCCAGGCCAAGCCAGCGCTAGAGCAGCCTCGCCAGCGGAGTCCAAAGGTGCTTGTGGTGGATGATTCGATCTCGATGCGCCGTGCTGTGGAGGGGGCGCTTGCGAGTGTGGGCTATGATGTGCGTGTCGCGCGCGATGGCGTTGAGGCGTTAGGGATGATGCTGGCGGATTTACCAGATGCTATGGTGCTGGATATTGAGATGCCGCGACTCGATGGGTTTGAGCTACTCTCTGTCATCAATGGCAACGAAGCATTGGCGCGAGTGCCGGTGGTGATCCTGACGTCACGCGCCGCCGAAAAGCATCACCGTCAGGCGCTGGAGCTTGGCGTCCGCGGCTATCTGACCAAACCCTGTCCTGACGATGTATTACTGACAACACTCCAGCGCGTGCTGAGGGAGCCAGAAAAAACACCATGAAGCAGCCATCATCCGTGACTTCGTCCACCAGTCGCCCACACGCTACGCTGCCCCCAGCGCCGCGTGATCGTGTGCGCTTCAGGCTGCGCGCCAGTGCGGCCATTGCTACCGGGCGGGCTGCGGGTACGCTGTTGCGGCGGCTTCGGCTGGGTGGCGGCACAAGCCTGCCAGGCCTGGTGGCTCGCTACGTCGATCCCCATGTGACCAGCCATCTTGGCGTACAAATACGTCATGGCAGCATCGTGGTGACTGGCACGAATGGCAAAACCACCACCAGCGGACTGGTGACGAACGTGCTGCGTCAGGCGGGGCTACGCGTCTGGCGTAATCGCGAGGGGTCGAATCTGGCGCGTGGTATCGCCACCTCACTGATGACGCATGCCGCGCTCAGTGGCAGGCTGCATGAACAGGGGGACGCGGCTGGCGTCTTCGAGGTGGATGAAGCGGCTTTTCCGCAGGTGGTCGCCGAACTGCGGCCTCGTACGATACTGGTGACGAACCTCTTTCGCGACCAGTTAGACCGCTATGGTGAGGTGGATACCGTCGCCGAACGCTGGCGCGACGCGCTGGCCCGGCTGTCAGGCGCGACGACGCTGCTGCTCAACGCCGACGATCCGGCGGTCGCGGCGCTGGCGGATGCGCGGCCCGTTGGTAGCCCTGTGCTCTACTTTGGTATCGAAGATGCGCCCGTGTTGGAGGATGATGCGCGGCGCGTACATGTGGTGGATACTCGCACGTGCCCCCGGTGTCGCCAGCTCTTGACCTTCACCGAGCGTTTCTACAGCCACATCGGCCACTGGCATTGCCCCGCCTGTGGGTTCGCCCGGCCCGCGCCTGCTGTGCGCGCTCGGCAGGTCAGTTTCACTGGATTAGAAGGCTCGCGCTTCACGCTGGAGACGCCGCTCGGCCAGACCGATGCGACGGTACATCTACCCGGCCTCTATAACATCTATAACGCCCTGGCCGCCGCCACGGCTGGTGTGGCGATTGGAGCAGATCTCCAAGCCATCCAACAAGCGCTAGAGAGCTTTACGCCCGCGTTCGGACGCGCCGAGCGTATCGCCATTGGCGACCGAACGGCCCACCTACTGCTCGCGAAAAACCCCACGGGACTCAATGAGGTGTTGCGTGCGCTCGGTCAGGATGCGGCCAGCCATCACCTGCTCTTCATTCTCAATGATCGCGCTGCCGATGGCGAGGACGTCTCGTGGATCTGGGATGCCGACTTTGAGCAGGTGACGGGCAAGATTGCCAGCCTGACGACATCTGGCACACGCGCCTATGATCTTGCGCTGCGCTTCAAATATGCTGGGACGCCGCCTGATACCGTCGAGCCAGATATTGGCGCGGCGCTTACTGCGGCGCTGGCGCATGTGCCGTCTGGTGAGACGCTCTACATTGTCCCGACGTATACCGCGATGCTGGCCGTGCGCGGAGAGATTTCGCGGCGAGGATACGCGACGCGCTACTGGGAGCAGAAAGATGCCTGACACATTTTCATCGGCTGCGACACCGGGCGGTAATCCAATAGCTCACCCCATCGTGCGCTTGGGCCACCTCTATCCCGACCAGCTCAATATGTATGGCGACCGGGGTAATATCATCGTGTTACACGAGCGGTGCGCCTGGCGTGGTATCACATTGCAGGTGACTCCACTGGATTTGGGCGAGCCGCTCGATCCCGATGCGTATGATATGTTGTTTGTCGGCGGAGGGCAGGATAAAGAGCAGGATGAGGTCGCGCGCGATCTGCGTGAGGCCAAAGCCGACGGATTCCTGAGCGCTGTCGAGACCGATATGCCTGTGCTGGCGGTGTGTGGCGGCTATCAATTGCTGGCGAAATACTATCACCCCGCCGAAGGCCCGGATCTGGAAGGCATCGGCATCTTTGACGCCTGGACAATTCACAAGGGCAAGAAAGTGGCGCGCTGCATCGGGAACGTCGCGCTGGCCTGGGGCGAGAGCACGTTGGTAGGCTTCGAGAATCATGGTGGCCGCACCTATCTAGGCAGCGGCGCGCAACCCCTGGGACGCGTGCTGGCTGGCCACGGCAACAACAGCGAAGATAGTCGTGAGGGCTGTGTCTATCGCAACACCTTTGGCACGTACTTGCACGGCTCTCTCTTGCCCAAGAATCCGCACTTCGCCGACCATATACTGCGGTTGGCGCTGGATCGCCGCTATGGGCCGGGAAGCGGCGCGCGCCTGTTGCCGCAGCTGCCCGACGCCGAGGAGTGGCGCGCGCACGAGACCATGCTGCGCCGCCTGAATGTATCACCACGGTCACACAACTATGACGTAGCCCGAACGTCCTAAATCCACCTCTGCGCAGAACTTTTCAGCCACTTCAACGTATGAAGCATTAGAGGCACGAGAAGTGCATTGATCTGGCTCCTTCACCGAGATGTTTTTGGTGAGGCAGGGCTACCGCAGCCTGCGAATCTCAGCGCCAGCGAGGCGGTGCGATGAGCAGGTAGGTGCTTGATCGTCAATTTCTCATCACCCTTGTACGTTCCAGGCACGCACTTTGCGGTACATGCCAGAAGACAAATTCTACGGGCTGGGAGCAGAGCGGCGTTGCGCCGTTTCGCGCATACCTGCTTAGCATGCAACGCCCTGACCTGCTACCCTCTTGTGGACTATACACGGGAGGTGTCGTCATGCGTCAGTACGAAGACCTACTGATTGATGCCTTGTTGGATTCGGGATTTAACCTTGAAGAGGCGTTTCGCTTGATTGCCTTGCAAGAGCGCTATGAGCACGAGCATTCCTGGCAACAGGATGAACGGCAATTGGGTGAGTGGATCGAACTGATGGGTGGCAAGAGCTGCCTGAATTAACTGTCACTGATTGGTACGCATCGACCCACATTGATTTGAGCGGCGGTTCTACAGAGTGAGACGGAAGATGGCTCAGGCCACACTCCGTCTCACTTTTGTTATTTCCCAGTGTGATGTTTGCCACATTCAGTGGGTTCGCTGGCCTCGGCGCCGCAGGATTGGCTGGCTGAACGAGAATACGTGCTGCCTCGTGTGGTAGGATAGAAACTGAGGGAAGATGTTTCAGTGCCGCGACGGAAGCTCACTTTAGTCCGCGTCTGTGAAGAACGCCTGGCCGCCCGCAAGGTTCCGAGGGGTTAGATAGGCAGGCGGTATGCGGTGTAAGGTAGTACCCTCCTCGTCAAGACGCATGCGGCCAGAGAATATCTATACCTGCTTTCTCCAGCCCATTGCGCAGAGCGCCTCAGCCCATCGTATTGTGTGGCGCGATCAGGCGTTTTCTGCTAGCATAGCGCTTCCGTTTTTCATCCCGTTGGCCTAATAGCGAGTAGGTGAGTGAGGAGGGCCGGTGTTATGAAGGCTGTAGTCATGGCTGGCGGCGAGGGTTCACGGCTGAGGCCACTCACGGTGTCGCGCCCGAAACCGATGGTGCCGATTGTGGGACGCCCGGTGATGGAGCACATTTTGAACCTGCTCAAGCGCCACGGCATCACCGACGTCGTTGTGACTGTGCAATATATGGCCAGCGCCATCGAAGACTACTTCGGCGATGGGTCGCAGTTTGGGATGCATATCAGCTACTCGCGCGAAGAGATTCCCCTTGGCACCGCTGGCAGCGTCAAGAACGCCGAAGACCTGCTGGACGAGCCATTCGTGGTTATCAGCGGCGACGCGCTCACCGATTTTGATCTCGGCAAAATCATCAAATTCCATAATGATCGAAAGTCGATGGCGACGCTGACCCTGGCCCATGTCGCCAACCCACTCGAGTATGGTGTCATCATCACCGACGACCGGGGCCACATCCGCCAGTTCCTCGAAAAGCCCAGTTGGAGCGAGGTCTTCAGCGACACCATCAATACGGGTATCTATGTGCTCGATCCCAAGGTGCTCAGCTACTTCGAGAAAGACAAGCCGTTCGACTTCAGCCAGGAACTCTTCCCCAAGATGTTGGAGCTTGGCGACCCGATCTATGGGTTCGTCGCCGACGGCTACTGGTGTGATATCGGCAACCTCGCCACCTATATGCAGGCCAACGCGGATATCCTTCAGGGACAGGTGAACCTGCCCGTGCCTGGCACGGATATCGGCAACCGGGTCTTCGTCGAGGAGGGTGTTGACATCGCCGACGATGCCCAGGTGTTTGGCCCAGCGTATCTGGGCCACGACGCCAGAATCAAGGGGGGCGTCGTCATCCACGGCCCAAGCGCGGTGGGGGCCTATACCATCATCGATAGCCGAGCGCAAGTTGACCGGAGCGTCGTCTGGAACAACTCATACATTGGCGAGCGGGCGGAGTTGCGCGGCGCGCTGGTGGGCACGGCATGCAGCATCAAGAGCAAAGCGGTGATGTTCGAGGGCGCGGTTATCGGCGACCACTCGGTCGTCAACGAGTCCGCTATTGTGCAGCCCGGCGTCAAGGTCTGGCCCAACAAAGAGATCGAGACGGGGGCGGTCATCACCTCTAGCATCATCTGGGGATCGCAGGGGCGCCGCTCGCTCTTTGGGCGCTATGGCGTGACTGGGCTGGTGAACGTCGATATCACACCGGATTTCGCCGCTCGCCTGGGCGCGGCGTTCGGCGCGGTTCTCTCCCGAGGCGCCACCGTCTGTGTCAATCGCGACGCGCATCGCACGCCACGCATGATTAAGCGCGCGATCATCTCTGGTCTGCCTTCGGCTGGCATCAACGTGTGGGACCTGGAAGATGTGCCACTGCCCGTTGCGCGTTACTATGTGCGTACGACCGATGCCACTGGCGGCGTGCATATTCGCCTCTCGCCGTTCGATCCGCGTGTCGTCGATATCAAATTCTTCGATCAGAAGGGTCAGGATATCTCCAAAGGCACTGAGCGAAAAATCGAGAATCTCTTCTTCCGCGAGGATTTCCGCCGTGTCTATTTGGATGACATCGGCCAGATTTCGTACGCGCAGTCGGTCATTCCTCGCTACACGGCGGCGTTCCTGCGCAATCTCGACCTCGATCTGGTGCGCAAGCGCCAGTTCCGCATCGTCGTGGACTACGGTCATGGCGCCAGTGTCAATCCGATGTCTTCGATCTTCAACGAGATTGGGGCCGATGTCATCGCGCTCAATGCGACCCGCGACCAACTCCGCTACTCGCGCACCAATGAGGAATTCGACCGCGATATCGAGGTGCTGGCCTCCATTACCGGCACGCTCAAAACGGACCTGGGTGTGCGTATCGATACGGCTGGCGAGCGCATCTATGTCGTCGATGATCGCGGCCACCTGCTGGATGGCGGGCGGCTGCTGGCCGCGATGACGGAATTGATGCTCCGTGGGCGTGAGGGCGGCACAGTGGCGGTTCCGGTGACGGCGCCCAGTGTCGTAGAGACGGTGGCGGCGCGTCAGAAGGGCAAGATCATCTACACCAAGGTGATGCCGCAGGCGCTGACCAGTGCGGCCACACGCGACAATGTCGTGATGGTTGGCGATGGCAATGGTGGCTTCGTCTTCCCACAGTTGCATCCAGCCTTCGATGGCATGTTCGCGCTGATGAAGCTGCTGGAGGCGCTGGCGCGCTACGAGACGAAACTCTCGGAGGTCGTGACACAGCTTCCGCCCTATCACATGATTCGCACGCAGGTGAACTGCCCGTGGGAGTACAAGGGCAAAGTGATGCGCATGCTCAGCGAGCAGTATCGCGCGCAGCGGGGCAGCCCTATTGATGGCGTGAAGATCGACCTGGGTAAAGAGTGGGTACTCGTCCTGCCAGATGCGGATCGTCCGCTGTTCCACGTGCTGGCGGAGTCGCCCTCACGTGATTCGGCGCAGGCGCTGGCTGACAAATACGCGCGAGTTGTGAGCGGGCTACAGCATTAACCCCTACAATGGCTGGCTGGAGTAGCGTGCGAGGGAGAGCGATGCGACCGATCAACGTGTTCGAGTACGAGGAACTGGCGCGCGAACGGCTGCATCCAGCGGTGTGGGATTACTATAGCGGTGGCGCGCATGACGAGATAACCCTGCGTGAAAACCGGGCCGCGTTTGCGCGCATCCAGATACGACCGCGCGTGCTGGTGGATGTCAGCCAGGTGAACATGGCGACGACGCTGCTTGGCGCCCCAGTGACGATGCCCATCTGCGTTGCCCCTTCGGCGATGCATGGCGCGGCGTGCGACGAGGGCGAGTGCGCGACGGCTCAGGCCGCAGGCGCGCTTGGGGCGCTGATGGCGGCGAGCACCGAATCGACACGGACGCTGGAGGATATCGCCCAGGCGGCGACTGGCCCGCTCTGGTTCCAATTGTACTTTTCCAGCAGGACACGCGGGCATGCTGAGCGCCTTGCCCAGCGTGCGGAATTGGCGGGATATCGGGCGCTTGTGCTGACGGTGGATTCGTCGCGCTGGGGGCAGAAAGAACGCCATATCCGTAGCGAGGCGACATACGACTGGCCACCATCGGGCAA
>CAVPDP010000015.1:0-34343 GCA_963702665.1 uncultured Chloroflexia bacterium
GGGAAAACAGATACCCCTTCGTGCTGGCTTCCTACCAACGACGAAGGGGTACCTGCGCGACCACGTTGTGCGATTCCACCGACCCACATCTTCTTCACCGACCCCGCACCCTGTCGCGCGGAATCGCACAACCACCCTACTCCCACTGCCCCGACTTCTCGTGACCGCAGAAATAGTATATCCTGAGTGGGCGTTCACAAGCATGAAAGACGCCACACAATTTGATGACAATTCTTTCATGATTACCGCTGAATGCCCCATGTTTAGGACTAGTTTGATGACAATTCTTTCATACGGCCCAAAACGTCGAAAAAATCGCCTCCCTGGCTACTGGCCAGCGTGCCGCGATCTTCGATGCCTGCCTGCCATATCGCCGTATTTGCGGCGCTCATAGGAGATGCCATGCATATCGAGCGCCTGCGTCTGACCGACTTTCGGAACTACCGCGAACTGGATGTAGCGCTGCCACGTGGCCTCGTGGTTTTTCGCGGGCGCAACGCCCAGGGGAAGTCGAATCTGCTGGAGGCCATCAGCCTCATCGCCACCAGCCGCTCCTTTCGCACCAATAGCGAGCGCGAGGCGGTACGCTGGGGCGCGCCGGGCCATTTCGCGCGGGTCGAGGCCGAGGTGGTTCGCCGTAAAGATACCCTCGCCGTCGAGGTGATCGTCGCCGATACGGGCATCGAGGCTCCGGCCAGCGCCGTCGCCCGCGAGACGAGCAGCGCCCTGGGCAACCCGCCGCTGCCCGCAGTGCCCTTCCGCAAGCGTATCCGCGTCAATGGCATGCCGCGTCGGGCGATGGATCTGCTGGGCAAAGTCACCGTGGTCGTCTTCGCGCCGAGCCATCTCGAACTGGTGACTGGCTCGCCTTCCGAGCGGCGCCGCTTTCTCGATCTGACGCTCTGCCAGGTACATTCGGGCTATTGTCGCGCGCTGGGGCAGTATCAGAAGGTGGTGACGCAGCGGGCCGCCCTGCTGCGGCGCATCAAAGAGGGCGAGGAAAGCCCAAACGCACTGCCTTTCTGGGATGAGCAGCTTGCCACGCTCGCCGTGCCGCTGATGCGCACCCGCGCCCGTTTCATCGCGCAGGCCGAGACCACCGCCGGACAGCTCTACGAGGCGCTCGCCCGCGATGAGGGGCTGCCAGAGATGCCGCTGCGCCTGGCGTATGAGCCATCGTATAAAGGGTCGCTGGCCGTCGACGACGATGAATTGACGGCGACGTTTCGGGCGCGGCTGATGGAGCTGCGGCGGCGCGAGATCGCCCAGGGCGCGAATGTGCTGGGGCCACATCGCGACGACCTCGCCTTCTATGCGGGCGACATCAATCTCACGACCTATGGCTCGCGTGGTCAGCAGCGCACCGTCGCCCTCGCGCTCAAGCTCGCCGAATTGGCGTATATTGAGGCGGAGACGGGTGACCAGCCGCTGCTGTTGCTCGATGATGTGCTGAGCGAACTGGATGCCCGCCGCCGCGCCGATTTTCTCGACGCCGTCGGCGACCTCGATCAGGTGCTGCTCACCATTACCGACGCCACCAGCCTGCCCGAAACGGTGCAATCGCGCGCCTACGTCTACAGTGTGGAGGGCGGGCATGTCACCCTGGAGGCGTCGCCAGATTTCCCTGCCCTCCCTGGAACAGCGGAGCGCTAAATCGCGTCGTGATGATGACGCGCAGGCCGCCGCTACGGGACGAGATTGATCGCGCAACGGACGCATTCGCCGGGCGAGAAGGACAGGGGAAGAGCATGGGTCGTGTGCAGGCGAAGGCCCGCGCGAACATCACCACCACGATAGGGCTAAGGATTCGCTATACCGACTGGTTTCTGGCGTTGCGTCGGGCGTTGTTCGTGCTGTTTCTGGTGGATGTCGTGGCGGCGGAGTCGCAACTGAGCGCCCTGGTCATCAAGGGCGATGGCGCTGATAAAGTGGTCGCCTCACCGTCGCTCGTGGCGCTGCTGCTGTTCGCCAGCCTGAGCGCGGCGGCGCTGCTCCGCTGGCACAGTATCAGCCACGGCGTACAGTCGGCCTGGCAGTCGCTGTCATACCTCCCCGACACGCTCCGCGAGATGCCCTACAGCGTACGGGCGCCCTCTCACGGTTGTTGCCCCGGCGAAGTGCCCTCCAGGCGCTGCTCGACCGCTGGCGCGTAGCTCTGCGCGCCGCGACCTGGCGTCACTGGGGCGCCGCCGCGCTCGTGTGGGGAGCGTTGCTCTCGGCGATTGTGGCGTCCGCGCTGGTGAGCGGGCCTGTGGAGGCGCTCGCCGCCCAGTGGTTCTGGATCGCGGGTATCGTTCTGCTGGTGATTGCGGCGCTCGTCTGGCCAGCGCCGCCGCCATTGCCGCTGAGTCGCCTGCGTTGGCGACTCGCCGCCGACACGACGTCACGCGACCAACCACGCTGGCGCGCCCTCTGGAATACCTGGGGCGACTGGCTGCTGATGGGCGGGCTGCTGGCCGTGGGCCTAGCGCTGCGCCTGCCGAATCTGGCCACGATGCCCTATGTCGTCCACGGCGACGAGGCGTCGTGCGCGCTGGAGGCGCTGCGCTGGCTCCATGGCGAGGTGCATACCTTGTTTTCGACGGGCTGGTATGGGCTTCCGGTCGCTGGCTTTGGCATCCCCGCGCTGGTGATGCATTTCGCCGGAGCTGACCTCTTTGGCCTGCGCCTCTCGTCGGTGATCGTCGGGCTGCTCTCGCTGGTGTTGATGTATCTGCTCGCGCGCGAGTTCGCGGGCCGCCGGGTCGCCTTCGTCGCGACCGCGCTGCTGACCTTCTCGCATCTGCACATCCAGTTTAGCCGCTCAGGCATCCACTATATCCATGCGCTCTTCGCCGTCGAGCTGACGCTCTGGCTGCTGGTGCGCGCCCTGCGCGACCGGAGCGCCGTCGCCGCCGTGCTGGCCGCCGTCGCCATGAGCCTCTCGGCCCAGGTCTATTTCAGCGCCCGTCTCGTCTTTGTCATCGTGCCGCTCTTCATCGTCGGCCTGCTGCTGCTCAATCGTAGCCTGCTCGCGGGGCGCGCCGCGACGTTCGGCTGGCTGCTCGCCGGGGTTGCGGCGGCGCTGGGGCCATTGGGCGCCTACTTCCACGCGAATAGCAATCCGCTGAACAGCCGCACCAATGAGGTGCTGATTCTCAGCCAGACGCCCTGGTTGCGCGACCACCTGATCGGCCAATTTGGCACCGCCGATATTCCGACGGTGCTGCTGCGCCAGCTGGCCGCTGTCCCGCTGATTCCGGTGGGCGTGGCCGACCAGAGCACCCAATATGGCCCGCACTATAGCCTGCTCGATATTGGCGTCGCCTCGCTCGTCACCATCGGCTTCTTCTATGCGCTGCTGCGGCTGCGCGAGCCAGCGTATTTGCTGCTCTCGATCTGGATTACCGGGACGGTGGTGTTTGGCGGCGTGCTGACCATCGACATGCCCGACTGGCAGCGGCTGCTGGTGATGCTTCCGGCGCTCTGCCTGCTGGCGGCATTGCTGCTGGAAGATATACTACATCGTATGGAACGCGGCGCCGTCTCGCTGGCCGCGCGGGCGCCAATGATCCGCCTGCCAGCCCCGGCGCCGATGGTGGCCGCGACGCTGCTGGCGCTGACGCTGGTGGGGCTGAGCGCCAATTGGAATGTCCAGCGCTACTTCACGGACTTTCCCCAGCAGACGAATCACGATCCCTGGTGGACGACGTATACCGATATTGGGCGCTACCTGGGCACGTTGCCTGCAGGTACACACTTCATCCTGTTCAGTGACGGCGATCTGGTGGCGGACTATGCGACGCTGCGCTATCTGGGACCGGGAACCAGCGGTATTCGTGTCGAGACGACCGCCGATCTGGCGGCGGCGCTGGCGGAGAGCCACGGACCAACTGTCACCATCGTGGCGCTTAGCCGCGTGGGTGATATGGAAACGGCGCTGGCGGGCGGCGACAAACTGCCGTTAGGCTCGTTTACGCCCTATGTCACCGCCAACCATATGACGTCGTTCTATCTCTTCACCCTACAGGAGCAGCCTCCTGGGAGCGCGGCAGACGACGCCCTGAACGATGAGCCGAGAATTCGCGGCAATTTCCGGTTCTGGCCGGAGAGCGAAGAAGATGTCGAGGAGAAGCACATCTTCTACCCATTCACACAGCCAGAGCCAATGCTGAACCAGTGCTGGAATGGCAGAGAAATACGGAGATGTGAAAAGAATGGATGAGCGAGAACACGCGGCCCACCGGACGCCAGAGAAGCGACGGTCGGACGCGAGGGAGGCGATTCCGGTGATTGGCGCCACATCCGCGGAGGAGACGGTTCAGGAAACGGCGGCGCAGCAAACGCCCGCCAATCTTCCGGATCCGCGTAATCCACGCGTAGTAGAGAAACTGAAACAGCGTACCTCCAGCGGCGGCTATGTCGTCAGCGACGCCGATCTGGTGCGCGCGATTCGTAGCTGGAAGGCGAGAGGCGATAGCGAACGCGTTCGCGGGTTGTGCGAGGCGCTTATCACGCGCTGCATGCCTGAGTTCCAGCGCCGCAGCTACGGCCTGCGCCACCGCCCCGACCTGATGGAAGAGGCTATCGCGGGGATGATCGAGCAACTGCTGCGCGAGGCGCAGAATCCGCGCGAAGAGTTCATGCTGGCGAATTTCATTCATTATCTACGCTGCCTCTGCGCGGATAATTTTCAGCGGGTGCTGCGACAGGAGGGCCTGAGCTATCGGCGCGATGACCGTGGCAATCCGGTCGGGCGGGGGATGCACGTGCCCCAGGCGCTGGTAGACCGGCTGGATGTGCCGTTGACCGAGGCCGATGGCGCGGAGAGCGCGGCGCGCGAACTGGCTGAGCCGGGCGACCAACTGGCGTCGCGGATGGCGTCGCTGGAGGCGCAACGTATCCTGCGCTACCTGACCGACCCGCTCGATCAACGCATCATGATGTTGCGTGTCTTCGACGAGATGCGCTGGGACGATATCGCCGCGATCTGCGGCAAGACTGAACGAACGATGCGCCTGCGCTACGAAAAGGCAAAGGTGTTGCTGCGCGAGCGCCTCGCGGCGGAAGAAGCCGCAGAGGCTGAATGAGTATACCGCCCCCAAAGAGGTGGGGCGAGGAGTAAAGCTATGACGAAGATGACCGCCGCACAGCGTGATCCACTGATGCAGGCCAAAATGGAGCTGGCAGCCGCCAGCGAGCATGGGCAAAAAGGCGCGCTGGCCGCTGTGTTGGCGCAGCATCCCGCCCACGCCAACGAGTTGACGACATTCTATGGCGCGTTGCTGGCGACACAGGGCTACGAAGACGCGCCATTGACCCCTGAGATTGGGGCCATTGCCGAACGGGCCTCCGCGCGCGCATTCGCCAGTGTTTTTGGGGCCGCCGCCGTACAAGCCGCGCCGGTCGCCGCCGTCGCCACTGCCACCGCCGTACAGGCGCCCACCCTCAAGGCGCTCCGTCAGGCGCAACGCAAGAGCATGCGTGAGGTCGCGCGCGGGCTGGGGCTGGGTGTGGATGTGCTGAGCGCGCTCGAGGCGGGGCGTATTCGCGCGAGCACCGTACCCGAGCGACTGCTCCAGCGGCTGAGCGCCTTGCTCGATACCGCCGCCGAGCAGCTTCGGGTGATGCTGGCTGGCCCCGCGCAGGCGCCCGCGTTGCTCCGCAGCCGACAGGGCGAGCGCAAAGATGGCGACGCGCGCGAAGAGATGCCATTCGACGACGCGGTGCGCCTGAGCGCCGAGATGTCCGCCGAGGAGAAGTCCGCCTGGCTGGCCGCTGAATAAGGGTCGATGCGCCTATGTGTTTGCGTCTCTGCGGTAGAATGCAGACGTATAACGTTCCTGGCAGACGTAGCGAGGAGAATCGGTCTATGCAGCATCCATTAGGCATTCCTGGTGTCTACTCGGATCCCGATATACACGGGGGGCAACCCGTTGTCGAGTCTGACATCCCGATCTATCTCATTCTTGATATGCTTGCGCAGGGCTTTCCTCGGGAAGAAATGCGTGACGACTATGGCATTACAGATCGAACACATTCGCGTCGCGCTTCAGTTTGCCGCAGAGTATGTGAAGCGCGAGGGGCACGATGCTGCCTGATTGGCCTTTCTTGTGCCGCGATACTGAGCCTTGCTACCCAATATCCATCGCTGGCCAATTTGCGCTTCACCATTCGAATAGGTGGTCAGCCAGAGCGCTCCTCGTGAGGTGTATGAGGCGTATCGCGAGTATCATTCACGAAAATTCTATTGCCAATATGAAAGTTGTGTGATTAACATCGTATGAGTTTGATGAAAATCAGACAAAGTGGTTGAGAGTAGTTGACGGAAAGTGTATAACTCGCTACAGTGTGATGGAAAATAGGATTCGCTGCCGTGTGATAGCTATCACAACAGCGGATTTTTCCCTGTGTTTAAGGGAACAACACGGGAGAGGAGTCTTGGATGCAAGCGATGCCCTACCATCGCACGTCGTCAGAGTTGCGAGCGGTTCGTGCGCCGGGCGCGCCGGGCGAGGGGGTTGACGAGCTAGCGGGCCGGAGCGAGATGCTGTTGCACCGCATCGTGGAGATCGAGCAGGGGCTGGCTGTTCAGGAGTGGTGGCTCTTAGGGCGCGCCCTTCCTGAGGCGCGTCTGCTGTCTGAGATCACCAGCCTGCTAGCGGTCGCGCGTGGGGAGCTTTTTCAATTCCTCGCCGATTTCTTTGGTCGCGCGCCCTTAGGGTTTGATCCGGCGGAAAACCCTGGCGGCAACGAAGAACCCCGCCTGGAGGATCCCGCCTGGATGGGAGAGCGCCGCGAGCAGACGCTCTATCTCCTGCGCAATGTGGCCACGTCGCTGCCGTCGATGATTCAGTATGCGCGTTTGCTACGCGCCAATGCCGAACGGCTCAATCTGGCCGTCACCGCGCTGGATGGCCTGAGCATTGTCGCGGGGCGACTCGAAGAAGCGTACGAGTTGCTGCTGCAGCCGCCGTCCTAAACCGCTCGACGCAAACCTATGCTCCATCATCTCATACGCGCATGTAGTCGCGCTACGCAGTCGCATACGCAAAGCCGCGCGCCGACTCCCCTTCGCCCGCCACGCACAAGGCTACCAAACAACCAGGATGAGCCGTAGCGCCTCAGGCTATGAGCGCGGGCGGTTGCAACCGCGCCTGAACGGCCTACGGCCACCAAGTCCGCCTGCGCGGACTGCCAGACTCAGACTCCGGCGCGCTGCCCGATCAGGGACGCATCTCTGCAACCCGCGAAGGCGGGCTTTGTGGCGGCGCGTCAGCCCGTAGGCGCTAGGCGCGGTTTCAACCGCCAGCCGTCTCGCCCACATGCGGCGCCATTCGGGAAACCACGGAAAACTAATCGCCGTTGTCACCGGCCTCTTCTGGCTGCTCCGGTGGCGTGTCACCGGCCCAGAATGCGCCATCGAGGCTCTCATCCGAGAAGATGGCCTCGCTGAGATCCGTTCCGGTGAGGTCGGCGCCCTCCAGGCTCGCCCCCGTCAGATCGGCGCCAGAGAGGTGCGCGTGCTTGAGTTCCGCGCCATCGAGAAAGGCGTCTTGCAGGGTGGCCTCGCTGAGATCGGCATTGGTGAGATTCGCCTCCTCCAGATCGGCCCCACTCAAATCAGCCTCACGCAGATTGGCGCCTTTGAGACTGGCATAGGCAAGCACCGCATCGGTCAGATCGGCCTCGCTCAGATCGGCGTCGCTCAGGTCCGCGCCCGCCAGGACGGCGTTTTCGAGGTTGGCGCCCGCCATCTTGACGCCGCGCAGAATCGAGCCGCGCAGATCGATATCGGCCAGGTCGGCCTCCGTCAGATCGGCCCCGGCCAGGTTCCAGTGATAGAAGTCTCGTTGTCCCTGCGCATAGGCTTCCAGCAACTTCTGGGATGCTGAGGTATCCATGTTGTGCTCGTCCCTTCTGCCGCGCGCCTTGCGCCCGTCGCGTCGCAAGCCATACATCCGCGCAGATGGAGTATATCGCCCCACGCAATCATGCGCCAGTCTGCTGGGGACGCTGTGACGGCTGGCTGGTCATGTAACGGTGATTCCAACCGCGCCTGTCCTTTCCGCATGTGAGACTGCGCTGAGACTGCAACCATTCGAAACGTTGAGAATCCTCACGCCTCGACCTGCGCGGAGTGTCAGATAGTTCTCCCTCTGAATCTGCTGACCTTGACATTGCGACACTCAGATGAGCATGCACGATGACACAGACAGCACACGATATCGCATTGCGATGTAAAGTGATGTGATGTCCCGACACCTCGGAGCCGAGACACGTCAGCGGCCCGATGGAACACGAGAGAAGGCCCTGGGCTACAGCCTGGCGGATTCGCCTACTAGGCTCGCTCGGAGGAGTGGAAGAAGGCCATGATATATGCCCGTCTACCCACGCCACACACCTTCATGAAGGAGCAAATCATGAGCACGATCACCACCAAGGACGGCACGAGATCTACTACAAGGACTGGGCGAAGGTCGGCCGTCACGTTCTCACATGGCTGGCCACTGAACGCCGACATGTGAGACGGCCAAATGCTGTTTCTCGCACAGAACGGCTATCGCGTCATCGCGCTCGACTGACACGGCCTATATGGCGCCGGTCTGGGGGCCGACAAGGCGATCGACTACACCACCGGAGACCTCTTTGTCTTGGCCCGTGCGCTTCATCCGCGGTGGCATCGACGCCGTCATTGACGTGGTCAGCGATCTGGCCAGCCGCGGCAGATCAGTCAGATGCTGGAACCAGGCGATGGGCTCGGGCCTACTGTCTACGCGGCCGACCGAGCGAAGATGGCCGAGCGAGGCATCGAGGCGACCAACGTCATCTTGCAGCCAAACGCCGACTTGCTGCGGCGGGTGGCTCACGCGGTCGACGCTGGGCAGTTCAATGTGCCTATCGACCGTACCTACTCGCTGGAGCAGGCGGTGGAGGCGCTCGATGGCAGCGAACACAGCGAGCATGGTCATGACTGGGGCAAGTTGGTGTTGACCATGGGCGGAGGGATCCCAATTCAGCAGGGCGAGAGCCTCACCGCGTCTTGAGGCGCATCGCATAGTCGCTCAGGAGGAGTAGGCAAATGACGCATCATATTGCATCAACGGAGCGCACGCGCGTGGTCATTGTTGGCGCCGGTTTTGGCGGGCTAGCTGCCGCCGAGCATCTGGCCCACCTTCCCGTCGACTTTATCCTGGTCGACACGCATGATTACCACACCTTCCAGCCGCTTCTCTACCAGGTCGCGACATCCCTCCTCAATGCCGAAGATGTCGGACGCCCGGTGCGGGACATGTTCCATCACCAGGAGAACGTGACCTTCCGTCAGGCGACCGCGACCGGCGCAGACTGGGAGGCCCGCCAACTTCAGATGGCCGAGGGTGACGCGCTGCCCTTCGACTATCTCGTGCTAGCGGCCGGCGCCACGGCCAACTACTTTGGGATTCCCGGCGCGGCCACGTACGCCCTCCCGCTCTATACACTGCCAGATGCTGTGCGGCTGCGCAATCAGATCCTCGACCGGTTCGAGGCCGCCGATCGCGATCCCGCGCTGGTCGATGATGGCGCCCTCACCTTCGTGGTCGTGGGCGGTGGGCCAACCGGCGTCGAGACGGCTGGCGCGCTGGTGGATCTGTTCCACCATGAGCTACGCCGGGACTACGCCGACCTCGCTGTGAACAAGGCACGGATTGTGCTGGTCCAGCGGGGCGATACACTCCTCCCCGGCTACAAGGAGCATCTGCGCGCCTATACACGCAAGACCCTGGAGGATCGCGGCGTGGAGGTCCGCCTCGGCATCGCGGTAACGGAGGTGAGCGCGACGGGCGTGCGGCTACAGTCGGGCGAAGCGCTACGTGCGCACACCACGATCTGGGCCGGTGGGTTGCACGCAGGCTCCCTAGCCGGAAAGCTCGGCTTGCCTCAGGGGGAGAAGGGTAGGATTATCGTCGGTTCTGACCTGAGCGTGGCGGGGCATCCCGACGTGTTTGTCGTCGGCGACCTCGCGCAGATGATGGACGGCGGACAGATACTCCCCCAACTGGCGCAGCCAGCGATCCAGTCCGGCGCCCATGCCGCCCACCAGATCACCCGACGACTGCTGGGAGAGCCGGGCCAGCCGTTCCGCTATGTCAATCTGGGGACCTTGGCCACCATTGGGCGAGGGACTGCCGTATGCGAGTTTCCCACTGGCATGACCCTCCAGGGGCCAGTCGCCTGGCTTGCCTGGCTCACGGTCCATCTCGTGGAGCTGAGTGGCATGCGCAACCGCCTCGACGTGCTGGGGGACTGGGGCTGGAACCTGCTCACCCACGAGCGCGCTGCTCGCATCATCATCGACCCCGCAGAGACTGCGGCGCGCGGCGAATCGCATGGGGAACGGCGAACGCCGTGACTTACCGCGACCTTGCCGCGCGAAGTGCGCTTCGACCTTCCGAGTATGACGACAAGTCATCTCATACTACACGAGATACATGACGCGAGTAGGGCAATCGCAGGAGAAACCTGCATACTGGTCTACGTGCTACTGGCACGACAAGGAGGATCAAGCAAGGAGGAACGCCCATGTCCACTTCACCTCTCGTTAGCGCGTCACTCGGTTTTCCGTTGTGGTTACGTCTGACGCACTATATCAACCTTCTCTTCATCGGCCTCCTGATCCGCAGTGGCCTGCAGATAGTTGCAGCCCACCCGCGACTCTACTGGAACGACGGCTGTGACCCCGACCGTGCCTGGCTGAGTCTGGTCAGAAAGAAAGTGCCTAAGGATAGGCTGTACACCTCGATGGACGATGAAGTACCGGTCTCGATCTGGTTGGCGCTGCCAGGCAAGGATAACCTTGGACTAGGTCGGCATTGGCATTTCTTCTCCGTGATATTCTGGATTCTCAATGGCGTGATCTATGTTGTCTTACTCTTTGTGACCGGAGAGTGGAGCCGACTCATTCCCACCTCCTGGTCCATCGTCCCAGCTGCCTGGCATACGCTGCTGATGTACCTGTCATTGCATACTCCACCCAAGAGCGTCTTTACCCCCTATGATCCTCTCCAGCAACTGGGCTATGCCGCAGTGGTCTTCGTGCTGGCGCCGTTCATGCTGCTCACTGGAGCTGCTATGTCCCCGGCGATTGAGGCTCGAGTTCCCCTGGTATATCAAGCTCTTTGGCGGCAGACAAGCCGCGCGCAGTCTCCATTTCCTGAGCTTGATCGCCTTTGTGCTCTTTATTGTGGTGCATACTGTCCTCGTCCTGATCGTCTATTTCCCCGACAACATACGCAATATCGTGTTTGGAACCGAGCAGGGCAATGTCTGGGCGGCAATTGCAATCGCGGTGGCCGCAGTGCTGTTGGTCGTGGTGGTCTGGGCCTGGGCGTCCTGGCAAACGCTCCGCAATCCGCGCGGCATGCAGCACGCGCTCGGCGCGCTGGTCGATCCACTCCGACTGGCGCTGCTGCATCGACTGAACTCGAAACAGGCGTACCAACCCTCCGCCATTTCACCCTATTTCTGGGTCAACGGCCGTCCGCCAGACACTTCGGACTACCAGGACCTGGCCCAGTCAGGGTTTGCGACCTGGAAGCTCTCCGTCTGCGGCCTGGTGGAACGTCGTGCGGAATTCTCCCTGGAAGACTTACGGGCGCTTCCCAAGCAGACCCAGATCACCAAGCACAACTGTATACAGGGCTGGTCGGGCGTGGCCGAGTGGGGCGGAGTCTGCCTGAACGAGGTCCTCAACGTGTGTGCGCCGTCGCCCAAGGCAAAATATCTGGTCTTCACATCGTTCCAACTTGGCAAGCAGGCGGTCAAACCGGAACTCAGTCGGCGTACCAGCGACCTTTCTATGAGGTCATCGACATGGAACTGGCCAGACACCCACAGACGATTCTTGCCTACGAAATGAATAGGGAACCGTTGCCCATCGACCACGGAGCCCCACTCCGGCTGAGAGTAGAGACTCAACTTGGTTACAAAATGGTGAAGTATCTGCGCTCGATCGAACTGGTCGAGGATTACCGCCGGATTGGCGGCGGGCAGGGCGGCTTCCGTGAGGATGAGCAGTATTACGGCACCAGCGCCGAGATCTAGCGCGTCCCAGGGAACGCAGCTCCGTTCGACAACACCAAGAAGGAGGAAAAGTCACCATTATGTTGCGTGGAATTTTGTGCTTGAAGAAAGGAGTGTCATCACCCACGACACAGCGAGCATGATCGGCTACGCTCCTGGCAGACGGATGCAGTGACTTACGACTCGCTGTGCATCGCGACCGTCGTTGCTGTACTGAGTAAGCATGGAAGTCCTGAAGAGAAGGAAGGATGGCGACAATGGCAACCTTGCCAAACATTGTGTTGGTCCACGGCGCGTGGGCCGACGGCTCCAGTTGGAGCGCTGTTGTGGAGCGCTTGCAGGCCGATGGCTACACCGTGACTGCCCCACAGTTTCCGCTCACCTCACTGACGGATAACGTCGCTCGGCTGCGCCAGGTACTGGCACGCCAGCATGGTCCGACTCTCCTCGTCGGCCACTCGTACGGGGGCCAGATCATCACCGCGCTCGGCGCCGACGCGCCGAACGTCATTGGTCTCGTCTACATCGCGGGCTTCGGGCTCGACGAGGGTGAGTCGATTGGCGCGCTGCTGGAGCAGGGACCGCCGACTCCTGCCATCGCGCATCTCGACGTCGACAAACAGGGCTTCGCGTGGCTTCCCGAAGACTGACTTCGTGGGCCACTTCGCGGCTGACGTTGATCCGGTGAAGGCCAGGGTCATGTTCGCTGTGCAGCAGCCGTTATCCTGGCACCGCGCTCGACGACGTGATGGGCGTCCCTGCCTGGAAGACGCTGCCGACCTGGTTCATGGTGGCCGAAGGCGACCAGACGATCCCGCCCGATGCCGAGCGGCTGTTTGCCAAGCGCATGGGGGCGACCACCGTCGAAATCTCCTCGAACCATGTGGCGATGGTCTCCCACCCGGACGATGTGTTGAAGCTCATCCTGACGGCGGCCCAGGCCGTGCTGGCCTCTGCCTAGCATCACCGAGGGGCTGCGTTTCGGCATCAGCCTGGATGTTGACCTAAGCCTGATGCGCTTCGTAGCTCCTCAGTTCGCGCTTGAGGGCTACTGCAAGCGCTTTCCTGTTCCTGTCGGCGGCGCACATGGGCGCGTTATCGCAGTGCCGCGTCGAGTTCCTCGCGCCGCCACGTGGCCCTCAGGAGCGCGGAGGCCAGCGACCGGACGGGCGGCGACGCGGCCATCACCATGAGCGTCGCAGGTGGAAGGCATCTGTGTCACGTGTGTCACGCCTGGGGTCTCGGCGATATGACACTAGACGGTGTGCTGTGTGGTCGGTGCGCGCAGACCGACTGGCGTGCAGGAGTCAGCCTCCTGCAACAACCGAAAAGGGGTTCACCATGAGGATCGTTGTGCTCGGCGGTAGTGGGCTCATCGGCTCGAAGCTCGTCCACTCTGCTCCGTCAAGAGGGCCAAGACGTGGTGTCGGCCTCACACACGTCTGGGCTGAATACCGTCACTGGGGAAGGCTTAGATGATGCGCTGGCGGGCGCCCAGGTGGTTGTCGACGTGACAAATTCGCCTTCATTTGAGGATAAGGCGGTTTTGGAATTCTTTGAAACATCAGGTCGTCATATCGTTGCTGCTGAAATCAAGGCCGACGTCACACATCACGTCGCGTTGTCGGTCGTTGGCACTGATCGTCTCCAGGAAAACGGCTATTTCCGTGCGAAACTGGCGCAGGAACACCTGATCGAGGAATCGCCTATCCCCTACACGATTCTCCGTTCAACCCAGTTTTTCGAGTTCTTGGGCAGCATTGCACAGGAAGGCGCTGTCGGACAAACAGTGCATGTGTCGCCTGCACTGGTCCAGCCGATTGCGCCCGATGACGTGGCAGCAACCCTGGCGAACATTGCCGTGAGCCCTCCGGTGAATGGTATCGTCGAAGTTGCCGGTCCTGAACGCGTCAGCCTGGCTGAACTGGTGAAACGTTTCCTGCTCAAAACGGGCGACTCACGCCAGGTTCTGGCGGATAGCAATGCACGCTACTATGGCGCCGTGTTGAACGATCAATCGCTCACTCCCGGAGCGAATCCACGCATTGGTTCCACCACCTTCGAAGAGTGGTTCAGCACATCCACGCCGAAAACATGAGCGGCCAACAAAGCCGCCAGCCTGCGCAAGTTGGGTCACACCGCCGAGGCCGAGGCGGCGGAGAGGCGCGCCAGGGATTTGGGGGACGGGATAGCACGGGCGGCCCTGTTCCAGGGACCGCTGCCACAGGCTAAGAGACCTGCGGCTAATCGCGTCGCCTGAGCAACCTCGCGCGCCAATGACAAGGATACCGAACGACCGGGATTAGCCGCATGGCTTTCAGCCTACGGCGCGCTCATCGCGGCACGAATACGTGCCTTTCGCCACTGGTCTCCCTCTACCTGGCGGGAGAGGTCTGCCTTGACACCACACACCCGCCCGCGTAAGATGCCTATATCCAAATGGAGATATGCGCCAGCAGAGAAGGAGGCCCACATGGACGCGCCACTCAGCAATGCCGCCGTGCTGGAACGGATACACGAGCAGCGACTCATCGAGGGCGTCGAGCACATGAGTCCGGCGTATCTCGAAGGCATGAAACGCATCCTGACCGTCTCGGCCGATACCGAACTCGTCAGCGCGCCCGCCTACCTCCACGCCGCGCGCTCCGCCCCCAACATCAATACCTTCGGCTCGGCCATCGCCATCATCCAGGATGAGCTGGGCCACGCTCACATCGCCTATCGCCTGCTGCGCGACCTCGGCGTCGATACCGAAGAGCTGATCTATCGGCGCGAGCCGGTCAAGTGGAAGTACCCCTACGCCTTCGATGTGCCGCTCGATAGCTGGTACGAGCTGATCGTCGCCAACGCCTTCTATGACCGCGCGGGCTATATCCTCCTCAGCGATGTCTATGCCAGCACCACCTTCGGCCCGTGGAAGCGCGCGCTCATCAAAGTGGATAAAGAGGAGACGTTCCATCTGCGCCACGGCGAACAGTGGATGCGCAAGCTGGCGCCCAACACCGCCGACCACGAGACGCTGCAGAAGGCTATCGACTGGATGTTCCTGCTGACCGTCGAATGGTTTGGCCTGCCCGACGATCTCAAGAAGCACACCGAACAACTCGACTTTGGCTTCAAGGGCAAGAGCAACGACCAGTTACGCCAGCAGTGGATGAGCACCGCCGTCCCCTTCTGCCAGGAACTCGGCTTCGACGTTCCCGCGCACTTCGACGACGCCAGCCAGAAGTGGGTGGTCGACTGCGCCTTCCCGGCGACCTTCGACGAGCACGAGAAGCGCTGGCTGCTCGAAGACGGCGAGGTTACCTGGGATGAGGTCATGAAGCGCTGGAAGAAGCGCGGCCCCAAGAACGTCGAATTCGTCGAGACGCTGCAACGGGGCAACAAAGGGCTGGCGCGGCTGCTGGGCGAGGAGGTGGCCTGATGGGCGCCACGTCCGCCGACATGGGCGCGGAATATCCCCAGGATGAGGTGTGGGACGCGCTGCGCACCGTGCCCGACCCGGAAATGGCGATCTCCATCGTCGACATGGGGCTGGTGGTGGCGGCGCAGCGCACAGGCGCCACGGGCGAGACGGCGCGCGTCACGCTGACCTATACCGCGATGGGCTGCCCGGCGATGCAGATGATCGAAGAAGATATACACGCGGCGCTGCTCGCGCTGCCCGGCGTCGGCGCCGTGGAGATCGAGACGGTCTGGCTGCCGGTCTGGACGAAGAGCCGCCTCAGCGCCGAGGGCCGCGACGCGCTCATGCTTCAGGGGGTTGCGCTATGAGCTATGTCTCCGAATACGACGCGCTGGATGATCCCGCCACGCAGCCCGACGCGCTGGAGGGCAAGAGCGCCCCCCATCGGCGCGTCATGGCGGATCGTGTCTGGCTGGTGCTGGCCCGCCGCGAATATGAGAAGCCGCTGCAACAGGTGGGTACCGTCGAGGCGGATGATCCCGAACTGGCCCGCGTCTACGCCCGCAGCATCTATGACGAGTTCGCCTGGATCGAGATGGTGGTCGTGCCGCGCGACGCGCTGGTGACGGTCATCGCCTCGTGACCTTGATAGCAGCGGGCATGGCGCACGCGCGCCGTAGCCTGAAGGCCACGGCTAATCCTGAAATGCGCGTAGTAGCTCACCATTCAGCGGGATGCTCGCCCCAGGATTAGCCTGCAGGGCTTCAGCCTGCGGCCGCGCTTCCATAACGTACCGCTGCTCGGCATTAACTCAAGTTCATGAACCGCCTGCCGAGACTTGAAAGCCAGGAGACGACCATGAGCGAGACAACACAGGCAGGCGCCCACCGAGGCGATCTTTGCCCTGATGGCGCGGCTGGCCGATAACAAGTTTTTCCTGGGCAGGCGCTACGCCGAATGGTGCAGCAGCGCGCCGACGCTGGAATCGAGCGTGGCGGCGGCGGCGATGGCGCAGGATGAGCTAGGCCACGCGCGCGCCATCTATCCCGTGCTGAAGACGCTGGCCCCCGATTGGCCGCCGAAACCGACCCCGAGACACGCACCGCGTTCACCGCGCTCTCCTGTCTGCGCGAGCCATTCGGCGGCTGGGAGGATTTCGTCGCCGCCAACGTGCTGATCGATAACGCGCTCACCCTCGTCTTCGAGGCGGGCAAAGACTCGACCTTCGAGCCGCTGGCGGGCCGCAGTCGCAAAGTCTTGCAGGAAGAGCGCATGCACGCGCAGCACGGCGACGGCTGGGTACGGCGGATGGCGCGTGAGGGCGGCGCGGCGCGCGAGTCCCAGCAGCAGGCGCTTCGTCGCATGTGGGATGAGGTGTTCTGCTGGTTCGGCCCCTCCGGCGCGGATGATCCCGCAGATGATCCGCTGGCAGCGGCAGGCATTCTCGACGCGGCGCCCGATGAATTGCGCGCGCGCTTCCTGGATCTGCTTGGCCCGACGCTGGGTACCGTGGGATTTGATCTGCCGCTGCGCCGCGCTGGCGAACACTGGGAACTGGCCGAGCCGCTGCCCTGGGATCGCTGGGACGCCTCCACCTATCAACTCGCGCCTGCCCAAAGCGAGCGCATCAGCGAACGCATCCAAACGACGGCGAAAAGAGTAGCAGGCGTGAAGCGTCAAGAAGAGAGCAGAGCAGTGAGCGCATCAGAACCCACGGGGCAAACTCCCCAATCGGTCATCAGTTGCCCCTTCTGCGGCTCGGCGGATGTCGAGCTGCTGGCGCTCTTTGGCTCGCAACTCTTAACCGACCAGTATTACTGTCGCGCCTGTCGCACACCGTTCGAGCATCTTCGGGCGGATGCGGACGACGCGGAGCTGAGACCGGGTCCTGGAGAGCCGGGAGGAATAGCGCCCAATGGCAGAGCATTCAGCGGCGACTGGCAGAACGTTCAAGATTGGCTGGCTGGCCTCGCTGGATGACATGCCAGCGGAGGGCGCGACGCCGCGCTTCAGCGATGTGCGCGCGATGGCCCAGGCGGCGGAAGGCGCCGGAATCGATTCGTTCTGGGTGGCCGACCATTTCATCGCCCGGATGCCCAACGAGGGCGAGGTTGGCCAGTGGGAATCGCTCACGTTTCTGAGCGCGCTGGCCGCCGTCACCTCGCGCATACAGCTTGGCCCGATGGTCGCGGCGACCTCATTTCGCAATCCCGCGCTCACCGCCAAGATGGCCGATAGCCTCGACGAGATCAGCAACGGGCGCTTCATCCTGGGGCTGGGCGCTGGCTGGCACGAGCCAGAATACACCGCCTTTGGCTACCCCTTCGAGCACCTGGCGAGCCGCTTCGAGGAATCGCTGCGCATCATCGTGCCGCTGCTCCACGAGGGCAAGGTTGACTTCACGGGCGAATACTACTCCGCGAAAGACGCCGTGCTGCGGCCACGCGGCCCCTCGCCCAAAGGCCCGCCCATTCTGATTGGGGCGCGGCGTCCACGGATGTTGCGGCTGGTGGCGCGCTATGCCGACGCCTGGAATACCGCCTGGCATACGCAGCCGGAGGTGGTCGCCGAGCGCTGGGCGGGGATGCGCCAGGCCTGTGAGGAAGAGGGGCGCGATCCCGCGACGCTGGAGCTTACGGCGGGGGTGATGCTTGCGCCTGGGGCCGAACGGCGAGCCAGCGCAGGGGGAGGCGCACCACGTCACCGGCACGAACGAGGAGATCGCGGCGCGGCTGCGCGGCTTCGTCGCGGTGGGCGTGCAGCATCTGATTCTGGTGATCGAGCCAGAGGGGATGGTTGGCTTCGAGCGCTTCCAGCCAATCCTCGATCTGCTCAACCAGGGCTGACCTCACCCCCGGCCCCTCTCCTCGTAGGAGAGGGGAGCCAGAACCAGACGCGCCCAGATGGCCACGCTGGTCGCCTAGTCCCTCCCCTCGTAGGGGAGGGTGGCCGAAGGCCGGGAGAGGTTCGCGCCCGCGATGACCCACCTGCCAGCCTGCTACCCACCACGACGGGTTGCTCGCATTGACAGAGTATTGCCAGACCCCTACAATGATTTGGCCACGACGCAGAGCAGGAACACATAGCAGGTATTTTCGTGGCCAGCGGGGATGGGGAATGGTATGGCAGGAGGCGACGGGGCGCTCGCGGGCAAGATCGTCGGCGCGTATCAGGTCGGAGAACTGATCGGCGCCGGATCACTGGCCGAGGTGTATCACGCGCAACATCCTGGGTTGTCGTGGCCCGTGGCGCTCAAGGTCTTCTCGCCCAGCGTGGCGGCGAATACGCTCTACATGGCAACCATGCGCGATATCGCTCTGCGCGCGTCACTCCTCAACGCGGGCCACATCCTGCCGATTCACAGCTTCGAGCAGGGCGACAACTTGCTCTATCTCTCGATGCCCCTGTTGCAAGAATCGCTGCGCGCGGTGTTGCTGCGCGCCAATATTCTGCCGCTCTATCGCGCCGTGCCCCTGCTCAGGCATATCGCCTACGGATTAGCCGCCGCCCACAACGCCGGAATCATCCACCGCGACCTCAAGCCAGAGAATGTGCTGCTGGATCACGAGGGGCGCGCCTTTGTCAGCGATTTCGGGATTGGCCGTGATCTGCCGCCGGAGGGCGTGGAGCGGCGCTCGCTGACTACGCTGGCCTCGCTCATCGGCGCGCCAGCCTATATGGCGCCCGAACAATTGCGCGGCCTGCCAACCGACCAGCGAACCGATGTCTATGCGCTCGGCGTCATCTTCTATGAAATGTTGACGGGAACGACACCCTACAGCGGCGCCACCATCTACGAGGTCGCGGCGCAGGCGCTTACCAGGCCAATTCCGCCGCCATCACAGCACGGCGTTGGCATCACACCACCGCTGGAGCAGGCCATGCTGCGGGCGCTGGCGCGTGACCCCACCGAGCGCTGGCCCACGGTGCAGCGTTTTATCGTCGGCGTCAACGCGGCATTGCCCATACAGCCCGATGCGCCAACTGGCCCGGACGCTATGCCAGAGCGCGTCGCCCGTGGATTCGCGACGATGCCGATTTCGCCCGCGACAGCCGACGCTGCTCCCACCATGAACCTCTTTGCGCGGGAAGGCGCCTCAGATGATGGCGCGCAGAGCAGTGGCGCGGTAGTGGTTCCAGATCTGCGGCTGTTTCGGGTAGACCCGCTGCCCCCGCTGCCAACGCGTAAAGGATCCAGCGGACTATTTCTGGTAGCGCTGGCGTTGCTGGCGCTGGGCGTCCTGGGCATGGGCGGCGCGCTGCTGGTGAATGCGGCGCAGTCGCCGCACAACACCGTGGCGACCCCCACCAGTCCGCCAGCGACGCTTGCCCCAACACAGCCGCACATCGGGCCATTGGTCACGGCAATCCCCACGGCGACCCTGCCGCCAGCGCCAAAGCCCACCGCGACACACCAACCCACGGCGACCGCGACGTCGGTTCCCCCGACCGCGACAGTACCAGTACCGCAACCGATACGCCTACGCCGTGAGAATCGCGAGGATTTGAGGGGTATAGTGTGGCAGAGGCGACCACCAGCGACAGGCGCCAGCGACAGGGAAGCAGAGGAAAGCGCGGACGATGATGCAGACAGAGCGCCAGATGAGGAACGGAACGACAATGGCGCGCATGTCGCGGCGAGACATGCTTCGTGGGCTGGCCGCTGGCGCGCTGGCGCTGGGCGCCGCGGGGTGCGCGATCCCTGGCTTCGGCTCCACGGCGACACAGGTTCCCTCGTCTGGCTCGTCGCTGCTCATCTACACCGGCCATACCGCCACCGTCAATGGGGTCGCGTGGTCGCCCGATGGGGCGCGCATCGCCTCGGCCAGCAGCGACCACACCGTCAATGTCTGGAATGCCACGACGGGTGAGACGCTGCTCACCTATAAAGGCCACCTCAAGGAGGTATGGGATGTCGGCTGGTCGCCCGATGGCACGCGCATCGTCACGGGGAGCGCCGACAACACCGCCCAGGTATGGGATGCGACCACCGCGAAGCAGATTCAGACCTATAACGGACATACGAACGATGTCAACGCCGTGAGTTGGTCGCCCGATAGCGCCAAGGTCGCCAGTGGCAGCGCCGACCACACCTCCGCCGTCTGGGACGCCGCGACGGGATCGACACTGCTCACCTATACGCGCTACCTCAGCTTCGTCTTCGCGACGCGCTGGTCGCCCGATGGCACGCGCATCGCCAGCGGCAGCGCCGACTATACCGCCCGCGTCTATAGCGCCGTCACCGGCAACGACTCTATCGTGTACCGCGATCACACGCTCGCCATCAACAGCGTGGCGTGGTCGCCCGATAGCACACAGGTTGTCTCGGCAAGCTCCGACGGCACCGCCCAGGTGTGGGACACCGTCCAGGCGAATACCATCGCAACGTTTGCGGGCCACAAGTCGGCGGTCTATGTCGTCGGCTGGTCGCCACAGGGCAAACGCATCGCCTCTGGCGGCGGCGACCAGCAGGCGCAGATTTGGGACGCCGCGACGGGCGCAAGCATCTTTAGCTATCGCGGACATATCTTGCCAGCGGGGGCTAAGGGGCCAAACCAGGTGCATGCGCTGGCGTGGTCGCCCGATGGCAAACGCATCGCCTCAGCCAGCCTGGATGGCGCGGTGCATGTCTGGAACGTGCCCGCGTAATACCATCTTTGAGATGGTGTGATAGGCAGCCCTCTCCCGGCCTATCGGCCACCCTCCCCTGCGAGGGGAGGGCCAGGGCGACCAGGGAGCCACCGGGCACATCTCTGGCTCCCCTCCCTTTTAGGGGAGGGGTTGGGGGAGAGGGTCGTCCAACGACAACCATCTCAACGGACTTGTTATAATCGGGCGAATCTCACAACCATTGGGAGATGCTATGACCAACGAGATCGTGCTCGTGATGTGACCGACGACGACCTGCCGATCCTCTTCGAGCAGCAACTCGATCCGGAGGCCAACTACATGGCCGCCTTTACGCAGAAGGACCCGACCGATAGAGAGGCGTTCATGGCGCACTGGGCCAGGATTCGCGGTGACGCGACCATCGTCAATCAGGTCATTCTCTGCGATGGCGAGGTGGCGGGCAGCGTGGCGAGTTTCGAGGATTTCGGCCAGCTGGAGGTGACCTACTGGCTGGGCCGGGAGTTCTGGGGCAAAGGCATCGCCACCAGGGCGCTGGCGGCGTTTCTGGCCTCTCAGACGACGCGCCCCATTCATGCGCGCGTCGCCAAAGACAACGCCGCCTCACTGCGGGTGCTGCAAAAGTGCGGCTTCGTCATCACGGGCGAGGGCAGCGGCTTCGCCAACGCGCGCGGCCAGGAGACCGAGGAGTATATGCTGACGCTGGCGGCGGATGCCAGCGGATGCCAGCGATACGAAAGAGAGTTAGTGGCAGTGGCGGAACCAGCAGAGGTTGAGCGCGATGACACCCCAATAGCGAGCGCGGGCGCGGAGTTTCTGCTGCGCCCCAATATCACCTTTCTGAATCACGGCAGCTTTGGCGCGTGTCCGCGTCCGGTCTTCGCGGAATACCAGCGCTGGCAGCGCACGCTGGAGGAGCAGCCGGTCGAGTTCCTGGGGCGGCGGCTGGATGGTCTGCTGGCGGAGGCGCGCGCGCCGCTGGGCGCGTACCTCGGCACGGCGCCCGATAATCTGGTCTTCGTGCCCAACACGACCTATGGCGTCAACGTGATCGCGCACGCGTTCCCGCTGGCGCCAGGCGATGAGGTGCTGGGCGCCACACACGAATATGGCGCGGTCGAGCGGACGTGGACATTCGTCTGTGAGGCGAAGGGCGCGCGGTATCGCAGCCAGCCGATCTCGCTACCCGTCACCAGCGCCGAGGATGTCATCGAGCAACTCTGGCAGGGCGTCACACCACGCACCCGCGCGCTGGTTGTCAGCCACATCACCTCGCCGACCGCGCTGACCTTTCCGGTGGCGGAGATATGCCGACGGGCGGCGGCGCAGGGCATCGATACGATCATCGATGGCGCGCACGCGCCCGGCCAGATCGACCTCAACCTGGACGACATCGGCGCCGACTTTTATGTCGGCAACCTGCATAAATGGCTCTGCGCCCCGAAGGGATCGGCGTTTCTCTATGCGCGGCCCGACCGCCAGCCGATGCTGCAGCCGCTGGTGGTGAGCTGGGGCTGGCGCGCGATCACCCCTGGCCCGTCGCCCTTCCAGGACTACTTTGGCTGGACGGGCACCAGCGATCCCGCCGCCTATCTGAGCGTGCCCGCCGCCATCGCCTTCCAGCGGCGAACACGACTGGCCCACCGTCCGCGCGAAGGCGCACGCGCTTGCGCTCACCGCGAGCCAGCGTATCGGCGCGCTCACCGGGCTGCCGCCCATCAGCCCGGAGACGGCCGACTGGTGGGGCCAGATGCGCGCGATTCCGATTCCGCGCACGGCGGCATCCGCGCAGGAGATACAGCAGCGTCTGTGGAACGACTTCCAGATCGAGGTACCCATCGTCGATTGGCAGGATCACCGCTTCGTGCGCATCTCAATTCAGGCGTATAACACCCCGCGCGACGTTGATCGGCTGGTGGCCGCGCTGACGGAGATTCTCAGCGCCTGACAGCTTGTCACCGCGCCCGCGCCACGCACGCCCACATGCGCACACCGCCCGCAGCGCATCGGGAGCATCGCTGACGAAGCCGAGGAGCAGCACGTAAGGAACGAGGGGGACGAGCTTAGCTACGTCCGGCGAGCTTCTCAGCCATAGCCGAGTTCACGCGCACGCTCCAGGGCAGCCTCAGCCTCCATGCGACGTGGCCTCGTCAAGAATCGCCTGACGCATCAGCAACTCGCCTTTGACATGCCACGCCTCACCACTCTGTGGGTCGAGCGCAATCGCTTTGTCGCAGCAGGTAATCGCCTCGTCATGGCGTCGTAGCGCACTCAGCACGCGGGCTTTGTTGAGCCAACTGGTAGCGTCTTGCGGGTTGACCTGGAGCGACTTATCGAACCAGGCCAGCGCCTCGGCGTTGTTATGCAGATTTGCGAGATAGAGCGACCCTTTTAACCGCATCGTCATCGCATCCTGTGGGTCAAAAGCCAGCGCCTGATTGTAGCAGGCAAGCGCGTCGTCATAGCGTTTAAATCGCTCTAGCACAATACCCTTGCAGCGCCAGCCAAATCCGTTGTGTGGCTCGATGGCAATGGCTTGCTCAAAGCAGGCAAGCGCTTCGCCATTGCGCCCTAATCGCCAGAGCGCATTTCCCTTTGAAGTCCAGCCGCTGTAATTCCGGGGATCAATCGCCAGCATCTGATCGTAGCAGCGGAGCGCCTCCTCGAAACGTTCGAGTTGTTCGAGCGTGTAGCCTTTATTCTTCCAGGTTGGAACGTGCTGTCCATCGAGTTGCAGCGCCTGGTTCAGAGACTCAATCGCCTGCTCATAGCGCTTCAACATCACCAAGGTTATCCCTCTGTCGGACCAGCCCATTGCATTTGTTGGAGCCAACTCAACCGCCTTATCATAGCAGTCAAGAGCCTCATCATAGCGCTTCAACTCTTTGAGCGCCTCCGCTTTCATCAGCCAGGACGACCCCTGTTGGATCTAGTTCGACCGCTTTGGTCGCGTAGGGGAGCGCCTCGTCAAAATGACGCGCATCGAGCAGGTAGGCGGTCGGCGCGATCCAGCTATCGGCAGTCTCTGGGGCAATAGCAATCGCCTGTTTGAAGCAAGCCATCACGTCATCGTAGCTTTTCTTGAGACTGCTCAGCGTCAGCCCTTTGTCCGTCAGGGCGAAGGTGTTTTGGGGGTTGGCCGCAAAAGCCCGGTCGTAGCAGGCGATAGCCTCATCATAGCGCCGCATCGTATCCAGCGTCAGCCCTTTGCTATACCAGGCATAATCATCCTGGGCATCAATTTCAATGGCTTTGTCGAAACAGTCAAGCGCCTCATCGTACCGCTTCAGGATACGCAACGTAATGCCTTTGACGGTCCAGCCGTATGCGTTCGATGACCAGATCGAATAGTTATCGGGATCGAGTTCGGTGGCCTTCTCGCTACATGCAATGGCCTCCTCATAGCGTTCCAGATTGAGGAGAGCCAGCGCTTTGTTGCTACAGGCCGTCGAATATTTCGGGTCGAGGCGGAGCGCCTCATCATAACAGGGGACGGCTTCTTCGTAGCGTTTGAGTTCACGCAGGGCATTGCCTTTGGCGTTCCAGGCAATCACATTCCGAGGATTCAGCCGAACCGCCTCTTCAGCGGCGGCGAACGCATCGGCAGTGCGCCCTGGCAAATTCAAGAGTGTGCGTGCCTTATTGCTCCACGCCGTCGAATTGTGTGGCTCGACCACAATGGCGGTGTCGAAGATAGCGAGCGCCTCGGTAAATCGTTTCTGCGCCAACAACGCCGTCCCCTGCTCGAAGAGATAGTCAATGGTAAACGACCAGGCGATGCCCCACGCGCAGAGCCGCCACGTGGGGTCAGCGAGAGCAGCGCCAGCGCCTGACAAGCGCCTCTTGCGTCGGCAACGCGTGACAGTTTTCCCCCTCGATGCGCTTGAATTCTGAGAGAAACAGCCATATATCTTCCGGGCGGACATCTGGCGCCAGAATCGGCAGGATGACTCGTGAGCGCTCTTGGTCACGCTGATACAGGGTGAATGCCCAGAGACTCTCATTTTCCACCGACTGTGAGAGCAGCGCCTCTGGGGAAAGTACCAGCAGAAAAATCGGCCGTTGACGCAGTTCCTCCATGATGGTTCGCGTCAATTCGTCGGCGCCAAGGTCGTGTTCGTCATACCAGACATCCGCGCCTGCCGTGGTCAGCGCCGTGACCAAGTTCAGGCAGAAGTCGTTATCAACATGGCTGTGGCTCACGAAAATCCTGGTACTGCTGATGCGTGGCGCTGATGGCGTCTAAGCGAGCTAATAGCCTCTCTGGCCTATGGCGCCGGTGTTGGCGTTGGCGTCACCAGCGCAATCGCTATCTGTAGCGCGCCAGGATTATCACCGAGATGACTGTCACGGTCATTTATGCGCAAGAATATATCGCCATTAGTGGTAGCGGTAAAGACATGACTATCGCCGACCAGGAACGCATTGCCGCCATTGCCAACCTTGCCGATGAGCGCCTGGGTAGATACACCTGGGAGAGGCTCACCGAAATGACAATAGAGATCGGCAGGCGGATTAGCTGGTTTGCCGTTGGAGTCAGAGAGCGGCGAGTTGCTCTGTGTCACAGACCATTCCCCGGACACATAGGTGATCGTGACCTCATCTCCCGGTTGAACGACAAATCCAGTATCCTGCCAGCCATTGTCTGCGTCAACTGTGACTGTTTGATTGGTGGCGGCTGAAAGAGGGTGGTAAAAGATAGCGCCAAAGAACGGGAAGCCACAAAACAGGATGACAGCCACCGCCACGGCGACACCTAGCGCAACTTTACTGACAGCCGAAGCGCCCGAAAACACCTTGTCAGTGCCAACCGCTACAGCGCTCCGGTTAATATCAGCCTGCTTCGGACTGAAGAAGCCGATAAGGTGTCCGACCATGGCGACAAGAATAATCCCCGGAATAGCCCCACCAATCAGGCTACTGTAGCTCTGCGAGTATATCGCTTCGAGCGTGGGCGCTGACAGACGGGTTGCGGCCAGAATGACGACGCTGCCCATGATGCCAAGCACACTGCCCGCAACGGCCAGACTTGTTCCGCTGGGAATGCGATTGAATGCCGCCGCAACCTTGTCACGGGGCAGCAGGCGCTTCTCGAAGGCGAGGCCAAACACCAGGCGAATGACCGCCGAGAAGACCGCAATACAGAGGATAATATACTGATAGGGGACGACCAGCGCAGCAGACAGCAAGAGCAACAGGCTGAGAATTATACCCAGGAAAAGACCTATTCCCGCGCCAAGCGCGCCAACGAACAGGATGATCTTACGCTTCTCCTCGCCGAAGTCATTCGTGATAATCTTGTTGGTAAGCGTGCTCAAATCCTCGTGGCCACTACGCTTGAGCTAATCGTCAAGCTTCTTAAGCTCCATCTTGAATACCCAGCTCTGAATGGTACCGATGATTTGAATGCCAATGGCCTCGCCAAAGATATCCCTATAGAAATCATCTTGATGCTGCTTGATAGCTTCCTTGACCGCCTCAGCCTTCTGGTATATCTTGTTAATCGCCGAGATCACCAGGCCAATTCCCAGCACGGCGCCGACGATGAGTGTAATCGCCGTGATGATGGCAGCGATGATGAACTTCCAGTACTGCCACCAAGCAATGGCAGGTCGAGTGAGCAGCAGAACGGCGATTGCGCTCCAGGCGAACCAGATCACTCCGCTACCGAGCGTCGCCAGAATAGTCCAGGTTGTCTTGCTCAAGAAGCCGAATCGCGCTTCAAGGAACGCCGCGAACCGTCTGCCGACGTATGCGCCATAGAGGCCGAAAATGAGCGTGCAAGCAACCAGGAGCGCTGCGAATGTGAGATCGCCCGCGAGCGCTGGAAACACCTGGGTGACATCGACACCTTCATGGAAGGTGCTGATGACCAGGAGCAAGAGCAAGATGCCCCCGATCACTCCACCGTAGCGCCAGCCTGCCGCACGAAACTGCTTGATCTGCGCCTGATCATTCTGTTTCGAGTCCTCTTTCTCAAGCTCTTTCAGGCGATTGTCGGTGAGGGGAACACCTGGATCATTCCAGGGAGCCTTATAGTTGTCGGAAAGGTCCAATATCCGCTCATAGACGGCGCGCGCCCGGCTGAACTCCTTGAGATGGCAGAGCACATCTCCCTTGCTACGAAGAGCGTCCAGGTTGTTGGAATCCGATCCAAGAACCTTGTCGAAGCATTTTAGCGCCTCTATGTAGCCCTTCTGGGTGCGCTGCAAACGAGCGAGGATCAGCCCTTTATTCAGCAAAGCCCACGTATACGAGCCATCCATCTCTATGGCCTGATTGTAGTTGGACAACGCCTTATCGTATTGGCCCAACTGCTCATACACGACGCCTGTGTTGTTATAGGAGGACGAAATACTATAGCCTAGCTTCAACGTCTGTTTAAAGGCTGCAATAGCTCGATGATATTGTCGCAATTCCATACAGGCTCTACCGCGATTGAACCAGGCCGAGCCACTTTTGGGATCGATCGCCAGCGCGATAGTGGAGAATCGGGACGCAGCCTTATAGTCATTCATCGCAAGACAAACTGCGCCTAAACGCTCCCAGGCCCATGCTGTTTTTGGATCGAGTTGTGTGATTTCCCGGTACTTCTGCTGCGCTTCTTCGTAGTGTTTCTGATCAAACGCGTTATCGGCGGCCTCGGCAAGCATTTGCAGGTCTGCGTCCACTTGACCTCTCCATCTTCTGCATTAAGCGCAAAACAGGCCAATCAACCAATCAAGGGGAAGGCGACGACAGACACGAGAACAGTCCCATAGCAGCGTCGGCATCGTCATCGCATCGCAGGCATCGCATGTATGGCACGCAATGACCTATACTTTTCCTGGACACAGGTAGAGTGGAATCGCTCCCCGAGCGGATGCCTGTATCAGGAATTCTGGTATACCTAGCTCCCGGAATCTAACATAGATATACTACGGGGTCAAGCAATCAATTCTTAACACATCTCCATCTCATAAAGATGTACGCTCTCTATCAGTGACGCGCATCAGTCGCGCTGTAGAGAAGGGAGGACGTGGATGGCCTATACAGTCTTGCACCGGGACGATATCCGCGAAGGCATCGGCAGCTACGAGTTCGAGGGCTACCTGCATGGGGATAGCAACGTCTCGTTCATCTGGGTAGAGTTACCGCCGGGTGAGGGACCGAAGCTGCACAAGCATCCCTATGAGGAGATCTTTATTGTCCAGGAGGGGCGTCCACGCTTCACAGTAGGCGCGGAGACGCTTGAAGCGCAGCCCGGACAGATCATCATTGTTCCGGCTGAGACGCCGCACAAGTTTGTGAATATCGGTGACGAACCGCTACGGCAGATCGATATCCACGCGAGCAAACAGTTCATCACCGAGTGGCTCGAAGACTGACGGCGCTTGTGATGCTGGAAATAGCCGTAGGTCTTCAGCCTACGGCATAGCATTCCCAGGCGAACGTTGCCAGCATCGCATCCCCTCCCCGCGTCGGAGAGGGGACTGTGGGGAGAGGTCTTCTACTTGCGCGACTGCGCCGCCAGTTCGTAGAAGCGCTTGAGACGGCCATCGGCCAGCGCGTGGATGCGGTCGGCGGGGACGCCCATCAACAGCGGAATGCCCTCATCCACCCAATTGATCGGCCAGATGCTAAACCAGCCCTCCTGCGCGATGGAGTAGGCCACGTCGGGCCGCAGCATCAGGTCGCGGGTGTTGACTGCGGGAATGATAACCCCGTAGCCACCGGCAGGCTGCTCGCCAGCCGCCCGCCGCGCGCGACAGAGATCGAAGAAGCCCTCGATCTTGGTGTTCACACCGCCAATCGGCTGTATCTCGCCATACTGGCCAACCGCGCCAGTGACCGCCACCGACCGGCGAATCGGAACCTGCGCCAGCGCCGAGAGCAGCGCGAAGAGTTCCGCGCTTGAGGCGCTATCGCCACCCGTGCCACCGTGCTGCTGCTCGAAGCGGATGCGCGCCGCCAGACTGACCGGGCGATCCTGGCCGTAGCGGTTGGCCAGATAGCCTTCCATCGTCATCATGCCGCGCACGTGTTCGGCGTCCGCCTGCTCCGCGACGCGCTCGATGTCGAGCACCGACTCGTCTTTGCCGACACTGACAATGGCGCTGATGCGCATCGGCACGGCAAACGACCCCTCCGAGGGGTGTACTTCATAGATGCCCAGGCCATTGATCTGCCCGATGGCTGTGCCAAATGTCGCCGTCATCTCCTGGCCAGAGAGGATCGCATAGCGTACCCGCTCGGCGCTGCCCGTCTGAAGCTGCCTGCGCTGGAAGAGCGCGTTATCCACGTCGGCGCCGCTGGTGGTGGCGGCGCTGCGCGCTTTCGCCACGCGCCCCGCCTGGAGCGCCAGATCGTGCAGCAGCAGCAGATCGGTGGAGAGCCGTGTCCGCTGGAGACCATCCACCCGCCGCGCGCCCTCTTCGACGAGCCGCGCCACCCCCGATGGATCGAACGTTGGCAGGCCGTGCCGCCTGCTGACGCCATTGGCCAGCGCCGCATAGGTCGCCTCGGCCTCGCGCCGCCACTCGGTATCGTAGTTGCACCAGATTTCGTAGCGGAAGATGCGGCTGAAGTCTTCGGTGTTGTTGACCAGGGCCGAATACGAATTGTTCGAGCCGATCATCACGACATGCACCGCGAGCGGAATCGCGGGCCAGCCCTGTTTGAGCAGCAGCGAGCGCGTGCGCAGCGCGGTTGAGAGCGAGTTCCAGGTGCTCGTATCGAGCGAATCGGTCGCGGCGAGGATGAGCACGCCGCCATTCGCCCGCAACAGCGCATCTGAGAGATCGGTCTGCCCAAGGGATACAAACACCACGGGCGCGCCCTTGCCATCTGGCGCGCCGGGCAGCGCATCGGGCGTGGGGGTGACATGCGCCGAGGGGATGTCGTCGCTCGAGAATGGCAGGTCGTCACCCTGGCTGGCGAGCTTCTGCAACGCCGTCTGCAGCTTCGCCACATAGGCGCGCGCGCCATCGTCGGGCGCCGCTGCGGCGACCACCTGCATGATCTTGGTGACGAGCGTACCGCGTTGCTGGGCTATCGCGGCCGGATCGGGAGTGGCGTCAGCCGGGGCGCTGGCGCTGCTGGCCCCCTGTGGAGCGCTCTGGCTGGCGGCTGTGCCGTTGACGCCATTGACACCGTTGGCGCTCGCATTGGCGCTGCTGGCGTCCGCGCTGCTCCCACTGCTGTCGCCACTACTAGCGCGCTGTGTCACTGCTATCGTCGTCGCTATCGTCGCCATCCCAGTTTCCGGCGAGCAGGCGCATCCCTGTGCGCAGCGTCTCGGTGAAGCTCGCGCCAGTGTTATCGGGAACCGCCAGCAACATGGGCTTATCGAGAGTATCGAGGTCGGGCACATAGCAGTATTCCACCGGAATCGGCGCGCTGGCCATGGCCTGGCGGGCAAGCGAGGCGACGAGACTGGTGCGCCCCTGGCCGCTGGATCCGCCGACATAGAGGTGGCCATCAGGCGAGCCATCTGAGAGCCAGGCGCGCACATAGGCGGCTACCTGTGGCTGGAAGCTGGACGCGATGAGTTGCGCCACCCAGTCTTGCAGCCGCAGGTCGGCGTGGGTAGACGCCTCGCTGGCCACATCGCCAAACTGCGGCACGTCGCGTCCCTGGAATGGGCGCGTGAGCGCGTCGCGGTCGGTGTCGGCCAGATGATCCCATTCGGCGCGCCGCAACAGATCATTGGAATTCCGTAATGGCTGTGTTCCTGAAGGATTCACCGCTGGTGCTACATTCCCCATAGGTGCGCTTTCTGCCTTTCGCCGCCCAAACATCTACGCTATCTCCCTCTCGCAGAGGCCCAGACCTCCACACCATGAACTACCCGGACGGTTTCGCGGTGTATCGTAACACGCCAGGGTGGAAGCTGGCGAGTGATATGCTTCACTTCACGCGCCGCAACGTGATAATCGCCGGGAGAACACGTGTTTTTGCGTAGGAATGCGCGCGGCGTATAGTAAGGCTGATGTTACTGGCATCTGCGTGATCTCATAACGAGTCCGTTGCGATGGTTGTCGTTGGGCGGCCCTCTCCCCCAGCCCCTCCCCTAAAAGGGAGGGGAGCCAGAGATGTGCCCAAGATGTGCCCAGATGGCTACTCCGGTCGCCCTGGCCCTCCCCTCGTAGGGGAGGGTGGCCGACAGGCCGGGAGAGGGCTGCCCATCACAACATCTCAAACGGAGCTTGTATAATCTCACACCCGCACTCCCTTTGGAGCCATCATGACCAACGCGACATCACTACCGCTGCCTCCGCTCGCGCCGTCGCCACCACACGCGCCCGGTTTCGCGCGCCTCCATCTCTGGCTCTATCGCGTCAGCGGGGGCAGGCTCGCCAGCCGATACGGCGCGCGGCGCTTTCTGATGCTCACGACGACCGGACGCAAGACCGGCGCGCGCTATGCCATCCCGCTGGAATATCACACCGATGGGCAGACGCCATACCTGATCGCCTCGAATTTCGGCAGGGATCGCCCACCCGCGTGGTATCTCAACCTTCAGGCGAATCCCATGGTCGAGATCGAGCGCAACGGCCAGCGCCAATGGGCAACGGCCAGGGTCGCCAGCCCGGCGGATCGCCAGCGGCTGTGGCCCGAGCTTGTGCGCGTCGCGCCCCACTACGCGCGCTACCAGCAGGGACTACCCGCGAGATTCCGCTGGTGCTGCTGCCTCCGCTGCCGTGACGCCTCCTCCGCGCGCCATGCATTTGGGGGGATCCATTTGCGTCAGACCGCCGTCTGGTGGGATACTGAGGCTCTGCGCATGCGTTGCAATGCAGGCTGCTAGCCGTGTCGCGAGCGCTGCCAGCCCATGATGACATATGATGACACCTGTGCCATATGTACCGTAAACGGCCCGATGCTATGAGCGTCCGGTGTATCATCGGTAGCAGACGCGCGCACTGGTTGCGTTGCGCTCGCTGCGAGACTCTTTTGGGACGTTTCAAACGTTTGAGGCGTTGGACGCTTCTGGGCCAGAACTAGCGGTGGTGCGATGCTGTCTGCTGGAGAGTGGAGATTGACGAACCCGGCACGCATATTTGTCAGCCATACACCCGAGGACGATGAGTTCTGCCAGGACCTCGTGAGTGCATTGCGTAGCACTGGCGCGGATGTGTGGTCCAATGATCGCCATTATGCCCTGAGCCAGCTTCTGCCGGTGATCGAGCCAGAGGTGCGCACGCGCCCAGTCTTCATTGTCATTCTCTCGCCCGCCGCGCTGCGTTCCGGCACCGTCACCGCCGCGTGTACTTGGGCGGCGACCTATCTGCGCCACGATCCCAACCGCCGCTTTCTGCCGGTGCTGGCGCAGCCCGTAGACGACACCTCGCTCCGCGCCTTCTTCGAGGGATTCCATACGCAGCCGACGATGCCCATCATCCGCACGCTGCCACGCGATCAGGCGATTCAGGCGACGCTGCGATCACTCTCGCTGCTGCCCACCGTCGACGCGCTGCCCCCACCCATGCAGCCCATGCGCCCGATGCATACCGACGACATTTTTGGGCCACCGAGTGATCCACGGAGTAACCCGCAAAGTAACCCATATATGGGCCGATTCGGGGTAGTCACGGCGCCCCCACAGCACGTACCCCACGCGCCCCATGCGATGGTTGGCCCCCACGCCGATGATGACGTCGAGAGCCTTATCGTCCAGGGCAACGCCCAACGCACCCAGGGCCGCCATGATGAGGCGCTGGTCACCTTCCAGCAGGCGATGCAGCGCAACCCGCAGTCGGCCCCGGCATGGTTCCATCTCGGCTTCATGTTCGCCGAAATGGCGCGCTATCCCGAGGCGCTGGGAGCGTATGACCAGGCGCTGGCGCTCGATGAGCAGTATGCGCTGGCCTGGGCGAGCAAGGCGAACGTGCTGGTGCAACTGCGTCGCTATGATGAGGCGCTGGTCTCCTGCGATGGCGCGCTGGTGCTCGACCCCAACTCAGATTTCGCCTGGAACAACAAAGGCGTCGCCCTCGCCGGATTGGGCAGGCCCATCGAGGCGCTGGCCGCCTATGACGCCGCGCTGACGCGCAACCCGAACTCCGCCGACTACTGGCGCAACAAGGGGCTGGTGCTCGCCGGCTTGCAGCGCTACGAAGAGGCCATCGCCGCCTATGATAGCGCGCTGGCGCATGCGCCGAGTTTTGGCGCGGCCTGGGCCAGCAAGGCGACGGCGCATTTCCGCCTGGGCCGCTATGAAGATGCGCTCTACGCCAGCGAGCGGGCGCTCACGCTGATGCCCAACTCCGCCCCAAGCTGGAACCGCAAGGCCAGCACCCTCGCGCGGCTGGGTCGCCATAACGAGGCGCTGATCGCCTGTGACCGCGCCCTGGCGCTCGATCCGGCGTTCGTCGCCGCCTGGAGCAATAAAGGGGGCGTGCTCGCCGCGCTGGAACGCTATACCGAATCACTCGCCGCCTGCGACCGCGCGCTGGCGCTCGATCCCCACTATATGCCCGCCTGGACGAACAAAGCGGCGGTGTTGCGTGTGCTTGGCCGCGAGGATGAGGCGCGCGAGGCCGACCGTCGGGCGCACGGGCTGAACATCTGATGGCGCCAAAACGGAGCAAACGCATAGGAAGCGGGCGCTATCATACGAGGAAGCATTCAGAGGAATTTCGGCTCTCCTATTATACCCCAGACTCCAGCCACTACGCACCGTCCATTCGTCCGATGTATTTGTGCGCCCCACATGGCATTCTTCTTCTGTGCGAATGGTTGGCCATTCGCGCGGTGATCGTCTGCGCTCCACACCAGTGAGAGGGGACACGGTTTGAGAACGAGTGAGTTTCGCGTGCTGCTCTTCGAGGCGGTGGAAGATGGCTTTTTGATCGCGTTCGCGGGTGGTGAGGCCATCTTCGGCCCAGCCGTGCGCGCAATCGTCGGCCTCGATCCCTGGCAGCGGCGCTGGATTGCCGAGGAACGCATCTGGTGGGTCTCACAGGACGCCATCTCGCGGCTGGCGCGGCGCATCCCGCCGGTGGCCGAGGCGCTGGATCAATGGCATCAGCGGTCGCCGCGCATCGAGGATGATGTAACCAGCTTCTACGCCAACATACGTCCGCGCATGTATCGGCGCGTCTTCATCCCACGCGACATCGAATCGGCCTATCACGTGCTGAATCTGCCGCCGGGCGCGCCCGCCGCCGATGTGACGGTGGCCCGCCGCTCACTGGCCCGCCAGTACCATCCCGATGCGGGCGGTGGTCACGCGATGATGGTCTCCATCAACCTCGCGGCAGACTCTATCTTGCGCTGGCTGCAC
>CAVPDP010000016.1:0-201634 GCA_963702665.1 uncultured Chloroflexia bacterium
GCAAGCCGCCTTGACCGCGCTCTTTCGTACCTATGGCCTGCCGCGCCGCATCCTGTGTGACAACGGTGCGCCCTGGGGCAGTGCGGGCGGACCCACCCCCTGGACCCGCCTGAGTGTCTGGCTGGCGCGCCTGGGCATTACGGTGCGCCATGGGCGTCCGCGTCATCCGCAAACCCAGGGCAAGGATGAGCGCTTCCACCGCACCCTGCGGGCCGAAGCGCTTGCTCAGCCGCTGCACGACCTGACCCACGCCCAAGCGGTCTTCGACACCTGGCGGCATGTCTATAACGGCGAACGACCGCATGACGCGCTGGGTCTCACCGTGCCCGCGCGCCACTATGCGCCCAGTGCGCGTCCCTTCCCGGAGACGCTGCCGCCCCTGGACTATGCCGCCGCCGCGCCGGTGCGCCAGGTCCAACAGGAGGGCTGGCTCAGTTGGCAGGGCCACCCCTACCACGTCGGCGGCGCCTTTGTCGGCCAGCCGGTCGCTCTGTATCCCACCGACGCGGCGGGCATGTGGGCCGTCTATTTTGCCGAACACTGGATTGCCTCCCTGGACACCCGCGCCCACTGCGCGTATCCTGTCTCCAAACGTCGTTCTGTTGTCAACCATGTCCCCGAACACCTGTAAAGGATGTCTCCGGTCTATACAGAGGGGAGGGGCTGGGGGGAGAGGGCGGTCGCCATCCACACCAATGACAGCCAGTGAGGCAGACTTGTGATGATACCTATGCCTGGAGGAGAGCGCGATGGAGACGATACACACCCTCTATGAGCGCACGCCTGCCCCTGCGGATACGCTGACGCCCGCGCTATCCGCCGCCTATGGTGGTGGGCTGGTCGTGCCCGATGGCCAGCCAGGGGAGCGCCCGTATGTGCTGGTCAACTTCATCGAGTCGCTCGATGGGGCTATTTCCTACACTCAGCCCGGCGAACCCTATCAAGGCACCGTCGGCGGCAAGAGCGACACCGACCACATGGTGATGGGGATTCTGCGCGCGCGGGCCGATGCGGTGATCTTCGGCGCAGGCTCGTTGCGTATCGACCAGGGGCACATCCACACGCCCGCGTTCATCTATCCGCCGTATGCCGAGGCGTATGCGGCGCTGCGTCTCGCGCTGGGTAAAGGGGATACCCTGCCGATCAGCGTGGTGATGAGTGGCAGCGGCCAGATCAGCCTTGACGAGCGCACCTTCCATGCCCCCGATGTGCGCGTCGTGATTGTGACGACGGCGACGGGGGAGCAGCGGCTCCGTGGTGAGACGCTGCCCGCTGGCGTCGCGGTGCGCGCGGTGGGTGCCGCGGCGGATGCCGAGGTTGATGTGCTGGCGATGCTGCGGCTGCTGGCGGATGACTACGGCGTGCGCGTGGCGCTGAACGAGGGCGGCCCGCTGGTGCTGGCGTCGTTCCTGGCGGCGGGCGCGGTGGATGAGCTATTTCTGACGCTCGCGCCGCAACTTGTCGGGCGGACGCGCGAAACGCCCCGGCGCGCGCTGGTGGAGGGCGTCGCCTTCTCGCCAGCGGATGCGCCCAACGCGCAGCTCCTCAGCGTCAAACAGGCGAAAAATCACCTGTTCCTGCGCTACGCCATAGGGTAGCTGGCTGGCGGTTAAAACCGCGCCTGAAGGGCCTCCCGATGGTCGGCCACCAAACCTGCCTGCGCAGGTTTCGCAGGCCAGACGTTGCCCACTGGATACCCCGTTGGCGCACACTCTGCAGCCCGCGCAGGCAAGCTCCTGCGGCGCAGCCCGTAGGCGCGGCTTCAGCCGCCAGCCGCTGTGGCTGTGGCAACCGCATATGCACTCCCCGAATAGGCAGGGTATCGCAGACTTCCGGCGTGCTATCATCCGCCAGGAATTGATGGGTATAGGGGATGGGTCAGCATGCGAAGCAGGGGCAGCAGGGGGAGACATGCCAGCAATCATCGAGGTCGAGCGGCTCGTCAAGCGCTATCGGCGCGCGACGACGAATGCCGTTGATGGCGTCTCCTTCCGTGTCGAGTCCGGCGCGTTCTTCGCGCTGCTGGGACCAAATGGCGCGGGCAAAACGACCACCATCTCGATCCTTACCACCACACTCTCGCCCACCACTGGCAGCGTGCGCATCGCGGGCTACGATGCCGTGCGCCAGGCGGCCGAGGTGCGGCGCAACGTCGGCATCATCTTTCAGAAGCCGAGCCTCGATCTCAATCTCACCGCCGAAGAAAATGTACGCTTCCACGCCATCCTCTATGGGCTGTATCCATTTCGCCCGTCATTCGCCAGCATGCCGCGCGCCTATCGCGAGCAGGTAGAGCGCCTGGCCGGGATGCTTGGGATCGCCGATACGCTGGGCAAGCCGGTCAAGAAGCTCTCCGGCGGCATGCAGCGCAAGCTGGAGATTGTGCGTAGTCTGCTGCATCAGCCAAAGATTCTCTTTCTCGATGAGCCGACGGCGGGGCTTGATCCGCAGAGCCGCCGCAATCTCTGGGACTACCTGCGCATCATCCGCGCCGAGAATGGCGTGACGCTCTTTCTGACGACCCACTATCTGGAGGAGGCGGAGCAGGTCGATAACGTCTGTGTCATCAACACCGGCCAGATCGTCTCGCTGGGTACGCCCACTGAGGTCAAGGCCCAGCTCGTCCAGGATTACCTGCTGATCGACGCCGCGAGCCGTGAGCAGTTGCGCGCCGAGTTGAGCCGTAAGCGTATCGCGTTCACCGAGACGCCGCTCTTTCGCATCGAGGCGGAGGGCGGCGGGGTGCAGGATGTCTTGCGCCAGATCGAGACGCCGCTGACGGTCGTACAGACGCATACACCCTCGCTCGAAGACGCCTATCTCGAACTCGTGAGGACGCCATGAGAGACTTTAACGCCATCCTGACCATCGCCTACCGTGACGTAATGAAGTTTCTCCGCGATCCCGCCCGGTTGGTGAGCACGCTCATCTTTCCGCTCTTCTTCGTGGGGGTGCTGGGCGGCAGCCTCCAGGCCAATCTCGGCGCTGGCGTCCACTATAACCTGCTGGATGTGACGTTTACCGGCATCTTCGCCATGACGCTCTTTCAGTCCACCTGCCAGGGCATCATCTCGCTGATCGAGGATCGTGAGAACGACTTTAGCCAGGAGATTTTCATCGCGCCGATCTCGCGCTACTCCATCGTTTTTGGCAAAATCGCGGGCGAGAGTCTGGTGGCGCTGGCGCAGGGAGTGGCCATCGTGCTCTTCGCGGTGCTGGCGCATGTCTCGCTCACGCCCGCGCGGCTGCTCGGCTTGATTCCCACGGCGGTGGTGTCGTGTCTGCTGGGTGGCGCGTTCGGCATCATGCTCATCGGCAACTTCAACAGCCAGCGCGTGGCGAATCAGATACTGCCCTATCTCATCTTCCCGCAGTTCTTTCTGGCGGGCATCTTCTATCCAGTGCGCACGCTGCCGTTGTATCTCGACATCCTCTCGCGCATCTCGCCGCTCCGCTATGTGGTGGATTTCGCGCGCGGCCTCTTTTATACCGGTTCGGGCGACTATGGCAAAGTGGTGTTGGCCAGCCCGGCGCTCAACCTGACCGTGATCGCCGCGATGTTTGCCGTCTTTCTCGTCATCGGCACGGTGCTCTTCGTTGGCCGCGAGCGCAACCGCTAATGGTGAACAGAAAAACACCTTCTAAATACCCCGCAGTTGAAGGCCATTTCCGTTTATTAAGGAGTCAGGAGGCGCTCAGGATGTTTGCATATATGCGACTGTTTACCGCACACGCGGAAACCACTTCGTGAAGAACCGTTCCATAGGCGGAGGATTGAATGCCAATCGGCTCATAAAATAGCTCAATCCAACTCCCATGTCGATCCATAGTGTTTAGGAACTCGTCCACAGTTATCTGACCGCGAATATATGCGTCTACTTCCTGGTCGCGTTCGGAGCGTTGTGTGATAGCCGACTCCGGCTCCGTTGGATGTGTAGCAGCGCGAATATTAGACGTTGATGGCATGCCATTTATCCTCCCTTGATCCTTGCATCGATGCTGCATCTAAAATATGCCATCTGGTGGATGCGGCAAAAAGTCAAGATGCTGGATGACCAGATTATACTCCTGTTTACAATGTTAATACGAAAGACATATTAACGCGTCCGTGAGCTAGACGTAGACAATTGTAGCGCCTTACTTGGCCCACTACTGCGTGACCTCCAACGCATCACGGAAGAGCATCGGGTAATCGGCGTGCGCCAGCGTCAACGTGGCCGCGTCGTCTACCGTGAACCACGCGACCGCGTCGTGCTCGTCTGGCAGCAGATTCCGAGGTTCCCCCTCCCACTGGGTGACTAGGAACAGGTGCATGCGGAGCAGAGAGGCAGTCTCGTCGCCCATCGCCGGCGCCCGTAGCACGGCCCATTCCCGCCACGCTATGGGCGTCACGCCAAGTTCCTCGCGCAGTTCGCGCACCAGCGCCTGCTCGGCGGTCTCGCCTGCCTCCACATGCCCGCCTGGCAGGTCCCACACCCCTGGATAGGCCGTACGGCGAGCTGAGCGTTTCCCCAGCAGGAGACGACCCTGGCAGCATAGCAGTCCGGCAGCGATGTCGATTTCCACGCGTACACCTCGCTCTCACCCGACCTGTGTCCATCAGGACAACCAGGCCGTCATCCGCTCCACGCCGTAGAACGGTGTCTTCGTGTATTGTTCGTCCAAGTGTCGCATCAACGTCAGATTCTCCGGTGTTTCGCCGCAGGACGCATAGGACGCATAATACCAGCTGGAGCGCGCCACGCCCGCCAGGGCACATCGGCACGGTGCTCTTCGTTGGCCGCGAGCGCAACCGCTAACTTACTGTGGCGCCTATCTTGTCGATGCTCGATCAAATGCCCGCGCCAGAGTCACCGTTCGTGAGATGACGTACCCAATGACCAGCGCAAGGGTGATTGCAATGGTGATGAGAGCCGCCAGCCCATCGCCAGTGCGGGCCAGTAAAAAGCTGATCGTTCCGCCGATAATAAACACCCAAAAGGCACGCCAAATGACCGAGACCACCCACAGTGCCAGACGATTCTTATTGACCACGAGATTTCTCCTCAGATGACACTGTCCGAAGCGCTTGTTCGCTATGCATGGAGCCAGAAACGCTATTCGGTGAGGATGGGCCGCGTGAGGATGGCGAGGTAGGCGCTCCACGGGCCGACCGCCTCGCCATATTGCCGCGCCATCACCTCGACAATCTGGCCGATATGGTTCAAGTCGTGAACCACCCAGGTTGCCAGCAATTGGCTCAGTGTGACGGTTCCCAGCGCTGGATGGACGCCTTTGAGCGCGAGCTTCTCAGGGGTGATCTGAAACGCGCTCAGCGTCACCAGATTGTTCGTGCGCGCCTGCTCGAACGCCGTGAGCAACTGGTCGAGTGAGAAACCCTGATACTGCTCGAACATGGCCGTCCGATCAAACGAGTCGAAGGGTCGTTGCTCGCCGTATGCGAGGATGATGCGGGCGCGCTCGATCCAGTCGGCCTCTTCGCCGTGGAGCAGGTGCCCGACGATGTCATAGGCGCTCCAGGTATCTGGCCCCTCGGTGCTGGTGGTCACGCCTCGGGCAGCCCCCGCAGGAGCGCCATCAAGGTAGCTGGCGTCCGGCGCAGAATCTCGACGGCCTGCTCATATTGATATTCCATGTATGACCCCCCTCTGGAGAGCAAATGGCGAAAGAATGTTGAAAGCGGGCATGACTGACCAGGCCCGTCTTATCCTGACTTGATAGCGCCACGCGGGATCTTATAGGCCACTGCAAGTTTACCCCATGTTCGCCAGTCTTGGCTGCCCTCTAGCCGCTGGGCCGTACCTGTTTGCTGTAGATGTTCGCGGAGTATCGCGAGCGCTGCGAGGATAGGCGCGTACGACTCGGCGAGCCGCGAGCGCAACCGCTAGTCACCTCACCACAATTTCCGTTGGCGCGTCTGCCTGCGGGATATGCATTTCAGATGGGCATTCGGAAAGGTGTATAGTGGATAGTGGCAGCCTGTTCGGCAGGGCAGCCAGCAAAGAGAGACGAGTATGGCGCGCTTCAAAATCTTCCCACGCTATCGCAGACCCTCGCTCAAGACCGCGCTAGGCATCACCACAGCAAAACGGCGTTTCAGAAAAGCAACCGGCTATTACGCCATCACGCGGCCCTTGCGCGCGCCCACCAACTTCAAGCGACGCGTGCTACGACGGGCGGGCTATTATAGTGGGCCAATGAAGTTCCTGCGTTTCCTGCGGCGCTCGCTGCATAGCTGAGTGGAGGCAGGCTGCATGGTTAACCTCGTCACGGGTGATCTCTTCGACTCCGAGGCGCAGACGCTGGTGAATGCGGTCAACTGCGCTGGCGTGATGGGTAAGGGCATCGCGCTGGCGTTCAAGAGGCAGTTTCCGGAGATGTTCGCGGAGTATAGTGAGCGCTGCAAAGACGGCCTTGTGCGCCTCGGTGAGCCATATCTCTATCGTGGTGAATCGTTCCCCTGGGTGTTGAACTTTCCAACGAAGAGTCACTGGCGATCCGTCTCGAAGCTGGAGGATATCGTCGCCGGGCTGGCCTACCTGGAGGCGCATTACCGCGCCTGGGGCATCACCTCGCTGGCCGTCCCGCGCTCGGCTGTGGCGCTGGCCAGCTCGAATGGGATGTCGTTGGCCCGGCGCTCTATGACACGCTTGCCCGGCTGGCTATCCCTGTTGCGTTGTACGCGCCGTTATGATGGCGCGGCTCTGTACCATAATACGGCATGTTGCTAAGGTGTAAGCGACGCTTCTCATCGCGCCGCGAGTTGTCCACATTGTCCACAATTCTATCCACAAAATTGCGTATGTGGCTTCCTACACCGGGGCATTGGTGAAGGGGCTGCGGCGCGAGACACGCCAGCCGTTATCCGGCTCGTGCTGCAAGATCACCAACATGCCAATGGGCGCGGCGGCATGCGGGCGGCTCAGTGTAAAGGTATAGGTGGCGCTCTCGTCGTCGAGCTGCAACGGACGCGCGGCGCAGCTCGTGACCGCGCCTTGATGCTGATCGAGCGCGTGAAGTTGCGCCTCAAATGTGTGTGGATTGAAGGCGCCAGTCGCCAGGGGCGGGACAGGCGCCGGGTCGATCATGGTGGCGAGCGTCTCATACTGCTGGCGCTGAAGCGTCGAGCAGATCGCGGCAGCGGTATCCGCGCGCATTTGCAGCGAGATCACCTGGCGCAGTCGCACCGCGCCAAACGCCGCTACTCCGCCCAGAAGCAGGAGCGCTATCGCCAGGAGCAACGTTGCGCGATATCTGCTAAGCGCCTTCGTCATGCTCATTCCGTGCTGCTCATTCGCCACCGTCGCCTCCTGCTGCCGCCCGTCTACTGTCGCTACCGCCGCCGCCCGCCGTTGGCAATCGTCCTCACCTTGCCTCCGGCGAGTTTAGCAGCCAGCCCTGGCTAACGTCAACTCTCACGATAAGAGCCGCTCAACCCGAACCTTCGGGCTAACCGGAAAGTTCGTTTGAAACTTCATAGGGGCAAAAAGGCCAAATCTGAGACGGCTAGACAGATGGAAGGTCATCTCGTGTGGCTTTTCAGCCGAGTCCGCCGTCTGGTTAACAAGAAATGAAATCATTTGGCCGCAATGATCATAGCATACCAATGGGCGCGGCGTCATGCTGGCGACTCAGGGTAAAGGTATAGGTGGCGCTTTCGTCGTCGAGCTGCAACGGACGCGCGGCGCAGCTCGTGACCGCGCCCTTGATGCTGATCGAGCGCGTGAAGTTGCGTCTCAAATGTGTGTGGGTTGAAGGCGCCCGTCGCCAGGGGAGGGACAGGCGCCGGGTCGATCATGTTGGCGAGCGTCTCATATTGCTGGCGCTGAAGCGTCGAGCAGATCGCGGCGGCGGTATCTGCGCGCATTTGCAGCGAGATCACCTGACGCAGTCGCACCGCGCCAAACGCCGCTACTCCGCCCAGGAGCAGCAGCGCTATCGCCAGGAGCAACGTCGCGCGATATCTGATAAGCGCCTTCGTCATGCTCATTCTGTGATGCTCATTCGCTACCGTCGCCTCCTGCTGCCGCCCGTCTACTGCCGCTCCCGCCGCCGCCCACTGTTGGCAATCGTCCTCACCTTGCCTCCGGGGAGTCTAGCAGCCAGTCCTGGCTAACGTCAACTGTCTCGACTAAGAGGCGACTGAGCACGAACATTCGGGCTAACCGGAAAGTTCGTCTGAAACTTCATAGGGGCAAAAACACCAAATCTGAGACTCCGCGACAGATGGATGGTCATCTCGTGTGGCTTTTCAGCCGAGTCCGCCGTCTGGTTAACAAGAAATGAAATCATTTGGCCGCAATCATCATCGCGCTACAAATGCCCGTTTGCTTCTTTCCCCATCCTCTTGAAGCACACGGTTGACAAGAACTCTTGTTCTAAGGTAGACTTTCCGCAGACGGCGTGTGGCCGCTTTTTTGTGGCCCATGTTCTGCCAGAAATTCTGCTCCTGAGAGCCAGGCCTCGCAGGGGGTAAAGCCGTTTGTCGCGGCATTCATAGAGAACCATTAGAGAATCGCATCGCCTGGATGGTAGCGGCTGCGCTCATCACTCTCACGTGTGCGGGAGGTATTACAGTATGCGAGAGGTCAGATCCGATACGCCAACACAGCATCTGGCATCGTCCTATGTGGGCGTTCGGCACACGGCGCCCCAGCGCCCGCGTGAGGCCAGCCAGACCAGCCAGACCAGTTGGAACTTTCAGTCGCCTGCCACCAAAACCACCACAGCGGCTCCGACAAGCACGCCAACGAGCGTGTCGAGTTCCGGTCGCTGGCGCACCCCTGGCTCAGCAATCGCTACCCCAGCGCCGCTCTCGTCGCTGGTGGTGAGTCCCTTTGCCGCGCCCGGTCTCGATGCGCGGCCAGACCCGCAGGTGTGGCTGATTGCCAATGTCACTGCGGCGGGCGGCATGCGCGCGCTCGAAGGCGTCGGGCGCGCGGGCGCGATTCCGGTGGGTCGCCCCTATGGTTTTTTGCGCGCGATTCGTCCGGTCATGCCACCGGGCGCGCTGGGCAACAGTCTCAGATGGCCTGGACGCCGCGCCCGATAGCGCTGGCATCACGGCTCGTGTGCGCCGTGGCCGCTCCACGCGCAAGGGGCTTGGCTCGGCGGAGGCGTGCCCACCCGGCAATAATCTGCCCGCGCCTCGTCCACTGCCACAGATCGTCTCGGCGGTGGAGATCGAAACCGATGCGGGCGTGTTTCGTGTCGAGCGTCCCAACGACGTGCTGACGCATAGCGATATCGCGTGGTCCCTGGCGCATCTGGAGGCTGGCGAGCCAGATAGCCTTGTGCCACTGCCCCGGCGCCAGCTTGCGCTCTTGCTGACGCTCCTGCCAACGCCCGAAGACCCCGAACACCCTGAACTGGATCCGACATGGGGATGGGCGCATCGCCTGCGTGGCCCGTGGGAACGTGGTCCGCTGCATCCCCGTGGTCGGCTCGGTCGGCTGATTGCCATCGACCCCGATCCCGGCGGCAAAGGGATGCATCGCGCCTGCTTCGAGTTGCTCGGCTCTGAGGATGTCGTCTGGGCGCTTGGCGTGCCCTGCTTCCGCACCGGCAGCGTCTATGAACTGGCGCCGCTGGGCAAGAGCAACCGCTGGCTCTCGTGGCCGCTCACCCGCACCCGCAGTCGCGCTGGCAGCCCCGAGCGCCCCGCGTGGGAGATCGCGCGCGTCGTCTATCGCGTGGGATCGCCGCGCTGGCCACTCGCGGGTGTCGTCGAGCCACTTGGGCCGATGGGCATCGCGGGCTAACATTCTATAGTCGGTTGACGGCAGATATAACATGCGCGCCGGAAGGGGATCAATCCTTCCGGCGCGCATTATTGCAGAAAACGAACTGGCCGCCCGCTGGCTGAAAATGGCCAGAAGAGCGGTTGCGAATAGGGTGGATTGTGCTGAACTGGATTATCTGACAATCACCGTTGAGCGCTTCCTGAGCACGCTGGCAAGGATGATGGTCGAGGTAATCAGGACAACGAGATTAAAAATGCCTGGGCAGACGAACGTTACGGCGCCCAACCCTAAGGTAACGGCTGCCAGGAATATTGCTCCCAGCAAAGGCATAGATCAACAGATGATCCCGCCAATCAGTAACAAAATGCCGGGTAAGATATATCCAGAGATCATCCAGCCAATGCCGAAGATGCCGAAGAGGCCAGGGATGACTCTAGAATGATGGCTAGGTCGAGTTGTCTTCTGCTGCTGCACGACGACCACTGGCTGAACCACTGGCGGATAGTAGCCCGGCTGTCCCTGTGGCAGTGGGCCGGACGGCTGATAGTAACCCTGTTGCCCCTGCTGTAGCGGGACGGATTGCTGATAGTAGCCCGTTGCTGCGGTGGCGGTGGGCCAGACGGCTGGTAGTAGCCCGGTTGGCCTTGTGGCAGCGGGACGGATGGGGATGGCGCAGGGCCACCCATCGGGCCACTCTGCCATTGCTGCTGCTGTGGCGGCAATGGTCCGGATGGCGCGGGGCCACCAGTTGGGCTGGCTTGCCACTGCGGCATGGGCGTCGGCGCCACTGGCGGATAGTAGCCCGGTTGCTGTGGTGGCAGCGGGCCAGATGGAGCGGCGCCTCCGATTGGGCCGGTCTGCCATGCTGCTGCGGTGGCCATTGCTGTTGCTGCGGCGCTGGAGGAGGTGGTGGTGGCATGTAAGCCGGTGGTAGCGTTGGAGGAGGTGGAAGCACAGGTGGATCTGGCTCCACTGATGAGTAGCCGGGCGCGGTGGTATCGTTATAGCCTGGTAAGGTTGCGCCATCTGGCGCCTGGTTGTCAGATGGCCAGCTGGGATCAGGCACTCGATACGGGTCATCCATCATGAGACTCCTTCTGTGCGAGAATCAGGGGCGCATCCCAAATGTAGCAGGTGGAGGACGTCCCAGTTCTGGAGAGCCAGGCATACTGGATGTAGGCGCGATAAATAGCTATTTGCGTTTGCGCCTTATCGCCGGGCTGCACTATTGTAACACACTCGGCAAGATGTAGCTCCAATCAATTGCATTCTACGACTGAGTTCGCTACCTTACTTTAGTGCGTGCAAAATCGGAATGAGAATATCGGTTACACAGCAGCGTTCTCGACATATGACTGCCGATGCAACCAGGCGGCGTCCACAAACAAACCAGCCGCCCGCTGGCTGAAGATGGCCAGGAGAGCGGCTGAAATGCGCTAGATTGTGCTGGACTGGACTACCTGACAACCCCGTCGACGCTGCTTGAGTACACTGGTAAGAATGAGGTCGAGGTAATCAGGACAACGAGATTAAAAATGCCTGGGCAGACGAACGATACCCCAAAGGTAAAGAATGCCAGGAATATCGTTGCTAGCCAAAGGCCGCACCAACAATGATCCCGCCAATCAGCAACAAAATGCCGGGTAAGATATATCCAGAGACCATCCAGCCAATGCCGTAGATGCCAAAGAGGTCGCGGATAACTTCTAGAATGATGGCTAGCGCCGTATTGGGCTGTCTGCTGCTGCTGCACCACGACCACCGGCTGATAGTAGCCCTGCGGTGGCATCGGCGCTTGATAGCCCTGGGGCGGTAGCGGACCAGATGGCGCGGGGCCGCCAATTGGGCCAGACTGCCACTGCTGTTGCGGCGCCTGTGGCATCGGGGTGGCGGTCGGCTGGCGCGGCTGGCGGCTGGCTGCATAGCGCGGGCGGCGGCGCGTAGCTCGGAGTGGCGTCGGCTGGCGCGGCTTCGGCTGGCTGCATTGGCGCGGGCGGATTGGTCGCGCCTGAATCGGCGACAGGTGTATAGGCGGGTGCCATGTCGCTATCGGCGCAACTGGCGGCGCATCGGCTGGCGCGTCAACGCTCGGCTGCGGCGTCGTCCACCGGCCGCTGGTGATTCTGGCGTCTCCGCTGGCGTATCCTGAATAGGCGCTGTGTCGCTCGCTGATGCGCTATCAGACGACAGCGACGCGTACGCGGTGGGCGCCTCATACGGCGGGAAAACAGGCGCCGCATAGGTCGCGGTCGTCTCGGTCGCCTCAGAAGCCTCAGTGGGCGCGTCGGGCGCTACGCTGTCATCGCCGCCTGAGGCGCCTGAAGACGTGTCGCTGCTGATAGGTGTGCTGCTCCAGGCATCATACGGAGTGGCGCCGCGTCGCATCCGCTGCTGGCGCGTCGGTCCACTGTCGCGCTGCCATCGCTGCTCGGCGCCGCGTCGGACGCTGAATAGCCCGCTGGCGCATCCTGTATGGGGACATTCCACGGGTCAGACGCAGCGGGTGTGGCCTCGACGGTGGGCTGATCCGCTGGCGCTGGCGGCTGCTCGCCGGCCGCTGGCACGGGAGTCCATGCGTCGGCGATGGGATCTGTCGCCGCAGATGAGGCGCTGGCCGCCGCGTCATCATTCGCCTGGGGAGCCGCGTCATCAGCGGCCTGATCGTTCGCGGGCGAGTTGGAATCAGGTATTCGATACTGATCGTCCATCATGGGACTCCTTCTGCGCAAGAATCAAGGGCGCATGTCGGATCTTGTCGATGGATAGGCGCCCTTTTATTCTGACAATTCATACCGCACACCGGACATGATTCGTACGTCGCCATACGTATCGGTGTTCCGTTGCCGAGCGGCCTCATTGTAACATACAGAACAATATATACTATTAACCTCTATAACCCCTTGCGTTTGGCATCAGAGTCCGCTACCCTGCACTATGAAACCACCGCGAGTGTGCGGCCAGCGTGTGAGGAGAATGAGTATGCAGCCCCAGGCCACCAATATTGTTGTCGCTCATGCGCCTGCCGATGCATCGCTTGCTAGCTATTATGCCATCGCATTACGCACTCAGGGCGCGGGAGCGGCTCCCTATAGTCCGCCTGCTGGCCAGTCACCGCTGGCCGTCGCCTCCCAGGTGCGCGACTCGCGGGCATTGGTCGTGTTGGTCACAGACCCGGCGCCCACCTGGGCAAGCTCGCTGGTGACTGGCTACCGTGAACTGCTGGCCGCCGATCGCTGGCGGCGTATGGCGATTGTGCGGCGCGGCGCGGGACAGTTATCGCCAGAGATGCAAGCGCTACCATGGATCGAAGCGAGCGACAAGCCCGTCGAGGAGGTCGCCGCCGAGATTTTGTCGTTGTTCGCGGGCGCGCCCGCGCCAATTCCCACTGGGGCGCCTGTTGTGGCGCAGCCGGCCATTCCTGCGGGACCGCCCCGCTGGCCAGCGGCTCAACCAATCGCCCAGCCGCTCGGCGATGGGCTGATGACGCGGCGGGCGCTGTTGATTGCTGGGCTGGGTGTGGGCGCCATCGGCGCGGTGGCGCTGAGCACGTCGGCGGTGCTTACGCACGGATTCGGCCTGCTCGGCGGTGGCGGCCCTACGGCTCCCGCTATTGTGCCGCCGCTCCTCTTCACCAGCAGCGGTAATACCCTCTATGCGGTTGACCTGGCGAAGGGCGCATTACGCTGGGGATTCGCCGCCGATGCGCCAGTGCGTCCAGCGGAGATCTCTGCCCAGGGTCTGATCTATGCCATTTCAGAGAAGGGCACGATCTACGCGCTCAACACCGCCGATGGCAAGCCCCACTGGCAGGCCAGCATCCCCGGCGCGGTGAAGGTGCGGCCAGTGGAAGATGGCGGCCTGATCTATACCGGCTCCGATGACCACAACGTCTATGCGCTGAACACCAAAGATGGATCGGTGGTGTGGAAGTTTCAGACGGACGATATGGTGGAGGCCAAGCCTACCATCGCCAATGGCGTCGTCTATATTGGCTCGCAGGATGGCAACGTCTATGCCCTGGGCGCGAGTGATGGCAAACTCGTCTGGAAACACGCGACCGGTGGCCCGGTCAACTCCTCGGCGGCAGTGAGCAGCGACGCTATCTTCATTGGGTCGGATGACCAGAAAATGCGGAAACTTCGGATCTCTGATGGTCATCTCATCTGGACGTTCACCACAGGAGGCCCCGTCTCATCGTCGCCTGCGCTCACCAGTGATATGGTGTTTTTTGGCTCGCAGGATGGCGGTGTCTATGCGGTTCCGGTTGGTGGCGCCAGTCACGCGACCTGGCGTTTCCGCACGAATGGGGCCGTCTTCTCGTCGCCGGTGATCGATAACGGCGTCATCTACATCGGGTCGAGCGACCACAATGTCTATGCCCTGGGCACGGATGGCAACCAGCACTGGAGCTTCAAGACCGGCGACGCGGTCAATGGACGTTTCGCCGTCGCCAATGGCGTGGTCTACGCCGCCAGCGATAAGCTCTATGCGCTCGACGCCGCAAAGGGGACAGCAGCGTGGAGCTTCACCGCCGAGAGCAAAACCGGCTACTTTTCGCCCGGAATCACCCAGTGATCGGCTATCCGCCTCGGTTGTTAGCATATAAGCGTGACAGACCTCACCCCCAACCCCTCTCCGCGGGAGAGGGGAGCCAGATGTTACTGCCTCTGTTGCCGACGCTGACGTCTGCCACGGGCCCGCCGCACTCTGTGGCGGGAGCTTTGGCTGGCCGACAGGCTTCGGGAGAGGCTAGCGCGCCGCGATGATCCGGTCAGCAAAGTTAGCTCCGGCATGCCGCGGCAGTGTACCTCAAAACCACATCAGCCCCAACTTAGGCAGGTGACATCAGCACATGTAGCCAACGCATGCCCTGATTCGTCTGTGCATCTAAGACGGGAATATCATTCCGCATTAATCGAGCCCTGAACAATATATCCCCATATGCTTCCCGCCATATGGTGTATCTGTATTTCATCCTGTTTCACGTTGCAATTTGCGCGCACGATGCGCCCACTCGATACTGCTACCACCCCAGCGACGTCACTATATCAACCACGTATCGGTCACATATCGGTCAGATAACCGGCGATCAACACCTATCGGCCAGCCTTCATGCCATGCCGCCTGAGGCGTCCGCGCAGGCTGTTTTCGAGATGTTCCACCAGGACTACGTTCGGTTTTCGTGCGTGCTCGCGGCCCGCAGTGTATAGCTACTATGTGCCTCTCAGGGCACACGCAATCATGTAATGAGGTAGGAAACGATGCGACAGATTCTTCACCAGGCGCCAGCTGCGGCGAATTTTAGCCGCTCCGGTGTGGCGCTTCAGCCGGACGCGAATGCGCCCGCAAATGCGTATGAGCGCGCCGAGTCGTGGGGAAAGTCGTGGCCAGAAGAGCCGCGCCCATCGGCGTCCGGAGCGGTGATGGCATGGTGGTCGGCCACCGATGAGGGCTATACACTCCTGCAACGGCTGGCGCTGGCGCATCTGCTCGTGGGCGTCTGTGTCGCGTTGGGGCTTGGCTGGCGGATTTTGAGCGCATCCGGCCAGGCTAGCCAGGCGCTGACCCCAGCGATTGGGCTGCTCGTAGCGGTCGGTGGCGCGCTGGCGCTGCTGCTGGTGCGGCTCGAGTATCCCGCCGCGCCCTTGCTCGCGCGTCTGGCGCTGGTCGCCGTTGACCTGAGCGCCGCTGGTGGTATACTCTGGTTACGCGGAGGCGAGGGCTGGACCCTTCTGATTCTCCTGCCTCCCATAGCGCTGGCGGTCGCGTTCTTTGCCGAGCGAGGTGGCGCCCTGGCAACGCTGCTCGCCGCGCTGATGATTGTCGCGGTCAACGCCTCGGCAGGGGCATCGACAGCAGGATGGATGCCCTCGCTCCTGGTTTTTCTCGGTGTCGCGGCATTAATCGTTGCTTTCCTGGGCATCTATAGCGCGCAGATCACTGAAACTAGCGCTAATCTGCGCTGGCTGCTCGCCGATGCGCAGGCGATCAATGAGCGTCTGCACACCGAGCGCCAATCGTTGCTGGTCAGGCTGAGTTCCGCCGAACAGGCGCGAGAACCATTGCTCCGTGAGCGCGCGCAACTCGGCGCCATCGCCGCCGAACTGGCGCTCATGACACAGCGCATGGCCCAGGGCGACCCATCCGCTACCCAGGCGTTGCAGTCACTGCATCCAGGCGCATGTGGGCCGCTGGCGGAACTGGCAAGCGCGCTGACACGTCTAGCGCATGCGCCTGTTGGGAGCTGGCAGCCGTCGGCCATGACAACGCTCGATAGCCCTCTGCGCGCGCAGGGTCAGGCGCTCGAATCGCTCGACCTGATGGCCCGATCACTCTGCGTTGGCGCCAATGAGCTGGTGATGGAGGCGCAGACGCTGGAGCCTGGTGTCAGCCTCATCGGCTCAGGGCAATACACCCAGGCGCTCTGGCAGTTGGAGGAGCATCTACGGGGGCAGGCCGCGCGCATGGCGCTACTGGGCACGCAACTTGCCGATATCAGAACCTCGCAGGAGAATGTGGAGGCATTGCTGGTGCGGACAGCGGCTGGCGCAAAGACGCCAACCATCTTTGCCAACAGCGACATTCGCGATATCCGATCCGTCAGCCAGTATTCTGGCCCGCAGGTCACCTTCGGCTCATCCGCCATCCGGCGCGCGGCCCAGCAGAGTCAGCAGAGTCAGCAGAGGTCAGCAAGGTGACAATGGGACTGTTCGGTGGGGAAACTGGCAAAACCAGTCGCTATTGGCGTACAATAGGGGAGTCTGATATATATTCTACGCATGACGCTCTGATATGAGCGCATCCCGGGAGCCAGTGGCTCCCCAGCCGGGGATAGTGTGAAGCTCTGGCGCGCGATCTGCCCGTCTCGCGCGAGCCTGTTCCTCCCGCTGAACTATTGTGCATTTTGTGCATTCGCGCTCACGACTATGCCACCTGACTGGCATCGACGCGCACCCACCGCCGCAGGTAGCTCGTTGCGCTGTGAGTACACGCGTAACATGTTTCGCTGGCTCTACCAGTTCTCATGTGGGGATATGCATGCTGGTAGCCGTCCAGGAGCGCGTGAACAGGTGAAAATTTGCGATTTGTCGCTGGCATATCGCCCGGCTCTCTGTTCCGGCTGCGTTCCTCCGTGCATGACATTGACGACACGGATACCTGCCACGGATACCTGATTCAGGCTCAATCGGCCTATATCGGCCTCAATCGGCGCTGCCGAGTTCGTGCGGAGGCCAGAATTCGCCGGTTGCGCGATGTATTGAGAGCGTCGCCTTGACCATTTGCCCCTCCGTTGCGCCCGTGCGCCGGACGTTGGAAACGTGTTCTGACATTCAAAAACATGCTGCTTCGCACTTTTAAAGGGAACAGGGATCAAAGATTCCACGATTGGCGCACTGGATTCTGCTTCGCGGGAAGTTTCGCGGAAGCGCTGGTGTCGCGTTTGAAATGACAATTGTCTAGCTTAACATGCCCAGATGTTCGGAGATATCAGAGTGAGTGTGGGAGAAATCCCCCTCGCGTTGATGATTGCTCCATCGCTCAGGAGGCCTTTGTGCCAGAAGATCAGGAAACTCTTACACCCACGCGTCGCCGAACCCGGCGCCAGGATGCCGCTGCGGCGAATGATTCGACAGCGGTGAATACCACACAGGACAGGGGATGACGCCACTGCGTCGGCTGATGCCCCGAAACGCCGCCGTTCCACACGCGCCGCTGCCAGCGAGCAGCCAGAGCTTCCCGGCGAGATGTCTGGGGAGTCTGCGCCACCCACCGCGACGGCAAAGCCACGCCGAACCCGCGCCGCGACCGCCGCGACTGCCGCCGCCAGTGACGCCGTCGTGAGCGATGATGCGCCCGCGCCGAAGCGCCGCGCCAGCCGGTCGCCGGCCGCCGAAAATGGCGCGTCGGACGAGCCACGTGAGCATACGGCGCCAACCTATACCACGAGCGCGTCTGATGCCTCAAATGGGTCTGAGGCGTTTGATACCGATGGTACAGATGCCGCCGCATCGTCCACACGCCGTGTACGTGTGCCGCGAGTGCGTCATGTGCGCGGTGAGCAGGGTGAGCATACCGGAAGCGTCAATGACACAACCGGCGTGGCAGCGGACACATCCGCCGCAGGGGCAGCGCCCGCGCTCGATGTGGAACAGACACCGCCTCGCCGTGGATTCACCGTCTGGGTCAACCAGGAGCAGCGCCCCGGTGAGCGCAGCGCCGAGACGCCCAGTGGAGCGCCGCGCCAGCCACAGCGCCCGCATCAGAATCCGCCGACGCGCGGTGGCCAGGGTCAGGGGAGCGCGCCCTATCGCCCGGAGTGGGAGTCGCGGAGCGCCACAGCAACGGCCACCAGCGCCGGGACGCGAGCCGGGACGCGAGCAGCAGCAGCAGCGCCATCCCGGTGGCGAAGGCCAGCAGCAGTATCCCTCGCAGCATCCGCCACAGAATCCGTATCAGCCCTACGCGCCGTATGGCCAGCAGGGTCAGCAGGGTCAGCAGGGTCAGCAGGGCCAATATGGCGGCAATGGCAACCGCTCGCAAGACCAGCGTGGGCCAGTGCGCGGCGGTCGCCCCTATGGCTACCCACCGTATAGCGATCAGCAGGGCGGCCAGCAGGGCGGTCGTGGTTACACTGACCAACGCGATCCGCGCGCGCCTCGTGATCGTCGTCCACCCGCGTCGCCCGCGTCGTATGCCGAGCAGGCCGAGCGTGGCGGGCCGCTGAATAGCCGCCGCAACCTGGGCAACCAGGGCGTTCGTCGTGGCGTGCCAGATACGCGTGGCGGGCGTCCGTCGCGTGATGGAAACTCGATGTACACCCATGCGCCCGTGCCCGCAGCCCCCGAGAGCCGCTATGGCTACGGGCAGCGCCAGCCTGCGCCCGCGATTCCCGCGCGGACGGTAGAGGTGAATGGCCTGCTCTGGCTGGGTGGCGGCCAGGGGATGTCGCCCGCCGAATTGCTGGATGCCCGCAACCTGACCGGGGTCGCCCGGGTCAATCCTGAGGATGTGCGCCGGTATGGGCTGCGTTCGGGCGATTTGGTCAGCGGCATGGCCGAGGAGCGCGGTGGCCGCCGTCAGGTCGTCCACATCGAGCGGGTCAACGACGCCGAGCCAGAAAGCCAGCGCGACCGCCCACTCTTCGAGCAGTTGACGGCCACCTTCCCCGAGCGGCGTATCCGCCTGGAGCAGGGGTCGCATCCGCCCGTCTCGACCCGGCTGATCGATCTGTTCGCGCCGCTTGGCTTTGGCTCGCGCGCGCTGGTCGTCGCCCCGCCAAAGACGGGTAAGACGACGCTGATCCGCGAGGCCGCCGAGGCGGTGCTGACGGGCTATCCCGATGCCGTCGTGATGGCGGTGCTCGTCGGTGAGCGCCCCGAAGAGGTCACTGATCTACGCGCCCGGCTAGAGCCACGTGGCGGACTGGTCTACGCGGCCAGCTTCGACGAAGAGACCGAGCGCCATGCCTGGCTGGTTCAGGTGGCGGTCGAGCATGCGAAGCGGGTTGCCGAGTCCGGGCGCGACGCCTTCATGGTGCTCGACTCGCTGACACGCCTGGCGCGCGCCGAGAATCTGGCGTCACGAGGCGCCGGACGCACGCTCTCTGGCGGTATCGACGCCCAGGCGCTGGATACCGGACGGCGCGCATTTGGCGCGGCCCGCAACCTGGATGAGGGTGGCAGCCTGACGATTCTGGCGACCTGTCTGGTGGATACCGGCAGCCGCCAGGACGACGTGGTCTACGAGGAGTTCAAGGGTACCGGCAACATGGAGCTGCACCTCTCACGCGAACTCTCGCAGCGGCGGCTCTTCCCGGCGGTCGATGTCATCAAATCGAGCACACGCCGCGAGGAAATGTTGCTGACACCTGAGGAACTGCGCGCGACGACGGCCCTCCGCCGCCGACTGGCCGATGTGCCGCCCGCCCAGGCGACCCAGCAGCTGCTCAACGTGCTGGAGCGCACGCCATCCAACGCGGCGCTGCTTCAGGCGCTGGAGCAGAGCGGCTGGCTCACCAGCACGCGGTAGCGTGACAGCGCCTCCAATGCGTTTCTTCCGTTTCTCATGGCCTCCCATCACATACGGTGGGGGGCCATTTGTTATGGGCGATTCGAGGGTGAGTGGCGCCATCTCCGATTGAGATATTGGCCTCTACTTGCGAATATTGGGTGTATGTATTACTATTAATGGCGTGAGCGTCACCACCAGCGCCACCAATGGTATTTGGAAGGTAGGGCAACATGGCAGACGGGGAAAAGATCACCCTGCAAGAAGCGTTTCTGCGCTATCGCGTGCCGATAGCGACACTGCGCTACTGGCTCGACAAGCGAGAACTGACGCGGGACTATGACAGAAAGCGCCGAGTAGTTGTGGATGTTGCTGAGTTAGAGCAGCGGCTAGAACAGCAACGGCGGGATCGAGAAATCGGCCCAAAAATTGACCCCGGCGCCGCCGCATAGCAGAAGCCGGGGATAGACTGCAATCCACGTTCATGGCGCGCAGTCAAGATGATTGTACACGATGGGTTGGATGCAAGACACACCCCCTTCGAGAAAGCCAGGAAACATGGGCGTTGCGCGTGTTACACAAAGGGGTGTTTACCCACTCCTTTGAAAAGCCGGGAATCATGAGGTGTTGCGCGTGTTACACAAAGGGGTAGATTTGAAAGCTACTCCCTTAAGGAAGCGAGACAACATGGGCATTGATGGCAAGCAATCGGAGCAAATCGTCGGTACACTTGTCCCTATCGAGCAGGATACTGTGCCATTCTACGGCCACGATCTAATAGCTGTCAGGCTGCCAGATGGGCGGATCGCTGCTGTACTGCGCTGGCTCTGCGAGGGGCTAAATCTTGGCGTTCAGTCCCAGATGCGCCACATCCAAGGGCGGACAGCGCTGGCCGAGGGGCTGGTATCCGTGCGTGTAGACACCGCTGGTGGCCTGCAGACATGCCGGCGCTAACCCTCGATGTATTGCCGGGCTGGCTCTTCTCTATAGATGAGCGACCGCGTCAAAGAAGAAGCGCGCGCTGATGTAGTGCTGTTTCAGCGCGAATGCGTGAAGGCGCTGGCCGATTACTTCACTCGCAAGCATCCGCCTGCTCTCCCGGCGCTGGCCGACACCACGGCGGCAACGATCATCATAGAGCAGATCACCGATTTAACGGGCGTCATCAACCTGCTACGCGAACACCTGGAGGCATTGCTCGTATTGCCTGGCCAGGTGGCCGACCTCTCCGTACAGGTGGGCGAGACGCGGGTGCTCGTCGAGGCGCTGGCGACACGCCAGGACAGCACAGAGACGCGCCTGGAGGCGGTAGACGAACGCACCCAGCGCCTGACCCCGACGCATACGCGGGCGGCGCAGGAGATGGTAGACCGCATGGTACGCGAGACGAGGAAGCTCCCGGCGCCCCTCACCTACGCGATCATCTATGGGCGGCTCAAGCATCGCTTCCGCGTCGGCAGCTACAAAGAAGTTCCCGATGATCGCTTTGACGAGTTGGTGGCATACCTTCGCGACGAACTGCGCCGCGCAACCAGTGGGGAAGCGCCTGAGCAGGAGAATCTGTTCTGATTGAGACCGCCTCGTGGCGGGCGCAATGGGTCGAGCGTATCCAATAGCAATCCGACGCCATGTCATCGTAGTGGCCTCCCATCATGATCGGCGGGGGGTTATTTTTGTGGGCTGGCGCACACGTGAGGCATACATCGCGCATGTGTTGGGCCGATATGGCATACTATGCGGGGAGAATCGTCACGCGAGGAGGACTATGAGCATTGGCCTGATGCGCCATCCGCGAGTGAGGCAGGCGCGGGCGTGGATCGTGCGCGACTGGCGCGGCCCGCGCTATCTCGTCTGGGGTGGCGCGCTGCTGGCGCTGACCTCGCTGGTGACGATTTTCTACTACGCCAATGCGCCCTACCCCGGCATCGACCCCGATACCCCCGCCTATCTCAGCCAGGCTGGCCACATTCTCGATGCGGGGCGCTTTGTCGATCCGGCGCGGCTGCCGGGCTATCCCACCATGATCGCGCTGCTGTTTCTGGTGACGGGACGTGGCAACCTCGACGCCATCAGTGTGGCGCAGGGCGTGCTCTACGTGCTGGCGACGCTCGAACTCTACGCCGCGCTCTGCCTCGTGTTGCGGCGGGCGTGGGTCGCCGCGCTCATCGTCGCGCCCGTCGCGCTGAATACGCATCTGCTCTCGTACATGCGCCCGGTGCTTTCGGAGGGGCTGGCGCTCTTGCTGGTGGCGACGCTGGCGCTGGCCCTCGTCGTCGCCCTGCGCTGGCCCGGCCCGCGCGCGCTCTGGGGCGTGACACTGGCGCTCTTGGCGCTCTTTCTGACGCGGCCAGAGTGGATGTATCTGCCGCTACCACTGTTCGCCTGCCTGCTGATCCTGGCGGCGCGGCGCGGACTCTTGCGGCGGCTGCTGCCCACGGCGGCTCTCGCGCTCGGCGTGCTCTATGGGACGCTCGGCGGATACGTCGTGCTCAATCGCGTCCAGAACGACTGCGCCTGTGTCACCTACATCTCGAATGTCAATCTGCTGGGCAAGGTGATGCAGTATCGCATGGAGGGCGAGGCGCCACCCCAATATGACGACGTGACACGGCTGGTGGAGGCCCATCTGGCGCGCGGCGACGACGACCCCTGGAACGTCATCCGCGAGGACTATCCGCCGCTGAAACGCGACTATTACGCGCTGGCAGGCGACTATAGCCTCGCCATCATCCGCGCCCATCCCGTCGAGTTCGTGGCGAAGTCTGGCCCGGTCGCCATCTCCGCGCTGACGACGGTGAACCCCTTCCGGCCCAATCGATCCCCACGGCCCATTCGCGCCGCTCTTGCTGGCGATCAACGCGGGCATCGAGGCGCTGATGCGCAATGGGCTGCGCTTCTTCCCGCTGATCGGGGCGGGCTGGCTGCTCTGGATGCTCTGGTGGCGGCGCAAGCCATCATTGCTGGTTGAGGCGATGGGTCTCTTCGCGCTGCTCGGCGGCTATGGCCTGGCGCTGACGGTCTTTGGTGGCTACGTCTACTTTGCGCGGTTGCGTGTCCCCTACGCGCCCCTGCTGCTCATCGTCGTCTGGGGCAGCGCGGTGCTGGCCGCGCTCTGGCTCGGTGGCCGCGCGCTCGCCTGGTGGCGCGGACGACGCGAGGAAATAGCGACATCTGCGGCGACTATGTAACGAGTAAACAGTCAGCCTTTTGAGCGTCGCAGAGAACATCGGCCACTGTTTCTGATATACGGAGAACAGGCGATATTGAACATGCTACGCCGGATAAATCTGCTGACACTGGTTTTGTTGGCGTTTACGCTGCTTGCAGGCTGTGGGAGCGTCCCTACGAGCAGCAGAGCGACATCATCCCCGTCTCCGCACACCTCGGCGACGGTCACATCCCAGCCGCCGATGCCCACGGCACTGCAGATTGTGCGGCTCGCGCCTCATCAGGATCAGGTCGCCCCATTTTCAGCTCAAACGGAGGACGCGGCGAAGGTGCAGCGCCTCTTTGCGACCTTGCGTGCGCTGCCGCCATTCATTTTGACTCCCTGGTGCCCCAATGATCGGGGAGGAGGATACCTCCTCTCCTTTCTCGATCATGGCCGTATCGTCGTCCAGGCAGTTATCGGGCAGGAGGGTGTCCCAAGGTAGGAATGTCCGACCCCTATGGCTGTCACACGCCGACTGATGCGACGATGGGGCAAATTGCTGACACGCTTGGTGTGCCCCTTGCAAGAGCTGGAAACGTTCTATGACACGGCGACTCCGGGTAGCCAGTTAGCGCCCGAAGATCCAGGCGTTCCACTTGCTACCTTCTACACCCTGCGTGAGCCACGGTGTGAGAATGCAGCTCTGAATCCTGTCACCTTGCTCATCTGCCATATCATCCGTCACATCGTCGAGCGGCAGGCCGACCATCTCCATCAGCTTGAGCGCGTTGGTCGAGGTGGCGACGCCGGAGCGCAGGTGATAATCGAACGACATCGCTGGCCCCGCTGGCCCACGGGTGAACGTCTCGGTGAAGTGAACGGCGTCGCGGGCTGCCGTCAGATCGGGCGTCTCGCTGACGCTCAGGTCATGGGTGGAGACGGCTCCGGTCGCGCCGTAGCGCAGCAGCGTGCGGATGATCTGGCGCGCGGCAATCTGGCGCTCGCTGGTGTTGGTGCCGTGCAGAATCTCATCCAGCAGGAAGAGCGCCTCGCGTTCGCCCGTCGCTGCCGTCGTATGCGCAGTCTCCACCACCTCGCGCAGACGGCGTAGCTCCGCCATGAAGTACGAGACGCCGTATTCCAGCGAGTCCTGCACGCGGATGCTGGTCGCCAGCGTCAGTGGCATCAGCCGCATCTCCTCCGCGCAGACCGGCCCGCCCGCCTGCGCCAGCACGACATTCACGCCGATGGCGCGCAGCAGCGTGCTCTTGCCCGACATGTTCGAGCCGGTGACAAAGAGGAAGCGTCCCACCGGCCCAATGGTGACATCGTTGCCGACACAGACCGCTGGCGGCAACAGCGGATGCCCCAGGGCGCGTCGCGCTCAGGGCTGGCTCGTCGGCTGACTTCGCGATGATCTCCGGAAACGCCCAGGTCGGGTTATCCGCCGCCAGCGTCGCCAGCGCCGAAAGCGCCTCTAGCTCGCTCAGCGTCTCCAGCCAGACGCGCACGCGCCGCCCCGCCGTCTGCTGCCAGCCTTCGAGCAGCCAGAGCGTGTGGAAGTTCCACAGCAGAAACGCCTGAATGATCGGGAAGAACATCGAGAGGCGCAGGTCGCCAAATTGCAGAATACGCCCCAGGCGGCGCATCTGTTCGTCGGCGTTGAGTTGCTCCGCCGCCAGATCGCGCTGCACCCGCCGCAGCCGCTCCGCCGCAAATGGCTGTTGCGCGACCTGTGTGAAGATGCCCTCGTATGGTTGAAATACCGCCTGGCGGTCAGAGACCTGGTCGATCAGTTCCTCGATCTGCTTGCCAGAGCTTGCGGTGAAAATGATGCTGGCCGCCAGGGCAAGCAGCCAGAGGGGCAGCCGCACGATGCCCGCCAGATTCAGCACGCCCAGCCCCACCGTCAGCACGGGCAGTATCCGGCTGATCCAGATGAGGGTGGGGCGCTTGCTCAGCCACGGCTCCTGCTCGGCCCATTCCAGAAAGCGGTGATAGGCGACGGGCGACATGCCAGAGAGGCGGCCAAAGAGCGTCAGTTCGTCGCGGAAGTCCACGATCTCGGCCAATTCAGCCACCGCCTCCTGGCGTTCGCGAATCTCTTCGGGCGCGGCGGGCGCGAGCAGCCACCCGGTCAGGCGTTGCTGCGCGGCGGGGGTGTTGGCGGTGTTGAGCAGGTGTTGCAGCGAGGCGTGCCCCAGCAGGTCGAGGTCGCCCGCAAATGCTGGGATAGGCGCGGGCGGCTCCGGCGGCTCGCGCAGCGGCATCGCGGGCCAGTCGCGCTCCAGTCGGCGCAGCCCCTCGTCATTAATCTCCGCCAGCGTCTTGAAGCGGCGGTAGCGTGCATCGAGCCGCCCCTGGCGCACGAAGAAGTAGCCGCAGGCAACCCAGACGAGCGCCGCCGGAATGAGCAATAGCATCGATTGCGCGCCGATGGCGAAGACGATGAACACCGCTGGCGCAAAGAACAGCAGCACGGTCAGATTGGCGGCCAGCATCCGCTGGCGCTGGTATTCATCGCGCTGGTGGGCGAATACGTCGTGGCGGGCGATATATATGTTGGCGGGCGTGTCGGCGCCCAGCATCGGCGTGGCGTCTTCCGGTGATGTGGTTGATGATTGCACCAAGGCGCTGCTCCTGACCATGAAAGGCGTGAGTTCTCTCAAGAGGATTATAGCGGTTATCATCATGGTAGGAGACGATTCGGGCTATCGTCGTTCGCTCTGGCGCAACGTGCGCGCGAGGCGCTCCCTTTGTGAATATCCGTCTCACAGCAGGACACGCTATGATATACTCGCGATACTCATGGCACATTGTCGCCAGCTATACCAGCTACAGCAGCGCCTCGGTGGAGGGGGAGGAATGCTTAATTTCACGACCGATATCTCGATCAGCCAGATTATCAGCGCATGCCTTGTGCTGGCGGCGGTGGGAGGAATCATGCTAACGCTCCGGCAAATGCGTAGCAATTTTAAGATGCAGAAGGCGACCTTCTTCAAAGAACTCTATTCGACGATGTTCGCCGATTCTGAGGTGCGTAGCGCACTCTACATGATCGAATACAATCGCTTCGTCTATAGCGAGCAATTCCACGGCTCGACCGACGAAAACATTGTCGACCGCCTGCTCAGTTTCGCCGATCTCGTCTGCGACCTCTACGCCCAGGACATCCTCACCAATCATGAGATGGATTTCTTCAAGTACGAATTTTACCGGATTTACAAGAATCCCAATGTGCAGCGCTATCTCGATTTTCTCAAGGAGCGCTACAGCGATACCGGCCACGCGATAGAGCCGTTTCCGGCGTTCGTCGCCTATTGCGAGACCGAACTGCGCAAGCGCGGCCAGTCGGGCATCCGCCTGCTTGGCGTCCTGCGTAATCTGCGTTTCGACTTGAAGACAGTCGCGGCCCTCGGGCGGCGGCGGCCATAGCGCCCACTATGTCCATGTCGTCCATGTCCAGCACACCCGGTACGCCTATCGCGCTCTCCCACGTGCAGGTCGAGCCATTGCTGCGCGCGCGGAAAGCGGGCGCAGACGCGGCCACCACCTCAGCCGACCTGGGCCGCTCGCAGATACCGGTGACGCTCGACGATGACGGGGTTCTCTATCCCGGCGGCGAGCGCCTGCGCTGGGAGGATGCGGCGCGCATCGTGAAGAGTCGCTCGGTCTGCTTTACGCTGAGCGGCGGCGAGATCGACGAGATTCGCGTCTTCTCGCAGGCGACCAACTGGGTGCGCAGCCTCTACCCCACGCGGTCGGCGCCGACGATGCTGGTCTCGGGCGTGCCGATGCACCGCATCAAAGATACCGATCCGTGGCAGGATACGCTGACGAAGGTGAAGACGATAGCGCCGCTGACGGGGCGCGTGCTGGATACCGCGACGGGCCTCGGCTATACGGCGATTGTGGCGTCGGCGACCGCCGCCGAGGTCGTGACCATCGAACTCGACCCCGCCGGGCTGGAGATCGCGCGGCGGAATCCGTGGTCGCGGGAACTCTTCGAGCGGCCAAACATCCAGCAGCTGATCGGCGACGCCGCCGATATCCTGCCGACGCTCGCCGATGCCTCGTTCGCGCGCATCATCCATGATCCGCCGCAGCTAAGCCTGGCGGGCCATCTCTACTCAGCGGAGTTCTATCGCGAGTTGCGGCGCGTGCTGGCGCGCGGTGGCCGCCTCTTCCACTACATCGGCGACCCCAATAGCCCCTTTGGCCGTGGCGCCACCAGCGGCGTGATGCGCCGCCTGCACGATGCTGGCTTCGCGCGTGTGGTGCGTCGGCCCGAGGCGTTCGGCGTCGCGGCGTATGTGTGACCACACTCTGCCTTATAGCGGAGATAGTCACACAAGCCCTGGCTCCCCTCCCTTTTAGGGGAGGGGCTGGGGGAGAGGGCGGCCAGCGCCAACAGCGGCCTAGCCGTTCAGGTATGCATGCTTCCGAATTTGAGACTACCCCAGGAAATGTACTCTGCGACGTTTCTCTACTGCGCGTAAGATCGGGAAAGGAGCGAGCACGTGGACACATCTGAGCTAGATGATCTGTGGGACTATAGCGACCCTGCCGCGTCGGAGGCGCGCTTCCGCCAACGGCTGAGCGAACTGAGTACAGAGGCCGATCCCGCGCAGCTCGCAGAGACGCAGACGCAGCTTGCCCGGTCGCAGGGCCTCCAGCGCCATTTCGACGAGGCGCATGCCACCCTCGATCAGGTCGAGACGCGACTGACGGACATGCCTGCGCGCGTCCAAATCCGCTACGCGCTGGAACGCGGGCGGGTGTTCAACTCGTCGGGCCAGCCCGAGCGCTCCGTGCCGCTGTTTGAGTCTGCCTGGGAGCGGGCGCGTGCGGTGGGTGAGGACGGTCTTGCGGTCGATGCGGCGCACATGCTCGGCATCGCCGAGCCGGGCGAGCAAGGCATGGCCTGGAACCTGAAGGCGCTGGAGCTGGCGCGTACATCAGAACAGCCGACCGCGATCCGCTGGCAGGGTCCGCTCTACAACAATATCGGCTGGAGCTACTTCGACGCCGGGCGGTACGACGACGCGCTCGGCATGTTCGAGCAGGCGTTGGCGTGGCAGCAGGCCAATGGCCCCGAAAAGGAGATTCGCATCGCCCGCTGGTGCATCGCGCGAGATGTGCGGGCGCTCGGGCGGATCGAGGAGGCGCTTGCCATGCAGCAGGCGCTCTTTGCCGAGTACCAGCAATCCCTCGATGAGGACGGCTACGTCTCCGAAGAGCTAGGCGAATGCCTACTGGCACTGGGGCGCCCAGCCGAAGCCCGCCCTCACTTCCAGCGCGCCTATGCGCTGCTCTCCCAGGATCTCTGGCTCCCCGAAAGTGAGCCGGACCGCCTCGCCCGCCTGCGGCAACTCAGCTCCGAGGGCGAAGCATCCTAACGCGACAAAGCTGTTGAATGGCTTGTTCACCGCGTCGACAAACCGGCGGCGCGCCTGCTCGTCTTGGCTCACATCGGCGAAGTCGGATTATCAGGCGCTTCGCCCGCGCTTCTTCATCACCGGCTGAAGTTGAAGGCGAGATTGACGCCGACAATCATCGCGCAGGCCACGATGATGCCGACAAGCCCTGCCTCGCCACCTGCGATAGCCACAATCGGGATGCCGAAAATCAGCGAGCAGATCGCCAGCGCCAGTGAATTGTTCTGAGCTTTTGCTCTTGACCACCTGCCTTTGCTGCGTCTGCTGCACCTGTCGGTTGAGCTTCTCGACCAGCGCATCGAGAAAGTGGTCATCGTAGTCGGGGCCAAGCTCGCGCCGCGCTTCGAGGCTCGCCTGAAGGTCGCGCCTGACGTCTTCCTGTGTTGCTCGCGCCGCCTGTGGCGACTGCTGGGATTGCGGAGTCATCGTGACCGCCGTCCTTTCGCTCGCTATCGGTCGTCTCTGGGAATCTGTAGAATATACGTTACGCCGTAACGGCGGGTTAACAGCTACCTCTCACGACGCGCATGGCTGGCGGAACATTACGGACTGCGCTAGGGGTGAGCGCCTCGCTGTGTTCCTGGCAGTGCTCGATGACGCTCTTCGTGCGCTCGTAGACATATTCCCCAGGCTGAAAGAATGTGTCGTCCAGCGTGTTGAGCCACGCGAGATTCTGCTGGTACGTCTGGCGCAGCAGGGCGCAGATGGCGGCCAGCGGCTGATCGCCCACCAGCGCGACAAACGCCCCATTGATCGCGTCGTTCATCACGTCGTCCTGGGCAGGATCCCCAAACTCGATGGGCGCCATTCCACCAGCGATGGCGGGAACGCGCACCGATGCAATCATTTCCCAGCCTGCCAGATGGGTAATGATCTCGCGTGGCCCCCATCCATCCTGGTTGGAGGTCACGCCGCGTTGCGCCGCAGTGGTGGCCGCCGCGATGATACCCTCATAGGCATCGGCAAACTCGCGCAGCAGTTGCTCTTTGGTCAGAGTCCTTCTGACATGGCGTTCTCCTCATGGCCGTATTTTCACGACACCTGAACGATCTGTATCAGATTGCCGCAGGTATCGTCGAGGATGGCAATGGTCGTTGGCCCCATGCTCGTCGGCTCCATCGTGAACCGCACGCCCAGCGTTTTCAGCCGCTCGAATTCGGCCTGGATATCCTCGACGATGAACGTCGCCACCGGGATCCCCTGCTGAAAAACCGACTGCTGAAAGGCTAAGGCCGCTGGATTGTCATTCGGCTCCAGCAGTAGCTCGGCGGCATCTGGCTCTTCGGGCGAGACCACCGTCAGCCACTTGAACTGCCCGACAGGAAAATCCTGCTTCTTCACGAAGCCCAGCACGTCTGTATAGAATTTCAGCGCCTTCTCCTGATCGTCCACGAAGACACTGGTGAGCTTGATCTTCATGCGTCGCCTCCTAATTCGCTGGCGCCTCAGGCATCTCAGCCGGTTGCAGCAGGCTGAACGAGTTGCCATACAAATCCTGGAAGACCGCCTCGACGCCATACGGCTGATCCTGCGGCGGGCTGCTAAACGTCACGCCGCGCCCCTTCAGCGTCTCATAGTCGGCGCGGCAGTCGTCGGTGGCGAAGACCCAGGTCGTCCCCTGGCCGACGCGCTCACCGATCTTCTGGGCGAACTCCTCGCCGTGCATCGCTGGCACTGGCTCCTGCAAGACGATCTCGATGTCGGATTGGCCGACGGGTGCGACGGTCAGCCAGCGCGCGCCGGGGCCGAACACGACATCTGCGCGCACCTCCAGGCCGAGCGCCTCCGTGTAGAACTTCAGCGCCTCATCCTGATTGCGAACGTAGATGGTGACACGGGCGAGACGGGTAATCATCCTCTGCTCCTTTGCTGTACATGACCAAACAATGCCAATGTCACAGCTATTCCCGGAGCCAGACGGCAAAGCGGCAACGGCCTAGCGGTAGCCGCCGTAGATGGCGTGCCCGGCGTACATCCAGAAGCAGTCGGCCATCGCGAAACCCGCCGCGCGCAGCCAGACAAGCTGGTCGGCGAGTGGCGAGGGATGGTCTATCGGGTCTTCCTCGGTCAGTTCATAATAGTTCCACTCGGCGTCACGGAACGCCTGATAGAGGCTCAGGTCGCCCGCGAGCGCCAGGCTCTGCGTGTGCGCCGCCTCATTGCACTGCTCGGCGTAGAGCAGCCGCACACGGTCACTGATCGGTTCGACCAGATCGGCCAGCAAGAGCGCGCCACCTGGCTCCAGTCGCCGCGCCACGTCGGCGAACATCTGCCGCTTGCCCTCATGCGTCAGGTGGTGGACGACCAGCGACGAAAGCACGCAGCGTAGCGGTGAGGGCAGCGCCTCGCGCCAGGCGCTATCGTCCAACTCGAAGGCGTCGATGGTCACACGGTCGCCGTAGGGGGCCAGCTGCCTCGCGCAACTGGTCGCGCATCACCTCCGAGCCGTCGAGCGCGTGATAGTGGCAGTTGGGGAAGGCGTCCAGCACGACGCGCGCCAGCAGGCCACCGCCCGCGCCGAGTTCCACCACGGTAAACGACTCATCGGGCTGGGCGGGGATGAGGGCGCAGAGCATCGCCATCTGCTGCTCGCGCATAGGCACGGCGACGGCGTCTAGCGTCAGAAATTTGGCGGATTCGGCCTCCGACCAATGTGCGGATGTCGTATCGTCTGCCATGCGGCGGATCCTTTCATGTCACAGCGTGCGCTCTTTCCAGTTCCACCACTTCAGCAGCGCCGGATCGTGCGGCTCGTCGGATGCGAAGTAGACGGCGCAGCGAAAGACATACAGCACACAGCGATCGATATGCGCGCCACGTAACTCGCAAAGCGCGTCATAGAGCGCCTCCGGGTCGGCGTCACGCAGGTCGTCCACTCGTACGATGCCCAAATCGCGCAGATCCTGGGCGATGCTCTTGCCAACGCCCGGAATACGCAGCAGGTCGTCGCGTTCTGTGGCCTTGTTTGCCTTTGCCAGAGTGACCATCACACACGCTCCCTTCCAGAGGATATCGCGAACCATAATGCTATGGGGGTCAGAAATCCCACTGGAAGGCATTCTCTGCGCGTCTCACAAAACTGGATAATACCGCCCTCAGATGACCGGGTAGCCCTGACGCCAGCGATAGACGCACCAGCCGATGACCACCAGCGAGACGACGACGACAACCACCTTCTCGACCCACGTGCCCGACTTGAAGCGCCACTTGTGATTCGGCGGGAAGCCAAAGCGCGCATGCGAGGGCCAGAGCCAGGGGACGCCGCCAATCGTCAGGCTATCGGCGACGAGATGGAGGAAGTAGCCCACGAGGAATCCAACGAACGCGACGCCTAACCCCTGCGCCACGTTGAAGCCAGGCGCGAAGCCGGTAAGTACGTCGCCGAGATGTCGTGTCGCGCTATCCGCGCCTGTTCTTTCCAGCGCCAGGCCAATGCCATACTGCGCGCCATAGATGATCGCCCCAATCACGATGAGTCCGATGATGCTATGGAAGAACCGCCGATGGCCCGCGAGGTGCTGGACGATGGGCGCGTGTTTGCCGACAGTGCTGTGGGCGTTATCGATGTCGGGGGCCAGCGCGCCCATCGCCGCGAAGCCGTAGAAAATGGCCTTCTGCGCGATCAGCGCCCCGGTGACGGCGGTCGAGCCGCCCAGGATGGCTGGCCCAGAGAGATGTAGAAAGCTGTCAATCGCGACCGCGCCCGCAACGCCGAAGACGACATGCGACGAACCATTCAAGGAGGCCTCCTCAAGATGCCCGGCCACGATGCCCGGCAGAATCACACGCTATTCTTGCTCGTCGGGATCGGCGACGAAAATGCGCCCGTCTTCTACCCGCACGCGATAGGCGCAGAGCGGCTCGCGCGCTGGTCCGCGTAACACCTGGCCGTCGCGCACATCGAACCGCGCCAGATGAATCGGACAGGTGAGCACGTGGCCATCCAGTTCGCCCTCGTCGAGCGGGCCGCCGGTATGCGTACAGTCATCATCCACGGCGTAGATGACGCCATCCACATTGGCCAGACAGACGAGATGCGCGCCAACCTCCACGCGCAGCAGCTCGCCGGGCGCAATATCCTCCAGTCGCGCAACCTCGTGAAATGCGATCATACGTGCGGGCCTCCAGCCACGGATATCCACTGCGCCGCCCCATCAGGCTACCACAGGCAACCAAATGGCTCAACCACACGACGCAAAGACCTCGGTCGCGCCTCATGCGCCGTCTCCGCTGGCCGACGCGCGCTTTTTAGTCGGCCTTCTCCGTCGCGGGCGCGTCGCGGAGCAGTGCGATGGCGTCGGTCAGCCAGCGGCGTTCGGTCTCCATGTGCAGCAGGATGCGCTCGATGGCCAGCCGCGCGCCCAGGTCGTATTCGTGTCGTGGCGCGCGCTCGTAGGATGCCCGCTGCCCCGCCAGGTCGGCCTGACGCTGCTCCAGCAGAGCGATGGCCTCGGTGGGTGGCAGGTGCGCGAGGAACATCAGGCCGATATCGCCGGGCGCCGAGAAGCGATCCGCGTGCGCCAGCGTTGTGCGCAGCAAATCCTCGAAGGCCTGCTCGCCCTTCGGCGTGATCGAATAGACCTTGCGCGGCGGACGGTTGCCCTCCTGCTCGGTGCGCATTTGTACATACCCGTCGCGGCTGAGACGATCCAAAATGGCATAGGCGGTCGGCTTCTTCATATCGGTGACACGGCTGAGATTGCGTTCGATAAACTCGTTGATCTGATAGCCATGTTGGCTCTGCGCCCGCAAAATGCCGAGCAGCAGCAGTGCGCGCTCATCCATGGAGGTCTCCCTTCGCAGAGCGAGTATCCACTACCGTATAGGATCAAAGTAGCATCCATTCCTTGCGGCGATTAGTCACACTTGACTATTTGGCGCCGCCGTGCTATGTTTGTACTGTGATAGTCAGCATTGACTAGTCAATAGCAAATTAATCGTCTCTAAGGATACCATCTATGAGCGCTCATCTGCCAGAAGATTCCAACATCGCCAGCGCCGCGACACAGAAACGCTCGCGCAACGCCATCCTGATGGTGGCGCTGGTCGTGCTGGTTGATATCACCGGGTTTGGCCTGATTCTGCCGCTGCTGCCCTTCTGGGCGGAAAAGCTCGGCGCCAATCCCTTCGAGGTTGGCCTGATTCTCACCGTCTATGCGCTGGCGCAGTTCCTGTTTACGCCGGTGCTCGGCATGCTTTCCGACCGCTTCGGGCGGCGTCCGGTCATTCTGGTCTCGCTGCTCATCGAGGCGCTGGGGTTCGCGCTGACGGCGCTGGCGGGCACGCTGCCGCTGCTCCTGGTGGCGCGCTTCGTCGGTGGCCTGGGCGCGTCGAATATCGGCTCGGCGCAGGCGGTGGTGGCCGATGTCACCGCGCCCAAAGATCGCGCGCGCGGCATGGGTATGGTCGGCGCGGCGATTGGCGTTGGCTTCGTCGTTGGCCCGGCGTTCGGTGGGGTGCTGGCCAGCTTTGGCAGCACGGTGCCCTTCTGGGCGGCGTTCGGTGTCGCGCTGGTGAATGCGGCGCTGGTGTTGTGGCTGCTGCCAGAGACGCGTGGCCAGCGTGCGGCGTCCGCCCAACCCGCAAAGCGGTTCGCCCTCTTCGCTGGCTGGCAGCGGGCGCTCCGGACACCAGCCATCGCGCGGCTGATCGTCGTCAATCTGTTCTTTACGCTCGCATTCACGGCGATGGAGGCGGTCTTCCCGCTGTTTACGCAGCGCGTCTTTGGCTGGCAGGCGACGCAGAATGGCTACCTCTTCACCTATGTTGGGGTCATCATTGTCATCATGCAGGGCGGCCTGGTTGGCCAGTTGGTCAGGCGCTTTGGTGAGCGTGGTGTCCAGATTGCCGGGCTGGCGCTGCTGGCCGTTGGTCTGGCGCTGCTGCCCTTCAGCGGGACACTGGCCGTCATGTTGGTGGCGCTGGCGCTCTTGAGCATCGGCGACGGCGCGGTGACGCCGACCAACAACGCGCTGCTCTCGCTGGCGGCCCCCGCCGATGCGCAGGGCGAGACGCTGGGGCTATCGCAGGGCATGGCTGGCCTGGGCCGGATGGTTGGGCCGCTGCTCGCTGGCTGGCTCTTTGGCGTCGGGATCGGCCTGCCGTTCTTCGTCGCCGCCGCGCTGGCGTTGGTGGCGCTCCTGGTGGCGCTACCGCGCATCGCGATGCCATCCCATGCGGACGCACAGCAGGCGAGCATGATACAATCGGTGGAATCGCCTGAGATGGCTTCCTCGCCATCCCGTTAAGCATCGTTTCTCAGCCAGGTATCTGGTGATCGCATAGTTGAACACTCTGCTGTTCAGAAGGAGATATCACAATGGTTGCGACGGTAGCGTCCTGGGTGGTGCGCCTGGGTGGTCTGGTGATGATCGTGCTTGGCCTGCTGTTCTGGACGGGCCACGCGCTGACACTGGTGAATGCGCATATGACACTCGGTCTGCTGGTGGTGCTGGCGCTCTGGGTGCTGGCGGGAATCGCGCTGCAACGGGGCGTGAGTGTTGGCCTGGTGATTGGCGCGTTCGTGCTGGGTATCGTGGTGATTGGCTTTGGCATGTCACAGACATCGCTGATGTCAGGATCCACCCGTGCGGTGGTCGAGATCATCAGGGTGGTTCATCTGCTGCTTGGCCTGGCGCTGATTAGCTTCGGCGAGATCATCGGCGGGCGGCTGCGGCGGCTGGGCCAGGGAAGCAAGCCCGTCGTCGCGTAAAATCGCACACACTCGTTGTCCATTGGGACGCTGGAGGCATCGCGCTTCCGGCGTCCCGTTTTTTTGTGGCGCCGCTCTACGTTTTCACGAGGCTCAAGATTCGTTAGTCATTCATAATGATTCTTAGATATTAGTGATACACTTGCAAATACTCAGTGGCATCTGCTATACTGATGTGGGCGCTTGGTATACTTACGATGACCGCGATGAGCGGAACGTCGAAAGTGTGAAGGCGCACGATAATGGCAGAGAAGATGCGCGGGCTTCCCTTGCCTTACCTGAAGGCATGGCGAATCAAGAAATTCATCGGGCAAAGTGAATTAGCGGATATGGCGAGGATGGGGCGGGCCACGGTGACACGCGCTGAGCGCGGGGATGAAGTGGTGAGTTTCGCGAATATCCGCAAGTTAGCGGAGGCATTGGGGATCAGTCCTGACCAGTTGTTGAAGGCGCCAGATGGAGAGTAGAGCATGAGCGACCAGCAGAACCAGGAAACCACCAGCAGCCCATTCGAGACAATCCGGCACACGACAGACGAGGGAGCAGAGTATTGGAGCGCCCGCGAGTTGGCCGAGGTACTCGGCTACAGCCGAGTTGGCCAGACTTTTACCCACCGTCAATCGACGCGAAAAAGGCCTGCGAGGGCAGTGGACAAGCCGTCTCAGACCATTTTCTGGAGACGCGGCAAATGGTCACCTTGGCTCTGGTTCCCAACGCGCGGTAGAAGATTTCCACCTCTCGCGCTACGCCTGCTATCTGGTCGTGCAGAACGCCGACCCCAGCAAGCCGATTGTAGCGCTGGGGCAGACCTATTTCGCCGTCAGAACGCGCGAGGCGGAACTGGCCGAAGAAGCCGTCTTGCAGGGCTTGAGCGAAGATCAGCTACGTCTCTACGTGCGCAATCAACTGACCAGCTATAACAAGCAACTTGCCGAGGCAGCCTACGCCGCTGGCGTCCCCAGCAATGGCTTCGCCGCATTCCAGGATCACGGCTACCGTGGCTTATACGCCGGAGAAACGGCCCGCGACATCGCAGCACGCAAGGATCTGGCGAAGGGCCAGCACATCCTGGACTGGATGAATTCCGACGAACTCGCCGCCAACCTTTTCCGCGCATCGCTCACCGAGCAGAAGCTGCGCAACGACCCAACCATCGCCGACAAAGCGGCGGCCAGCCGCGCGCATCACGAGGTAGGCGCAGCCGTCCGGGGTGTCATCATCGAGCAGGGTGGCACGCCGCCAGAGCAGCTACCCACGCCAGAGCAGTCCATTCAACAGCTTCAGCGGCACGAGCAAAAGCGTATCGAGGCGGGACGTCAGGCAACGCTCCAGCCGCCGCTGTTCCCACCGCCTACGCCAGCCAGCGACAAGTGACGTTTGACGCTGTGAACCCTGGCGCTCGATATCTCCCGCGCCCTATCAGATTTCCGCTGATTTCCCAGGTGAATAGCATGCTAGACTGGCGGCAAGGAGGTCGCCCATGCCAGACGTTACGTTGCCACCTCGCGACGAGATTCCCATCGAGCAAACCTGGGATCTCGCCAGCGTCTACCCGTCGGATGAGCGCCTGGGAGGCTGCCGCTCGTGAGGCGCTGGCCGCTGTTCCCACGCTGACCCAGTGGCGGCGACAGCTTGCCACAGCGCCCGCCGTGCTGCTGGAGGCGCTGCGTGCCCGCGACCACTGGGTCACTGTGGGCTGGCGACTGCGCCAGTACGCCAATATGCAGGTGAAGGCCGACGCCACCGACACCGACGCCAATGAGCGGCTGCAGCGCGCCAACAATGTCCGCGCCCGCATCAACGCCGCGCTCGCCTGGATGGAGCCGGAGCTATGCGCGCTAGAGCAGCCGCGCCTGGATGAGCTGCTGGCCGCCTCGCCCGATCTGGCCGCCTATACGCACGCGTTGGAGGCGCTCCGCAGCCGACGGCGAACCACTGCGCCGCCGGAACTAGCTGGCGGAGATCGAATCGCTCGCCGACACGTTCTACGTCACGTATAAGACGCTGGTATCGAGCGAGATGCGTTTCGCCAGCCCGCGTGATAGCCAGGGCAACGCCCACCCGCTGACGACCGCCACGTTTCACGCGCTCATGCGCCAGCCCGACCGCACGCTGCGCCAGGCGACATATGAGGCGTATGCCGACGGCTTTGGCGCGCTGAGCCAGACCTGCGCTAACCTGCTGGCGGGCGCCTTCAGCGGGCAATCGACATTGGCGACGGCTCGCGGCTATAGCAGCGCGCTCGATGCGGCGCTCGACGCGACCGGGCTGCTGCGTACCGGCGATGAGCCGGGCGTCTTTGCGACGCTGCTCGAAACCTGCCAGCGCCACGTGCCCCTATGGCATCGCTACTACGATCTGCGGCGGCGCGCGCTTGGGCTGGAGACGCTGCGCCCGTGGGATATGGATGTCTCGCTGGCCGCCGCTGCGCCCCAGGTCAGCTACGACGAGGCGCGGACGACGATTCTGGCGGCGGTTGCCCCGCTCGGCGACGACTACTGGCGACATTGCGGCGCGGTCTCTACGAGGAGCGCTGGGTAGACTGGGCGACGAATGTGGGCAAGCTGGCGGGCGCGGAGCAGAGCGGCTGCTGGGGCACACATCCGTTCGTGCTGCTGAGTTGGGATGCGTCGGTCATCAGCATGAGCGCACTGGCGCACGAGTTGGGCCACGCGATGCACATGTATTCCACCTGGCGCGATCAACTGCCAATCTATGATGACGTGGTGGACTACCTGAGCCGAGACAGCCTCCACCTTCCACCAGGCGCTGCTGCGCGCCCACCTCTTGCGCACGTCAAGCGATCCCGCGCTGCGGCGGGCGGTGCTCTCGGAGGCGCTGACCTACTACGAGCGCTACCTGCTCATCATGCCGCTGCTGGCGCGCTTCGAGATGGAGGGCCACCAGCGCAGCGAACAGGGCCAGTCGCTCGGCGTGCGCTGGCTCTCCGCCCGCATGCTGGAACTGCTGCGCGAGGCATACGGCCCGGCAGTCACGCTCGACGATACAGACGCGGCGCGCGCGGGGCTGTTGTGGGCGCAGATGCCGCATCTCTATCTCAATTTTTACACCCACCAGTATACGCTGGGGCTGGCGTCGGCCAATCTGCTGGCGGACGCCGTACTGCGCGAGGGTGAGCCAGCGGCGGCGCGCTATCGTCGGCTCATCAGCCTGGGGTCATCGGTCTATCCGCTCGATGCGCTGGCCGAGGCGGGCGTTGATCTCACCACGCCGGAGCCGCTAGAGCGCGCCTTCGCCACACTGGCATCCCTGCTGGACGAACTGGAAGCGGCGATAGAGGCAGGATAATATGAGGTAGGCGCAGACTGACGCGCATCGCTTGCCTATTCTGATATGGTACAATTCGCGAGACATACGACCATAGCACGCAATGGAGGAAACCCTGTATGGCAGCGCCCTCGCGACATGACCCTGAACTCGAAGCGCTGCTCCGCGAAGGGGCGGCGGAGATCGTTACTCTGAACCCCCATATTGGCGCTCCACCACCGGCCTATACAGACGAGGAGTGCGCCGCCATCGTGCGCGACGATGAGGAGCTAGACGCCCTCTGGAACTCGCCAGAAGGCCAGCGCGCTCAATCTCTTGGCTATTCGGCGTCAGATGCGGTTGACGAGGATCGCGGCGAGTAGAGGAAGCAGCGAATAGCGAATGCCGAGCTATTTCTTTGACTCAAGCGCCATCGTCAAGCGCTATCATCAGGAGCCAGGGAGCCTTTGGGTTCGCTCCGTCTGTGATCCTCGTACTCGGCCTTTGCTGTATCTTGCCCAACTTGCCCAGGTTGAGGTCGTGGCGGCCTTGCGCAGAACTGGACGCCGCGAAGGTCTGCATCCAGCATTTGTTGATTCTCTCGTCAACCTTTTTGAGCGGCAACTTGTACTCAGCGATCCCACGCGGCCAGCGCCTGTGTATCGTCTCATCCCACTGTCAAGCAGCGTGCTTACACTGGCGACACGTCTGTGCAATCGTTACTGGGACGTTCATCCTCATCCCCTCCGAAGTTTAGATGCGATCCAGCTATCAGCAGCGCTTCTCACAGCAGCCGCCATCGCGGATGAACTCGTCCTTGTAACCGCTGATGTTCGCCTCGCAGCGATTGCTCCTTTGGAGGGCTTGCAGGTCATCAACCCTTTGTCTCCGCCGCATGTGTAGGCAGCGCGCATTTGCCACGCTGGCGGCATGCTGGACGAGTTGCAGGCGGTGGTAGAGGCAGTTCACTGATACCGCGCTGGGTCAGCCAGGCCCGCCTCGGCGAATCCCTTGAGCCGCAGCAGGCAGGCGTCACAGTGGCCGCACGCCTCACCCGCTGGCGAGGGATCGTAGCAGGTCAGCGTCATGCTGTAGTCGACGCCCAGCGCCAGCCCACGCGCGATAATCTGCGCCTTGGTCAGCTCGATCAGCGGCGTGTGAATCGTCAGGCGCTGCTGTCCCTCGACGCCTGCCCTGGTGGCGAGGTTGGCCATGCGCTCGTAGGCGGCGATGTATTCCGGGCGGCAATCGGGATAGCCCGAGTAATCGAGCGAATTGACCCCCAGGAAGATATCGCTGGCGCCAAGCGTCTCGGCCCAGGCCAGCGCGAACGAGAGGAAGATGGTGTTGCGCGCGGGCACGTAGGTGATGGGGATGCCCTCGCCCATCGCGTCGAGCGGGCGGTCTTTCGGCACGGCGATATCGCTGGTGAGCGCGGAGCCGCCGAAGGCGCGCAGATCGATATCGCTGATGACATGCCGCGCCACGCCAAAGCGTTCGGCGATGCGCGTTGCCGCCGCAAGCTCGGCGCTGTGTCGCTGGCCATAGCGAAACGAGAGCGCGTAGACCTCGAAGCCCTCCTGCTGCGCGATAGCGAGCGTCGTCGTCGAATCCAGCCCGCCGCTGAGCAACACAACCGCTTTTGGCGCACCCATATCGTGCGTGGCTCCCTCAATGCTCTATCGGCGAAACGTTCTCTGGCTAGCCCGCGCAGGCGGGCTCTGTGGCGCAGCCCGCGCATCCCGTAGGCGCGGCTTCAGCCGCCAGCCTCTTCGCCGTCCAAATCCTCGTCATCCATCTGCCCCGTATACGGCCCGCCGATGCCCTGGTGCAGCACCCGCAGCCCCAGCAACGCGCACCGTTGCCGCGCCGGGCCAATGGGCACGCCGAGCATCTCCAGGATATCTTGCGGGGTGATGGCGCGCAGTTCTTCGAGGGTCGCCCCTTCGATGCGCTCCGTGAGCATCGAGGCCGACGCCTGGCTGATGGCGCAGCCACGCCCACTAAAGCGCACCTCGCCCACCCGGTCATCCGCGACCAGCAGATCGATCTCGATGCGGTCGCCACACAGCGGGTTGGTATCCGCCGCCGCGATGGTGGGATTTTCGAGGTGGCCATGATTGCGCGGCTCGCGATAGTGGTCGAGAATATATTCGCGATACATATCATCCATAGAGCAAGTTCTCTCCCAGGCTGCCCAGACGTGTCGACTCTTGGCTCATATCTCGTCTGGATTGAGCCTGCGCAGGCAGGCTTTGCGGCGCCCACGCGTCCCTTAGGCGCGGCTTCAGCCGCCAGCCAACCGGGCGCCTGCTATCCCTCGCCGCCAGCCGCCAGCCACCTACAGCGCAAAGATGCCGTGCGCCTTCACCAGCGCCTCCGCCAGCGCATCGACCTCCGACGACATCGAATAGACATAGAAACTGGCGCGCGCCGTCGCCGGAACGCAGTACCGATCCATCAGCGGCTGGGCGCAGTGGTGGCCCGCGCGCACAGCGATCCCCTCGCGGTCGAGCAGCGTGGCCAGGTCGTGCGCGTGAATATCGCCCATCGTGAACGAGATCGCGCCGCCACGCGCGTCGGCCCCCGGCCCCAACAAGCGAATCTCAGGGACACTCGCCAGCCGCTCCAGCGCATACGCGGTGAGCGCGTGTTCGTGCGCCCGCACCCGCTCCATCCCCAGCGCCGAGAGATAGGCTACCGCCGCGCCGAGGCCGACCGCCTCGATAATCGCCGGGGTGCCCGCCTCGAACTTCTGCGGCAGATCGGCCCAGGTCGAGCCAGTCAGCTTCACCTCGCGGATCATACTGCCACCGCCGAGGAATGGCGGCATCGCCTCCAGTAGTTCGCGCCGTCCCCACAAGACGCCGATGCCCGTCGGCCCCAGCATCTTATGGCCGCTAAACGCCAGGAAGTCGCAGTCGAGCGCGCGCACATCCACCGGCAGATGCGGCACACTCTGGGCGGCGTCCAACAGCACCAGCGCGCCGATGGCATGCGCCTTGGCGATCATCTCTTTGACGGGCGGCAGTGTGCCCAGCACGTTCGACATCTGCGTGACGGCGACCAGCCGTGGCTTCGTCGTCTCCAGCAGGCGCTCATACGCCGCCTGATCCAGTTCGCCCTCATCCGTCAGCGGCACATACTCCACGCGCGCGCCAGTGCGTTCTGCCGCGAGCTGCCACGGCACGATGTTGCTGTGATGCTCCATCTCGGTGGTGAGCATGGTATCGCCGGGTCGCAGATTGGCGTCGGCCCAGGTGCGCGCGACCAGATTGATGCTCTCGGTGGTGTTGCGGGTGAAGATCACCTCACGCACACTGTAGGCGTTGATGAAGCGGGCCACCTGCTTGCGCGCGCGTTCATAGGCGCTGGTCGCCTCTTCGGCCAGGGTATAGGCGCCACGATGGGTGTTGGAATAGGAGGTACGGGCGAAGGCTATCCATGGCGTCGAGCACCTGGACCGGTTTCTGCGCCGAGGCGGCGCTATCGAGGTAGATGAGGGGTTTGCCATTGACCTCGCGCGCCAGAATCGGGAAATCCGCGCGGGGAGCCAGCGACGGAATGCCGCCGGGGCTGACATCGGCCGTCGCCACGCTGAAGACTCCAGACTGGTCACTCATGACACATTCTCCCTTCATCCAACGGGACACCTACCAATGTACTTGCCCATGCCTCGGCTCAGAGACGATATTCTCTAATCGTCGACGAGGCCGGAAGTCTCCTCCCGGCCCCGCGTATAGTCTGTAATAATCGATAACCATTGGCGCGCAGGCTATTTCGTCGGCGTCAGCGCTTCTTCTTCATCGCTCTCGCCCGTCAGCCACTCATAGCCCTTCTGCTCCAGTTCGAGCGCGAGGTCAGCCTCGCCGGTGCGAATGATCTGTCCCTTATACATCACGTGGACGATATCCGGGTGAATGTAGTTGAGCAGCCGCTGATAGTGGGTGATGAGCAGTACGCCAACATTCGGGCCGCGTAGCGCGTTGACGCCCTCAGAGACGATACGTAGCGCGTCGATGTCGAGGCCAGAGTCGGTCTCGTCGAGCACCGCCATCCTGGGTTCGAGCATCGCCATCTGCAGAATCTCGGCGCGCTTCTTCTCGCCGCCAGAGAAGCCCTCGTTGATGTAGCGGTTGACGAAGGTGTTATCCACCCGCAGCAGCTTCATCTTCTCGTTGAGCAGCTTGCGGAACTCGGCGGGCGGTATACCCTTGCGCTTCGGCGCTTCGCCGCTCGGCACGGCTGACGCGTTCGGGTCGTAGCCATCGCGTTTGGCTTCGAGCGCGCGGCGCAGGAAGTTGCCAACCGTGACGCCCGGCACACTCGAAGGATACTGGAAGGCGAGGAAGAGGCCCAGGCGGGCGCGCTTATCGGGCGATAGCTCCAGCAGATTGATGCCATTGAAGTGAATCTCGCCCTGCGTCACGACATACCGGGGGTGGCCCATGATGACATTCGCCAGCGTGCTCTTGCCAGAGCCGTTGGGACCCATCAGCGCGTGCGTCTCGCCCTGGCGAACCGTCAGGTTGACACCACGCAGAATCTCTTTGTCGTCGATGCGGGCGTGTAGATCGCGAATTTCCAGTTCAACAGGCGCGACTGCGGGCTGCTGCGCCGGGGTGGCTTGCTCTGTCTCCATGATTGGGAACGACTCCTCTTAAAAACCTGGTCTCTATAGCATTCTGGTCATCAGGTCACTGTGTCATCGCTGGCAATGACGCCTTCATCCGTGCCCGGCGGTACCGAGCGCCGTGCTCCTGGGCAGGCGTGGCGAGAGCGCGATCAGGCGTGTGCCATCGGGCGCGCGGCCAGCGCGCTCTTGCTCATGCGCGCGCACCAGATCGGCCAGAGTCACCGCCTCGAGTGTGGCGGTCACGGCGTCGCGCACCTGCGCCCAAAGAAACTTGGTCGAGCAGCCATCCAGGCGATCACAGATCACCTCCATCTCACCCTCTGTCGCGCAGATCATCGGTGCGATGGGGCCTTCGAGCGCCCGCAGAACCTCACTCATACGCATCTCTTCGGGCGCCCGCGCCAGCCGATAGCCGCCATGCGCGCCACGGGTCGATTCGACCAGATTGTGTTCGCGCAGTGCGCGTACCAACTGCTCCAGATACTGAACTTTCAGCTCAAGCCCTTCGGACTGGCTAATCTCGCTCAGTGAGCGGGGAGTGCCGCCATAGTGTCGCGCCAGGTCTACCATCAGGCGCACGCCGTACTCCCCGCGAGTAGAAACTCGCAACATCAGGGCGGCCTCCTCGCCTATTCCGACTGAATCACTCGGATATACTATAGCATCAGGCGCAGAGAGGCGTCAAGCGCCGTATGGCTGGTGCGCTGGATCGATGGCGTTCTGGTCTCTGGACAATTCCTGTATACTTTTGGCGACGCCTCGTGACACACGCGGATGAAGGCTGATGAGGCGGATGGAGGCAGACGCAGGAAGAGAATGAGGAGAATGAGGAGGGGCGATAGCGGGTATGGTGACGAAAAAACGGGGGGGAGACCCAGCGCGTCTCGCGGGCGGGCGTGGCCGTCTCGGCTCGTCTCGCGCCGCGGTAGTCGGTATGGTGGCAATCGCGCTGCTCGTTGTGGGATTGACGGGATGCGCTCTCAATGGGACGGCTGCTGGCCCAACGCCAGCGGGAACGGTCAATAGCGGTGGCACACCGGGCGCACATGCGACGCTCACGCTGCCGACACTGACTGCGACAGCCTCGCCCAGCGGCGTCGACGGACAGCAAGGGGTGAAGGAGTTTTGTTCCAAAGCGCCCAGTGTCGAGATTCACCCGGGCGCCACTATCCCTGTATACTCAGGCGCCAGCCTGAATTTCAGTCAGGCCAATGGCAGCAACGCCTTCTATGGCTACTGCACCGGCGACTCGACGAGCGCTGTGCAGGATTTTTATGCGCAGCAACTGCCAAAGCACGGGTGGACAGGTCTCCAGACCTCCACGATTGCGGCGGTGGTTCAGATTACGGCCTCGCAATGCGCGTCGCAGAACGCGCCAAAGATCATCGTAACGATTGCGCCCGATACGAGCGGCGCGACCACGACCAGCATCTCGATTGTGGTGCTCGCTGGTAGCTGTTAGCGACACATGCCAATGACCTGCGTGAAAAAACACCTGCGGTGGGGATATCAGGAGATAGTGGTGATCTCCCGATCCTCGCCGCAGGTGTGTGATGGGTGAACGCCTGATAGCTCTATCAGGCCCGCTTACAGAACAACACAGAACAACAGGGTTAGTGGATGAAGACGACGCCCGCCCCCACATGGATGTAGCGGAAGTCTACCCTGCCAAAGCCGCCGCCGCGCCAGCTGAAGTTCATCTCGGTAATCAGCACCCAGTAGCCATCTGGCGAGACAGCGACGGCCTGCGCCCAGTGACCATCAGAGCCTGCGCCCTGCACATTCGGATTGAACCAGACCGCCGCGCCAGGAATGGCTGTGCTAGTGCGCGTATATTCTTTGCCATAGAGAATATCTTGCTGGGTGGGATGCAGCGCCAGCACCCACCAGTTGCAGTAGCCGAAGTTGCCGGGCGCATGATAGACACTGCGGTCAGGGTTGTAGATGTTCCCGTAGCAGCCGGGTGGAACGCCCCACTGGCTGATGTTCGCGACGAACATGTAGCTCTCCTGGCAGGGCAGGCCACCGGTCGCCGCCGCATAGGAGCTGCCTCCAGCGCTGCCTGTGGACGAAGAGTAACTCGTGGTGTCGTCGTCTTCTTCGTCGCATGCGCTGAACCCTGTGGGTGGGCGATTGTGCGAGACACGCGGGGAATATCGTTATCAAGACACCAGCGGCATCGGCGAGTGTGCCGAATGTCGTGTTCGTGCTGGTCGTCGCGCTCTGGCTCTGGCAGGTCGCCGATGAAGAAGACACCGCGGCGCAGGCGGCGGCAGTAGGCACAGGCGTCCAGGTCATGGCTGCGGCCATCAGGCCGGTGATCGCCAGGGTGACACAGGTCGCGGAGCGCCATACGCTGCTCAGCACCTTGCGACGTGGTGCGGTAAACTGATACGGAAAAGCGGCCATACGTGCAAAACCTCCTCAAGCATTCCACCGATAAGCCAGTGGAGGTCACTCATAGTCGAGTGACGGTCTATGAGCCAGAACGAGCCGCCGCTGTGAACTGTCTCATATATGACCAGTCAAATCTGTCATGAACATGCGAAAAATGACAGAATATTCACGAAAACGCACATGGGGCAACTTGATGATTCAGCGGGTGCATAGGTGGGAGAAACCCTGAAAAATAGCGGTATTCCGTGAAATGCACCGCTCATCGCCCTGTGCATGTGCGCCTCTGCGGCGACAGCGCGATTCCGCTATCCATGATGTGTTGGCGCGAGGTGGCCAGGCTGAAGAATCCGGGAATGAAGCGGTTTTAGCGCTTCGGTAACGCAGATTACGGGCGTTTTGCGTTAGATGGCAAAACTGTCATCGAAAATGGTGATGCAGAGGTGGCGCAGGGGTGGCCAATGGGCTATTTCAGGCATTTCCGTGGCGCTTGCGGGTTGAAGAAAGCGCAGAAGAGGGGCAATACATGCGACTGTTGATCTGGCATGTGGATAGTTTTCGCGCCGAGCCAACCGAGCGGGGGCGCTCGAAGGTCGCGGATAGTGAGCCGCAAACAGTAGCGGTCGACGATGCGCTGGTGGTCTTTGCCGCCGCCGAGAAGCGGGACGAGGCCGAACCAGACGCCGTTGCCGAGCGCGCGACGGCGGCCATCGAGGAGGTCGCGCGGCAACTGGGCGAACGTACCGTGGTGTTGCACTCGTTCGCCCATCTGTTCGTCGAGCTTTCGGCGCCCGCCACTGCCCGCGCCATCCTGAACACGATGGAGCAGCGGCTCGCCGCCAATGGCTACACGGTCAGCCAGAGTGCCTTTGGCTGGTTCAATCGGTTGGAACTGCAACGCGAAGGGCCATCCACTCTCGCGCATCGCCCGCCAGGTGTAGGGCGGGATGGCCAGTTGGAACAAACCAGCGGCAAAGCGCGTCAAGTGGGCATCCTGTCTATCTGAAGCGGTACTGATTTCGTCGTGGCTATCGTCATATTTCGGTCACTCTGCACGCTCTGCAGCCCGCGCAGGCGGGCTTTATCATGCGGCGCAGCCCTTAGGCGCGGCTTCAGCCGCCAGCCGTCTCAGCAATAGACAACAACACCCGAAATAGATTCAGTATGAGAGGATGCGACATATGGCGAAACGGGCCTTCGCGCCGGGCGTACTGGCGATAGCGCTGCTGGTGGGTTTCGCGGGGTGTGGCCTGTTCCAGTCTACGGCGATCATCGACTGGGTCAACTTCGTCCGCTTCGGCGGGATAACCTATCTTGCGAATTTCAACGTGGGCCGGGAACTTCAGGCCGCCGATCTTGGGCCACAGTTCGCCGCTGTCCGCTCTCGCCTCGAAGGCAACGTGCATGATGCGAGCTATCAGACAGAGGACGGCGACGCGGCGTTTCTCGACGCGGGCACGCCTGTCTACCAGGTGCGGGGCTACGCGCCCACCTTCCGCCTCGCCGCCCGCCAGGATGGGAAGCTCGTCCTCTTCGAGGCTGACACGAATCCGCACGCAAAGACCGGCGCCGATCTGCTGGATATCGGCGGGAAAGTGCAGTCCATCATTGTGACTGACGACGCGACGTCGGGAGCGCCACTGGCGACGATCACCGACGCGCATCAGCTAACGACGCTGGTGACGCTGCTGCTGGCGGCGCCTGTTGACCAGTCCCGCCAAAGCGCTGATAATGGCCCGCACTACTGGCTCACCTTCAACCTCACCGATGGCGCACAGGTTGCGCGCGTCTATCTGCCCGATGCTCACGAGGTGGCGCGAGGCATCATCGTGCCCGATGCGTTTGTCTCGACACTGGCTGCGACGCTCCCGGCGTAGCCCTTGCGGCGCGTGTGGGAGAAGTAGCCCGCGTGGGCGACCCAGACCAGCGCCAGCCCAATGGGATGCGCGCAGATGCCGAGCACATACGCCGCGCTCATCGGCGCCGCTGTACGCGGATCGAGCGGGAATACCAGTGTCGCGCAGAGGTAGCCGACAAGTCCCACCAGCCACCACCAGTAAAGGCGTCCGCCGCTATTGGTCGGTCTGACTGTCAGCAGCCAGGCCAGCGGGATGAGCAGCAGCAGATAATAGAAGATCCAGACAATCGGCTCGACGAGCAGCATCGAGCAGACCGCCCAGGAAAGCGCGCAGAGCGGCGTCATCGATGTGGCTGCCCATTGCTTACTCACCGCTGGCCATAGCCGCCGCAGGATAGCAGGCGCCCCTGAGCCAGTAGCATCACGCCGAAGAGGGCGATGCACACGAGCAGCGAGATAACCGGCAGAACTCCGCTGGTGGGTTCGCTCTGTCCGGGGTGGAGCAGCGCGGCGGGCAGAACGATCAGCGCGTGATACAGCGAAAGGTTCACTGGCCCGGCGTTTGGCTGGTCGGAATAGGTGCGCAACGCCTGAATGAACGCGCCATACATCTCGACGCCGGTGAATGGCAGTGTCGCCACGATCAGCAACGCGATAGTGGCGATGGTAGTGATGCAGAGGCGGTAGTTGCCGCGCCAGAGGAAGTACACCAGCAGGATGCCAGGGAAGAGTTTATCCAGGATGGCGATGGCCAGCCCCACGCCCGCCACTACCGGACGGCCCTCCACCTCGCCATAGGCGACCAGCGCGAATCCCAGCAGCAGAAAGGTCGTGCTCTGGCCCAGGCGCAGGCTATCGGTGACGGGTTGCGCCAGCGCCGCCGCGCCAAACAGTACGAGGCTGGCCGCCCAACTTGGAAAGACACGGCCAGCGTTACGGGCGGCGCCAGCCACACAGCGCGCCAGCAGCCACAGGCTCGCCAGCAGCGCCGCCAGCGAGAGCAGCCACCAGATCACCCGCGCGACCGTGTAGGGCAGCAATCCCAGCGGGATGAGCAACGCTGCCGACGGCGGAGTCCAGCGAAAGTCTGACGGCCCATCGGGCAGGTGCAGAACCTGGTAGTTGAAGATGCGCTGCATCGGCACATCGTAGACCTGGAGCGCGGCATGGTGCGCCAGCGCATAGGCGGCCTCGTAGGGGCCAGTGAAATCGTACCCGGCGCTATGCAGCGGGAGCCAGATGCCCGAGTAGCCGAAGACGCCCAGGCAGGCGAGCAGGACAACGAGCAGGAACGGCCGGAGTAGCCGACGGAGTGGCTGTGATGTCATCCCTGATGACCGCTGCCTTTCGGGTATTAGGAAGGGTGAATCTGAGTCGTCTATCGGCGCGAGTCTCTTCGTGTCATCGCCTGGGCATGCTATGCGCAGGGGCTATTGTACGCCAGCGCTGGCGTAGTTACCATACCATGTGCGCCGTATGCGGTTGAGAGATATGGTATTTTTCGTTGGTGATCGGTCTGAATTCGCGGAAAACGAGGTCATCTCATGCCATCCCAAGATACTGATAACGCCTACGACACCCGCGATGTGCAGCACTTTGAGCACTGGTCGCACACGTATGAAAGCTCGTGGATGCAGCGCCGCCTCTTCACCCGTATCCATGCGGCCGTACTCGACCTCGCCGCGCCGTTCCCGCCGCCGACCAGTCTGCTCGATGTCGGTTGTGGCACGGGGCGACTGTTGCGCGCCGCAGCGATCCGCTGGCCGTCCGCGCAACTCATAGGCGTTGACCCCGCCCAGGGCATGGTGGATGGCGCGCAGCATCTGACCCCTGGCGCCACCATCCATCGCGGTCTCGCCGAATCGCTTCCCCTGCCCGATGCCAGCGTCGATCTGGCCTTCAGCACAATGTCATCCCACCACTGGCGCGACCAAGCTGCGGGCGTGCGCGAGATTGCCCGTGTCTTGCGCCCCGGTGGTCACTTCATCCTGGCCGATTTCGCCCCGCCGCGTGCGCTGACCTGGTTCTCCCTCGGCGGCGGCGGCCTATCCGCCTCAGCCCGCCAGCGGCTATTCACTGCGGCTGGCCTGCGCATCGAGCGGCAGCGAACCGTCGTCTACCCCTTCATCCTGGCCACACTCGCCACTCGTTAAGGATAAATCTCCCCGACTTACAGATCCGGCGTTGGCAGACCATTCATGCCGAGGGTGTAGAACAGCTCCCCGCCGTGGTGCAGGTCGTGTTCGATCAGGTGCCAGATGACCCACTGGCGCGTATAAGCCTCTGGCTCATCGGGATCGGGACGGTCGTTCGGGAAGGTATCGGCCAGGTTGGCGATGGTCCAGCGGCCCAGGCAGTCGGCGATGACTTTCCACGATGTCTCCAGCCCCTGCGCCAGGTCGGCGGCGTTGCGTGTGGGCTGGCCGGGACGATCCCAGACGCCCAGGCTGGCCATCGTCGCGCCGCCCTCGCTCAGCACACGCGAGAACCACCGCGCCCGCGCGCCGATGATGTGATTCACGATTTCAGAGACGTTGCGCAGGTTGGCCGCCGGTCGTAGCGCCAACTGCTCCTGGGTGAGCGGCGCCACCGCCTCGACCAGATAGTTCGTGTAGACATCCCAGCCCGCATAGATCTGCTTCAGGGTTATCGTCTCGTCACTCATCGTCGGTTACTCCTTTGGCTCCAATGTTTCCAGCATGCCAATGTGTTCGCGATAATGCTCGAAGGTGTCGCCCGCGAAGAGTCCGTACAACTCCTCATCGGCCAGATCATCCGCGCTCAGCGATTCGGCCAGCGCCAACACCTGCTGATAGGAGCTAGCGAAGGCGGCGCGCACCTCGGCGAGCGGGCGGTCACGGTTGGCGGCCAGCACACCCGCGTTGATGCGGCCAATCGCCGCCGCCTCATCCTCGCCCGGCTGGATGAGGCTTTCACGCGCGCCATCAACATAGGCGACCAGACGCTGTTCCCAGAAGGTGATGTGCGCCAGCATGTCTTTGACCGACCACTCGCCAAATGCGCCCGGCTGGACGAACTGCTCGTCGCCGACGCCCGCGAGCAGCGCAGCGAGCCGTGCGTGTTCGGCGCGCATCAGATCGGCAATCGGCGTCTCGCGGGTGGGTTGGGGTTGGTCGTCGGATTGCATAAATTCCCTCCTGATCGGCCTCCTGCGCCGCCATCACAAACAGCCAATTGTTGGTGTTTCGTTGCGCTGCTCTCAGAAACAGTTACGAGGATGCTGTTTTTACCGAGAGGTCGGCTCCCCGGCTGGCGTGGCAAGTGATGCGCCGCTAGGCCTCACCGGTCTCAGGGGATACGCTGGCCGCGCTGGATGCGGCGGCGATGCCGCGTTTGTAGCGGGCCGCGCTCGCCTCGCCAATGCCGATACCAGCGAATGCCAGCAGCAGATGGATCACCTGGATAACCCAGTGAGCCGCCGTGGGCAGGGGCAGCAACTCTTGCTGAATCAGGCCGAAGATGGCGATAATCAGGCCGACGACGAAGGTGCCGACGACCAGGCCGAGGCTGCCACTCTTGGTCATGCCCTGCGCCAGCCCCAGCAGCCAGATCGCCGCGACGAAGAGAATGCCGATCAGCATATGAATCAGCACCAGCCAGCGCGGCTCGGCGATGTTGGACCAGAAGAGCAGGCCCAGGATCAGATTAATGACAAAAAGGGCACGGAGTGATATGTGTGCGATACGAACAACCACGCTACTTTCCTCCACTGCGCGAGATGTGAGAACGGATGACATCGAGAACATTCCGCCTATAGCATACCGCATGCGGGCTATCACATTGCTCGCGTGAAGAGGTTCGCATTCAGGAGATGCGGTAGGTGGCTTAGTTTTCGGGGGGATGCCAACCAGCTAATACCCAATAACCTAGTCGACACTAGTTGGCGAGTTGAGGTACTCGGCAGCCGTTGACAGCGTGACGACATCCCTAATTCATTCGAGTCCCTTAACCCGCACGCTGGCGGAACCAACGCACCAAAGGCCAACCGCGCGATGTTCGATACCTTGCAGATGGCGGGTCGTCAGAATCCTCCATCTCTGGTAATCGTACGAACGAGAAATGGAGATGGCTTAGCTTGTCAGGCGGGTTTTCCATCGGTTTGATCCAGTAGACCGGGCGGATGAACTCTGCCCCTTTATTCAAGTGCAATGCATATTCCCATTCGCGTCGCACCCATGGCGAGCGTGCCGATTTCTCTGACCAGAAAAGTTGAAAAATCTCTGCCTCTCGGATCATTGTCCTGAGTCCGTCATCAAAATCCTGCCCCGAACGCAAGGTATCGCGGTCAATGAGTACAATGTCGCTCAGCGACCTATATGCGGCCCTGCATGCGAGCACCACGGGCGTATCTGCATGGCTGTATGAGATGAAGATGCGACGATACTGCGCGGCCATGGATTCCGCAGTTGGCTCATTCGTCTGGGATGAACTTACAGCCTCAAACGAAAGCGGCACTCTCAGAGTGGCAATGATGAACGGCCCGGCATACACGGTTATCGAGCATGCGTGCTGAGAGCCTGCAAGGTCTTGTCGAGCAGTAAATGTGAATTCGTTGCGGTGCCAGCGTTTATACCACCGAAATGAATCGTACTCTGGCTCAAAGGTTACTCCATCGCATTCCGGCACGACCGTGAGCACTGTTCCCCGAATGAGCGCACGACTCGCGGGAACCATCAATTCCTGCGGATGGACGCCCAACTGCTGCCCAAATGAGGCAGCGTCCTTTCGTACTGCTTGTAATGCTTCTTCGATGTGGGCGTACACGAGCATCGTCTGCGGGAGAGTGACTACCGGGCGACCTGGCGTGTAGCTCGTGAATTGCGCCCGATCAATAGCATAGTCAGACGATCCAAAATTCGGCCCAGGCTCGTGGGTAACTTCACCCCCTCCTTGTGTCAGGATATCTTCGAGACGCTTCACCGTTGCAGCAAGGTCTTGTGCTGTTGCAGCAACGCTGGCGGATGTTTGTGTAAACGCATTAGCACTAGCGGCTAACTGATTGGTGCTCGTTTGCGTCTGCTGTGCCTGAGTTCCTAGTGCTGCAATGCTCTCACCCAGCCCCTTAGTCAACTCGCGGACTTCATGTTCGATGAACTGTTGGTGTCCTTTCTGTGACTGCTGAAAGCTTTCTGTCACCCTCTCGAATTTCCCCAATGCGCGTCTGGTATTGTCAGCCTCATCTCTGGCGGCTTGGTTTATCGCGTGCGCCCAACGTGCTGGATCAGTGCTTGCAAGCGGAACATCTGTAGCGACCTTAAGCGCGCTCAGCATGACTTGATTGACCATCACCATCAGATGCTGTGCCGCACGGCGCGCTCTATTGGTTGAAGCCTCCAAGGCCACCATGATCATGCTCGCGACGAGGAGTAAGAGGCCATCGGCGATACCCGTGACACTCGGTGTGAGGACGACAGCGCCACCAAACCCCTGTTGCCAAAGACTGAATAAGTTAGTATTCGATGATTGAGCTGGTACCTGTTGATAGGCTATGAATGCCCAGCTCAAAGCACCCAGAGTCACGATGACTGGCAGGATGAATAGAAAGTTTCGTAAGCTCCGAAATGCGCTGAGTCGCTGCTGCTTTCTGCGGACAATCTCACTGGCAATAGCCTCAGGCGCAACGAATTGATAGATCGTTGCCGGATCAGTGTGGTCGATTATTCGAAGCGCCGACGAGAGGCGTTCCGCACCGTCTAGAGCGCCTGCTCTGCGTAATTCTTTAATCACTAGGTCTGGACTGTGACCCAGTATGTTCTGTAAGGTGATTGCCATTTCACCCATAAGTCGATTCCCTCCTCGTTGAGACAAGCAAGCATCTGGATTGCAGGATAGGCACGTAGAAATCGGGCAGCAAGGATTCATAGAACGACGGCAGGAAGTTAAACACGGACGGTTGGAAATTGCTTGTTTAGTATACCGATGTATGATAAATTAGGCAAGTGGATAGTGTCTGACAACCTACGTTACCACTCATTGGTGAATATTGGGCCACTGGCTGGAATTGCTCGTCGGGGATTGGCCATCAGGGGTGAGTATTCAGCGGTGGACGCAGGCCACGCTCTACCGCTACTTTGAGCGCCTGCGCCTTCTCGACCATACCACGCCGATAGATCATCATCAGTTCGTCCAGCCGATGGCGCGCGTCGTCGTCCAGCGTTCCCTCGCGCTGGCGACCCAGCAGTGTACTTAACTCACGTTGTTCGCTCTGGCTCATCTCAAGATCGCACAGCGCCAGAACCTGGTCGTCTGGGAGCGATTCCACTGGGACATCGGTTGCCGCACGACCAAGCCACTCCAACAACACATCCTCCACCTGCCGGTGTGTTTGTTGAGCTACCGTCGTGGCCCGTCGGGCAAGGTCAGGAGGCAAATCGAGAGTAACTATGTGTCCCATTGGAAATCTCTCCAGTCAGCGTATAGCCGAATTCTGCTTCATCGTACCATGCGCCAAACCAACCCCGCCAATATGCCAACTGCCAATATGCCAACATGCCAACGCCTGCGGAAGCCATCACAACCATTGAAGTACAGCCACCCATATGATAGAATGATTAAGGGATTACTAAATCGTCGGACTTATGTTCGAGATTTCCCGCTATGGAGCGGATGGAGCAGAGCGATGGCACAGAGGCGTAGCGCAGTGGCCCGCCGTGTCGAGGCGGCGGATGATGCCGTGGGCGAGGCGTGCCTGACGCCAGGGGCCGACCCAGAACGAACCGCTCGTGGGCGTTCGCTCCTGCCAGATGCGCGTGCGCAAATCGCGCTGGCCGAGACATTCCGCGCGCTGGCCGACCCGACACGCGTCAGCATCGTGCTCTCGCTGCTGCGGCAGGAGCTTTGCACGTGCGATTTGGCGGCGATCACCGGCGTCACCGAGTCTGCCGTCTCACAGCATCTGCGCCAACTGCGCCAGTTGCGGCTGGTGAAAAGCCGCCGCGCGGGCCGGATGGTCTTCTACAGCCTCGACGACCTGCACATCCGCATTCTGCTGACGGTCTGTCTGCACCACATCCACGACGATGGGCGGGAACACGACGGGCTGGAGCGTGTCCTCGACTTCTTCCCCGACCTGCTCGAAGATCCCGCTGCGGAGACGGCAGAGGGCAATGGAGCGCGGTCGCCGGTGAAAGAGGTGGCGCGATGAGCGCGCAGACAGGGCATCAGAGCCGCAGCCGCAACCATACGAAAACCGTGAATACTGTGAATACGCCCACTAGACCCACTACGACAAAAATGACCACTACAAAGCGCGCGCTTGGCATCGCCTTTGCGCTGACCGCCGCTGTCTTGCTGGTCGAGGTGGTTGGCGGGCTGTTCTCGCATTCGCTGGCGCTGCTCTCGGACGCCGGACACGTGCTGACCGATATCGTGGCGCTGGGGCTGGCGTGGTTTGCCGCCGTGCAGGCCGAGCGCCCATCAGATGACCGCCGCACCTACGGCTACCATCGCGTCGGCATTCTCGCGGCGCTGGCCAACGCCATCACCCTGATTCTGATCGTCGTGTGGATCGCCTTCGAGGCGGTGCATCGGCTGCGACAGCCAGAGACGGTGACACCATGGATCATGTTCGCCGCCGCCTCGGTGGGCGTGGCGGTCAATCTCTTCATCGGGTTTAGACTGCGCCACACGGGACAGGAGAATATCAACGTGCGGGCGGCGATGCTGCACGTCTTCGGCGATGTCGGCGCCTCAGCTGCCGTTATCGTCGGTGGCGTCGTCATCGCGCTGACGGGGTGGTATCCCGCCGACCCGATTATCTCGCTGGCCATCGCTGTGCTGATTGCCCTGGGCGCGTGGCGCGTCTGCGCGAGACAATTGCGATTCTGATGGAGTCTACGCCGCGCGATGTGGACGTGACGAGCCTGCTGCGTGACCTGGGGAAGATTCCCGGCGTGAGCGGGGTACACGATCTGCACGTCTGGTCCATCGCTGGTGGGATGCGCGCGCTCTCGGCGCATATCCAGGTGCTGGATCGCCCGGTGAGCGCCTGCGACGCCTTGCGTGAGAAGGTCAACACACTCCTACACAATAACTATCACATCGGCCATACGACGCTCCAATTCGAGTGTCGCACCTGCGACCGCTGTGACGGCAGCAACCTCTATTGCCAGCTCGAACCGGGCGAGGCCGCACACAGCCACAGCCACTAGAGGGTTAGCGACTCCTGCTGTCTGGCTCCCCCTCTCCTTATGTGGTTTGAGGGACAGGCGCCAGGCGCGTGAACGCGCGGCTAAGGGCCTTCTGCGGAAGGCCACGAAGCCTGCCTGCGCAGGCTGCAGAGAGGGAGCGCGTCTGTTCTGGGAGGCCGCGCAGGCGGCCTTTGTGGCGCAGCCCGTAGCCGCGGCTTCAGCCGCCAGCCCGTCTGCATTAACCGCCCGCGCTCCTAATACCCTACCGTCAGCTTGAAGCTCGGCGTGAGTGGCTGTGGCGCGCCGGGCGGCACCACCTTGACGACCACGCCCCAGTGGCCGCCCATCGTCAGATCGCCCTCGCCGCTGTAGACGCCCGGACTATTCGCGCCAACGGGCTTGAGCGCCACATCCTGCGCGCCCATATCCATATCGAGATTCGTGAGGGTGGCGACGATGATCGCATTTGTCACTGGCGCGCCCTTGCTATCCTTCACCGTCACCGTAAACGTGTTGCTGCCGAATTTGGCGGGCACGATGTTGAGCGTGATGGCGTAGTCCCCCGCCTGTTGCGTCGCCAGGAATGGCCCGCTCTGTGGTGTCAGCGTTGCGCCGCCAGTGGGAGCCGCCGCCAGCGTTCCGGCGAACGCGCCCAACAACGCCGCGCAGAGCAGCACCGCCGCGCCCAGCATCGCCTCGCGCCGCAGCCAGTCTTCCAGCCGTACCGATAGCTCGCGCAGTGGCGTAGCGCTCGCGCCCTTGCCGTTCTTACATCGCCGTTCGTCGCCAGACGGACGTTTGCAGCGGGGAAGCCATCGGCTCCTCGTGCCGAGACGGCGACGGGGCTGCCAGCGGACATCAGCGCGTCGTCTTTGGCAAGCGCCTGGGCCAACTGCGGACGGACATGGAAGGCGTGCCACGCGCTGATGGCCACCATCAGCAGGAATATCTCGATTTTGACGAAGAGTGTGCGGCCATAGGCGGTGGTCAGGAACTGATCGATAGAGGTCAGGTGAATAGTGGTGTTGAGCGTGCCAGTAGCGGCGAGCAGGAACGCGCTGAGAATGGCGACCGCGCCAAACTCTGGCAGCCCCAGCGCCAGCACACGGGCGCGCGTGCGCACATCCAGACCGGCGAGCGCGGGCACAAAGACCAGGCTGATGTACAACAGCCCGCCCACCCACGCCGCATTACAGGTCAGGTGGAACAGGTCTACCGCTACCGCGTAGGCCAGCTCGCTCGTCGGCACGGCAGACGCGTGGCCCGACAGCGCGAAGGCGACAATCAGCGCCGCCGCCAGCAGTATCAGCGCCGCGCCGAGCGGGGTGCGCGCCCGCAGGCCAGCGACCAGCCGCCCCGGCAGTCGCGGGATACCACGTAGCGTCAGGAGCAACTCGTGTCCCCAACCAGCAATATTTTCCGCGTCAGCGGCCGTAGTTGGCAGCATATCACTGGACGGCTGGCGACTGAGTGCGAGATTTCCGCGTGTCCCCAACAGCGTCACGATGAGCGCGGCCAGCGCCACCAGTTCGCGCATCCACCAGAATGTGCCGAAGCGGCTGCCAAACAGCACCGCCTGGAGCAATGGCGGCGAGATCGCGCCCGTGAAGTCCCCGGCCAGTTCGGCTGATTGCGCCAGAATCATGCCGATATCCGCCACCAGCACCACGATCAGCGCGATTGGCGCCAGCCGCCGGAAGCGCTGCTCCGCCGCCAGCGCGGCCTGTCTGAGCGCGCCGTCACGGGTCAGCCCAGAAGGCAGAATCCACGTCTCCCAGATGACGCCGCCGATCCAGACGGCCATCCCCAGCAGCGCCAGCCAGGTGAAGATCGCCTGGGCGATGCTCGGCGCGTCAAGTCCGCTGGACGACGCATCGGTAATGCCGCCGCCGCCGGGAATATTCCCAGTGGGCAGCACCGACGGGATCGGTGGCACATCGCCATTGGGCGCGGCGATGCGGAAAATGAACGAGCCGCCGGTGATGTGGCCGTCGTCGGCCGATTGCGTGCGCCAGACGACGACATACGTGCCCGCCTTGAGCAGCGGCAGCGAGATGATCATCTGCTTGGAGTCGTCGCTGCTAACATGGGCGTCGCGGTTATCCACCTCGTGATTGGTCGTATCGACGACGACGGCGCGCGAGGTCAGCGGGTTGACATCTTCGCTGAACCACATGGCGACATGTGAGGGCGGGGCGTTGAGAATCGCGTCGGCAGGCGGATCAGAGCGCACGAGTAAAGCGTGCGCCGACGCCACTGGTAGCAGGCGCGCGGCAGGCCCAACGGGGGAGAATGCGAGCAGTGTCAGCGCGACGCCACAGCAGAGAGCCAGAAGGATTCGCGCAAAAAACCGTCGCACCGCCAAAGAAGAACGCTCTGCTCGCATCATATGCCCCGTGCTATCACTGATAAATCGTTTCTCTGTCTATAATACCCATACAGATTACACCAGGCCGTGCCTGCGCGGATGCAGAACCTCACCCCCAGCCCCTCTCCTACGAGGAGAGGGGAGCCAGAGCAGTTCCTGCCCCGTCGCCGCGCTGGTCGCCTGCAGTCCCTCCCCTCGTAGGGGAGGGTGGCCGACAGGCCGGGAGAGGTTCGCGCCCAGCGCCAGCCCCAGTCCACATCGTAGGGCAGAGACAGCGATACGCGCCACCGCGTGAGACAGGCCACCAGATCAGTGCGCCAGCAGATATTGCACGTCGTTGCTGAGTTGGTGCGGATCGAAGCCGATATCGAGGAAGACACGCTCACGTCCCTGCTGGTCGATGACGTAGATGCCCGTGGTGTGGTCGATCACGCCTTTGATATTCGGGTCTTCCATCGACTGCATGTGATAGGCGCTCCACAGCGGCGCAAGCTCTGCGGGTGTGCCGAGCAGGTAATGGATCGGAAATGTGACGCCATTGTTCTTCAGGAAGGCAGTGGCCGATGCGGGCGTATCGGCGGCGTTCATGCTCAGCGCCACCCATACCGCCTGGCTTGCCTGCGCCCCCAACGACTTGACCGCCGTGCGTAGCCCGACCGCCATCAGCGGACACTCGTAGTGCGGGCAGTGCGAGTCGAAGAAGGTCAGCACAACCGGTTTGCCACGGAACTGTGAGAGTTGGACTGGCTGACCATTCTGATCTTTGAGCGTAATGTCAGGCGCAGCGGGCTTGTTATCCAGTGTGACGCCGAGCAGTTGATTGGCCGTGGAAGAGGTTACGCCTTGCTGCTGCGCCCGGTTCGCCAGCCCGTTGAAGATGAAGACGCTCGCGATGACCACGACGACGAGGGCGCCGGTCAACAGCCACGAGGTTGCCCGCCGTGACATGGGGCCGTGTGAAGGGCGCGGTGTGGGATCATCAGTAGGAGACTCCATCACCGACGGTGGTTGCTGCGACATAACGGAACCTCCAATGTGGCCGCACGTGCGCTGTAAACGCAAAACGCTACGCCATCCCTACAGCCATCATTACCACAGCCAGGCATCTACTCGCATGGTGCGAATACACCAGCGATCCCTATTCTGAGAATCCTCACATAGTTCGCTGATTGCACGACACATTCACCCAGACAGAACCTACTCCGCGCCGCCCACATGGCTACTCACCGTGGGCGCATGCGCTGGAGTCTGCCAGATCAGTTCTTCATCATCCTGGCGGGCCTCCGCCTCACGCTGCGCGCGCTCCTGGCTCGCCATCCAGCGGAAGAAGAGGATGGTGATCGTCACGATCAGCGGAATATCCATGATGAGCCACATAATCAGCCCGGCAAGCTGCTGATCGCCCAGCGGCGTGAAGCCCCAGAGCGACGGCGCATTCGCATAGATGCTGTAGAGCGGCTGGCCAGAGAAGACGATCAACGCGCCCAGCGCCATCATCGGCTGCGTGCTGACGAACATGTAGAGCATCCCGAAAACCGGGGTGATGCGGGGCAGCGATGGCACCGGGTTCAGGAGTGGGCACCAGTAGAGAATCGCCGTTGCGATGAACATCAGGTTCATCAACGTGTGTATCGGGTTGTGCGGCTGGGACGAAATCGGCCAGTTCGCCACGCTCAGCGAACCCACGATGGTCAGCGCGATAATCCCCACGAACACCAGCGCGCTGGCCGCCAGCCCGACCGCGGGACGATCAGTGCGCAGCAGCCGTGGCAATACCAGCACCCCGCCAATCAGCAGCACACCCAGCAGCAGCGCGTAATCCAGCAGTTCCATGCCCGCGATGACGCCGTCCGATGGCGTGGCGTCCAGCAGCGGCGGGATGTGCCAGACCCACATGTTGAGGTTGTAGAGGCCAAACGCCACCACCGGATGCGTCAGAAAACGCGCCACCCGCCGCACCCGCGCCCCCCGGAAAAACGGCTCGACCATCCAGCCGGGGATGCCGAGCAGCAACAGCGGTGGGCAGATGACCGAGAAGAAGACATGCTGAACCATGTGGGCGGTCAGCAGGAAGTGCATGCCCAGGATGTCGAGTGGGGAGAAGAGCGCGAGCGCCAGGCAGGCGATGCCCGCATAAAAATAGCGCGGATACTTCTGCTCGACGGGCGCCTCGCGGCCATAGAAACGACGGCCTGCCGGGCTGATGGCCCAGGCATAGGCGACTGCTGGCAGCGCCACCGCGAGCAGCGGGATCGGCTCGAAATTCCAGGCAAGCCAGAGTGGCAATGCGCCGAATGTCAACATGCCGATCCTTCCCCACTACGTACCGCTCGAAAACCCATCCTGGCGCTCACGCACGGCTAAGGGCTCGCCCTGTCACCGCGCGCTGGTCTCCGCTCCGCCCTCGTTCGCCGGTGAAGCGTGGCTGACGGCCGGTGAGCGTTCCCGCCAGCCTCCCCGCCTACTTCGACGTTGGACGCCGCCCAACCAGGAACATGCTCCCGGCGCCGCCAATAATCAGGCCGAGGACGCCGACCAGCGCCACGACCCAGATCGGCGATCCCGATGATGTGGTGGTCGCGCTCGACGCGCCGGGTGATGTCGTCGATCCGCCGGTATCGCCGGGCTTGGCCTGTGCGCCGACGTTAAAGACGAACGCGCCGACCGCCGCATCGCCATCGTCCAGCGAGACCGTGTGCCAGAGCACCATATAACTCTCAGAGTCATCGCCGGTCATGGGAACGGTCATCGTCTTCGCGTCGCTGGTGTCCACCACCCCGGCGGCGGTGCTGACCACCTTCCCCTTTGTATCATAGACGATCAGGTCACTACCTGCCGGGTTCACCTCTTCGGCGAAATGTACCGTGACAACGGTTGGCGCCGCGGTGACGGTCGAATTTGCCGCTGGCGTCGAACTCGTGTATTTCGCGTGCGCAGCGGCAGTTGGCGTCTGCGCCACGAAGGTGAGCGCCGCGAGCGAGAAGCCCAGTGTCAGGCTCAAGGTCAGTAGTATGGGTACCATGCGGGAGCGGGAATGCGCACTCCGTACACTCATTTTCGAGTCTCCTCCTAAGAAACGCTCACATACCCATGAATGCGATTTCGCCGTGGCAGCTACGAGACGGCTGGCGGCTGAAGCCGCGCCTAAGCGCCTGACGGCGACAAGAGCCTGACCGACGCGGGCCTGCACCCCCAGCCCTCGCCAACAGGAGCATCCGGTGGAGCCAGATTCCGTGTACCTAGCAACGGCTGGTTTCCCAGCCCTCCCCTCGTAGGGACGGGTGGCCGATAGGCCGTGCGAGGCCCGCGCCGGCGGGCTATGCGGCCGATCAGGAAAGGCCCTTAGGCGCCATCAGCCGCCAGCGCTGGTCGCTGTCCAAAATGATAACGCGTCCCCGTATATCTGCACATCAGGTATACACCTGAAACGTCTCGGTGAGAATACACTTGAACCGCTGGGGCGCCGCCAGCGTTTTTGCTCAATCTCTGCTCAATCTTGAGATGGGCGCATGACTTCTGGACGCAAAAGCGCTATTTCTTAGAATATTCCAATGTTGACTATGATAATATGGAACATAGTATGGGAGCGCGCACGTCATCTCTTCGACATACCAACGGACGGCGCGGGGATACCCTGGCGCTCACGGGACATGATACGCGTGGCGAGGATACGCGAGGATACGCTGGTGGAGGATCTGGCGCATGGCAAAGAAGCGGGGCAATCAGGGCGGCGCGCATCGCGCAAATGGCAACTCATCAGGAAGCTCATCGAGCGGGGCGTCTCAACGTCCGGTGAATAGCGCAAACGTTGCGAGCAATGGGAACGGGACAAACGGGACAAACGGATCGAAGGGCGCAACCGCTACGGCGGCGCGGCCAGCGGTGAAATCATCGCTACCAATGGAGCTAACGGAACCGCGTCGAAGAACGTCAGCACTGCGGCGCAGAGCCAGAGTGATCGTATCGCGGCGGCGCGACAGCGCAATGCGGCGGCGCGGGCAGCGGCCGACCGGCGGCGCTCGATGCAGGGCGGCTGGCTGCGGCGACAGTGGCCATTGGTGGCGACGGTCGTCACGGTAGTGCTGATTATCGCCGTCTTCTTCGCCATCGCCCACAATGCCTCTTCCGGCTCGGCAAGCATTGGCAACCCCGTGCCCGCGAGTGTGCTCAGCCAGGTCACAGGCGTCAGCCAAACGACCTTCGACAAGGTCGGCAAAGGCTCGATTGGCGAACCCTTCAAAGTGGCGCAGGGCAATCCGCCCGTCAATAAGGCGACTGATGGCCAACCTATCGTCTTCTATGCCGGTGGGGAATACTGCCCGTACTGCGCGGCGGAACGCTGGTCAATGGTGATGGCGCTCAGCCGCTTCGGCACATTCAGCAATCTATCGCTGATGCAGTCGAGCAGCACCGATATCTACCCCAACACCAATACCTTCAGCTTCCACGGCGCCAGCTACACCAGCCAGTATCTCGACTTCCAGGGGATAGAGACTGCGGATCGCAGTGGCAACGCGCTGGACAAGCTGAACAGCGCCCAGCAGGCGATCTTCGACAAGTACGATGCGCCGCCCTATATCGACTCGTCCAGTACGCTGGATCGATTCCCTTCCTGAGCGTCGGCAACCAGTACGTCCAGATTGGCGCGGCGTTCATCCCCGACCAGATGCAGGGATTGACCTGGCAGCAGATTGCCGACGAAGTTGAACGATCCCACCAGCACGAACACCAAGAATATCATCGCCAACGCCAACTACTTCACTGCGGCGATCTGCCAGGTGACCAATAATAAGCCGGCGAACGTCTGCACTGCCGCGCCGATCCCGGCGATTATCAGCGACATGAAGGCAGGAAAATAGTTTATGGCAGGTGTGCCAGCGGAAACCTCATCCGATGGAGTGGGCGCGCGTCTGTTGTTGCTGGCGCGCGCCGCGCCGGGCCTGGCGGCGATGCTGCTGATGGCGCTGGCGGGGCTTGGCATCTCTATCTATTTGACCGTCGTCCATTATCAAGGCCTCGGGGTGGCGTTCTGCTCCACGACGGGCATCGTCAATTGTAATAAAGTCACCAGCAGCGGCAATTCTGTCCTGTTCGGCTCAAATATCCCGATCACTGTCCCCGGTATGCTCTGGTTTGTGGTCAGTGGTGGCCTGGCGCTGGTCGCGCTCATGGCGATCTGGCGCAACCGCCGCGAGCCAGCCCGGCTGCGGGCGGCGCACCTGCTCTGGGGCGTTCTTGGCATGATCTTCGTGCTCTACCTGGTCTATGCCGAGATTGTGCTCCTGCATACCCTCTGCGAATGGTGTACCGTCGTCCACCTGCTGACCTTCGCCACCTTCCTGCTGGCGCTCAATCGCTGGCAACAGCGTGGCCTGCCCAACCCAACCCTTGGCGTCGCGACGGCCACGCGCGGCGGGAGCGCATCCGCACATGGCGGCAAGGCGCGACCGACGTCAACAGCCACGGCAGCCACACGGCAGCCACAGCCCGCTGGCAACGGCGGCAACAGCGGCAAGTCGCGGCAGCGCGCGCGGCGGTAGGTTGGCCGTAGGCTGATAGTCCCCTCTGGCAAGCGCTTTCCGCCAGCGGCGCAGTATGATGGGAACCGCTGCGACGATGCATGGTACACATGACGATGGGCAGGGCTGGGAGCGTGGGCGACCTGGGTTGCGGGAGTTCCCATGCGGCAGGCTAAAGTCCTGCGGCTAATCCCGCCCGTTCGATACTGTTGGTGATGGCGCGCTCAGCAAGCCCGCGCAGGTGGGCTTTGCGGCGGAACGCCCGTAGGCGCGGCTTCAGCCGCCAGCCGTCCAGAGTCGCACAGGACTTTCCGGCGCAAATCTCCGCCGCATGGATAAGGCGCCCATCTCGCTACGTCTTACCCATAGAGATGGTTCGCGGAGTGAATACATCTGGCTGGATACACCGTGTTGGCAATTGTTGCGTAATTGCGTAATAGTGAGGGTTGGTGCTGTGCGAAACCGGGCACGTTATGGGTTGGCGGCCATACGCCGCGCGGGGACAAAACGCTCGTTGGGCGGAAGCGCGGCGTTGGGGCTGCTGCTGGTATTGACATTGGCGCTGGGTGGGTGTGGGCCATTTGGCGGGAGCAGTGGAGTGTCTACGGATAGTAGCCAGTCGCTCGCTTCGCTTTCCTGGTGTGATCGCCCGCTGATTACGTTTCAGGATGACAGCACCACCGCGCAAAACATGCTGACGAAGTGGTCTGATGTGAAAGATCAGCTTGGCTTCACCTCCTACCTGCCAGAGAATTTCCCGAAGGGAACCTGTCTGGCGCTGGCGGGCGGCTCGATCCACAATCCAATTTATGGTGGCCAGTTTAGCATCACCTATGTGCTGCCGACGGTTGGCCCGGTGAGCTTCTCTGAGGCGCCGCTGCATCCAGGGTTGTCCAAGAAGACGCAGTGTATCCAGAGCGCGCAGGATAGCAAGACAATGATCTGTGTCGGCGCGATTGCCGATACCAGCATCACCATTGCCTCGCGTCAGTCCCAGGCCGATATCGAGGCGATGTTCGGCGCCCTCAAAGCCGATGTGGCCTGGGTGCCCGCTGGCAGCGCGTCCCCGACGACGCCATCATCGACGGCGCCAGCGTCCACGGTGACTCCGACCGCCAGCAAATAGCGCGCAAAGACCGCGCAAATACCATAGTCATAGAGTGGATGGCCAGAGAGCTGGTCATCCACTCGCGTTTTCCCGGCTGCCACCAACGCTCACCCCCAGCCCCTCTCCTTCGTAGGGGAGGGTGGCCGACAGGCCGCGGCCTAGAGGTTCAGCGCCTCGCGACTGACGCCTGATCCATCACCTCGTAGGAGAGGGTGGCCGTAAAGGCCGGGAGAGGTTCGCGCCCGCGTGAGCCGATCATGCACTATGTGAAACACCATCAGCCCGCAGCGTGGGAACCCGCAGACACATCTGCCAACACATTGCGCATATCCTCCATAATATAGGTGGCGCGCCATCCACGGCGATCCCGAAAAACACCTATGGAGGCTCACACCCATGCCCGACCCAACATCCGACCTGTTCATGCGTGCCGCCGAGCGCGCCATCCGCTATCGCGAGGATATTGATGCGCGTCGTGTCGCCCCATTGCCCGAAGCGGTGGAGCGCCTCTCCGCCCTTGGTGGGCCGCTCCCCGACACATCCCAGCCGCCCGAAGCGGTCTTCGCGCTGCTCGACGAGATCGGCTCACCCGCGACCGTCGCCTCCGCTGGCGGGCGCTATTTCGGCTTCGTCACCGGCAGCTCACTGCCCGTCACCGTCGCCGCGAACTGGCTGGCCACCGCCTGGGATCAGAATGCCGGTCTCTACGTCATGTCGCCCGTCGCCAGCGAACTGGAGCGGATTGCGCTCGGCTGGCTGCTGGATGTCCTTGGCTTGCCCTCAGAGTCCGGCGTCGCCTTCGTCACCGGGGCGACCATGGCCAACTTTACCGCGCTGGCAGCCGCGCGCCATGCCGTCTTGCGGCGCGTGGGCTGGGATGTCGAGGCGGATGGCCTCTTTGGCGCGCCGCCCATTACCGTGGTCGTTGGCGCCGAGGCGCATACGACGCTGCACAAAGCGCTTTCGCTGCTGGGGCTGGGGCGCAATCGCGTCGTCACTGTGCCCGTGGATGACCAGGGGCGCATGCGTGGCGACGCGCTGCCAGCGATCAGCGGCCCGGCGATTGTCTGCCTACAGGCTGGGAATGTGAACACCGGCGCATTCGACCCGGCGGGTGAGATTCTGCCGTGGGCGCGTCGTGCGGGCGCGTGGGTGCATGTGGATGGCGCGTTCGGCCTCTGGGCGGCGGCCTCTCCCGCACGCGCGCCACTGGTGGCCGAATTCGCCGCCGCCGACTCCTGGGCGACCGACGCGCACAAATGGCTCAACGTGCCGTACGACAGCGGCCTGGCGTTCGTGCGCGATGCCGAGGCGCTACGCCTCTCAATGGCGGCCACGGCTTCCTATCTGCCCACCTCCGACCAGCGCGACCCGATGAGCCACACCCCCGAATCGTCGCGGCGCGCGCGTGGCGTGGAGATATGGGCGGCGCTGCGCACACTGGGGCGCGCGGGCGTGGCCGACCTCGTCGAGCGCTGCTGCCGCCACGCCACCCGGTTCGCCGAGGGGCTGCGCGCCGCTGGCTATAGCGTTCTCAACGAGGTCAGTCTCAACCAGGTGTTGGTAGCCTTTGGCGACGACGAAACCACCCGCCGCGTGATGGATGCCGTGCAGCGGGATGGCACATGCTGGTGTGGTGGTACCGTCTGGCAGGGACGCGCCGCCATGCGCATCAGCGTCTCCTCGTGGGCCACCACCGACGATGACGTCGAGCGCAGCCTCGCGGCCATCATCCGTATCGCGAATGAGCAGCGCTAGCCTCAGCAGCCTCAGCACGTGGCCGTTTTCGCTATAATGTGGGCGAGGTGTCGATTCCAAAAGCGGTACTATCGATTTTGCCGTGGACGTTGTCATACACCGGGCGCTTGGCGCGCTCTGCAGCCCGCGAAGGCGGGCTTTGTGGCCGAGCGCGAGCGAGGCCCTTAGGCGCGACTTCAGTCGCCAGCGCTTGTAACAAGGGCGCAAGCCGGGAGGAATATGAGCATGGCCAGGACGACAGCAGTGACGCTGGATCAGGCGGTGGCGCAGTCCCCGCGCAAGTGGGTCTATCTCTTCGCCGAGGGCAACGCCACCATGCGCGATCTGCTGGGCGGCAAAGGCGCGGGCGTCGCGGAGATGACCAACGCGGGCCTGCCGGTGCCGCCGGGCTTTACCATCACCACCGAGGCCTGCAACGCATATTACACCGATGGCAAACAGTTCCCCAAAGGCATGTGGGATCAGGCGCGGGCGGCGCTGCGCGTCGTGGAGCAGCAGACTGGCAAGACGTTTGGCGACGCCGAAAATCCCCTGCTCGTCTCGGTGCGCTCCGGCGCCAAGTTCTCGATGCCAGGCATGATGGATACCGTCCTCAACCTGGGGCTGAACGACGAGACGGTGAAGGGCTTGATCGCGCGCAGTGGCGACGAGCGCTTCTGCTATGACGCCTATCGCCGCTTCGTCCAGATGTTCTCCAAGATCGTGCTCGACGCCAAACCGGACGCCTTCGAGCACAAGCTCACCGAATATCGCGAGCAGACCAGCGCGGCCAACGACGCCGAGATTCCCGCCGACGCGCTCAAGCAGATGGTCGAAGACTTCAAGCAAATCGCGCGCGACGCCTCTGGCCAGCCCGTTCCCCGAAGACCCCTACGAGCAGCTACGGCTGGCCATCGAGGCGGTCTTCGCCTCCTGGAACAACAAGCGCGCCATCGACTATCGCAACTTCAACAAGATTGCCCACGACCTGGGCACCGCCGTCAACGTGCAGACGATGGTCTTCGGCAACATGGGCGATTCCAGCGCCACGGGCGTCGCCTTCACCCGCAACCCCTCGACGGGCGAGAAGCAGCTCTACGGCGACTATCTCATCAACGCCCAGGGCGAAGATGTCGTCGCGGGCATCCGCAACACCTCGCCCATCGCCAGACTGGCCGACGAGATGCCAGCGGTCTACCAGCAGTTCCACCAGATTGCGGAGCGGCTGGAGCAGCACTATCGCGACGTGCAGGATATGGAGTTCACCATCGAGCAGGGGCATCTCTACATGCTCCAGACGCGCACGGCCAAGCGCACCGCCGCCGCCGCCGTCAAGACAGCGGTAGACATGGTGAGCGAGGGACTGATTACCGCCGAACGAGGCGGTGCAGCGGGTGGACCCGAATCAGGTGGATCAACTGCTGCTGCCCCGCTTCGATGTTGACGCGCTTGCGGAGGCGAAGCGCGAGAAGCGCGACCTGGCCAAAGGCGTCAACGCCTCACCGGGCGCGGCGGTGGGCGTGGCCATCTTCGACGCCGACCGCGCCGAGGTGGCGGGCAAGGCTGGCCAGGCGATTATCCTGGTGCGTCAGGAAACCAGCCCCGACGACTACCACGGGATGGTGGTGGCGAAGGGTATTCTCACGAGCCAGGGCGGCACGGGCAGCCACGCGGCGGTGGTGGCGCGCGGACTGGGCCTGCCCGCGGTCGTCGGCTGCGACGGCATCCGCGTGGATCACGAGCGGCGCCAGTTCGAGGTCAAGGCGACCGGACTGGTCGTGCGCGAGGGCGACACGATCTCCATCGATGGCACGGAGGGTATGCCCTATCAGGGCGCGATAACCCTTGTCCCGCCCAACTATGACGACGAACACGACCTGCATACCCTGCTGGCCTGGGCCGATAAGACGCGTACGCTGGGTGTCTGGGCCAACGCCGATTATCCCCGCGACGCCGAGCGCGCCGTCACCTTTGGCGCGGAGGGCATTGGCCTCTGCCGCACCGAGCACATGTTTATGGAGCAGGAGCGCCTGCCCATCGTGCAGGAGATGATCCTTGCCCCAACGATAGAGCAGCGCCAGGCGAAACTGGATCAACTGCTCCCCTTCCAGCGGTCGGACTTCGAGGGCCTCTTCCGCGCGATGGTCAACCCGGCCACGGGCGATGGCTATCCCGTCGTCATCCGGCTGATCGATCCGCCGCTGCATGAATTCCTGCCGAGCTATGAAGATCTGCTGGTCGAGGTCACGCGGCTAGAGGATAGCGGCAAAGACCCGGCGGAACTGGAAAAGAAGCGCACGATGCTCAACGCGGTGGCGGGCATGCGCGAGATGAACCCGATGCTGGGGCTGCGTGGCTGCCGTCTGGGCCTGATCTTCCCCGAAATCAACGTCATGCAGACGCGGGCGATTCTGGAGGCGGCGGCCAACGTCGCGAAGGAAGGCGTCAAGCTCCAGCCAAAGATCATGATTCCCCTGGTGAGCCATGTGAACGAACTGGCCGAGGTGCGCCGCCAACTTGAGGCGGTGGCAAAGGAGATGAGCGAGCAGCTTGGCGGCAAGGTGGATTACAAGTTCGGCACGATGATCGAACTGCCACGCGCCGCGCTGACCGCCGGGCAGATCGCGCCGGTGGCCGACTTCTTCAGCTTCGGCACCAACGACCTGACCCAGACGACGTTTGGCATGAGCCGCGACGACGCCGAGGGCAAGTTCCTGCTGCAATATGTCGATGGTCTGCGCGAACCGGGACTCGACCAGCCAGTGAAGATTCTCAAGACCAACCCCTTCCAGACGCTCGACCGCGACGGCGTGGGGCGGCTGGTGCGCATCGGCTTCGAGGAGGGCCGCGCCGCGAATCCCGCGCTGGAGGTGGGCATCTGTGGCGAGCATGGCGGCGACCCCGATAGCATCGCCTTCTGCAACGAGGTCGGCCTGAACTACGTCAGTTGCTCGCCGTTCCGCGTGCCCAAGGCGCGGCTGGCGGCGGCGCAGGCGGTGCTCGCTGGCGCCGAGAAAGACAAATAGATAGACCCCTCCCGGTGAGCGTGCTGTAGCGGAGCAAGCTGGTTCTCCGTCTCCTCGTAGAGGAGAGGCTAGGGGGAGGGGTTGGTTTCCATCGCATACTGATAGACCGGCTCGCCCCAGCGTTCCGTGCCAGTTGGCCGGAATCCCGCAGCGGTGTAGAGCCGTTGCGCGACCACGTTCTCAGGGTGAACCACCAGTTGCAGCATCTGGCACTGCGGATACTCGCGCCTGACCAACTCGATGAATCGCTGGAGCGCGGCCCTGCCGTAGCCACGTCCCTGATAGCGCTGGTCGATGAAGAAGTGGAATAGCCAGTACTGGTCGGCGGTATCCGGTTCATAGGCGAGCGCGAGGAATCCCACCATCGTGACGCCTGCATAGATGGCGTATGGCGTCCATATTGCCCCGCCGGGGCGGATATACGCCTTGGCGAGCGCGATGGCCGCGATTGGCGCATAGTCGGCTACGAACCGCTGCTGCTCCGGGCGGACCGCGAGTTGTAGCGTCTCGCGCCAGTTCTCGCGCGTCACCTCGCGTAGATAAATCTCTTCCGTGCGTTCCATTGGGTCCCTCGCAGAGACAGGCGACCGTGTTATGCTTGACGCGCGAACATCAGGTCAGATGATAGAGACGGAGACGCCACCCATGCCAAACAGCCCCCAGGATATGATGCGCGCGATCATCGCCAACCTGCCCGCGCGAACCGGACGCGACTTCGAGAGCTGGGTAACGCTGATCCGCGAGCAGGCCATCGCGGGCCAGGGGATGACGAAGCATCGCGAGATCAGTGACTGGCTCAAGCGCGAGTATGGCCTGGGATCCAATACCGCCTATGTCTTGACGGCAGAGGCGCTCAAGCCCGCCGACTACGTAGCGCCAACCGATGAGCAGATCATCGCCGCGCAATACACCGGCGCGAAGGCCGCGCTACGTCCCATCTTCGAGCGGGCGTTGGCCTACATGCAATCGCTCGGCGGCGACGTGCGCATCGAGCCGCGCCAGACCTACGTGGCGTTTGCCCGCGCCAAACAGTTCGCGCTCGTCCAGCCCTCCACCAAAACCCGCGTTGATCTTGGCCTCGTCCTGCCGGGCGTCGCGCCATCGGAGCGGCTGGCGGCCTCGACCAATTTTGGCAGCGGCAGCATCAACCGTCGCGTTGCCCTGGCCGCGCCCGCCGACATAGATGCCGAGGTCGAGGGCTGGCTGCGTCAGGCATACGAGCAGTGCAAATAGCGATATTGGCTGGCCGCTGATGAACTTTACGAATGAAACCCGAACAGCGTGCCTCGCGGGCGCAGACGTGCCGGAAGCCCAAAGGCCGCCGGCGAGGCAGTTTCCCCGCTCATTCGCACGTAGCGTTCACGCTACGGCCTGCCGCCCTCACGACGATGCATGGTGGTTCGGCAGTAACATTGTAAAACCGATCAGTCACGTCCGCTATCCCGTGCAGGAAAAACAGAACTCCCCACCACCGTATCGGCAATGGAGAGTGTCTCTGGTCCCTCTCCTGGTGGAGAGCTGGGGATGAGATTCGTTAGTTCACTGGCGCGCAATACGTCGCGGTCAGCGCCTCGCACCGCTGATTCAGCCACGTCATCAGCGGCTCCAACGCGGCCAGCGCACTCGCCAGCGCGTTGACATCCGGGACACGAATACCCTGCGTCTGAATGGGACGCAGAATATCCTGCGTGGCGCGCGCCGTCTCGCGGAACGCCTGCTGGAGATCACGCGCCATCCGCTTGTAGCCGCCACGGCCCAGATCGCGAACGACCGGCGCGGCGAGCGGCCCACTCGAGTTGCCCGTAGCGAATAGCGGGCGCGACGGAGCGGCAGGAGCCGCCAGCATCGCCGTCGCCTGGAATCCGCCCATTGGCCCCATTGGCCCCGTTGACTCCAGCCAGGGCCGCCACCGCAACGACGGGCAGTTGTGGCTGCGTCGCCTCCACCAGATAGGCGCAGACGGCGCGCGTCGCCTCGAGCTGGCGCACGATGCCCGTCAGGCGACCCAGCGCCATGCTCAGCTGCACCTGCGTGCGGATGCTCCGCTGGCCCAGCGCCTTATCCTGCTCGGCGCAGGTCTGCAGAATCGCCGCCAGTTCGCTATTGAGCTTGTTCGCCAGATCGCGTGTCCGATTGGCGTTGTCCCTGCGCTCCTGAATGGCGCGGACCCAGGTGGACATCGTCTGGGTGAACTTGCCGCTATTGCCTGGCTGTGGCGCTGTTGGCGCAGTGCTGATGTCTCGTCCCCTGCGCCTGAACCAGCCACCGCGCTGCTTCTTCTGCTCGTCCATTGTGGTCGCCTCCCTGTTCTCTGCGGTGACGTGTCCTCATACACGATGCGGAGTCAACATCCGGGACCGATTCGCCCCTCATCTGGTGGATTGCCTGATGCCCCAGCAGAGTCTACGCGCCTGGGTTTCATCGCTCTGTGAAGGCATCTCAGGCCAATGGCGAAAATCCTCGTCTGTTGCTCGCATCCCCACTATATATCCCCAAGTGCCCCCGCCACCGTACAAAAGCGTCCGCGTACGTATCTGTACGGTAGATTCTTTCCACATCCTGACAAAATGGAATCGGCGAGAGCATTGCTCTCACTGCCAGGCTGCCTTATACTTAAAATTATGAGCAAGGAGATGAATGGCAACGCGGCGCGCAGCGCTCATCCGCTGGTGGTGCTCCTGCGCGAGATTCGCGAGCGCCACCCCGAGGTGACGCTGACCGAGATCGAGGCGTGCATGGGCATTCCATTCGATACGCTGCGCCATATCGAAAAGGGGCGTCGTCCGTTGCCGGGCCTGCAAGATGGCCTGGGCCGCTGGATTCTCCACCTGCTCGATTGCATGCGGGCGACACCAGAGGAGCGCCAGATGGTCGAGACGCTGCTTTCGCGGATCATCCTGATGGAGTGGAGCGAAGGCCTCGCCGAGCAGTAGCGCCCCCTCTGGCTCCTCTCTGCCTCCCCTCCCTTTTAGGGGAGGGGCCGGGGGAGAGGGTCTGGCGTGAGGTCATCTGGTTCATGGAAACGTCGATACAGTGCGCGGGAAGGGATGGCAGATGTGGGCAGTTCGTTGACTCCCGATGGCAGGCGCGATATTGCCTGGGCATTAGGCGCCTCGCTGGCGCAGGTCACGCCGAACGAGTTAGGGTCTGCCGCCCTGGCGGATTCCTGGCAACGCGCGTCAGACTGGCTCTGTACCGCGAACGATACTCACGCGCCTGCCGATCCGCCGCCTTTTCCGCTCACCGGACGCGAGTTGCGAGAGCTACAGGAAGCGATAGATACCGTCATCGCCGCGCGACTCCGGGCCAACGCGCCGAAACGCCCCTCCCGCCTCGAACGTCTCTACGCGCGCTCATTCCACCATCCGCTGCTCTCCAACACCACCCGTCTCCGGCTGACCTTCTCCGCCGCGCACCGCTCCTCCCTGGCGCTCGCGGGCATCCTGACGCTCTCGCTGCTGCTCAACATCCTCGACCTGACGCTGATCGCCGACGCGCCGAAGCTGCTGCTCTTCGGCGTCAATCTCGCCGTCACGCTGGCGGCGATTGGGGTGTGGTTCGTGCTACACAGCCGCCTCCGCCGCCACGGCTGGTCGCTGCCCCATCGCCAGGTGCACCTGCGCGGGTGAATGGCTGGGTTGGCGAATTGTCCAGGCGATTCCACGCCGTAGCCTGAAGGCCAGCGGCTAATCCCATCCGTTGCATACCCACTTGCCCGCGTATCACCGGATCATCGTGGCGGATAGGTATCCCATCGGCCAGCGCGCTTTCCATCGTGTCGCGACCCGATGCATCTGCTATACTGGATGCGCAAGACCTGGCGTATGCTTGCCTTACCCGCTATGTAGTGCTGTTACTCCGCAGGCAGCTAGCAAGGACTGACCATGCCGCGCATCTTCGACAACATCCAGGCCAGACTGCTCCCAGCCCTGCGGGAGATGCTACACACCGCGAACCGCGCCGATTTCTGCGTCGGCTATTTCAATCTCCGTGGCTGGCGTGCGCTTGATCCCCTGGTTGACACGCTGCACGGTACCGATGATTCCCGCTGCCGTCTGCTCATCGGCATGCAGTCGCTTCCAGACGATGAATTGCGCGCCAGCTATCGCCTGGGCGCCGCCGACGAGGGGATAGACCAGGCCACGGTTCTCCGCTTAAAGAAGCGCATGGCCGAGAACTTCCGCCAGCAGCTCATGATTGGCGCGCCCACCAATGAGGATGAAGTGGGACTCCGCCGCCTGAGCGCGCAACTCCGCAGTGGCAAACTCGTCGTGAAACTCCATACCCGCCACTCCCTGCATGCCAAGCTCTACCTCATCCACCGTACCGATCCCGCGAGTCCCATCGTCGGCTTCGTCGGCAGCAGCAATCTCACCTTCGCCGGGCTCAGCGCGCAGGGCGAGCTGAACGTAGACGTGGTCGACCAGGACGCCGCGCACAAACTGGCAGCCTGGTTCGAGGACCGCTGGAACGACCGCTGGTGCCTCGATATCTCCGCGGAGCTGGCCGAGATCATCGACGAAAGCTGGGCGCGCGAAGAGATCCTGCCGCCCTACCACATCTACCTCAAGATGGCCTATCACCTCTCGCAGGAGGCGCGCGCTGGCCTCTCCGAATTCCGCATCCCGCGCGACTTCGGCACAAGCTCTTCGACTTCCAGAAGGCGGCCGTCAAGATCGCCGCGCACCATCTCAACAAGCGCGGCGGCGTCCTCATCGGCGACGTGGTCGGCCTGGGCAAGACGCTGATGGCGACCGCGCTGGCGCGCGTCTTCCAGGACGACTATGGCTGGAGACACTGATCATCTGCCCCAAGAACCTGGTGACGATGTGGGAGGACTACGTCACGCAGTACCGCCTGCTCGCCAAGGTGCTCTCGATCAGCCGAGGCGACGACGCGAACTGCCGGACCTGCGCCGCTATCGCCTCGTGCTGATTGACGAGAGCCACAATCTGCGCAACCGCGAGGGCAAGCGCTATCGCGCCATCCAGGAATACATCGACAAGAACGACAGCCGCTGCATCCTGCTCACGGCGACGCCCTACAACAAGACCTACCTCGACCTCTCCGCTCAACTGCGCCTCTTCATCCCCGAGGACGACGACCTCGGCATCCGCCCGGAGAAGCTGATTGGCGACTCGGCGAGACCGAATTCATCCGCCGCCACCAGGCTCCCGTGCGCTCGCTGGCGGCCTTCGAGAAGAGCGAATACGCCGACGACTGGCGCGAGTTGATGCGGCTCTACCTGGTCCGCCGCACCCGCAGCTTCATCCAGGCCAACTACGCCGACACCGACCCGACCACCGGCCGCCAGTATCTGACGATGCCCGACGGCAAGACGCTCCTGCTTCCCTGCTCGCCTGCCGCGCACCGTCCGCTTCACCGTCGATGAGAGCCGACCCAGACGACCCCTACGCCCGGCTCTATTCCGCCGCCGTCGTGGACGCCGTCAACGGCTCCACCTGCCGCGCTACGGCCTGGGCAACTATGTCGGCGAGCAAACCCAACACGCCGCCAACGCAGGCTGAGGCGAAGCAGCTTCAGAGCCTCGGCGCGCGGGCAAACGCCTGATGGGCTTCTGCCGCACCAATCTGTTCAAGCGGCTGGAAAGCGGCGGCCCAGCTTTCATCCAGTCGGTCGAGCGCCATGTCCTCCGCAACTTCGTCTACCTCCACGCCATCGAACAGGGGCTGCCGCTGCCGATCGGCACGCAGGAGCGCCGAGCTGCTCGACCCCGCCGCCAGCGATGAGGACGCTGACGCGATGCTGCCGGGGATGGTCGACGAAGACGACGAGGAGACCGACGTCGAGACGCTACGCCCCAGCGTTACGCGCGGAGAGCGACTATCGCCAGCGGGCCGCGCGAGGTCTACGCCCAATACGCCGGGCCGCTCAAAAAGCGCTTCAAGTGGCTGCGTCCTGCCCTCTTTACGCCCACCCTGCGCAAGCACCTGACCGACGACGCCCGCGCGCTGCTGGGCGTGCTATCCATCTGCGGCTTCTGGCAGCCCGAAGCGGACGCCAAGCTGAACGCGCTGGCCGACCTGCTCGCCGACCAGCATCCCACCGAGAAAGTGCTGGTCTTCACCCAGTTCGCCGATACGGTGCGCTACCTGACCGAGCAGCTTCAGGCGCGCGGCATCCGCTCGCTTGAAGGCGTCACCGGCGACTCCGCCAATCCCACCGCGCTGGCCTGGCGTTTCAGCCCGAGAGCAACGGCAAGCGCGACCGCATCGCCCAGGCGACGAGCTGCGCGTGCTGATCGCCACCGACGTGCTCAGCGAAGGCCAGAACCTGCAAGACTGCGCGATCATCGTCAACTACGATCTGCCCTGGGCCATCATCCGGCTGATCCAGCGCGCCGGGCGTGTTGACCGCATCGGCCAGCAGGCCGACACGATCACTCTGCTACTCGTTCCTGCCCGCCGATGGGGTCGAGCGCATCATCCGCCTGCGCGCCCGCGTGCGCCAGCGCCTGCAGGAGAACGCCGAGGTCGTCGGCACCGACGAAGCGTTCTTCGAGGACGAGCGAACGACCTGCCCATTCTCGACCTCTACAACGAGAAGTGCGGGCATCCTCGACGGCGACGACGACGCCGAGGTGGACCTCGCGTCCTACGCCTACCAGATCTGGAAGAACGCGATCGAGGCCGACCCAGCGCTCGAAAAGAAGATCAGCGGCGCTGCCCAACGTCGTCTACTCCACCCGCGCCCATACGCCCGTACCCGCTCGACCCCGACGGGCGTGCTGCGTCTACCTGCGCACGAGCGAGGGCAACGACGCCCTCGCCTGGGTGGATAAGCGACGGCAACACGTCACGCAGTCCAGCTCGCCATCCTCAGCGCCGCCGCCTGCGAGCCGCGAAACCCCGGCGCTGCCGCGCCAGCCGAACACCACGAGCTGGTCGCGCAGGCGGCTGAATACATCGCGCAGGAGGAGCAGCAGGTTGGCGGCCAGCTTGGCGCGCCCGTCCGGGCGCGCGCTTCCGCACGTACGAGCGGCTCGAAGCGCTACGCCGACCGCATCAAGGGCACGCTCTGGGAACGCCGAGCTGAGCGCGCGATCGACGACATCTATCGCTACCCGCTGCGAATCCGCCGTGCAGACAGCTCAACCGCCAGATGCGCGATTGGCGTCAGCGACGAGCCCTGGCCGAAACTGGTCATCGCCCTGCGCGAAGAAGACCGCCTCTGCGTCATTCAGCGACGAGGACGAACCACAGTCCCGCGAGCCACAGATCATCTGCTCGCTTGGGCTCATAGATCCAGGGAAGGACCGCTAAGCGCATGAACGCCGCACGCCCAATGAAGCGCATCCGCCGCGCCGTCCGCTCTTTCGACTTCACGACGCTCTTCATCGAGGAGCTTGGCTGGGATCGCTTCAAGGCGAGCCACTCGCGGTCTCGGTCGGCTGGCGAACCATTCACGCTGCAGCCCGTGGCCAAAAACGCGGCGTGGTAGTGCTGGTCTGCGCGCCCGACGCTACCGGCGGCATCCCCGACAAGGCGACCCGCAAGAAGATTGACGCCGAGGCGAGGAAGCAGTATCACGAGCACCTCATCATCTATACGGACGCTGGCAAGACGCAGCAGATATGGCAGTGGGTCAAGCATCAGCCCGGCAGGCCAACCGCCTACCGCGAAGAGAAATACTATCGAGGGCCAGTCAGGCGAGCGTCTGGCGCAGAAGCCTCGCGCAACTCTACGTTGACCTGCTCGAAGAGGAGGACGTTGACGCTGACCGATGTGTCGCGAGCGGCTCGCAGGCGCTTCGACGTCGATCACGTCACCAAGAAGTTCTACGACCACTTCAAGGCCGAGCACAAGCTCTTCGTACAGGTCATCTATGGCATCGCCCTGGAGGATGACCGCGAGTGGTACGCCTCGCTGATGCTCAACCGCCTGATGTTCGTCTACTTCATCCAGAAGCAAGGGCTTCCTCGACGGCGACACGCGACTACCTGCGCAACCGGCTCGACGCAGGTGCAGGCGCGATGCGGCAAGGACAAGTTCCACACCTTCTATCGCTACTTCCTGCTGCGCCTGTTCCACGATGGCCTCGGCGCGCACGCGAAGAGCGCAGCTCGACCCGAGACTCGCGCGCTGCTCGGCAATGTGCCCTACCTCAACGGCGGCCTCTTCGAGGTCCACAGACTCGAGAGCAGCAACCGCGACATCGACATCCCCGACGAGGCCTTCGAGCGCATCTTCGACTTCTTCGACGACTACCACTGGCATCTCGACGACCGCCCGCTGCGCGACGACAACGAGATCAACCCCGATGTGCTCGGCTACATCTTCGAGAAGTACATCAACCAGAAGCAGATGGGGGCCTACTACACGAAGGAGGACATCACTGAGTACATCAGCAAGAACACGATCCTGCCGTTCCTCTTCGACCGCCGCGCAAGAAGTGCACGCATCGCCTTCGAGCCGGAGGGCGAGGTCTGGCGGCTGCTCCGCGACGACCCCGACCGCTACATCTACGAGGCCGTCCGCACGGGCGTTGACGCGTCGAATTGCCGCCGGACATCGCCGCTGGCATCGACGATGTCGCGCAGCGTGGCGGCTGGAACCGGCCCGCCGCCAGCTGGCTACGCCCTGCCCACCGAGACCTGGCGCGAGCATGTCGCCCGCCGCACGCGCTGCCTCGAACTGCGCGCGAAGCTGGCCAACGGCGAGGTCCACGAGATCAACGACCTGATCACCTGCAACCTCGATATCTGCCAGTTCGCCCAGGATGTCATCGAACACTGCGAGGGGCCGGAGCTGCTGCGCGCTTCTGGCAGCCATCGAAGACGGTCACCGTGCTCGATCCCACCTGCGGCTCCGGCGCGTTCCTCTTCGCCGCGCTCAACATCCTCGAGCCGCTCTACGAGGCCTGCCTCGAGCGCATGGAGGCGTTCGTCGACGACTTCGACCGCGAGGGACATGCCGCAGCGCAGTTCCCGGACTTCCGCGAGGTGCTGGCGCACGTCGACGCGCACCCGAACCGCCGCTACTTCATCCTCAAGTCGATCATCATCAACAACCTCTACGGCGTGGACATCATGGAGGAGGCGGTCGAGATCTGCAAGCTGCGCCTCTTCCTCAAGCTCGTCGCCCAGGTCGAGGACGCCGACGCAGATCTGAGCCGCTGCCCGACATCGACTTCAACATCCGCGCCGGCAACACGCTCGTCGGCTTCGCGACGCTGGATGCAGTGCGCGAGGCAAGGATGTACGGCCAACGGGCAGATGCTCATGCTTTCGCGAGCAGACGATGTCGCCAGCGATCAAGGAGCGACGCCGAGATCGTCAGCGCGCCTTCCAGCAGTTCCGCAGATGCAGACAGAGCACGGGATGGACGGCCACCGTCATTCCGCGACGCGACAAGCAGGAGCTACGCCAGCGTCTCCCGACCTGGGCGACGAACTCGACCGCTACCTCGCCGCGCGAATATGGCATCGACGCTGCCACACGACGAATCTCTGCAAGTTCGAGCCGTGGCGCGAGAGCCACCAGCCCTTCCACTGGTTCGTCGAGTTCTACGGCATCATGCACGAGCATGGCGGCTTCGACGTCATCATCGGAAACCCGCCGTACGTGGAGTATAAGAATGTCCGTGACCTGTATGTAGTAAAGGGGTACCGCACAGAAGCGTGCGGCGACTTATATGCTTTCGTGATGGAACGTGCCCGCGCGCTGCTTGGACCCAGAGCAACAATGGGAATGATCGTTCCCGTTTCTATTGTCAGCACCGACGGATTCACTGACCTGCGTGCGCTACTCTAACACAAGAAGGGCATCAGGCTTCGGTGCCTGACTTTCTGAACCCCGTCAAAACTCTTCAACGGGGTTGAGAAGCGCCTAACAATCTGGATTTCTCATAAGAACCGATCACCGTTCATGCTCTCCGTATTCCAATTACAAACGTTGGCTGAGCGACGAACGGGAAGAGCCTGTTTCACTAACTACTTTCGTAATGCCCAACAGAACTGCGAACTCTCGTTGGAACTGCCATTCCAAGAAGATCAAGAGCACAACCATCGAGACACGGCTGTTAGCACGCTTGGATGGTGACCAAACTGTGGCAGTCCTATTTAATACCGCATTCACCGGAGGTGGTTTATTACACACGTAAGTTGCGTTACTTTGTCCAATTCTTCGACTTTGTGCCAAGAATAACTGACACCGCTGGAAGAGTCGTTAAGCCTTCATGAACTCAAAGTACTTGAATTTGGCTCAAGCGGGCAAAAGAATGGTGGCGCTATGCTACTCATTAATTCAAGTCTGTTCTTCTGGTTCTTTTGCGCCTTTTCTGACGTGCGTAACGTGAATCGGCGGGAGATACGAAGGCATTCCGATGTTCGCTAAGCAGCTTAATTGCCCATCATGGCGATGAGTTAGATCGTTTGGGCGAATCGCTGATGGACGACTTCAACGCGAAGTCGCGTCTTCTAACGAACAATTAGTGGCAAGTATGGTGTTCTCACTATCCAAAGCATTCCAGCCCCGCCTCTCCAAGCCCATCATAGATGAGATAGATCGCGTGCTCGCCCAGCACTACGGCTTCACCGACGAAGAACTCGACTTCATCATCAACTACGACATCAAATACCGCATGGGCGCCGAGCAGCGGCGAGAGCGGTGACGATGCCAACGGCAACGGCGAGGAGTAGGCGGAGGGGTACGGGCCGGTGGGGGTGCGGGCCGTGGCCTGAAGCGCCACGGCTAATCCTGAGATGGACAGACGCTCTGCCATCGAACGGGGGTACCGAGCCGCACAGGATTAGCCGCAGGGCTTCAGCCTGCGGCCTGCCCCCCTACCACAAGCGGCGGGCAGCACGGAAACGGAGCGGGCGGGAGGAACCGCTGTGGGGTGGGGTGGTGGCAGGGCGGGCGGGCCGTGGCCTGAAGCGCCACGGCTAATCCTGAGATGAGCGGAACCGCTCGCCATTCAGCAGGGTACCGCCGACAGGGTACCGAGCGAACGGGATTAGCCGCAGGGCTTCAGCCTGCGGCACGCACACCCTTACCGCTCATGTGCGCCTGCGGCGCTGCGCCATCCCACCACTCCATGTCCGCCATGCGGCGCGTAACCGCTCGCCTGAACCATTGCTTGCCCGGTAGCTGTAGAATGGGGACGGATGCTCGTTCCCGCGCATGACGGGGCGCGCGGATAACAGCGCCGAAGTGATCGTGAGTTGCGAGTTATGGCGGATCAGCGCGTCTACTATCACGTCGTCTTCAGCGTCACGCGCGGCAAACCCGTCTTTCTCAATGACGAGATAGACATGGCGTTCAAAGAAGCCGCCCACGAGATCGCCCACCAGAAGGGCTGGCTCCTGCTAGAGATGGAAACCATGCCCAATCATGCGCACCTCTTGCTGGAGAAGGCTCCCTGGGACGACCTCAGCAAGATGATCGGCTATCTCAAAGGGCGTACCGCACGCATGCTGCTGGCCCAGTATCCGTGGTTGCGCGGCGATCTCAATTCATACCAGTTCTGGAACCGTAGCTACCACTACACCCGCCATAACGACGAGCCACTCGCAACCGTTCGCGCCTACATCCGTAACCAACGCAAAGCCGGAGGGCTGACCGAGTAATCTGGGTAAACTGGATAGGCAGAGCAATCCATGACCATGCGCGCAAACCGACCGCACAGGATTAGCCGCAGGGCTTCAGCCTGCGGCGTGGAAACTCTGCGGTATCTGCCGCCATTCGCGGGAAACACTCATACCCAGGATTAGCCGCAGGGCTTCAGCCTGCACCCTGCCTCTTCCCATGGCCGCCTGCGGCATGCGCACCCTGTTCCCATGGCCACCTGCGGCATGCGCACCCTGCTTCCCATGGCCACCTGCGGCGCGCGAACGGAATAGCGATGGGTGAATATTTCAACGTGATAACACTCAATCCTGCCGCCCCAGTCTGCCCGTCGCGGCTCCGCAATGCCGCCGCAATCACCAGCGTATCCTCCCTGCATGCCATTGGGAACCTCGACATCCTCTCGCGGCCCCTGCTCGGCTACTTCTGCTCCTCACGTTGCCCCGGCAGCGTCATCCTCCGCGCCTACGATCTCGCCCGCGAACTGCGCGACCACAGCATCCCCGTCATCAGCGGCTTTCACTCGCCCATCGAGCGCGAATGTCTGCGTCTCCTCCTGCGCGGCCAGCAGCCCATCACCATCTGCGCCGCCCGCAGCCTCCAACGCATGCGTATCCCAGCCGACTGGCGCCAGCCCATAGCGGATGGCCGCCTGCTCATCCTCTCGCCCATCACCGGCGAAGTCCACCGACCCACCGCCGACCATGCCATCACCCGCAACCACTTCGCCGCCGCTCTCGCCAGCGCCGTGCTAATCGCGCATGCTGCCCCCGGCAGCAAAATACAGCGCCTAAGCGACACCCTCATCGCGCAGCGCCAACAACCGCTGCTCACCCTCGACGACCCCGCCAACCACGACCTCATCGCCCACGGCGCGCAACCCATCACCGCCGCAACCATCGCCCCCTGGTGGACACAACACACCACCGCATCCCCCACATGGCGCCCAGAGCGAGCGCCCAACGGCCAGGATTAGCCGCAGGGCTTCAGCCTGCGGCCCGCCCGCCCCTACCCAACCGCCGCCCCTCGCCTCAACCGTCCGCCCAAGTCTCTGCAGCCTGCGGTGGCAAGCTCTCGCGACGCAGCCCGTACCCGTAGGTTCACCCGCCAGCCTATTCCGCTTGACGCCATCCCCCCAGCATCCGATACTGACGGGGGCATGACTAAGGCATCCCGTGAGGCGATTGTGACCCGTGTCTATGGCCCCAGCGGGTATCATAGCCGGTATCATCGATATCATAACAAGCAAAGTGATACATCGATCATCGTAGACCATTGAAGGACGGTTGCGCGTGCGGATAACGTTCATTGGCCATGCCGGACTCTTCATCGAGACGCGCCACGGCAGCATACTCACTGACCCGTGGTTCAATAGCGCCTATTTCGCCTCGTGGTTCCCCTTCCCCAGCAACGAGGACATCGACACAGCGCAGATCGCCAACCCGACTACCTCTTCGTCTCGCATCTGCACCACGACCACTTCGACCCCGAATTTCTGCGCGAGCACGTCTCCAAAGAGACCACCGTCCTCCTGCCCGACTACCCGCTCGACCTGCTCGAACGCGGCCTGCGCGAGGTCGGCTTCACCAAATTCCTGCGCACCAAGAACGGCGTGCCCGTCACCGTCGATGGCCTGCGCCTCATGATCTCCGCCGCCGTCGCCCCCACCGATGGCCCGCTCGGCGACTCCGGCCTCAGCGTGGACGATGGCGAGGTGCGCATCTTCAACCAGAACGACTCGCGCCCGGTCGATCTCGATATGCTGGCCGACTTCGGCGCCTACGACGCCCATTTCCTCCAGTTCTCCGGCGCCATCTGGTACCCGATGGTCTACCTCTACCCGGAGAAGATGATGGACGCGCTGGGCCGCAAGAAGCGCGACAACGAGCTTGCCCGCGCCCTGCGGTTCACCAAAGAGATTGGCGCGACCCACATCATCCCGTCCGCCGGGCCGCCCTGCTTCCTCGACGACGACCTCTTCGGCTTCAACGACTTCGACCGCGACCCGAAGAACATCTTCCCCGATCAGACGGTCTTTCTCGAATTCATGCAGTCCCAGGGCTACGCCAACGGCCACCTGATGATTCCCGGCAGCGTCGGCGAACTCACCAAAGACGGCTACACCGTCACCCACCCCATGCCCGACGAGCAGGTGCAGGCCATCTTCACCGATAAGCGCGGCTACCTGGAGGCGTATCAGGCGCGCAAGCGTGACGAGATCGCCACAATCAAGGCGTCATGGCCGCGCGGCCAGGTGGATATCCTCACGTCCCTGCGCGACTGGTTCGAGCCGCTGATGGATAAGGCCGACCTCACCGCGGCGGGCATCAACAGCCTGATGGTGCTGGACTGCGGCGAGACGCAAGCTCGTGCTGGACTTCCACACGCGCAAGGTCTATCCCTGGCAGGGCGAGGAGTACGACTACTTCTTCCGCTTCGATCCCGCGCTGATCGAGTCGCTGATCGTCCGCCACGTCGAGGACTGGATCAACGAGCTATTCCTCTCGTGCCGCTTCCAGGCCGAGCGCAAGGGCGCCTATAACGAGTATGTCTACAACTTCTTCAAGTGCCTGAGCATGGAGCGGCTGCAATACGCCGAGGGCTACTACGCCGAGAAGGCGCCCGTGCAGACGCTCTGGGAGTCCAACGGCTACCGCATCCAGCGCCGCTGCCCGCACCTGAAGGCCGACCTGACCCGCTTCGCCCACATCGATGATGGCGTCCTCACCTGCACGCTCCACGGCTGGCAGTTCGAGCTGGAGACGGGCCGCTGCCTCACCTCCGACGACCGCCATCTCTACACGCAGAAGATCGACGCGAGCGGCGCGGTGGCCGAGGCCCGCAGCGATGGCGCGGTGACGCACGCCCCCCTGGAGCAGCCGACGACGCGGCGCCTCCATCCGCGACCGCTGCTACGACTGCTGGTACGACCCGAAGAAGTTCCCGACGGCGAAGAAGAAAAAGCCCGTGACGGAGGAGTAGGGCAGCAGGGAAGCCGGATAGGGCAACTGCTCAGTGCCGATTCAGAATGCAGAGGCGCGGATGTCACATATGCCACAGGCCGACTTTGCCGCCGAGGTTCTCGCGATGGATTGGCATGATACCAGACTAGAGATCAAAGGGCGGCATGGGGCAATCATGTATGTACGCCCTTTGCGTGGGGTTTTGCCTTCGCTGATTCGCAATGTACTGGTAGGCAAACACCATTGGGCGTACGGATCGTTATACGGGCGGCCCACGCTGGATGAGTTTACTCCAGCGCCTGCGATGCTCATGTTTCCTATTGGGCGTGTGTATCCCGTGACACTCCTCGCAGCGTTGCCTCCACTAGACAACATGCGACCAAATCTCAGAAATGGCTTGACTCCGCCGCCAGATATCGAATCGACCGCGCAGCCAGTCGCAATCGAAGGTTTGCCAGAGAACTTTCGGGCTACCGGAGCGCAGCTTGTCAGCAGACAGGTGGATGAAGCCGAGACGGACGACGATTCGTTGGAGGCTTTGCATCGAGAGGCAATGCAGCATCCAGACGTGCGGAAGGCTGCCATCAATATCCTCAGCGCACTTGGTAAAAATGCGCCATTTGATAGGCTCATAGACGCCCTCTACGACGAGGTTGAAGACGTTCGCACTTCAGCTAGCTATACCCTTATGCCATTAGCTCCTGAATTGCCGTTGCAGCCGTTCCTGGATACTATTCGCGACACAAGCGCTTTCACTCAGGCGGCATTGCGGGTAGCTGCGCGCGTGTTCGTCGCGCATGCGGATACCATCCCGGTCGAGGCGGTGATAGACCTCTTTGAGCGTGCGCCTGAGCCTACGATTGCGACCGTCGCCATACAGGTTATGGGGCTGATGGGGTCTCGTGCGCCTGTCGACATGCTTGCCAGCATTTTGATGGATAGGCATACACTTCGCGATTTACGTATTCGCCAGCAAGCCGCCAATTCGCTTGGTAAATTGGGGGAACGTGCGCCACTCGATGCACTGATCGCGGGCATGGATGACCATATGGCGATGGTTCAGGCGGCTACCGCAGTGCTCAACTATCCAGCGCCGATTCCAGATGACGTGCGCGCGCGGGCAGAGGAAATTGTCGCCAAGGATAGGGAAGTTCGCCCGCAGCATGCGAACAGGTCACGGCCTACCATAGACCCAGAGATGGCAGTGCGTAGCATATTTAGCCCGGTACTCGATGTCGCTGCGGACAGGAGCCGCAAGTTTCCGACGGAACTCTTGCAGCGGATGTGCGGCGATCTGTATTCGGCGCTTACTGGCCACGCTGCCGAGGCTCTGGCTCTCAGGGATCTCGATGCGCTACACGTAGTAGCCCGAGAGGCAGAAGCTATCCTTGCCGGGCAGCCGCCAGGCCCTCTGCTAAGCAGCATGGCGCATTCCTTATTCGTGCAAATGGTGACCGAACGTCACATAGAGACTCCAGCCGTGTTAGCGGAGCTAGCGGAATTATTGAATTGGCCATATTGGCAGGTTCGAGCGGGAGCCATTTGGGCGTTAGCCCAATTTGAGCGGCCATTGCCAGGCACAGTGCGCAAGCGAATCGAGGAACTCATGCTAGACCCAGAGTCGGTCGCAGTTCGCACCGTTGCTATGAACGCCGTAACCAAACTAGGATCTCAGCAGGCAGGAAGATCAGATGAATAGCATCCGCGCGCTCTGGCAGCGCACCCGCGAGCGGCTGGCGCAGGCGACCTCCTCGCCGATCTCGGCGGCGCGCAACCCCGCCGTGGCGGCCTATCTCGATGAGGTGATGGCGGCGTTCCCCTATACCGACGCCGCGAAAGCGTGGTTCCACAGCGCCATCACCTTCGAGGTGGAGAACCTCAACAGCACGAACGGCGGCGGCTTCTGGTATCCCGACCGCTACGCCGTCTTCCTCTATACCGCGCAGTATGAGGCGGCCATCCACGAGCTAGCCCACGCCTGGTGGGAGGAGCGGCGTCCGCGCCTGAAAGATGCGCTGATCGCGGCGACGGTGGCCCTCTCCGAGGAGACCGATCCGCGCTACCAGCGCATGCAACAGCTTACCTATGGCTACATCCACGGCATCCCCGAACAAAACTGGCCGGGCATGCTGGTGGACCGCAACGACTGGGAGATGTACGCGGGCATGGCCAGCGGCATGATGGCCGACCTGCGGCTCGTCCCACCCTACGTGCGCGAATTCTATGCGGAGATGTATACACTTTTGCCCGATGACGCTCCCTCGCCCGCACGTGTCGCACGTCACAATTAAGCGCCCTTGCATAACCCGCAGCCTATCTATCACGTAGAGATAGAACAGAACCGCCTGGCAGATTTGACGCGTCTGCTATTCTAAGCCTAACTCTTGGTCTCTTGGTATATGACCCCGTTGGGAAGGGAAATGTGTATGGGCCGCGAGTCCGCCGCGATGCAGATGTATTCACCAACTATTCAGCCGCGCCGAGGGGGTATTCTCGGTTTTTTTCGTGACATTCTCAGAGGGGCGCTGCTCGGCGATTTCGCGCTTGATCTTGGCCTTATGGGGGCAATCACCCAGGTCGCGCTGGCCTATACGCCGATCGTTGGCGATATCTGCGCCATTCGCGATATGGTAGGCGACCTCTATCATAAAGACAAATTTGGCTTTCTGCTGAGTGCGCTGGCGCTGGTGCCGGTGCTCGGCGGCATCGCGAAAACGGTTGATGTGATCCACAATACGCGCCGTGTCGGGCACGCGTACGTCCGCTCCCGCCAACAGTCGGCGCAACGCCGCGCGCAGACCAGCAGACCCAGCAGCGCGTCATCCACTAACACCCGCCGATATCCGCCTATCCCAGGTCAACAGCCGTGCCGCCCCAGTCTTCGGGCGCTACATCGGCGATAGACTGCGAGAACGTCCAGCTATGGCCACTGGGGTCTTCGGCGGTATACTGCCGCTCCCCGAATGGGAAGCTCTCTGGCGGCGCTCGATCCGTGCGCCATGCTGCCGCGCATGTTCATAGTGGCCATCCACGTCCGCGACCCGCACGAGTACCGAGTGGCACGAATGGGAACCCTGGCTCACGGGTCGTTGCGCCAGGATGACCGCGCCCTCGCCAACGATAAGCTGGATACGATGGTCGCCTATGCGCAGTCGCTCTCGGAAGCCAAAGACGCTCACAGAGCCATGCGCTCGCCTCCCCCACATCTTCGTAACTGAGCACGGGGATGACCGTCGCCGAGGGTGCGGAGCGATTTGCGATCATGCTGTCCTGTCTCCCTTCCACCGCTATTTTAGAGAACAGGCGTTCAAGTGTCAAATAGAGTGGTGGATGGCGATTGGTGGTGCGGGGAGACGCGCGCCGTGGCCTGAAGACCACGGCTAATCCTGCTTGTTCGGTTGCCGTAGAATGGGTATGTAGCGGCTAATCCATGCCGACGTGTGGAATTTCTTATGATGACCTGAGCTGTGAAGGACACAATAATGAGCCGATTCACTCCTGCCGAAATCGAGTATCTTCAAAGCCAGCGTCTGGGTAGATTGGCGACCGTCAACGAGCACGGTGACCTGCACGTGGTACCAGTGGGCTTTCGCTACAATGCCGACGAGGATACCATTGATATTGGTGGCCACGACATTGTCCCGACCAGAAAATATCGCGAGGCGCTGCGTCACGGGCGCGTGGCCTTTGTCATTGATGATGTCGTGCCTTCCGGGGGGCCGCGTTTCGTCGAGGTGCGTGGCACGGTGCAGGCGTCCTCTGAAGGGGGCAAAACGATCAATCCCAATTTCGCCCCGGATATCCTGCGGCTTACCCCCACCTACATCGTTTCCCTGGGCGTGAATGACGAGTTCGCCGGGCCAGCCGCCGGACCGATCCCGTATCACGGTCGCAAGGTCGAATAGCGCCATCTGCAGTGACCTTCGGCTTCCGCCTCCCGTTTCCCCTGCGCGGTATACTGCAATCACCGAACCATGAGTCCTTCGGGCTGATCGAGCATCAGGTCATAGATAGCAACCCCTCATCATGTGGACACGTAGCGACGAGTACAAAGGAGTACGAGGCGATGCCTGGCAGGCAGAAACCTCAGCCGATGACACTGACCCAGAAGATTCTCGCGCACCACGCGGTCACGCTCCCGCGACCGTGGGCGCAGACCGGCGATATGCTGCGCATTCGGGTGGACTGGACCATCGCCAGCGAACTGGCCTGGAATGGGATGGATCGGACGTATACCCTGCTGGGGCGGCCCAAGATCGCCAACCCAGAGCGCTTCTACCTCGCGCTCGATCACACCGTCGATCCGGTGACACTGGCCAACGATCCCCGCACGCTCAAGCTGGCGAACCTCTCGCGTGCCTTCGCCCAGGAAAGCGGCATCACCCATTTCTATGACGCCAACGTCACCATCATGCACACCCGCTTCTATCGCAATCTGGTGCAGCCGGGCGAGGTGGTCATCGGCGCGGACTCGCATACCAGCTCGCATGGCGGCCTGGGCGCGTTCGCCATTGGCCTGGGCGGCGCCGATGTGACGGCGGCGATGGTGCTGGGCGAGACGTGGATCGAGGTGCCCGAAGCCATCGCCGTCGAGTATGAGGGCACAGCCGACTTTGGCATCGGCGGCAAAGACATCATTCTGCGGACGCTCGGCGCGCTGGGGCGCAACACCGTCGCCCTCGAACGCAGTGTCGAGTTCCGTGGCTCGGCGGTGCGCAACTTCACGACCGATATGCGCTTCACCATCTGCAATATGACGGCGGAGTTCGGCGGGCTGAATGGCATCTTCGAGGCCGATGGGGTCGTCGCGGACTGGCTGGCGCATCGGCGCCGCAGCTACAACGATAGCGCGCTCTATTTCCGCGCCGACGACGACGCCCCCTACGTGGCGCGCTACCCCATCCAGCTCGACCAGCTTGCGCCCCAGGTGGCCAAACCGTTCTCGCCCGACAATGTCTACGATGTCACCGATCTGGCGGGCCAGACGCTCGATGGCGCATTCATCGGCGCCTGCACCACCACCGAGGAGGAGCTGGCGCTGGCCGGGCTGGTGCTGGAGGCCGCGCTGGCCGATGGCCACACCCCGCAAGAGATGCCCGCTGGCCGCCGCATCGCCGTGCCGGGCGATCTGCTCATCCAGAAGAATCTGGAGAAGGCGGGCATCTGGGAAATCTACCAGCGCGCCGGGTTCACCGTTGACCCGCCCAACTGCTCGATGTGCCTGGGAGTCGCCAGCCGCAAGGCAGGCAAGGGCGAGGTCTGGCTCAGCTCGCAGAACCGCAACTTCGAGAACCGCATGGGCGAGGGGTCGCTGGCGTGGCTGGCCAGCGCCGCCACCGTGGCCGCCAGCGCGCTCGGCATGACGGTCGCCGATCCACGGCCGCTGCTGGCGCGGGTAGATCGTGATCGGCTGGCGCGCATCCTCGGACGCAAAGAGACGCGCGCGCTGCCGGAGATCACCACCGCTGAGCCGACGACGCATGTCGAGACGCACGCGGCAGGACGCGAAAGAGGCGCACGCCAGCAGTCAGGTGATACATGGGCGGGTGCAGCGCTTCGGCGACTCGGTGGATACCGACGCGATCATCCCCGGCGAGTTCTGCCACCTGACCAACCTGGAGGAACTGGGGGATAAGGCGTTCTACTATGTGCGGCCAGAGTTCGGCGAGCGGGCGCGAGCGGGCGCGAATGTCATCGTGGCGGGCGAGGGCTGGGGCAGCGGCTCCTCGCGTGAGATGGCTGTCTGGGCGCTACAGGGCGTCGGCATTCAGGCGGTCATCGCGAAGAGCTACGCCTTCATTCACAAGCGCAACCTGGTCAATGAGGCGCTGCCATACCTCGTCGTGACCGATCCGGCGTTTTACGCGCTGGCCACCGAGGGCGCCGACCTGGAGGTGGATCTGGCGCGCGGCGTCGTCCGTGATGTCGCCAGCGGACGCGAGTTCCAGGCGCTGACGCCATCGCCGATGATTCAGGCGCTGACGGCTGAGGGCGGGCTCGTCGCGGCGGTGCAGCGCCACGGCAAAGACGTCTTCTCGGCGCTCACCGCGTGACCTTTTCCCTTCTTCCCCGGCCCCTCCCTCGACACAGGGAGGGGCTTTTTTGATAGCTGCGAACCGCCCGCGTTATTGCGCCGGATAAAATGTGAGCTATATCTCATGTTTGTGTTAGCTGGCAACGTTTCTCGCCGGGCTGAAACCCGCTACGCTCCTAATGAGAGGTACGGAACGCGCTGTGACGTTCCGGGCGCCTGAGCGAAGGGGGAGATGTGTGGCGACGACGACAGAAACGACAGCAACAATAGATGCGACTGCTGCGACGGGATGTGACTGGTAAAGAGACACGTGTGAAGAAGCCGCTGATGCGTGGCTGGTCGCATGCGGTGGCGGCGATTGCCGCAGTGGCGGTGACGGTGGCGCTCTGCTGGCGGAGCCGCGACGACCCGGCGCGCACCATCTCGCTGGCAATCTTTGGGCTGAGCATGATCGAACTCTACACCGTGAGCGCGCTCTACCATATTGGCCGCTGGAAGCCTGCGGTGGATCGGCGATTGCGCGCGCTCGACCACGCCAACATTTTCGTGCTGATCGCGGGCACCTATACGCCGCTCTGCTTCAACGTGCTGGAGGGGTGGCCGCGCCCGACGCTGCTGACGGTTATCTGGCTCTGCGCCGTGGTCGGCGTGGCGCTGGCGACGCTGACACTACGCGCGCCGCGCTGGCTGACCGCCGCGCTCTACGTCGGCATGGGCTGGGTCTCGGTGTTCGCGCTCCCGGCGTTTGTGCATGCGCTCTCGTGGCCGCCAGTGCTGGCGCTGTTCGGCGGCGGCGTTCTCTATACCATCGGCGCGGTGGTCTATGCGCGGCGCTGGCCGAATCCCTTCCCACGGGTCTTTGGCTTCCACGAGGTGTTCCATCTCTTCGTGATCGCGGGCAGCATCGCGTTTGTCGTCATGATCTGGATATGGGTCGTGCCGTTCCCGCGTGGCTAGCGCAATCCCCGCTTGAGCGTGTGTAGCGCCCCACGTAGAGATATAGTATAGTTGGGGCGCAGTCCCGTAGTTTCCCGCCGCTACGCCGTTCAACCGTGTTCCTGGCATCTCCCGCTGTGTTCGGGTTTTCGTTGGAGGTTCGCTATGACCATCGCCGCTCAGCAGGGTTCACCACAGTTCCCCCAGGCCGCCAGCGCCGTCGCCGCCAGCGACCAGGCCGTTATGGATGATGCGATTACAGCGCTCCAGGCGCGGAAAGACGCATGGGTGGCGACCGCCGTGCCCGAACGCATCGCGCTGGTGGATCGGCTGATCGCCGATTTTGCCGCGATTGCCCCGCGTTGGGTGGATGCCTGTCTGCGCGCCAAGGAGATCGCGCCGGGTACGCCGGGTGTCGGCGAGGAATGGGCCACTGGCCCGTATACGCTGCTCAAGCAGTTGCGCCAGCTTCGGGGCGCGCTCGACGACATTCGCACGCGTGGCGTCCCGCGCATCCCCGGCCCGGTCAAGACGCGGCCAGATGGCCAGGTGACGGCGCAGGTCTTTCCACAGACGACGTATGACAAGCTGTTTTACGGTGGGCTGACGGCCGAAGTCTGGATGGAGCCAGGCGTCACGCAGGCTGGCCTGTCGCAGACGCAGGCGGTCATCTACGCCAACAAGGGTCATCCCGGCAAGGTGGCGCTGGTGCTGGGCGCGGGCAATGTCTCCAGCATCGGGCCGCTCGACGCATTCTATAAGCTGTTCGTCGAAGACCAGGTGGTGGTCTTCAAGACCAATCCCGTCAACGCCTATCTGGGGCCGCTGATCGCCGACGCCTGCCGCTCGCTGATCGAGCGCGACCTGCTGCGGGTCGTCTATGGTGGCGCGGCTGAGGGCGCGTATCTCTGCGCGCATCCCGGCATTGACGAGGTGCATATCACCGGCTCGGATAAAACCTTTGACGCCATCGTCTGGGGGCCGGGCGCGGAGGGCGCCGCCCGCAAGGCGACGGGACAGCCGCTGCTGAACAAGCGCATCACCGGCGAGTTGGGTAACGTCAGCCCGGTGATTGTCGTGCCGGGGCCGTGGAGCGCCAGTGATCTCGCCTATCAGGCGGAACACATCGCCAGCATGCTCACCAACAATGCGGGCTTCAACTGTAACGCCACCCGCGTCATCGTGCAGCATGATGGCTGGGGGCAGCGCGAGGCGTTGCTGGCGGGGGTGCGCAAGGTACTCAGTAGCGTGCCGACCCGCGCGGCCTACTATCCCGGCGCGCGCGACCGCTATGCGGCTTTCCTGGCCAATCACCCCGATGCCGAGCAGTTCGGCGCGGCCAGCGGCGCCAATCTCCCCTGGATGCTGATCGAGGGTGTCGCGCCAGAGATGCAAGACGATATCGTGTTCACCACCGAGGCGTTCTGCGGACTCTTTGCCGAGACGGCGCTCGCCGCGAGCAGCGTGCCAGAGTACATCGAGCGCGCGGTCGCGTTCGCCAATGAGACGATCTGGGGCACGCTCAATGTGACGCTGCTGGTACATCCCAAGTCGCTGAGTGATCCTGCCGTGGCGGCGGCGGTCGAACAGGCGGTGGCGAACCTGCGCTATGGCACGGTGGCCGTCAACTATTGGGCGGGCACGGGCTTTGTGCTCGGCACAACCACCTGGGGCGCGTATCCTGGTCATCCGCTCTCCGATATTCGCTCGGGCACAGGTGTTGTGCATAACACGCTGATGTTCGACCGCCCACAAAAGTCGGTGATGCGGGGGCCGTGGCGCGCGATGCCCGTGCCGCCGTGGTTTGTCACGCATGGACGGGCGGGGCGCGAGGTTTTCCGGCGGCTGGCCTACTTCGAGGCGGCGCCCTCGGCGGCCAAGGCTCCGGCGATTGCGTTGGCGGCCCTGCGCGGGTGAAATAAGCGCTTCTCTTCCCCAGCACTCCGTGTCGGGAGGGGGGTTTCCCTGGGAGTGGGCCAGCGTCGCGGGCAGGTTCTGGCAGCCGCGACGGCGGACTTCGTGGCCGCAGGCCCTTCAGGCGCGATATCAGCCGCCCGCGTATCCTGACCAGGCGGCAAACTGACGCCAGGCAACGGAAAACACCTCTCGATAGGACAAATGGTGTAGCCGTTATACCTGGCGTTTCTCTGCATGATACGATTGCCTCTGTCTTTATTACGATGTGTTTTCGACATCGCCTCATTTCGCCTGATTCAGGAGGCGCATCCCGCAAGCAGCGGGACGGAATTGTGCTCGTCAGGCGCGCGGTTTCACAGGCCGACAGATGTTACTGTCGTTCTGTGCGTCCGTTCCATTGGTGAGATGAGTTGTGCATCAATTCATCGGGTCACCAGGGAACGGCGTCGGCAAGGGAGGCCGGAGGTATGCGCCTGTCAACCCGTTCCGAGCTAAGTGTTTCCGCGCGCGTGGACGATGTGGCTGAGCAGCAGCCAGCGTTGGCGAGGGAGCACGAACGCGTGACCAGCGAGGGGTCTTCAGGATCTGGCTCTGGGTCTGGCTCTGGATCAGGGTCCGGCTCTGGGCCTGAATGGTCCTTTGAGCGTATTTACGACGAATACAAGACTCCGATTTTCAACTTCATCTATCATCTGGTGGGCAATCGCGAGCAGGCCGACGACTTGACGCAGGATACCTTCTTCAAGGTGTACAAGGCGCTGCCGCGGATGGACGCTAACCTGAAGCTTTCGGCGTGGCTTTATCGCATCGCAACCTATACGGCGTACGATGTGTTGCGACGGCGCAAGCTCATCACGTGGGTGGCGCTCCCTGATCACGATCACGAGCCTGCGGACGCCGAGCGCGCCGACCCACAGCACACCATCGGCACAACCGATTTGGTGCGGCAAACGCTCGAACTGATGCCGAAGCAGTATCGCCTGGCGCTACAACTCTATACCCAACATGGGTTGAGCTACGCCGAAATTGCCAGGGCGCTGAGTATTGCCGAGAGTGGCGTCAAGATGTTCCTCTCGCGGGCGCGTCGTTCTTTCCGCGAGATCTATGTGGCGCTGGAAGCTGGCACACCGCCCGATCGTCCCCGACCGCGTAAGTAACGAGCATTGGCAAGAGATCTGGCGCGCGTGACGACGCTGTTCACGTAAGCCATCAGCGCGAATCGATGACGTATAGATGAAGTATATCCGTGAAATAGATGTCGCGTAGAGACTGCGCATTTCGAGTCACTATAAAGATCCCGGCAACTGTTGAAGAGCCGTTAAGGTGATGTAGGCAACGATGGATAACCATACAATACAGATGACGTGCGAGCAGGTAGAGGACGAGTTGAGCGGATACCTCGACGATGTGCTCGACCCACAATTGAGGCGCAGTGTTGAGGCGCATCTCGCGACCTGTGTCGCCTGCCCGGTCATGCTGGCGGACTTCCAGCGCGGTGACGAGATGTTGCGGGCGCTGCCGTTTATCGAACCACCGTCTGATATGCGCGACCGGTTCTTCAATTCGCCACGGTATCTCAAACTGGCCGAAGCGCGCGCCCACCCGCGTAATTTCATCACTCCGTTGACGGCGGCGCTCGTGGCGGCGGCGATGTTGGTGGTGGCCCTTGGCGGCGCTCTGCTGATTCGGCAGGGCGTTTTCGCCCCGCAGCAGGCAACCAAATCAGGCACGATGACCACCATCGGAAACCCTGGTGACGGCGCGCCGCTCCCCGCTGGCCCCCGGCTGATCTATGAGCGTGGCGGCGCCCTCTGGAGCGCGGCGGAAAGTGGCGCGGGGCTTCCCCGCCAGTTGACGCCTGCTGGAATCCAGGTGGCTGGGTGGAGCGTCTCGCCCAATGGGCGCGCGGTCATCTATATCGACGCCCACACCGGCGCGCTGCACGCCATCCGCGCCGACGCGCTGAATGACACGGTTATCGGCACAGTGACGGGTGGCAAAGCCCCACCAGCCGGATTCTGGTCAACAGCCACCGGCGTCGCCATCGCGGGTGGCCTCGCGTGGTCGCCCGATAACACGCGCGTCGCCTATGTCGCGCAGGGCAACGGCGGCGCGGCGCTGCACGTGATGAACGCGACGGGCGCGGCGGATACGGTCGCGCAGTCTGTGACGGGCGGGCTGATTGGCCATCCGCTGTGGAGCGCCGATAGCGTCTATATCGCCTATACGATCAGCCCGGCGCCCGCCTCAGACGTACAGGGTCTCGCGGTCTATAACGTCACGACGGCGGTTGTAACGCCCATCGCAGCGCCCGCCGACGCGAACGCTCCCACGGCGATAGTGGGCCAGCTTGCCTGGCTGCCCAACCACACACCGGCGACGCTCACCTGGGCCGCGCACGCTGATCGGCGTGGTCACGGGCGTCTTCCGTGCCCCGGTGGCGTCGGCGCCTGCAGTGACCCGGCTGACACCCGTTGGAACCACCTACACCGCCGCCGACGTGTCGTCCACTGGCGTCTGGCTGCTGGCCAACGGCCCCACCCTCTCGACGATTGCCGCCGACCAGACGAGTCCACGCGTCGTCATGACGCTGGGGCATACAGCCACGCTGGTGGATTGGGCGCCTTCGGGGCAGGTGGCCGCAGTGCTATCGGGCGACGCGCTCTCGTTGCTGACAGCCGACGGTGGCCTGGTCACGATAGCCCATGGCCTGACGGCGCAGAGTCTGGTGGTCTGGTCGCCTGCAGAGCGCCGCCCTGGCATGGCAGTCGGGCAATACCGTGGTGAGCGCGCAGATACACCAGGGCGCGGCCAGTGGCGCGAAGACGGTGGCGCAGAACGCGGATGCGTTGGCGCTCGTCTGGGCGCCCGACGGCCAGAGCCTCGCGGTGCGATCTTCGGCTGGCCTGTTGCTGGTAACAGCGGATGGCGCGCACATTCGCGCGACCGACAGCCAGGCGACGAGCGGCGGCCAGTTGTAGCTGGTCTCTCGCCGGATAGCAGGCGCCAGCGCGTTGCAGTTCTGGCTCCCCTCCCTTTTAGGGGAGGGGCTGGGGGAGAGGGCCGTCTCGCGCCTACTTCCAACAACCTGCCCGGATTTGGTATATGATTCTTGCCGTTACCGATGGCGAATGCTCGTTATGTCAGCCCATCAACCCCGATAACTCCCCAATCACTGGAACATCCGTTCAGGCCACCCCATCACCGCCAGGTAGCCAAAGAGGGCTAGGACTGATACTGACAAATGCCCACACGAATTTTGCGCCTCTGGATGCCATTATTTTCTTGTGTTTGATAAGTGGGTTTTCGGGAAATAAGCCACCTGACGCTGATTCGTCTCCTCTACTTGACGTATTGGTAGACAAATGGCCCCCTTTACAGACGCGCTTGTCTCAGCCTATGCTTCGTGCGCTGCTTGTCAAGCTGGCTCCGGGGATCTCTGGCGCGTGTGGATCGCGCATTGCCCGCAGTTCTGGCTTTTTCTGGCACGGAGGTAGGATTACTATGGCACAAGCCGCCGAAAGGACGACGCCTGCACGGAGTACACCACAGGATGCTCAGATGGAAGCGATGGGTGTAGCCGCGGCGCAGCAGGGCGCAGTTGACCGCGAGAAGGTACTGCCGCTGCCGGGCTGGCTGGTGAAGGTGTATTTCATCTTCCCGGTCATCCTCTACATCCCGGACGCCATCTTCAACTACTATGTGTACTCTGACGGCTGGAATACTGACCAGGCAAGTCCGCTCTTGCAGGCGGGCAAAGTGGCGCTGGTCTCGTTCCTCTCGATTGGCGTGGTTGGCATGGCCTACCTCCTCTCGGTGCTGGCGCCGTGGCACTGGGGACAGGGACACCGCATCCAGGCGTTCTTCTGCGCCCTCGGCGTTGTCATTGCGACCGCTATCACCACCTGGAACAGCCTGGCCTATCGCAGCGGCAGTTTTGTCGAGTTCAAGACTGACCAGTGGGCCTATAATATCTGGCCGCAGCTTCAGGCGAACCGCGTCAGCATCACGATGATTCTGGTCTCGATTGCCCCGCCGTTCTGGGGACTCTTCTGGGCGATGGTGCAGCCGACGACATCGGGCCGCAGTCTCGCGCAGTTGCAGGAGTCGCACGCCGAGAAGATGATGCGTGTGCAGCATGAGGCCGAGGTCAAGCGGCTGAAGGCCGAGACCAACGCCAAGGTGCGTGAGGCGCAGTTGCGCGGCATGGCGCAGACGGCGGCAGCCGCCCGCGAGCAGGCGTCTGGCCTGATCGGACGCAAGAAGGCGAGCGGGAACGGTGATACGGGCGAACAGCCCGCAATAGCCGCTGAGTCGAATGATCAGACGGCGTCACAGTCTGACGACCCAGGCGCATCTGATGAGCGCCTCGATGCCCACAAGATCGTCAATCTGCCGACGGTGAACACGCGTGAGCCGGGGCATGGTCGCAGCGCCTCATTCATGAATAGCGTCGCGCCCGCTGGCCCATCGATGCACATGGAGCCTGCTGGTGGCTCATCGTTCCTGGCGTCACAGTCGGCGCTCTTCGCCGATACCGACCCCAGCGGCATGCCCGCCAGCGACACCTCTGGCGCGACATGGACACGCCGCCCGCCGTCGTTCGCTGGCGAACTGCTGGATAACGACGCGACCGACAGCGACGCGATGACTGGCACAACTGGGCCGCGCCAGGCCGTCCGCCGCTCGTATGAGTCGGGCACGCTGATGCGCAGCATGAACGAGCTGCCACAGGCGTATACGCGCGCCTACGACGAGGCCATGAGCGAGTTGAGGACTACTGGCAAGAAGAGCATTCCCGCGTCGGCTATCAACAAGCTGGTCGCCGAGAAGCTCAATATCGACGAGTCGCGTGCGAAGACCATCGTCGCACGCGTGCGTGAATCACGCCGCCCGTCTCACAGCTAGCGCGCGGTACTGCGGCTACGCATTTTCAGTCTCATCATCGGGGTTGACCATCTGGTCGCCCCGATGCGTTGTTTTCCAGACGGGACACCAGTACCAATAATGCGTCAAGTTCGGGCGTGTCTGCTATGCTGTCAGAAAATGCGTAGCAAGGGATTTCAGGCGGTTGCGAGGGGGCACGGATGAATGGGAAGCAGAGAATTGGCTAGGCAGCGGCGTGATTCACGGCGGCAATCTTCGCGGCGTGTGGTGGCGCGGCTGGCGCGAACACTCATGCTGGCGCTGGTGGGTGGCTGTCTCTTGGCGCTGGCCTTTACGATGCGTCAGGCGTCGCAGGGCGATGTGGCGGCGCTGCTGGCCTGTGGCCTGGGCAATCCGCAGACGATGTTGGCCAATAAGATTCCGGCGTTGCTTTATCCTGTGACGCAAAGTAATGCCACAAAATGCCCCCCAGGGCGATCTTCCCGCTGAATTATGCCAACAACACAGCTGTCGCCTTCACTGAGGATCTGAGCCGGGTGCCAGGCGCGCCGAAACTGTAGCAGCTTCCGCTGGAAATGGAACTTCGGTGATAGCACTGGCGATTTCTTTATCGGAAGCCCATCACACACCTTCACAAAGACTGGCACCTTACAACGTCTTCTCATGGATCTGGGATACTGATGACCATGGCCAATGGGATCAGTTTCGATAGCGCGCAGATTCACATCGCTCAACGTCTATTATCCGAATCCGCCGGTGGCGAAGGCTGACCTCCAATATGCCAGTGACTGCGATTGGCCAGTCGGTACATTCGGTGCCGCTGGCTCCCACTCATCCGATGGTTCACAGGTGAAGTACAAATGGAACTTCAACGATACTGGTGCAACCTCGGCCGGCGGCGAACATGATGTGCACCGGTTCCCGCTCGACGGGAGCACATTTGTCGCGCTGGTTGTGACCGATGCACGGGCGCGCAGAGTCTGGCGACCGTCAATGTCACCATTCAGTCCGCAGAATCGCCTACAGCCTCGATGACTGCCAGTGATCTGGAGGTAGACGCTGGGGCCACGATCAATTTCGATGCCAGCCAATCGGCGGTCCCACAGGGAGTGGCTAACGACACTCTTACGAAATATGTGTGGAACTTCGGTGATGGTACCACGCCACAGACGACGCAGACGCCCACAACCTCGCATACCTATCAGAAGGCAGGCGCATACGAAGTCACGACTGACCGTCTACGATAAAAGCCAGGCGCACAGGCGACGACGACGCTGACTGTGAAGGTGCTGGGCGCCGCTGGTGGCGGGGTCAATCCGCTGGTGGTCATCGGCGCCATTGTGTTGCTGATTGGGCTGGGCATCGGCGGCTATGCCTTCTGGCAGCAGCGCAAGCGCGCCGAGATGGTGCGCCAATACCAGGAGGCGCAGGCGTTGGCGCGTGCCCGCCGGACACAACAGCGTGGGCCACGCGCGCCGGGCGGTAATAGTGGCAATAATGGCTATAGCAACCCTGGCAGCGGCTCAGGGTATGGACGCCAGCCTGCCATGCGCGGTGGCCCGCCACCACGCAATGATCGCGCGCCATCGTCGGGTCAGTCGGGTCAGTTGGGGCAGCGGCGCCCACCCACCTCTAACGGTTCACCTGGCGGTCGCGCGCCGCGCCAGGGCAGCCAATCAGGTCGCGGCGACTGGTAGATGGCTGGGCGGTTCATGGTCTTCCACGTGACTAGAAGGGGACTCGCAGGCGCGGCCATCTGCGCGGCCTTCGGCCACCCTCCCCTACGAGGGGCAGGGAAGGCGGCCACGCGGCGACTGGCACGGCACGCCGGCCTCCGGCTCCCCTCTCCTACGTAGGAGAGCCGGCGACGGCGTGGGTATGCCAGCGACGTGTAGCTCACCCTCTCCTCTAGGCGCGAGCTGGAGCTGCCAGCCTGCCTGCCGCGCCAACCGCGATCACGCAGCACAAACGCCAGCACGCCTCTCGCCAGCGCACCCATGTGCCCGGAACACGGCACATAGACGCGGCGCGCGAGTGGTAAAATATCTATAGAACTAGGATCGTACGCGTCTGCAATAGCGAGGAATAGCACGTACATGACGGATTCGACACATGGGGCGGATGACTCCTCGGAGCAGGAGATCGTGCTCGAAGTCGCCTGTAACGTCACCGATACGCTGGAACAGGCCGTGGAGCTAGGCGAAGAGGATCTGCTGCGCGTGGCGTTGTTGACGTTGGAACGCGTGCAGATAGAGGAGTCGGTCGAGATTAGCCTGCTGGTGACGGATGACGATGGGCTGCGCGAGTTGAACCGCGAGTTTCGCGGGCGCGACGAGGCGACCGACGTGCTGTCGTTTCCGTTGCTCGATACCCCGCTGGTCGAGGCGCCCGCCGATGAACTCTGGCAGCCCGACGAGGACGATGCGGTTGATGCAGGCGACACGGGCGCCGATGGGCGCGGATCGTGGCCATCCAGCGACGGCCAGCCGCCGACACAGCTGACGACGCCGACGAGAGCGACGAAGATGGCGACGACGAGGATATGCCGCTTCACCTGGGCGATATCGCCATCTCGCGCGATGCCGTGGTACGTCAGGCGGCGGCGGCTGGCCACAGTGTCGCCTGGGAGTGCGCCTATCTGTTCGCGCATGGCTTGTTACATTTGATGGGATACGATGATTCAACCGACGCTGGCTATCAGGCGATGGTCGCGCATCAGGAGGCCGTGTTAACCGAGGCGCACATCACACGCTAGCCACTGCGAATAATTCTGGAACGCCACGAGGCGGAGATTGACCCATGCATAATACTTTTCACAACACGTTTCATAGCAATACACCGTCAGCGCCAACCCCGCTGCCCGGAGCGGCCCACGATGATCCCACTGCGTCGGAGCGCGCGGCCTTCCTGCGCAGCTTTGTCTATGCGTGGCATGGCCTGATCTATGCCATTCGCACCCAGCGCAACGCGCGCGTTCATGCCGTCATCGGCGCGGGCGCGATTGTGCTGGGCGTGTTGCTACACATCTCGCCGGTCGAGTTTGCGATGGTCTTTGTCGCCATCACGCTCGTCTTTATCGCCGAGATGTTCAATACGGTAGCCGAGGCGTGCATCGATCTGGTCACACGCGAATACCATCCGCTCGCCAAAATCGCCAAGGATGTCGCGGCGGGCGCGGTACTGCTGAACGCCATTCTCTCCGTCATCATTGGCATTCTGGTCTTTGGGCCACATCTGCTGGCGCTCTTCTTCGGCGTGCATGGGCGTTAGCTGGATCGCTGATTCGTTTGCGATATCATCGTTCCCCGCTGGCAGCTGCGCATACTCGCCACGATATTCCGGCGGGAGCAGTTCGGCGATATGGTACATGATGGCGTCCGTGTTCCGCGCCAGATCGTCGCGGGTGCGGCGTGCGCCACTGGTCTCCAGGTAGAGCGGCTTGCCATAGCTGACCGTGACCTGCGGACGAAAGCGTTTGAAGACCTGCTTCGCTGCCCGAAATGGCCACTGGCACCACCGGAGCGCCCGAGCGCAGCGCGATCAGCGACATGCCAGGATGGGCTTTGATCAGATGGCCGCCGCTACGGTGGCCCTCCGGGAAGATGACCAGGATATTGCCCTGGGCGAGCAGCCGCTCGGCCACACGCAGCGATTCGCGGTCGCCCTCGCCACGCCGCACCGGAAACGCGCCCAGCAGGCGCATGATCCCGCCCAGCACGGGCTGGTTGAAGAGTTCGATCTTGGCCATGTAGTGGGTGACACGCGGCACCATGAGCGAGGCCAGCGGAATATCGATCCACGCGATATGGTTGACCGCCAGGATGACCGGGCCGCTCTGGGGGACATTCTCGATGTTGACGGTGCGCCGCCGCGCGAGCAGTGGCAGCACGATCCTGACAACGGTGCGCGCGAAGATGTAGAAACTCTTTGATTCTCGCCCCACGCGGTCATCCGCCGCCGCTGGCGTGGCCGCTGGCGTTGGCTCTGGCGATGACGCGGTGGGCATATTGGCGCTCGTCATGGCGATGTCTCCCGCTGGGCGCGCTGATGGAGGAGTGTCAGGATGCGCGCGACTGTTTCGTCGGCTGTCAGATGGTCGTTGTTGATGGTGTAGGCGTCTGGCGCCGATTGCATCTGATTGGTATCTTTCTCATCCCGCCGTGCGATCTCCGCGCGCACCTCTTCGAGGGTTGGGGCGTTGGCGCCCAGGCTCGCGACCAGATCGCCGTGCCGACGGTGGGCGCGGTGCTCCAGTGAGGTGGTCAGCCAGATTTTGAGATCGGCTGCTGGCAACACCACCATGCCAATATCGCGCCCGACCATGACGACCGTCTGATCATCAGCCATCGCGCGCATGCGGGCTATCAGCGCGCTCCGCACCGCCGGATGGCGCGAGACCCGCGAGACGTTCTTCTCAACCTCTGGTGTGCGTAATGCGAGTGTGATATCAGTGTCCCCAGCGAGGACGGTATACTGGCGTCCATCGGCGACTGTGGGGGTGACGATGTGGATGTCGCTCGACGCCGCCAGCGCGGTGAGCTGCGCGCTATCGTCGGGGTCAACCTGCCCGGTGACGGCCAGCATCGTGAGCGCGCGATAGAACGCGCCAGAATCCACATACAGGCACCCCAGATGGCGAGCGACAAGCGCGCCAATGGTGCTTTTGCCGACGCCAGCCGGGCCATCGATGGCTATTTGCGGGTGCTCGCGCATATTCTCGCGCATGGTGTGAGGCAGCCTCCGCTTCGCGTAACAACAAGAGGAACACAGGCAAGACGCCCGTAGCGCAGCGCGCCAATCGCGGGCATTATAACAGCCGAAACGCCCAGTCGCAAAGCACTCTCTAGCGGCATAGGCGTCTCAGGGTGTACCATACAGTGCGACGGTAGGGAGAGGCGACACGTATACTCCACATAGAGAACGTGACGAGCGCCACGCTGGACGGCTTGCCCTGCCAGCATACAGCCCAGTATAAAGCGTATCCGCGAAAAGTATTCGCCGTACGGCTCGGACGTTGAGGAGGTTGCGATGAATCCACGGGACTTGTTCTTACGTGGTTACCTCCGGCGCGATGAAGACGCTATCCCGGCGACGGAAATACCACCGCCATCTCAAGACGCCCTCGATGAGGCGGCCAGCGAGCATCTCTGGGTTGCCCGCGCGCAAAAGGGCGACCAGGAGGCCTTTGCGGTTCTCGTGGGCCGTCATCAGCGACAGGTCTATCAGTTGGCGATGCGTATGCTGCGCGATGACGACGAGGCCAGCGAGGCTACCCAGGAGGTCTTTCTCGCGGCCTGGCAGCATCTGCGCTCGTTCCGGGGCGATGCGCGACTGGCCACCTGGCTCTATCGCATCACCTATAATCACTGCCTCAAAGTGTCTGAGAGTCGCCGCCGCGATCAAGAGGCGCGACAGGCGCTGGCCGATGCCTCGCGCGAGAGCCAGCCAGTCAATCAGTTGAGCGCCGCGATGGCGCTGGCCGCTGAGCGTGATGTGCAGGCGACGGTACGCCAGCAGATTGATCAGTTACCCCAAAAATATAGACGAGCGTTGGTACTGCGTCATCTCCAGGATCTCAGCTATGAAGAGATGGCCGATGTCATGAGTGTGCCGATAGGGACGGTCAAGACACAGCTATTTCGCGCGCGAACTCTGCTGAAAGAGCGCCTCGACGCGCTGGAACGAGCGCGTGCGGAGGGTGTGGCGCGCGCTGGTGAGTTGCGCGCTGGCATCGAGGCGAACCTGCGGACGGTACTGGATCAGCGGCTAGACTACGCGGGCAATGGCAAAGGAGATGGCCAATGAAATGCGCACAATATACGGACTGGCTCCAACTCTCGGTTGATAGGCGGCTGGACGCCGACCGACAACATACTATGGATGCTCATCTGGCGGCGTGCGCAGCGTGCCAACACGACTATGCCCTGCTCGAAGAAGTTCGTGATGCGCTGGCCATGCCCGCCGTCGCCGAAATCGATCTCACCGCCGCCATTCGTGGGCGCATCGCCCAGTATGAGATAACCGCCGCTGCCCGGCGTGAGCGTCTTCGTGTTCTCCGCCGTGATGTGCTGCGGCGTGGCGCGGTCGTCGTGGTATTGCTGATGCTGGCCATCGCGTTCTTGCAGCCAGGTCTCTGGCATTCGGCGACCGATTCTGTGCAGCGGACATGGCCGCAACTGCTGACGCTGCTGCTGTCTCCTGGCCCCTATTCCATCGCCTGGGCGCTCTGGGGCGCGGCGGCGCTGGCGGCGCTGGGTGTGATCGTCTGGCTGCGGCGCACCGAGGCTCTGACCAGCTGGCGGCGCGCACTGGAAGAGCGATTGCCGCAAATCTGGTAGCCACGCGCCCTCTCACCCTCTCCAAGTAGGGGGATGAGAGGGCCAGCGATACTGTAGCTCCCCCTCTCCCGCAGGAGAGGGGGCTGGGGGGTGAGGTCGCGGGGCAACGCCAGCAGACCTCTCCCGGCCTTCGGCCACCCTCCCCTACGAGGGGAGGGATCGGGCGACCAGCGCGGCGCTAGGCGCGTCTGGCTCTGGCTCCCCTCTCCTCGTAGGAGAGGGGCCGGGGGTGAGGTCGGGGGCAAACGCCAACAAACGTACCAGAGATGTCGCGTTATTACGAGTGCATAGAGGAGGAGAGAACGCTTGAGAGCCGAGCCGACACCGTCCGGAGGAAGTGCGGAACCAATACGGCTACCATCGTGGACGTATCTATTCGTCACGGTGGCCTCGTTACTTATTGGCGTCACGGCGGTGGTTCGTGGGACGAGCGCCATTGCCGTTGCTCAGGATAGTGATCTCACGAACTTCTTCTTCAAATCCGCCACCTACATTCTGCAGGGCGATCCCTGGCATATCTATGCCGCGCGTGGCAGCGGCCTGACCGCAACCTATCCCAACTTCAATCCGCCACTCAGCATTTTTCTCATGGCGCCGTTGCTCTCTTTTGCCCGCGCATTCCACGCCATCAGCTATGGCGCGCAGATTACCGTCGTCTCGCTGCCCTTCGTGATATTTGTGCCGATATTGGCCATTATCACCATACGCATCCTCCGCCGACTCTACCCGGAGATCCCCGAGACGCAGCAGTTTCTCGCGTTTGCGCTCATTGCGCTCTCACCGCTGGCCTGGCAATCGCTGACACCCTGGTATCATCTGGAGCAGCCGTTGATGCTCTGCCTGCTGCTCTGCGCGGTCGCTGCCCTTCAGGCGCGGCGCGAGGGGCTGGCGGGTCTGCTGGCGGGGCTGGCGCTGCTGACACGCACGACCGCGCTGATGCCGCTGGTGGCGCTGGGCATGTTGCTGCTGATGGAGCGCGAGTGGCGTGGCCTGCTGCGCTTTGGTGGCATCGCTGCGGCGGTCAGTGTCGTCGGCATGCTCCCGTTTTTTATCGTCTATCCGCAAGACACCATCTATTCGCTCGTGACCTGGCGCGGCACGTCGCAGATTGGCGGCAACTCGATCTGGAGCCTCTTCGCCTATTCGGGTGACGCCAGCTCGATACGCCATCTGCTCAACGCGGTCGCCGAGCGGCTCGATACCTATAGTGTCTTGCTGTTCATCGTCATCGTCGCGTTTTTCGCGGCGCGACGACGGGGCATCTCCGCCTATGGGCCAGACGCCTGGGCGGTGATTGCGATTGCCTGTCTGGCGGTGCCGATGCTCACAAAAACCGTCTGGCCCTACTACTACCTTGAGCCATTCGTGCCGCTGCTGATCTGGGAATTCGCGACCATGTATAACCGGCGCGGTGGCGTCTGGCGCTGGCCCGTGCTCTCCATCGGCTACCTCTGTGTCGCGATGACGCTCTCGCAATACATTGGCCTGCGCAGCGTCGGCTACCTCGACCGCGTCAGCGTTGGCCTGCTGGAATTCGGCGCGATGTTGGCCTTTGCGATCTTCATCTGGATACGGCTGGGCGCGCGGAAACCCATCATCTTCCCGGAGGCCCAGGATACCATGCGCGCAGCCCGCAAACGGTGGCGGCTAGGGCAGGGCCACATGTTCGACACCGCGTCTCCCACGCCCCCGGCGCCGGGTCAGCCCGCGCCAGCCGGGGCCGCGTATGCGTCACCCACCCTACCGCTCGCAAAACCAGTACAGCCGATGCCGCCATCTCCGGCGCCGCAGCCGCAGCCGCAGCCACAACAGCAACGCCCGCCAGCGACGCCGCTCTGGCCCCCAGACTCGATGGAGCGCCAGGCGCCACCAGCGCCAGGAGGAGCGCCAGGATGGTGGAGAGGGTAACTGGCCCAAGTTGTGGGCCGACGACAAACGGCCGCCCAGATCCTAGGCCTATGAACAGCAAGTCATGGCAGTCTGGCTCTCCTGTGGGAGAGGGGGCTGGGGGGTGAGGTCACGCGTGATGAAGACGACCCTTGCGCATGACGATAGGCCAGATAGGCCAGACACGCGGCCACCGATCATCCAACACCTGGTCGATCTCTGGCGGGCGCCTGGTGTGCGCGGACTGCTCGGCGCTGGCGTCGCGCTCGAAGCGTTTCTGTTGGCGCTCTGGGTTGTCATCCCGGCGGCGAGTGTCTCGCTGAGTGTCTCGCCCCTGGCGCGCGTCTGGCCCTGGCTGTTGGCTCCGGCGCATCTCGTGTTGGGCGATACCCTTGCCTCCACGAGTCTGCCGCCGGGACGCGGATTGTTGGCGCTGATCGCGCTCGGCGTCGTACTGATTGGGGCGAGTTGCGCGGCGGCTCTCGCGTTGCGGATTGCGCCGGAGGTGCGGCTCACCCAGCGGCAGGCGCTGGCATTGATCCTGGTGTGTACGGCTATTTTCGGGCTGACACTGGTGCTGCTCCCGTCGCTGCCCTCCGACGACATCTTTAGCTACATCCTCTATGGCCGCATCAGCGCGGTGCATGGCGCCAACCCGTTGATCTCAACCCCAGCCGATTTCACGAACGATCCATTTCTCACGCTGGTTTTCTGGCGCGACGTGCGCTCAGTCTATGGCCCCGTCTGGCTGCTGCTCTCCGCCGCGCTCGCCGCACTTGGCCAGGCCTTTGGCGGCAGTCTGGCGCTCTATGTGGCGCTCTTCAAGTTGCTCGGTTTCGCGGCGCATCTGACCAACGCCTGGCTCATCTGGCTCATTCTGGGGAGACTCGCTCCCGCTCGTCGGCTTCAGGGTACGCTGCTCTATGCCTGGAATCCCCTCTGCCTGTTCGAGTTTTGCGCCAGTGGCCATAACGACGCCGTCATGCTTACCCTGCTCTTGCTGGCGGTGTATTGTCTGCTGCGAGAGTGGGAGGTGGCGGCGCTGGTACTCTTTGGTCTCTCGATCTCGGTCAAATACGTGCCGGTCGTCCTGGTACCCTTTTATCTGGCGCTGGTCGTGCGGCGGCTGCGCGCCAGCGATATGCCCTGGTTGCGGGTGGGCGTGGCGGTGGCCTGGCGTGTCGGCGTGGTGGCGCTGGTGATCGTGCTGACCGCATTGCCGTTCTGGGCGGGGCCAGCCACCCTGGGGGCGTTAGTGCTCTCGCCACCGGCGCAGCAGCTCGGCAACTCACCAGCCGAAGCCATTTCCTGGCCGTTGCGGGCGCTGGCGCAGGCCGTGGGTCTGGCGCCCGACGCCGCCAGAGACCTCGTGAATACTGGCCTGAAAGTGATCGGGCTGCTCGCCTTCGCCGCGCTCTGGCTCTGGCAGTTCCGCCGCGCCCGCAGCCTGGAGGGCATGCTCATAGCCTGGGGCTGGACGCTGCTCTGGTATGTGCTGATCGCCAGCGGCTGGTTCTGGCCGTGGTATGTCACCTGGGCGGTCGCAGTCGTCGCGCTCACGCCGTGGCGGCTGCTCTCACGTGTGACCGTGCTGCTCTCGGCGGGCGTGCTGACCCTCTACACCTTTCAGCCACTGTACGCCCTCGGTATCTATGGCTACCGCTCGCTGGTCGCCTTCGGGCCAACGCTGGTGGCGCTGGCGCTCGTGCTGGCGTATCGGTTAGGATGGCTTCGCTGGCCGGACGGGAAGAGTGGAAAATGGCGCGAGGAGAGCAGAGAGGAGAGCGGGAGAGATTGACAGAATACCGCCAGAGACAGTACCTTCCGGCGAATTGGCGTCAGAAACGGAAATTTGGGGTCAAAAACCGTTGACAACCCCTTGCGGTTGTGGCATACTCATCTTTGCCGCTTCGAGAGAGACGTTGATGCACGTGAAGGCGTGAGGCGTCTTTCGATTCGACTAGTACCTTCGGAACCGGTTTTCATGTGTGAGTGACGGACGCCACGAGTGACCCGTTTGAGCATGAGGAACCGACCGCTCCCCCAGAGACGCAAGCGATTCAAACACGAACACTGACTTCTGGGATGTCGCGCAAATACCCTCTTGACAGTACCATGGGTCCTGTGATAATCTAAGGGGGTGTCGTGCGAAAGGCGCGGCGATGCACTGATGAGTAACGGCTGGGTGTCGTTACTGGCCAGGCACCTTGACAACTGAAGAGTGAGAAGTAGCAGCACAATGAAGTTGTTCTGGTTTGGTGGCGTCAGCCACTGTGCTAGAGGAGCTTCAAGGTGTAAGCACAGCATCATGTCATTACTTTGAGTCGTGCAAACGACGCATATACCAGTCGAGTGTGAAAGACAGCGGGGCCGGTACGGGATTTCGATTTCGTGCGGGAGTCGCTGAACAATAGCGCTTGTACATGGATGGCGAGTTTGATCCTGGCTCAGGACAAACGCTGGCGGCGTGCGTAACACATGCAAGTCGAACGGCCTGGAGTCTTTCGGGGACTGTAGGTAGTGGCGGACGGGTGAGTAACACGTGGATAACCTGCCCCGCTGTGGGGGATACCGCTCAGAAATGAGGGTTAATACCGCATGCGATGGGGTGGAGGGGAGACCCTCTATCTCAAGGAAGCTTCTGGGTTGAGAGACCTGGAGGCGCAGTGGGAGGGGTCCGCGGCCGATTAGCTAGTTGGTGTGGTAAGAGCGCACCAAGGCGACGATCGGTAGCTGGTCTGAGAGGATGGTCAGCCACACTGGGATTGAGAACGGCCCAGACTCCTACGGGGGGCAGCAGTGAGGGATCTTCGGCAATGGGGGCAACCCTGACCGAGCAACGCCGCGTGCGGGACGACGCTTTTCGGAGTGTAAACCGCTTTTCTGGGGGACGAGGGAGTACGGACGGTACCCCAGGAAGAAGTCTCGGCTAACTACGTGCCAGCAGCCGCGGTAATACGTAGGAGACGAGCGTTGTCCGGAGTTACTGGGCGTAAAGGGTGCGCAGGTGGCCGCGCGCGTGGGGGGTGAAATCGCCTGGCTTAACTGGGCGGGGGCCTTCCAGACGGCGTGGCTTGAGCAGCGGAGGGGGGCGTGGAATTCCGGGTGGAGCGGTGAAATGCGTAGAGATCCGGAGGAACACCGACGGCGCAGGCAGCGCCCTGGTCGCTTGCTGACACTGAGGCACGAAAGCTGGGGGAGCAAACAGGATTAGATACCCTGGTAGTCCCAGCCGTAAACGATGTCCACCAGGTGCTGGGCGGATCGACCCGTTCAGTGCCGAAGCTTACGTGATGAGTGGACCGCCTGGGGAGTACGGCCGCAAGGTTGAAACTCAAAGGAATTGACGGGGGCCCGCACAAGCAGCGGAGTGTGTGGTTTAATTCGATGCGACGCGAAGCACCTTACCTGGGCTTGACATGCGGTTGCACCAGGGGTAACGCCCTGTCTCCTTCGGGAGCGATCGCACAGGTGCTGCATGGCTGTCGTCAGCTCGTGCCGTGAGGTGTTGGGTTAAGTCCCCTAACGAGCGCAACCCTCGGGGTCCGTTGTATTTTTCGGGCCCGACTGCCGCGCGCAACGCGGAGGAAGGTGGGGATGACGTCAAGTCAGCACGGCCCTGACGTCCAGGGCGACACACACACTACAATGGCCGGGACAACGCGTCGCGCTTGCCCGCGAGGGTTGGCCAATCGCTTAAACCCGGTCTCAGTTCGGATGGCAGGCTGCAACTCGCCTGCCTGAAGCTGGAGTTGCTAGTAACCGCGGGTCAGCATACCGCGGTGAATACGTTCCCGGGCCTTGTACACACCGCCCGTCACACCACGAAAGCCGGCGACACCTGAAGCCGTCGGGCGAACTGGGGGGAACCCAGGAGGCAGACGTCGAGGGTGGGGTTGGTGATTGGGGTGAAGTCGTAACAAGGTAGCCGTACCGGAAGGTGCGGCTGGATCACCTCCTTTCTAGGGAGATTTCTCGGAGTCCTCCACGCTTGTCGTGGAATCGTTCCGAGTACTTCTAGGTCGATCAGTAAGGCGTCTTCGGACTGCCTTGCTGTCGATATGTATTGCTGAGCTTATGCTACTTCTCACTGTTCAGGGGCCGAGGAGAGTTTGTTAAAAACTCGAATCTGGTCGCGTACCTTGACAACCACACAAAGAGTAGAGTTTGACAGTTTGACCACGAGTTCTCACATTTGCCGAGTGAGAAGGCGCGCAACATGGAAAATGTTGCGTGTGCATCAGGATCGAATGCGCTGGCGCGGAACTCATTCATATGAGTGAGGGTCACGCCAAGCGGGAGAAGGTGCAGGGTGGATGCCTAGGGGCCAGGAGCCGAAGAAGGACGCGGAGCGCGGCGAAACGTGGTGGGGGAGCTGCATGCGAGCGATGAGCCCACCGAATCCGAATGGGGCAACCCCTCGTCCGTGATGGGACGAGACCACTGCGATTTAAGGCGGTGGGGGGCACCGGTGGAACTGAAACATCTCAGTACACCGAGGAAGCGGAATCAAAAGCGCGGTCGCGAGACTGCGCACCGCGGCTACCAGTGATGGCAGTTGCGGGGAGAGGCCCGTAGTAGTGGCGAGCGAACCGGGCTGGCGCCCAAACCAACGTCACCTCCGCGAGGGGGTGGGGTTGGGGTTGAGAGGGCAGCATCAGTACATCGCAAGATGGACACCGCAACGAGATGGGGTCTACGCGAAGGGTCTGGGAAGGCCCACCGGAGCGGGTGAGAGTCCCGTAGCGGACAGGCGGACCATGGGGTTGTGGGATGACTGTACCTGAGTACCACGGGGCACGAGAAACCCTGTGGGAAGCTGGGGGGACCACCCTCCAAGGCGCGCATACTCCTGGCCACCGATAGTGAACCAGTACCGTGAGGGAAAGGTGAAAAGTACCCCGAGAAGGGGGATGAAAGAGCCTCTGAACCCCTGCACTGACAAGCAGTCGGAGGGAAGCGTTCGTGTGGGTTTCGGCCCCGCGAGCCGCCTAACGGCGTGCCTTTTGTAGAATGATCCGGCGAGTGTATGTTGGCAGCATCTCCCCCCTTTACGAGAGGGCGGGAGTGGAAGGTTAAGGTGCGGTAAAGCGCCGGAGCCGGAGCGAAAGCGAGTCTGAAGCGGGCGCGAGGTAGTAGTGTTGCCAGGATACGACCCGAAACCAGGTGAGCTACCCATGGGCAGGGTGAAGCGGGGGTAAGACCTCGTCGAGGCCCGAACCCACCAGTGTTGCAAAACTGGGGGATGACCTGTGGGTAGAGGTGAAATGCCAATCGAACCTGGAGATAGCTGGTTCTCCCCGAAATGCATGGAGGTGCAGCCGCTGCGAGGAGGGTCGCGAGAGCGATGCAGAGAGGCCTGCGTGGGAGGTAGGGCACTGGATGGGTGCGGGGCGGTGTGCCGTTACCAAGCTCAACCAAACCATGAATGCCCACGTGAGGAGCAGCAGCGAGTGAGGCGGCGGGGGCTAACCTCCGCGCGCCAAGAGGGAAACAACCCAGACCGCCGGCTAAGGGCCCTAAAGGGCTGCTGAGTGGGAAAGGTAGTGGGGGCGCGCAGACAGCCAGGAGGTTGGCTTAGAAGCAGCCATCCTTGAAAGAGTGCGTAATAGCTCACTGGTCGAGTGCCCCTGCGCCGACAATGTAACGGGGCTCAAGCAGCCTCCCGAAGCCGCGGATGTCGGTTCCGTGAGGGAGCGACATGGTAGGGGAGCGTTGTGGGCAGCGGTGAAGGCGGACCGGAAGGGCCGGGTGGAGCGCCCACAAGTGAGAATGCCGGAATGAGTAGCGAGAATGGCGGTATGCAGAACCCGCCACACCGGAAGCCTGAGGGTTCCTGGGCAACGGCAGACGTCCCAGGGTGAGTCGGATCCTAAGCCGAGGTCTCCGTTGAGGGGGCGTAGGCGATGGCGAGCAGGTAGGAGATTCCTGCACCCGTGCACACAGAGCGAAGGGGGGACGCGACAGGAAGCACCCGCCGCCCGAATGGACAGGGGCGGTTGTTGCGGGGGGGGTAGTGATCCAGGCAAATCCGGATCATCGCAGCGATGCAGATTGCTCCCGTGACAGGAGGGACCGATGAGGTTCCGGAACGTGGTGTGGTGTCCAGGTCGCCTAGAAAAGCCTCTAGCGCGCGTACGGAGACGTACGCACTATGTGCATGGTCCGTACCGCACACCGACACAGGTGGGCAGGGGTAAGTACCCCAAGGTGGACGAGCGATCCTCCGTTAAGGAACTCGGCAAATTAGCCCCGTAACTTCGGGAGAAGGGGCGCCCCGGCAGTGTAGACGGGTGGTTTACGCATTGGTCGTGCATGAGGGGGCCGCAGGAAGCAGGCTCAAGCGACTGTTTACCAAAAACACAGGTCTCTGCCACGGTGAAAGCCGAAGTATAGGGGCTGATGCCTGCCCAGTGCCGGAAGGTGAAAGGGAGTGGTGCGCGTAGCCACGAACTGAAGCCCCGGTGAACGGCGGCCGTAACTATAACGGTCCTAAGGTAGCGAAATTCCTTGTCGGGTAAGTTCCGACCCGCACGAAAGGCATAACGACTTGAGCACTGTCTCGACGGAGGGCTCGGCGAAATTGACGTACCCGTGAAGATGCGGGTTCCCCACGACAGGACAAAAAGACCCCGTGGAGCTTTACTACAGCCTGGTCTGGGCGCGCAGCCGCGTCTGCGTAGGATAGGTGGGAGCCGGTGAACCCTGGCTTGTGGGCTGGGGGGAGGCAGCGGTGAAATACCACTCTTGCGCGGTGGCGCGTCTCATGGATGTTGCTAACAAGTACGGCCATTCAGACAGGGCCAGGGGGGTAGTTTGACTGGGGCGGTCGCCTCCCAAAGCGTAACGGAGGCGCCCAATGGTTCCCTCAGGGTGCATGGACATCACCCGGACAGAGTGCAAGGGCACAAGGGAGCTTGACTGCGAGGCACACAGGCCGAGCAGGGACGAAAGTCGGGCGTAGTGACCCAACGGCGCCGTGTGGAAGGGCCGTTGATCAACGGACAAAAGCTACCCCGGGGATAACAGGCTTATCTTGCCCAAGAGTTCACATCGACGGCAAGGTTTGGCACCTCGATGTCGGCTCGTCGCATCCTGGGGCTGGAGTCGGTCCCAAGGGTTGGGCTGTTCGCCCATGAAAGCGGCACGCGAGCTGGGTTCAGAACGTCGTGAGACAGTTCGGTCTCTATCCGTCGTGGGCGTAGGAGACGTGAGGGGCGCAGCTCCCAGTACGAGAGGACCGGAGCGGCGCGACCGCTGGTGTTCCGGTTGGCCGGCCACGGCCACCGCCGGGTAGCTATGTCGCGTGATGGAGAAGCGCTGAATGCATCTAAGTGCGAAGCCGACCCCAAGATGACGTCTCCCCAGCAGCTTCGGCCACTGTTAAGACCCCGGGCAGATTACCCGGTTGCGAGGTTGGAGGTGGACGCCGGGTAACCGGTGCAGCTGACCAACGCTCATGGTCGTAGGGCTTGGCGACCCTTTATTTCGCCGTCAGCACATCGGCCCGATGTTCGCAACGGATTCCAGTGCGTCTTCTCATCGGCAAATTTGAGCGCTTGTGGTCAAACTTCTCCGTCAAACTCTTTGTGTGGTGTCATCTGATACGCAGCCCTGAACAGGCAAAAGACACCATTGCGACGATATACCGCCGGGTGTGGGCGGGAAGGGACAATACCCTTCCCGCCCTTTTGCGTTTTCTGGCCTATAGTATGACGTGTAGCGCCACGACTGCGTGGATTCTTTGCCTTGTTCTGGGTCTTGTTCTGGCTACCTATCTTACCGGTGTTGATCGATGAAACACCGCGAGTACTGTAGAGGTGAAAGCATCTTATGGCCGATGGAACGTTTTTGGGCGGGCCTGCCGATGTGAATGCCGCCAATAGCACACAATCGCAGGTCGGCGAGGTGGTCGTGACCGATGATCTCAGCCTGCTCATGGCGGCGTTGCCCCCGCGTGTGCGCATGTCCATCGAGGATCGCGGCACAGATCAACTGCTTGAGATCGTGCTTGACCTGGGGCGGTTGCCCGAGGCCCGCTACCCCAACGCGGCGTATGACCTCGGCGCTGAGTCTGTCACCGCCGAAGACATCGCCTATGTCGTGAAGCGCGTTGGCCAGTTTGGCGGAGACAATCGGGCGGGCATCGAACGGACGCTGCACCGCATCAGCGCGATTCGCAATCGGCGCGGCGAGGTCGTCGGCCTCACCTGTCGCGTCGGACGCGCCGTGCGCGGCACCGTCGCCCTCATCCGCGATGTCATCGAGCAGGGCCAATCGCTGCTGATCCTGGGACGCCCCGGCGTCGGCAAGACGACGCTGCTGCGCGAGGCGGCGCGAGTCCTGGCCGATGATTTGGGCAAACGGGTGGTGGTGGTCGACACCTCCAACGAGATCGCGGGCGATGGCGACATCGCGCACCCCGGCATTGGGCGGGCGCGGCGGATGCAGGTGGCGCACCCGGCGGCGCAGCATCAGGTGATGATCGAGGCGGTGGAGAACCACATGCCCGAGGTCATCATCATCGATGAGATTGGCACGGAGCTGGAGGCGGCGGCGGCGCGGACCATTGCCGAGCGGGGGGTGCAGTTGGTGGGGACGGCGCATGGGCGGACGCTGGATAATCTGGTGGTGAACCCGACGCTGGCCGATCTGATTGGGGGGACGCAGACGGTGACGCTGGGGGATGAGGAGGCGCGGCGGCGGGGGACGCAGAAGACGGTGGTCGAGCGCAAGGCCCCCCCCACCTTCGACGTCCTCGTCGAGCAGGAGGAGCGCAATCTGGTCGGCGTTCACCGGGATGTCGCCTCAGCCGTCGATGACATCCTGCGTGGGGAATCGCCGCAGCGCGAGATGCGCGAGCGCCTGCCCGATGGCTCGCTACGCACCTGGACGGAGCATGCGCCGCGCGTCGCCCGCAATGACGCGGTGGGTCTGCCACTGCGTGAGGCGCCTATGGCGCGCGAAGAAACGGCGACTACGAACAGGCGGCGTTCACGTAGCCCGCTGGCAGGCAACAGCCCAGGCGCGCCCTGGTGGGAGGGGCGTCATAATGGCGGCGATGGCGGTGATGGCGGCGGACGACCGCGCCAGCCGCGACATGCGCATGCTGGAAATGCGGGCGCGGTGGATGACGATGGCTCTGGCTGGCTCGACCCTGAATTGGCGCGATCCGCAGCCTCTGCGGCGCTGTTTCAGGAGGCCGCGCCAGACGCAGCCGCCCCCACTGAACCCGCGCTCGATCCGAGCACATTCCGCAAGCGGCGCATCTACCCGTTCGGTGTGAGCCGTGTCCGCCTGGAGCAGGCTATCCGCGAGATGGGGCTGCCCGCAGTCATCAGCCGGAGCGAGCAGGAGGCCGATGCGCTGCTGGTGCTGAAGAACATGTATCGCAAACAGCCCGACCGTATCGACGCGGCCCAGCAGGCGGGCATCCCCGTCTACCTGCTGCGTTCGGCGGGCCAGGATCGCATCCGCGAGGCGCTGCTCGACCTCTTCCAGGCGGATATCGCCCGCGCCCGCGCGACTGTCACCCGGCCGCCCGAGGCATAGACCAAACATCTCGCGCGGAGAATTGTGTTTAATGTGACCTCTCGACTTCGGCCCCCTCCCCTATGCGGGGAGGGACTAGGCGACCGGAGTGGCGGTGGGACATCTCTGGCTCCCCTCTCCTATTAGGAGAGGGGCTGGGGGAGAGGGTCGTCCAACGGCAACCATCCCAAGGCCTTGTTATCACCCCTGCGTCAGCAGCTGGCCAACCTCTTTGCAGACATGCTGCGTGATATTCCAGGCGGCGTCATAGTCGCCTTGATGCGCCGTATAGACCACGATGATATACGTCTCGCCGCCAACCGTCACGATGCCCGACGTGTTGATCGCCCAGAGGCCATCGGGCGCAGGCACCCAGCCATCCTTCATCGCCACCGTCGCCCCCGGCGGCAGCGTCACGCCGACGCCCATCCGCTGGTCAGACTCGATATTGTGCATCAAATTCAGCGCATAGGCCCGGTCATTCGCCGTAAGAATCTTGCCCTGCTGCAACATCGTCAGCACCTGCATCTGCCCCAGCGGCGGCAGCGACGCCCAGCCCCAGCCATAGGGATTCTGCACGTAGCCCGCCACGCCGATCCGCTGATAGAACGCGGCCTGGCCAGGGCCGCCGCCCATGCGGTCGAACAACAACTGCGCCGCGTTGTTATCCGAATGCTCGATCATATTCGTCAGCGTCAGATTCTCCGAGGCGTTTGGCCCGCGCCCCTGCGACTCCAGCCACGAAAGATAGGAGACCATAAGCGAGACTTTGGACGAACTGGCCAGCACGAACGGCGTATTCTCGTTATAGGCGTAATAGCGGCCACGGGTGATGTCATAGACCACCGAGCCAACATTCGTGCCGTAGCTGGCCAGATAGCTGGCGATGTCTGGCGCCAGCGCGTCGAACGAGGCCCAGGCGGCGGCGTCCTTCGCGGGCGCGGTGATCGTCACGGCGCTGGCGGGCGCCCAGCCGCTGCCGCCGAGCTTCAGCGACTTCCACGCCGCTTCATACCACAGCGTGCCATTGAGCCACTGTGTCTTGCCACTGAGCGCCAGCGGAAAGTTCAGTCCGAGATGCACGCTGGCCGTGCTGCCCCCAGGCGCGCTGACGATGGCGGCGTCGCCCGTGAGCCAGGCGCTGGCGCCCGTGGCCACCGTTGCGGTGGGCGGGCCGAGCGTCTCCAGATAGTCGAGACCCAACGGCAGCACCGACCCGGTGGGTTGTCCCTGCGCGTCATCCGCATCCTGGTCAACGGCGACTGCGGCCAGCGCGAACGCCTGCACCAGCAGATGATGCGTCGCGCCGTTAACGGTGGCCGTCGTCGGCAGCGCCTCGGTCAGCGGGTCGCCAAAGGCATCTTGCCAGCCGTTGGGGGCCACCGCGCTGCTCGTGATATAGTTCCAGATGGAGAGTGGCACAGTGTGCCCCGCAGCCGTGCCGTGGCTGGCGCTCGCGGCGATAAACACGCCGTCGCCCGTGGTGGCCGTCTGCTCAGCCGCGACGCCCTTGAGGTGGGCGAAATGGCTGGTCGCCGTCGCCTCGCGAATCGAGACATAGGTGAGAGCGCTGTCGGCCCCGCCCAATGGGATTTCGCTGCCGACGGTGAGCAGCGCATCGAGCAGGGGCAACCGCATGACGCCCGTCGCCGCGTCATACTTCCCCGTGCGCAGCATACTGGCGTTGAGCGCGCTGGGCGCTGGCGTCGCCGTCCCGGAGCGCCACTCGCGCGCATCGGCGCCACCAGCGCGCCATTGGCGAATAGCTGCGTCCAGCCGAGTTCTGTCGGGTAGGCGGGGGTCAGCGCGGCGCCAAGCAGCTCCTTGCCATTTTCGCGCGTATAATAGCTACGAAACGCCGGGTCAACCGGGTTGTTCTGCTGGGCAAAGACCGCGTATTGCGCCGATGGGGCTGTCTTGCGGGTCGCATTCGACCAGGGATACGGCCCGGCGTTGGCGCGTTGGATGGTGACCAGCCGCCCGCGCGCTGTATTCACGCCCAACCAGAGTCCGCCCGCCAGCAGTGGTATCAGAACGATCAGCGCCACGAGCGCGCCGATCAGCAGTGTCCGTTTGCGCCGGGGCGCCGCTGGTCGCAGAGGCGGCGGGGGTGTCGCTGCTGATCCGATATGTGTGGCGTTGTCGCTCGACATCTACCTTCTCCTTCGAGAGCTACTTCTTCCTGGTCTGCGCTGTGCAGTGCGCCCCGTGGGTCTGAGATGGTTCGAGCGCGCGTGCGCATACTACCAGATTTACCGCTTGCCGTGGCGCCGCCATTGGCGCCATGACACTCTTGCTATACATACAAACGGAGCAACCGCCCAAACGGACTCCATAATTTCACGTAGTGACTAGATTGCCATCAGCGCGTAAAGTTATGTAGGCAGGTTCTTGGCCGAAATCACCAGAACCGCCTGAACTGCCTGGTTCCCTGAATGCATCATGCGCGAAAGGCCGTCTTCATGAATGTACCGATTGACCTGTCGTATTGGGCTACCGCAGGTGGCATCGTGCTCGTTGACCTGGTGCTCAGCGGCGATAACGCCCTGGTCATTGGCGCAGCGGCCAGCCGGTTGCCGCGTGGGCAGCGCCTCTTTGCCATCATCTGGGGAGGCGTGCTGGCGATTGTCTTTCGCATGTTGCTGGCCATCGTCGCCACCGAGCTACTCTATGTATCCTACCTGCGAACCATCGGCGGTGTCATCTTGCTCGTGATCGCCATCCGACTGCTACTGCCTGAAAGTACTACTGGCCAGGGGCAACGCGGCGCCTCGTCGCGGCTCATACCAGCTATTTTAACGATTCTGGCCGCCGACGCGACCATGAGTCTGGATAATGTGCTGGCGGTTGGCGCACTCGCGCATGGCCAAATTGAACTGCTGGTGGCCGGGCTGTTGCTCAGTATGTTGCTGCTATTTATCGCCAGCGCGCTGATCGCGCGTATCATCGAGCGTGCGTCCCGTTGTTGATGGATGTCGCGGCGCTTGTCCTTGCCTGGACGGCGGCCAATCTGGTGGTGGATGACAAGCCCGTGGTCAACTTCTTCCACGAGCGCATGGCGCTTCCCGATCAGTGGCAGCTCTATCTCCACCTGATTTTCGTCGCGCTGATCGTGTTGGCCGATCTCTTCATTCGCCTGGTCATTGCGCCGCGCCGACGCGCCGCACACGCGCGGCGACCAGCCGAGAGTGATGCTGTCGCTCAAAGCGCCGAGGCCATTGACGAGCCAGTGAATTGACCGACCCTTTGCAGAGCGACCAGTCGATAGGCCGATCTGAGCTATCCGCCGCCGTTTGAGATGTTGTGCTGGGCAGACCTCTCCCGGCCTTCGGCCACCCTCCCCTACGAGGGGAGGGCCAGGGCGACCCGTGCGCCACCTGGGCACATCTCTGGCTCCCCTCCCTTTTAGGGGAGGGGCTGGGGGAGAGGGCCGCCGCGCGCATACTCCAACGGCTGAGGCGGAGATGGTATGAGCTATCCGCCGCCGTGCGCCGTTTTAGGATGGCCGGGCATATGGCGGGGCGTCATGCATCATAACCAGTCATCCGCCAGGCTGCGGGCGGCTGGCCCGCATGGCGTTTGAAGGCGCGATTGAAGGCCACATCGGACTCATAGCCCACACGCCGCGCGATCTCAACCATAGTCAGGTTGGTCTGCTTCAAGAGGTTCTTCGCCAGTTGAATGCGCCAGATCGCCAGGTAGCGCATAGGCGTCTCTCCGATCAGCGCCGTGAATCGCTGGGCCAGTGTCGACCGCGAGACTGCCACAGCACTGCGCCAGATCCTCGACGGTCCACGCATATTCTGGATGGGCGTGCAACAGCCGCAAGACATGCCCAACAACTGGGTCGCTTACCCCCGCGAGCCATCCATGGTGAGCCGCCGGGAGCTGCTGCATATACCGCCGCACCACCTCGACGAAGAGAATCTCGCTGAGCCGGGCGAGCATGTCCGTGTTGCCGGGGCGTTCGCCGAGCGCCTCTTCGACGGTATGCCGCAGGGTCGTTTCCAGCCAGTCCCCAGGCTGGATGGGCACAATCGCTGCTGACGCCAATGCGCTACCTCCCGATGTCTCTGTCTCGTGACCGTCATTGCAGGGATGTACCACCATGATGTCAGGCAGAGCGCCGATGAGGGGGTTAAATCGCTGGTCGCAGTGGAGATAGCCGCAGACGAGTTGGGTCATCTCGCCGATGCTCCCACTCGCTACCTCCGCGATGCCGTCGGGTGGCAGCGGTGGCAGCACGGCGCGAAACGGCACTGGACTGATACTCCAGTCGCTGCCGATGACGTGTAAACAGTTCTGGGGGATGAGGACGGCATCCCCGCCCTCAGCAAAACTGGCGCGGAGCCTGGGAGAGAGAGCCAGCAGTGACCCCGCGCGAGGATATGGAAGACAGCGATACAGTCGGACGGCAGGCGCAGATACTCGGCGAGTTCAGCCAGGCGTTGCGGACTTCACCGCCCACGGCGATAGCAGTTTCGCCCGCAAGAATACCGCGCCACTGAGCCGCACCACCTTCAGCGTATCAGACAGGACATCCATTGGGCGCTCTCCCTGTCTCTGGGTTTAGACCCAGCAAATCCTGGAGCCTCAATCAACACACCTGGAGCCTCAGTCATTGTCGCGGACGACAACGTCTCGCATACTGAAATAGCGTTGATGCCCACCATTCTAACACGGTGAGTGGGGGAGCCAGGTTCATTGCCGTGAGGTCAGCGAAAATGGAGGCGCCACAATGAGTGCCAGATGGGGAATGGCCGATGATCCATCGCTCAAGCCAGATGCGGTCCTGGATATGACGCAGATGCCCGCGGCGCAGGGCGCGATGTGCGCGCTGCTGACTCCCGCTATCAAGGGCGAACTCCAGCAGATGAGCGACGGCCAGATACTCGAGATCCGCGTGAACGATCCAACGGCACGGGAGGATATCGCCTCCTGGAGCCGTCTGTCTGGCCATGAGTTGCTTGCCGAGATCGAGGAGACGCCACAGGTATTGCGCGTGTTTCTACGCAAGAAGCAGGGCTAACCAGCCCGAACAAGGAGACATTCATCATGACAACACTACTCATCCACTGTACCCACGGTCGCGAAGATCCCGAACGCGCCACGCTGGCCTTTATCGTCGGGAATGTCGCCGCTTCGGCGGATCAAGATGTGGTTATGCTGCTCACTATCGATGGTGTGTGGCTGGCGACGCAGGGCTACGCCGACGACATCCACAAAGAGGGCTTTCCGCCACTCAACGAGGTCATCCAGTCATTCCGTGGCAACGGCGGCCACATCTGGGCGTGCGGAACCTGCACCAAGCCACGGGGCATTGCCGAGGGCCAGTTGATCGAAGGGGCGAAGATCGTGACCGCCGCGAACGTCGTGGAGCGCCTCATGGGCGGCGCGGCCACGCTGGATTTCTGATAACCCCTGGGGAGGCATTTTGTGAGTAGTTACGCAGAGGCATTCAACCAATCAAGTTTCTCGCACTTCATCAACGGTCCCTTTGGGCGCGTCTTTCGCATCGTCGCAGGCATGGGATTCCTGATCCTCGGCCTTATCTTTAGGGATCAGCCGCTCGGTGTCCTGTCATTGGTGTGGAGCGTTTTCCCATTGAGCGCTGGAGCATTTGACATATGTTATATTAGTGCTGCGCTGGGTGGCCCGATATCAGGTAAGAAGATTCGCAGCACGTACAAGCGCAATAATACCGCGCTGTCCGATGCCAATGGAGTATCCGCCACACGCAGAGGAGGGTGAACCCATGCGCGCAACAGACCTGCTCGCCCGTCAATTCGCCAGCGTCAACCAAATTTTGCACGATGTCGGCGACGACCTGACCCCTGATGAACTGACCACGCGCGTTCTGCCGCATACGAACCTGCTCGCCTTCGACCTCTGGCACGTTGCCCGCGCGCAGGACTGGGCGCTGCAGACGCTGGTGCGCGGCGTCCCTGAGGTGATCGATGACCCACGCTGGCAGGGGCGCGGGCGGCATGGTCACGCATGGGATCGGCGTCGGTCTGAGCGCGGCGCAGGCGGACGAACTCGCGCGCAGCCTGGCGTTAGCCGACATCCTGGCATACGCCGATACCGTCCATCAGGCGCTCCTTGCGTGGTTGGGCGCGATCCCCGACGACGAACTCACACGCGAGCCAGATATCCCCACACAGCTTCAGCGCTATCCAGTCTACCTCGAACCCGCCATGCGCGAAGAGGTACCCTGGATGTTCCAGCATCCGCAGGTCTGGCGCTGCCTGATGCCCGCCCTCGGTCATGCGCGCGACCACCTCGCCGAGATGGATCTGCTCAAACAGCAGCGGCGCGCCCAGATGGCGTGAGCGAGGACCCTGCACAGCCCACATCCGATTGCCGCTTTGGCGTGGTGGCGACAGAAACAGAATGGCAGGCAGGGTGCGCTCGCCCAAGGCCGCCTGCTCCCAGGTGGTACAATGGCAACGCATCCTGAAATAGCTGCTGTGTTTCTTGATATACCTCTCTGCAACACACCATGCCGACAATTGCCGGAACCATCGAGCGCATCGTCTTTCGCAACGAGGAGACGCACTACACCGTCGCCCGTCTGCGACCGAACGACGCGGGCCGCCTCTTCCGCAGCGAGCTGATAACCCTGGTCGGCGCGCTGCCGGGCGTCAGCGTGGGCGAACTGGTGGATATCACCGGCGAATGGGAGACGCATCCCCAGCATGGCCGCCATCTGCGCGTCGTCTCGTTTACCTCGCACGCGCCTGTCACCCCAGAGGGCCTCAAACGCTACCTCGGCTCCGGCGTCATCAAAGGGATTGGGCCAAAGACGGCCGAACGCATCGTCGAGACGTTTGGCGAACAGACGCTGGCCGTGCTCGAACTGGAGCCGAACCGGCTGACCGAGGCGCCGGGCATCAGCGTCCATAAGCGCGACCTGATCCTCAAGGGCTGGGCGCAGCAGCAGGATATTCGCGAGATCATGCTGTTTTTGCAGGGCCACGATGTCTCGCCGGGCCTCGCCTCCAAAATCTATCAGCAGTATGGCAAGGAATCCGAGAAAGTCATCCGTGAGAATCCGTATGCGCTGGAGCGTGATATCCACGGCGTTGGCTTCCGCACCGCCGATGCGCTGGCCGTGCGGCTCGGTCTGCCGCATGACGGCCTGCCCCGCCTGATGACCGGCATCAAGCACGCGCTCTCCGAGGCGGCATCCAGCGATGGCCATTGCTACCTGCCACGCGCCGAGGCGCTGACCCGCGCCGCCGCCCTGCTCGACGTGCCGCTCGACGCGCTCGAACCGGCGTTGGATGCCCTGCGGCGTGAGCGCGAGGTCTTTATCGACGAGGAGGCGGATCGCGTCTACCTCGCGCCGTTCTTCTACGCCGAGAGTGGGACCGCGCGCTGGCTGCGGCTGCTGCTCCACGCGCCCGATACGCTGCCGCCCGTCGGCGACGCCGCCTGGGAGAAGTCGTTCGCCGCGCTCGAACGCGAGCAGAGCATCCGGCTGGCGGAGCGCCAGCGCGCGGCGGTGCGGCTGGCGTGGGAGTCGAAGGCGATGGTGCTGACGGGTGGCCCCGGCGTCGGCAAGACGACGACCCTACGCGCGCTGCTGGATATGCTCGACGCGCGCGGTGTCCAGTACGCCCTGGCCGCGCCCACCGGACGCGCCGCCCGCCGGATGACCGAGGCCACCGGACGCCCCGCCAGCACGCTGCATCGCCTGCTGGAGTTCCAGCCGCATACCAATGATTTTGGCTACAACGAGCAGCGCCCACTGCCCCAGCGCTTCATCATCGTGGATGAGGTCTCGATGCTCGATATCCTGCTGGCCTATCGGCTGGTGCGCGCGGTACACCCGGAGTCGCATCTGCTGCTGGTGGGCGACGCCGATCAGTTGCCGTCGGTCGGGCCGGGCAGTGTGCTGGCGGATATCCTCAAGAGCGAGGCCGTTCCCCAGATGCACCTGACCGAGCTATTCCGTCAGGCGGCGGAGAGCGCCATCGTCGTCACCGCGCACGGCGTCAACCGGGGCGAGATGCCCGCGATGAAGTCGGCGCCCAACAGTGATTTCTTCTTCCTGCCCGCCGCCGATCCCCAGGCCGCGCAACGGCTGATCGTCGATCTGGTGGCCCGCCGCCTGCCCGCGAAATATGGGTTCGACGCCGTGGCCGATATTCAGGTGCTTTCGCCGATGTATCGCGGGCCAGCGGGTGTCGTCGCGCTCAACGAGGCGTTGCAGGCGCGGCTCAATCCCACGCCAGCGGGGCAGGTGGCCTTTGGCGACCACACGCTGCGCACGGGCGACAAGGTGATGCAGGTGCGCAACAACTACGATAAGGGCGCGGGCGGCGTCTTCAACGGCGATCTCGGGCGCATCATGGAGGTGACGGACGAGCGGCAGGTGGTGGTCGCCTTCCCCGATGGCGCGGGACTGCTGCCCGTCACCTATGAGATGCACGAACTGGACGAACTGACGCTGGCCTACGCGTGCAGCATCCACCGGGCGCAGGGGAGCGAGTATCCCTGCGTCGTGCTCCCATTGGTCGCGCAACACTATCTGCTGCTCCAGCGCAATCTGCTCTATACGGCGATGACCCGCGCCCGCAAACTCTGCGTGATCGTCGGCGATGCCCGTGCGCTGCGTCGCGCCGTCGAGAACGATGCCCTGGCGGCGCGCAACACCGCCCTGGCCGAGCGGCTGCAAGGGCCACGGCTGGGCGGGCGTGAAGTCGGCGAGTAGCTGCTATAGTCCTGACGCAGCAGTGCGGAGGAGGCGGAGCTACGGAAGTCTTTCAGGGTGCGTTGGGCTACAAATTTGGCTGGCGCACAATGCAAATCGCCTGCTCAATAATCGCAGTTGTGGGTGTTCTTTTGCTCGTGCTCCCTTTCATATTCCAAGGCTTCACCCAGGAAGGTTGGCGCGAATTCTTCAGCCATCTGCCTACTATATTGCTGCTACTTTCCGCAGGAATCGGTGGCTTGCTGCTGATGCCTCATTTCCGCCGCCGCGCCCATCTCTATGATGCCGCTTTCAGCAGTTCTCCGCTGGATAATGCGCCGATGGCTACAAATGAGCCATTGTCCAATGAGATGGCGCTTGCTCTGCCCACTACGATTCGCCTGCGCATTCGCTGGTCTGCCGCTCTGGTGTGGCACATGCTCTTCCTGCTTGTGGTTGAAGATGTCGCCGATCCCCTTTCCGGAGCCGTCAAAATGATCCAGGCCGGAAAGATTGGGTAGATGGCAGCGTTGCTAAACTATGCGGCCCACCGAGCCTACCATAGAGCATCCTTAGAGCGTGTTTGGTAGCATTGTGTCTGGCATCTGCCACGCCATGGCGGTGTCGAGTTGAGCAGTGAGAGTCTGCGGGTGATCGGCACATCGTCTTCGACGGGGTTGTCGAGGAGGTTCCCGCGCGCTGTGGGGGGTCGCCGACGTCTTCTTCGTCCACGCAATGCACTCGGCTGGCGCTCCTTGGAATCCACACACCCCGGTGATCTCCCCACGACCGGTCGCCGCGTCTACAGGCGACGTCTCACGAACGCTCACGAACGCCTCACGACTCGGGCACGCTGGGCGCTACCTGGCACGCGCTGCGTGCAGAACGCTCTACCGTGGTGTATGTGCGTCGCTTTGACGCAGGATCTCGTCCACGACGCACGCGAGCGGTGCGGTAGCGTCGATGATCGTACCGTTTTGCGGAAGGGCTGCTTTCGTGTGATACATGTGATACATGCGCACAGTGATTTCCCGTTCCTCTGGTGTTCCGCCCCAATCAGTTGGGTCCAGTGCGACTCGCTCATCAATCCGCCGGAGACTGGTGTCCAGGTCGACCGCAAGGACAAACACGCCATCAAATACGTCGATGTATTTGGAGGAATTCTTCGACCCACCGCAGAAGAAGGTGACCGCCTCATCCTGGTTGGCGACGAAGGCGTTGACTTTCTCGACATCCCAAATGTGGTGCTCGGAAATGAAGGTAGCTGAGTGCTCGTGCTTGAGGCCATCCGTCGGTTGACCCGTGTCCGGATCGCCTTGATACGCCAATTCACGGTCACCATCAATGGCCTGGTAGCCGCGCCGCTGCAATTCGGTGCAGACCGCCGTTTTGCCGGCGCCGGACACGCCGTCAATTAGATAATTTCTCCTGCCCATGGCTAGCTGCTATCCTTCTCATCGTCGCCTCGTCATGCCCTCGTCATGCATGCAAGCATACCCGAAAGCCATGCCGCGGTGTTTGCAGATTTCTTACGAACTGCGTAACGCGTTAAGAGGTTCGGCGTCTCGCAACGCTCGGTACAGGCGCGTCCAGAGGCCGGTGCGGCAAAACTGCTTGAAATGGTAGTACACCGTCTGCCATGGCGGAAAGTTACAGGGCAAGTAGCGCCAGGGGCAGCCGGTACGCAACAGATAGAAGAGGGCGTCGAAGACCGAGCGGAGAGTGTGTCGTCGCAGTCGGCTACATGGTGACCTGATTGGCAAGAGCTCTTGGAAACGGTCCCATTCCGCATCTGAAAGGCTGCTCGGAGAGAGAATGCTCATGCCCCGCAGTGTAGCTCGTGCTGCCGCTCGTTGGCCCTACCAAACACGCTCTTAGAGTCGAGGAGCCATCTTGCCCGGCACGAGGGGGCGCGCGATGAGCCGCCTGGCTCTCAGAGGGTGTTTTGCAATGGAATAACGGGTTGAGATCTCCTCCTGGGCTAACATTCGATTTTCTGCGATCTTTTTTATCGTTCCCGTTTTGGGGGACGAGCCACAGAATAAGAACGATGCGTGCCGCTGGGCGCGCCTGAAGGCCCATCGTAGTGTCACGGCCTCTTGAGAGGTCGCCAGATGTTGGAGGAACTCGGTCATGAGAAAAGTGATTGTACTCGAATTCGTCACCCTTGATGGTGTCATACAAGCCGGAGGCGGGCCAGAGGAAGATACCAGTGGTGGCTTCGCGTATGGCGGGTGGCAAGCTCCCTATGCCGACGATGTTCTTGGAGCCGTCATGAATAAGCAGATGAACATGCCGTTTGATCTGTTGTTAGGGCGCAAAACCTTTGAAATTTGGGCACCGTACTGGCCGCACCATGCGGACGAATGGCCGGGCGTCAATCCAGCGACCAAGTACGTCGCCTCGAATACCATGACGTCTCACGAATGGCAGCCCTCCGTGTTTTTAGGCGGAGACATTGCGGAAAAAGTCAGCAAACTCAAGCAGCAGCCAGGGCCGGATTTGCACGTGTACGGCAGTGCAAATCTCCTTCAGACGCTCATGAAGCATGATTTGGTCGATGCGTTCTGGCTCAAGATCTATCCGCTGACGTTGGGCAGTGGAAAACGGTTGTTTGCCGATGGCACCATCCCGGCGGCGTTCAAGGTGACGGAGAGCCAAGTCTCCCCAAGTGGCATCATTCTCGTGAATTACGAGCGTGCAGGCGCGGTCACAACCGGAAGTTGAGGGGGTGAGTTCGCCAAACAGGCGGCAATGCGAGGACTGCGACAGCTCTCGCATTGCACGTGCTTCGAGCCGATCATGTGCATCCCTGCATCCCTGCGCGCATGCCTTTCCTTCGGTAGACCATGCCCCCTCCAACGCGCCCTCCGTACTGTTCACCTCACGCGATGCGCCGCCAGCATAGGCGGGACGAACCTTTGCCCGTGCTGGTCTTGCCATCTCTCCACCGGTTGCCAGATAGCTTGATAGCCAATAACGGCCTGTCCGATTTCCGCTCGCCCATGCGGGATGGAGAATGGATGCGCATGTGATGCGTGTTCTCAATCCGGTTTCAGCAACTACAAGACCTTCAGTGCTGGGAGTAACGATGGCTGACGAACTTCGGGTGACGCTCGAAATCGGCCCGAAAGGCAAGCGAGTGGTGGCGGTGGCGCCGGATTGGCCCGGCCTCGAACGCGGCGCCAAGACCGAAGAGGCCGCGATTGCACGGTTACAAGCCTACCTTCCCCGCTACGCGCCGATAGCGAGACTGGCGGGGATGGACGCGCAGTTCGCGGCCAGCGCGGCCAGCGCCACTGTTGACGTGGTCGAGCGCTATCCGGGCACAGGCTCAACGGACTTCTGGGGCATCTCGTTCGCGTTCTCGGATATCGACCAACAGGCCATGTCGAGCGAAGAATTGGAACGTGAATTGACCCTGATGCAGGCGTGCTGGGCGTTTTTCGACGCGGTTCGTTCGCGCGTGTCGGCGGAGATGCAGAAGGGGCCACGCGGGGGCGGGCGGGATCGTGACCGCATCATCAGGCATACGTTGGGCGCGGAGCAGGACTTTGCCGCCAAGCTCGGGGTGCGCGCTCCCGAAGGCGCGCTGCTGACGGACGAAGGGCTGAGAGCATATCGCGACGCCTATTGCGCTGCCATTCGGGCGTTTCATGCCCAGGGCAAATTGGCCCGCGCCTGGCCGCTCCGGTATCTGATTCGGCACACCGCGTTTCACACGCTGGATCACGCGTGGGAAATGGAAGACAAGGATCTGACGTGAAGCCTGCCGCCTCTTCAGCGGCTGCCGACAATAGCTCCATAGCCAATACGGGCTGGCTGCTATCCGTTTCCGCCATGCAAGGTGGACAATGGAGACATGCGCGACGGCTCTGGCTCCCCTCCCTTTTAGGGGAGGGGCTGGGGGAGAGGGCAGCCGCCAACGAATACCAACACTGCACCCGGATTGTTACCAAACCTCTGCGAGCGGAAAAACGACATGGATTCGATAGAGCAGGCGCTCAAAAGCCACTTCGGCCACACGACGTTTCGACCAGGCCAGCGGCAAATCGTGGATACGGTGCTGGCGGGGCGCGATACGCTCGTGCTGATGCCCACCGGCGGCGGCAAATCGCTCACCTATCAGCTACCCGCGCTGCTGCGGCCAGGGCTGACCGTGGTTATCTCGCCGCTCATCGCCCTCATGCAAGACCAGGTAGAGCGGCTGGAGGCCAACGGTATCCCCGCGACCTTCGTCAATAGCTCGCTGGCCCCGAACGAGCAAGCGCGGCGCGAACAGGCGGCGGTGCGTGGCGACTACAAGCTGCTCTACGTCTCCCCAGAGCGGCTGCTGGGAGAGCGTTTCCTCGCACTGCTGAGCCGCGTGGCCGCTGGGCCGGGCATCGCCCTCTTCGCCGTGGACGAGGCGCACTGTGTCAGTGAGTGGGGGCACGACTTCCGCCCGGAATATCGCCAACTCAACCGCCTGCGGCACCGCTTCCCCGCCGTTCCCATGCTCGCGCTGACGGCTACCGCAACCGAGCGCGTCCGGCAAGACATCCTCACGCAACTGCAACTGAACGAGCCATACCTGCACGTCGCCAGCTTCAACCGGCCCAACCTCTTCTACGACGTGCGCGCCAAGCACAAACACTCCTATGCCGAGCTGGTGAGTCTGCTCCGTGAGATTGGCGGATCAGCGGGCGACGCCCCCGTCATCATCTACTGCCAGAGTCGGCGCTCGGTGGAGCAACTGAGCGAGCGCCTCTCGCATGATGGCATCCGCGCGCTGCCCTACCATGCCGGGCTGGCGCCAGAGGAGCGCACCGAGTATCAGAGCCGCTTCATTCGTGACGATGCGCCCGTGCTGGTCGCCACCATCGCCTTTGGCATGGGCATCGGCAAACCCGACGTGCGCGCCGTCATCCACTATGACCTGCCGCGCAGCCTGGAGAGCTACTATCAGGAATCGGGCCGCGCCGGGCGCGATGGCGACCCCGCACGCTGCGTCATCTTTTACGCCTATGGCGACCGCGCCAAGATCGAATACATGATTGCCCAGAAGAGCGAGCCGCAGGAGCAACATGTGGCCCGCGAGCAACTGGCGCAGGTCGTGGCCTATTGTGAGGGCGCTACCTGCCGTCGCGCGGCACTGCTCGCCTATTTCGGTGAGGAGACGCCAGGGGAGAATTGCGGCGCGTGTGACGTGTGCCTGGGGACGCGCGCCGCGCCCGAAGATCGCACCGTGGACGCGCAGAAGTTCCTTTCCGCCGTGGCGAAGACTGGCCAGCGCTTCGGCATGCGCCACGTGGCGGATGTGCTGCGCGGCGCGAACACGCAGCGGATTCTCTCGAACAACCACCACCAACTCTCGGTCTATGGCATCGGGCAGGACCACTCGGCGGCGGAGTGGCAGCGCCTGGCCCGTGCGCTGACCCAGCAGGGGCTGGTGGATAGCTGGAGCGGCGAGACGGGCAGCTATCCTACGCTGCGGCTCAGTTCCGCCTCGTGGGAGGTGCTGCGCGGTCAGCGACGTGTTGAGATTGCGCCAATGCCGACCACTGGCCAGGATAGCCGGGATGGCCGCATGGGCCGACGGGCGCCAGAGGAGGCGCTGGATCTGGTACGTCAGCAGCTTTTTGAGCAGTTGCGCGTACTGCGCCACGAGATTGCCGAGGAGGGGGATGTTCCCGCCTACGTCGTCTTCTGCCGATGCGAGCCTGCGGATGATGGCGCTGCTCTGCCCACGCACGCTGGATGCCTTCGCGCGCGTGCCTGGCGTCGGCAGCCGCAAGCTGGACGCCTACGGCGAGCGCTTCATCAGCGCCATCAGCAGCTTCTGCGATACACATGGCATCTCTGCCGCGCCGGAATATGAGGCGTCGCCCGTTAGAGAACGCGAGCGACGCCAGGGAACGGCAGCGGGCCAAAACATCGACCATGCAGGAGACACTGCGCCTCTACCGCGCCGGGATGAGCGTTGAGCAGATAGCCACCGCGCGGCAACGAGCGCAGAGCACCATCGTCGGCTATCTCTGCCAACTCATCGAGGAGGGCGAAGCGATTGATGTGGCCGACCTGGTGCCCAACGACCACTATCGTCGCATCGCCGACGCCTTTGCCGAGGTCGGATTCGCCGCGCTCAAGCCGGTGAAAGAAATCGTCGGCGAAGATATCAGCTATTCAGAGATTCACCTCGTGCGCGCTGCGCTCCAGCGCGAGGGGTGATACGACGTTCGTCTGTGTTGTGGTGATATGAGCCGTGCAGCCCTCTCCCCCAGCCTCTCCCCTAAAGAGGGAGGGGAGCCAGAATCACAGCCTCCACGTTGCTCGCCTGCGATCCCACCTACGCCCGCCACCTCACACGAGATGCTTGCGCACCCACCAGATCGCCAGCGCCAGCAGCCCAACCGCCAGCGCGACCACGACGCCTGCCTCGATTCCCTGGAAGGGCCAGAAGCGGTCGGCGGGCTGATACGTCGTGAAGGCGAGCCAGCCGTGGTTGTGGATGCACTGGAAGAGATCCAGCTTGGTGCCGCCTATACGCGGATCGCAGGTTTGGAAGACCGTCGAATCGGCAAGTGGGTGGCCCGCGCTATCCAACCAGCCCGAATCGAGCGTCCACCCACCTCGTAGCGGCGTCTGCGTCGTCGTTGGCGAGAGCACCGTCAGGATATCCTGGGTGTACGTCAGCGGCGGCTGGAAACGCTGGCGCAGCAGAAACTCTATTGGGAGCCGTACCGCCAGGAATCCGGCAAGCGCCACCACCATCGCCGGAACAGTCCGCCGCAGCAACGCACCCGCCGCGATACCCAGCGCCAGGGCGAACACGGTATACGCCAGTGGCACGATCCCCTCGAAGTCGTACATCAGCGGGTTCATGTGCCCATCCAGTTGGTTCCATGATGTGCCGTGCCACCAGGACATCAGCGCGGTCATGAGGATCGTGGCGGCGATAGTCACGGCGAACAGCACGGCCAGTTTGATGGCCAGCCAGCGGCCCGCCGAGATGCCCTGCGTCCAGACGAGGCGGTGCGTGCCGTGTTCCAGTTCGCGAGCCACCAGCGGCGCGCCGATCAGCATCCCAAGGAAGGCGGGCAGCAGACTCAGCCAGGCCGATGCCCCGATATACGGGCCATACTGATCGCGAAACGCGCCGACGATGTCGCCACAGTTGGGATGCGTCGGATGCGCCAGGCAATCCCCGACCCCCAGTTGTTGATACGCGTCGGCCATCTGTTGGCCCGTCACGATGAAAATAGCGCCGAATAGCGCCACCACCAGGGCCATCGCTATAATCGCGGCGCGATGTTGCCGCCAGGTCAGCCAGATCATTGGGATACCTCCATCCGCGCCAGATCGGCGGCGCGTTCAGACGTGCCGTCGCTCGAATGTCCCAGGTAGGCAAGCACAATCTCTTCGAGGCCAACGTCAGATACCTCCCAGGCTGGATCGGTCAGCGGGCCATCGGTGCGCACGAGCAGTTGTGTCTTCGCGGCGTCGCGTACTCTTCGATGATGGCGGCGACACCCGCGATAGCGCCCGGCTCGCGGTGCGATGCCGTCAGCCGCTTGTGCGTCCGCGCGATCTCGGTGATCTCGCCGACGAGTTGCACCCGCGCCGCCGACAGGATGATGAGGTAGTCGCAGACCCGCTCCAGGTCGGCGATGATGTGCGAGGAAAGCAGCACGGTCACGCGCCCCTCCTCGCCAATCTCGGCCAGCGCCCGCAGAAAATCGCGCCGCGCCAGCGGATCGAGGCTGGCCACCGGCTCATCCAGCAGCAGGATATCGGGCTGTTTGGCCAGCGCGAGGGTCAGCGCCAGTTGCGCCTGCTGGCCGCCTGAGAGCTTGCCCACCGGGCGGTCGAGTGGGACGCCTAACTGGCGCGAGGCGGGCTTTGGCAACCGTGTCGTCCCAGTGGCGGTTCAGCTTGCGTCCCATCGTCAGCGTCTCGCCCACGGTGAAGCTGCGATAGAGCGGATGATCCTGGGCGACGAAGCCCACGCGCTGGCGGACAGCCTGCGGCGGCGCGCCAAAGACGCGCACACTGCCAGCGGTCGGGGTGAGCAGCCCCACCGCCATGTGCAGCAGCGTTGTCTTGCCCGCGCCATTCGGGCCGACGAGCGCCGCCACGCGCCCAGCGGGAATCTGGAACGAACAGTCGCGTAGCGCCCAGGTGTGGCCATAGCGCCTCCCCAGGCCGTCGGCCTCCAGGGCCGGAATCGCGGTAGTCATAGGGGCTATACTCCTTCGTGGCAGGGTATTCGAGCCTGCGAAGGCTACTGTAGCCGCCCAACATGACCCGCACATGACGCCGGTTGTCATCTTGCTGTCATGCGCCTGTGCGATAGTGTGAGAGAGTGAACTTCGCGGGCAAGGGGCGTGGTCGCTCTCCTTCGCGGCATGAGGCGCGGCTAGTCCAGACAGTGCATACCTGCCGCCATCGAAGACGATCCAGACATCTGGATCGCCCAGGTCTTCAGCCTGCGGTATGGGGAGGGTGGCCGAAGGCCGGGAGAGGTCCGGCCTCATAGACATCAAGGAGAACATCGCATGCGGATCTTGCTCGTCGAAGATGACGCCCGCCTGAGCGCGTCGCTCGCCGCCAGCCTGGGCGATGCGGGCTACGCGGTGGATACCGTGGGCGATGGCGAGCAGGCCGAGCTATTCGCCGAGGCCACGCCCTACGACGGCATCATCCTGGATGTCATGCTGCCGAAGCGCGATGGCGTGCTGGTCTGCCGTACCCTGCGCGCGCGTGGCCTGACCACGCCCATCCTCATGCTGACCGCGCGCGACGCCATCGAAGACCGCGTGCAGGGGTTGGATAGCGGCGCCGACGACTATCTGGTGAAGCCATTCGCGCTGCACGAGCTACTGGCGCGGCTGCGCGCCCTGCTGCGGCGGAACGCGCCCAGCAAAACAGGCGCGCTCACGCTCGGCGACCTCACCGCCGATCCAGCGACACACGCCGTCACCCGCGCCGGGCAGCCCATCATGCTGTCGACGCGCGAGTTCGCCCTGCTCGAATATTTCCTGCGTCATCCCCGGCAAATCCTGACCCGCGAGATGATCGAGAGCCACATCTGGAACTACGATTTCATGTGTGCGTCAAATGTGGTGGATGTGTATGTGCGCCGCCTGCGCCGCAAGATCGATGACCCCTTCACGGAGAAAATGATCGAGACGGCGCGCGGCCTGGGTTATCGCATACGACCTCCCGAAAAAGGATCATCTTGATGTGGCGCTCTCACGTGCGTTTTCCCACCCGTTTTTTTAACAGCGTGCGCTTCCGCCTCACCCTGTGGTATCTCGCCGTGCTGATGGTCATCCTGTCCGCCTTTGGCCTCACCGTCTACTATGCCCAGCAGCGCTCGCTTTCGGCGCAATTCGATGACCTGCTGCGCACCCGCATCCAGCAGATCGCGCTCACCTACGACGCGACCACGCAACAGCTTGACGTTACCACGCCACCTTCTCCTCCCAGCAAACCGACAAACGCCAAAGCGATAAGCGCCATGGCGCGCGGGCTGAACATCAACGAAGTCGGCGTGCTGCTCTCGCCACAGGGCAGTCTGCTCCAGAAGCTCGGCGACCCCACCCCCGCCAGCGTCGCCGATATGGTATCGCTCACCGCCAAGGCGTCCACCGATACGACGCGCGGCTTGATGGTTATCCTGCCCGATGAGTCGCTTACACTGGCGAGCAACGGCAAACCGGCTGACTATGGCCTCATCGGCATGGCGATTCTCCAGCAGCAGCGGGTGGTGGCCTATCTGACGTTTGGCGCTCCCACAACTGTCGCGAAGCAGCTTTCCAGCCTCGCCACGACCCTGCTCATAGCGGGCGCGCTGGTGCTATTGCTGGCTGCGGTGGGTGGCTTCTGGCTGGCGGATCGGGCGATGCGGCCCATCCAGGCAATCACCGCGACGGCCCAGCAGATTAGCGGGAGCGATCTGAGCCGCCGCCTCGCGTTCAAACGGCGCGATGAACTGGGTGAGCTTGCGGGCACAATTCGACCACATGCTTGACCGGCTGGCAGACGCGTTCACCCGCCAGCGCCAGTTCACCGCCGACGCCAGCCACGAACTGCGCACACCCCTGACGATCATCGAACTGAAGGTGAGCCGCCTGCTGGAACAACCCACTATCACCGACCAGCAGCGCGCCGCCCTCACGATGATCCAGCAGGAGCGGCAGCACATGACCCAACTGGTAGACGATCTGCTTTTCCTGGCGCGGGCCGATGGCGGTTCTACCAGAGAACTGCGCGAGATCGTACATCTGGACGAGCTTGTCCTCGATGTCGCCGAGCGTTTCGCGCCACTGGCCCAGCAGCGCCACGTACAGATACAGGTGGATGCGTTGCCCGACCTGGCGGTTCGCGGTGATCGCCTCTATCTGGCGCGGATGCTCGGCAATCTGGTTGAGAACGCGCTGAAGTACAGCGGCCCAGATGGCGTCCTGTGTGCGCATCGCGCTCGCAACCCACGAGCAGGACGGCGCTCAGTGGGCGCGGATCACGGTGAGCGACGATGGGCCAGGCATCGCCGCCGATCATCTGCCGCACGTCTTCGAGCGCTTCTATCGCGCGGATGTCGCGCGCACCCATTCCACCGACGCGGTAGCCGATGGAGGCGACACAAGGGCAGAGACAGCGAACGCGCGGGCAGTGGGCTGGGTCTCGCCATCGTCCGCTGGATCGCCCAGGCGCATGGCGGCGACATCACCATCACCTCGGAGGTCGGCGCGGGCGTCACCTGCGTCGTAGCCCTGCCGCTCTACAGCGCAGCGGATTGCTGACCGAGCCGCGCAGAGAATCACGCGCGCCTACGTGGTATGCTGGGTGGCGAGAGGCCAGTGGAGAGGCTTCACGTATTGCTGGGTTCATCTCCATGTGAGCGCGCGCCTGGGGCGATTCAGAACCATAAGGGTTGTCGCCCCAAATGATCCAGTGACCCATCAGCCAGCGCGTCGCTCATGAACCCGGTCGCACAGAAAAGGGCATTTCCCGGTTTATGAGTACCGTTACAGACACTGGCGTCGGCGCACAATCTCCATTTCTCGCGACCTTCCCAGGACGTTACTACTACGATCCCGCGATCTTCGCGCGCGAACAGGAGCGCATCTTCGCCCGGATGTGGGTCTATGGCGGGGTGGCGAACAGCCTCGCCAAACCCGGCGACTACCGCACGCTCACCATCGCCAACGAAAGCGTCATCGTCGTGCGCACCAAGCAAGGCGACCTGCGCGCGTTCCTCAACGTCTGCCGTCATCGTGGCTCGCGACTCTGCCCCGAGGCGTCTGGGCGCCTGAATGGCTCGATCCAGTGCCGCTACCACGCCTGGACCTATGCGCTGGACGGCAGGCTCATCGGCGCGCCGAATGTCTTCAATCGCCCGGAGTTCGAGCGCGATCTGTATGGCCTGCATCCCGTGGCCCTGGAGGTCTGGCAGGGGCTGGTCTGGCTCAACCTCTCCGCGAATCCGCCCTCGCTCGCCGCGCAGATGGATGACCCCACCGTGCGCGACTTTGGCAGCAACGGCCCCATCGAGCGCTATGGCATCGCCAACCTGCGCGTTGGCAAGACCATCACCTACGAGGTGCGCGCCAACTGGAAGCTCATCATGGAGAATACGCTGGAGTGCTACCATTGCGGGCCGATGCACCCCGAACTCTGCGCGCTGCTGCCGGAGTACAAAACGGGTGTGATCGATGGCAACGAGGGCACCGCGTTCGCCGATGGCGTCGAGGCGTTCACCATCACCGGCAAAGCCAGCCGCCCGCCGCTGCCGGGACTGCTCCCCGACGATACGCGCCGCTATGCGGGCTTCTTTGGCCTGCCCAGCATCTTCATCAACCTGCTGAGCGACCATGTGGCGATTGACTGGCTGGAACCGCTCGGCCCGACCCAGACGCGCGTCACCAGCGAATGGCTCTTCGATCCCGCTGCGATGGCCCGCCCCGACTTCGACCCGATGGACGCGGTGGACATCCTCGATCTCGTCAACCGTCAGGATTGGGTCGTCTGCGAGCTGGCGCAGCAGGGGATGACCTCCAGAGCCTACGCGCATGGCGGCAACTATGCGCCGCTCGAACATCACATCCGCGACTTTGTCGACTACATCCTCGCGCGGCTGGGAGATGATGGCGCGGAATAGGCTGACGATCACGGAAGCTGCTTCGTGAGCCTATCGGCGATGCGTGTTGGCTCAGGCAGGCGATAGCCACGCGTGCAGCGCAGGACGATCTCGACGGCGAGGGGAAGTGTGATCCGGTAGCCCACCGAGACAAAGAGCGGCCTGGTGCGCGCTTTGGTGCGCACGACCCGGCCAATCTCTTCGCCGCCAGCCATGAGCGGCGACCACGCGCCTGGTTCTGGCTCCTGGCTCTTCATAGGCGCCGATCAGCCGCGATTTGGCGCAGCCGATGCTGGGTCGGCCCAGATAGGCGCCGAGATGAGCGGGCGAGACCCAGACGGCGTGGATGCGCGTAACCCTGCGCATCGAACAGCAGCAGATCGGGCTGTATGCGCAGCCGCTCGAACGCCGCCAGCACGACTGGTCCCTCGCGAAACGAGAGCAGCCCCGGAATATAGGGAAAGGTCACTTCTCTGGTTGCGGTCACCTGTTCGATGAGCGTCAAGTCAGGAAACGAAAAGACGGCAATGGCCGCGCGACCGATCTCGCGATACGAGGCGTCTACTCCGGCGACTGTATGAATCTGGTCGAGTGTGATTGGTTCAACCCGCTCGGCCAATGCTATTGCGGCGCTCAGGCGCTTCTGGATCGCAATCGCCTCATCAGGCGAAACATCCCAGCGATGCTGTATCGTCACGTCTGGTAGAATATCCACACACTACCTCATCATTCTGCCGCTCGTGGCCAGGAGTACATCGTTCATACTAAGCAGCAGGAGCCACTGATGCAGACGACAGCCGAGCCAACACACGACGACCTGCACGACGACATCGCCAGCCGCGCCCCAACGATGGTCGCGCGCCGCCGTCACTATCACATGCATCCAGAGCTTTCGTTCGAGGAACACGAGACGGCAGCCTCTATCGCCGCCGCATTGCGCGAGGCCGGGCTAGAAGTTACCGAAGGTGTGGGCGGCAATGGCGTCGTCGGTCTGCTCACCGGCACGGCTCCCGGCGCGGAGACCGGGCGAACGCTACTGGTGCGCGCCGATATCGACGCGCTGCCCGTCACCGAAGAGAACGATGTGGAGTATCGCTCGCAGACGCCGGGCAAGATGCACGCCTGTGGCCACGACGCCCACATCACCATCGGACTCACCCTCGCCGAGGTGCTGGCGGCGCGGCGCGATCAACTCGCCGGGCGCGTCAAATTCGTCTTTCAGCACGCCGAGGAGAAGGTTGGCGGCGCCGATCCGATGATCGAGGCGGGCGTGATGCGCAATCCCGACGTGGATGGCGTCATCGGCCTGCATGTCTGGTCGCCGGGGCCAGTCGGCGATATCTCATTGCAATCGGGCGCGGTCATGGCGAGCGCCGACGAGATTTATCTGACGGTACACGGGCGGGCGGGCCACGGCGCCATGCCCCACCAGGCGATTGATCCCGTCATCGTCGCCGCGCAGATCATCGTCACGCTTCAGACGCTCGTCAGCCGCGAGATTGATCCGCTGCATACCGCCGTCCTCACCTTTGGCTCGATTCACGGTGGCACCGCTGGCAACATCATCGCCGACGAGGTCGCGCTCGTCGGCACACTGCGCGCCTACGATCAGGCTGACCACGATTACTTGAAGCGCCGCATCGGCGAGGTGGCGGGCGAGGTCGCGGCGGCGATGCGCGCGACGGTTGAGTATCGCGTGGGCGCGGGGTGTCGGGTCGCCGTCAACGACGCGGCGATGACCGAGCTGATACGCCGGGCGGCGCTAGCGACCGTCGGCGCGGATCATCTGCCCAGCGGCGATAATCGCATCTCGGCGAGCGATGACATGGCGTCGTTCCTGGCGGCTGCGCCTGGCTGCTACTTCTTCCTCGGCGCCGCCAACGCCGAACGCGGGATCATGGCGCCACATCACAGCCCGCGCTTCGATATCGACGAGAGCTGCCTGCCCATCGGCGTCGAGACGATGGCCCGCGCCGCGCTGGAATTTCTCGCGCCGAAGGAGTAGCGGCTCTCACAGATCGTCATGGCTACCGTGTTGCCAAAGGATGTTTTCATGACCGAATCCACCAACTATATCCTGTTTGCTCTCGTCATCATGCTGTTCGCAATCGTCTTCGCGCTGGCTTCGACTGGCTTGGGAGTCCTGGTAGTGATGATTGGGCTGGTAGGGCTGGGGTTTGGCTACTATGGCCTGTTCGGAAAGGCGATGGCCGCGTCGCGCGATGAGCTGATAGATGCCATAATGTCAGGAGATACACATAATGCCCTACCGCCCGATTCCGCCGACGCCGCTCGTCGCCGGACTGCCCGCAACGGTTCCGTTTGTCGCGCCTGAGGCGTTGCAGCGCCAGAGTGGGCGCACCTTTCGGCTGCGGCTGGGCGCCAACGAAAGCACGTTTGGCCCATCACCGCGCGCCCGTGATGCGATGCGGGCGGCGGTAGACCACATCAACTACTATGGCGATCCCGAAAGCTACGACCTGCGGATGGCGTTGGTGGCCCAGCACGGCGTTGCCCCCGATGAGATCGTGTTCGGCAGCGGCATCGACGATCTGCTGGGGCTGGTGGTGCGTACCTATCTCAATCCTGGCGAGACCGCCGTGACCTCGCTCGGCGCGTACCCGACGTTCAACTATCATGTGGCTGGCTATGGTGGCCGGTTGGAGCGCGTCCCCTATCGCGACGACCGCAACGACCTGGAGGCGCTGGCGGCGGCGGCGCACCAGCATCACGCGCGGCTGGTCTATCTCGCCAATCCCGATAATCCCACCGGCTCGTGGTATGCCGCCGCTGCGCTACGCGCCTTTCAGGATGCGCTCCCTGAGGGATGCCTGCTGCTGCTAGACGAGGCGTATTGCGAGTTCGCGCCCGCCGACTGAGCTGCTGCCGCTGGACATCAGCGACCCGCGCATCATCCGGCTGCGCACCTTCTCCAAGGCGTATGGCATGGCAGGCGCGCGTATCGGCTACGCGCTTGGCCCAGCCGACATGATGCACGCCTTCGACCGCATCTGTCTGCACTTCGGCATCAATCGCGTCGCGCAGGAGGGCGCGCTCGCCGCACTGGCCGACACCGCCTATCTCGCGCTGGTCGTGGCGGAGGTGGCGGGTGGTCGCGAGGAGTATGCGGCGCTGGGATGCGAGTTGGGGCTGGCGCCGCTGCCCTCAGCCACCAATTTCGTCAGCTTCGACACGGGCGGCCCAGAGCGCGCGAAGGCGTTGGTTGCGGCGCTCGCCGCCCATGATGTCTTCATCCGCATGCCCGGCGCGCCACCGCTCGACCGCTGCATACGCGTCACCGTTGGTACCGCCGAGGAACGCGCCGCATTTGCCGAGACACTACGCGCCGTTCTGCCCACGCTGCCAGAACAGGTTGAGCCACGCGCCCAGCGCTAACAAACAAAGACGTATTGCTAGCAACCTCTGCTGTAGTTGTTCGTATAACCTGCGGGCAAATTATCAGAAACGCCGTCGCTGCCATCTGGCCACCCACAGGGGCGCTAGCGAGGATGTGGAGGGGGAGGGATTCTTCGTGGACGACAACTATCGTTATATCCCGCAGCAAACCGACTTCGATCCGACCGATTTTGACCCGACCGACTTTGATCCGACGGCCATGGATACTATCTTCCCAGAGCCGACGCAGGAGTATCCTTACCAGCCGCGCTATACTCCCCCCTCAGGCCCTTCCTATTACCCTCCTATGGATCCGATGGGACAGAACGCGATAGGGAACCTTCCCACGGTGCAGGCGCCAACCGTGATTCAACATGTCTATGTGCCCGTGCCCTACCCGGTCGCGGCGCCTGATACCGGCGGCGGTATGGCGTTAGCCAGCCTGATCCTTGGCATCATGAGCGCCTCCGTCGGCTGGATACCACTCTGCGGGGCGGTGGCTCTTTTCCGGCGATTCTGGGCATCGTGTTTGGCGGCCTGGGGATGAAATCGCGGCGGCGACGTGGCATGGCCATGGCGGGCATGATTTTGTCCATGCTGGCTATCGCCATGGCCCTCGTGTTCTTCATTTAGCCTGGCTGCTACGCGTCAGGCAACTCATAGCGCATGCGTGGCGTGGAGGCGATGGGGATATCCGCGCTATCGGCAATGTCTACCAGGACGGCTCCCATGTGCTGGTAGAACGCGACGGCGTGGATATCGGCATCCAGCACGATTGTCCGTGCGCCAGACGCGCGCGCCAGGATAGTGGCCTGCCGCCAGAGCGCCCCACCCACACCAGCGCCAATAGAGGCTGGCTCGATGAACAGGTCATCCAGCAGCGCCTCCCCCTCACCCAGCAGCTTGAGATGCATCACGCCCGCCACTATCTCATCGACCACCGCGCAATAGACGAGGTCGCGTTCAATGGCGGCGGCAGTGATGGTCAGCGCCGCGCGCCAGCCGTCGAGTTGCCGCTGATCGTAGCCCCAGTGGGCCTTCGAGCGCATGATGAGCGCGGTGAGCGCCTCGGCTTCGTCAGGGCGGGCGCGGCGTATATGCACTGCTGATCCTTTGCGCGGCGATTGCGGCCACCCTCCCCAGGTCGGGGAAACGTGCGGAGAGGCGCGCCTAGAGCCTGTTATTGACGTGATGTCGAGTCCAATAAGTCCTTCAGAAACGGCTGCGGAGAGCCTTATCCAGATCGCGAAGTAGCTCCCCGACGCGCCCTCCTCCAGGCGGCGCCGCAGGGTAGCGTTTGAGCACGTCTACGACGGCTGGTGTCGCGCGCCGGAGCGCTTGCTCAATGTGCTCAGCGCCGACAGCTCGATCATCGCCCGCCATAAGTTCGACCGCTCTCGCCGCGTGGGCCGCTGCCCCCAGAATGTGCTTCACCTGGTGAGCGTCGGCCAGTGGATGCAGATACGCAGCGGATGCCGCGCACATCGCCGCCCGCGCCGCATCGCCCGCAGCCGCCGTGGCTGTATCTCGGGCCGCCTTAAGCGCCGCCCACGGCAGTGTACGCGCAGCGTCTTCCCGCGCTTGCCGCCGCGAGCGAACGTCCAAGCGGCGTCGACCGCGTCGCGAGGACGCGAGTCGGTCGGGTGTGCTCGCTCGAAGATCTCCAGGACTTCCTGCGCGCTCTCAGCGGCGTACTTGGTAACCTCACGCAGGTCCTGCGTGCTGAGAACGATCTTGCTGGTTTCGTGCGCTATGAGTACGTCCTCGTCTACTTTATCGTGTGTGATGGTGTACTACTCTTCATTCATGTGATAGCAAGTCCCTAACGACTCTAGGCGGTATAGAGCGCCTGATACTCTGGCAGATCGTGCAGCGAGACCAGATCGGCGTCTTCTTTCGACCACTCGGTCAGCTTCGGATTGACCGCCAGCGCCTCACGCACCTGCGCTATCGCATCGGCGGCGCGCCCACGTTTCGCGTAGAAACATCCCAGGTTGTAGACGGCGTTGGCATATTCTTCGCCCTTGCCAAAGAAGGTCGCCATCGACGCGACAGACTCCTGCTGAACGCGCTCGGCTGAGGCGTCGTCTCCGCGCTCCTCATGCATCTGCACGAGATGCTCGATGGGATGTAGATAGATGTTGCTGATGGCCGATGAGACGAACGAGCGCCCGTTGGTCCAGAGAAAGCGATTGGGGTCGGTCAAATCCTCTTCGGATGTGCGCTCGATGACCGCCGCATTGTCGTCCAGCGCCCGCATGGCGTCTGCCCAGACGGTATCCCACGGTTCGTCGCGATGTTCGAGGAAGACCGCATCATTGTCCGCGGGCTGCGCAGGTGGGTTGCCAGTGGTGATGGCCTCCAGCCGACGCGCCTGATAGGCCTGCCAGACGGCGAGGTGCGCAAAGTGGTCTTTGGGCGCCCAGACCTCAACTGTGCCGGTGGCCGCGCGCGCCGTCTCGTCGAAGAAATCCGCGAGCGTCTGCTCCAGCGCGCGGGCGCGGTCGATAATCGTCAGCAGCGCGGCGCGCTTGGTCTGTGGCGTGTTGGTTTCAGTGGTATCCATGCCAGCCCTTCTTGAACAAGAGATACATCAACGCACCAGCTACGACGTACGCCATCCGCTCAAAATTACGCCCTACTTCGCGGCGCGGTCTTGCTCCCACTCACTGCGCAGCAGCCCCATGGCGACGATATCCTGATACTGCCCATTGGTGTATTCATCCTCGCGCAGCAGCCCTTCGCGCCGGAAGCCACATGCCTCGTAGCAGCGCAGCGCGCGCTCGTTCGTCGCCAACGTCTCGAGTTTGATCCGGCGGAAGTTGAGGATGCGGAAGGTCCAGTCGAGAAACGTCTCGATGGCGTCGCGTCCGTAGCCCTTGCCCAGATATTCGGGATCATAGATGGCGATGCCCAGCTCGCCACTGCCCGCGCGGCGATTGGCGTCTGGGTGCAGCTCCATCGACCCGATGATCTTGCCATCGGCCTCGATGATGAACTCGTGGCGGTCGTGGTCTTCCAGATGCTTGTCGAAGTTCTTTTCCCACGCGGCCAGCGGCTCTGGCCCCCACGCGCCATCGCTCAGCAGCACCAGATCAACGTTCTGCGCCAGGGTATGTAATTGCTTGAGATCATCGCGCTCCAGCGCGCGTAAAATGACTTTCTTCCCGCGAAGCACTTGGCCAGTCCCTTCTGAAAGCGTTGCGCAAACTGATTCGCCGTTGCTACACCGCAACGCCCGCCCGTGTCATTCTATGCCAGAATCAGCGAGAGCGGTGGCCAGTTTTCTGCCGAGGTTTTTATGCGCTGCTGTGCTAGACGCCCTCGCGCGCGGGCATCACATGGCGCTCATTCATGCCGCGTAGCGCGGGATTGACCAGCAGACTGGTGGTGGCAAGCAGGTAGACCACGCCGAAGAGCAGCAGCGAGGCGCTAATGCCAATGACCGGCTCGATACCCCCGGCGATGAGTCCGCCGAGTGGCGTGCCGAGCATCGATCCCGCCGTCAGCACGCCGAAGACGCGCGCCCGCAGCGCAACGGGTGTCCGCTCATAGGTGATGGTATCGAAGATGGGGTTGATCTGTCCGATGAATAATCCGCAGACGGCAAACAGCGCCACGATCACCAGGGGATGCGCGGCGAATCCCACCGGCACGAAGAGGCGCAGCGCGCCGCCAATCGTAAAGGCGACGCCGAGCGTCAGCTGGCGGGGTAATCGGTGGCCAATAGCCCCAAACGCGATGGTACCCAGGAACGCGGCGCCACCCGTTGCGGCGACCATCGCGCCAAGCCACACCGCGCTCCCATAGGTTTGCTTCACAAAGACGGGGAGCAGCACGCCGGAATTGCCCGCGTCGAGCAGATTCGTTACCAGCACGACCAGTATCGGCCAGAACAATATCGGATCGCGCCGGATGAAGGCGAAGCCCTCGCGCAGCCCCGCCAGAAAACGCCGGGGCGCCGCATCGTCAGCCGCCGCCGACTTTTCCGTCGCCTGTGGGAGTGTGACGGGGAGCATAGCCGGGAGCATGGCTGGCACGGCGCGCCCAATGACGAGCGCGGAGAAGGCGAATGTGGCGGCGTCAATCCAGAGCAGGTTGCCAGAGCCAACGATGGCGATCAAGATACCCGCCAGTGGCGCGCCAATGAAGCGAGAGAGCCGGGTAGCGCCGTCGCTCGCGGCAATCGCGCGCTCCATGCGGACGTGAGCGAGTTCCGCCAGGTCGGGCACCATCGCCGTGCGGGCCGTGGCGCCGGGGGTGGTCATCAGGCCCGCGAGAAAGACGAGCGCCAGCAGCGCCCAGAATGGCAGCCCTACCGTCTCATAGAGCAGCGGAATCAGCGCGACACCCGCCGCGCTCGCCAGATCGCTCACCACGCTGGCGCGCCGGAAACCGAGGCGGTCGACGATGGCGCTGCCGAAAAGGGCGGAGATCGCGACCGAAGCGGTGGCGAAGAAGGCGGTCAGGCCCGTCTGTACCACGCTGCCCGTCGTCTGCAGCACAAACCAGGGCACCGCCAGAAACGTCAGCACGTCGCCGACCGCCGAGACGGTGTTCGAGAGGTAGAGCGCAAAGAGCGGTGTGCGCTGGGCTGGCTGTATGGGCGGCGTTGGCGTTGTGGATTGATCTATCAGGGCGTCTGATGTCATCAATAGCTCCCTTCTCTGATGAGAAATTTATAACATAGTAACTGTAATAAAGTCAATAACTCAATTCATTTTATTAATAAGCGGCGTTCGCGAAGGGGCAAAAAAGAGCGTCAGCGAGACTGCTCGCTGACGCTCTAAGAGATAGTCCATGAAGCGTTGCCCGCCCGAACCTCACCCCCAGCCCCTCTCCTCCGAGGAGCGGGGAGTCCAGTGGTGGCCATTCGGCGCGCTGGTCGTTCAGTCCCTCCCCTCGCAGGGGAGGGTGGCCGATAGGCCGGGAGAGGTTCTGAGCGCTACCTCCATGCGTCACTGCCTGCCTACTTGGGTACGTTGCTTCACGCCTGCTCGCCCGCGTCGCCGTCAGCCGCGCCGCGATGACGCGCCCACCGCGCCACCAGTAAGCCCGCCAGCGCCATGACAGCTATGCCAGCGGCCAGCGCCGCCGCCAGTATCGGCCAGCGTGGCCTGCGCGGGGATGACGCTACAGCCGCCCTTTCCGCGATCAGGCGCAGCGCCTCGTCGGGCACACGATAGTATGCCTGCCACAGCGCGCGGTAGCGCGCTTCTTCCGCCTGCCAGCGGGCGTCATCCCAGCCTAGCTCCGGCTGGCAGATCGCGCGAATGGCCGCCAGATGCGCCGCGCCACCCTCCGGCAGCAACAGACCCAGCCGCACCCGACGCAGCAGCAGGTCGTCCAGATGCAGCACGCTCTCACTGCGCGCGGCCCAGCGCAGCTCGGCCCACAGCACTGGGGTATCGGGAATCGCCGCCAGTTCGCCGGGATGCGCCGCCGCGACCAGCGCCTGTGCATCCGCGCCGTAGCGTCCGGTCAGGCGTTGCCGCTGCTCCGGTGGGAGATGCGCTGTATTCCGATGTCCAGCGGCGGAACGGGATCGAGCGGCGCGGCGTCGGATGGCGGGTACAGTATCCCCGGAATGCGCGTGCGGATGGCGTCCAGCGCCATGGCAGCGCTCTCGCGAAAGGTGGTCAGTTTGCCACCAGTGACGGTCAGCAGCCCATCGTCATCCCAGAGGGCGGCGTCGCGCGACTCATGGGATGGATCGGTCTTGCCCGAGCTTATCACCGGACGAATGCCCGCATACGCCGCAATCGCGTCGGCGGCGGTCAGCGCCAGCGCCGGGAAGCGCGCGTCGAGCGCCGCCATCAGATACGCGACCTCGTCGGGTGAGATGGCTGGCTCCTCGTCGAGCGGGCGCGTGTGGTCAACATCGGTGGCGCCCACCAGCGTCACGCCCTCCCACGGCAGCGCAAAGACTGGCCGGTGATCGACGGGATGATTGAAGCCGATAGCCTGCGCGACGGGAAAGCGCCACCCCGGGAAGATCAGGTGGCTGCCGCGCAACGGCCGCAGCCGCATCGGTCCGCCCGCCTGTCCGCGCAGATGGTCGGCCCAGGCGCCCGTGGCGTTGACGACGATGGCGGCGCGCGCCTCGGTGGAACGGTCGCCCTCGGTGTCGCGCAACCGCACGCCAGCCACATGCCCATCCTCGCGCAGCAGCGATTCGGCGGTGACGTAGTTGATGGCCCAGCCGCCAGCCGTCTCGGCCTCGCGCAGCAGCCGCAGCGTCAGCCGCGCATCATCGGTCTGCGCATCCTGATAGGCGAAGCCACCGCGCAACCTGGCCTGCGCCACCGATGGCGCCAGCAGCGAAAAATCGGCTGCGTCGCGGTAGCGGTGCGTCCACTGGGCGCCGAGGGCGTCGTAGATCGCCAGCGCCATGCCATAGACGCCACGGCCCGGACTCTCCCCGCGATAGACGGGCAGCAGAAAGCCGAGCGGCGTGATGAGTCCCGCGCCCGCGCGCAGCAGCCGATTGCGTGCCCGCACCGATTCGCGCACCAGGCGCAGATCGCCCTGTTTGAGGTAGCGCAAGCCGCCATGGACAAGCTTGGAGGAGCGGCTCGACGCGCCCCAGGCGAAATCGTGGCGCTCGACCAGCAGCGTCCGCAGGCCGAGATGCGCCGCCTCGCGCAGCAGCCCGGCCCCGGTGATGCCGCCACCGACGATGATGACATCCCACGGTCCGCCGATACGCTCCCAGGTGGCGTCACGTTCCCGCGCCATCCGCCTCACCTCTCTCGTTTCGCGACCAGTTTGCCGGGATTCATGATGCCCGCCGGATCGAAATGCGCACAGATGGCCTGAATCGCCGCGATGCCAGCGGCGCCTTTTTCGGCGGCCAGGTAGGGCAGATGGTCACGTCCCACGCCATGCTGGTGACTGATCGTACCGCCATGCGCCACAATGGCCTGGCTCGCCGCCGTCTTCAGCCGTTGCCAGCGGGCGAGCGATTCCTCTGGGCTGGCCGCCAGCCGATAGAGATAGGTGGTGTAGACGCTGGCGCCGTGGCGATAGAGATGCGAGAGATGGGTAAAGACATGTACCCGCTCGCCCCACTCCGCCAATCCGTCACAGAGCGCTCCCTCGATGGCCGCGACCATCTCCGGCACATTGTTCCAGATCGTTGCGGTCTCCACAGTATCCACCGCGTAGCCCACCTGCCAGAGCGTATTACGCAGATAGGGCGTGCGGAAGCGGCTCTTATGCCACGCCCGGCCAAGCGGCTGGCCCAGATGGATGCCCTGATGCCGCCCCGCCAGCGCCAGCGCCTCTTTGCGGGTCGCCTCGACCAGCGCCGCGCGTCCGGTGAAGCCCAGCACCATCATGCATTTCTCCGCGCCCGCGCCGCGCACGGCCAGATAGCGATCCAGCGCGGCGATGACGCCACGATGGCCCGCCAGCATGAGGTTCGTCTCGGTCTCGCGCGGGGTGCTCAGTCGCGCCATCGAGAGCGGCAGCCCGGCCTGCAGCAGCATCCGCGCCGCTGAGACGCCCTGTTCCCATGACGGGAAGAAGATGGCATGAAACGCCTCGACATCGGGCAGCGGCGCGACCCGCACCGTCGCCTCGGTGATGATGCCCATCCGTCCCTCGGAGCCAAGCGCCACCTCGCGCAGATCGGGGCCAGCCGCCGAGGCCGGAAAGACTGGCAGATCGAGCGTGCCGACTGGCGACACCATCTGACCTCCGGCGAACCGCTGTTCGATGCGCCCATAGCCGAGCGACTGTGTGCCACTGGAGCGCGTGGCGATCCAGCCGCCGAGCGTCGAATACTCGAACGATTGGGGAAAGTGACCGAGGGTATAGCCGCGCGCCCGCAGATGCGCCTCCAGGTCGGGGCCGCTCACGCCTGCCTCGAAGCTGGCGAGCTGGCTCACCTCGTCGAAGGCGCGCAGCCGGTTCATATGGCGCATATCGACGGTGAGCGTGGGCGCGTCGCCCGCCAGCGGATTGATATGCCCGACGACGCTGGTGCCGCCGCCATAGGGGATGACCTGCGCGCCCGCCGTGGCTGCCCAGGCGAGCAGCGCGGCGACATCTTCGGCATGCTGTGGGTAGGCGACGCCATCGGGGAAGGTCTCGATCTCTCCGCTCCGCAACGCGATCCAGTCGGGCAGGCTCTGGCCGCGCGCGTGGCGCACCCGTTCGGTGGCGTCGGTCGTCACCAGCGGTTGCCCAGGATGCCCTGGCAGGCGCGACTCTGGAACCTGCGCCACCACCTGCGCCAGTGTCGCATCGCGCGGCGGCTTGCCCGGCCCCAGACGTTGCTCTAGAAAGTGCGCGGCCGACCCCGGCAGATGCAGACTGATGGTATCGTCGCCCCAACCGTTCCAGCGTCGCATGGCGCCCCTCCTCACATCCCCCACGAAGCCCTCCCTTATAGTGTATCAGGCGGCGCGCAGGCATTCGATGACAAGGCCGCTGTTCGTTTCATACCAATTGTGGTAAGGTCGGTGTAAGATAACGGCATGGGACGACATATCCGCCTGATTCCGCTTGCGCGCGGCGGCGCATCGGTGATGCATCGATGTAGATGTCCCCTGGCCTCAACGGCGTTTGTGGCGCATCCGTCTGGTTCACGACTACGGTGGGCGCTCTCTCGATTCTCGGTTCGTCTGAGTAGTCGATGCGGGGGGCAGTATGAGCCTGCGAAAAGGCAATTTTTATGCTACGCGAACTGGTATGGTCATCAATCCTACCCGTGCCTATCCCAGAATAGCCGGAGTGGATGTATTGTTTCCGCCTTTTAACGTTTCTTTTTATGAGGATCTCAAGGCAGCGCTGGCGAATAGATTGGTTGATCCAGATACGAAACTGATGGTTTTTGAGGTGGGACAGCAAACATTGGCGCTCGTCTTGAAGCAGATGACCTATCACCATGTGGCGCAGGGGCAATTGAATGGGCAGGCCTGGGCCGCCTTCTTTTGTGTGAGCTGCAATATGGGAACCAGTCTGGTCGCCTATAGTAAATGGGCGGGTTCATCGCTTTCGTGTTACGGGCATCTATAATGCCATGTCCATGATGAGCGATTATGAGACAGGGTCAGTCTGGCGAGACATGTCACGGGTGAGTGTATACGGGGATCGCTTCAGGGCACGCAATTGAAAACCCAATCCGCACAGTATTTGACGGTAGCGCAACTCATTGGAATCTGTTCCAGACGCAAAAATTGCCATCTCGAGAGCGTCATGGCGCTCTCGCCTTCTTGATTTTCTCCTTCTCCGACGCATGTTAGCCCCTACAGGCTACATGCCCAGCCCTTTTCCGACTTTCGATGACTGCGAAGTGATAACCGCTTGCCAGAGTTGGAAATTGGTCTGGGGATCTGGATTGATGGACATGCGCGCTTCTATCCAATGAAAACTATCAAAGCTCAGAATAACGCCCTTAGCGACACTCTCAATCAGCAGCAGATGGTTGTCTATATTGATCCCACTTCGGGTGCGCCTGCGGCGCATCGCACTACATCGCAGATTCAAGGTTGGGATGGTGATACGCTGGCGCTGGACTCCGGAGAGCGGATTCGCAATGGGTATGTTCTCAATGCAGCCGCTGAGAGACATCCGATTGACCGGCCCAATCAGCAGTTTACGCGCTGGTATGGCTTCTCCTACATGTTTCCGGCGTGCGAGATATTTTTGATGGGTAACTGAGCTTGCTGTTGGTTACAATAGCAAGGGACCGGCAGCAGAAGATTGGCCAGTATGAGATCGGTTCGGGCCAAACGAAAAACGGACGGACGCTTATGATGGCGTCCGTCCGCATCTATCTGCAGCGAGTACGTGTATCAGACGCACTCGCGAAGCGACTGGGTAGCGTTGGCGCCGCGCAGCTTGGTGAGCGCCACCATCTCGAGCTGGCGCACCCGCTCGCGCGAGATGCCCAGTTCTTTGCCGACCTCCAGCAGCGTGCGGCTGCGGCCATCGCCGATGCCATAGCGCAGGATGACGACGGAGCGCTCGCGGCTGGTCAGTTGCGAGAGCGCGCGGTGTAGCTCTTCGCCCAGCAGATGCTGTGAGGCGATATCGGCGGGCGTCTGCACGCCGGGGTCTTCGAGGGTATCAGAGAGGGCGAGTCGGTTATCGGTGTCGGCGGGGGCATCGAGCGAGACAGGCTGCTCGGTGATGTGCATCAGGTCGTCAACTTCTTCCATCGGCATGCCCGCCGCCTCGGCAATCTGCTCTGGCAGCGGATCGCCACCGTTTTCCTGGGAGAGCTGCGAGGCGACACGGCGCACCTTGCGCAGGCGGGTCGCGACATGCTCCGGCAGGTGAATCAGGCGGGACTGTTCGCCCGCCGCCCGGCTGATGGCCTGGCGAATCCACCAGGTGGCGTAGGTGCCGAAGTGACAGCCACGCTGCCAGTCAAACTTTTCGGCGGCGCGCATCAGACCAAGATTACCCTCTTGAATGAGGTCGATCAGCGGCACACCAGAGTTGGTGTAGCGGCGCGCAATCGAGATCACCAGCCGCAGATTCGCCTCGACCAACCGACGGCGCGCGCGGATGTCTCCCGCCTGGCCGCGTTTGGCAAGGATGATCTCTTCCTCGTGGGTCAGCAGCGAGAGTCCGCGAATATCGTGGAGGTAGCTCTGGAAAGCGTCTTCAGTGCCATCAGCGCCGCCGTAGTGGCCCGCGCCCTTGCCATAAAGAGCGTCTTCTTCTTCCTTGGTTAACTCGGCGAGTTCCGCATCCGTCGGCCCCTCGTCATCGACTACAGCAACGGACACCTCCGCCGTGCTGGGAGATGCAGCCATCCCGAGCGCCTCGCGCAAAAGCCGCGCGCCGACGTGCTCGAGTATCTCTGGTTGCGTGGCTGCCATGTCGCACACTCCTTCTGCCAGATATCGCAGCGTATCTGACGATATGAACCGGCTACCCTCCGAAACGGCGACAACCTGCCAACTGGACGTGCTCATGCACATTTCCGCTCATTCCTCGGCCAGTGTACACGGATTTCAGCGTTTGTCACATCAGGTAAATACCTGAATTTCCCCTCAGGTATTTCCGCTTCACGAAGTGAAGCATGAACTGGCTGATACCGGCCCCTACAGGACTGACATCTGAGAAATGATCGAGCTACAAGCCCCGTGACGGTGTCACTGCGCATCGCGAGAGTCGATGCCGATGGCCATAGATGCTCTGTCTATTCGTCGCACAACGCGCATCCGGCCGGGCATTCAGCCGAAACGAATGTACGCACTGTGGCTGCCACTATATAGGTTCATCGAGAGCGGATACGACGCTGGTTCAGCACATAGTGTGCCACGATTTTACGCTCTTGCGCGCCACCGCCTTCATGATGAAGGCCACGATCACGCCTCAATATCCGCTCACCTCATACTATCTCATATACGTATGAAAGCTACATTCTTTTCTCACACCAATGGCCCGCATGGCAATCAGACTTTCGGCTGAGATTGCCCTACAGGCTCTTCTGGCGTTGTCGTTGTGTTGTCCGCTCGAACCGCGCAAACGTTACAAGCGTTGCGCGTAGAGCGCCATGTGATACCAAATCCGTTTGAGATGGTGCTCTATGCAGAACCTCTCCCGGCCTTATCGGCCACCCTCACCTATGAGGGGAGGGACTGGAGCGACCATGTGTGGCGAATGGCAACAGTGTCCCGCGTCTGACTCCCCTCTCCTACGAGGAGAGGGGCTGGGGGTGAGGTCTGGAGCGAACGACAACCATCTCAACGGACGTGCTATGAGTCATCGGCGGCAATGCATCACGACCAGCGGAAGGCGCGCGCCGCGAGCAGCACCGCGACCACCATCCACGCGGCGATAATCAGCAGGTCGGTTCCTACGCCGCTGAGCGCCGCCCCATTGTTGATGATCTGCCGCAGCGCATCGTTGAGGTAGGTCAGCGGCAGCGCTTTGATGACCGGCGCGAGAAAGGCGGGCGCGCTATCGGTCGGGAAGTAGGAGCCGCTGAGGAACATCATCGGGAAGCTGATGAGGAAGAACGCCGCATTGGCGATCTCCGGCGTTTTGGCGAAGCTGCCCACCACGAAGCCTACGCCTTGCAACGCCAGCGCGCCCAATGCGACCGTCACGCCCAGCGCCAGCCAGCTTCCAGTCACCTGCACATGGAAGACCAGCATCGCCACCGCGATCAGCGCGGCCCCTTGCAGCAGCGAGAGCGCGAGCCGCGCCAGCATCTGCGTCGAGACCAATATAGTCGGGCGCAGCGGTGTCACTGCCAGCCGCCGCAGCACGCCCTGCTTGCGCCACTCCACCAGCACCACACCGACGCTCAGATTCGCCCACATCAACAGCATCCCCAGCATGCCGGGCGTCAGCCAGTCGATCTCCCGCAGATTGTGGACACTCACCGCCTGTTCTTGCAGCGTGATCGGCGATGTCTGGTGCGTCACCTGCTGGTTGAGATTGGTGACGATGGTCTGCGCCGCCATGCGCGCGTTGGCCGCCATCACGGGACTGCTCTCGTCGTAATAGACCTGGATGCTGGTGGCGCTGCCGTGGGTCAGCGCCTGCCCGAAGCCTGGCTCCAGCACAATGACGGCGTTGCGGTGGCCATCGCGTAGCGCCTGTAGCTCCTCCGCCTGGCCGCCAGTGAAGACCTGGAGCGAGTCACTGGCGCGTAGTCCCTGTGTCATCTGCTGCGAAAGTGGCGAGGCGTCGAGGTCAACCACACCCAGCTCCAGTTTCGGTGTGCCGCCGCTGCCAAAGAGCCAGCCGAAGACGAAGATCGAGAGCAGGGCGAGGCCCAGGCTGGTAATCAACAAGACACGGTTGCGTCGCAGCATCGTTACGCTGGCGACGAAGAGCGCGCGAAATGCCTTCATGGGAATATCACTTCTTTCTATGGTCGAGGCAATGGCTGTGCTATTGGCCTGCCAGGTAAGTCCGTCCAGGGGGCGCCACGCCGTAGGCTGAAGCCACGGCTAATCCTGGGGCCACGTAGCGATTGCACTGGCAAGAGCGTCCCGAACGGCCGGGATTAGCCGCAGCATGATGGCGGTTAAGAACTTCATTGGGTGATAGGGGCAGACCTCACCCCCGGCCCCTCTCCTACGAGGAGAGGGGCGACGCGGTTGCCAATCGCCACAATGGTCTCCAGTCCCTCCCCTTGTAGGGGAGGGTGGCCGATAGGCCGGGAGAGGTTCGCGCCCGCGATGACCCGATCAACAACGGAAACACCATCATGCTGCGGACTGCCCAGTTGCCCTCACTCCCGCAGGCCGCGCCCGGTCAGCTTGAGAAACACGTCTTCGAGGCGTCGGCGCCTGCACCACTATCTGCTCGACGGCGACGCCCTGCGCCTCGGCGCGCTGAAACAGCGCCACCAGCGTTTTGTCGATCCGCGCCGAAAAGATGCGCACCCGGTCGGCGCCTGCTCGCACATCGGTGACGTCAGGCAACATCCGCAGCGCGGCGGCATCGAGCGGCTGGCCGCCTGGGGCGGTCGTCAGCGCGCATTCGATGGTTGCGCTGGCGTCCAACAGCCCGATCAGCCCGGCTGGGGTATCCTGCGCGATGATGCGCCCACCGTCGAGAATCGCGATGCGGTCGCAGAGAGTCTGCGCCTCGTCCATGAAGTGCGTCGTCAGCACAATCGTCTTGCCGCGCTCGCGCAGCCGCAGAATGGTATCCCACAGTTGGCGTCGGCTCTGGGGATCGAGGCCGGTCGTTGGCTCATCCAGCAGCAGGAGCGCGGGATCGTTGACCAGCGCCAGGGCGAGCGCGAGTCGTTGCCGCTGGCCACCCGAGAGATCGCTGGGCATGGCGCGCGCCTTCTCTTCGAGCGCCACCTCGCGCAGCAGATCGTCCGCCGACCGCGCCGACGTATAGAATGAGCCGAACAACTGAATCGTCTCGCGGACGGTCAGCCCGTCGAAGAGCGTCGTCGCCTGCAACTGCACGCCGATGCGCTGCTGCACGGCCCGGCGGTCGCGTCGTACATCCAGCCCATCCACCGTCACCTGGCCACCATCGCCACGGCGCAGCCCTTCGATGATTTCGAGTGTCGTCGTCTTGCCCGCGCCGTTGGGGCCGAGCAGGCCGAAAATCTCGCCGCGCCTGATCGCAAAGCTGACATCGTTGACGGCGGTGAAGCGTCCATAGCGTTTCACCAGATGGTTGACCTCGACAATCGCCGCAGCCGTTGGTGGCTGTTGCGACGCGGTGGTGGCAGTATGTACGCTGACATCAGGTATCATGTGATCCTCCAGAACACGTATGCGGCGCCATTCGCTGGGATGGCCGCGCCAGGATGGCTGGTAAACGGCTTCTGAGGAACAGCCTACCCGACGTGATGGCGGTGCGGCGCGTGCCGGAGGTCATGCCCGACGATACATCTTTCACGGGCTATGCTTATGGCTAGCGAGGGATGAGCGAATAGCGATACTATGTCTGAGGTCATAGGAAACCGCCATAAGATCACGCAGCGGATCACGAAGGAGACGCCGATGGATGATGTCACGTTTCAGCCAATCACAACAGAGTCGGCGCACGCGCTGGCCACCTGGCGCTATCCCGCGCCGTACGATACCTACAACGTTGGCGACGAGCCAGCGGCGCTGGCCGAGATGCTGGATGCGCGCAGCCCGTGGTTTGTCGCCTTCGACACCGTTGGCGAGCCGATGGGCTACTGCTGCTTTGGCACGGCTGCCGAGGTTGGCTGGGAGGGCGAGCCGCGCCTCTGGACGATGGGCGACCGGACGCTCAGCGTCGGTCTGGGGCTGCGTCCCGATCTGACGGGCCAGCGCCTGGGGCTGCCATTCTTCACCGCCGTGCTGGCCTTCGCAACGCAGCGCTTCACCCCAGACGCGTTCCGGCTCTTCGTGCTGCCGTTCAATCAGCGCGCCATCCGCGTCTACGAGCGCGCCGGATTCCGCCACGTTGGCACGCTGGATGCCCCCGACACAGGATCAGGCGCCCGTCTCTTTCTGGAGATGCGCCGCGAAGTCACGCAGGAAATCTGGCGGGCACAATGGCGCAATAGCGCGAGTATCTATTGAAATATGCGGTCGATACCACAGGCGCTATTCTTCATGTATAATAGAACAGGAGTTCGGACGGTGGCGATGCGGGCCGTTGAGTACAACAGAGGAGCAGAGCAACTATGGCGGACACCGGGAATGTGACGACAGGCTACGCCGATGTCAACGGCGCGAAACTCTCCTACGAGATGGCGGGAGAGGGACATCCGCTGGTCTTTCTGCACGCGGGCATCGCCAATCTGCACATGTGGGACGACCAGTTCAGCGCGTTTGCCGACCGCTATCGTGTCGTGCGCTACGACCACCGCAGCTTTGGCCAATCCAGCGCGCCAGCCGGGCCAGCCTCGATCTCAGGCGACATCTACGGCATGCTGAAGTTCCTGAACATCGACAAGGCGTATGTGGTTGGCTGCTCGATGGGTGGCGGCGCGGCGCTCGATTTCACCCTGGCGCATCCAGAGATGGTGGATGGTCTCGTGCTGTCCGGCCCCGGCGTCTCTGGCATGCCCGATGAGGAAAACGATGGCCCAATGGCAGCGGAGATTCAGAAGATCGAGGCAATAGGGCAGGAGATTCAGGCGGCGGCGAAGGCAGGCGACTACGACAAGGCCAACGAACTTGAGATGCGCATATGGGTGGATGGCGTTGGCCGCACGCCCGATCAGGTAGACCCCGCGTTCCGCGCCACAGCCAGCGCGATGAACCGCGCGCTCTACGACCACGACGCCGAGATGAACGCCGTCGAGTGGCAACCGGCTGAGCCGCCCGCCTACCCACGGCTGGAGACCGTCACCGCGCCCACGCTGGTGATCGTCGGCGACCGCGATCTGCCGGACATCCAGCAGTGCGTTGACGTGCTGGCGGCGCGTATCCCCGGCGCGCAGAAAGTCGTGATGCGCAACACCGCGCACCTGCCAAGCATGGAACTCCCCGACGAGTTCAACCAGATTCTCGGCGATTTTCTCAGCGGCCTGAGGTAGTCGCAGAGCCATATCGAGACATCGAGGACAGTATCGCGAGAGGAGCCGCGCATGGCCAATCCCCAGAGCGCGCGTCGAGGACGTTCGCGACGAGTATTTCGACACAACCATCACAGACCCATATCGCTGGATGGAAGACTACAAAGGCGACGAGGCGCAGGCCTGGTTGCGACAGCAAGCGGAATACGCGACTGGAGTCCTGGCTGCGCTCCCTGAGCGCGACACCTGCTAGAGCGCATCACCGCGTTGAGCGATGCCGGGCCAGAGATGCATTATCTGACTGTGGCGGGCGGGCGTGTCTTCGCGCTGCGTCAGAATCCCGGCGAAAACCTGCCTCGACTAGTGATGTACGCCGACCAGAATGCGCCCGAAACGACGTTGCTCGATCCCAACGCCATGATCGGCGAGACACATACCGCGATTGACTGGTACGCGCCCGCGCTCGATGGACGTCTGGTCGCCTATGGTATCTCGGAGGGTGGCTCCGAAGATAGCACGCTCTATGTGTTGGACATCGAGCAGGGCACAACGCTCGACCTAGCGATTCCGCACGTGCGCTTCGGTGGCGTCTGCTGGCTGGAGGATAACGCATCTTTCCTCTATAGCCGCTCGCCCGACTCCACGCCAGGGACGCCGTCCAGCGATTACTTTCTCGATAGCCGCATGCTGCTGCATCGTCTGGACGCCGACCCCGCCAGCGACCCTGTTGTGCTGGCGCGCGGCGCGCACGCCGCTGTAGACCTCGACCGCATCGACATTCCCCTCGTCACTGTCCGTTCTGATAGCCCCTGGATGGTCGGCTTGGTGATGCATGGTGATCTCAAAGAAAACTCGCTTTATGTCGCGCCACGTAGCGCGCTGGTCGATCCCGCCAGCATCCCTGGCGGCGGATGGTCAGTCCCGATGATGCCGTGACTGGGTTTGCTTTCACCGCGAACACACTTGATCTGATGAACACCGCAAGGCCGGAGGCTAATCAGGCTGCCGTGCAGGTTGACGCGCCCGATCTGGCTCACGCCACTGTGGTCGTGCCACAGAGCGACGCCGTGCTGGAGGATGTGCGGGTGGCAGGCGACTACCTGCTGGTGCGCGAGATGACTGCGGGCGTTGGTGGTCTACGACGGGCGCCGCTCTCTGGTGGCGCGCCAGAGCCAGTCTCGCTGCCAAATACGGGCGCTATTCTCGATTGGGCTGGCGAGCCGGGCAGTTCCGCCACTTATCTACTGACGACCGCGTGGACGGTTCCCCCGCGTGTCATTCGCTACGACGCGGCAAGCAACACCGCCAGCGATACCGGCTGGCTGCCGCCCTCGGCGGTAGATTTCAGCGAGATTGAGGCGCGCGAGGTCGAGGCGCCCGCAACCGATGGCGAGCAGATCCCGCTCTCGATTCTTCACCGCAGGGGGCTGGCGCTCGATGGCTCGCATCCCACCCTGCTCATCGGCTATGGCTCCTATGGTATCTCACTGCCGCCATTCTTCATGCCGCAGATGCTCGCCTGGTATGAGCGCGGCGGCGTGCTGGCGATAGCGCACATGCGCGGCGGCGGCGAGAAGGGCGACGAGTGGCATCAGGCGGGGCGGTTGCTGAATAAAGAGAACACGATCCAGGACTTCATCGCCTGCGCCGAGTATTTAATCAGCGCGAGCTATACGCGGCCCGCATTGCTGGCGGGCGAGGGGGGAGCGCGGGCGGCATCCCCAGCGGTGGCGCGCTCGTGCGCCGGCCTGATCTCTTCGCGGTGATGGTCATGCGGGTCGCCGTCACCAACACACTGCGCTTCGAGTTGACAGACAATGGCCCGCCAAATGTGATGGAGTTTGGCAGCGCGACAACCGAAGACGGCTTCAAAGGACTGCTCATCATCGACTCGTACCTGCGTGTACGCGATGGCACAGCGTATCCAGCCGTGTTGCTCACTAGCGGCGCCAATGATCCGCGGGTCGTCGTCTGGATGGCGATGAAGATGGCGGCGCGGCTCCAGGCGGCCACCTCATCCAGCAAGCCTGTATTGCTACGGCTGGAGGAACAGGCGGGCCACGGCATGGGGTCAACCCGCCAGCAGGAAGACGCCGAACTGGCCGACAAGCTGGCGTTCCTGCTCTGGCAGTTTGGCGTCACTGGTGGCAAGGCGGCGTCTGGAGACTGAAGACCTGCGACCAACATTCCAACCCTTGTCTCAGCGTTGCTCGGCATCCGTCATAGCCGTCATAACATCGGCATCGGCCAGGGGAATCCGCTGTTGCGCCACAATCGCCAGTTGGCTGCCCAGCGAATCGTCCCCGTGCAACTCGGACAGCGCATAGTGGCGATACAGCGCCAGAAAGTGGTTCTCGAATCCCAGCGTGCGTGCGCAAATCGCGCGCAGTTGGGCGCGTTCCTCTTGGGCGGCGGGAATACGATACTGCCACACGCCGCGCACCCATTCAGCCATGTCATCCAGCAGAGTGGCCCATTCGCCGCCGATATGCTCTCGATACATCGTGGCGCAGGCGCGTTTGGTCGCCACATACTGCCCCGCCTGGAACGCCAGTAGCGTGGTGGCCATCCAGCCGACGGCGCGCATCAGGTCGCGTGTCCCCGGCGCCAGTTCCCCGCCCGGCAGATGGGTGAGACGACGCGCGTAGCCATAAAACTCATCGTGTGGGTCGGGATAATCCAGTGGCATGGTGAGCGGCGCTGGGCGCGAGAACAGCCCCGCCAGCCGCCAGTAGGAGGTGTGCATTCGGCCGCGAGTCCAGATAGTCAGCGGTATGAGCGGCAGGCGCTGGCGCACGTCAGCGCCCCAAAGCAGGCGGCTGCCCAGTTTGAGGGTCGGCGAGACGCCAGCGCTCAATCCTGCCTCTTCCTTGACTTCGATATCCAACTCGCTATCGGCCTGAGAAGCCCATGCCGCCAGGAGCGGCTGGATGCGCTCGTGTTCACCCTCGCGTAAGCTCCCCGCGAGGATGAGTTCCAGATCGAGATCGCTGGTTGGCGCCGCGCTCGCGTCGGCGTAGCTGCCGAGCACGTAGACGGCGCGCAGGCGATCTGGCAGCGCCATGAGGAATCGTGCGATCACCTCCCGCACCACTGTATCCATCTGTGTGTTACCAGTTGACTCTGCCAGCACAACCTCCGCCATTGCGCCCTCCCGTGAATTATCACGCGCCCTGCCAAGCATAGCGCGAATGAACGGCCATGAGAGCAAGAATTCTGATGTTTTTCTCGTAGGTTTCTCATTCCGTGACCGCTGCTGGCGGCATCTTCCCTGCCCTGGCGCCTATTGTCGCGCTCGTGCCATCGCCCCATCCATGCTACGCTGCCTTGCTGAATGGGCGCGGTACGGGCGCGGTCGATGAGTTCCGATGGGAGGCAGGGGAAGCGATGGGCGGCAAACGACGCATACGGGGGCAACGCAACACACGGCAGGCGACGACGAGCTTTGCGCCGGGGACGCCGCCACCGCCGACCACGCTGAGTGGCGCGCAATACCAGCCGCGCCAGTGGGCGTATCCCGTCGGCTTCAATCTCACCCAGCGCCCACGCGCCACCGAGACGGCCACCTTCGAGCAGCTACGCAACCTGGCCGCGCTCTACGATGGCATCCAGATTTGCGAGCGTGTCTACTTCGACCTGGTTGGGCGGCTGGAGCTACGCGTCTTGCCGCGCGCCGAGCTATTGGCCGAGGGCGAAGACGCCGCCGCGCCGCGCTGGCGCGAGCCTGCCCGCCGCATCGAGGCGCTGCTCGAATCGCCCGACCGCGCCCAGGATCTGCGCTCGTGGCTGGTGGCCTTCGTGCGCGATTTGCTGGAGATCGACGCCGTCGCCATCTATACCCGCCGCACCCGCTCTGGCGACCTCTATGCGCTCGAATTGATCGCGGGTGAAAGTATCAAACCACTGGTGGACGACGGTGGCCGCCCGCCGCAGCCACCCGCGCCCGCCTATCAGCAGGTGCTCTATGGCATCGTCGCGGGCGACTATACCCTTGATGAGATGGACTATCTGCGCGAGACCGCCCGCACCGAGAGCGTCTATGGCATCTCGCGCGTCGAGCGGATTCTGCTGCGCGTCAATCAGGCGCTACGCAAGCAAAACTTCGACCTCGCGCGCTTCACTGACGGCGCGACGCCGCTGGGGTTGATCCAGCCGCCCGCCGACCTCAACTGGACACCCGACCAACTGGAGACGTTCGAGCGCGCCTTCAACGGATTGCTCGCGGGCAACGACGCCTGGCGCGTGCGGGCAAAGGCGCTGCCGCCGGGCAGCAACTGGCTCGCGCTCGCGGGTGACGATCCGCTGATCGAATTCGACCGTTTCCTGCTCAACATCACCGTCGCCGCCTTTGGCCTGACGATGGATGAACTCGGCTTCACCGAGACCAGCAACCGCAGTGTCGGCGAGTCGCAGCAAAATGTCGTCTATCGCCGCGCCGTCGCGCCCGTGGTTGCGCTGGCCTCCAGCTTCCTCACGCGCAAAGTGCGCCGCTGGATCGATCCGCGCTTCACCGTCAGCTTCGGTGGCATCGAAGAGCCGGAAGATTTCGCCGCCCGCGCCGAAGCCTTCGCCCGGCTGATCCCGCTGGGCGTCGTCTCGCCCGCCCAGGCCGCGCGTCTGCTCCACCTGCCCACGCCAGAGCGCCCACGATGACAGAGCTTGTCCATGTTCAGGAGATGGAGAGTTGTTTGTGCAGATAGGCCAATTTCTCCCGGTTCAGCAGCGCATAGATCTCCTGAATGCCTGCGGCGCTCACAGTCAGGCTGATGACGACGGCCAGCCGACCTTCATCCCAGAACAAGTTGGCTGGACTACCATTGATCTCGGCCTGCGTAACCGTCAGAGGCGGTTGATTTTTGCGCCCCACGCTCATCCAGAAAGACCAGGCGCGCGCCACGGCTTGCTGGCCGTAGATAGGCTGGAGGCTCGCCTGCACTTTGCCGCCACCATCCGACCAGGAGACGGCATCCTGAGCCAGAAGGCTGGTCAGAGTGGCCATGTCTCCGGCCTGGCTGGCAGCAAGAAAACTGAACAGAAGCTGGCGCTGGCGCTGCGGCTCCGGCTCGAAACGTGCGCGCTTGTCCTGCAAAGCCTGGCTGGCCCGATGAAATATCTGGCGACAATTGGCCGGGCTTTTCTCCAGCATGCTGCCGATTTCGCTAAAAGGGTAATCAAAAACTTCATGCAGGAGGAAAACAGCGCGCTCTGGCGGGCTGAGAGCCTCTAGCAGGCGTAAAAAGGCTAGCGAAAGCGCTTCTTGTTGCTCAATGTCTGCCAGAGGAAACCCACTGTCCTCCGAGGTGAGAATAGGTTCGGGCAACCAGGTTCCAATATACTCTTCGCGGGTGACATGAGCCGATTTCAGATGATCCAGCGCCAGACGGGTAATAATTGTGCTGAGATACGCCTTCAAGGAAACAATCTCCGAACTGGCGCTCGCCTGATAGCGCAGATAGGTCTCCTGGACAAGATCCTCGGCGTCACTCGCGCTACCAGTCATCCGATAGGCAATGGAAAAGAGTAGCGCGCGATACTGCTCGAACTCTTCTCCCTGGTTCCCTTCTCGCATGGATTCGTCCATCGCTTACATGTCTCCTCCTGTCGTCCTTCTCTCTTATTGTAGGCCCACATCAGGACCGATAACACACAGAGAGGTGTCACATCTGCTCGTGCTCTCTCGTCTCCTGTGCGAGCCTCGGAGAGGCATGCAAAGCACAGTGAAACAAGAGAGGAAAAGACATGCGACATATTCTGGTTACTGGCGGTACAGGCAGGCTCGGACACCTCGTCGTTCTACGGCTACGGGACGCCGGTTGTAAGGTGCGGGCGCTCAGCAGGCATAGCCGCGAGGCCGTGGAGGGGGTCGAGTTCGTGACTGGAGACCTGAACACGGGCGAGGGTATAGATGCCTCCGTGGAGGGGGTCGAGACCATCGTGTACTGCGCGGGCAGATTCAAGGGCGAAGATGAGCAGATCCTGCATCTGGTCCGAGCGGCATCGAAGGCTGGGGTACAGCATCTGGTGTACATCTCGGTCGTCGGCGCCGACCGTGTCCCTGTCGTCAGCGGCGTTGACCGCGCCATGTTCGCCTACTTCGCGTCCAAGTTGGCCGCCGAGCGCGCGGTGGCTGATTCCAGCCTGCCATGGACAACACTGCGCGCCACTCAGTTCTACGATGCGTTCCTGTTGGTGGCGCAGCAGATGACCAGACTGCCGGTAATACCAATCCCAGCCGGGTTCCAGTTCCAGCCGATCGACACTGGCGAGGTGGCGACCCGACTCGCCGAATTGGCGCTTGGCGAGCCAGTAGGCCTGGCGCCCGGCATGGCTGGACCGCGGGTGTACGGGATGGATGAGTTGCTCCGCAGCTACCTGCGGGCCACTCATAAGCGTCGGCCGATCATTCCAGTCTGGCTGCCAGGCAAGGCCGCACACGCGGTCCGGGCTGGAGCTATCTTGGCCCCGGACCGGGCTGTAGGTCAACGAACCTGGGAGGAGTTCCTAGCCGAGCGGGTGGGCTCATCTGGCGACGGCAAGTCTCGTCTACCTTAGCGGCCGACAGCGTCATCTGGCCCAGGTGATATCCGCCGCCGAGGAGATGGAGAGCTGTTTTTGCAGATAGGCCAATTTATCCGGGTTCAGTAGCGCATAGATCTCCTGAATGCCTGCGGCGCTCACAGTCAGGCTAATGACGACGGCCAGCCGACCTTCATCCCAGAACAAGAGCGCGGGACTGCCATTGATCTCGGCCTGCGTATCGGTCAGAGGCGGCTGATTTTTGCGCCCTACGCTCATCCAGAAAGACCAGGCCGCGCCACGGCTTGCTGGCAGTAGATCGGCTGGAGGCTCGCCTGCACTTTGCCGCCACCATCCGACCAGGAGACGGCATCCTGAGCCAGAAGGCTGGTCAGAGCCGCCATATCCCCGGCCTGACTGGCGGAGAGAAAGCTGAAGCAGAAGTTGGCGCTGACGCTGTGGCTCCGGCGCGAAACGCGCGCGCTTCTCCTGCAAAGCCTGCCTGGCCCGGTGAAAGATCTGGCGGCAATTGGCCGGGCTTTTCTCCAGCATCACCCCGATATCGCTGAAAGGGTAGTCAAAAACCTCATGCAGGAGAAACACCGCGCGCTCTGGCGGGCTGAGAGACTCGAACAGGCGTAAAAAGGCCAGCGAAAGCGCTTCCCCTTCTTGTTGCTCAAAGTCCACTGGAGAGAAACCGCCGTCCACTGATGTGAGGATAGGTTCGGGCAACCAGGCTCCAATATACTGCTCACGGGTGACGCGAGCCGATTTCAGATAATCCAGCGCCAGACGAGTAATAATTGTGCTGAGATACGGCTTCAAGGAGCCGATTCGTGGCTGGCGCTCGCCTGAGAGCGCAGATAGGTCTCCTGGACAAGATCCTCGGCGTCACTCGCGCTGCCGGTCATCCGATAGGCAATGGAAAAGAGCAATACGCGATACTGCTCGAACTCGTTTCCCTGGTTCCCCGTTCGTATGGATTCGTCCATCGTTCGCACGTCTCCTTCGATGTTCAAATCATCTTCGGTCTTATTGTAGGCTCTATATCAGAACCGTTAACACACAGAAGGGTGTCACATCTGACGGCGCCCTCTCGTCTCCTGTACGAGCCACTGAGATGCATGCATAGCGCAGAGCGTGAAGAGCGTTAATAAGAGAGGAAATGACATGCGACATATGCTAGTTGCTGGCGGTACAGGCAGGCTCGGACACCGCGTCGTCCTACGGCTGCGGGACGGCGGTTGTAATGTACGGGCGCTGAGCAGGCACAGCCGCGAGGCCGTGGAGGGGGTCGAGTTCGTGACGGAGACCTGAACACGGGCAACGGGCATAGAACCCACCGTGGAGGGGGTCGAGACCATCGTGTACTGCGCAGGCAAATCAAGGGCGAAGATGAGCAGATCCTGCATCTGGTGCGGGCGGCATCGAAGGCTGGGGTGCGGCATCTGGTGTAAATTACGGTCGTCGGCGCCGACCGTGTCCCTGTCGTCAGCGGCGTTGACCGCGCCATGTTCGCCTACTTCGCGTCCAAACTGGCCGCCGAGCGCGCGGTGGCTGATTCCAGCCTGCCATGGACAACACTGCGCGCCACGCAGTTCTACGATGCGTTCCTGTTGGTGGCGCAGCAGATGGCCAGACTGCCGGTAATACCAGTTCAAGCCGGGTTCCAGTTCCAGCCGATCGACACTGGCGAGGTGGCGACTCGGCTCGCCGAGTTGGCGCTTGGCGAGCCAGTTGGCCTGGCGCCTGGCATGGCTGGACCGCGGGTGTACGGGATGGATGAGTTGCTCCGCGAATACCTGCGGGCAAGTCACCGACATCGGCCGATTGTGTCGTTCCCGCTTCCAGGCAAGGCCGCACACGCGGTTCGGGCTGGAGCTATCATAGCCCCGGACCGGGCTGTAGGCCAACGAACCTGGGAGGAGTTCCTGGCCGAGCGGGTGGGTTCATCTGGCGACGGCAAGTCTCGTCTACCGTAGCGACCGGCAGCTTATCGGCCCAGGTGATACCCGGCGCGCAATCGTTACTAGGCGCGGGCCGACGCCATCCAAGCGAAGGGCGACAGTGGCAAATATCCGCCACCGTCGCCCTAGCCCGCCAATACCTGCCGTAGTCAATGATATCCATTGCACGCGATCCATTTGCACAGTCCATGCGCTAGGCCACCGACCCCATAGCCTGTGATTCGCACGTCAAAACGGGAACAACCGCCTGATCGGCGATCCGCTCGGCCAGCCCGGCGAATAGCGCCTCGACCAACGTATACACCTGATCCAGGCGAAACGGCTTGCGCATCAGCACATCGGCCACCGCCGGATATTCCTGGCCGGGCAGCAGTCCCGCCGACATCAGCGCCAGCGCGTGCCGCTGCATCAGCCCAGGGTCGCGCCTCGAGTGCGCGGCAGACATCCCAGCCGCTCATCTCTGGCATCATCATATCCATCAACACCACACACGGATCGGGCGCATCTTCCAACGCCCCAACAACGCCCCTGCCATCGCAGAGCAGCGTCACCGTGTAGCCCTCCGCCTCCAGCGCATAGCGCAGCAATTCGCGGATGGCGCGGTCATCATCCACAACCAATACCTGAGACATGCCTCTCTTCCCCTTTCCGCCACAGACGCGCAGAGACATCCTGGCGCATGGTGTGTTTTAAACTGGTCGCCTGCCGCATAAAATAGAACGTGTGTTCTAAGTATAATACGAACGAGCGCGACTAACAATCACGCAAGCAGTGGAAATTGTCCGCGATGGCCAACCGAGGCCAATTGATGCCGACCAATGCCGGTCAATGTCGAGTTTTGGGGGACTTTGTTCCCTGAGGTGACGCTTCATGCCGTCTGTTTCTTGAGACGAACCATGCGCCCGGAAGGATGCGGGCGTCGCATAGCCAAATTGGGTGACTGGCCGGAAATTGGTGGCTGACGCTTTCCCCCTTCATACGCCGCCGTCCTTGCATCTCGCGTGGTGAGGGCGCACAATGCGTGATACGACCCGCTCGTGAGTATGGAGGTTTCCCCAATGTCTACCGCCGACGCTGGAAATGCTGGCGCACCGCTCTATGCGCGCCCCGCCGAATTGCTCCAACACCTGATTCGCTTCGATACCACCAATCCGCCAGGCAATGAGGCGGCCTGCATCGGCTACATCCGCGATGTGCTAGCCGAGGCTGGCATTCCCGCCACGATCCTGGCGCGTGACCCCGACCGCCCGAATCTGGTTGCCCGGCTGGCGGGGCGGGGCGCTGCGCCGCCGCTGCTGCTCTATGGTCATATCGATGTCGTCACCACCGCCAACCAGGACTGGAGCCACCCGCCGTTCGCTGGCGACGTGGCCGATGGCGCGGTCTGGGGACGTGGCGCGCTCGATATGAAGGGCGGCGTCGCCATGATGCTCGCCGCGTTTCTGCGCGCCGCCGCCGCAGGGGATGCGCTGCCGGGTGACGTCATCTTCGCCGCGCTGTCTGACGAGGAGAACTGGGGCGACTATGGCGCGCGCTACCTGGTCGAAGAGCACGCCGACCTGTTTCGCGGGGTGCGCTATGCCATCGGCGAGATCGGTGGATTTACCATCCACATTGGCGCGCAACGCTTCTACCCCATCATGGTGGCCGAAAAGCAGGGCGTGGCCATCACGGCGACGGTACGCGGGCCAGGTGGCCACGGCTCGCTACCCATGCATGGCGGCGCGATGGCAAAGCTGGGGCAACTGCTCCAGCGGCTCGATCAGCAGCGCCTGCCGCCGCATATCCCCACGGTCACACGCATGATGATCGAGGGCATGGCGAACGCGCTGCCCCAACAACTCGGCGACGTGATGCGCCCGCTACTCGACCCGGAGCGCACCGATGCCACGCTCGATCTGCTGGGTGAGCAGGGCGCGCTCTTCGATCCGCTGCTGCACAACACCGTCAACGCGACCGTCGTGCGTGGCGGCGCGAAAGAAAACGTCATCCCCAGCGAGATTACCGTGGCGCTGGATGGCCGACTGCTGCCCGGATATACCCCCGACGAGATGCTTGCGGAGCTACGCCAGCTTGCGGGTGACGTGGCCGAGTTCTCCGCCGGGCGCAGCGACCTGACGCCATTCACCGAGCCGGATATGGGGCTGTTCGAGACCCTGGCGGGGATTCTGCGCGAGGCCGACCCCGAAGGGACGCCGATCCCGCTGCTGCTCTCAGGCATCACCGACGGACGCTACTTTGCGCGGCTGGGCATCCAGACCTATGGCTACCTGCCGATGCGCCTGCCCGCCGACTTCCCGGTCATCCAGCTCATCCATGCCGCCGACGAGCGCATTCCGGTCGAGGCGGTGAGCTTCGGCGCGGAGGCCATCTATCAGGCGCTGCGGCGGTTCGGGTAGTTACTGCACTGCTGTGCTGGCGCTATGCTGGCGTGGGCGCTCCAGGGGCGGTGGGAAGCGCGAGATCGCTTACGGGCGCGGCTGATAGCTTCGTTGGCGCCGCGCCCAGCGGCACGGTCAGCGTGATCGTCGTGCCGTGTTCGGGGCTGCTCTCGACCGCCAGTTGCGCCTTGATGAGGCCCGCGCGCTCGCGCATACCACGCAGACCGAGGCCACTGCGCGAATCGGTTTCGCTGGGCGCCCGCACTCGTCGCAGGGTCTCCTCGACCGGGAAGCCGCGTCCATTATCGGTCATCGTCAGCGTGAGCCTGTCGTCGTCGTATTTCAGCGTGATGGCGCTGCTGGTCGCGTTGGCATGGCGTAGCGCATTGGTGAGCGCCTCCTGCGCGATGCGATAGACGGTCACTTCAACCTGGGGCGAGGTGTGCCGATTGCTTTCGCCTTCCTGCTGAAAGTCACACTCCAGCCCGCGTTGGGTCATGCTATTCGCCAGCGAGGCCAGCGCGGCGGCCAGCCCCAGGTCATCCAGCACGGAGGGACGCAGATCCTGGCAGGCGCGGCGAATGCTATCGAGGCTGCGCTTGGCGAGATCACCCAATTCCGCGATGAAGCGCGTATCGTGCTCCAGAACCACCTGGTCTGGTCGATGCGCCGAGAGCGCGTCTAACCCGCGCGAAAGAGCCACCAGTGTCTGCGCGGTATCGTCGTGCAGTTCGCGTGAGAGGCGGCGGCGCTCTTCCTCCTGGGCCGTGGTAATCAGCGCGGCGTAATCCTCCAGGGCGGCCTCGCGTTCGCGTGTGTGGCCCAGTTTGCGGACAGTCTCTTGCAGTTGATCGGTGCGCTGTTGCAGCCGCACGCTGATGAGCGCCAGATAATAGATCGCCGAGAGCGGCACGAGGAACAGCAGCCACGAAATCTCCGCCTCGAAGTCGTCAAGCACCTCGGCGAGCGGCAGCAGTGGCCCAATCACCAGCATCATCAATTGAAAGCGAATCGCGGGCGTGGTGAGGTATTCCTGCCAGGTAATTGGCATCGGCACATTGGCGATGCGCTGTTCCAGCAGGCGAAAGCCCACTGCCCCGGCAAACATGATGCTCGACGCCAGAACCGCGCCAATAATGTGGCCGTGCAGTTGCGAACTGGTGGAGGCGCCAAACGGCGCGGCGCTCGCCACGTAGACCAGCCCAGCCAACAGGGTCGTGATGCCAGCGGCGACCGATTGGCGCAGCACACGCGGTATGTCACGCGGTTTCCGTAGAACATCTGGCAATCCGACAATCAACGGGGTAGCCAGAGCCAACACAATCGCTCCGGTTGTGCCTGCCAGCACGATAGTCGCCAGATACAGGGTATAGAGTGGATCGGGCAGCGTCAGGCTGGTGCGCGTATCCAGGCCAAATCGTTGGCGAGTGGCGCGCACGAAAAAGGCTGTGCCGATGGTGAGCGCGGCCAGAATCAGCAGCGCCTGTGGTGGTGAGTTTGGCTGTATGGACACTGGCCCCCAGAACGCCCATGCTATCGTTATCGCGATCAGAACAAACAGTAATCCCATGTTCTGTACCAGATAGTCTGCGGTATCCGACAAGAGAGAGAAGGCACTTCCCCTGTTATCGGCGGCGTGGCGCTGTGCTCGCATGATGTCGCTCTCTGTGTCCGCCCTGTTGTCCCAAACCACGTAACGTGGTAGGTAGAGATGCGGATATAGGCAGCCTACCCCATTCGGGCAGAACGCGCAAGCACAGCGCGCTGGCGCAGTTACTCCTCGCCCTCCGCCGGAGCCGCCTCGGCCACGGAAACCGTGCCCGTCAGGTCGGGATGCTCGGTATCATCCAGCGCGATCCAGCCGCGGCGCAATGCCAGCAGCACGGCCTCTGTGCGCGAGCCAACACCTAGCTTGGCAAAGATGTTGCCCAGGTGGGTGTGAATCGTGCGCACGCTCAGATTCAGGCGGCGGGCGATATCCTTATTGGGCAGACCGCGCGCCGCCTCGCGCAGCACCTCCATCTCCCGGTCGGAGAGTGGTGGCATCGAGACGGTGGATGAACGATGCGACACCGCCTGGCGTAGCGCCCGCATCGCAATCGCGGGTTGTAGCACTTGCTCGCCCCGGTGGACGGAGCGCACCGCCGTCACCAGCTCCTGGCCGCGCACATCCTTCAGCAGGAAGCCCGCCGCGCCCGCATTTACCAGCGCCAGCACATACTGATCGTCGTCATAGGCGGTGAGCGCCAGCACAGCGACCTTCGGCAGCGCCTGCTTGATCTGGCGTGTCGCCTCGATGCCACTCTGGCCGGGCATTGCCACGTCGATAATCAACACATCGGCTCGCTGGCCACAGCCTGTTCGACTGCGGAGATACCATCGCCAGCCTCGGCGATCACCTCGATATCAGGTTCAGCCTCGAGCAGGCGGCGGGTGCCCTCGCGCACCAGCACGTGGTCATCGGCCAACATCACTCGAATGGTTTCACCAGCCTCGATACTGGCGTCACTGAGTCCTGGCTGCGCATCGGCGTTCTCAGCATCGCCATTGCTCGTCTTGCGTGCCATCGTCTCATCCTCATCCTCTCTCATGAGCACGGCCATCGTGTCATCGACGGGCTGTACCCCCGCGAATCCTCTGGTATTCATGCGCACCCTCCTGTGTCGCCTGTATGTCCGTGGAATAAGGGCAGCTTTCAGGGAAAGAATGCCCTACGATACACGAATTCTACACGACACATTGGCAGGATTGCGCTACCACATTATACCTGCGATAGATGCGTAGCGGGGGGCGCGTGTCGTTACCGAGAACACCATCCGCGAAAAGGCGCTCTTTCCCCCAAATTCCTGCGCCGCCATCTGCCGCCATCTGCCGCTAGCTATTGCGCGCTGGCCTTCCCCACACCGGCGCGGATACACGCAACTGCGCGAACAGGTACGAGAAATGGACTGTTCCCAGCCGAAACACTCTATGGTAGACTGGCATCTGGCCAACCGCCCGCCGTAGTTGAAGACAAGGCGTGAGCGGGCGCCGGTGGAGGAGAGGAGATAACCTTGAGATTTCGGTGGTCATATATCACTGCGGTTGTGCTGGCGGTTGCCGCCATCGCGGCGTGGTTTCTCAACAGCTCGGGTAGCCTCGCGGGGCAACTGGAGTACTGGGTTTTTGGTCTGGCGCTGTTTGCGCTCATCCCTCTCGCGCAGGCCATCAATGATGTGACCCAGGGATTTTCGTCCTATATTGGCAAAGTCCCCCGTGGGTTAATCGAGGCTACCTTCAGCAATATCCCTGAGATTGCCATCGGCGTGTTTTTGCTCATCAAGGCGCATGAGAGCGCGGCGCTGCTCGAAACTAACTTTGTCATTATCCGTGGTCTGCTCATCGGTTCAGTCATCAATAACGTTCTGCTGGTGCTCGGAGTCGCAGTCACACTGGGCGCGCTGCACAACGGGCGGATGAAGTTCAACGCTGGTCAGGCGGCGGGATTCGCCTCGATGCTCGCGCTGGCCGTCGTCGGCCTGGCGCTGCCAACGCTGGCGAGCGGCTTCGCGAAAGAACACTCCGCCGGGAATGAAGAAGTCGCCAGTCTGGTCGTCGGTGGCATTCTCTTCCTCACCTATATCATGTATGTCGGCGCCAGCACCTTTGGCTGGGGCGAGAGAGTGCGGACGAGCCTCAAGAAGGGGCCGGCGAGCGGCGAGGGTAAAGGCGAAGAGGAAGAAGAGGTAGACGCCGACACGCGCAAGCGTATCGCGGAGGAGGCCGCCGAGGAGGAGCGTGAGGCGCGCGCGCGCGTTCAACGCCAGCAATTGCGCCGGGAGAAACCGCTGACGCTGCCCATTGGGTTCGTCCTGCTGATAATCTTCACCGGACTCATCGCCCTGATGGCCTACCTCTTTGTCGGTGTCACCGACGAGGTCATCGCGCAGACGCCACTGACACCGCTCTCGGTGGGCCTGATTCTCTTCCCAATTGTCTGCAACCTCGGCGAACTGATCGCGGCGTTCCGTGGCGCGTGGGCGAATGATATGGATGCCGCGATGAATGTCGCCGCAGGCTCCAGCGTGCAGGTGCCACTCTTCGTGACGCCGGTGCTGGTCTTCATCAGCGCGATTCTCGCGGGGGCGGCGGCGGGCAATGTGCTCACGCTGGTCTTCAACCCAATTGAATTGATCGTGGTGGGGCTGGTGACGTTTGTCTACGCGCTGGTGAATCTGGATGGCGAGACGACCTGGCTGGAGGGCGTGCAACTGCTCGCCTTTTTCCTGATGATCGCCGTCACCGCCTTTGTTTTGCCGGGCCGCTGATGAAGGGTAGGTTTTTCGCGAGGCATGGATGTGCGGGCTATGGGACAGGTCCCGGCCTTGAAAGGCAGTTTTCCAAATTACTGGGGACACGATTCTGGCGGGGCGCGGGCGGTTGAAACCGCGCCTGGAGGGCCTGCGGCCACCAAGCCCGCCTGCGCGGACTTCCCAGAGTCAGACGCGTCCCTGACGCAACACCCAGTTGGGGCCGCGTCTCTGCAGCCTGCGCAGGCAGGTTTTGTGGCGGAGCGCAGCGAGGCCCTCCAGGCGCGGTTTTAACCGCCAGCCGCCGTGCCTGTCCCTGGTATTTTACAAAACTGCATTATGGCCGAGAGGGTTCTATACGCGAGCAGTGGCCGAGAGAGCCTGTCCCCGATAATTTCTAAAACGGCATGAGGAGAGACATCTTCCCTATGCTGCCCGCCGCCGCTGCGCGCGCGCAGGCCCATTCGCGCCCGCAGTTGTGGCTCCTCCATCAACTGAGAGAACATCTGGGTAAAGGTCGCCTGCTCACCGACCGGCGCGCACTCTGTCTCCCATGCGCACCAGTGCGCACGCCATCGGCATCGAAGCCCAGGATCGCCAGTCCGCTGGCCATCGACTCAAGTTAAAGCCTGGTGAGACTCAACGAGCGGCGCGCTATGGTAGAATACGGAGGCGTGCTGGCAGCCAGTGACGGCAACATGCCGCGAGAAACCGGTGTATCGGGGCGTTGAGGATGAGAAGAGGAAAGTGATGGCGCAGAAGGTGGCTCCATCCAATGGGCTGTTGCCGCTGGCGGACCGCTATCGTGTGCTGGCGCGAGTTGGCATCGGTGGTACAGCAGTGGTATACCGCTGTGTTGACATGCATACCGAGCGTATCGTCGCCGTCAAAGTGCTGCGCACCAATGGGCCACTCATTCCAGAGGCAGCGGAGCGCTTTCGCCGTGAGGCGCGACTGGCCGCAACGCTGTCACACCGCCATATTGTGCGTGTGCTCGACTATGGGTACACGATACCGCTGCCCATTGGGGGCCGTATGCCGTGGGAGGATGACGGCGAACGGCCTGTCCCCTATGTGGCGATGGAGTATGCGTTTGGCGCGACGCTCAAGGAATTGATTCGGCGACGCGGCCCGCTGCCTTTCGACTGGATCTGGCGACTTGGCGACCAGCTCTGCTCCGCGCTTGGCGCCGCGCATGCGCTCGGCGTCGTTCATCGGGATGTCAAGCCACAGAACGTCATGATTCTCGATGCCCCAGCCGAACTGCTTGCCAAGCTGACCGATTTTGGCATCGCTCGCCAGGTGGGTGGCGACCTCACCAGCCTGACCGAAAGCGGCCAGGTGCTTGGCACCCCCGATTATCTCTCGCCAGAACAGGTGCTCGGAGAGCCTGGCGGCCCATCGTCTGATCTGTATGCGCTCGGCGTCGTGCTCTACGAACTGTTGACCGGACGTCTGCCTTTTGAGGGGGAAACCCCGCTGGCCGCAGCCTCCAAACGGATGGTGGCCGATCCGATTCCTCTCTCGTACTATCGCGATGACATTCCCGCGCCACTCGCCGAAATCGTGCGCCTGGCGTTGCGGCGCGAGCCGGGGGAGCGTTTTTCCGATGCCCACGAATTTGCCCAGGCGCTCCGCTGGAGCCGCGAGCAGTCGCCTGCCATGCCACTCGCCGACCGGGGCGCGTGGGTGATGGGGCCGCATAACAAGGCTGCGCCAGCGCCCGCCGCAGCGGCGCAATCAGCGCCACGGGCGGACATCCCGGCAGATATCCAGGCAAAGGAAGAACCAGCGGACCAGTCGGAGGAACAATCGACGGTGCTGCGTGTCGCCTCGCATATGCCGGGCATTGACCCGGAGGCCGAATCCACTGGCCCTCGCACTTCGCCCAGCGATTCCCCGAACGATGACGGCCGACGACGCCAGCGCGGGTGAGGTTCAGGCGCCGTGATGAGTAGCGATGAGTAGCAAGGCGCCTGAGAAATACTGAGACATGTCCGTGACGCTGTACGTCTTAAACAGTATGCAACCGTCGTCTATTATATTGTATAGTACCGAAGTTGGGCAGACGGCAACCTGCGTGAATGGTTCCCCGTATACCGCATGTGACATCTTTCGTGAGATGTACGGCATCTCTGTGGGATGCGCGGCGACATGGGATGGGCATTCAGCGCGCCAGACGCCAAACACATTCACCACGCACGTTCGCGAATCGGTCGCGAAATAGTATCGACGGTATGGATTGAAAAAGAGAGGTGCTACGATGAGGAGAGGGCAGCTCGTTGCTCTGATTGCGGGGGCAACGTTGGGTATCGTGGGAGTGACCGTCGGCGTCATTCTGGCGCGTGAAGAGGGTCGCGAGGCGGCCAAGCGCTTCCTGAACGAAAACCAGATTGGCCAGAAGAGCCAGCAGGCGGCGCAGGTAGTCGCCAACACTGCGCGCAAGGTGGGCAGCCAGGTTGCCCAGACCGCTCAGGAGCAGTATCCTCGCGCCAAGAGCGCCGTGTCGAACGCGATTTCCCAGGCCCCTCAGGCAGTCGGCGCGATTAGTTCCGCTCTGCCCAAAGGCTTCTTCAACGGCAAATCGACCACCGAGGGCGAACTCCCTGAGGCCAGCATCTAAACTGTTCTCAGGCGGGCTATCGCACACAACGGGTGAGGATTCCTCGCCCGTTCTTTTATTTTCCAGCACGCGCGGCGCCAGATATGTCATACCGAATCCGTCCAGGTGGTTAGCGGTCGCCTTACACCACCAGCCGCGCCAGATAGCCGGGGTTCAGCACCGCGCTCGTCGGCAGAAAGTCGCCGGTGACGGCCAGCAGCGTATCGGCCATCGCTTTGCGGCGGGTCAGTTGCGCCGCGACATGGTTCATCAGCGGCGGGAGTTGCACCGCCGACTGGATAATCGCCTCGACGGCGCCCTTGCCGCGAAAGAGCGCCGCATGCCCCCGTTGATACTCCGCCAGCGCCGCCTGCTCCACCACGCCAGCCGCCAGCGCCTTGCCCGCGACCCCGGCGGCGAGTTTGGCGCTGGCCAGCGCGCCATAGATACCCTCGCCCGTGAAGGGATCGTAGTAGCCCGCCGCGTCGCCCACCAGCAGCAACCCATCGCCGACGATGCGCCGCGCCCGCACGTGGATGCGGCTGATGGCGATGGTCTTGCGGACGATCTCCAGTGTATCTAGCCGCCCATGCAGCCGGGGGAAAGTGGCGAGTGTCTCCAGCAGAAACGGCTGTGGGCGGCCCGCCAGCTTCTCGCGTTCGCGCGCCTCATCCACCACCATCGCCACATTGCAGAGCGTGCCGACCGCTGGCGCTTCCAGCGGAGCCAGGCCAACGTAGCGCCGATTGGCGACATGCATCTCGCCGTAGTCGTCCAGCCCGGCGATGCCACGGATATGCGCCACCAGCGCCACCTTGCGCAGTCGCCCCATCTGATGCAGCTTCAGCCGCTGCGCCACCGTCGAATGCACGCCATCCGCCGCGATCAGCAGCCGCGCGCGTAACTCATCGCCGCTCACGGATCGCAGCGACCAGACACCAGCCGCGCGCGTGAGCGTCGCCAGCCGCCAGCCCTCACGCGCCTCCGCGCCCGCCCGCTTCGCCGCATCCAGCAGCGCCGCATCCAGCCGCAGCCGTGGCACGACCAGCCCCGTCGCGAAGATGCTGTCGCCAGCGGCGTCGCGAGTGGCGGCGAAGTCACCCTGGAAATAGCCGCCATTGGGCGCATAGACACGGAAGCCACGCAGCCGCGCTGGCTGGCATCCCAAAATGGTATCCAGTGCGCCCAGTTCGGCCAGTAGCGGTTCGGCGGCTGGACTCAGCGCCTCGGCGCAGGGTTTGTCACGGGGGAAGACACTGCGATCCACGATCACCACACGCCAGCCATCGCGGGCGAGGTGCGTCGCCACGGCGGAGCCAGCCGGGCCAGCGCCGACGACCGCGACATCATAGAGAGCAGGCGCCGTGTCAGCCATTGGCCGTATCTCCTCCGGTGGTTGCGCCCGGAGCGTCGAGCGCCAGCCGGAAGGGGAAGCGCATCGAGACGTGGGCGCCGCGCAGTCCCGCCTGATCGGCCAGCGCGCGCAACTCCGCCACAGTATACGCCCGGCGCACCGAGGCAGGCGCGTCGTAGCGAGTGATCGGATCCATGCGCAGGCCGCGTGTCATCGCCAGCGCGCCAAGATACGCCAGTCGCGCCCGCGCCAGATCGAAGACCATCACGCGCTTTCCCACCCGCGCCATCGAGCGGAGGATTTGCGTGGCGTCGTCGGGCGCGAAATGATGCAGGGCGAGGGTGCAGAGGGCGATGTCGAAGCTGCCAGCGGCATAGTGGGGATTCAGCGCGTCGCACGTCTCAACCGTGACGTTGGGTGTATCGCGTGTCTGTTCGCGGGCGACGGCCAGCATGACGGGGTGGATGTCGCTGACGACGATGCGGGCGGCGATGCCAGCGCGTCCCGCCCAGTCGGCGATGGCCAGCGGGATATCCGCCGAGCCGGAGGCGAGATCGAGCAGCGAGAAGGAACGGAGGCCACTGGCGCGCACCTGGCGTGCCACCGCGCGGACGGCATAGCGCCGCCAGCCAAGAATGGTGTTGATGCGGCGGATGTCGGCCAGCGACCGGCGCAATGCGGCGTCATCCTGCGCCAGATCGTCCATCATCTCGACTAAGGCGCTGTCTCGCTGCGTCAGCATGGCATCACTCCTGTTTTCCCTTGCGCTCGATTACCCTTCGCAAGGGAATACGCATATGGTTCCACATCGGACGCTGGATGTGCAATGGTGGCCAGCAACGCCGTTACCATGTCGCCGCTTGCTCGCGTGCTGTATGATACGGTCATTAGCGACCTGCCAGGAGGTGCGCCAGTATGTCCAGATGGTCTACAGCCGTGACCTATGCCCGTATGCTCTGGTGGCTCTCTATCTGGGCATTCGCCATTTTTGCGGTCATCGCTGGATTTCGCCACGATGCTCAGTTTTTCGGTGTTGATTTCACCGGGTTCTTTTTCTTCTATGCCATCGCTTGCCTGATCTATCTCCTTTGTACAGAGATTGTTCCTCCGTTCTGGTGGCTGGTGACATTTCCCTGGCGGTTGCGGTCGCGTCCGGTGGTGGCGGTTAGTGTCGTCGCGGCGGTCGCGCTTTGGCTGGCTTTCTTGCTCGCAGTGCTACCGCACTACTACGGGCCTGCGGTACAACTGGTATGCGCCAATGTGTCGGTCATTGCGATAGTTGCGCTCTATCGCTTTGCCCGCTATCGCCGCCGCAAACGAAGCCGACTCGTCGAAAGCGCGCTGAACTGAGGGAGCGATAGTATCAGCATGGCTGAATCACAGTGGATGCACGGAGCAGCTTGCTCAAGATGATGAACTGATCGTGCGTGCGGCCAGAGTGGTGAGGGCGCTTCTTTCCTGTTTGCTGGCGTTTGTGGCTGATGCCAAATCATGATCGTGCGGAGCATTCGACGAGGTGGTAGATCGTATGCTGGATCGCCGTGAACACGAGATGCGTGAGCATGGGATACAGGTAGATGTGCGCGGCGACAAGTGAGTGAATAGTATACTCATCGCGTCTTCTGCAATCAGCAGCCATACGCTATAGACATCGCGGGCTTCCTAGCCAGCAACGGTCTCCCGCTGTGAGCGCTGAGTGGACTGGTCGAGTCTCGCATCAGTTCGTCTTGACATCCGTTGCGCGGCGTCGCTATACTGCCAGTGTCTGATACGCACGCTATATCGAAAAGAGCAGCGAACAGAAAAAGTACGCGGGCGATGTGACAGCCGCAGCGAGCCGGGATGGTGGAATCCGGCGCTGGCGCCCCCGCCGAATGGTTCTGTGAGCAGCAGCCCGAGCGGCAGATCATCTCGCCGTAGGGTTCGCCGGGGGCCTCCCGTTAGCGGGGCGGAGCATCGGTGACGTTCTACGTTGGCCCGTGCTCGCCAAGGAGCTATGCCCGCCATGCGCGGCCGCTGGCTCGAATTCGGGGTGGTACCACGAAAGCTTTCACAGCTTCTCGTCCCAACAGTGGGATGAGGGGCTTTTTTTATTGGGTTTTTTGAGATTGTATGGGCGGCATAGTCGCCCAGGGAGGTTGCGCCGATGAGCGCATCAACGTCATCCGCCACTGCTCCGGCTGGCAAGCCCGCGAAGGCTACCAACCCGGCGAAACGCGAGCGCGTATTTTCCGGCATCGCGCCGTCGAACACGCCGACGCTTGGCAACTATATCGGCGCGATTCGCCACTGGGCCGCCGAGCAGGACATCTACGACAACATCTTCTGCGTCGTCGATCTGCACGCCATCACCGTGCCACAGGATCCCGCCGAACTGCGCTCCAACACACGCCAACTCTACGCGATGCTGATCGCCTGCGGACTCGACCCACAACGTAGCGCCATCTTCGTCCAGTCGCACATGCACGAACACGCCGAACTGGCATGGGTGCTGGATTGCGTCACACCGACGGGTTGGCTGAACCGGATGACGCAGTTCAAGACGAAGGCTGGGGAGGATCGCGAACTGGCGAGCGCGGGTCTCTACACCTACCCGGTGCTGATGGCGGCGGACATCCTGCTCTATCAGACCGACGCCGTGCCCGTCGGCGAGGATCAGAAGCAGCATGTCGAACTGGCGCGTGACCTCGCCAACAGCTTCAACAACCGTTACGGCGAGACGTTCGTCGAGCCGCGGCCGATCATCCGCGAGGTGGGCGCGCGCATCATGTCGCTGGATGATCCCAGCAAGAAGATGAGCAAGAGTGGGAACGACAACTCCTATATCTCGCTGATCGACCCACCGAGCGCCATCCGCAAGAAGATTGCCCGCGCCACGACCGATTCGGAGCGCACCATCGTCTTCGACGAGAATCGGCCCGGCGTCTTCAACCTGCTGACGATCTATCAGACGCTGACAGGCGGGAGCCAGCAGGCCATCGAGGCGGAGTTCGCGGGCAAGGGCTACAAAGAGTTCAAGGCGGCGCTGACCGATGTGTCGGTTGCCCTGCTGGAGCCGATTCAGCAGCGCTACAACACGCTGATGAGCGATCCCGCTGGCCTCGATAAGCTGATGGCCGAGGGCGCGGCGAAGGTGCGGCCACTGGCGCAGGCGACGCTGCAAACCGTGCTGGAGAAAGTGGGATTGCGGTAGGGAGAGGACCTGGCGATGGTTATGGCAGGCCACGTTCGCGGCATGAATGCCGCCGCTAATCCTGCCCATTCGCTACCTGCCTTGATAGCGAGAGGATGCGTTCGCGCCTGCGATTAGCCGTAGGTCTTCAGCCTACGGCGCGGTCAACCCGGACATGCGCTCGCGCATTCAGGATCAACGCCCGCGTAGGCACGAATTGAGAGAGAGGTTACACCATGCGCACTACACTGCTACAACAGCATACGATCACGGCACAGGATGAGCGCCGTCCCGTGCTGTCGCCGGTGTGGCGTGAGGTGGCCGCCGACCTCGATACGCCCGTCTCCGCCTATCTCAAGCTCGCCAGTGGACGCTACGGCTATCTGCTGGAATCGGTCGAGGGGGGCGAGCGGCTGGCGCGCTACTCCTTCGTCGGCACCGATCCCTATCTGGTGCTGCGGGTGCGTGGCGGCGTGGCGACCCATCGCTGGCTGAGTGGCCCGCGCGCTGGCACGGTTGAGCGCACCCCCTGCGCCGATCCGCTGGAGGCCGTGCGCGCCGAACTGGAGCGGCGTCCGCTCGCGCCATCGCCGACCGGGCTGCCGCGCTTTCTGGGTGGGGCGGTGGGCTATTTGAGCTACGAGGTCGCCGCCCAGCTACGAGCCAACGGTTGGCATCCCGGCGTCGGATCCACTGGGCCTGCCCGATAGCGTCTTCCTCTTCAGCGATACGCTGCTGATCTTCGACCATGCGCGCCACACCGCGCGGCTGCTCACCTATGCCGACACTGCGGCGACGGGTGGCGATGATGAACGGGCGCAGGCTGAGGCGCAGGCACGGCTGGACGCGATGGAGCAGCGGCTGCGGCGGGCGACGCCACGCCATCCACGTGGCCAGCGGGTTGGGCGCGCCAGTCACAGCGTTCCGGCGGCGCGGCTAGAGTCGCGGGCGGCCTACGAGGCGGCGGTGTTGCGCGCGCAGGAGTATATCCGCGCGGGCGACTGCTACCAGGTGGTGCCATCGCGGCGCATCGCCCGGCCGACCACGGCGCATCCCTTCGATGTCTATCGCGCGCTGCGGTCGATCAATCCCTCGCCCTACATGTTCTATCTGGCGCTGGATGATCTGGCCGTCGCGGGCGCATCGCCCGAACTGCTGGTGCGCGTCGAGGATGGCGAGGTGGCGATTCACCCCATCGCGGGCACCCGCCGCCGCGATAGCGATCCCGCGCGAGACGCCGCGCTGGAGGCCGAACTGCGCGCCGACGAGAAGGAGCGCGCCGAGCATGTGATGCTGGTGGACCTGGGCCGCAACGACGTGGGCCGGGTGAGCGAGCCGGGCAGCGTGCGGGTGACACAGTTTCTCGATGTCGAGCGCTATTCGCATGTGATGCACCTCGTCTCGCACGTCACCGGACGCCTGCGCGAGGGGCTGACGCCCTACGATGCGCTGCGGGCGGGCTTCCCGGCGGGGACGGTTTCCGGCGCGCCCAAGGTGCGGGCGATGCGGATTCTGGCGGAACTGGAGGGCCAGCGGCGCGGAGTCTACGCGGGCGCGGTCGGCTATCTGGGCTTCGATGGCAACCTCGACACCTGTATCGCCATTCGCACGCTGGTCTTCAAGGGCGGCGTCGCCTATGCGCAGGCGGGCGGTGGCATCGTGGCCGATTCGGTTCCGGCGGCGGAGTTCGACGAGACGGAGAACAAGCTGGGCGCGGCGCTGCGGGCGCTGGATGAGGCGGAAAGGCGGTATGGGCGCGATGCTGCTCCTGATCGATAACTACGACAGCTTCACCTACAACCTGGCGCAATACCTGTCAGAGTTGGGCGCGGATGTGCTGGTGCGCCGCAACGACGCCATCACCGCCGCCGAGGCCGAGGCGCTGGCTCCCTCGCATCTCGTCATCTCGCCCGGCCCCGGCACGCCAACCGAGGCGGGCGTCTCGTGCGCGCTGATTGCGCGGCTGGGATCGCGTATCCCTACGCTGGGCGTCTGCCTGGGACACCAGTGTATCGGCGCGGTCTTTGGCGGGCGGGTGATCCGCGCGCCGGAGCCGGTGCATGGCAAGGTGGCGGCCATCCACCACAGCGGCGCGGGCATACTCGCGGGCCTGCCCCAGCCGTTCAGCGCGACCCGCTATCACAGCCTGATCGTCGAACGCGCGACGCTGCCGCCCGCGCTGGCGGTGACGGCCGAGACCAGCGACGGCCTGGTGATGGCGCTGCGCCACCGCGACTATCCCATCGAGGGCGTCCAGTTTCACCCGGAGTCGATTCTGACGACGGCGGGCAAAGACCTGCTGCGCAACTTTTTACGGATGTCGTCGCCAGTCGCCCACCATGAGCAGCAATTACAGGAAAGTGTACGCCGATGACCACCTTTCGCTACGATGCCGCGATTCTCGAACGCTTCCCCGCCGTCACGGGCGGCGTCATCCTGGCGACGGGCGCTGCGCAACGGGCCAACGCCGGAGCCGCTACGTGTCGCGTACCAGCAGGAGCAGCGGGCGACCCTGGCGCGTATCGGCGCGACGCCATTGAGTCAGCTCCCATCGCTCGCCGCCTGGCGTAGCGCATTTCGCCGCTTTGGCGTCGATCCGACGCAGTGCCGGTGCGCCGCTGAGGCATTGCTGCGCCGCCTGACGAAGAAGGGCGACATCCCCAGCATCAATACGCTGGTGGACCTGGGCAATCTCGTCAGCATCCGCTACGCGCTGCCGGTCGCCGTCTTCGATAGACGCGCGCTCACGGGGCCGCTGACTGTCCGTTTCGCCAGCGGGCGACGAGCGCTACACGCCGCTGGGCCAGCCCGACGTGACCGAGCATCCCACGGCGGGCGAGGTGATCTTTGCCGATGACGCGGGGCTGGTCTTCGCCGAGCGCTGGTGCTGGCGACAGAGCGATCAGAGCGCCGCCCGCGCGGATACGACCGACGTGGTGATTACTGTGGAGGCGCAGCACGAGAACGCGCGCGGCGCTATCGAGGCGGCGCTGGCCGACCTGCTGAATTCTGCTGGAAAACTACGCAGGCGGACGCGCCATCTCAGCCATTCTCGACGCGCGGCAGTCCAGCGCTATCAGACGAGTGAGACAGACCTCTCCCGGCCTTCGGCCACCCTCCCCACGAGGGGAGGGCTAGGCGACCAGCGCGACGAATGGCGCACCACATGGACTCCCCTCTCCTACGAGGAGAGGGGCCGGGGGTGAGGTTCTGCAACATGGAGGATACTGACGATGATTCGTGAGGCAATCACACACCTGGTTGCGGGCCAGTCGCTCAGCGAGGCCGAGGCAGCCGAGGCGATGGAAGAGATCATGACGGGCATGGCGACGCCATCACAGTTAGGCGCGTTTCTGACGGCGCTGCGCCTGAAGGGCGAGACGGTCGAGGAGGTGACTGGGCTGGCGCGGGTGATGCGCGAGCAGGCGGTGCATGTGCCGCTGGCGGAGTCGGTGCGCGCGGTGGATACCTGTGGCACGGGTGGCGACGCCTCGGGCACGTTCAACGTCTCGACGGCGGCGGGATTGCTGGTCGCGGCGCTCGGCGTTCCGGTCGCCAAGCACGGCAATCGCGCGGCCACGAGCCGCTGCGGCAGCGCCGATGTGCTGGAGGCGCTCGGCGTCAGGCTGGAGCTTGGGCCGGAACAGGTGGCGCAGTGTGTCGAGCAGGTGGGCTTCGGCTTCATGTTCGCGCCCGCATACCACCCGGCTATGCGTCATGTCGGCCCAACCCGCCGCGAGATCGGCATTCGCACGATCTTCAACATCCTTGGCCCGTTGACCAATCCCGCGCACGTGCGCTATCAGGTGCTGGGTGTGCCCGACCCGAAGCTGCTGCGGCTGATGGGCGAGGCGCTGCTGCGGCTGGGCGGCGCGCGGGCGCTGGTGGTCTACGGCGAGGATGGCGTGGATGAGCTGTCGCTCGCTGGCCCAACGCGCGTCTGCGAGGTGGATGGCGCGGCGGGCGCCCTGCGCGAGTATACCGTGACGCCTGAAGATGTGGGCTGCGCGCCCGCGCCACGTGAGGCGGTGCTGGGCGGCGACGCGCAACAGAATGCGACGCTGCTGCGTGGTCTGCTCGCGGGCAAGGTGAGCGGCGCGCCAGCGGATATCGTGGCGCTCAACGCGGGCGCCGCCCTGTACATCACTGGTCGAGCGGATTCGCTGGCCGATGGGGTGCGCCAGGCGCAGGCAGGGCTGCGCGAGGGGTGCGGCGTCGCCACGCTGGAAACGCTCGGTCGCCACCACCCAGCGTCTCGGCGCGACGGTGGCGTGAAGTGGGCAACCTCTCCCGGCCTATCGGCCACCCTCCCCTATGATGGGAGGGCAATAGGCGAACAACGCGGCGACAGGTGCGCTGGCGACACTGGCGCGTTAAGGCCGGCTGACGGCCTGCCGCAGGTCTGACAGATCCTGCTGCGCTAATTCCACGGATCGCTGCCCGCAGGTGCCGTGGTGACGCTGCTCTGGCAGCCCGCGGAGGCGGGCTTTGCGGATGCGTCTACGCATCCCTTAGGCGCGGCTTCAGCCGCCAGCCGTCTCTCATGCAGTTCACATGTTGGGCATCCTTAATAGAACAACACGAAACGTCCGCTATTCATAGGACAATGCGCTATGCCATCTGCATCGAATGAGATACCACCATCACCCTACTTCCGCCTGGAGCGACTCGCCGAGGGCGTCTGGGCCGCCATCGTGGAGCGCGGGACAGGCGCCTGGGGCAACGCGGGCATCGTGGCGCTGGGCGACAGGACGCTCGTCTTCGATACATTCCTGACGCCCGCCGCCGCCCGCGACCTGCGCGCCGCCGCCGAGTCGCTGACGGGCCAGCCAGTGGCGTATGTCGTCAACAGCCATTACCACATGGATCATATCCACGGCAATGCTGTCTTCGGCGACGCCACCATTATCGCGACGGAGAAGACGCGCGAGCGCATCGCCACACGCGGCGCTGAACTGGTCGCCCAGGCGTTTGATCTCCCCGAATATCTCGCCAGTCTCGATGCGCAGATTGCCAGCGCCGCCACGCCCGAACTGCGCGACGACCTGTTGGCGCTTCAGGGTGACTATCGCGCGCTCGATGTCGCCCTCCCCGAACTGAGGCTACGGCTGCCCGACATCACCTTCGACCAGCGGCTGACGCTGCACGGCACGCAACGCGCGGTCGAGGTGGTCAGCTACGGCGGCGGCCACACCAGTAGCGACGCCTTTCTGCTGCTGCCCGCGGAGCGTATCGCCTTCCTCGGCGATCTGCTTGGCGTCAAAATGCATATGTCGTTTGGGCAGGCCGACCTGGAGCAGTGGGATACCATTCTGGAGCGGATCGAGGCGTTCGACATGCAGACAGTCGTGCCGGGGCATGGCTCCGTCGGCGCGCTGGCCGACGTGGCGACGATGCGCCAGTATCTTTTCGACATGGAGACGCTGGTGAGCGAGGCGATTGTGCGCGGCGAGACGGCGGAACAGATTGCGGCGCTGCCACCGCCCGCCGTGTATGCGGACTGGGGCGCGCGTAGCATCTTCGCCGACAATCTCCGCCTCCTGTATTCGCTGCTCGCCCAATCAGCGGAAGAGGCGGAGTAAGACGATGTCTGAGACATTTCTGGAGCGCATCGTCGCCGCAACCCGCCGCCATCTGAATGAGCGCATGCAGCAAACCCCGCTGGACTGTGATGCGCGAGCGGGCAACCGCAGCGCCGCCGCCACGTTCGTTCGCCGCGGCGCTGCGCCCGGAGGCTGGCGGCCCCGCCCGGCTGATTGCCGAGGTGAAGCGCGCCTCGCCCTCGAAAGGGCTGCTGGCGGAGCGGTTCGATCCGGTGGCGCAGGCGCGGGCGTATGCGGCTGGCGGCGCGGCGGCCATCAGTGTGCTGACCGAGCCAGATTTCTTTCTCGGCTCGCTCGATCACCTGCGGGCGGTGCGCGCAGCCGTGGATGCGCCGGTGCTGCGCAAAGACTTCCTGCTCGACCCGTATCAGGTCTATGAGGCGCGGGCGGCGGGAGCCGACGCCGTGCTGCTCATCTGCGCCCTGCTGGATGACGAGACCCTGCGCGACCTGCTGGCGCTCACGCGCGCGCTGGGGATGGAGGCGCTGGTGGAGGCGCACAACGCCGACGAGGCGCGGCGGGCCGTCGCGGTGGGCGCGACGCGTCATCGGCGTCAATAGCCGCGATCTGCGCACCTTCGCGGTCGATCCCGATGTCGTGCGGCGGCTGCGTCCGCTGGTTCCCGCCGACCGGCTCTTCGTCGCCGAGAGTGGCATCGCCGATGAGCGTGACGCGGCGCGCGCCCGTGCGTTCGGCGCCGACGCGATACTGGTGGGCGAGGCGTTGATGCGCTCGCGAATCGCCGGATAGTCTGGCGCGCAGGCTGGCGAGCGCTCCCGGTGGGGCAACGGCCCAATTCTTCGGCGCAACCAGCGATCCCTTCGTCAAGATTTGCGGCTTGAAGACCCCCGATGATGTGCGCGCCGCTCTCCGCCTGGGCGCCGACGCCTTCGGGCTGATCTTCGCCGCCAGCCGCCGCCAGGTGACGCCCGAACACGCGCGCCAACTGGTTGACGTGGCGCGCTCAGCTCTGGTTCCCCGCGTCGCCTTCGTGGCCGAGGGGAGGGGGTCTAGGCGCGGCAGCCGCCAGCGCATACCCATTCGCCATCGGCGTCTTCGTCAACGAGCCGGTGGAGCGCATCGCCAGCATCGCCGCGACAGTCGGGCTGGATGCCATCCAACTGAGCGGCGATGAGTCGCCGGAGATGTGCGCTGCCGTGGCCGAGACTGACCGGGCTGCCTGTGCTACGCGCGCTACGCCTGCGGACGCTGGATGATCTGCCGTTGCTGGATGAGTATGCGCTGGCCGGGGCGACGCTGCTGCTCGATACGCCAACAGGTGACGGCAGCTACGGCGGCACGGGCCAGACGGGCGACTGGCGACTCGCGGCGGAGGCGGCGCGGCGCTGGCCAATCATCCTGGCGGGCGGGCTGACGCCGGATAATCTGGCGGAGGCGCTGGCACGGTCGCCCCGCGCGGCGTGGATGTCAGCAGCGGCGTCGAGACCAATGGCGCCAAAGACGAGACGAAGATCGCGGATTTTCTGCGGGCGGCTCGAACGGAGACTCAGCCATAATGTTCTAGCAATTGCGCCCAACGCCTGCGTAGCGCGCCGGTTAACGCGCCTGAAGGGCCACGGTCGCGGTGCAAGTCCCATAAGCCGCCTATGGCGTGCGCTGCGCCATGCAGAGGCGCTTGCAACGAACAGGCCTTAGGCGCGGCTTCAGCCGCCAGCCTGCTCGGCATTGTACAACCACATGAACCACGCGCGCAACCAGGAGATACCCATGACAACATCATCCACAACATCAGCCGCATCGTATCACCACGGCGTCTACCCCGACGCGCGCGGACGCTATGGCGACTTCGGCGGGCGGTTCGTCCCCGAAAGCCTGATGGCCGCGCTCGCCGAACTGGAGCAGGCGTATGACGCCGCCCGCGCCGATGCCGGTTTCGCGGCGACGCTCGCCAACCTCGAACGCACCTTCACCGGACGCCCCACGCCACTCTACTTTGCCAGTCGGCTCTCCGAACGGGTGGGCGCGCGCGTCTACCTCAAGCGCGAAGACCTGGCGCATACCGGCGCGCACAAGATCAACAACGCGCTGGGCCAGGGATTGCTGGCGGAGCGGATGGGCAAGCGGCGCATCATCGCCGAAACCGGCGCGGGCCAGCATGGCGTCGCCACGGCCACCGTCTGCGCCCGCCAGGGACTCGAATGCGTCGTCTACATGGGCGAGGAGGACATTCAGCCGCCAGTCGCTCAACGTCTTTCGCATGAAGCTGCTCGGCGCCGAGGTGCGCCCGGTCAGCGCGGGCAGCCGGACGCTCAAAGACGCCATCAACGAGGCGCTGCGCGACTGGGTGACCAACGTCGCGACGACCCACTATCTCATCGGCTCCGCTGTCGGGCCGCATCCCTACCCGCGTATCGTGCGCGACTTCCAGTCGGTGATTGGTCGCGAGACGCGCGCAGCAGATGCTCACCGACGTTGGGCGGCTGCCCGATGTCGTGGTCGCCTGCGTCGGCGGCGGCAGCAACGCCATCGGCATGTTCTATCCCTTCGCGGGCGATGCAGTCGGTGCGGCTGGTGGGTGTGGAGGCTGGCGGGCGCGGGATCGCCAGCGGCCAGCACGCCGCGACGCTGGTCGGCGGGCGTCCGGGCGTGCTGCACGGCGCGCTCAGCTATCTGCTGCAGGATGAGCATGGGCAGGTGATCGAGACGCACAGCATCTCCGCCGGGCTGGATTATCCCGGCGTCGGGCCGGAGCACAGCTACCTGAAGGCGACGGGCCGCGCCAGCTATGTCGCCGCCGATGACGACGCGGCGCTGCGGGCCTTCCAGATTCTCAGCGAGGATGAGGGCATCATCCCCGCGCTGGAGTCATCGCATGCCGTCGCCTGGGTGCTGGAGCAGGGTGAGCGTGGCGCGTTCACCGCCGATACGACCGTGGTTATCAATCTCTCGGGCCGGGGCGACAAAGACATCAACACCGTCGCGGATGCGCTCGGCGTGACACTATAGGTAGTTATAAGGGCAGAGGATATGGATTCAACGTCGGGGAATGATACACCAGGCGATATGCAAGTGAGCGATGAACTGAGCGGCATTGACCTGTTTCAGCGCGCGAAGGCGGCTTTGCGCCTCGGCAGACACGCGAATCCGCAGGCACTCGACCAACTGCTCGCGCTGCTGGCCGATCCCGACTGGCCCGTGGTTGAGGCTGCGCTCAAGGCGCTCAAGCGCTATCGCGATCCACGTATCGTGGCAGCAGCGCAGGCAATACTGCGGCGCGAAAACTATTTTTCCTGGACATACTCACGTGGCATCGCCATTGCTCATGCGGCGACACGGGCGCTGCGCTCGCAAGGCGAGGAGGGATTTCAGGCGCTTCTCACACTGCTGCGTGAGGCCAAGGATGAAGAAGTACGTGGGACAGATAGTCGCACGGCAACTGGAGGTGCTGCGCGATCCACGCGCCATCGAACCGCTGATTGAATGCTTCGACAGCCCGGTCTACGAGGTGGCGAACTCGGCTGCCGCGGCCATGCGCTGCTTCGGTGAGGCCGCCATTCCGCCGTTGGTTGCCGCGATGTCTACTACGGACATGTCGGTCTTCCAGCATGTGGGCACTGGCTTTTCGACGGATCGGCGCTCCTGCCGTCCCAGCGCTGCTCGACGCACTGCGCCATGCGGAGGATGAGAATATTCGCGCGGGCGCTGCGGATGTGTTGGGCAACTTCGATAGCGAGGAGGTGCGCGAGGCCTTGTGGGTCGCGTTGGATGATCCCGATGAAGATGTGAGTCGAATGGCTATGTTGTCGCTTGGGGACTTTGGCGATCTGCGAGTGTTCGATCTGCTCCTTGCAGAGGAACCTGATCCCAGGCCCATCGGGAATCACCCATATGACAAGCTCGCGCGTCCTGGCAGCGCGGCCGTCCCATTGCTCATTGCCGCGCTGGAAGATCAGGCGCGACCGGCGTACCAGCGTGCAAATGCCGCGCGCGCACTTGGCTTGATCGAAGACGAGCGCACCATCGAGCCGCTGATTGCGGCGTTGCGCGATGACGATGAGGACGTGCGGGCCGCCGCGATAGTAGCGTTGGATGATTTGAAGGATACCAGAGAGGTCGAACCGTTGCTGGCTGCGCTGCATGACCCTTCATCTGAGGTGCGTAGACGAGCTATCGGTGAACTGGCATCCATTGACGACGACCGAGCGTTTGACGCGGTAGCGCGTTTTATACGAGAGAGTGGGGAAGGCGAGGAAGGCGAGGAAGGCTATAAATCCGCGTCTGGCGTGCTGCGGACTCTGGCGCTGCATCATAAAGAGCGTGCGCTCCCGTTGCTCCGCGAGATGGCGCTTGGCGATGAGCGCTGGAGATCGCTGGTGGCGATAAGCGCGCTCGGCCTACTCGGCACTCCCGCTGTGCCGACGCTGCTCGAAATAGGGCGCGACTCTCGGCCAGAACGGCGCCATATTGCCATTAACTGGCTAAAGATGGCCTATGGCCGTTCACCTGATCCCCGCATCGTCGAGTTCCTCTTCGAGGCCATGCAGGAGAACGATATGTCCTCTATCGTCGCCGAGAGGATGCGTTATCATGCGGCGCTGGCCCTCGCGGAATGTGGCGATCCGCGAGCCGTCGAGCCACTGTTGGAGATACTACAGAATGCCGCGATCCCTCGCATGCTGCAATATTCAACGATCCGGCCGCTAGGTGAACTTGGAGACGAGCGAGTGTTGGAGGCGCTGACGACAGTCTATGAAGCGAGTAAGGCATGGGAAGACGAGGTCTGATGTCGGCGAACGGCCAGGGCGACGATTTGAATATGAATTTCAGGATGCTCTGCTGTGGGCCATTGAGAAAATCCGTACACGCCTCGGCACGACGAGCGCCGCTGAAGATACTTCTGGAACGTCGGCTGCGACGTAATGTGGCTTGGGAAGGAAAGTGACCATGTCTCTATCGAGCATAACGACGGCGTTCGCGCGGGCACGCGAGGATGGGCGCACCGCGCTGCTGCCCTACGTGATGGCGGGCTACCCCGACGCCGCGACCAGTGAGGCGCTGGCGGTGGCGCTGGGCGAGGCGGGCGCGGACATCCTGGAGCTTGGCGTGCCGTTCTCCGACCCGATGGCCGACGGCGCGACGATTCAGGCGGCGAGCCACCACGCGCTGGCGGGCGGCATGACCCCTGAGGGCGCGCTGGCGCTGGCGGGACGCATCCACGCGCGTATCGCGACGCCGCTCGTGCTGATGACCTACTACAATCCGATCTTCAGCGCGGGCCTCGCATCATTCTGTGAGCGGGCGGCCCAGGCGGGCGTCTCCGGCCTGATCGTCCCCGACCTGCCACCAGAGGAGTCCGAGCCGCTGCAGACGGCGGCGCGCCAGCACGATATCGCGCTGATCTTTCTGGTCACGCCCACCAGCCCCGACGCGCGGCTGGCCCAGGTGGCGGCGGCGGCCAAAGACTCCGGCGGCTTTCTCTACTGCGTCGCGCTCAGCGGCACGACCGGCGCGCGCGACCGCCTGCCGGAGCATCTGGCGGCGTTCATCGCCCGCGTGCGCAGCCACAGCGATCTGCCGCTGGCGGTCGGCTTCGGCGTCTCGCGTCCCGAGCATATCGCCGAGATTGGCGCGCTGGCCGAGGGCGCGGTGGTCGCCAGCGCGCTGCTCAACGCGGTGGACGCCGCCCCAGACGGCGAGCGTGTGCGGGCGGGGGTGGACTTCCTGCGGGCGCTACAGGCGGGGGCGAAGCGGGGTAATCGTTGAGCCGCACGCCTGCCCCTACGCAGTGCGTTCAACATTCCGGCCGCTTGGACCGTACATAGATTGCGCCAGGAAAATGAATGGCTCAAGTAAGGACATCACCGGAGATATAACATGCAGGCGACACGCACACTCCCTACTGGCTACACGGTGGCGGGCGGCATCACCTTGAAGGAGAATCGCCGCCTGGTTATCCTGCTCAATGTACTCGGTATTCCGTGGTTCATCCTCTGCGCCGTATTCTTCATCGTCATGGCGGCGCTGCTGGGCGCATTTGGCGCTGGCGGCTCTGGCGAATTCACACTCACCATAACGCCCTTGCTCGTGGCGCTCGTCGTTCTGATCGTGATCACGTTCGCTATCCTCGTGCTGCACGAGATGGTACACGGGCTATTTTTCTGGCTCTTCACACGCGCGCGTCCCCGCTTCGGGTTCAAGGGCGCCTATGCCTATGCCGCCGCGCCGGGATGGTATATCCCTCGCCCGCAGTTTCTCGCGGTTGGCCTGGCGCCGCTGCTCCTCATCTCACTAGTGGGGCTGCTGATCTTGCCATTGACCACGCCGCCTGATCTCGCTGGTGATCGTCGCCGCGCTCATCCTCAATGCGACAGGCGCTATCGGCGACCTGTATATGGTCGTGCGGCTGCTCTCCACCCCGCGTGGCGTCTTGATCGAGGACGAGGGTGAGGGCATCCGCTGGTTTACGCTCGCGCGCTAACTGTACCGAGCAGGTTCGTCAATCAGCAGTCTAGCAGGTCTCATGCGCCAGGTCGAGAGTCCCTGGAGCCATACAGCCGTCACAGGGCAGGATTGCCGCTGGGACACGTTGGCGAAAATGCAGGGTCACGTTCAATGGCCATGTTACAATGCATGCAACGTATCAGATGGGCGAAAAGATAGCGCCGTCGCCCGCGCACATTGGTCAACTATTGTGCCTTACTGTGGTAACGTTTCCGCCGTGGGAGCCATGACACGAGAGGTTATGAAGCGATGCATGAGTATGCCATAGTTCTCCATGCAACCTGTGCCATTGCCGCATTTATCGTTGGGATGATGCTCATTTTTCAAAGCAATATGCGCCGACAACTGCAATTAGCAAGAGCGCTTGTGGCGCTCCTCATTCTGATGGGGGTGTTTCTCGTCATCGCGATCCTCTCACATCTGACGAGTTTACCGACTATTAAGCAATTCATCTTCGGCGGCCTTGTCATTCTGCTCGTGTATATGATCTGGCGCGCGGTTCAAGCGGTCACTGTACTGACACGCCAGCCGCCAGACGCTCAGCTCAAAGTCGTCGATCATGTTGGTTTCGTGCTCATTTCCCTCTTCGATGGGTTTGCCATTGTCAGCGCGCTGGACCTACAAGCGCCTGGGTGGCTGGTCGCTGTCATTGCTGTCGGCGCCGTTGTTGTCGGGATTTTCGGGCTAAATGTACGAAAAAAGACGCTGAAAACGCAGGTCGCGTGATACGAGTGACTGATGCCAGGAGCATGTTTGCTAAACCGCTCAACGCGGTGGACGCCGCCCCAGCGGATAAGCGTGTGCGGGCGTAGACTACCTGCGGGCGCTACAGGCGTGGCGCGATGGGCGTAGCCTGCAACTACCACACGTCGTGCGGGGTATTGTTGCTCATCGTAGCCAGAGTGATGAGCGGAAGATACCGCTGCGCCTGCATCTGGATAAATGTGCTCGACATACTGCGCACCCCACCGAAAGCGGGTACGTCCATGTCGCCGGATGCTCGTCCAATTGCCCATTCGCCAGTACGAACTCAATCTGCGCATCGGGGGCGCCAGCGTACGCGGGATTTCGCGAAGTGAAACCAAGGCTACCTTCGTTATCGGGCAGATACATCAGCAAAGCGTACTCGTCGTGAACCAGCATCGCCAATGAAGGGCCATTGTCGCTTGCCTCGAGCCATACTTCGCTGAACCACTGTTGGCGCACAATTTCGCATGCGCGCTCCAAATCCGCCGCTGTCGTAATAGTACTTTCCTGGTTATTGATAATGAGTTTCATCGGGCTGCCCCTCCTTTCGGAAGAGATATATCAGCAATTAGCCGCCCACCAACAGAAACCCTCCGCCATCGCCCTCTTGACATCCTCCACGCGCCCAGGATTATCTTTAGATAGTAATCTAAAGTGATTCGAGCAAAGGGAATGCGCCGTGGATACTCCGTTTCTCGTGGATGTCTCGCCCGTCTACGACCTGCTGCTCGGCATGGCGCTCGTCGCGCAGGAGTCGCTGGGGCAGGGCCGCTGGGACACGTGGGCGCGTGAGACAGCGGCGGCGATGGAACCGAGCCAGACGCAGCAGCTTGGCCCGCTGGTTCGGCGGCGAATCGGCGCCTGGCACAGCCTGTGTCGCGGTCGTCCCAATCATCGCTGGCGAGCATACGATTGCGGCGTTTCTGGCGGCGCTCGAAGCGTTGCCGCTGCCCGACTTCCTGCGGCTGATGGTGAGCAGTGGCGAACTGGGAGCGATGCCACCGCTGGCGGCCAGCGATCTGCTGGCGCTCGTCGGCCAGCGCCGCGCCGCGAGCGAGTATGTTGACCGCTACATCGGGCTGACGGGCCGCCAACGTTCCCACCTGATTCAGTGTGTCACCGCGCCAGAGGCGGCGCGGCGCGAGCTACTCGATCTCTTCAGCGCCTTCGCCGCAACATACTTTGATTCGCTAGAGCCTGCCTTGCGCGAGGAGCGGGCTGCGGCTGGCGAACGACTGGCGCAGGCGAACTATCAGCTTGCCCGATGCGCCGCCCGACTGGCTGAGCTGGGTCGGCAAGCACACCCCGGCGGTGCTGGCGCCGACGGTCTTGCTGGAGAATCGCGCGGCGACCTACTACCACGAGCTTGACCGGTCGCTCTTCGATGGCATGGCCTACGAGCCGCTGATCGCGATGGTGGGTACCGAGCGGGTGCTCGCGCCTGCCAGTCGTTCGCGGCGCTCCGGGCGTCTGCGTCCGCCCGCGCTGGCGTCATCTGACCCCATCGAGCGCTGGGCGCAGGTACATGCGGCGCTGGCCGATCCCTCGCGGCTGCGCATCATTCGCTTGCTGGCGGAGCGCCCACGCTACGGGCAGGAGCTGGCCACCCTGATGCATATGAGCGGGGCGACCATCTCACACCATATCGGCGAACTCTCGAAGGCGGGCATCCTGCGGCTGGAGCGGCGCGGCCAACGCATCTATTTTCTCATTCTGCCCGAAACGATTACCACCCTGCTGGATGATAGCCGCCGCTACCTCTTCGAGAACATCCCACCCCGCGACACCGAGCATTCCGACCCGAAAGACGAGGGCGCCTCGTGAGCAGTCCCTCGTTTGTCAGCCGGGTGCGGTTTGCGCGTGCGCTCGGATCGAAGCCGTTTGCGCTGGTCTGGGCGGGCCAGACGATCTCCTCACTCGGCGACGGCGTCACGCTGACCGCGCTGGCGTGGCAGGTGCTCGTATTGACGGGATCGGGCACGGCGATGGGCGCGGTGCTGATCGCCGAGACGATACCGCGTGTGCTCTTTCTGCTGCTCGGCGGCGTCGTGGCTGATCGCTTCTCGCGCCGTAAGGTGATGATCTGGTCCGACTCGGTGCGCGGGATAGCGGTCGCGATCATCGCGGTATTGGGCCAACTGAACGTGCTGGCGCTCTGGCATCTGATCGTGCTGGGGGCAATCTTTGGCATGGCCAGCGCCTTCTTTTTCCCGGCGTACCAGTCCATTCCGCCGCAGTTGGTGACGACTGAACAGTTGCCCTCCGCCAATGCGCTCACAGGCCTGAGCCGCCAGATGAGCCAGCTTTTCGGCCCGGCGCTGGGGGCGACCCTGGTCGCGCTGAGCGACCCCTCGGCGGCGTTTGCCATCGACGCGCTCAGCTTTGGCGTCTCGGCGGCCTGTCTCTTCGCGCTGCGTCTGCCACCGCTGCCAAAGGCCGCCGCACACGATGGGCGCACACGTGGCGCGCGCGGGATAGCCGCCGATATCCGCGAGGGGCTGGGCTACGTGCTGCGCTCGCCGTGGCTCTGGGTGACGATTACTCTCGCCTCGCTCGGCAACGTTGGGCTTGCGCCGATGCAGGTCGCGTTGCCCAAGCTCATCAAAGATGTCTATGGTCAGGGCGTCTGGCTGCTCGGCGCGACGGGAACCGCCATCGCCGCTGGCTCAGTCGTGACCATGATGATTGTCGGCCAGGCCAAAGCGGCTGCGCCATCGCGGCATCCTCGCCTATGGCGGCCTGCTATTTTCCAGTGTCGCGGTGATGGTCTTTGGCCTGCCGCTGCCGCACCAGTATGCGCCCGCCATCGCCATCATCGCCAGCGTCTTCTTTGGCGCGGGCCTCGCCATCTTCGAGGTTATCTGGGTGACAACGCTGCAACAACTGGTCCCGCCCGAAAAGCTGGGGCGCGTGACCAGCGTCGACTGGGTCGGCTCGCTGGCGCTGCTGCCAGTCGGGCTGGCGCTCGTCGGCGTGCTGACCGACCGTATTGGGCCTTCCTGGGTGTTTCTGGCGGGCGGCGCGCTCAATACACTGCTGGAACTGATCGCCTTTGCCGTCCCCAGCATCCGCAAGCTCGATTAGAAACGCATGGGCGAATAGCTGTAGGGTGTGGTATTGTCTGAGCAGTTCGCTTCCGTTTGTGTAGTAATGGGCGGGCAGGCTGCTTTCAGGCGAGTGAGCAGTGCATGTCAGCCGAATCGTGAACGGTGTTAGCATGAAAATTGGCCTGTTTGGCGCAAATGGCATGATTGGCCAGCGCATCACGCTCGAGGCGCTGGTGCGCGGACACGAGGTGAAATCGCTTGCACATCAGTCGAATGCCCTGATAACACATCCACGGCTGAGTGTGGAGCAGGTGGATATTCTTGACCCCAGCAGTATCGCCGGGGCAATTGGCGATACCGACGTCGTGGTCAACGCGACCAGCGGGCGGAAGAGTCTCGACCTGCATGCCTTCTACATCGATTCCACCGAGGCGCTGATCAGAGCCTTCGCGCATGCTGGCGAGAAGCGGCTGATCGTCGTCGGCGGCGCGGGTAGCCTGGAGATCGCGCCGGGAGTGCGGCTGATGGATACGCCCGATTTCCCAGCGGCAGCGAAGCCAACTGCGGATGCGCAGGGCGAGACGCTGGATATGTATCGCGCCTCGACTATAGCCTGGACGTTTTTTAGCCCGTCTCAAGTGATTCGTCCCGGACGACGTACTGGCGAGTATCGGCGCGGCGGCGACCAGTTGCTGACCAATGACCAGGGCGAAAGTTACATCTCCGTTGAAGACTATGCCTTTGCGCTGCTGGATGAAATCGAGCAGCCACGGGCAATCCGCCAGCGGTTTACGGCGGTCTCACTGGAGAAGTAGTCAGACGCGCGGCGCATAGCAAACAGTTACAGGAAGGGGGAGTAAAGAGCGCATATGGATACCTTCGACGCAGTGCGTACCGTGCTGGCGACGCGCCAGTTTCGCGAGACGCCGATTCCCGATGAGGTTGTGCGGCAGATCATCGAGGCGGCGCATCTGACCGCCAGCAGCATCAACGGGCAGCCGTGGCACTTCATCGTCGTGCAGAATAAAGACACGCTCAAGCAACTTGGGCAACTGGCCAGGACGGGGCCATACATTGCGCAGGCGCCGCTGGCCATCGTCGTCGCCACCGAGGAGAGTCCCTATGCTGTCTCGGATGCCAGCCGGGCGATCCAGTCGATGATTCTGACGGCGTGGTCGCATGGCGTCGCCTCGAACTGGGTGGGCTTCCATGGTCTCGATGCGATCAAGCCGCTGCTGGGCATCCCGGATACCGTGGATGTGCTGGCGATTGTGCCGTTCGGCTATCCGGTCAAGGCGGCGGGCGCGGGCAAGAAGAAGCGCAAACCGCTCGGCGAGGTGGTCCATCGCGAGCGGTTCGATCAGCCCTATCAATAAGCGGGGTCAGTAGCGGGCGGGTTAGCGCTGGCCGGGCGTCAGCACGCCATCGCTGATGTCGTAGACCTCGTCGGCCATCTGCGACGCCTGGGGATCGTGCGTGGTGACGATGAAGGTGATGCCCGCGCGATGGGCGACCCGGCTCATCAGATCGAGGATAGCGAGGCCGGTGTGGGTGTCGAGGTTGCCGGTTGGCTCATCGGCCAGCACCAGCCGCGGCGCATGCACCAGCGCCCGCGCGATGGCGACCCGCTGCTGCTCGCCACCCGAAAGCTCCGGCGCGCGATGCTTCTCGCGGTCGGCCAGCCCCACCAGCGCCAGCGCCTCATGCGAGCGGCTCTCGCGTTCGTTGCGGGATGTGCGCGCCAGCCGCAGCGGCACCTCGACGTTTTCGCGCGCGGTCAGCACGGGATTGAGATGGGCCGCCTGGAAGACGAAGCCGAGGTCGTGCCGCCGCAGCTCCGTCCGCTGGCGCTCGTTCATCGCGGTGAGGTCGCGGCCAAAGAGCGCCACACGCCCGCTGGTGGGGGAATCCAGCCCGGCGATGATGTTGAGCAGGGTTGTCTTGCCCGCGCCCGACCGCCCACGAATGGCGACGATGCGCCCCGCGCCGACGGTCAGCGTGACCCGCCGCAGCGCGGTGACGACGCCATCGCCGACTTTGTATTGCTTGACGACATCCTGCGCCAGCAGCAGCGGCATGGGCGCGGATGGCGCCGATGGCGCGGATGGCGCGCTCGGCTGCGGTCGCTGCTCATACGGCTGGTATGGCTCGAATGGGCCGTTTGCGCTGTGTCCGCTATCCTGTCCGTCGCCCTGTTCTGGTGGTGTCCCCCACTGCATATGCGCGCTACTCCTCGCTCGATGATCTCTCATTGCTGGCTATGACGCCCGCTCGTCCACTGACTTTACCGGCGGGTGTATTGTAACAGATGGCGCCCGTTCGTCGCGACGAACAGCCCCAACTGATTGCTCTCCCTTTCGCCGCATGGCAAGCAAACGATATGAAGGATGTGCATGATGGCGGAGGCGCCGGATACAGTACCCGCAAATGAGAACACATCGCCGAATTCGCCGGGATTACTCCGTCGCGCTGGGCGGATTGCGCTGATTCTCGGCAATCTGCTGCTGGTGGCGAGCCTGTTCGCGCCCTGGCTCGATGTGACGGGCAATGACTTCGGGCGCAGTCCGGTATGGATACACTACAACTATGGCCCGGCGTATTTGATACGCCATGACATTCCCGATCAGGCCTTTGGGCTGCTCGATGTGCCGTTGCTGGTGATCGTGGGGAGCATGATCGTCGTCTCCACCTGCACATGCGCGCTCCTGGCTCCTCGCATCCGGCAGACGCAGGGCGCCTTTCTCTTCATGCTGGTCGTTTTCGCCTGCGTGGCGTTTGTCACGATGCTTTTCGTGATCCTGAAGGCGGTTCCCTTTTGGCTTTCCTTCGCCGCGCCCTCCTACGGGAGCGCTCCCAGCTATGGCGTATGGCTGGCGCTGGCGGGATTCAGCGGTGTCTGCCTTGGGGCGTTGGTCGCGGCGCCTGCTCCCCGCTCTACTGAGTGACGATGTGGCGCGGCCATCGAGGGCGATGCGCTGGCCCGCCGCGTAATAGTACGTGGTGGTCGTCGTGCCACCGCTTGTGGCTTGCTGCTCGACGCGGTTGCCTTCGCCATCGTAGAGGTATTGGGCCGTACTCGTGGGACTCGTCGGCGCGTTCTGCCAATTCGTGAGGCGTCCCTCGTTGTCCCAGGTGAGTTGCTGTTGGGGCAGATTCTCGCTGGGGGCGCGCGCGGTCATATTGCCTGCTGCGTCGTAGTCGGCGCCGTAGCCATCGCTGCCGGAGTCGACCCAGGTGGCGGCATGCAGGTGCGCCGGGTCGTCGTCGTAGGAGTAGCCGCCCAGGGGACCGCTGCGCAGCCGGTTGAGGGTGGCGTAGCAGATGAATCGAAGTTCAAAACATGGGCCAGCAAACTAATGCGAATCAACGCAGGCTAGGAGTCTTTCGTTTCTGGTTTCTCCGTACCTGATTTGCGTCTTTGGCGAAGCATTTGATTTCTCTCGCTCATCTCTCTAATCTCCACCAGCAGCTTAGCGTGACCTTCGATCTCCGTTTCCAGAAATGCGCTATAGCTTGGCTGCAGAACACGGAAGGTATCTTGCCCTTCACCTTCCCCATAATAGTAGACCGGTGGATCGTCTCCTTCGGAGAGGCGGAAGAACATGAACTGGTAGCCTTGATGCATAAAGAATACGAAGGCGTCTTCAGGCATAGGGGTGAAGAATTATTCTCCTGCAATAGTTCCTGGGCAGCAGGTTGAAGAGACTCCAAGTGTTGGTAGAAAGCGTCAGACCCCCGCAAGAGATGTCCCGCATCATGTCCTATCCAGAGGAGAAATTCACGATATGCGGCAGGCAAGGCGTGTCCAATCTTTTGCTCAAGGGCGGCCACTTCTGTGCTAGTACATCCACGTACCTCATCGGGCGTTGCAAGACCAGAACGTGCAAAAGCAGCCATGGCTCGATCAAGATACATAGCACCCTCAGCTTTTCTGAGCGCCGCATCGCTATACAGTTACATAGTGATAGATGCTTACATCTCCACACTCGCGCTTATGGGCGCCTCGTTCGAACTCCATCATAGCGCATGTAGAGAGGTGCGTGCATTATCAGGCGACGCGCATTCTCACCGACTAGCAGGAAGGCACTTATTCGTTTCTAACAGTATCTCTTCTTGCCTGCTGTGGTCGAATCGTGGTGTAGCTTCCTACGCTACCGATGAAATTACCTCAGCTATGCTGAAGAGTTCGTTACAACGCCTATATTGTCTGTTAGTTATACCATACACCTCCGCATGTCATGGAACGAATTCGATGTACACATCGATGCCAGGAAACATCTGTTCAAATTGTTCCTTTACCCCCATACATGAGTCGCATGCAGGATGATCCACATAGATCGTGAGCGTTCCTGTGGCATCTGGGTCTCCTTTGTACATGTTGCCGTAGTGCTCGAAGATCTTGTACTCCGCATCGAACGTCCGTGGATTGCCATTGGGACTCGCCGTAGCCTTGAATAGCGGCGATTCTGGTGCATCAATAGCGCCATTGCGTGATGCTTGTCCGCTGACTGCAGAAACCTGCGACGTATCACCATTTATCGTGGCATTTCCATTCGCAACTGTTCTGCTGTTACCTGCATTCAGGTTATCGCGGGTATCAGACAGTGTCTGTTTAGGATCATTTGGCGTCTGCGGCGTCTCGGGCGTATCGGGATTCTGCGATGGATGGGGGTGGACGGATTGTGTGGTTCTTGTGGCTCCTGGGGTTCTTGCGGTTCTTGCGGTTCTTGGGGCCGGTTGTCCGTGTGCGCCTGTTGCCGCGCCTGCTCAATATCGTGGGCATCCGCCTCCAGGTCCGCCTGGGTGATCTCAAAATATTCGGTGGACCCGTCGGCATTGGTGTACGTGGACATCTGGGAACTGACATCATCGTTGGAGGGCGGCGGCGGCGGTGGGGTGCTGGGGGCAGTATTGGTGGTACCCGGCCCACCCCCAGTCTGGGGTCGGATCCCCTTCATCACCGCCCGTGGGCGCTTCCCCGCCCGTGCCGCCCATGAGTTCTGAATTCCAGTTCGTCTTCGTGCCCGCTGGGATCGGTGTGGCTGATGGGGTTCCCCCCACATACCCGTAGCGATTCAGCCCATCGAGCACCGTATCGGCGGAGGTGAACTGGCCCAGCGTTGGGTCGTAATAGCGCGCGCCGTAATAATCCAGCCCGCTCGCCGCATCGGCTCGTTGCCCGGTGAAGCCGTAGTCGGTCGGCATCACGCCATTGGCGTAGCGTGTGCCGCCATACGGCGCATAGAGTTGGCTGGCGGTGGGCGTGCCGCTCCCATCGAGGGCGACACTCGCGCTGCCTAAGAGGTCGCTGGCCAGATAACTGAGGGTGCCATTGACGGCGAGGGCGATGCGCTGCCCAGCGGCGTAGTAGTACGTCGTGGTGGTGGTGGTACCGCCGCTGGTGGCGACCTGATTCAAGGGCGCCGACATAGGTGGTCGTGGTGGTCGTGGCACCGGTGGTGGTCTGCTGTTCGACGCGGTTGCCTTCGCCATCGTAGAGATAGGCGTCGGTGCTGCTGGGCTGCTGGGCGTGTTCTGCCAACGCGTGAGCCGTCCCTCGTTATCCCAGGTGAGTTGCTGGCCCGTGGTCGTGCCGCCCTACAGGTGGTGCTGCCATCGGGGGCGCGACAGGTCATGTCGCCGCTGGCATCGTAGCTGGCGGTGTATTGGCCGCCGCCACTGCCCATTTGCGTCGCCGCGTCGAGGTGGGCGCTATCGCCGTAGGATAGCTGCCCAGTGGGCCGCTGATGAGGCGGTTCTGCGCGTCGTAACTGAACGACTGGGTGTATTGCGCGCCCGTGAGCGTGCCAAGAGTTAGGGTCCCGCCGCAACTCGGCGTACCCACCGATCCGGCCCAGGTCAGCCGACTGAAAGTCGTCGTAGCAGAACGCCTGCGTGTCCGTGCCGGTGGGCAGGGTCAGCGTCTCGCTGCTGATGTTGCCCAGCGCGTCGTAGCTGGGCGCCTCCTTGAAGAGCGTGGCCCCATCGCTGGCGCGTTGGGTCGTGACATCGGTGGGACGGGCCAAGACATCGAAGCTGGCGCTGTAGGTGTAGGTGGCGTTGCCCACGTGCGCGCTGGTCATCTGTCCGGTGGCCCCACCGCTGCCGGTGTAGCCGATGGCGTCGAGCAGCGTCGTGGGGGTCCCGCCCAGCGTCCGGGTCAGACTGCCGAGCCAGCCCGCCGCGCTGTAGGCCGCCGTCACCGTCTCGCCCGTCGGGTAGGTCAATGTCAGCGCCTGCCCCGCGTCGTCGTAGGTCGTGTCAACGGGATAGCTATTGGCGCCGACGGTCAGCGTCGAGTTCGTGGTCTGCCCACGCGCGTCGTAGGTGTAGCTATACGAACCGGAGCCGAGCGCGCCGCTAAAGGTCTCGCCGGTCAGACGCCCGACGCCTTGGTTGCCGCCGCTGGTGCTGTCGTAGCTGTAGGTGGTGTAGGCGTCTGTCGGGCTGTTGCTGGTGTTGCGCCAGACCTGCCGGTTGAGGCCATCATACCCGGCGTAGATGGTTCCACTACTCCCCCGTGCGTCGGTGGTCTGCGTCACGTTGCCATCCGCGTCGTAGCTATAGGTCTCCGTGCCCCAGATAGGGATCGCTCATCCCGGTCGTGCGTCCGGCGGCGTCGTAGGTGTAGCTGAGCGCCAGATCAGAGTCGAGGACGGTCAGCTGGCCGTTGGCGTCATAGGTGTAGTGATACTCCGTGTACCACGCGTAGGTACTCTCACTCGTGCCGGTGTCAAACGTGCGATGATCCCCGCCCCAACCCATCGGCGAGGACACTGCTCTGATGCAGCAAAGGATCGTGGGTGACGGTCACTTCGTAGCAGGCGTCGTCCACGGGCGTGGCCCAGCCGCACTCGGTCACGTAGGTGGCGGTGGTGGTGTCGCCGAGTGGATCGGCGACCCCCGTCGTGCGCCCCAGCCCGTCGTAGGTGGTCTGGGTGGCGGGCTGGCTGGCGTCGGGGGTGGCGAAGGCAGCGGCGCCGGGGCCACCTGAGTAAGCGGCGACGAAGTAGGGCACACTGGCAAGGACGGGCCGCCCCATAATATCATACTCGGCGTACTGGACGATGTCCTGTCCGCCCGGCGCGGGAGTGCGTGTCTCGATCAGTTGCCCATAGCCATCGTAGAAGCTGCGACGGGTGACGGTGTTGCCGCTATCGAGGCGCTGGGTCTGGTCGACTTCGACGCAGGGCGCCTGCGCCCCGGTGGCGTTGCACCAGACGGTGTAGCTCGCGCTGGCGGTGGTGAGCCCGGTCGTCTCGCCGGGCAGCGTTGTGCTCAGCGTCCGTCCCAGCGCGTCGTAGCTGGTCGTGGTGGTCTGCCCGTTGGCGTCGGTCGCGGCGGTGGGCCAGAGGCCGAAGCCACCCGTCGCATCCGTCGTCGCGTTGAAGCCAAGCGAGACGCTCTGGTTGAGCGCGTTCGTGCTGGCGACCGGCAGCGCGGCGAACGTCGTATCGTAGGCGACGCACGCGGTATACGTGCTGCTCCCAACTGTGCAGCCTTTATGCGAACTGGCGCCCGCGTTGGCGTCGGGGTCGTTCGTCGTGCGTGGATTGCCATAGGTATCGTAGGTAGACGTTGTGCGGATCTGTCCGCTCAGCGCAAAGCTGTTCCCAGCGTTGCCACAACTGGTGTACTGGTCGCCGGTCGTCGCCTCGCCCAGCGTCAGGCTGCTCTGCTGGCCAATGGCGTAGGCTGCGCCATCGTAGCTGACCTGACCACACGCAAAGTGGACGGTGTTGCCGCCATCGCGAGTGTCGCTATATGCCGGGAGATCGAGCAGGTAGTGTCCGGTCGCGCCTGTGCTGGTCGCGGTGATGGCGTCGTTCTGGATGTAGTCGGTATGCGCGACCGTTGCTGGGACGCTGCCGAACGCCGTCCCGCCGCCACCATCGGCGCGGGTGAAGAGCGCCGTCGCCGGGATGATCTGTTTCGCCTGGCTCGCCTCCGACCAACTCAACTGGATCGCCGCGCCGCCGGTGTTCTCATAGTATTCGAGCGTAATCGGGTAGCGCTGGCCCGCCGTGAGCGCGATAGTCCCGCTGTTCTCGGTGAGCGCATGGTCCGTCCAGTTGTTGACGAGTTCGGTCCCGTTGACCCAGAGCCGCACACCATCATCCGAATTGGTATAGAAGGTG
>CAVPDP010000017.1:0-35042 GCA_963702665.1 uncultured Chloroflexia bacterium
CGCTGGCGTGCTACACTGGGGCCAGCCCATGAGCCCATGTGAGCGGCGGGAGGTGACGCAGGAATGAACCACTCGAATATGGCTCAGCCACAACCGAACAACGGCCCAACTGATGATGCCCGCACCGACGCGCAGCACGAACAGGACACGCCGATGGCCCGCGCCGTCGAGGCCAACTGGGGCGCCGCCTGGGCATCGCTGGGACAACTGCGCCACGAGCCGCGTTCGCTGGTGGACGATACACCGACGATGCTACGGGTGGTGACGCCGGGCCTGCCTGAGACGCTCATGAACATGGTGATGCGCTATCGCGCACCAGCGCCAGTCACCGCCGCTACTATCGAGGATGTCATCGCGCCATTTCGCCGCTATGGCCTGCCGTTTCAGTGGTGGCTCATCCGCGACGACGCGCCCACTGGCCTGCGCGAACAGCTCTACGCCGTCGGCATGCGCTCGTGGGGCGGCGCGACGATGATGTATCTTACCCTCCCGCACTGGAACCCCAGCAACCCAGGCTATCCACCGGCGCCGCCGGAGGTCAGCTATCACCGGCTCACCACCGCCGCCGAACTCTCCGACGCGCTACGCATCATCAGCCGGGTCTTCGATGTGCCGCCGTATCCCATGTCACGCTGGACCAACGAGAATCCGGCGTTCACCCTCTATCAGGCGCACTGGGGAAATCAGCCCGTCGCCACCGTGGCGACCCTGCCAGCGGGCGAGACCATCGGCGTCTACCATGTGGCGACCCTGCCAGAGGCGCGGCGGCGCGGCATCGCGGGGAATCTGCTGCTCTTTGCGCTGCGCGACGCCCAGGCGGCGGGCTATGGCGCCGCCACTCTCACCGCGACGCCAGTCGGGCAACAACTCTATACACAGCTTGGTTTCGGCGTCTGTGGCCTGCTGGAACAGTGGATGACTGGCCCACGGCTCACCGACGATCTGATACGCCACGGCGATCCCCTGGCACGCTGGGAATATGGCCTGCGAGAAAGCATACGCGTACAAGCGAAGGGACACGATACCTGATGAGCGAGAAGCTGATGACGATGACCGAGGCCGTCGAGCGATTCGTGCCCGATGGCAGCAGCGTGGCGATGGGGCTGGCGCTGGAGCCGCTGATCCCCTTCGCGGCGGGACACGAGATCATCCGCCAGGGCAGGCGCGACCTGACGCTGATCGGGCCGATATCAGACATCCTCTTCGACGAGCTACTCGGCGCGGGGTGCGTCGCGAAGATTACCGCCGCCTGGGTGGGCAACGTCAGCGAGGGGCTGGGCTACAACTATCGCCGCGCCACCGAGAAGGGGCTGCCGCACCCGATCACCGTCGAAGATCACAGCAATTACAGCATCGCGCTGGCGCTGCTGGCGGGCGCACTCGGCGTGCCCTACATCCCCATGCGGTCACTGCTCGGCAGCGACTATCGCCCGCGACCATCCGACCATCCGCCCCAACGCTTCGCCGCTGGATGGGACGCCGACGCTGCTGGTTCCGGCGCTGCGGCCCGACGTGGCGATCATCCACGTGCAGCGAGCGGATGCCGCCGGGCGCGCGCATGTCTGGGGTGGGCTGGGCGTCTGCGAGGAGGCGGCGCTGGCGTCTCACGGCGTCATCTACACGGCGGAAGAAATCGTCCCCGCTGCGGTCATCCTGAGCGATCCCAATCGCGTGCTGGCGCCCGGCGCGAAGACACTGGCGGTCGTTCACGCGCCCGGTGGCGCCCATCCCTCGCCGGTGCAGGGCTATTACAACCGCGATCACGCCTACTTCGCGGAGTATCACGAGCGCAGCCGAACGCCCGAAGGCTTTGCCGCGTGGCTACAAGAGCAGGTGCTCGACGTGCCCGACCGCGCCGCCTATCTGGAACAACTCGGCGCGGAACGCTGGCAGGCGCTGGCGATCCGCACGCCGCTGCTGGCCGCTCCGGTGGATTACGGCGTGTAGCGAGGGAGAACCTCTCCCGGCCTTCGGCCACCCTCCCCTACGAGGGGAGGGAATGAGGCGACCAGCGTGGCCATCTGGACGCGATTCTAGCTCCTCGCGTCGGGGAGGGGGCGTAAGGGAAAGCTGGTTGCCGCTACTGTTTCACATGCAGGAGAATGACTGATGTCGCAGAATATGACGCCCGACTATACGCCGCAGGAGCTGATGGTGGTCTGCGCCGCCCGCCAGATTGCCGATGGCGAGGTCGTCTTCGTCGGGATGCGCCTGCCGCTGATCGCGTTCGCGCTGGCCAAGCGCACCCACGCGCCCAACGCCATCGGCCTCTTCGAGAATGGGCTGGTGCGCGACACCCCCGCGAATGAGCTGCTGCTGACGATGGGCGACGGCCCCAACATCGCCGGAGCGGAGTGGGCGACCCGCACGGGCGCGCTGATGGGCCTGCTGGCGCAGGGATTCGCCAACCTGGGGTTCGTCGGCGGCGCGGAGGTGGATCGCTTTGGCAATCTCAACACGTCGTATATCGGTAGTCGAGACCATCCAGCGGTAAAGCTGCCGGGCAGCGGCGGCGGCGCGGATATCGCCTCGCTCGCGGGACGGCTGGCGATCATCCTGGCGCACGAGAAGAAGCGCTTCCCCGAACACGTCAGCTACATCACCAGCCCCGGCTACGGCGATGGCGGCGACTGGCGGGCGCGGGTGGGGCTGCCGCGTGGCGGGCCAGCGGCGGTCATTACGACGCTGGCGGTGCTGGGCTTCACGTCCGATACGCACGAGATGGAGCTACGCACGTGGCATCCCGGCGCCAGCGCGGAAGCCGTGCGCGCCAACACCGGCTGGGATCTGCGCGTGGCCCCCGATGCCCACGAGACGCCGCCGCCCACGCGCCGACGAGCTACGCATCATCCGCGAGTGCGACCCCCAGGGCTTCTGGACACGGTAGAGAGTTGAGGGACTTTGATGCGCACGATTCCGGAGAGCGAATCGCTGGAAGATGCGCTCAAGAGTGACGAACGACGTATTGCAGACGAGGAAATCATTGCGGCTGTCGTGTGCTTGACGAATACCGAAGGTGGCAACATCTATGTAGGCGTCGAGGATGATGGCCGCATCACCGGGCTAGATCAGGCACAACAAAACGACACAACGCTTGCGGGCATGATTGCGAATCGAACCAATCCTCCTGTCAGCGTTCGAGTGACCATGCTCACGGAGGAGGGCAATGCAGTCGCCAGCATCGAGGTACCGAAATCCAATCGCCTCGTTGCGACCTCGGAAGGATTGCTCCAGCGCCGACGCATCCAGGGTGATGGCACTCCGCAATGTGTCACTTTCTATCCACATGAATTCGCGAGCCGTCAGTCGGATTTAGGCACGCTCGATTACTCTGCTTTACCTGTGCTGGGAGCAACGTTAGAGGACTTAGATCCATTGGAGCGCGAACGTCTCCGCCAGCTCATCGAGCGCTATGGCGGTGATCGCACGCTTGTTGGTCTGAATGATGAAGAGATCGAGGGCGCACTTGGGCTGGTACGGCACGAAGAAGGCCGACGCGTGCCAACAGTCGCTGGCCTCCTTTTTCTTGGACGTGAGGCTGCACTCCGTCAGCATCTCCCCACACACGAGGTTGCATTTCAACTGCTCAGTGGCACAGCCGTTCGTGTCAATGATTTCTATCGAACACCTTTGTTGAAGACGTTTGAACGCATCATAGATCAATTCACGGCCAGGGTCGAAGAGCAGGAAATTCAAGTTGGATTGTTTAGAGTGCCTATACCCAATTATGATACGCGCTCATTTCGCGAGGCATTTGTGAATGCTCTTGTGCATCGCGATTACACACGCCTGGGGGCAGTCCATGTTCGCTGGGAGCAGGACTCGATTGCCATAAGCAATCCTGGTGGTTTCGTGGAAGGTGTAACTGTGGACAACATCCTGGTCACCGAACCACGGCCTCGAAATCCAGAGCTGGCTGATGCGGTCAAGCGCATCGGGCTTGCGGAACGGACTGGACGAGGCGTCGATCTGATTTATCAGGGTCTCTTGCGGTATGGTCGTTAAGCCTCTGATTATCATCGAAGTAACACACAGACGGTGGTGATTGACTTATCGGGCGGTTCTGCCGATATCGGTCTTTTGCGCCTGGTTCTTGACGAAGAGCGTCGGACTCAAGGCGTTTTGCCAGTGAATTCGTTGATTGCGCTGAGCCTCCTTTGGCGCGAGCGGCGCATGGATACATCAGCGCTTGCTCATGCTATCCAGCGAGACGAATCTGTCGCACGCAATACCCTTGAACTACTTGTAGAGGCGGGACTAGTCGAGGCGCATGGTATCAAGAAGGGGCGCACTTACACGCTGAGTCCGAGCGTCTACCGCGTGACGGGGCAGCCCGAAGCGTACGTACGCCAGGCTGGATTTGATCCCATCCAACAAGAACAAATGATACTTCGGTATGTCAGAGAGCATGGCCATGTTACTCGGAAAGATGTTGTAGATCTGTGTAAGATTAGTCCCGATCAGGCTACGCGGCTACTTCACAGACTGGTCGAAGCAGATGCATTAAAGATGATAGGCGAACGTAAGACGGCAGTGTATGTCCAGGCATGAGCATTTTATACGCGCGTATAGACATTTATAAGCGCGTATAAGCGCGCATAACAAACTCAGTTATGGACAATGTGCCATTGGGTGATATCAACTGAGTCCCCTACCTGCGACGAGCTACGCATCATCCGCGCGTGCGACCCCCAGGGCTTCTGGACACGATAGCGCGGGGGTGTCTATTCGCTTTTTGGCGCAGTCAACTTCGCGAGAAGGCTAGCAAAAAATTCTGCCCTCTCCTTCGAGGCGGCGGCGCCATCCCATTTCGGCCACAGCAAGCGAATGACCTGGGGGCTGTACACCAGATCAGCGCGCCATCCTTCCAGCCATGAGGCACGGACGATCATGCGCACATAGCGGTGCGTCGCGCGGTGACGCCCAGCGACCTCAATATCCGGCACGTCATCTGGATACCCCATTACTCGGCGAAGATAGATGCGGGCGCCTGGCGCAAAATGCTTGCTACCATGCACCACATCCTTGCCACCGGGGCCAAAGGGATGCTCGGCGCGCATCGTGGCGCGCGGACACCATACAGGCCCTTCACCTGTCCATTCGTTAGGATGCCCCGCTAAGGTACGTAAGGTACGGGAATCCATTTCTTCTTCCATTGGCGCTTTCTCCGTCCCTAGAAGGACTGGATCTCTTGCTATGTCTGATTGCGCAAATGAGGACGATGCCCATGTCAGGTATGCCACTTACAGTATGCCACAGAGCCAGCCCACGAATAGCCGCCCGCCTGTTGACAGTTCGATAGTTTAGTACTAAACTATCTGTAGAAGGTATAGTGTATCAGAGGGGCTGGCATGGCTTCCGCTGGCAAGACACGCAGACCGAAACGGAGCAGGATCATGGACAAGATAGAGACCACCAATACAGCGAATTCGCGGCTCGGCGGGCTGCACCACATCACCGCCGTCACCGGCAACGCGGCGGGCAACGTCGCGTTTTATACGCAGACGCTCGGCATGCGGCTGGTGAAAAAGACCGTCAACCAGGACGATGTCTCGGCGTACCACCTCTTCTATGGGGATGAGATCGGCCACGCGGGTACCGAGTTGACCTTCTTCGACTGGCCCGACGCTGGCCCCGCCCACTCTGGCGCGGGAACCATCGCGGCGATCATGTTCCGCGCTCCCACTCGTGAATCGCTCGACTGGTGGGCGCAGCGCTTCGACGAGCGTGGCGTGACGCACGAAGGCATCCAGGAGCGCGCGGGCCGGGCGACGCTGCCATTCAGCGATCCCGAGGGGCAGCGGCTGGAACTGGTGGCTCCGGCGGAGGGCGAAGATCAGCCCGTCGCGGGTGGAACACCCTGGGCCAATAGCCCCATCCCGGCGGAGTACCAGATTCGCGGGCTGCACGGCGTGCGGCTGCATTCGGCGCGGCACGACGCGACGGTGCGCGTGCTGACCGAGACGATGGGCTTCCGCGAGGCGGGCCAGTATACCCTGCCGCCGACCGAAGATGCTCCCGAGCGGCTGGCGCGCATCTATCAGGTGGGCGCGGGTGGCCCTGGCACAGAGGTACACCTGGAGGAGCGCGGCGATACACACGACACACGGCTGGGGCGCGTCGGCATCGGCGGCGTCCATCACGTCGCGTTTCGCACGCCGACCAACGAGACGCACGTCGCCTGGCGCGAGCGGCTGGCCGAGGCGGGCCTCCAGGTGACGCCGGTGATCGACCGCTTCTACTTCCACTCGATCTACTTCCGCGAGCCAGGCGGCGTGCTCTTCGAGGTGGCCACCGATGGCCCCGGCTTCGCCACCGACGAGGACGAGCAGCATCTCGGCGAGTCACTGGCGCTGCCGCCGTTCCTGGAACCCTATCGGCGCGAGATCGAGGCGGGCCTGCGTCCGCTGCCGACACCCGCGCAGGCAGGCTCAGCGACCGCATAGCGACTCTCCCTCCCCATCACTCCCACGGCGACCCAGGCTATTTCCGGTCTGGGTCGCCGTTTTTTGAGGCGCCACGCTGGGAGAGTATCGCCTATGTGATACAGTGAAATCACTGTCCGTGCAGGGCAATAGATATGACTGGATACATCCAACTGCTGGGAAGTGACGGATTCTATGACTGAGCAATTACGACGCGCAATGGAGATTATTGAACAGTTGCCCGATGATGCGCAAAACGAAATCGCGGCAAAGATGTTGGCTCTCGCCGACGAACAGAAATGGGAGCACTTGCTCAGTCACCCCAAGACCGAGGATTTGCTCGATATGCTCTCAGCGGATGGCGACGCGGAAGACGCCGCTGGTCTCACGCGCCCGCTGAGCGAAAGCTATGAGTAGCGAATATGATAAACTGCTCGCTCGTTTGTAGGCCATGACGCCACCATCCCAGATGAAATCTCCTACGAGCGACCCAGGCTATTTCCGGCCTGGGTCGCCGTTTTTGTGTCCGCGATAACACAAGCGGTACTGGCAATGTGGCCAGCCGTGCTCCGATTCGTCATACTGACATTGAGACCAGTGCGGCGAAAATAGTATTCGTAGAGGTATGGACAGCAAGGATCAGTGCTCCTGAGGGCGCATCCCTGCTGGATGGGCGGACAGGGACAGAATTGCGAGGCGAGAATATGCGCATCATACGCTTTTTCATGCTCTATATCATGGTGAGCGCTCTGGGTTTGGTTGTGGCGGTATTTCTGGCGCTCAACCACTATACTGTTCAGATTGATCTGATCAAAGGGCAGTACTCGGTGAATGTGGCATGGGTCATGTTAGGCGCGGCGGTCTTCGGCGGCGTCATGACGATGCTGGCGTTGCTGCCGGGCCGGATCGCCACCGGGCTGTATGCGCGGACGCTGGCGCGGGATGTGCGCGGGCTTGATCGCGATGTGGTCGATTTAGAGCAAGAGCTAGACGACTACGAAGAGCAGCGCGCGTATATGCTGGAGCAATACGAGATATTGCTGGAGCGACACGAGCGGATGCTGGCGCGCCATGAGGCGCTGCTGGATGACCACAGCGAGACGGTGGCCGAACGCGACCAGGTACGCGCGCAACTCGCCGCCCTCCGCATCGCCCGGCCAGCCGCCGCCAACGGCTCGGCTCACGGCGCAACACATGGCGCGGCGCGGCCACCGCTCTCCGCCTGCTCCCACAGACCCCGCAGGCCGTTCCCGCTCCCGCCGCGCGCCCGATCACCCGCTGCCCGCCGCTCGTGTCGCGCAGCCCGTGGCCAGCCTGTGGCAGAGAAATTGCGCGCATCGAGCCTGCGAAGCCGCCGATTCAGCGCCCCATAACACCCAGCCCCCTGCGTGTGGCGCCAACACCAATATCAGCGACGGCAGCGACGACGCCTGAGCCAACGACCGTGCCCGTGGTTTCGGCGCCTGTGGCGATGCCTGTGGCGATGCCTGTGGCGACGGCAGCGCGCCCGGCGAATACACCGCCAACACCAGTGGCGTCGAATGAGACGAACGAGGCGAAAGACACAGCGGCCGCTCTGCCGTCGGCGCGTCGGAACCCCTTGCCGCAGCTACAGGCTGGCGTGGATCATGCGTGGCAGTCTGCCGGGGTGACACTCGTCCGCATGCGCCAGCAGACGCAGCAGCGCGCCAGTGCGCTCTGGGGTACGGCCGAGACACAGGTCGCGTCGCAGCGTGTACGGCTCGGTCAACTCTGGCAACGCCTCGCATCAGCCAACGCCGAGCCTGGCGAGACGGACTCATCCGACGTGCCAGAGGCCGACGACTGATATGCTGGGCGGACCTCACCCCCGGCCCCTCTCCTCCGAGGAGAGGGGCCGGGGGTGGGGTCCGTGCCTCGCAGACACTTCCCCTTCCCACCTGCATACATCCCGGACGGAGGAGCGCCAGCGGCAATCGGATTACGCGGGCCGGGCGAGCAACTCCCGTAGCACGACGGCGTTGCAGTGTTCGGTATCGTGCGCGGCGAAGACCAGCGTCACCTGCTGCGCACGCGCCATCTCGCGTAGCTCCGCCAGCGCCGACCGCGCCGGGTCAGCCGCAAGCTCAGCCTCGAAGCGGCGGCGAAACTCCTCGAACTTCGCGGGATCGTGCCCGAACCATACGCGCAACTCCCGGCTCGGCGCGACATCCTTCAGCCATACTATCCACGTGCGCCCGTTCCTTCGAGAGACCACGCGGCCAGAGCCGATCCACCAGCACCCGCACACCATCGCTGGGGTCAGGCTCGTCATAGACCCGCTTCTGCGCCACCGCGACACCCGGCTGACCTGACTGCGCCATGTGGATACTCCTTTTCTATCGCTACCGACTCGCCATACCAGATCATAGTCTTGTCGCGTCCTTTTGTCGCGCGCTCCCAACGCTCCCACATCATCGCGCGCCTCTGGCTACCCACAAAAGCGACCTTTATCACAGCCACACGCGACGCACGGTGTCATGCTCTTAATACGACGGATACCTACGGATTATGGCGCATCCGTCAGGTGCGAGATCAAGGAGGCTGTCATGCGCTGTGACGAGTGTGGCATCGCGCTGTTCGAGGCGGGCGCCATCGTACCCGCCGGGACCTATGTGCGCGTTGATGATAGATCGTTTCGGCGCGTGACCCTGCAACAGGGCGGCCCGCTTCCCGCGAGTTTCGATGGCCACATCGCGGAGTACCGTAGCGCGGCGGCCTCGTGTCTCTGTGAGCGCCATCATACCATCACCATCATGCCCATCATGCACGCCGCTGGCGATTCCGTCGGGGGCGAACAACCTCAAGAAAGCAAGAGCAACCGATGACCTATGTGATCACACAGCCCTGTGTCGGCGTGAAAGACGGCTCGTGCGTGGATGTCTGCCCGGTCGACTGCATCCACCCGGCATCGGGCGAGTCCGACTACGAACAGTATGACCAGCTCTACATCAACCCCGATGAGTGCATCGACTGCGGCGCCTGCGAACCAGCCTGCCCCGTCACCGCCATCTTCGAGGAGAGCGCCGTGCCACCGCAATGGACGGAGTACATCAAGATCAACGCCGATCACTACAAAGAGTGACGCGCGGCCTCTCCCCCGGCCCCAACGGCGCGGACCTCTCCCGGCCTTCGGCCACCCTCCCCTACGAGGGGAGGGACCAGGCGACCAGTGTGGCCGTCTGGCTCGCGTTCTGTCTCCCCTCTCCTCCGAGGAGAGGGGCCGGGGGTGAGGTTCGGGCCATGCGCCTCACCCGCCTTCGGCCACCTCCCCGACGGGGAGGGACCAGGCGACCATTGTGGCGACGGCCACCGTGAACCCTCTCCTCGTAGGAGAGGGGCCGGGGGTGAGGCGCCGGCTACGACAGCATTTCGAGCCGTTCGCGACTCACCACGGTAATCCGGCCACGCTGCATCCGAATCGCCCCGGTCGCCTCCAGCTCTTTGAGCGCCCGGCCCACCATCTCGCGCGCCGTGCCCGCCATCGCCGCCATCTCCTGCTGGGTCAGTCGGTGCGCCGCCCGGCCAGACTTCCCGGCGCCATCCACCGCGGACGCCTGACTGGCGTCCTGTTCGAGCAGAATCTTGGCCACCCGCGCCGTCACATGGCGGAACGAGAGATCTTCGACCAGCGCGACGAGATGGCGCAACGCGCCCGCCAGCGCCTGCACCGTCGCCAGGGCAACCCCAGGCCGCTCCACGATCAGGCGGCGAAGCTCCGTCCCACCCGTCGCGTAGACGATGCTTGGCTCCAGCGCCGCCACACTCGCCGGATTCGGCCCGCCATCCAGCGCCGGAACATCGTTAAACGTGCGGCCCGCCTCGATCAGCCGCAGCACCTGCTCCCTGCCCTCCGGCGACGACTTGAAAACCTTGACGAGTCCACTGCGCACGAAATGCAACGCGCCGCCGCGATCACCTTCGAGAATGATGATGTCGCCGCGCTCGTAGCGGCGCTCCACCGTCACCGCCGCGACATGCGCCATGTCGTCAGGGGCGAGCGACGCAAAGAGTGATATCTTCCGCAGCTCATCAACCTCCACTGGCATCGCGCGCTCCCTTCATATACCCCATACGCTCCATACGCTCCATACGTCTCCGATGCGTCGGCACAGCGCCTGGCAGGGCCGATGCGACCTAAGTCGCTGTCTCTTGCTCACCATGAGCTTACACTCAAATTGAGTCGCCCGTGTAGATCACGTTGACGAGCGAGAGATGCGCGCTATCTATGTGGCAGCGAAGGAGAAAATACCCATGAGCAACGATGTGCAGTCATGGAAGATAGATGCAGCCGAAGTATTGGATGTCCGGCCGGTGTTGGCGGAGGGCGGCGAGCCGTTCGTGCAGATCATGGAGACGGCCGAGCGCGTCCCGGCGGGCAAATCACTGGTGCTGATCGCGCCATTCGAGCCAGTGCCACTCTATCAGGCGCTGGGCGGGCGCGGCTTCTCACACGCCACCGAGCGCATCGCCGACGACGAGTGGATCATCCGCTTCGCGCGCGAGCAATAGGCCGACCTCACCCGGCCTTCGGCCACCCTCCCCTACGTAGGGGAGGGACAGGCGGCCAGCGTGGCGCTAGGCGCGTCTGCGTTCTGCCTCCCCTCTGCCTCGTAGGAGAGGGTGTTCGGAGGTATCGAGGTTCGCGCCCGCGTACCTGACCATTGCAGCCCAGGAGTATCCCCGAAAGGACGCATCCATGCAGCCCAGCATGCGACCCATCCAGATGTCGCAGGCGCAATCCCCATCGGCGCCGCCCGTCGCCATCCAGGGGCTGAGCGGCCTGGCGCGTGGCGGCGTGCCGCTCTGGCTGCCGCTGCCATTTCTGGTGACGGGCGTCGTCGGGGCCGCGCTGTTTGGGCTGCTGCTGCCGTGGGTCGCGCCGCAGGCACTGCTCGCGCCGGGCTTTCCGCATGTGCTGGCGCTGGTGCATATCGCCACCCTCGGCTGGCTCACCATGACGATCATGGGCGCATCGCTACAACTCGCCCCGGTTATCCTCACCAGCCCATTACGCGCGGCCCGTTTCGCGCGCTGGCACTATCCCATCTATCTCGTCGGCGTCGCACTGCTCATCTCAGGCTTCTGGTTCTGGCGCGCGCCGCTGCTGATCGTGGGCGGCTCGCTGGTCGTGCTGGCGATTGCCCATTACGCGGTCATCCTCGGCGCAACGCTCATCTATGCCCGGCTCCATACAGCGGCGCGCCCACTCACCGCGCGCTATCTGACCGCCTCGCTGATCTACCTCTGCGTCGTCGTCAGTCTCGGCCTGACGGCAGCGCTGAATCTCTCGCTCGGCTTCCTCGGCGCGGGCACGAACCGGCTGCTGCTGACGCACATCACCATCGGCGTCGTCGGCTGGCTCACCACGACGCTGATGGGCGTTTCCTATTCGCTGGTGCGCCTGTTCGCGCTGGTACATGGCCATCCCGATAGGCTGGGGCGCGTGGTCTTCGCGCTGCTGAATGGCGGCGTGCTGGGGCTGGCGGGTGGCTTCGCGCTCGCCTGGGCGCCGCTCAATTCATCGGTGGGGGGCTGCTCATCGCCGCAGTCTGGCTCTTCGCCTGGGACTACCGCCAGATGTTGCGCCAGCGCAAGCGCCGACTCCTCGATGTGACACAACATCACGGCATCGCCGCCGTCAGCTATCTCGCGGTGGTCATGCCGGTGGGTGTCGTCGCCGCGCTCTTTGGCTGGGGTTCGCCGCGTCTCTTCGTCACGCTGGGGCTGGCGGCGCTCGTGGGCTGGCTGGGACAGAGCACGCTCGGCTATCTCCTCAAGATTGTCCCGTTCCTCATCTGGCAGTCACGCTATGGCGCGCTCGTCGGGCGACAGAAGGTGCCGCTGATGCGCGACCTGGTACACCAACGGTGGGCGACTAGCGCCTTCTGGCTGGTCAACGGCGCGCTGCCGCTCGTCGCGCTCTTCGCCCTGCTCGGCTGGGTCATCCCGCTCCAGCTGGCGGCGGCGGCCCTCGGCGCGGGACTCATCCTGGCCGCCGCGAACGTCGTCGGCATCATGGCGCCACGCAAGACACCCGCGCAGTCGCCCGCGCAGAAGCCCGCGTGAGCTACCAGTAACCCAGCTCTTCGCGCGCCGCATCGGTCATCATCGAAGGCTCCCAGCGCGGCTCCCAGACCAGTTGAATCGTGCCACCAGTGACGCCGTCGATGGGCTGTAGCGCCGCGCCCACACCCGCGCCGATGGATTCGTGCATCGGGCAGCCCGGCGTTGTCAGCGTCATCGTGATCGTCACGAAGCCGTCTTCGCGCAGATCGACGTTGTAGACGAGTCCCAGATCGACGACGTTCACCCCCAGTTCTGGATCATAGACGTTATGCAGCGCCTCGTAAATCCCGGCGATCATCTGCTCTGTCGCTGGGGATGCCGTCTCAACCGCTGGCGGCGCCGATTGTACTGACTGTACTGACTCTATCTGGTCGGATTGGCTCATCATCGCCCTCCTGTATGTTCATCCATAGACGGTATACCTCCTCTCTACGCTACCGCTCAACAGCCGCCCTGGCTGCGACCTTTGTCGCAACACAGGGGCAGGAGCGAGGCGGGAGAGCAGGTAGAGATAGCGGCAGCATGCGCGGCAAGAGGCGCCATCAAGCGGAGGGCGACGGCTGGTCTGGTGTGGCAGCCAACGCGGCGAACGCGCCAGCCGCGTAGACCGGGACGCCCGCCAACCACGGTGAGTACCGACTGTAGCGAGGGGATGGCCTCGGTGGGAACGGTGAAATAGTCGTCGGAGAGCACCACCAGATCCGCGAGCTTCCCCGGCTCAAGCGTTCCCAGGCGCCGCTCGTCGAACGAAAACCAGGCGCTGCCCGATGTGTAGAGGCGCAGGGCTTCGGCTCTGCTGAGGCAATGCTGTTGATCGCGGGGCGGCGCGCCATCGACGGAGCATCCCGTAATCAGCCACCAGAGCGACACCCAGGGATTGTAGGATGTCACCCGTGTCGCATCGGTTCCCGCGCCGACGGGGATGCCCAGATCGAGCATGCGACGCAGCGGCGGGGCGACGTGCGCCTTCTCAGCGCCCCAGGCCGTCGCGGAATCGGCTGAACGAAAGATCAAACGATCCTGAACCGTGATGCCGATGCCCATCCGCCGCACGCGCGCGAGGTCGGCGTCGGTAATCATGTCCGCGTGCGCAATCGAAAAGCGTCTGCCCGCGAGTGGAATCTCGCGATCAACCTCTTCCCACACGTCGAGCACAGCCCCGATCGTCGTATCCCATACCGCGTGGATCGTCATGGGCCAACCACGCCGCGCGACCATGCGCGTGATCTCCGCAAGCTCTCTCCTGCTTGCGGGAGGGACGCTGAATGGGGTTAATCCTTCGAGATCGTGGTAGCCAAATACGATGATTTCGCCAGCGCCGACGACCCGCACATAGGCATCGCCAGGGTCGCCGGGGCCAGCGGGGTCGCCACTGAATCGCTCCATCCAGTCGGCGATTTGCTGCTGCTCGCGGCCACGCTCGGTCGCCCCAACATACAGCCTGGCTCGAAATCCCATGTTCCCCTGGCGTCCTAGCGCGAAGATCGGCTGGTAGATGTCCCATGCCGCGCCCAGGCCGCCGGTATCGATTCCGGTAGTCAGCCCCACCCGGCTGAAAGCCCGCAGCATCGCGCGCGTCGAGGCGATTTGCTGGTCGAGCGTGGCTGCGCCCATCCGCTGGAGGACGTAATTGAAGGCTGGCACGCCGCGCATACGGCCGGTCGGGGCGCCTGCCGCGTCGCGCTCGAACATCCCACCTTGCGGGTCGCTGGTTTCTGCGGCGATCTCGCAGATGCGCAGGGCCGCGTCGTTGATGAGCGCATCTTCATAGAGCATCTGCACATAGACGGGGTGACGAGGGGCGACCGCATTCAGTTCGGCGCGCGATGGCCCGCGTTTCTCGGCAAACTGGCCAGGATGCCACGCGCCAACCACGCGAATCCAGGAGCCTTCCGGTTGTGTCGCGGCTGCCTGTGCGATCAGCGCCAGCGCCGCATCGAGGCTGGCGACACCATCCCAGTGCAGTTCATCGTTCCAGGTGAGGCCAGCGCGCACCAGATGCATATGGGAATCGATCAACCCGGGGATGACCCGGCGGCCTTCGAGATCGACCACCGTCGTCTGCGGCTGCGCCAACGCCGCGATCTCCGCATTCGTCCCCACCGCCAGAATATGCTCCCCACGAATGGCCAGCGCTTCATGCTCGGCGGCGCTGGCGGCGTCCACCGTTATTGCGCCATTCAGCAGAACCATGTCGGCGGATGCGGTCTGCTGCCCATGAGAGAGCCAGGCCATGCAAATCATCTCCTTCGATGCTGATATTCGTTGGGGCAGAGCGCGTGCGGGACAAAGCGCGTGTCTTCGAGAAAGCGAACGCTTGTGGTGATGAAGAATTTCATTGGGTGATAGGGGCAGACCTCACCCCCGGCCCCTCTCCTACGAGGAGAGGGGAGCCAGAATCGTGCGCCTGCGCCGCGCTGGTCGCCCTGCCCTCCCCTCGTAGGGGAGGGTGGCCGAAGGCCGGGAGAGGTTCGCGCCCGCGCTGACCAATCAACAAGTAAACACCATGAGTGATCCGAGGAGAGCGTGCGTGAGCGAGCGGGTCGGGTTGGGAGTGCGACGCATCACCGGCATTCCCAACCCGACAATAACCATGTACGTTAGCCAGCGGTAACCGGTTGCTCAACGGCGCCAATTGTCTCCGTGGTCTCCGTGGTCTCTGCGGGAGCCTCGACCGCGCCATTGGGCGAGGGGAATTTGAAGGTGTTCACGTAGTTGATGCCCACGCCCCACGAACCAGCATGTTCGAGCGCGATGCCGAAGACGGCTCCGGCGGTCTCGCGCGCCCAGTCACGCTGCCACTCAGACATCACCTGCGCCCAGGTCACCGGAATGGCGCCTGCCTGAATCATGCGCTGGACACCCATATCGTGCGCAACGGTGCTCGATCCACCTGAGGCATCGACGACACAGAAGACATCGTAGCCATCGGCCAACGCGCACAGCGCCGGATGGGTCAGGCAAATCTCCGTCCAAAGCGCGGCCATCACCAGCTTCTTCCGGCCTGTGTCCTGGACGGCGCGCTGGAAATTGTCGTCCTCCCAGGCATTGATCCAGGTGCGATCAATCGGTTTCACGTCGGGGAAAACCGCCTGAACTTCGGGGATAAATTTGCCACTGAAGTTTTCGGCGAAGACGGTGGTAAGAACCGTGGGAATGTTAAACACTTTGGCCGACTTGGCCAACGCCACGACATTGTTGATGAGGAGTCTGCCGATCCATCGACTGCACGCCAAAGACCATCTGCGGCTGGAAGTCAATGAGGAGCAGTGCGCTATTGGTGGCGGACAGTAAGCCAGGATACTCGCGATGCCCATTCTGTGTCATCATCCTCGATGCCCCTTCTCATCATGAGCGAGTCAACGCGCGCCATCACCATCAGGTGTGGCTCCCTGCCACTTACAATTTGTACGTAACCCTCCTTTTGTGAGCGTGTGCAGTAAAACTATGCCATAGCCGTCGCGCGGTGTCAAGCAATGCTGGCGGCCTGGCGACGAAAGGAGGCTCTCGCAACGCCGTCGTGTTTCGGCGCTATTCCTCGCCAGTCGGGGTCTGTCGGCGCCATCCACGTGTGGCCCCAGTCGCCGATAGCGTCGATGATGTGATTGAGGGCAAGTCCCGCCGGGGAAAGTTGATACGAGACTTTGACGGGGGGACCTGCGTCGACGTTGCGCGTGATGAGTCCGTACGTCTCTAACTCCCGCAGGCGTACCGTCAGCACGCGATCAGAGATGTTGGGGATTGCCGAGAGCAACTCATTATAGCGATGTGGCCCGCGCATGAGCACATAGAGGATCGCCCCATTCCAGCGCCTCCCGATGAGTTCCACCGCATCGTGGAAAATGGGGCACAGAGGAGATTCGGTATTCGGTCGTGTTATGGGCGAGACTGGCTCAGTCGTCATCACGGCTCCTCGAAGTCTACAATTGTTATAGACATGGTAGCATATCACGCCAGCGATACCCTCACGACGGAGGCGCACATTGTTTGAGCCACTACACGCACTGGAATATCATCACGTGGATGTCTTCACCCGCGAGCCGCTGTCGGGCAATGGGCTGATCGTCTTCCCAGACGCGGGCGCGCTCACCTCGGCGACGATGCAACGCGTCACCCAGGAGATGCGCCAGTTCGAATCGATCTTTCTCGCCGCCACGCCAGAGCCACATCGCGTGCGGGCGCGGGTCTTCACGATGGAAGAGGAGCTGCCGTTTGCGGGGCATCCAGTGCTGGGCGCCGCATGCGCGCTGCATGAGCGGCTGCCCCATGGGCGCGAGCGCGAAGAGTGGACGATTGAGCTGGCGGCGGGGCCAGTGCAGGTCAGCACGCTCCGTCGCGACGGATGGTATGAGGCGACGATGAATCAGGGCCAGCCAACATTTGGCGCGACCCTGGACATGGAGATGACTCGACAGGCGCTTGCCGCGCTCAATCTCACCGAGGATGATCTCGCCCCCGGCCTCCCGCTGGAGGTCGTCTCGACGGGCCTGCCGTATCTGCTCGTCCCGCTCGCGCATGGGTTGGAGCGCGCCGCAATCGTGCAGACTGGGTTCGAGGCGCTGCTTGCCCTCATGGGGGCGAAGTTCGTCTACGTACTACATCGTACCCACGCGCGAGGGACGCACCTGGGACAACGACGGTCGCGTGGAGGATGTGGCCACGGGCAGCGCGGCTGGCCCGGTCGGCGCGTATCTTGTTCGGCATGGGGTAGAGTCACCCAACGGAGCGGAGATCACGCTACACCAGGGGCGGTTCGTCGGTCGGCCCAGCCAGATACGCATCCAGGTCGAGGCCACGGGCGGTGAGATCACAGCGGTGCGTGTCACCGGAGATGTGCGCATGGTCGCGCGCGGCGTCTTCGATTGAACTGAACGCGATAAGAAGATTCGTCTTCCGGTTCCTCCCTCGTGCGCCGTATGGAGAGTATGAACGCTTCGGCTGGTAGGGGAGACCGGGACGATGACCCTGAGTAACACCATGATTTCGACGGGTCACGCGCGTCAGGGCTGCTGCGATGCTTTGACGCTGGCAGGCCAATCCCCTATACTGGCCGTAATCGCGCGCGCCGGGTCGCTGGTGGCGCCGCAGTAGATGCTGCGGCGGTGACAAAGCGGCGGCTTATGGTGACGCGACTGACTACTAGCGACAAAGGAGTCAGGCGTGGATAATAACCAGGACGATGTCTATGCAGCCCGACGCGCGGAACTGGAGGCGCAATTCCAGGCGCTGCCGCCAACCGGCAGCGGCGACTACTGGCGACGTATCGAGGAATCAGACGCCGAGCGGAGACTACCGCTCGAAGTGTTGGCGCGCTGCTATCGCGAACGATATGCGGCGAGGGATCACTGACGATGCGAATCGTATTTTTCAGGTCATTGTGGAGCGGATACACATACGTGTTACCCGGTGGGCAGGGTCAATCGCTCGCCAGGCGAAATCGGGCATGAAGCCGCAACTCCAGCAAGAGATGGAGCAGGAGTGTTACATGAAGCTCTGGGAGGATCTGGCAAGTGATGGCCCGACCTTCTTGCTGGAGAGTTTTTCGCACAAGCTGGAGTATATTTGCGATCATGTCGCGCAGAGCCAGATGATCAAGGCTGGCGAGTGGAAGCGATCCGGCGTGGAGAAGCCAACGCGCATCCCGCGTGGGGAGATGGAGAGCATCGAGGCCGAGCCAGTGGGTGAAGGCGAATTGCCGCTTGCCGCGCAACTGGTCAGCACGAGCGCTCAGGATGAGCTTCATCGCGTCGACTATAGCGACCTGATAGCCGATATCGAAAAACTGTCGCGCGAAGATCGTACGATTATCTATGGCCTGTTCTTTCAAGACCGCACACAGGAGGAAATCGCTGCGGAACTGGGTGTCACAGCCCGAACCATACGCAATCGTCTGCAGAGGATTCTGCATGAATTGCGCGAGCTCTACGAAGGCAACAAGGGGGGCGACAATGTCTGACCAACATGACGAGCAGCGCGAGCGCCTACGTCGCCAACGGGAGCGCCAGTTTGAGATTGATCGCATGACCTTCCAATACGCCACTGAATATCGTAGTGGACGCGCTCCCCACATCGAAGACTACCTGCGGCGCTATCCGCAGTACGCCAGCGAACTGCTGGACTACGCGCTCTACTTCCATACCATCGGATTCGACAGCGAACCACTGGAGGAACCCGCCGAACTCACGCTCTCACCCGCTGGTGAGATTGCGATGGCGCGGATACGTGCACTGAGCGCGGCGCCTGCGCCTGCCGCCATCGCGAGTCTGGTAAAGCAGGGGGTTCTGGTCGGCTATGCGCCGCCGCAACTTGCCGAGGCTGTCGGCCTGACACCTGATCTGCTGGGCAGACTGGAGGCGCGGGCAATCGCCGCCGCATCCATTCCGCGCGCGCTCTTCCAGCGGCTCGCCGCGACCCTGAAGACCGCGCCTGAGGCCATCGCCGCGTATCTTGGAGCGGCCCCGGCGGGTGGATTCTACCTCGCCGATCAGCCGCCAGCGCAGCAGCAGGAATCCTTCCTCGACGCGGTGCAGGCCAGCACGCTCTCGCCCGAACGTAAGCGCGAGTGGGCCGAGATCGTCAACGGGGAGACGAACAGCGGATCATAGCCGCGCTGGCTGGTGGGTATCACAAGACGTTGTAGCGCGGCGAATACAGTCGCCGGGAGTTCATCATGCCAATGGAACGCATCGAAGTCGTCGAACGGGCCGCCGCCGCGCTACAGGCGCAACACCAGGCGAAGACCACTGGCGTCTCAGGAACCGCTGGCGCCGGGCGCATCGAGCGGCTATGCGCTGCCCTCAGCTTTCGGCTTCAGGTGTGCCCTGGCAGCGATGTCATGTTGGGCGGCGCCTACTCCCGGCTGCAGCTCTGGCTCTGGGATCAGCCAGAAATCGGCGGCATCATCTGGCTGCGCGACGATCTCGATCCTGAGACGCGCCTCTTCGCCATCGCCCACGAACTGGGCCATTTCGTGCTCCATCGTGGCGAGGGCATCAGTATCCATGCGGCGTGCGACCAGCGCGAGGTTGACCAGCAGGCCGACCCCAGTGAGTTGCGCACGGAGGATCATGTTGTCCAGGAATACACCCCACGGGCACGGCGCGAACTGGAGGCCAGCGCCTTCGCCGCCGAACTGCTGGCGCCACGCGCCGAGGTGCGCCGCATCTTTACCGCCGACGCAGCGGTGGACGTGGCACGGATCGCGCGCCACTTCGGCGTCTCGCCGCTGCTGGCTCATCGTCGGCTCATCGACGCCCTCCTGGCGCCAGCGCGGCCAATAGACTACGGCAGCGGCGCGGCGTGGGAGGAGATAGACGGCGAGGGCGCGCCAGCGCAACCGGGTGAATTGATTGCCCGGCTAGATGACGGGCAGCAACGAGCGGCGCGCGCGCAGGGGCCTGCGCTGGTCGTGGCTGGCCCAGGCACGGGCAAGACGGCGACCCTCGTTGGTCGCGTGGCCCATCTCGTCGAGGAGCGCCACATTCCGCCCGAGCATGTGCTGGCGCTGACGTTCTCGAATCGCGCGGCGGGCGAGATGCGCGAGCGCCTGGTGGGAAGCGGACTGCCCGGCGAGCGCATGCCCATCATGACGATCCACGCCTTCGCGGCCACCCTCCTGCGCGAGTATCATTCGCGTGTGCCTCACGCGCCCGACGAGGCGGAACTCAAGCCCGACTTCCGCATCCTCGACGAGGCCAACGCCTACCTGCTGATGGAGGAGCTGCTCGGCGAGTTACCGCTGCATTACTATCGCTCGCTGGGCAACCCCACCGCTCATCTGCGCACGCTGCTCGCCGATTTCTCCCATGCGCGTGACGAGCTGCTGACGCCGACGGACTACCTGGCGTTGGTCGAAAAGATGCCACTGGCGCCCGCGCCCGACGAGGCGGCGGAGACGGAGATACCCGGCGCGCAGACCAGAGCAAAGAAGGGGCAGCGCAAAAAGACACAGCCACCAGAGGGCACATTCACCCGCGAGCAGATCGAGCGGGCGCGCGAGCGGGCCGAGGCGTACGCGGTCTGGGTTCGGGCGCTGCGGCGGCGCGGGCTGGTGGATTTTGGCAGCCTGATTCAGCGTGCGGTCGAGCTGCTGCGCGCCAATCCGGCGGCCCTGGCCGAGGTGCGCGCGCGCTACCCTGAGGTACTCGTCGACGAGTTTCAGGATACCAATCGCGCGGCGGCGGCGTTGCTGATGCTGGTGGCGGGCAAGACTGGCGGCGGCCTCTGGGTGGTGGGCGACCAGAATCAGTCCATCTATCGCTTCCGTGGCGCCTCGCCGGGCAACCTGCCACGCCTGGTCGAGCAATACCCACAGCTGCGCGTGCTGACACTGCGGCGCTGCTATCGCGCTGTGCCCAGCATCGTCGCGCTCGGCTCCGCGATGGCGGCGCGTATGGCAGAGCTTGCCCCAGCCGCAGTGGCCAGTAGTGAACTCACAGGGCCGCTCCGCGAGGCGATGCAGCCACTGGCATTGGAGTCGGTGCGCAGCGGCGGAATGCCTCCGGCCATCCAGCGCGCGGAGGGTTTCGCGAGCGCCGCACACGAACGCGTAGGCCTGGCGGCGGCCATCGCACACAACCGCGAACAGGGCTACGCCTACCGTGACCAGGCGATCCTCTGCCGCACCCACAAGCAGGTGCGCCAGATCGCCGCTATCCTTGCCGCGCTGGATACGCCGGTCAGCCAGCTCGGCGATTTCTTCGAGCGGCCAGAGATCAAGGATGCGCTCGTGTTGCTCGTGCTGGCGGCAGGCCCAGATGCGCGTGGCCTCCTGCGCGCCACCCCGCTGTTGGTCGGCCTCGGTTACCCGGCGCCCACCAGGGGTGAACTTGCCGCAGTGGCGCGCGCGCTTTCGTCCCAGCGTCCCAGGCTTCCCGGCGCGCTACGAGATCGCAGCCTGCTCGGCCAGATCACGGCGCTCTCCCCAACGACACGGGCGGGGCTTGTCGCGCTCGGCGAAGAAGCGACAGGTGTACGCAATAGCGCTACCGTGGGCCACAAGCTGGCGGCGTTCCTGCTACGGCCAGGGGGATATGTCTGGCGGCTGGCGCGCGTGGCCGACGGGATCGATGAGCCACGACCCGATGCGCCGCTTCCGGGGATGGAGCGCGCGGCGCATGCCCAACAGGCGCTGGCGGCGCTTGGTGAACTGGTGCGACTGGCGTGGCGCTTCGACATCCGCTGGGCGGCGGAGCCGGAGTTTCAGGCGCGCCTGACGCGCGCTGTAACCCATCGCAGCGCGTCGCGCCCGGCTGAACCCGATACGCTGACACCCGCGCCCGGCGCCGATGTCGCCACCGACGCTGTCTCGCCCGCCGCGCACAGGCAGCCGGAAGAAACACCCCCGGTTGTGCGCTGTTTCCTGCACTACCTGCATGCGCTACGGGCAACTGACGTGGTGATACCGATCCCAGCGGGGGAAGAAGACGCCGTACACGTGCTGACGCTGCACCAGAGCAAAGGGCTGGAATTTCCGGTGGTTCTGCTGCCCGGCCTGGCGCACGGCCAATTTCCGGTGGGAACCCACGGGCGCGAAGAGGTGTGCCCACCCGGATTCCGCGAAACCGACGCGCCTGGCGAGCGCGAGGCGGAGGAACGCTGCCTCTTCTACGTCGGCGTGACGCGCGCGCGCGATGTGGTGGCCTTTACCCGCGCGGTCAGTTATGGCAGAGCGGCTGGGGGCATGCCAAAAATCGCGGAGCGATCCGCGCTGCTGGCGCTGGTGGATGACGCGCCCGGCGGTGAGAATGCCGCGCCGCTGCTCTCCGACGAAGAGCGTGATCGCCTGCTGGCCGTCGCCGCCGCATTCGAGGAGATCGAGGAGCATGAAGGCGACGATGACGCTGAGGCGGCGCCAGCAGTCGGCCAGACATCAGAAACGATGGCAGCGGAGAAGCCCATCCATCGATTGCGCGACCTCGAACAGTATCTTACGTGCTCGCAGCAGTACAAATATACGCACCAGTATCGCCTGTTCGATCCCACGGAGGATGCCGTCTATCGCTTCCATCGCTATATCCGCCAGGGCACGCGCGCATTGCGCGATATACAGGCGGCCACGCCAGGCGCGGACTGGAACGTCGCCCACGCGCATCTGCGGACGCTCTGGGACGAGGTTGGCGCCGCCGGGCACGCCTACGATGCCTTCTACTGGCAGGCGGCGGAGGCCATTTTGCGCGAGGAGTGGCAGGCGATCACCTCACCAGCGAATACCGCGACAGCGGGGCGAGTGCTGCTGGCGCAGCCGTTGCAGGCCCACCTGAGGCGCTGCATCGTCGAGGTGACGGCGGACCGCGCGATTGAACGCGTCGTCTCCACGGGCGCCGCCGCCACACCGCTGACCGTGTTGGTGCGGCTGCATACGGGTCGCCCGCGCGAAGATGATACGGATGATCTCACGCTGCCGCTGTATTATCTGGCGCACCAGCAGGCGCATCCGGGCGCTCCCGTACAGATCGTTCTGGCCTACGCGGGCGCGGCGCTGGAGGATGGGGACGACGATGGCGACGATGGGTCGGCAGGCGTCTATGACCCGCGTAACCAGATCAATGTCACCGAGGATGCGCGCCAGGTCGCCGAGAGTTACCTCAATCCAGCGCGCAAACGCCGCTCGAAGCTGGACAAACTGGATGAGGCGGCTGCGGGCATCGCCGCCGGACAGTTCGCCCCGCGCCCTGAGGAGCGCCGTTGCGCGGCCTGCGCATACTGCTACGTATGCCCATCCGACCCGGAGTCCGCGCCCCTCGGCCCAGCGCCCAGCGCTGTCACAGACGCCGAGCTGCTAGGAAAAACGAGCGGTTGAAATCACCGAGATGGCTGGCTGGCGTGCTCTGGCGCGCGACTGTCTTCTCGACTGTTCGCCGTCTTGACTCTACCTGGCAGCAGGCGCGCGGAATTCGAGATGAAAAGCAGTTCAGATGTCACATGGATGAAGGCAGCGAGCAGCGGATTCAGCAGACCAGCGGCAGCCAATCCCATACCAATCAGATCCACCACAATCGTGCCGCTGAAGTTCTGTAAGATGATGCCGCGTGTGCGGCGGGCAATCGCCAGTGTCTCCGTGAACTTCACCAGGTCGTTGCCCAACAGCACCACATCGGCGCTCTCACGCGCCACATCGGTTCCCGACCCCATCGCCACACCTACCTGCGCCTCAGTCAGCGCGGGCGCGTCATTGACGCCATCGCCCACCATCGCAACCGTCCGCCCGCTATCCACCAGGCGCTTGACGCGGTTGAGCTTGTCGTCTGGTAACAGGTCGCCCGCCACGTTGGTAATGCCCAGTCGCGCGGCAACATCATTCGCGACCGCTTGAGCGTCACCAGTCAGCAGCACCGTCTCGATGCCCATCTGATGCATGGTCTCCACGGCGGCGCGCGCCTCGGGCCGCACGGTATCCGCCACGATGATTGCTCCCAGAACCGCTCCGCAGCGGGCGACGAACACCTCAGATCCCCCAGCGTGCGCGGCGAGCAGTTCATCTGGGAGGGCGAGGCCATGATCTTTCATGAGCGCCTGATTGCCCACCAGAACATCATCGCCCGCAACCGTGGCGAGAATGCCCCGGCCAGGCGTGTAGTTAAAGGTTGCAGGTTCGATAGGGGTGCGCCCGCGCGCGTAGGCAGCGGCAACGATCATCTTGCCGAGCGGGTGTTCCGACCGAAGCTCAGCCGACGCTGCGGCATCGAGCACTTCATCGCTGGTCACGCCGGGGCAGGGTACGATATCCTGCACCTGTGGTTCACCGAAGGTCAGCGTGCCGGTTTTATCCAGGATGACGGTGTTGACCACACCCAGTTGTTCGAGGAACAGGCCACCTTTGATAATAGCGCCCGCCCGCGCCGCCCGCCCGATGGCGCCGAGAATCGCTAATGGCGTGCCCGCAGCGATCCCACAGGCGCCCGCGACAATAATGACCGAAATCGTGGAGCGAATGTCGCGGGTCACCAGGAACGTGAGCGCGGCGGCGCCGAGCGCGAAGTAGACCAGATACGCGGCCAGACGGTCGGCCAGTCGTTGGATCGGCGCACGTGAGCGCTCTGCGTGTTCTACCGCATCGATGATCTTGCCAAAGCTCGTATCGCGCCCAATCCGTTCGGCGCGGATTTCCAATGCGCCCGATTGATTGATCGAACCAGCATAGACAACGGCGCCGACGAGCTTTTCCACAGGCATCGATTCCCCCGTGATACGGGACTGATCCACGAAGGAGTGACCCGCTATGATGGCGCCGTCCACCGGAATGCGCCCCCCCGGATTCACCAGCACCGCATCGCCAACCACCACGTTGTCGGCCTCGATCTCGGTAATTTCCTCAGCGCGTCGCACTGTGACCAGTCTGCGGCAGGAAGTCGAGCAACTGCCGGATAGCGGTTCGGCCACGCGAGACGGTCATGCCTTCCAAGACTTCGGCGGCGAGTACAAACAACGTAATCACCAGTGCCGTGAAGAACTGGCCAATAGCCGCGGCCGCAATGATCGCGATGGTCATCGAGAGTTCCATCGTCATACGGCGAGCGGTGATATTTTCGAACGCCTCCTTGAAAATCGGCCAACCGCCGACTAAAAGACCTGCGACCCCAATGACGCTGAAACTGGCGAATGGCTCCCACACCCGGAACCAGACCGCCACCGCAGCCAGCGCTACGAAGAGAATCCGGAGCGCCTCTGGCCAACTAATGGGCTGTGTGTGTTCGTGTTCGTACTCGTGTGGATGCTCTTGCTGCGATGGCGAAGACGCAGGCGGGGATGTCAGCTGCCGTGCCTCTTCATCTGAATGAAGCGTGGCAGGGTGATCGTGATCCAGGGTCATCGATGCAGTCCTCTCGTTCGTTGGGGTAGCGCTTTGGGCTATTTGAGATAGGCGCGAACGACGGCGACTAACTCCTCGGCGCCTTCGGCGCGTTCGGCATCAGATGCGATGGACGGGTTGAGGACATGCACGCGCAGGTGATCCTCAATCACTTCGGCCATCAGACCATTGATGGCGCCGCGTGTAGCGGCAATCTGCTGCATGACCTCCGCGCAGCCCTCGCTCATCCTCAAGCGCGCGTTCAAGGGCCTCAACCTGACCACGGATGCGCCTGACACGACTCAGCAGCTTACCTTTCTCTTTGATGGTATGGGACATGCCGATGATCCTCCTATACCGCTATATTCCATAAAAACTTCGAGACCAAGTACTATACTGGAGTAGAGTATATCATAAGCTGTCACTCGCCGCCACGAGCAGCAAGACTCTGGCCAAGTGGAGCCGGAGCGGTCTCTCTCCGATGCGACGGAATCTTGTGTTTTACGGGCGCGGTGGAGACCACTGTGTATTCGCCCCCCATTTTCCGCATTTGTCCGCCGCTGAGGTATATAGACAATAGACGAGAGAGGCGACTCCGCGAGCGCGAAAGCAGGTGGCAGGTGATGGCGAGCGATGGACGCGGCAGACGAGCAGGGCGGCGCGACTTCAGCGGAACAGCGGTGCGCGCGGCGCCATATCATTCACCCTGCATGCGCGCAGGCGTAGCGCTCGACGCAATGTGGCGCCGGACGCGGTGGAGTATGTATTGGCGTATGGGCGCATGATCCAGCGGACGGGCGTGATGTTCTTTTTCCTCGGACGCCGCGACATTCCAGCATGCGACCGCTGCGCAAGCTGGGCCGCGCGACTGGAGGGTACCATCGTGATCGTCGCGCCAGATGGGGCTGTCATCACGGTCTACCGCAACCGGGGTGGATTGCGCCCAATCGCGCGCAAGATGAAGTATCGGCTCTGCGACCACCCGCAGCGCCGCGAAGACGGCGAAGACCGCGAAGACAGTGAGGATAACGAAGGCGTAGCGCTCACGACGGAGCGCGCGACCGCATGAGCAGCCAGGCAGGCCGCTGGCCAGCATCCCGAACCAATCCCCGTTGCCGTGTGGAGATGTTGAAGGGCGGGTACATGTCAGGTAATGGCAACCCGCCAGTCCCCCTTCGATGAAAGGTATTGACCGTGCCTAGAACCGTAAAAGAGTACCAGCAACGCTGGCAAGATGCGCTGAAGCCCGGGAACATGGCGGCGCCATGGGATGAGGAACTCACCGCTACATCGTGCATCATCTACGAGACTGCGCGCTATACGCCGACGGGCGCCGGGTGCAATTATTTCCCCGACTTCGGCGATGTCATCTGCTTCTATCGCTACCTCCGCATCCCAGAAGAACTCGATACTGCTCCTGCTGAGGGCAGTGACGTTGCGGGTCTTCTTCCTGACCTTGCGCTGATGGGGTGGAGCTGGAGCCGCTACCGCTCACGCTTCAGCACTACGGAGATTCGGCGGCGGCGCTACGAGGGCGAGCGAGCGCTGGATAAGTTGCTCGCGCGTTTCGTGCGCGAAGGCTATCAGCCAGGCATGCGCGAGAAGCTGATCGAGATCGTCAAGGCAATATTGTGACAACACGACACCTTTGACCTGGGATGAGATTGAGGCGGTGTTGCCCCGTGTGAGGGTACGGGCATACGCATAGGCGGGTGCTGGATCAGCTTAGGCAGACAGAGGAAGAGAATTTCCGATGACCATGACAGTGAAGGTAACAGCCACACGACGCTACCGTGAGGCGTGGCGATATGCCTCAGAGTGTGCGATGGTGGCAGCAGTACGAAAGAATGCCCTAAAGCTCGACCCCGATCAGGTAGCAGGCGTAGCGCGGAAGAAGGCGCAGGCATGGGTAGCCCGCCGTCCGTGGCTTACTGAGCGCGAGCGGGCGCATGCGTTCCTGGAGTTTGCCGACTGTTTCTATCAGATCACTCTTGACTTCATCGCCGCGCAGGCGCGCGAAGCGGGAGATGAAGAGCGCGCAAGGTGGGCGCTCCACCTGGAAAACCTTGTACCAGTTACCAACTTGCTGAATTTGGATCACTAGACACCTAAGCAGGCTTCCGGGTCAGTCCTTTGGGTACGTCTCGTCACGCCGAGACTACCAGCGGGCGCGTTAGCCCGCGTGGTAGGACAAGCAACCGCAGTACCTTAGCGTCTTGACCGCCGTCCCTAACTCCCTGCAACCCGGTTGACCGCCAGCCCCAAGTAGCGTAGAGTACTTGAGCGAGACAACCAGACATGCAGAGCAGAAGGATAATGGTCATGCCGGACAACTACCTGTACTATGGGGACAACCTCGACATCCTGCGGCGCTATGTCAAGGACGAGACGGTAGACTTGGTGTACCTTGACCCACCATTCAACAGCGCCCAGACGTACAATGTCCTCTTTGCCGAACATGACGGCTCCCGCTCTGCCGCCCAAATCAAAGCCTTCGGGGACACCTGGGCGTGGAGTATTGAATCTGAGGCAGTATTATGAGCCAAATGCGCATCTTTCTTAGCCATAACCACATGGACATTGCATTCAGTGATGCCCTAGCAAAGGCTCTGCGTGATGCGGGTGCAGATGTGTGGTACGACGAGCAGAACTTAGGGGCAGGCCATTTGCTTGAGGTCATTCCCCACGAACTTGAAGAACGCCCTGTCTTCATTATCGTGCTCTCGAAAGCGGCATTCGGTTCGCACTTTGTGAGGCAAGAATATGAGATGGCCTTGACTCTAAGAGATGAGGAGCCACATCGTGTGATATTGCCCGTTGTTGCCCAGCCGATTGAGCGCAGTGACTTCACTGGGATATGGCTACCCTTGATGAGTTATAGACGCATCGAAGCCCATAGCTATCACCCATACCCACCTGCGGAGGCGATAAGGCAAATCTTAGAGCATTTAACCCTCGACCGCAATGTTGATAACCGTCTCATAGCCCCACCGGGATTGTCGGCTGAAGAATTGAACGAGCGCGGCGAAGCCTTATACTATCGTAGGGAGTTCCAAGCATCAGCGGTATACTGCGAGCGCGCCACCCAGTTGCGACCCGACTACAGTAGTGCATGGTACAACTTAACCTACGCTCTCAATGAACTTCTGCGCTTTGAGGAGGCCTTGGCTGCGTGCGACCGCGTATTGACGCTTCTGCCGAGACACTCCTATGGATGGAATCTGCGCGGTTATATTCTCTATAGTTTGGGCCGATACGAGGAGCAGCTAGTCGCCTGTGAGCGCGCCCTGGAACTCAAACCGAATCTCGCGCGCAATTGGGCCAATAAGGCTGAAGCTCTTGGGGGATTGCGCCGCTATCAAGAGGCGTTAGAGGCATGCGAACAAGGCCTTGCGATAACGCCAAATAGTCAGTTTGCTCTGAACGCGAAGGCGAACACCCTCCGGTTGATGCAACGGTACGATGAGGCACTGCCTATTTATGAGACGCTGCTGGCAGCAAAGCACCGAACTGGGAGGGCGCTCGTGTGGAATGATATGGCTGATGTCTTGCGTGGTATGAATCGTTTCCACGATGCTCTGGCCGCTGCTATGTGTGCGATTGCTCTGGAGCCAAATCACCCCGACTTATGGATAAACGTAGCCAAGATTCTCCGGGCCTGCAACCTGCGCCGAGAGAGTCAAGAGGCCGACCGTCATGCCAAAGAGTTGAGAAGGTGATTCAGATGATTGCTTGAATTATGGTGTACTACCGGGCGAAGAACCGTTAGGTGAAGGTGACGATGAAGGTGATCTCAATCAACTGGCCGATGATAGCCTCGAACGCTGAGTATCGTCAAGGCATAAAGAAACGCCCCCTCCCCAGGACTATCTGGTTGGGGGTCTTGCTGTGTTTTGCGTTCTCCGACTCACCGGATGGAGATGTTGAGCAGGTCGAGCAAAGGTGGGATGAATTGCGTGAGGAATGCAAGCACCGTCGCCACGATACCAATTTGGATGACATGGCGTTCGGTCAGATGCGCGGGCAGTTCTAGCGTAACCCACACTACCACCACGAAAACTGCGATAAAAACAGCTAAGGCCACAACCTCACTGGGTACCTGCCATTCAAGCAGCACAACCACAGCCATGATCGCAACGACGACGAAGCCAAAGCTGGCGAGGCGAAAGACTTCCATCCTGGCATCACGTTGCGGCTTCTGGCTGAAATAGCCCATGAAGTAGCCCGCAGCAAAACACACCAACGCTGTCACAAGAACCGTTACAGGGTCGCGCCCTTGACCGGGAATAGACACCACCAGCGGCCCCACTGCGCCTACAATGGCTAGCGCGAGTGCAGGGAGCAGCGGGCGGAGCAGACTCTTCCCTGCCTTGCCAAACAGGCCAACCGAAACGTAGAAGAAGCCCAGCAGCCCGACGACCAAGCCAAGCACCTGAATCCATGACACCACATAATGGTTGACTGACATATGCTGCCCCCTTCTTACCTCCAATGCAGCCTATACGGAAGGTGACTTGGATTGTTGTATATCTGCCTGCCACGTACCCAATAGTATTGCAGACGACAAACTGAGGGGTTGTTCCCGACCAGGCGGCGTGCTATACTTGCTCCAGACGACGATACCCCACAGCGTTAGAGGCGCTGAAGGGGCATCTAGCCCGGCGTTGTGGATAGACAACGATAGGCGTAGAGGTAGCTTAGCATACCCGCTACTCCTCCGCTAGTCCTAACCTTCCTCGACGCCTGCCAAAGAAAGGTAGGCGACCCCATGTGCTCTATGCAGAAGCAGCAAGCAACCGATGTTTCCCGTATCGCCGTGATCTATTGCCGGGTAAGCACCAGTCGGCAAGAGGCAGAAGGCACGTCGCTTGAAACGCAAGAGCAGGAATGCCGGGCGTTCTGTGAACGGGAAGGGCTGACAGTCGGGGCAGTGCATCGTGATGCCAGCAGCGGCGGGAATATGGACAGGCCGGGGCTGGAATCGGCCCTAGACATGGTGGCGCAAGGTGAAGCAAGCGTCCTGGTAGTCTATGCCTATGACCGACTCGCCCGTAACCTAAATCATCAGGCGGTTATCACCTATCGCGTAGAAGACCAGCACGGCGGGAAGTTGCTCAGCGTCACCGAAGAACGTGACGACAGCCCGATGGCGGCATTGATGCGCACCTTTCGGGGTGTGATGGCAGAGGAAGAACGCAAGAAGATTCTTGAACGCACGCAACGGGGCAAGCGCCAACGGGCCAGGGATGGGGCGCACGCGGCGACGGTAGCGGCATACGGGTACACCTGGACTGATGATCGGCGGGCCTACACGATAGACCCAGCCACCGCCCCGATAGTGCGGCGCATCTTCGCGGAAGTCACAGCCGGGCGCAGTACCAACGCGGTTGCCCTCTCACTGACCCAAGATGGTATATCTACCCCCTCAGAACGCCTCGCCAGCACACACGCGAACGGGAAGCGAGCCATTGCAGCGGCCTGGAATGGGGAAACGGTGCGCAAGATGCTGCTGAACCCGATCTACAAAGGAGAACCCGTCGCCTTTCGCCACGAACGCTTGAAAGAGCGCATCCGTAACCCTGAAACTGGTGAGATGAAGACGATACGGCGTGCGGTTCCTGGGAAAAGTCGAATATCCCTTCCGGCGAATGCCGCCCCCGCGATTGTCACCCCCGCCGAGTGGCGCGCGGCCAATGAGCAGATGCAGCGCAACAAGGCGGAGTCGGCCCGCTCATCGTCGCATGCGGGGGAACACCTCTTACGGGCGGGGTTCGTCTACTGCGGCTCCTGCGGGCGCAGGCTGTACGCCCAGACGGCGCGGAGTAAGGGCCAGCCTCAATACCGCTACGCCTGCTATAGCCGGTTTGGCGGCAGGGGGCATACCTGCGAGGCCGGGGCTATCGTATCGGCTCCTTTGCTGGATGCTGACATATGGCAAAAGGTGCAAGTGGTTCTCAACACCGATGCTGTCATGTGGGCGCTCAGGAACCGGACAGGGGAGGGCGCGGGCGACCCATCCACGGTGGAGGGGCTACAGGCTAAGTTGGCGAGTTATGACGGCACGCTAGAGAAACTAGGCAAACGGCGGCGGATGTTGCGCAGACAGCAGACAAACGCCTATGACGATGCCGAGTATGAAGAGCTAGAGGCCGAACTCATGCAGGTGTCTGACCGGCTGCGTACGCTCACACAGGAACGCGATGAAGTAGCTGAGACTGTCGAACGCCTGACCGTCAACGCCGCAACGGTAGCCCCCCTCATTGAACGGGTGAGGCACGTTGACCGGCACAGCGCCGTTTGATGTAGAACCAGGGGATGTCACCTTTCTACCGGGCAACAAAGTGGGCTTTGAGCTTAACCTCCCGCCTGATGCGCCTGAACCAGGGGAACCCGGCTGGCAAGCGGCGATTCTCACGGCGCTCAACGCATTTATCAACCCACGTAAGGAACAGTTACAGGGTAAGGTAATCACGCATCTGGCCGATGACCTCTCAATGACTGAAAAGCGCGCCATTCTCCGCTGGCTGGGCGTGCGGGTAGACGTATACCGGGAAGGGTTCAGGAAGACGCGGTGGGAGCTACGCTTTACGACGCCTACAGGGTCGGGGCCGTTCCCGCTGGGCGAGGGTGAACAGCATCTTGTACCAACATCGTCAATGCGGCGCTGATCGACTTCGAATTGCGCCAGGTCTATGCCTTGCCGGGCGACCTGGCTCCCCTCCTGGAGCATGTCGGCAACCCACTCGCCGACTACGCCGTCCATGCTGATGAGGCTTCGGCAAGGCTTCGGCGCTGACGTTCGATCTAACGCGCAGGGCCACTGCGAGGCGCTGGCGGAACACCTGGTTGCGGGCGGACGATGAGCGCTCACCCGTTCATGGCGCCATTTACAGGCAAGCCCAGCGCCGCCTTCACGCGTGCTGGGGTGAACGGAATCGCACGTAGCCGCGCCCCACACGCCGCATAGATCGCGTTGGCGACGGCGGGCGCGGTCGTGACAGTCGCAGGCTCGCCCGCGCCGAGCGGTGGCTGATCGGGCTGGTCGAGCAATTCGATCACGATCTCCGGAATCTCGGAGAACGTCAGGATGGGGTAGCTCTCCCAGTCCAGACTGGTGACGCCCGCTGGCGTGAAGCGCACCTCCTCTTTGAGGGCGCGGCTCAGCGACTGGATGACGTTGCCTTCGATCTGGTTGCGCACGCCATCGGGATTGATGATCTGCCCACAGTCGTGCGCCACGACGATCCGGCGGACACGCACCGCGCCGGTCGCCGCGTCCACCGCGACCTCCGCGATGGTGGCGACATAGGCCTCGGTGTTCTCGTAACGCGCGAACGCCAGCCCACGTCCCTCGCCCGGCGGCAGCGGCTCACCCCAGCCCGCGCGCCGCGCCGCCGACTCCACCACGGCTCGCGCTCGCGGGTCATCCAGATAGCGCAGGCGAAACGCCAGCGGATCCGCGCCCGCCGCCAGCGCAAGCTCATCCATGAACGACTCGTTGGCGAAGGTATTGGCGAACGCGCCCAGGCTGCGCATCGAGGAGAAGCGCAGCGGCGCCCGCGCCAGCCAGTGGATGATCACACGCTGATCGGGCAGCGTGTAGTCGGTAGGCGCGTTGCGGTCGCCACCGATGAAGAACTCTCGCGGCGGAGACTCTGGCGCGCCCATCAGTCGCCCGGCGATAAAATCACTCGCCTGGCGCGGGCGGTTGGCGTGCGATGGCGACCACCCCTCGAACTCCCAGCCGCTGATGGCGCCGTGTTCGTCCAGCCCACCACGTAGCGCCATCACCATCGCCGGTGATTTCGGCTCCCCGGCGAACTCATCCGCGCGCGACCACTGTACGCGTACCGGCTGGCGCAGCTCGCGCGCCAGGATCGCCGCGTCCGCCGCCACATCGTCAGAGCCGTTCTGCCCGTAGCTGCCCGCGCCCTCCATATGGATCACCCGCACCTGTTCCTCTGGCGTCCGCAGCAGGTTGGCCAGCGCCGCGCGTAGGGGATAGACGCCCTGCGTGGCGCACCAGACAGTCACCGTCGCGCCAGCGAAGTCCGCCACCGCGCATGAAGGCCCCAGTCGAGGCGTGCGCCTGGAATGGCATGGTGTAGGTCGCGCTCAACCGCGTCACCGCGCGCTGGAGCGCCGCCTCGGCATCGCCACTGGCCGTGGCCACGCGATCAGTGGTTGGCGCTTGCCGCATCGACTCGTGCAGCGTCGCCATCACCGGCAGGGCTGGCGTCTCACGCGCGCCGCTCCAGGTTGCGCGTAGGCTGCGCGCCGCGCGGATCGCCACCTCCTCGCGCTCGGCTACGACCGCTACGAAATTATCCAGCCGCACGACTCGCGCATCACCCACAGAGGAATCATCCAGGCTCACCAGCGTCACGCCAGCGGCTGGCGGTCGGACGACCCGCGCATGGAGCATGTGGGGTAGCCGTAGATCATGGACGAACGCGGGCTGGCCGGTGAACTTCGTGGGCAGGTCGAGCCGTGGCGCGGCGGTTCCGACGAGGTGGTAGTCTTCGGGGCGCTTGAGCGGCGCGGTGTGCGAGATCGGGCACTCGAAGCGTCCGCCCGCCATCAGGCCAGCAAGGGTGACACGCGGCCCAGGCCCGTCGCGTAACGTGATGACCCCATCCGCGACGGACAATTCATCCGGCGCCACACCCAACTCGGACGCCGCCATCGCTAACAACATCTCGCGCGCGGTCGCCGCCGCCCGCCGTAGCGTCATGCCGCTGGTCTCGATAGTCTTGCTGCCAGCGGTATAGCCCTCATTCGGCGTCCGACCCGTCTCACCCATCACCATACGGATGCGCGCCAGCGAGACATCCAGCTCCTCGGCGACGATCTGCGCCAGCGCCGTACGCACTCCGGTGCCAAGCTCCACCTTGCCACTATAGACCGTCACTGTGCCGTCCGGCTCGATGGCCAACCAGTCGTCGAGCAGTTGGGTTGGCTCGCCCCAGACCGGGCGCGCGCCACCGGGAGCGCCAGCCGTCTCCGAGGGTGCGGGCCGCCCCGTCGCGCTGGAGCCAGCCGTATGGGCCGGATTGGCCGGATGAGTGGGAGGTGTGTCAGAGTTGTCAGCCATGTGTCGCCTCGTCATCGCCCCACATCAGCGTCTCCGCCCGCCTGACCGCCCGCAGGATGCGCGCGTGCGAGCCGCAGCGGCAGAGGTTGCCGTCCAGCGCTGTGCGGATCTGCTCGTCAGTTGGGTGTGGTGTGCGCCAGAGCAGCGCCGCGATGGTCATTATCATGCCGTTGCTACAATAGCCGCACTGCGCCGCCTGTTCATCGAGGAATGCCTGCTGGACGGGATGAAGTTCGCCATCCTCCGCCAGCCCTTCGAGCGTGGTGATCCGCGCGCCATCGGCCTCGCCCACCGGCAACATGCAGGTGGTCACCGCCTCCGCCCCACGCAGAACCATACACGCGCCGCATTGTTCCAGCCCACAGCCATACAGCGGCGCGCTCAGCCCCAGCTCGTTGCGCAACACATAGAGCAGCGGTGTATCGGGCGTCGCCGTGACCTCATGCCGCTTCCCATTCACCACGATGGTAATCGCCACAGTCGCGCGCCCTCTCTAGCGATGTCGTATCTATCGTTGTGCGAGTTGTATGACACGTCGAACGGCCGTTGCCGTTCGCGCTATTCCCTTTGCCATTGTTATCCACTGTAAGCCCACTGGCAATCGTTTGTCCAGGCACGCGGGGCAGCACCGCGATAACGGATGCAT
>CAVPDP010000018.1:0-321966 GCA_963702665.1 uncultured Chloroflexia bacterium
GCCTCAGTTGTCCTCGTTGAGGGTCAGCACCGCCATGAACGCTTCCTGCGGAATCTCGACATTGCCCACCCGTTTCATGCGCTTCTTGCCCTCTTTCTGCTTCTCCAGCAGCTTGCGCTTGCGGGTGATGTCGCCGCCGTAACACTTCGCCAACACATTTTTGCGGAGCGCCTTCACCGTCTCGCGGGCGATGATTTTGCTGCCTATCGCCGCCTGAATCGGCACCTCAAAGAGTTGGCGTGGAATCAGGTCTTTCAATCGCTCCACCAGCATACGCCCACGCGGCGACGCCTCATCCTTGTGCGCGATGAGCGAGAGGGCGTCCACTGGCTGGCCATTGACCAGAATATCCAGCTTGACCAGATCGGCGGCCTCGTAGCGCGCAAAGCTGTAATCGAGCGAGGCGTAGCCCTGCGTGCGCGACTTCAGTTGATCGTAGAAATCGATAATCAGATCGCTGAGCGGAATCAGATAGGTCAGATGGACACGGTCTTCCTCGATGTACTTCATATCTTTGAAGACACCGTGACGCGTCTGCACCAGATCCATCAGCGTGCCAATATACCGCGCGGGCGTGAAGATCGAGATATCCATCAGCGGCTCTTCGATGCGCGAAATCTCCGTGGGCGCTGGCAACTCCGCCGGATTGTGTACCGTGATGACCTCGCCATTGGTGCGCGTCACCATGTACTCCACGCTGGGCGCCGTCGCCAAGCAGATTCAGATTGTATTCACGCTCCAGCCGCTCCTGGATGATCTCCATATGCAGCAGGCCCAGAAAGCCGCAGCGGAAGCCGAATCCCAGCGCCACCGAATTCTCCGGCTCGAAGACGAGCGAGGCGTCGTTGAGGCGCAGGCGCTCCAGGGCGTCGCGCAGCAGCGGATACTCGTCGCCATCCACCGGGAACAACCCGGCGAAGACCATCGGCTTGGCGGGTCGATAGCCAGCGAGCGCCTCCGTGGATGGGCGCGTGGTCAGCGTAATCGTATCGCCCACCTGGCAGTCTTTCACGTTCTTGAAGCCCGTGGCGACGTAGCCAACCTCACCCGCCGAGAGCGACTTCGTGGCGACGAGGGTAGGGCTGAAGTAGCCCACCTCCAGCACCTCAGCGGAGCTATGCGTCTGCATCATCAGCAGGCGATCTGCGGCGGTGATTCTGCCATCGACGACGCGAATATAGGCGATGACACCCTTATAGGCGTCATACTTGGAATCGAAGACGAGCGCCCGCAGCGGCTTGTCATCGGCGCCACGCGGCGGCGGCACGCGCTTCACCACCGCTTCGAGAATCTCCTGGGTGCCGATGCCCTCTTTGGCCGACGCCAGGATGGCCTCCTCGCCGGGGATGCCGATCACATCCTCGATCTCTTTGACGACACGCTCCGGCTCGGCGCTGGGCAGGTCGATCTTGTTGATAACCGGGATGAGTTCGAGGTTGGCCTCGAGCGCCAGATAGAGATTCGCCAGCGTCTGCGCCTCGATGCCCTGAGAGGCGTCCACCACCAGAATCGCGCCCTCGCACGCCGCCAGACTGCGCGACACCTCATAGGCGAAATCGACGTGTCCGGGGGTGTCGATGAGATTCAGTTCGTATTCCTGGCCATCGAGCGCGGTGTAGCTCATCCGCACCGCCTGCGCCTTGATGGTGATGCCCTTCTCGCGTTCGAGATCCATCTGGTCGAGCACCTGCTCAGACATGTCACGCCGCGAGATGGTGCCCGTGAATTCCAGCAGCCGATCCGCAAGGGTGGATTTGCCGTGGTCGATATGGGCGATGATACAAAAGTTGCGAATGTGGCTCTGATCCATACGTATGACTATCCTGACCGGCGCCGGGCGGGCAATCCCGACGCTACCGGCTTTCTATTCTCCTGGCATGCTCATAAAGAGCCAACGCCATTATAGCCCCTGGTGAGCGGAGATGATAGGCTCTGGCTACTTCGCGCGTCCACGAGCGCGTAGCCAGCCGCACGCCACGCCACTGAGCAGCGCGAGCGCGAGACACAGCAGCGCAAATTGCATGAAGACGGTACCAGTAAATTGTGCGCCGTTCAGAAACTCGAGGGCGCAATCAGTTGACGCCGACGAGACGCCCGGCTGGAACCCCAGGAATCCTGCCCAGGTGGCGTCCTGATACGCTGGCAGGATGAGCGCCAGCACCACCGCCGCCGTCAACAGCAGGATGGCCGCCAGCGCGTAGGTCAGCGTGACCGGGATGCGCACGCGCCAGGAGGCGACGTGGCGCCATGACACGCGGCGCCAGGGCAACGACGACGACCAGCAGCGCCACCAGCAAGAGCCAGCTGCCCGGCGCCTGTATGAGACCGGGCCATTGCCAGTTCGGCGTGGTAATCATTGGGCATGTATGCAACATGCGCCCTCCAGATTCAGGATTGCGGTCAACACCTGTCAAACGGTACACTATTGTCGGGTCGGAGCAGCGCTTTGTTCCGAGAAGTAGCCAACCTTTCACAGAATAATAGGAGCAGGCGGCACGTGACCACAACGACCACACTACGACCGATGACCGAGGGCGAATATCAGCGCGTTCGAGAGTCCATCTTCGAGGACTACGCCCGCGAGACGGCCAGTGTGCGCAGCGTCTCCATCGAGGAGGGACGCATCGAGGCGACACGCCAGTTCGACGTACTGCTTCCCGATGGCATCGCGAGCAAGGGGCACTATTTCTGGAGAATCATCGCCGAGAATGGCGACGACGTCGGCGACCTGTGGGTATTGGTCGAGAGCGACAAAGGGCGAGCCTTCATCTACTTCATCGGCATCGACGAACAGCATCGCGGCCACGGCTACAGCAAGGCGGCGATGCTGTCACTGGAAACCACGGTAAAGCCACTCGGCGCGAATCATATCGATCTCAACGTCTTTGGCGACAATACCGTGGCGGTTCGCCTGTATGAGAGCCTGGGATACAAGCCAACCGCCATGAACATGCGCAAGGAAATCTGAGGCGTAGGCGCTACTCGATCAGGCCGCCGCCCAGCGCCTCATCGCCATCCGCGCCGCCATAGAAGACGGCGGCCTGCCCCGGCGTCACTGCGCGAATCGGCTGCTCCAGCGCCACCTCGGCGCGTCCGTCGGGCAATGGGGTGACGAGGCCACGCACCGGCTGCGCCTTGTAGCGCACCTTGATCTCGACGCGCACCGGCCCATCGGGTGGCGTGTCACGCGTCCACGTCGTCTGGTGGACGGTGAAGTGGTCGCGTTCGAGCGCGGCGGCGGGCCCAATGATGACGGCATTGCGCGCGCTATCCAGTCGCAGGACGTGCAGCGGCTCATGCGCGCTGATGCCCAGCCCCTTGCGCTGGCCGACGGTGAAATTCGCCAGGCCGCTGTGCGCGCCAACCTGCCGTCCCGCGAGATCGAGAATCGGCCCCGACTCAGGCGCGGGCTTTCCGGTCGCCTCGGCATAGCGCCGGACGAAGCCGCGATAGTCATTGGCGGCGACGAAGCATATCTCCTGGCTCTCGGCCTTCGTCGCCACGGGCAGGCCACGCTCCGCCGCCATCGCCCGCACCTCTGGCTTGGTGTATTCGCCCAGCGGGAAGAGCGCATGGCGCAGTTGATACTGCGAGAGCACATGCAGCACGTATGACTGATCCTTGGCCACGTCAACCGCGCGCCGCAGCCGTCGCAGCCCAGTGCTCGGATCATCATCCAGGCGCACGTAGTGGCCCGTCGCCAGATACTCCGCGCCCAGCGCCAACGCCCGCTCCAGCAGCAGCGTGAAACGGATCGTACGATTGCAGCGCAGACAGGGATTCGGCGTGCGCCCGGCGCGATACTCGTCGTAGAAATAATCCACGATGGTCTCGCGAAACGGCTCCGCGACGTTGATGACGTAGAAAGGGATATCGAGCTGGGCCGCGACCCGCCGCGCATCACTCAGCGATTCGATGGAGCAGCAGGCATTTTCGCGCACGGGCGCGGCGTCCGTCGCCATCTTCGCCCTCGGCGGGTGGCTCGGCCCAGAGGCGCAGCATGATGCCCACGACATCGTAGCCCTGCTCTTTGAGCAGCGCCGCCGCCACCGAGCTATCGACACCGCCACTCATGCCTACCACCACGCGCGTCATGGGTTCGCCTGCTTTCCTGAGTCTGGTCTCCACTGGCCGCTATCGCACCGATACTCATCGCATGCAGTGCGGGAATTGTCGGCCATCCGAAGCATTATATGCCACAGGCGCGGGGGTATCAAGCGGGCAGCGCGCTTGCATGCTCCGACTCCGTTCCCAGTATCCGTACCGCGTCGCGCCGCATCTCCGTATCTCCCACGATGAATCACACATCCATTCCGAGTACGCTGATGCTTGTCAGCGGCGGGAGATAGTGGTTCTGCCGTCGGCGCCTGAGGGCAAGCGCCTTCATGTGTATCAAGAACAGGAGAACATCATGGGTATCCAGAACAGCGCTAACGTCGCGGATGTCGCCACCCTTCGCCGCGCCATCGAGCAGGGTGAGGAGGCGACACTCGTCGGCCTGTACACTGACGACGCCGTGATACGCGTCGTCGACCGCAGCCGTCCCCCCAGCAAACCGACCGTGCTGAGCGGCAAGGCCGCTATCGCCGACTATTACAAAGATGTCTGCTCGCGCGCCATGACCCACAAGCTCGACGAGATCATCACCAGCGGCGATGGCGTGGCCTTCACCGAGGACTGCCTGTATCCCGACGGCATGCGCGTCCTCAGCGCCAACCTGCTCACCCTTCGCGATGGCAAGATCGCCCATCACACACTCGTCCAGGCCTGGGACGAATAGCGCCTCTCTCCATTCAAGCGCGCGTCGCGGGGATATTCGCCGGACCCTTCGGACACCCATCCGAGGATCCGGCGAATGCTTTTATTGCATGTCGCGGTCGCGAGGGAGAGAACTGTCGGCGCATGCCGGAGTAACTGCTCGCGGTATGATATGGTGTCTATGGCGCCAGATTGTACCAACATGCGTCAATGCTGACGCTATCGCGGTCTACGGAGAAGTGAGTGAGGTGCGACGATGCAACCTGCGGGGCTTCGAGTCGAGACGACCCAGAACGCGGAGCGGCCACGCTATCGGCCCATTGGTGAGTATGGCGTCATCGGCGATTGCCGTACCGCCGCGCTGATTGGCCCGGATGGCTCGATAGACTGGTGCTGCATGCCCCACTTCGATAGCCCCGCGATCTTTCTGCGGCTGCTGGACGCCGACAAGGGCGGCTATTTTCAGGTTCGCCCCGCCTCTGGGTTCGTCGGCGAGATGGCCTATCTGCCCGCGACCAATATGCTGCAGACCATCTTCACCACCAGCACAGGCAAGCTCCGCCTGATCGATTGCATGCCGATTCGCCCGCGCCAGCCGCGCAGCCCGTCGAGCGCCGCATCGCAACTGCGCGAGCACCTGTTGCATAGCGGCGTGCAGGGGCTACGGGCGGGCCTCGAACGCGAGATCGGCAATGATGTCGCCGCGGCGCACCGCATCCTGCGCCTGGCCACCTGTCTCGAAGGCACGATGGACATCACCATCACGCTGAAGGCCACCTTCGACTACGCTCGCAGCGCGGCGGCGGTGGAGATTATGCCGCTCGCCGACGGTGTCGCGGGCGCGATACTCGCGGCGGATGATCGCTATCTCGCGCTGGTGGTGCGCCTGTTGCCTCCCAGAGCATCCAACCCCGATGTCGTGATCCGTCACGATGGGGATACCCTCAGCGCATCGATCTCACTCGCGGCGGGCGAGCGGGTCGCCATCAGCATGAACTACGCGCGCACCCCCGGCGAGGCGCGCACCCTGATCCAGCACCTGACGACACACGACGTGGATGCCGACGTCGATGAGACGATGCAATACTGGCGCAATTGGGCCGCCACCAACCGCTACGATGGCCCCTATCAGGAGCGGTTATGCGCTCGGCGCTCGCGCTCAAGCTCTGCACCTTCGAGCCAACGGGGGCAATCGTCGCCGCGCCGACGACCTCGCTGCCAGAGGGCATCGGCGGCGTGCGCAACTGGGATTATCGCTATACCTGGCTGCGCGATTCCGCATTCACGCTGGGCGCGCTCGGTCAGCTTGGCTACTATGGCGAGGCGCGCGACTACTTTCACTTTCTGCATGACCTCGACATCAAGAGCATCGACAATCTGCGCATCATGTATAGCATTCGCGGCGAATACGGCGCCCATCTCGCCGAACAGGATTTGACCCATCTCGAAGGCTATCAGCGATCCCAGCCCGTGCGCATCGGCAATGGCGCGGCGATGCAGCGCCAGATGGATGTCTACGGCGAGGTGCTCGACGCGGCCTACAGCTATATTCAGCAGTCAGGGTTTCGCCACGGCCACCGCATTGATGAGCCAACCCGCGATCTGCGCCAACTGGCGGAACTGGTCGCGGACTACGTGGCCCAGCACTGGCACGACCTCGATCAGGGGATCTGGGAGGTGCGTGGCGAGCCACGGGCATTCGTCTATTCGCGGGCCATGTGCTGGGTGGCGCTCGACCGCGCCTGCCGGTTGGCCGACCGCCACGGCCACACGCAGCATGCCAGGCGCTGGGACAAGCAGTGCGCGGCGATCAGAGCGGAGGTAGAACAGCACGGGTATGACGCCGACCTCCAGTCCTACACGCAGTCGTATGGCGCCGCAGTGCTCGACTCGGCCAACCTGCGCCTGCCGCTCGTGCATTTCCAGCAGGCGCGCCAGCCGCAGATGCGCAGCACCATTCTGACCACCGCCAGCCGACTCGCGGGCGATAGTGGCCTGCTCTACCGCTACCGCGCCGTCGACAGGCCCAATCAGCCAGAACAGCAGACGCCGCAACAGACGCCGCGCGACCAGACATCGATTGATGGGCTGCCGGGCGGCGAAGGCGCGTTTCTGGCGTGTACCTGGTGGCTCGTCGGCGGTCTCTGCCGCATGGGCGAGATACAGGAGGCCCAGCGCCACTTCGAGCGCCTGCTGACCTATGCCAGCCCACTGGGCCTCTATTCCGAAGAGGTTGATCCGGCGACCGGGGCGCTGCTGGGCAACTATCCGCAGGCATTCACCCACATCGGCCTGATTAACAGCGCCGTGACGCTTCAGCGCGCCCAGGAGGGCCGCCTCACCGATGACGACGACGCGCCCACCCACGGGTAGGGATGCACGGCGTGCGGGCGGTTGAAACCGCGCCTGAATGGCCTGCGGCCACGAAGTCCGCCTACGCGGACTGCCCAGAGTCAGGGACGACAGGAGACTATCGGTGGACGCTCGTTGAGGCTGAGCGTATCGCAGGCTGAAGCCCTGCGGCTAATCCTTGCATGAGAAAATCTGCATGCCGACTACAGGAGTACCGAACGACCGGGATTAGCCGTGTAGCTCTCAGTCTACGGCGCGCTGCCCTCATACGCATGTCGCCCGCCCGGCGTCCCGTTGGCGCACGTCTGCAGCCCGCGTAGGCAAGCTCCTGCGGCCTTCGTAGAACGGCCCATAGGCGCGGCTTCAGCCGCCAGCCGTCTCGCTCTGTCAGCGCCTCACCGCAGCGTCGATGGCAGGATGCTCAGTTGCTCGCGATACTTGGCGACGGTGCGCCGCGCAACGGTGATAGCGCGCCCTTTGAGCAGATCGGCCAGCTCCTGATCGGTGAGCGGCGTCTGCTCGTGCTCGACCAGTTCCTTGATGACATCCTTGATGCTCAGGTTGGCGACGAAGAAGTGGCTGAACGGAATGACCTCGCCCGTCGGCAACATCACATACTTCGCCGCAGTGGCGCGGCTCACCGTGGATTCGTGCATATCCAGTTCGGTGGCCACCTTCGCCCGCGTCAGTGGCTTGAGCGCGCGCACGCCGTTCTCCAGAAAGTCGCGCTGCAGATCGACGATGCAGCGGGTGATGCGGCCCAGGGTCTGCCGCCGCTGGTTGATGTTGGCGATGAAGAGGCGCGCGCGCATCACGTAATGTTGCACATGCTGGCGCTCATCATCGCTCAGCGCCGACTGCTGGGCCTTCGACTCCTTAAAGACCTGGGTATACGCTGGATTGACTCGCAGGAAAAAGCGATTCGACTCGATCACCTCGACCTCGAAGATGGTAGCGCCATCGGCCTGCGCCTTGCGTGAGATGATCACATCGGGGATAACCGTCGTCGCTAACTCGCCACCGCTAGAGAGGTTGGCGCCCAGGTGGCCGCGTCCGGGGAAGGGGTTGAGGTTGCGCTTGATATACTCGTTGGCCTCGCGCACCGCCTCGGTCGATGTTCCCAGCTCCAGCGCAACCTGACCGTACTTATGCTCGCTCAGCGCTGTCAGGTGGTTGCTGATAATTTCGCGGGCATAGGCCTGGTTCACCCCGGTATGCGCGGTCACGTAGTCGAGTTGGATCAACAGGCACTCGCGCAGGTCGCGCGCGCCAACCCCAATCGGCTCCATCGCCTGAAGCGCGCGAATAATCTCCTCGATGTGCTGCTCTTCGGCGGCAAAAAGGTTCACCACCTCTTCGGTCGAGCAGCGCAGGCGTCCGTCTTCGTCGAGATTGCCAACCAGGTATTCGATCAGCGGCGCATCGTCCGCCGGGAACTGCGCCTGGAGCGAGAGCGTCAGATGCTCGGCGAGGCTCATCTGCGCCGGGACACGCGCCGTGGGGTCAAATTCGTCATCATCGTTACGTGTCTGCTGGCGCCAGGCCGCATCATCGCCATACTCGATCTCGCTCGGCGTGATCGGTTGTTCGAGGCTGGCATTCTGCTGGCATACGGTGCAGAGAGTCCCCTGCAAGGGAAAGCCACAGCGCGGGCAGACGGCGGTTTCTTCCATATCGAGCGCCGGATTCTCATTCATCTCCTGATAGATGAACGACTGAAGCTCGGCGGACGAGAGCGCCAACACATAGTTCGCGGCGACCAGTTGTGGCGACGGAACGTGCATCTGAGCCTGTTGCGTGGCCTGGTTCATATCCATAGACATCGTTCTCCGCATCCCTCCTGCAGTGAATGACATACATGACATACGCGGTCTTCGCATAGGTAAGAGCAAAGTCCGTGCCGGAATGCGCGTGCGGGGAATTTTCCCGCGCAAGGCCGCCGTTGGGGGGCGACTTTGATGCTAGCCTGGGTATTTCAGAACATCGCCAGGGGAGTTGTCGCGGTTTGCCCACTCCCTGCCTGTTGGGCTACCGGCTGGAGCGTCCGCCGAAAGAATTGGTCTGGTATGATGGAGGATGGAGCCACAGCGCTCATGCTACATCCCGACAGCGTTCATACGCCGAACACCACAAAGGAGAAGCCCCACATGCCAGCAGACGACAAGAAGGCGACGGAGAAGTCCGCCAAGAGTACCACCGCGACCGACAAGGCGTCCAAGGGATTCACCGACGAGGAACGAGCCGCGGTGCGGGAGCGCGCCAAAGAGGTGAAAGCGAGACAAGGCGGACGGGGAAAGCGACGTGCTCGCGAAGATCGGCGAGATGACGGCGCCGGATCGCGCCCTCGGCCGAGCGGCTCCATGCGATCATCAAAGCCAGCGCGCCAACCCTCGCGCCGAAGCTCTGGTACGGGATGCCCGCATATGCCAAGGACGGCAAGATCGTCTGCTTCTTCCAACCCGCGCACAAGTTCAAGACGAGGTACGCGACGTTCGGCTTCAACGACAGCGCGAACCTCGACGAAGGCGCCCTGTGGCCGGTCGCCTTCGCGCTGAAAGAGTTGACCGCCGCCGACGAGGCAAGGATCGGCGCGCTCGTGAAGAAAGCGGTGAGCTGAGGGCGCGCCTGCCGACCAGGCGCGTGACGCCGCCATCCATCGCTCCAATCGCGCCAGTCTCGTGGGGTCGCCTTCGTGCTCATGGCGTCGGCGTCGCGTCGCTTAAAGTCTGTTATATGATGCAGTTTTACAAAATGCGAGGGACAGGCGCCACGACGGCTGGCGGCTGAAGCCGCGCCTACGGGCTACGCCACAAAGGCCGCCTTCGCGGCCTCCCAGAACAGACGCGCGCTGTCTCTGCAGCCTGCGCAGGCAGGCTTCGCGGCCTTCGTCAGAAGGCCCTTAGCCGCGCGTTCACGCGCCAGGCGTCTGTCCGCTGTCCCCACTATTTTCTAAAACCGCATAATATAAATGTAGACGAGGATGGTACCCGTGGCGAACGACACCAGCGCGATCGTGCTGAGCATGCAGGACCTTCGTGAGGTTACCAGGTATGCCGCTGAGAGCGCGCAGGACGTCCTGGATATCTTCGAGCGCGCACACCCGGACGACTCGCGGCCGCGCGACGCGATCGACGCCGCATGGACGTTCGCTCGCGGCGGGAAGCGCGGGAAGACGCTGCGCGACACCGCGTGGGCGGCGCTCAAGGCGGCCCGAGACGCCGACACGGCGGCGGCGGGCGATGCGGCGCGAGCGGCGATGTGCGCGGCATCCGCTGCATACCTGCATCCACTGGCCGACGCCCACCAGGTGAAACACATTCTCGGAGCCGCAGCTCACGCGGCGCGAGCGGCCGAACTCATCGCTGGCGATGATCGAGATGTCGGCGCTCATCACATTGAGCAAGCTCATCGGCGCGCGACACTAGCCGTTGTAGACGTGCTCAAACGCTACCCTGCGGCGCCGCCTGGAGGAGGGCGCGTCGGGAAGCTACTTCGCGATCTGGATGAGGCCCTCCGCAGCCGTTCAGGTTAGGGGAGAGGGCTGCCTCGCATATACGCCAACCACTCACCCGGACTCGGTAGCAGATAGAGGTGAAGAGACGCCCGCGTGGGGATATACTAGAGGAGGGGTACCGAGAGCAGGGAGATAACTATGGCTGAGCGACGAGGGCAACGGTCCGGCGCTGCCGAACTCCAGCGACGCAACCGCGAGCTAAGCATTCTCAATGCCATCGCCAGCGCGCTCAATAGCACCGTCGATCTGAACGAGGCGCTCCACGCGGCGCTGGCGCAGGTGGCCTCGCTGCTCGATCTGCACACTGGCTGGATCTGGCTGCTGGATGAAGAGACCTGCCAGCCCTATCTCGCGGCCTCGCAGGATTTGCCGCCGGGCCTTGCCAACTTTCCGCACCGGATGGAGGGAAGCTGCTACTGCCTGGATACCTTTACCGCTGGCGATCTCGGCGGCGCCGCCAATGTCAACGTCGTGACATGCACCCGGCTCAAGGGGCTGGTGGATGGCACGAATGGCCTGCGGTATCACGCCAGTATCCCGCTCTACGCCCAGGAGAAGAAGCTCGGCGTCCTCAATGTGGCCAGTTCCGACTGGCGCGAACTCGCGCCGGACGATCTGCGGCTGATGCACACCATTGGCGATCTGCTGAGTATCGCCATCGAGCGCGCCCGGCTCTTCGCCCGCAGCGCACAGATGGGCGCGGTTGAGGAGCGCAACCGGCTGGCCCGCGAGATACACGATACCCTGGCGCAGGGCATGGCGGGCATTGCGCTCACGCTGGAGTCGGCCGATGCGCTGGCCGAGGCGAACGCCGCGCCCGAACAGGTGCGCCTGAGCATCCAGAACGCGCTCAACCAGACACGCCAGACCCTTGAAGAAGCGCGCCGCTCCGTACTGGATCTGCGCGCCGCGCCGCTGGAGGGCCGCACGCTCGCACAGGCCGTCGCCGCGCTGGTGGCAACCACCGAGCCAGATGATCCGCAGATGACGACGGAGATAACCGGAGCCGCGCAGCCGCTGCCCGCACGCATCGAGGTCGGTGTCTATCGCATCATTCAAGAGGCGCTGGCCAATGTGCGCCGCCACGCCCACGCCCGCCATGCCACCATCCATCTGGAAATTACGCCGGAACGTCTGATCGCGGTTATCAGCGACGATGGCAAGGGATTCGCCCCTGACCGCAGATTACATGGGCATTACGGGCTGCTCGGCATCCGCGAACGCGCCCGGCTGCTCGGTGGCGAGGCGCGAGTGCTCAGCACGCGGGGGCATGGCACGCGCATCGAGGCGCATATTCCACTGGAGGAACGCTGATGGCCGGGCCGATTCGTATTCTCGTCACCGACGACCATCCCGTCGTCCGTGAAGGGCTGGTGGCAATTCTCAGCACACAATCGGATTTCGCCATTGTCGGCGACGCGGCGAGCGGCCAGGCGACACTCGATCTCGCCCGCGCGCTCCGGCCTGATATCGTGCTGCTCGATCTTGAGATGCCCGAAATGGACGGCGTCGAGACCCTGCGGCAGTTGCAGCCAATTGCGCCCCAGACGCGCGTCATCATCTTCACCGCGTTCGATACCGATGAGCGGATATTGAGCGCCGTTCGCGCTGGGGCGCAGGGCTACCTGCTCAAGGGCGCGCCACGCAACGATATCTTTCGGGCGATCCGTGTCGTCTATCAGGGCGGTTCGCTGCTGGAGCCAATGATCGCCCAGAAGCTGTTACGCCAGGTCAGCCAGGAATCCCCCGCCGACACCGCGCTGACGCCACGCGAGCTGGATGTGTTGCGGCTGCTGGCGCGCGGTCTGCAAAACAAAGAAATCGCCATCGAACTCGGCATCACCGGGCGCACCACCAAGTTTCACGTCGGGTCGCTGCTGCGCAAGTTGGGCGCGGGCAACCGTACCGAGGCGGTGGCCATCGCAGCGCAACGTGGCCTGATCCATCTACGCCAGGGCGAATGAACACCAGCCTCCAACAGCCATCTCTCCACGTTGGGGAGGCGCCTCACGCGAACACCCCATAGCCAATTGCGACCGATGGTTGCATTTCCATGTTAGGTCATGCTAATATCCGACTTGCACGGTTGGATATTAGCATTAGCAGGCGGCGCCGCGACGCCACGAGGCGGTTGCGCGCATCCGATAGATTGATCTGATCGATTCAGTGGAACCAGCAGAAGGGATTTGGAATGGCTTCCGAAGCACAGGCTGTCTCACCGGCCCGCCGCTCGCTGCTCAAGCGTATCGGCATCGTTCTTCTGGCAGGCGCGAGCATCCTCGTCGTCAGCGCGCTGGTGTGGCAAGGCGTTACCGCCTCCGGCAATCCTGATCCCGCCGCCTCACATCTGAGTCCCCACGCCGCCATCGTCGATACGGGGCTGCTTGTCTTCCGCGAAGGCCTTGAGATGATCCTGGTGCTCGCCGCGATCACTGCCAGCATGAAAGGGTCGCATCACTCCTATCAGCGGCCAATCGCGGCGGGCGCGGGCTTCGGTTTCATCGCCACGCTGATAACCTGGTTTATCGCGGTGGGCATCCTCAGCAGCCTGGCAGACAGTGTCCCCGCGTTGGAGCTTCAGGCGGCCACGGGCCTGCTGGCGATTGTGGTGCTGGTCGTCATCATGAATTGGTTCTTCCACAAGGTCTATTGGACCGGCTGGATATCGCTGCACAACCGCCGCAAGCGCGAACTCATCAGCGATGTGGAGCAGGCGAAAAACACCACCCGCGCGACGACCGCCTACTCGCGGCTCCTGTGGGGATTGATCGCGCTGGGATTCACCTCGGTCTATCGCGAAGGCTTCGAGGTCGTGCTATTCCTGCAAAATTTGCGCATGCAGGTGGGGTCAGGCATCGTGTTGCAGGGGGTGCTGGTTGGGCTGTTCTTCACGGGCATCGTCGCGGTATTGACGTTCGTGGCGCACCAGCGACTCCCCTATAAGCGCATGCTCGTGCTCACGGGTGTGATGCTTGGGGCTGTTTTGCTGGTGATGGTGGGCGAAGAGGCGCAGGAGATGCAATTGGCGGGCTGGCTTTCGACGACGCCGATTCACCTGCCGATCCCAGACTGGATGGGCCTGTGGTTTGCGGTCTTCCCCAATGTCGAATCGCTCGCCGCGCAGGGGATCGCCGCCGCCATCGTCATCGGGTCATATTTCCTGGCGCAATATCTCAAGGTTTGGCGACCACAGCGGCTTGGCCAGACGCCCGCCCATCGCCCGGATGCGCCGCCACAGTCTGCTCCAGCGAGCGCGACGGCGCAGGGATCGCTTGCGCAATCCTCGTAGGGTGAGCATCGGGTAAGCCATCAACGCATACGTGCTGACTACGGCCAGTGATTGCCCGCGTCGCCTGTCCCGCCGCCTGCTCCGCCATCGGGTTCGCGTGCGCCATCGGCGCCGAATGGCTGATCGGGCTGCGGCGGCATCGGATAGGGCGGTTGGGGCATGTATGGTGGTGGCGTGCCCGTGACCCTCGGTGACGTTGGTGGGATGATCGGTCCTGGCGTGAACCGAGGCGCTCCCGTTGGCCCAGATGGTCGCAACGGCGCCGACGTGGACGATGGATGCGACTGCGGCCAGGTTCCATACGAGCGCAAGATGTCGATGGCGTGATCGAGCGGTGTTCCACTGGGTTCTGGCCAGGCGACTGGTCGCCCGTTGACCCGGTTCTCGAGGGCGGTCGTCAGATGATTTACCTCAGTCTGGAGCCGCCGCAGATAATAGGATGCGTCCATGACTGGGCCGAACCGCTCCATGAATGCGTTGAGATCCATGCGCACCTGCTCCAAAATGTCGAGCGGCATGGCGGGCACACGGCGGGTGAAGTTGCCCTGCGCCCACAGCGATAGTGTCTGCTGGAGATAGCGTACCCCTTCTTCTAATGTCCCGGTGCGTTGGAGTTCGCGGAACTCCAGCATGGCCACCTCTTCGGCGCGATCAGCCCGGCGGATGGCCAGATTGGTGCTGCGTACCCACAGGAACGCCACCAGCGCCATGATGAATTGGAGGGCGATTGGGCGCACCACCAGCGAAATGGTCTGCACGGTGACACTGGGGTAGAGGGCGGCGTCCGCTATGACGTTCGCATTATGGGGGCGTATGAGATAGTCCGCCACGATACACGCTGAGTTGATCACAGCTACGATGAACGCTGAGCGCCGTGGCAGCACGGTCGCCGCAATCACGACGCTTACCGCAAACGCGTCATAGTTGGGCAATTGCCCCATTGTCAGGCCGAGCGGACTGCTCCACATATACGCGAACAGGGCGGCATTCATGCTGGCGACCAGGATAATGCCTGCCGTGGTGATATGCCCAGCGCGGTTGAGGCTGATCGCCGCGAGGATGAAGGCGAAGAAGCAGAGGAACGCCAGCGCGGCGACGGCGTCGCCGATGGCAATGGGAGAGACAATCGCCAGCCCGCCGAGCAGGCCCAGCGCCAGCCACGCTATCAAGTCACTCCGACGGGCCAGCTCGCGTTGATCGAGCGTCATTTGCGGGTTGACGCCACTCGAACTTGCGATGCTGAGCCAGCGACTTGCCAGACTTTCCCGTTGGCCGTTTGACGAATTCATACTACCCCCCGACGCCACAGTCAGCGTCAATCAACATCCTCTGGCCGCATCCACTCCACGGTCATTCCTGGGTAACTTCGCATGGTTAGCCGGATATCTTTATACATGATGGATGAGGCGATTGCAATATAGTCGTTTTATGATGCGATAAATGTGTGATCCGCAGGCGAACCATACAGTAGGCGTATCTCCTGGAAACATCAGGTGTAGATGCAATCAGATAGCCTGCCACACATGACGACGCCGCGACAGTATCTCCGCTTCACGGTTCAAACGGCGACTGTTATTGTCGTATGCATGGGCCAAATCGTCAACACCCCCTCTGCGAACGGTTCAGACAGTAGTGAGGCGCTAATGGCGACGGCGAGGCGTACAGCGGCGCTCCCTGACGGAGATAAAAAGACGCTGGCCAGGGTAATGTCTACCCTGGCCAGCGTGTATCTGGCTAAATCGTGTTCAGCCTGTCGTCTACCAGTCGCGTGAGCGACCGCGACCATAGTCGCCGCCGCCACGAGAACCCGAGGAGCGCTCGGGGCGTGGCTGCGCCTCGCTCACACGGATGTTCCGGTCGCCGAGCATCGTTCCATTGAGCGCTGCGATCGCGTTGCGCGCCGCGTCGTCGTCGGACATCTGGACAAATCCAAAGCCCTTGCTCTGGCCGCTATCGCGGTCAATCACGACGGTGGCTTCGGTGACTTCGCCGAATGCGCCCAAAATCTGCGCAAGCTGCTCATTGTCAGTGGTATAGGGCAGGTTGCCCACGTAGATACGAATGGCCATTATGGCTCTCTCCTTCAAACAGATCAATGCCGACGTAATGGATGTCGGCATCCAAAACTCCACAACAAGTCAATCCATGCGGCACTCGCAGACTCGTGGAGATTCCATGACTGAAGAGGAGAAACTCGCTCAGTTAGGGGCCATCAAGACGCAATGCATCAGAAATGCATCATACGGTCGCGATCAACTACGTCTCCAGTATAGCACATTTGGCCGCGACCTGTGGATGCCCCTCGATATGCTGTGATGCTGTGATGTCAGGCAAGCACTTTGCGCATGATGGTCTGTGTCTCGCCGAAGCCTTCATGGTGGTAGAAGCGTATTGCGCGCTCGTTGCTGGCGGTCACGTAGAGTTGGACAACACCCTGGCCGATGCTTTCCGCCCACGCGCAGGCGCGGTCTAGCAGCGCCTGCGCAAGTCCACATCCGCGCCATGCGTCGTCCACATACAGTGCCTCGACCTCGACCCACTCATGATAGCGCCACATATCCGAATCGTGATGAACCGCAGCCATGGCGAATCCCGCCGGTCGGCCGGTCGTCGCGTCGCAGGCGATGAGGCAGAGCAGTTCGCCACGCAGCGCTCCCTCTATTATGGTATCGAACTGCGTTTCCCAGGCGTCCGAGAGGGCAAACCGCGTGTCTAGCGCCGCGTTGAAGGCGTGCAGTCGGCGGAACAGCACTTTGAGCGCCGCCACATCCGCAGAGCGCATGGGGCGGATTGTCCATGCGTGGCTGTCATTTGAAGCCAAAGCCTGTGGAACCCTGGCGCATATCTGTAGTGAGAGAGGGGTGACATACTGAGATTGCGGCCATTGCATGCTCTCCTGGATTGGTGTGCCGGTTGCCTACTTGTCACAGTGTGGATAGTGTCTCGTCTCGCATTCTTCACCTGGATTATTCTTTTCGCGGGTTGTGAGTCGGCAACTGGAGCAGCGAAATCTCGCGCAGGAGATAGCAGCGCGGCTGGGGTATAGCATCCTAAATCCGTTGAGGATGTTGTCGTTTGTAGGAGCCAGGGGCATATGTGGCGCTCCAGGCGATCACGGGCGCCAGGCATAGACGATCACAGCGTAATACCGACCTCGAATCACCGAGAATGGCGCCTCGCGTGGATCACCATCCACCCGCGCGTCGAACAACGACAGCCGAAAGCCCGCCTCCGTCAACTGCCGCCACAGCTCGCCCACCTGCCGCTGCGTGGCGGGGTTGCCATGCACCTCGCAGATCAGCATCCGCACCTGGGCGATCCGCCCGCTCTGGCACAGGTCGGCGATCACGTCGTACTCGCTGCCTTCGATGTCCATCTTCAGCAGATCCACCGGCCCATCAATCTGGTCGATCTGGTCGCTCAGGCGCACTGCCGGTACAGTGATCCCAGCCGCCTGCGTTGTTGACGCATTCGACGCAACCACATGCCCATCGACCGCGCCATCTGGCAGGAACATCACGTGGCCATCGACCGCGCCCACCGCCTTCGCCGCGACGGTGACATCCGACAGCCCCAGCGCTTTCATGTTCCAGGTCAGCACTGCGGCGAGCGTGGGATCGGCCTCGAAGGTCAGGATGCGCGCCTGCGGGTAGCGCTGTTTGAAGGCGATCACACTCAGCCCAATATTGCCACCGCAGTCGATGATCGTCGGCGCGGCGCCCAGGCCATCCACCTGATAGATGCCCTCGACGAAGATCTGATAGTAGGTGGTGCGCAGTGAGTCGGTATCCACATAGCGTATGCGGCCAAACGGAAACCTCATCGCGCCGGGGGTACGATGGGGCTTGCGGAGGATGCGCCACAGAATGCGTGGATAGGCGAGTGACCGTGTCTTGACCACCGCATGGGCGGCGTGAGCGGACTCCCGCATCAACCGTGCGGGCAGAGATGCGCCACTCGCCTGCGGTTGCTGCTGAAGCGTGGATGGTTGCTGTTTCATCACAATACTTTTCCTGAGCTATCCTGATCGGGCAGACAATTAGGTGTGGAGTAAGAGGGAAAGGCTGCTTTTAGCCTATTGGCTCTCTATGAAAAATCAGTGAATATTGGCATATTGGCCTATTGGCTCACAAATCCTCATGAAAAGGAGGCGTGAGGGCTGGGCGGCGGCGCCTTTCAGGCGATTTCTCCTCATGCTTGCGCTGCTTTCGGGCGAGTAGACGCACGGTGTAGGATAGATGGCAGTGTAGCAGCATGACACGTCATCGTTATGCGCAGCGGAAGCGGGGAGTGGTGATGCATGACGACGTGTTCTACTGGGAAGTCTCGGTAGACGAGTACCGCACCATTTTCAAGGAAACCATCCACAGCCTCGATACCCATGAGGCATGGGGGCACACGGACATGTATGTCACACGCGCCTTTCCCTGCACGACGGTGCTGGGATATAAGGCGCTGCACGTCACGCTGTTGAATGGCGACGCATGGTTAGTGGTGGAGAAGAATTAACACGAAGGCGCAACAGGTATTACTCTCAGTATCTACGCCCACATCTTGCCGAGCACGCGAAAGGACGCCGTGGTGATGGATCGCCGCTGAGGATAACATGCGGAGCCGCGCTCACTGGCAACCAACAGTTGTGTAACTGAGACTGGGAGGCGTGCCAGCTGCTGATGTATCGGGATCAAAGTGAATGACCCCCTGCTGGCCGTCAGATTGACGTTTGCTCTGGATCTGGATCACCATGCTCGTTCCTGCTCTGACATTACCTTGCCTGGGCGAGATCGTCACTGCGGCCTGGTCTGCTGAGATCGAATACACCACCTGCCATTGCACGTCCTCCGCCCCGGTATTCGCCAACACCACGAACTGAGCCTGCTGGCCTGAGTTACAGCCTAACTGCACACTGGTCGGCCCCACCTGGAGCCAGCCAGCGGTGGGCGTGGCGCTGGGCGAGGGATCTGGGGTGTTCTGGGCCGTGCTGGTCGCGGACGCGCCTACACTGGGCTGAGGAGGCGAGGAGAAGTAGCCTCCACGCGCAAGCAGAACCACTGCCAGTAGGGCGACGATGAGGGCTACATTCGCTCCGAGACTCACGGCGATAATTCCCGCAGCGAGTGGTGTAGAGCGGCCACGCGCTCGTAGGAGCTTGCTGTTGGCGCGCATCGGCTTCGGGCCACATTGGCATCCCTCCCGGCGCTCGTTCTCTGGTGTCATTCCTGCCAAGCCAGTGTTGATTGGGTACAGGCGGCCCATCTTCCTGCACACACTGCTCCCTTCTTGGGTATCGGGTAACGACATCACAGCATGAGAGGCGCATAGCCTCACTCATGAAACTTCATGATAGCGAAGTAGGCGCGGCTTGGCAAATCAGTAGACCAGGAGCCACGGTTCTGTGTGGTAGCCAGTGGAGAGCTTTTCAGACTGCGCATTGGTATAAAAGCTGTTTCGCGGGGTAGAAGGATGGTAGACGCCAGCATGAGGATACACGCAAACCCTGGATTTATGCGGGTTTCTTCTGGTGGCCCCGAGAGGATTCGAACCTCCGACACATGGTTTAGGAAACCACTGCTCTATCCTCTGAGCTACGGGGCCAGTAAACAAGCTTGAAATCTAGACTTCTGCACTTTGCCAGGAAATCGTCACCATTGCTCTACCTGCCCATAACCATTGCTGTACAGGCGAGCCTACAGAACAGGATACGCGATGGGCTTGTTTCCCGTCAAGGCACTCAGTGGTTTCGTTCGAGCGGCTCGAATCCTGTCGGGCCACTCAGCTTGTTCTTTTTTATGCATGGACACAGATCAGGTTCTTCGTCGAGTATGAGCAGACCAAGCCAGATCATCTCCAGGAGTAGCACCGCGAGCCTCTACGTTGATGCGCTAGCCGAGGGAGCGTAGAGTAGGGCCATTAGACTGAACGCTCGCAACGGAAGGGAGCGACGCATGGGATTCTTCTCACGCTTTCGCCAGCAGCCACAGCCAACGCCAAAAGTAGAGGGGTTGCTCGGCTATTACGGATTAGGTGACTGGTGGCTGCAAGCGCTCACAGCCAAAGAGCGGGAAGAAGTCGAGTCCATGTGGGGCTACCTTGTCCTGAACCAGCGCCCATTAACACGCGGGCATGTCGCCAGTAACCCGCTTTCGGCTGCTGAATTCCTGATGGTTATGAGTCAACGCGCCCCGAAGTCAGTGACCAAACGCGCCATTCTGCCAAAGGTGCGCGAGCTTCGCGGTGGTGACTTGCCGGGCTATATCAAGGGTACACATTATTCGGTCTACATGAAGCAGGCAAAGCAACTTGTGCAAGACGGCAACGTACAAGAAGCAGACTCGCTTGTGGACACGGCATTCACAGGCTTGGAGGAGGCGGAACGCATTGGCGGGGGAGCATCACTGACCAACTACGTGGGCGTACCTCCCGCCCTGTATCGGGACTTTGCAGTGCTCTATCGGAAGCTGAAAGACTATGCCCGCGAGGTCGCCATTCTGGAACGTTTCGACCAACAACCGCACGCTCCCGGTGTCATGCCTGCGCAGTTGTCAGAGCGACTGAACCAAGCGCGGGGGCTTCTCGCAAAGCAGGCTGAAGCTGGTAGGTAGGGTGCTGAGAATAAGCCAGCCAGAGTGGAGTAGCCGGTGCTAAGAAATGACAGACCACCTGATGATACCGAGCCGTCACCGGAGCGACAGGCCGAACTAGAGGCGCTCTATGACAAGAATGTTACAGCGGATAATGCGCCGTATCGCACGGTAAAAATTCAGACCCGTGGCGAGTTGCGTTGGATTATGCAGCAACGGGGATGGGAAGGTGATTGGGGAAGCAACACCGAGGCGTCGGCAAATTTTGCTGAGGCTGACTTCTCTGAGGCAAACCTGTCCTATGCGAACCTTTATGGGGCAGACCTCTCCAATGCTCACCTCGATTCTGTCAATCTATCATGCGCGAACCTCGCATTTGCAACGCTAGACGAGGCGTACCTGGAGAACACGAACTTTCAGGGGTGCAGAACTGATGGAGACGAGCCTGCTCCATGCGCATCTTGGGAGCAGCGACCTCTCAGGGGCTTTCCTGGATAATGCTGACCTACGTGGCGCGAGCCTCAACGATTGTCTTATGGATGTCAAAACCAGCCTTATAGCCATCATGATTGACAGAGAAACGGAGTTGGCAGACATCGTTCTGGATGGGGTGCCGTTGACCAGGGTGGACTGGCAGCAGGCTCCAGTCATCGGAGATGAGACCGAGGCGCGCAACGCTAACGATAGTCAGGGCAAGAAGAATTCGGCGTATCTGAGATTAGTGTATTATCAAAGGGCTGCTCGTGCCTATCGCCAGCTTGCCGTAGCCCTGCGGAGTCAGGGACTCAGCGAAGCTGCCGACCGCTATGCCTACCGAGGGCATCTCATGCAGCGGGAAGTGTTGTGGCGACAGGCTATCGCGCCCCAAAACAGCACCCTGTCAGCCTAATCTACCGCTTGCGGAGTTTCCTGGCATTCTGGTGGTCAAACGTACTTTGGGCACTGGCAGGGTATGGCTACTATCCAACCTTCAGCGTCGTAGCCTACCTCGTCATCATTGGAGCGTTTGCTGTCGCGTATCACTCCCTCGGTGTGCCACCAAGCCATCCGGCGTACCATCTCTCATGGCTGGAGTCGGTCGTCGTCAGTCTGACCGCCTTTCACGGGCGCGGCTTTTTCGCCCAGCAGTATAGTCCTGGCGACCCGCAGTCCGTCCTCGCCGCAGGGGAAGCGGTAATTGCCTCCTCATCGAGATTACCTTCATCGCGACATTCACCCAGCGGTTTTTTGCTCGCTAGGTATGAAGATGAACTGGGGAAATTTGTATCTTGAAGACCAGTAGACTACCGCGTGAAGGGAGTAATGAGATGGCACACGATGAAGAAGCGCCCAATAGTGATATTGTCCCAAGCAACGATACCAAGCTAAAGCCTCCCAACACATCCAAATTGGACGCCTTCCTTGCGGAATTAAGGCTGCATCCCAGTTTATCCCGTTGGCCGGTGGTTCTGTGGCAGAGATCGTGGGGTATTTTGGGCAACGCTATATTGACAAGCAGCAAAACACCTTCATCGAGGATGTCTTGTGCCGACCTTGAACAGATGCACGTGGATATTACTAGGTTGAATGACTCATTCTATGCGACGTTTCTCCAGGCTCTTGAGGTAGCAAGGCGCACAAATGAGCAAGACGAAGCGAGCGGCATTGAAGAATGCCGTTCTGAATACCGCTACTCCGAGTGCCCCTGACGATTCCTTGAGGCACATCTTCATTAATATGGTGGATGAATTTAGTGCGCTTCACCTTCGGCTTTTCGGGTTTATACTGCATCCAGAGAAGTTCGGCATGGATGTTGAGAGCTATCGAGAGTTACATGGCCCTAACCCTTACAACCCCAGAGCGGCATGGGACGCCATTGAGGCGAACGTGGCTCCGTCAACACGCCGAGACTGAACCAACTCTGCTTCAACGACTTGGTGACCCGTGGTCTTTTGGAATATCCAAGAGAGCCTGGGCAGTTGCAAGGTGCTTTGCTGCCGTTTCCCGCGAACATCGGTTGGGATTTCTACATTTTTATTACCGCGCATGAGGGTCAAGGTATAGCAGGTCTACCGTCTCATCCTTGACATAGCGCCGCAGGATGTCCAGGTTGTCCCCATAGTACAGGTAGTTGTCCGGCATGGCTCTCGTCCTTGTGGGCATGCCTGCCCACTGCGCAGAGAGGAAGTATCCTCTCAAGCTTCTTGTCTGCTGATCTGCTCGTGTCGCTCAACTACTCTACGCCTCTTGGGGCTGGCGGTCAACCGGGGACTGATTCATCGAGCGTCTTTCCGACTACCAACATGGTCACACTTGCCCACTTTCCAACTACCACTAATCACGGTTTGTTGTGGTCTAGGCGCAGTGTCATCTGAGTGATCGAGGCCATTTTGCAGGAGACAATTTAGGACGACAGCGATTGTAGTGTCTGGAAACCCGTCCGAAGTCGTCCGCAGATTCGAACCTCCGACACATGGTTTAGGAAACCACTGCTCTATCCTCTGAGCTACGGGGCCAGATAGACCGGAAAGCGTCCGCATCCAGTATACGCGACGACCGCCCGCGCCGCAACCGGGCGTCGCAGGCATGCATCGCCGCACGGTAGCCGATTGCCTGAGCGCAGATAGTATATAGCACGGCGTATGGTATACTGAAGCACACGCGGCCTCGGGTCGTCCGCCCAAATCTGGCCATATCTGGACGATGTAGCGACGGGCCGCGTGGGGAAAAGCCGAGCAATATTCCATGAATTGCCCCTACTGTGGATATGTCGAGTCGCGTGTAACGGATTCACGCGATCAGGGTGGCTCCGTCCATCGCCGCCGACGCTGCGAACACTGCCACCAGCGCTTCAGCACCGTCGAGCATGTCGTGCTGCCGGAGCTGATGGTGGTCAAGCGCGATGGCCGCCGCGAATCATTCAAGCGCGAGAAGATGGAGACGGGCCTGCGCCGCGCCTGCCAGAAGCGCCCGATTCCCGTCGGCGAACTCGAAGCCATCGTCGACGATATCGAGAACGAACTCTACAAGCTGGGCAAAGCTGAGATCGAGAGCCGCATCATCGGCGAGATGGTGATGGATCGGCTGCGCAAGCTGGACGACATCGCCTATGTGCGGTTCGCCAGCGTCTACCGCTCGTACCCCGACATCCAGGCGATGCGCCAGGAACTCGACGAACTCATCCAGGGCGCGCCCAACGGCAAGAAGGCGAAGAACGAGTAGGCAGCGCTAGGGTTTGCGTTCATCACGGGAAAGCGGAGCCGAGACGTCTCGACTCCGCGCTATCTCCTTACTATCGCCTACGTGTGGCGCTCAGCCGCCTCTGGCTCGCCTACCGCCTGCGGGCTTCCTGTCCCATCCGCGACAATGCGAGATGGCTCATGCTCCGGGACGTGGACGAGCCGACCGAACCCCGCACGCCGGTGCAGGGCGCGCAGTGGCGCGGGCGCCCACCAGTTGAAGTCGCCCATGAGACGCATGACCGCAGGCACGATCAGCGCCCGCACGATGGTGGCATCGAGCGCGACCGCAATCGCCAGGCCGATCCCAATCGACTTGATGAGGACGACCTCGGCGAGACCGAAGGCGAGGAAGACCGCCACCATGATGGCCGCAGCCCCGGTAATCAGGCGACCGCTGCGCTCCAGCCCCTCCGCAATCGCGTGTCGGTTGTCCCCCGTCCGCACGTACTCCTCCTGGATCCGGCTGATGAGCAGCACCTCGTAGTCCATCGACATCCCGAAGACGATGGCGAAGAGGATCACCGGGACGCTCGGGTCAATCGACTGGGCGGTGAAGCCGAGTTGTTGGCTCAGATGCCCGTCCTGGAAGATCCACACCAAGGCCCCGAACGACGCCGAGATCGAGAGCAGGTTCAGCACCACGGCCTTCAGCGGCAGCACCAGCGACCCGGTGAGCAGGAAGAGAACCAGGTAGGTGACCAGGACAACGAAGCCGACCGCCAGCGGCGTCTTATCGATGATGTAGTTGATGATGTCCACGTCGGAGGCCGTGTTTCCCGCCACGAGGAGCTGGCCGCCGTTGCCGATCGACTCGGCGCGGATCGCACGCAGGATCGTGCGCGCGCCGTCGCTCGACGCTGGCTGGTTACTGACCGCATCGAGCAGCACGATGTGCGCGCCGACCTGTGGCGGGGCAACGCGGAGCACCCCGGGGATCGTCGCTATGCGCCGACTCAGATCGGCCTGGTCCACGTACACGCGCGGCGGTCGTGGGACTCCCACTCCCATAGTTCACGACCACGCTGAAGTCAGTCTGGTCCTGCCCAGGAAAACTCTTGACCAGGGTGTCGAAGCCCTGCCGCGACTCAAGCCGTGGCGGCAGCTGGTCGATGCTTGCATTGGCGAGGCGCAGGTGAAGGAACGGGGATCCGGCGAGCACCAGGAAGCCCAGGGCCGGTATGAGCACGAGGACCGGGCGGCGCATGACCCAGGTAGCCATCCGGTGCCAGGCGCCGCGACCGGACTTCGGCCGTCGGCCCACGATCGGGATCGAGAGCCGATTGACGTTCGGACCCAGGACGGCAAGGAGTGCGGGCAGGAACGTGAGGCCGTAGAACACGGCGACTCCCACGACAATCGCGCCCGCCGCGCCCAGCGACGCCAGGAAGGTGCCCTGGTAAAAGAGCATGGTCGACAAGCCCGACCGCGACCGCAATCCCGGAGAACGTGATGGCCCGGCCAGCCGTGGACATGGTCGTGGCCAGGGCGTCGGGACGGCTCTTCCCCGCAGCCAGCTCGTCCCGGAAGCGGGTGACGATGAAGAGCGAATAGTCGATGGCGACTGCCAGCCCGATCAACGTCACGATGTTCAGGGCGTATTGCGAGACATCGGTGACGCGGCTGAGCAGGAATGTTCCGGCGAGGCCGCCCACGATTGTGCAGATCCCGATCCCGAGCGGGAGGCTTGCGGCCACCACCGTTCCGAAGATGAGGAGCAGCAGGATCAGCGTCACCGGCAACGTGACCGTCTCGGCCCGGGCCAGGTCACTCTCGAGCGTAGCGCTGAAGTCGCGGTTGATCGGCACATTCCCGGTGCCGACCACCGTCAGGCCGCTGGGACGGACGGCCGCCCGCAGCGCCGTGTAGTCGGCGCGCGCCTGCTCACCCTCACTCTTGATGTCGACGCGGACGAGCGCCTTGTGACCATCTTTTGAGATGAATGCAGCGGCGGTCGCTGCGCCACCTGTGTACGGCGAGATGATGTCAGTCACGCGCGGATCGTGCTGGATCGGCGCGAGCGCGTTCTCGACCTCCGTACGGAAGACCGGGTCAGTGGCGAGCCGGTCCGGGCTGCTAAAGATCAGCAGAAAGTTGGACCCACCCGTCTTGCCCGTGCTCAATTGATCGTTGATCAGCCTGGCGGCCCGGGCCGCCTCGAGCGTGCTACTGGTGGAGTTACCCGTGCCCAGCGTGCCCCCAGCCATCAAGCCGTAGATGAATCCGCCGAGCAAGAGGACGGACACAACCAGGGTGGCCCAGCGCCACCGATAGACGAAACGACCCCACCGTGCAAACATGCTACGCTCCTTTGTCAACGCTCCTCTTGTTACACATCCATTCGGCGGTGTGTTACTGCTGTGGGAGCTGAGAACCAAATCCTGACGGCCACCTGTGTCGCCCATATATCTCGAAGCCTGCGCAGGTTCGCCGCGCTTCCCTGCCGATACTACCAAGCGGGTATCACGATTCCATGGCAAGAGTGTTGCGGGAGTGTGGCAAGTGTGTGGCAATCGGGCGGGCGCGTCAGGGTCACAAGGGAGGTCTTTGCCTATCGGGCACGACGGCTGGCGGCTGAAATGGCTGCTCGCCAGGCGAGGCAATAGTGGGGACAGTCCCGGCCTTGAACACCAGGGTAAGCGACGGAGGGCGTAAACGCTCGCCAGAGCGGCAGCGCCGCCCTAGCTCGCGTGCACGCGGCGGACGACCATTATGCGCCCATTTCTGCCGAGCGGCCATTCATGGCTCCGAGCGTGCTCTTGTACCCCAGCACACTGTACATGGCCGAGAGTGTAGCTCTTGAAATGTGCTTAAGCCGCCAGCCGTGGTGGCAGGTGTGCGCCCAGGATTGCGCTCGATGAGCCTGCGGCGCGCGGCCACCAGAACACATGCGCCATGCGTCAACCCGCCCGCCCTACCGGAAGCCCCCTCTCCTTGTGGGAGAGGGGGTTGGTGGTGAGGTTATCTGGCTTTGCGCACCGTGACCGTGGCCGCGTGGCCGTTCAGCTTCGCCGCCGGGATCTCTTCGGTGTAGACGCCGTCACCGGATGGCGCGAGTGATGGCCCCTCGCTCTGCACCACGAGCCGCTTCGAGAGCGTTTCCGCCTCGATGTAGCTACGGAACTCGACGACAGTCGCCGCGAGATTGGCATCGGTCGTCAGCCACGTCTCGATAGTGTCCTCGATGGCCAGACCGGCGTGCTTGCGCACCTCCTGCACCAGGTGCGTGAAGTCGCGCACCAGCCCCTCGGCCAGCAGTTCCGGCGTCAGCGTCGTCTCGATCACCGCGACCGCGCCGCGCTCCTCCGCCGCGACGTAGCCCGCACGCGCGCTTGCCTCGACCTCCACCTCTTCCGGCAAGAGTGTCACTGGCTGGCCCTCCACCTCGATCACCAGCCGACCCTGGTCGCGTAGCGCCTCCGCGCCCACCTGCGGATCAACGGCTCGCAGCGCCGCCAGCACCTTCTGCGCCAGGGGGCCGTGCTTCGGGCCAAGCGCCTTCATCTGGGGCTTGAGCGTATAGACCAGCATATCGCTCTCCGCTGGCAACAACTCCAGCCGCTTGACGTTCAACTCCTCCAACACCTGACCCGCCAGCCGTTGCAGCGCCTCGGCCTCCTGGTCGCTGCCGACACGCGCGTAGAGCACGCCGAGCGGCTGGCGCACCCGAATCTGCGCCTGCTCGCGGGCGGCGCGCCCCAGGTTCACCATCCGCATCACCAGCGCCGTCTCGTCGTGCAGGCGTGGCGCGAGCAGCGACGCGTCGGCTACCGGCCAGTCGCAGAGATGCACGCTTTCGGGCGCCTGTGCATCCACCGAGCGCACCAGATTCTGGTAGAGCGACTCCGCCAGGAAAGGCGTCAGCGGCGCCAGCAGCTTCGTCACCGTCACCAGACACTCGTAGAGCGTCAGATAGGCGGCGCGCTTGTCGGCGTCTTCCTCGCTCTTCCAGAAGCGGCGGCGGCTCCGGCGCACGTACCAGTTCGAGAGATTCTCGATGAACGACGCCACCGCCAGCGAGGCCGATTCCGCGTCGAAGTCGACCAGCCGCTCCGTCGCCCGCTGCACCGTCGCCTGCAACTCCGAGAGCACCCAGCGATCCAGGTCGCTCCGTTTGCCGACCGCCAGCGAGCGCGTCGTCGGGTCGAAATGGTCGATATTGGCGTAGGTCACGAAGAACGAGTAGACATTCCAGAGCTTGTCGAGCGCCGCGCGCGCCTGCATCCACAGATCGTTGAGGCGTGGCGGCTGGCCCTTTGCCCGCGCCGCCTCGGCCTCCTCCTCGGTGGGGATATGCGGAAAGCGCAGGTTCTGCTCTGGCGCGTGGGTGATGTAGAGCCAGCGCATCGTATCCGCGCCGACGAGGTGGGCCGCCTCGTCGAATGGGATGCTGTTGCCCTTGCTCTTGTGCATCTCCTCGCCGTCCTGGTCGAACAGCGTGGCGAAGCCCAGCACCGTTTTGAACGGCACTGTGTCTTCGAGCGCGGCGGCCATCACCAGCATCGAGTAGAACCAGTTGCGGAACTGCCCCGGAAAGCTCTCGGTGATGAAGTCCGCCGGATACCACTCGCGCCAGTACTCGCGGTTGCTGCGATAGTGCAGCGTCGAGAACGGGACGATTCCGGCGTCCAGCCACGGATTGCCGACATCGAGGATACGGCTGGCCAGTCCACCGCATTGCTGGCAGCGCACCTTGACCGCATCCACCCACGGGCGATGCGGCGTGTGGCCGTCGAACTGCTCCCAGCCCTCCACGGCGCGCTCGTGCAGCTCCTCGCGGCTGCCGATCACCTCGAACTCGTCGCAGTCGTCGCAGACATAGATGGGCAGCGCCAGCCCCCAGTAGCGCTTCTTGGAGATCATCCAGTCTTCCATGTTGCGCAGCCAGTCAAGCTCGCGATCAAGCCCAAATGACGGGATCCAGCGCACATCGCCGACGATGCGGATCAACCGCTCGCGCAGTTCATGCATCGAGATGAACCACTCGTTCACCAGCCGGAAGATCAGTTCCGTGCCACAGCGCCAGCAGTGCGGATAGACATGCTGGTACGACTCGGTCTGGTAGAAATAGCCCTTCTCGCGTAGATTGTCGAAGATTGGCCGCGCCACCTCGCCGACGGATTTGCCCGTCAGCCAGCCATAGCCCTCCAGATAGACGCCGTTCTCATCCACTGGCGTCAGCGCGACGAGATTCTCCGCTTTCGAGACGCCGAAGTCTTCGCGGCCACAGCCCGGCGCCATGTGGACGATGCCGGTGCCTTCGGCGGCGGTTACGTCGTCCCAGGCGACGATACGATGTTCGGCGTTGGCCTCGCGCCAGGCGGGCAGCTCATCGAATGGGCCAGTGTAGCGCCAGCCCAAGAGGTCGCGCCCCTGGAGCGTCTCCACCACCTTCGCCGCGCCGTGCTCGTGGCCGCGCAGCTTGTTCAGCTTGGCGACCACATCGGCGGAGAGATAGTAGAACTCGCCATCCTGCTCCACTTTGACATAGGGCAGCGCTGGATTGACGGCGCAGGCGACGTTGGCGGGCAATGTCCACGGCGTGGTCGTCCAGACCAGCAGATATTCGCCGGGGCGGTCGAGCAGCGGGAAGCGCACATAGACGCTGGTGTGCTGCACCGTCCGGCGCCCCTCGTTGATCTCCATATCGGAGATGCCCGTCGCACAGCGCGGACACCAGGGCATCACGTCGCGGCCACGGTAGATCCAGCCGTTCTGCCAGCAGGTGCGCAGCATGCCCCAGATGGTGTAGTTGTTCTCGTCCGACATCGTGTAGTACGAGTCGTCCCAGCGCATCCATTCGCCCAGCCGGATAGACTGCGCCGTCTGCACGGCGGAGAACCGCAGCACACGCTCTTTACACTTGTCTACAAAGCGGCCGATGCCATATTCCTCGATCTGGTGCTTGTTGGTGAAGCCGAGTTCTTTCTCGACCTCCACCTCCACCCACAACCCCTGGCTATCGAAGCCGTTCTGGTACCGCTGGCGATAGCCGCGCATCGTGTTGAAGCGCTGCCAGAGGTCTTTGTAGGTGCGGCCCCAGGCGTGGTGTACGCCCATCGGATTGTTGGCGGTGATCGGGCCATCCACAAATGACCAGCGCTTCTCGGCCTGTTCGTTACGTGTCAGATACTTGTTGAGGATGTCGTGCTCGTCCCACCACTGCTGCACATCACGCTCCAGCAGCGGATAATCGACGCGGGTTGGCGCGGGCGCTGGCTCAAAGAGGCGCCCGTTTGGCGCTTGTCGCGCCGCGCCTTTGCTCGTGGCGCGGCTACGCCCGTTGGCTGCCCCAGTTGTCTTCGCCGTTTTCGTGTCTTCGCCGTTTTTGGCGCCCCAGTCGTCTTCGAGGCGTTGGTTGCGCCTCCCCGAGCAGGGGATGTCTTCTTCGATGGGCCTGTCATGCCGTATCTCCATCCGTCAGCGCGATTTCCATGCGCTTGTTCTGTTTGCCTTTATTCTCGGTACGCAGCACTTTGATGCCACCCACCTCGCGCGTACTATGAACATGGGTGCCGCCGTCCGCTTGCAGATCCACACCGACGATTTCGACGATGCGGATCCTGGTAATCTCTGGCGGCAACAGGTTAATCTTGGTGCGTATCAGATCAGGGATTTCCAGCGCCTCCGCGCGGGGCAAATCAGACACCTTGATCGGATGATCCGCCGCGATGGCCTCATTGACGCTGCGCTCGATGTCGTGCAGAAAATCCTGCGTCATCGTGGCCAGCGTAAAATCCATCCGCGCGCGGTCGGCGTACATCTGCCCGCCCGTCACCTGCGCGCCGTAGTCACGAAAAATCAGGCCGCAGAGCAGGTGCAGCGCGGTATGCGTGCGCATCATCGTATAGCGGAAGGGCCAGTCGATCTCGCCCGTCACCTGCGCGCCAACCGTGGGCAGGTCGCCCGCGTCCTCGGCAAGCTCGTGCCAGACGACGCCATCGCGCTTGCTCATCCCGCTGACAGCCAGACGGCGCCCGTTGTAGCAGTCAGTTCGCCGTGGTCGGCCATCTGGCCACCACCGCCGGGATAGAAGGCGGTCTGGTCGAGCGCCACCGCGCGCCCATCTGTCGCCACGACGTGCGCCTCGAATGCGCGCAGGTAGCTATCTGTCGCATAGAGCAATGTTGTTGGAGTCTGCTGTAGTCATCGCTCATTTCCCGCCTTCCCGGTCTCTGCCAACGTCTTCATCGGCACAATGGTTGGAATGCTTGGGAGCGCAGGCACTAAAAAACGCCCTCACCCCCAACGGGGCGAGAGCGCCTCTCGCGGTACCACCCGAATTGACTGCTGTGACTGCTCGTTCGTTCGAATATAGTGAGCGCGCACAACGATCCGCTCTCTGGGACACGTATACATGTCCCCCCGTATGATAACGGACGGGTTTCCGGCCACGCCTGCTCTCGTGGGTCACGAGGAGTCGGGTGGCGGCTCAGGACTGATCTTCGGTGCGCCAGCGATATCCGGTCTCACCAACCCCGGATTCTCTGAAATACGCTCGGCGAACCTACTCGTTCCGTCAGCGCCTTGCAATCAAGTTGAACCTGATGCATGTTTTTGATGATACTATAACAAACAGAGCGCGTCACGTAGCGTCATCCGTACTGTGTTATTGGATGATCGGCTCTCGGCACGCTGCTCGGTTTCACTATGACATAGAAGGTGCGGGCTGTCAAGGCGCGACGGCCCACACAGACGTCTCGTTATGCTGGCACACGCATTGCGGCAGGTGGATGGTCGGGGGCAACATGAGCGGTGTTCCAGGTCGGCGTAGTGACGTCTTGCGGGGACAGGTGGGAGAAGGATGAGCAGACAGCGACATGAGGGCAAGCGGGGTGATAGCCACCCAGCGCCACCGGCGCAGCGGCAGCGTCGCCAGACGCCAAAAGCTACACCGGCGCCACCGGCTGCCTCGGCGGGCGACCGTACTAAACGTTCCACCGCTCGGTCGCCGCAACTCATCACAGCAACCGCCAGAGCCACATCAAAGACCACGGCGAAGACCACAGCGAAGACACGCCGAAGACGCCTGCGAAAGCCACACCGAAGGCGCGTACATTGGCGATCACCGCCGCTGCGACAGAACTGCGTGAATCGCCCGCCCCGACAATGGCGCCTGTCGATATGTCCGCTGAGGCGGCTGCCATCGTCGCCGAGCCAGTTGTCAGTGAGCCAGTGGTCGCGCAGATACCTGAGATACCAGACATCCCTGACATCCCTGAGATTGCCAGATATCCCAGAAACACCGGAGATCCCGGAGATCCCGAGAGCTAGACCTGAGACGCCTGAAATCCCGGAGATCCCGGAGCAACCTGAGGAGCCGACCGAGCCAGCCGAACCCGATACATCCGCCGTGCAGGCCGTGGCGACACAGACGCCGGACGCTGCTGCAACGGCGCCCGATGAGGCGACTGCGGTTATCACCGCAACTGAGCGGCGCATGCCAACGCTCGCGGTGATGGCGCAACGGCGTCACGAACCAGTGAGTGACGTCGTCCGCAGGCGTGGTGGATCAGCCATCCGAACCGCCGCAGGCCGACGCCGCCGCCAACACATCCTCGCATGCGCCTGACGCCACGGAAGGCATAGCGCATGTGACGCTATGCGCCGCATGTAGCGCATGTGGCAGACATGCCATCTCTCGCCAATGCCGCATGGCGCGGTACGCGAAACGGGAGGAACAAACCCGCGCCAGCGGCCACTCAGGCGCGGCCAGAGAGCGCCCGGCCCACCACGACAGCGCAACGGGCGAGCGTGATAACCCGCCCAGTCGCCGCATTGTATAGCAACCGCCGACCGAAAGCGCCACGGCTGCCGGGTCTGCTCTGGCAAAGCTACCTGCCCGATTTTCCCTGGCCATCGCGCCGCGCCAGCGGAAGCGGCCCACAGGCGTTGCCGTCAGCGAATTTCCTCGTTCCAGCTGCGGTCTTTCAGATCTTCGTGATGGCGCTGATGGGACTGATTGGGGCGCTCGTCGCGCTCAACAATGGCGTCATGGCGACCTGGGCGCTGGCAGGCGCGCTCATCGCGGGCGCGGGCGCCGCCATTGCCTATATAGCCAATGAAGTCGATTCGTGGAAGCGCTTTGCGCCCTATGTGCTGGTCATTTCGCAGCTTGGGCTGCTGACCTGGGCCATGCTGGTTTTAGGCCCGCGCCCGTCGCTGCTCGCCCTGGTTCCCGCGCTGATCGAGGCCGCTCTGCTGATGAGCGGTACGCTGCTCGCCAGCGTCTTGCTGCTTGGGACACTGCTCATCTATGCCCTCTTCGCTGGCCTTTCCATCAGCATTGGGTTGGCTCCGGTGAATGCGCTCGACCCAACGGCGGCGGCGGTGCTGGATGTTGTCTTCGTCGTCGTCGGGCTTCTCGCCGCTTTGTGGCTGTTGCTGACCATTCAGGGCGGTCGCGAGCGTGCCCAGGCCACCGCGCGCGCGCGCCGCCACGAGGCGGATGTGCTGCGCAATCTGGTGACCCAGTTCCGCCAGGAGACGCAGGACGAGACTGGCAAACTCGAATCGGCGCTGATCCAGGCGCTGAAAGGGCACGGCATTGGCCCGGTTCCATCGGAAGGCATGTACAGGCTGCTTGCCGAAACCATCATGGATACCGCATCACGGCTAGAGGTGCTCCAGCGCGACCGCGAGGAACGATTGCGGCTGGAAGGCTCGCTCCGTGTCGTGATCCGCGCGGTAGAGCGTCAATGGCTTGGCATCCAGCCAGAATGGCCTGGCCACACTGGCACGGCAATCGATGAACTGGTCGCGCTGCTGCGCACACCACGCCTCGAACTGACCTACCAACACGAGACCGAATCGCCGTCCATCACGCCACGGCTCATTCCGATTCCAACGTTGGCGATTGAGCGTGATACACCAGCGCCAACCTCGATCTCGCGTCCGCTCAGTAGCGCGTCGTGGCTGGCTTCCCACCGCCGCGCGCGCCGATCTGATCTCTATCCGCTCCCGTCGGCCAACGAAGATACCCCAAACCCCGATTAGGCCGACGAGTCGCGCGGAAAACGGCGCCATCATTCGTAACGGAGTACCTCGATGGGGCGTACTCGCGTCGCCTGCCAGGCGACCACCCCAGCTACCAGCATGCACAGCAGCGCGGTCGCCCCGGCGAGCGCCACGATCAGTGAGACCGACGCGCTGGTTCCGGTGGCCGACTGGAAGGCAAGCTGGCTGAGTATAGTAGCGGCCAGGCTCACCAGCAAGAGCGCCGCATAGGCTCCAACGATTCCCAGCATGCCATGCTCGGCCAAAACCATGCCCAGGATACCCCGGCTGGTGTGGCCAATCGCTTTCAGGATGCCGATTTCGCGCCGCCGCTCCAGCATCGCCAGCGCGACGGTATTGGCAATCAGCGCCAGCCCCGCAAACATCGCCAGCGACGCGACCGCCTCGACCACCTGTATGATGTTATCCAGTATCGTGTCGATTTGATTGATCTCAGCCGTATCCCCCAACGTAATCACGCCCGGAACAGCCTGCTCGATAGCCTGTAAATCCTGCGCCTGGGTCGCTGCTGGCAGACGGACGGCGTAAATCGTGTAGGGCTGGCCCTCACCCAGCGTCGTCGCCACAGGCTGATCGGCGAGGATGGCGGAGAGGCCAGCGAACGTGCCCAGACCCGTGTAGAAACCGATGACATGCACCGTCTGCGTCGTCTTGCCGTCGAGGCTGCTCAGCACTACGTCATCGCCCAGCTTGAGGTTGGTGGGAGATTCCGACTCATTCAGGGGAAAGACGGCATTGAGCGACCCGGCATCGGCGGCGGTCAGCAGGCGCCCCAGGTGATCGTCCTGCGCGCCCTGCGTCAGGGTGGCTGGTGGCAGACTACCACCGGCCAGATGAAAGCCATTGATACCACTGAGATTCGCTGTCTCTCCCTGCGCTGGGGCGGTCGGCGCCGGGTTGCCGTTGATGGCGACGATGCGGGCGGGAGCCGCCAACGACACCTGCTCATTGGTCACGTTGGCCAGCCGCGCCAGTTGCGCCGCCACGAGTGGAGCATTCTGACTGCTCGCCAGAATATAGGCGTTGTCCTGGTTGACAGTGGTGTTGCGCGTTGCGATGAAGTCTTTGAGACTCTGGCCCAACACTAATCCCAGGCCAATGGCGAATACCCCTACAAAGAGCGCCACCAACGTTGTCGCGCTACGTACGCGCGCCCGCCCAATGTTGCGCATCGCGAGTTGAATCTCGGCTCTGGCGGATGCTGGCAGCAAGGCAACCAGGGCGCCCATGACGACGAGCGCCAGCAGCAGCACGCCAAACCCAGGTGAGAGGCGCACCAGCAGCAGCCCAATGAGCAGGAACGGCGCCAGCGCCAGCAGTGATCCCACACGCCGTGGATTGGGTATCGGCCAGCGACTGATGCCCCATGCTATGAGCGCGAATAGCGCCGTCAGCAGCCCCAACACGGCGCCCGCTCCCAGCACGACCGCCAGGGTAATCACCACGTTGCCCAGGATGCTCAGCGCCAGCAGGAAGAAGAGCGCGCTCAGCAGCAGCGCCAGACCAACGGATTTCACGACGCCGGTTCGGGCGCCGCCGGTTCCCATGTCGCGCAGGACGGCGAGCGGGCGTACGGCGCTCGTCCGCACAATCGGCAACAGGCCAAAAATCAGCGTCGTGGCGATGCCGATGCCAACGCCTGAGATGACCGTCAGCGGATCGATAATCGTCGGAATGGTGAGGTAAAACGCGCGTTCGACGAGCGCCTGTACGAAAAAGCTCAGGCCAATGCCCAGCAGCGCGCCGATGACACCGCCAAACAATCCCAGGAGCAACGTCTCGATGCCGAACATCAGGAGCAGGTTACGTTGGCGGTATCCCTGCGTCTTGAGCATCGCGATTTCGAGGAAGCGCCGTCGCAGCAGCACCTGCATCGTGTTGATGATGCCCACCCCGCCAATGAGCAGCGCCAGCAGCCCAATGATGCGCAGAAACGTCTGAATGCCGGTAATCTCAGAGTGCGCCTGTTGCTGCGTCTGCGCAACGGTTGTGACACTCAGCAGCGGATACTGCCGCCGAATATGTCCTGCTACGTCGGTGGCGGCTGCGTCGGTGTGTCCGGGCACATTCACGAACACCCAGGTATACGTTGCGGGCGCGCCGGTGAGACTGGTGAAGCTGGCGTACGTCTGTAGCGACATCAGCAGGTCGGCGCGGCCACTTATGACTCCGGTCGTGGCGATTTCTCCTACAATCGTGACGCTGCCAGAGCGCCCAGATTCGGTGGTGAGGGACAGCGTATCACCGATATGGAGGCGCAGCCGCTGCATCAACGAATCCGTCGCCACCACTCCTCCGCCCCGCAACAGGGTCGTGGTGGAACCGCCGCTCGGCGCGATGACTGGCATACTTCCCGCCAGTGGGAAGGTGGTCGGGTCTACCGCAAAGAAGCCCACCCGCTGTAATCCAGTCTCAGTCTGCGTCGCCGCATCATCAACCGCGACCGGCGAATAGGCGGTGATCGTGCCCTGCGCCTGAAGCTGGCGGAAGTAGCCGAGTTGGGCGGTGGTGATGTCGGCGGACTCACTGTGTACCGCCAGGTCGCCGCCGTTGAGCGCGCGGATATTGGTGGTCAACGCGGCGTTCACCATGATGCCAACCAGTTGCAGCGCGACGATCACCATCACCCCCACCGCCACGCAAAAGATCGCGAAGAGCGAGCGCTGTCCACCGCGCAGCAGCGAGCGTGTCGCATAGCGCCAGTACGTGCGTAGCCTCATGCCACCACCCTCCCATCCATCAGATGAATGGTGCGGTGCGCTGCCTGGGCTACCGTCGCGTCATGCGTCGCGATGATGAAGGTTGTGCCCGTCTGTTGCTGTACATCGCGCACCATCTGTAAGACGTTGTCGCTATTGGCGCGATCCAGGTTGCCGGTCGGCTCGTCCATGATGACAATCGCGGGCTGCGTCACCAGCGCGCGGGCAATCGCCACACGCTGCTGCTCACCGCCAGAGAGCTGATTGGGGCGATTCTTGAACCGATGCCCCAGACCCACGAGGGTCAACATGGCGCGCGCCTGCTCGGCTGGATTGCCGGGATGTTTGCCGATGGCCAATGGCGACTCGACGTTCTCCTGGGCGGTAAGCGTCGGGATGAGATTGAACGCCTGAAACACCATGCCAATCTTCTGGTTGCGCACGCCCGCTAGCTGCGCCTCGCGCATCCGCGTGACATCAATCCCGTCGATAAACACCTGTCCGCTGGTCGGCGTATCAAGCCCGGCAATGATGCCCAGCAACGTGGATTTGCCTGAGCCGGAGGGGCCAACGATAGCAATGAGTTCACCATGATTCACGTGAAGATCAACATCCTTGAGAATCTCGATACGTTCGCGCCCCAATAAGAGCGACTTACTGACGTCAATCGCGCTGAGGGCATCGGTCGTGATGGTCTGCATGGCGGGGCGTTCCTTTCCTGAAAAATGGGCGCAAGAACCCAGGCGTCGCCCAATGTGGACGACACCAACCGGGCGGCGATGGAGCTAAACGAACGATGAGATGCGGAAGACTAGGCGAGTCTGTGGGGTGGCGCCGCGAGCCGAAAAGCCCTGTAGCAGCGCGCGGATGGCGACGATGGTCGCGACCACCATCACCAGCGCCTGCACCACTATCCCAACCAGGGTGCTGGTGGCAAGTATCCCGTCGTTGCCCCAGAAGAGATCCGGGGCATGCTGCCAGAGGCTGAAGCTCCAGACGAGATTCGCCACGGCCATGACGATCATTGCGACGGTCGCCAGGACGCCCGGCAGCAGCGCGAACCGCAGCAGCCGCTCGTTGATATCGCTGCGGGCGATGGCGTCGAGTACCGCATAGACGCTGGCGGCCGCGCCAAGAATGAAGAGGACTACGACTGAGCCAATTCCGGCGAATCGCGCGGGGGTATGAATCGTCGCGGCGGTATTGCCACCGATGTTAAAGCTGACCACAACGAACACATCGGCGAGAATCACGAGCAAGGCAATGGGCGGTACCATGAAGCGGGCCAGGATATCGCGACGACGGTTGGCCAGCGCATAACGCAGCGCGGCGAGGGCTATGGGAATGCCGCCAATCAAGACTGCCAGCAGCGCGACAATGGCGCCAGCCATCATTGCGTAATAGCTCACAGCCAGCAGCGGGTAGGTGGTGGGTAGCGCGGATTTCATGATATCTTCGCTCGATTTTTGAAACCCAATGCCCACGATCACAAAGGCGATAAAGGCGGCGAAGATCATGCTGGCTGAACGGCGATACTGGAGCATATGCGCTGATCCTTTCAGAGACAGTGTGAGGAGCGCGGCATGCTCGGCCAGCGCGCCATAGAGCAGGTCGCCAAGCGCGGGCAGCCAGAGGCGCGCGACCCCCAGCGACCCACCCGCGTGGTAGGCGTCGAGGCACGTCTGGCGGAACACCTGCTGGATCGAGGTGGCAAATTCACGCCGAAAGCTGGCCGGATGGAGCGCAAGCAGGCGCTCGTGCGCCCAGAGCGTGACGGCCAGCAGCGGCGCCAGGCGCGGGAACGTCGCGACGGAATGGCGGCTCATAGCGCGCCTCCCAACGAGACTCCGCGCGCGGCGGCGGCGGTGCTGATCCCCTTCTCGTGCGCCAGGGCCACCAGCGCGGCCAGCCGACTGGCCTCCGCCTGGAGGACACGCTGCCCAAACGCGGTGATGCGGTAGTAGCGGCGGCGCTCGTCGTCGAGTTCCGGGTCGGGGCGCGCATCGGTCTCTTCCACCAGATGAGCGGCCAGCATCTGTTTGATGGAGCGATAGAGGGTGGTGGCCCCTAGCCGGATTTTGCCCTGCGTATACGCCTCGACTTCGCGCATGATGCTGTAGCCGTGCCGCTCTTGCCCCACCAGCGCCAGCAAAATATGGAAGGTGGCGGGGGTCAGCGGCAGCAGGTCTTCGGGCGCGGGCTGCGCGGAAAATACTTTGGTCATCTAATACCTCGAACGCTCTTTATCACCCATTCGACTATAACCACTATGGCAATAGTAATCCACAGCATATGCGCCTGTCAAGCCCCTGCGGATTGCGCGCAAATACGTATCCACAGACGATTCTGCCTATGAAATACGACCTGGCTGCCATAAACCGCGTAGATGTGACGACACGTCATGGTACTGTTGTTGTAGAAATTGCGACGGATCTGCGGCGAATGGCCGCATGAGGAGAGCGGGAAAATTCGCCGGGGTATGTATGCTCCGGCAGGCGCCCTTAGATGCCCCAGACGTTTGTCGCAGGCTGGAGAGATGTCCGCACTACTTTCTATCCTAAAGGAGTCCATTATGGACGAGCTTCCCGCGTCTGATCTGGCACGAACGACATCAATCACTGCTACGCGCCGCCGCCCGCGATTATACGTGGTTAGCCTGCTGCTCCTGGTGAGCGTGCTCTTCGTCACTGGATGCAGCCTTAATACGACCGGGGCAACCCAAACGCCAACCGGTGGCAACGGCATACACATAGGCGGCAACCAGACGCCCGTGGAGGTACCTCCCTCCGCTACCGACCTCCAGCAGACGATCATCAATGTCATTCGTGCGGTGCAGCCTTCCGTGGTGGAGGTGCAGAGCACCGGCGGAGCGAGCGGCGGGTCGATTGGCTCCGGCGAGATCATCACCAACGACGGCTATATCGTCACCAATGACCACGTAGTACACGGATTTTCCAGTTTCTCGGTTTCGCTGGCGAATGGCAAGCAGCTATCCGCACGGCTGATTGGCGAAGACCCGCAGGACGACCTGGCTGTGCTCAAGGTGGACGGGCAAAACCTGCCACCCATCGCGATTGGCGATTCATCGAAGGTGCAGGTGGGACAGTTCGCCATCGCGATTGGCAGCCCACTGGGGCTGACGCAGTCGGCGACGTTCGGCATCATCAGCGCGCTCAACCGCTCGGCGCAGGCGGGCGCGGGCGGTACCACGAACATCCTGACAGGCCTGATTCAGACCAGCGCGCCGATCAACCCCGGCAATAGCGGCGGCGCGCTGGTGGACTTGCAGGGTCGGCTGATCGGCGTACCTACACTCGGCGCGGTCAATCCCGAATCGGGGAGTACAGCGGATGGCATCGGCTTCGCCATTCCGTCGAACCGCGTAAAGTTCGTCGCCGACCAGCTCATCAAGAATGGCCATCTGGTGAATAGCGGACAAGGCTACATGGGCATCGAGGGTGTGGACGTTACCTCAGCGCAGGCGCAGGCGAACAACCTCCCAGTCCAGCAGGGCGTGCTTATCTCCGGCTTCTCCAATGACGCCTCCGGCAAGAGTCCCGCGCAACAGGCGGGGCTACAAACTGGTGACATCATCGTGGGGGTCAACGACCAGCAGGTGACGGGCAACGGCGACCTGGCTTCGGCGCTCATCAGCCAGCAGCCTGGCACAAAGGTGACGATCAGTTACGTGCGCAACTCAGCCACGACGCAAAAGGTGACGGTGACGCTAGGCGAGCGCCCAACCAACCTCGGCGGGTGAAGAACTCCCTTGCCCCCTCTCCCACGAGGAGAGGGGGAACCAGAGGCAGCCCAGCCCTGATGTGTTATACTGCGGCAAACGGAGTCCTGCCGTTTTGCCCCGATGGTGTGGCTGTTTTTCGGCGCGGCGAAGGCGCTTTGTTTCGGGCAGGATTATCCAGGGCAGCCACATTGTAGAGGGAGAGAGAAACGATGCCAACACGCATCATTCTTGCGGAAGATGACGCCGTCATTCGCATGGATTTAAAAGAAGAACTTGAGCGCCAGGGGTATCTCGTCGTCGGCCAGGTGGGCGACGGCCAGAGCGCGGTGAACCTGGCGCGCGAACTGCGCCCCGATCTGGTGGTGATGGATATCCGCATGCCAGAGTTGGATGGCATCGCCGCGGCAGAGATTCTCACCCGCGAGAAGCTCGCGCCGGTGGTGCTGCTGACGGCCTATAGCGAAGATGATCTGATCGAGCGCGCGCGCAGTGCGGGCGTAGTTCACTACGTCACCAAGCCCTGGCGTCAGAGTGATCTGAAGCCCGCCATCGAGATTGCGCTCAGCCGCTTCCAGGAGTTCCGCACCATCGAGTCGAAGGTGAAGGACCTCGAAGACGCGCTCACAACCCGCAAGGTGGTCGAGCGCGCCAAGGGTGTGCTGATGGAAAAATACAAGTTGAGCGAGCAGGAAGCCTTCCGGCGTATTCAGAAGCTGAGTATGAACAACCGCAAGTCCATGAAGGACGTCGCTGAGGCGATCCTGCTCACCGAAGAACTGAACGCATAGCGCTATGTACCAGACGTCTCATTCGCCAGAGCCAGCCCATCGGGTCGTCGGCGTCCGCTTCCGGCCCGCCGGGCGCGTGTACTATTACGACCCGGCTGGCTTTCAATTGAAGATTGGTCAGTGGGTGATCGTCGAAAGCTCCAAGGGGCTGGAGTGCGGTCGCGTCGTTATTCTTCCACGGCAGGTGGAGATCGCCGAGCTTGGCGGGGCCGAGCTAAAACCGGTGCTTCGCCTTGCCGAGGAGGATGACTTACGACGGATGCTGAGCTTCAAGGCGCGCGAAAAAGAGGCGCTCCGTCGCTGTGCGCAACGCGTTGCCCAGCACGACCTGCCGATGAAACTGGCCGAGGCGGAATATACCTTCGACGGCAGTCGGCTGACGTTCTACTTCACCGCTGAGGAACGGGTGGACTTCCGGGCGCTGGTGCGCGACCTCGCGGCCACTTTCCACACGCGCATCGAACTGCGACAGATCGGCGCGCGCGACCATGCCAAGCTGCTGGGCGGCGTGGGCATGTGTGGCAAGACCCTCTGTTGCAGCTCGTGGCTGACGGAGTTCAATGTCGTCTCGATTCGCATGGCCAAAGAGCAGGGGTTGCCGCTCAACACCAGCAAAATATCGGGCGTCTGTGGACGGCTGCTGTGTTGCCTGGCCTACGAGAACGACAACTACATCGAGGCGAAATCGCACATGCCCGCCTATAACGAGACGGTGATGACCGCCAGCGGCCAGGGACGCATCGTCGGCATCAACGTGCCACGTGAGTCGGTCGAGGTGATGCTGGAGAGCGGCGCGACGATCACCGTTCCCGTGCGCGAACTATCCGGCTATGAGCCGAAGACAGCGCCAACAGGATTCACTGGCCCCGCAGTCGGCGCCGACGGGCATTTCAGCGGCTGCGGCACCTGCGCCCACAACACCACCAATATCGCCGCGCGCGAGGCGGATGCTGTCGCGCCGAACGTTACCCTGATGCCGACCAGGAAAGCCGACTAGGCTACTCCCACCGCCATCACTAGGTGAGCGCCGCATCGCAAGGCGAAACCCGGTCATTCGAGTGCGCGTGGAGTCGGCGAGCGAGGTGCTTTTCGAGGGGGTGCTGTCTCTCATATAACGACTGGTCATACTCAACCGCAGAGGAGATTATGGAGCCACCCGATCTGGAGTTGCTCGAACGGATCGCTGCCGGCGAGCAGGAGGCCATGCATCACTTCTATGAGCGCTTCTCCTTGCGCCTGCAGCACTTTCTCCGAAGCAGGCTGCATGGTGATAGAGCGCTCGTCGAAGACGCGCTGCAAGAGGTTTTTCTCAACATCTGGCGCTCGGCAGGGTCGTTCCGCAACCAGTCGAGTGTGGCAACCTGGGTTTTTCAAATCGCTTACCATCAAGCGTTACGCTCACGACGCCGTCAGGACGCGAGCGAGAAACGGGATCAGGCAACCACCGACGAGCACTCGCACCTGTCGCGGGAAACGGTCTCGCTGGAAAATGCAGTGATTGACCGAATCATGCTGGCGAACGCGCTGCGCCGACTCTCTGACAAACATCGGGACGTGTTGGAATTGGTGTTTTATTATGGGTTCGCGCCGGATGAAGTCGCCACCATCCTTGCGGTTGCGCCTGGCACGGTGAAAAGCCGCATCAGTTATGCTCGCCGCGCGCTCCTGCAACTGCTCAACGAGACGTCCGTTCGGGAGATGCAGCCATGACTACGCCAAACTTCTCTCGCCATTATTATGACGAGTTGCCGCTATATGTTGCCGGGCATGTCTCGCCTGAGGAGCGCGCGGCCATCGAGCGGCACCTCGCCGCGTGCGCCGCATGTCGCCGCGAGTGTGATCTCTGGCGCACTTTGCCTGATGCTTTGGCGTCACTCGACTTCAGCCCCATCGTCCGATCTGGCAACCGACGAAACTTGGAGCAAACTTGCTCCTCGCTTGTACGATAGCGCACGCCATAATGGGAGAACTATCTTCATGTCATTCACCTCTGACAGTCCTCCGCAACCTCCTTCGCAGGCGCGGGCAACGCGCATCACTCGCCCGCAAATGTGGGTCGCCGCCGCCCTTGTTCTCGCGATCATCGTCTCAATGGGAGGGGTCTTTGCCGTCATCAAGGGCCACAATACGTCGTCCTTGGTCGGCGGTAAGCCGATAGCAACGGCAGCGGCGACAGCAATGGCGACGGCGATACCAGCGTCGCCGGATGTGGTGACGGAAGGCGACGCCAAAGCGCTCTTCGGTGGATTTCTGCCTGCGTGTGAAGATGTGGCGACCTATGCCCTCGCCGGGCAAGGCGTGCCCTGTACCAAGCTGGAACGTGGCCGCATCTATGATGTGAATGGTCATTATTGTGCCGACGACTGGCACCTCGTCTCGTCTCAGCTCATTGATTCCAAGACCAACCTGGAGAACTATCTGCCCCAGCAGACAATTGATGGGGTGACGCTACAGACGACGCGGACAGTCATCAGACTCGTCGATCCTGCCTATTCACAGCAGCACTACGGCGGCCAGTATTTCTACATACAGATTGGTGTGGTTCTGTCGCCACAGCAGATCTCTGTTGGAAAACATGTATTGCGCCAGTTCGCTGCGGCCCCTAATTTCGATAGGCAGATTCCGTTCACGATTGATGCTTCTGGGACAGGTGCGTGCCTGACACATCAATAGCATTGCTGTTGCGTCAGCAAAAAGAAGCGCTCTCACTCAGTGGTGGGGGCGCTTTTCCATTGATGCCAATAGGCTCCTTACAACGTAACCCCCTTCTCGTACGCTTTCTAACCGCAGGACTTCAGCCTGTGGCACGGCGCCCCCACAACCGACGCCGCCATCACCTCGCCTTTCTACCCCACACAACACCCTTCCCTTCACGCCGCCGATAGGTTACACTGTGGCTGCTAACCATCGCATGCCGACGCAAACCATCACGCCGCTATGCTGGAGGGGTAGCTTATGAGCTCATACCGTTACGCCTTTGTCAGCCACGCCCACGCCGATAACGACGTGTGTGACCCCTATGCGGCCGCCTTCGGGCAGCGTGGTGTCAGTCTCTACTACGACCGCGCCAATCCCCAGGTCGGCCATGACCTCGGCGCGGCGTTGGATCGCGAACTGCAACGGGCGGGCGCGCTGATCGTGATGGTGACGCCAGCGGCGCTCGCCTCGTTCTGGGTGCAGTGAAGAGATTGGCCGATTCTTCGCGCTCATGGCGCAGGATCCGACACGGCTGCTCATTCCGATCAAGCTGGCGCCGTGTGAACTCCCGCCAGGACTGGCGGCGCGCTGGTGGGTGGATGCGACCCGACTCACACGGGACGAGGTAGTGGAGCAGGTCGTTCGCGCGCTGGCGGTTGGTGGCGGCGATCCACCACTCCACCGCCGCCAGCCCGCGAGACGCTGCCCGCGCTCGGCCCGGCGCCCGCGCCCGCCAACGGCGCGCCAGGCGCGGTGCTCACCACGCTCCACGCCCTCGGCTTTCGCGGCTACACCATCGGTGGGGTCGAGTGCATCCTGCCGCCGCTCTGCCCCGTCCCCGCTGGCGACTTCACCATGGGCAGCGACAAGAGCCCGCGACAAAGCAGGCGTATGACGACGAGACACCGCAGTACCAGGTGGGCGTGGACGCCTTCGCCATCGGCCAGCATCCCGTCACCGTCGCCGAATACGCCTGCGCGGTGCGGGCAAAGGCCGTGCGTGAACCGCAACAATTTGAGTATAGCGGCACAAAGTTCGGGCCAGACTGGAAGACGCAGCAGACGCATCCCGACCACCCGGTGGTCTGCGTCTCGTGGAACGATGTCGTCGCCTACTGCGCCTGGCTGGCGAAAACCACCGGACAGCCCTGGCGGTTGCCCAGCGAGGCGGAGTGGGAGAAGGCGGCGCGGGGCACCGATGGGCGTATCTATCCCTGGGGCGACACCTTCGACAAAGCGCGCTGCAACACGAGCGAGAGCGGCATCAGGACGACCACGCCCGTCGGCGGCTACCCCAGCGGGCGAAAGCCCCTACCACGTGCAGGATATGGCGGGCAACGTCTGGGAGTGGACGAGCAGCCTCTACCAGCCCTATCCCTACCGTAAAAACGATGGACGAGAGAATCTAGATTCTACTGACAGTAGAGTGCTGCGTGGCGGCTCGTGGTACTACGCATCCCAGGTTCGCGCGCGCGGCCTACCGCTACCGCGACAGGCGCGTCAGCCTCGTCGACGACAGGGGGTTCCGTCTGCGCGTGGCCTGGTTCAGCATAATGGCGCGGGCGGTTAAAACCGCGCCTGAATGGCCTGCGGCCACGAAACCCGCCTGCGCGGGTTGGCAGAGCGCGCGGCGACGGGACGTCCGATGGGCGACAGGCATGTGGGGGCAGCGTGCCGTAGGCTGAGAGCCACACGGCGAATCATGGTCGCTCGGTACCCTCGCCGCTGGAAGCGAGTTTGTTCAAGGCGGGATGTGCCGCAGATCTCTCATACCATGTCCGGTGAGGTTGTTGTCCGTGCGCCCCTGACCTCACCCCCAGCCCCTCTCCTGTGGGAGAGGGGAGTCTATGGGTAGCCATTCGCCGCGCTGGTTGCCCACAGTCCCTCCCCTCGCAGGGGAGGGTGGCCGATAGGCCGGGAGAGGTTTGCCGTGCGTCGTCTAATAACCCGTTACGGCGTGTCGTCTGGAACATCGTCATCGGCGTCGGGCGCCATGCCGCGTGTCTCCTCCCACAGCGCGCGCACCGTCTCGCGGGCAATGCTATAGCTGAAGCCGCGCCGCTGCAAAAACGCCGTCAGCTTCGCCCGGAACGTCTCGTAGTCGAGTCCACCGAGCGCGCGCACTCGCTGGCGGGCGGCGTCGAGCGCGCGCTGGCCGTCGCGTTCGTCGTCGATTGCCGCATCGGCGGTATCGCGATCCACACCGCGCTGGCGTAGCTCCTGGGCGAGCGCATAGCTGGAGCGCGGGCTGAATCGTTCGCGCTGCTCCACCCAATAATCCGCGAACTCACGGTCATCCAGCAGATGCTTCTCGGCGAGGCGATCCAACACACGATCAACGGTCTCCGCCGCTGGGGCTGGACGATTGCGGCGTGGCTGGAGCAGGCGACGACGCACCTCGGCGCGGCTGCGTGGGCGCGCCGTCAGAAAGGTGAGCGCGGCATCCAGCAGGCGACTTTCATCCGCCAGCGCGCGCAGGCGCCCCACGTCATCCTCGGTGAGGCTGAGGCCTGGCGTGAGCGCTTCGGCGATGACGGTCGCGCCATCGAGCGAGAACGCATACGCGCCATCGATGCTGATATGCCACCAGTCGGGACGGCGCGGCGATGGATCGAGGGCTGTAATTTTCATGGTGTATTGCCATTCTGTCGCAGCGGACGCGATGTGGCAATCTCACGCTGCACCCGTGTCAGCAGGCGCTCCATGCGATGCGCCAGCGCGCCGATGACCGGGAAGGCCGTTGCCCGCCCGGCCCAACAGTCCGCGAGCAGCCGCAGCCAGAAGAGAAACGCGCCGACGCCGAGCGCGAGAAATCCACCGATGAAGAGCACCCCCAGCACCACCGACCACGGCCCCGTGTCGACGGTATTGCCAACGACGATCAGCACGGCGAACAGGATGAGCTGAATCGCTGGAATGGTCACGAAGAAGATGATCGATTGCGCCGCGTGAAAGCGCACAAAGCGATTGCGGCGCTCGCGCAACAGCGCCCCGACACTGACCACATAGGGAATAGCGTAGCAGAGCGCGGCGATAATGCGTGGATTATAGCGCCCACGCGCCTCATCGCCCGCTCCCTGTTCAGGGGGAACAGCTACCGCTGGCGCTGAGTCGCTCTCGGCGGAACTCTCGGCAGGATCAATGGGCAGGTGGCGCGCATGGTGCGGATAGCGCGGGCGTTCAGGGCCGGAGTTGGATGGGTGGGGCTGCGAATCGCTCGGCATAATCACCTACAATGGGCAGTTGCAGATAGGTTCCGGTCCAGGCGGCAATCATGGCGCCCAGCCACGGTACCACCACGATCAGCAGCGACAGCGTGACCGTTCCCACACACAGCGTTTGCCAGATATGCTGATGGCTACTCTGAAAGAGGTCATTGAAGATCGCCGCGATGGTAAAGGCAAAGACACTGAAGACGCTGAGCGCGCCGGTCAGCAAGATAGATTGTACCGCGTGGAAGCGCACATAGCGATTTTCGCGTTCGTTGAAGTAGACCAGTAACCCAGAAATCCACCAGAAGAGATAACTGAATCCGGCGGCGGTCTCGGCGGTGATGACGAATGTAGTCGCCCCCCACGAGGAGGCGGTGTGCCACGGCGCATTGATGGCTGACCCTGGCATCGGCGGTCGTTGGCCGCCCATCACTGGCACGATGTAGGGCGGCTCCTGATGTGGCGCATACGCTGGCGGAACGGCCCCAGGGGATTCCGAGGGTCGTGGCGAGCCACTCCACCTGGGCGGTGTGGCCGGTGGCGGCGTGAGCGACGCCTGTGGGACGATCTGTGTCGTCACATCCTCGGTGGCGTCTTCGGGCGCGGCCTCATCAGCAACCGCCTGTTCGTCTGCTGACGCGGGGGGTATGTCTTGCTCTATCATTGGCTTGTCGTCCCCCTCCGGGGCAGCAGGTACCTGCGGCTGCTGTGCAGATGCATCGCCTGATTGCCCCATCAGGACACCCCCTCCCCACAAACACCCCGGAGTTCAGACGGCGTTAGCCACCGACATAGCGAAGATACTCATCGGCCAGCCCGCTAAACTGCCGATGTGGCGCGTTGCCGCCGAACTTCTCGCGCAGTGAACTGACATTATCTTCGACATCCGCCGCTTCCGCCACCCCAACATCCTCGGCAATAATCGTGTTGAAAATCGGAGGATGAATGCCAGGAATCGCATCGCGCCGCATGCTCAACACCGTCTGTTTGTGGAGGCGGCTGGATGAGCGGTAGCGCGAGACCACGATGCCAAGCCCAAAAATCTCATGCTGGGCGCGCAGGGCAAAGTCGGCCATGCGATCCAGCACCAATGGGACACCCAGTGTCGAGAGAATATCCGGTACGACCGGGATGAGAAAATAACGACTGATGGCGATGCCATTCAGCGTGATGACGCCGAGATTTGGCGGACAGTCGATCAGCACATGATCGTAGTGCGGAATCACGTCTCGCAGCGCCTCGCGCAGGGCATAGACTGGCCCATTGCGAAAGCTATCCAGATCGGTAATCTTGGTGATGCGATCCTGAATCCGGTGGAGACGGATGCTGGCCGGAAGCAAATCCAGACCGGGCACGCCACCGCCAACGTTCGAGACCCGCGTCAGAATCGCCTCTGGCGCGGAGAAGAGTCGTGTGCCATCGAGCTGGTCTTTGAACAGTTGAAAGAGTGTCTGGCCCGTCTGATCGCGCTCGCGCCAACGACGCTCGGTGACAAGCGCGATAGTCGCGTTTGTCTGCGGATCGAGATCGATAACCAGAACACGTTTGGCATGCTCGGCTGCCAGATAATGAGCCAACGCAATGGTCAGTGTTGTTTTGCCAACGCCGCCCTTGAGGTTGATGATGCTGGTGACAACAGCCATCCTCCGAAGTCCTCCCCCGCACCGCCGCAGATTGCCGGTGAGTCAAGATGATAAAAGGAACGCAGCACGGAAAATCGTTCCCCATCATGGTATCCGACAACGAAGGCGCCTGTCCATACCCGCACACGAATGGACGTATCACACCCTCCGGTTGGTCACACCTGCGGGCTGAGATGATGTCTCGGTCCGTGGGGATGCCAGCGCACGGTGACTTCGAGGTGTTTCGTCGATGGATTCGAGTGCGCGTCCCAGTGCGAAGAGACTATCCAGATTGTTCGCCGGAAGAAACGCGTCAATATACGGTAACGCGGCGCGCATGCCTGCGGTCACAGGGCGGTAGTCTTCGTGGCCAAGAAGAGGGTTGAGCCAGATCAATCGGTGGCTGTTGCGGTGCAGCCGCGCCATCTCGTCGGCCAGCACGCGCACATCCCCGCGATCCCAGCCATCGCTGATAATCAAGCACCACCGCGCCACGGCCAAGCACCCGCCGCGACCACTGGCGGTTGAACATGCGCAGCGAATCGCCAATCCGGGTGCCGCCCGACCAATCCTGGACACTGCGCGTCACGTGGGCCACCGCGTCATCCACATCACGGCGCGCAAGCTGGCGGGTGATCCGGGTCAGGCGCGTGCCAAACAGGAAAGTCTCGACGTTCTGCAGGCCATTCGAGACGGTATGCACGAAGTGGAGCAGCAGCCGCGAGTAGAGGCTCATCGAGCCGCTGATGTCGCAGAGAATGACCAGCGGACGTGGCTTGAGACGTGGCCGTCGCCGCGCGAGAATGATTGGCTCGCCGTCGGTGCGCAGTGAGCGCCGCAGCGTCTGGCGCAGATCGAGCTGGCGTCCGTGACGCGATGAGCGCAGGCGACGAGTACGACGCTCGCCCAGCCGCCAGCGCATCTTGGCGATCATCTCACGGGCCTCTTGAAGCTCGTCATAGGTGAACTGCTCGAAGTCTTTGTGGCGCAATACCTCGTCGGCGCTCCAGGTCTCGCTACGCTCGATATCTTCGTCCTCCTCTTTGGGACGCGGACGCCGGGCATCGTTGAGACGCGAGTAGGGGTGGCGCTGTGTCTGGTCAGGCTCCAGCGAGGAGCGCGTGATACGCTGGTCGCTCTCCTGGCGACGATGCTCAGGCACGGCGAGACTGCGCCGCTGGGCCGCCGCCTCGAGTTGCGCCTCCAGGTGCGGGGCGCTGTTCGCGTTTGGGCTGCGCCAGAAATAGGCGAACGCCATATCGAAGAGTATCTGCTGCTCGTGCTTGGAGACCAGGCTCACCTTGAGGAGCGCATAAAACTCGCTCTGGCTGGCAATGTTGATGAGCGCCAGGCTCTCGGCCAGTTCTACGACGCGTCCCGGCCCAATATCGAATCCCAATTCCCAGAGCAGACGCGTGAAGTCGATGATGCGCGCCAAGATCAGATCACCGCGCATCATCTCTTCTTCATTCAGCGGAGGCCGTGCGGCAGCGTTCATAAAATTGGCTCATTCCCTGATGCGACTGATGGGAGTTTACGCGGCTGGCGGCTGAAGCCGCGCATGAAGGGCATGCGCTGCGCATCCGCAGAAGCCTGCCTGCGCAGGCTACCCACGCGCGCAGATCGCTGGACGCCGAGCAGGCGGCTTGGCGGCATAGCCCGTAGGCGCGGCTTCAGCCGCCAGCCGTCTCGCGTGCCCGCCGCGCTTCATAGCCCGAAACCCGCGTCAGCCGCCATGCCCTCGCTTACGCAATCGGTGTCGCATCGGCCTTCTCGACCAGCCGTTCGATCAGATCGCCGCTGGTCACCTTCTGCATGTCATCCTGATACTTGAGCAGCGCGCCCAGCGCGTCACGTGCGGCTGTGCCCGTCAGCTCGGTCTGCCCAAGCGAGAGCAGCGCCGAAAGCCAGTCGAGCGTCTCGGCGACACCGGGCGCCTTGAACAAGTCTTCGCCACGCAGCGCCTGCACGAACCCGACCACCTGGCGCGCCAGCCGCTCCGGCGCCTCGGGCACGCGGGCGCGCACAATCGCGTACTCTTTTTCCAGCGTCGGATATTCGATCCAGTAGTAGAGGCAGCGGCGGCGTAGCGCATCGTGGATGTCGCGTGTGCGGTTGGAGGTCAGCACGACGATGGGCGGCTGTGAGGCGGTGATGGTGCCAATCTCTGGAATGGTGATCTGATAGTCGGCCAACAGTTCCAGCAGATACGCCTCGAACTCGGCATCCGACCGATCTAGCTCGTCGATCAGCAGCACTGGCGGCGGCTCGCCCGGAACGCTGGTGATCGCCTGCAAGAGTGGCCGCTCGATCAGGAACTCGCGCGCGAAGACATCGCGCACGTGGGCCGCCGCCGACTCGCGTGTCTCGTGGGCGTCGCGCGCATTATCGAGCATGCGAATGGCGAGCAACTGGCGGGCATAGTTCCATTCATAGACGGCGGTGGCCTGGTCGATGCCTTCGTAACATTGCAGCCGGATCAGCCGCGTCTGCAGAATATCCGCCAGCGCGCGCGCGACCTCGGTTTTGCCCACGCCTGGCTCGCCCTCCAGCAGCAGCGGTTTCTGGCGCCTGATGGCCAGGTAGAGCGCTGTGGCCAGCCCACGGTCGGCGATGTATGCGCGGGCGGCGAGCGCGCTCATCACGTCATCGATGCTATTCAGTGAGTCTGGCTGGCGGAGGCTGTGCGGGTCGGGCGCGCTAGTGGCGCTTTCTGCTGGTCGTTGCTGGTCGGTCACGAGACATCACCTCCTGCGGACACAAACGATACTGGAATGCGCCGGGTTATTGGCCTCACTTCCTGAATTGTAGCACGCGCCGCGACCCCATTGTCTTCACGCGCGCCCGCCTCGCGCATCATGCTCTGGTACAGACATATGATGTGTTTGCATCCAAATGACCCCTCGTGACGTACTAGTGTGTGAATCGGACGCGAGACAGACTCATGCGGGGTCATCAGGGGCTTATGCAGGCTCGTATCGCGTGCGCTATAATGAGATATAGTATCCACATGCATGGACATTGCTGTCTCTGCGTGGGGTTCACATGAACTGGCAAAACCATCATGCGGGCCGTACTACAACGGCCTCTATCCCGTTGCCTGACGGCGTTCGGGACTACTTTGAGGCGCTGCGGAGTCCTGAAGATGCTTCGCCCCCAGCGGGGCGGCTTGGACTCACATGCGGTAGTATAGCTGCGTGGGAAGCAACCGTCAAGGAGCGTGATTGAGGATTGCGGAAGACATGGCAACAGATGTCTATAGCTGTCATATTGTTTGGGAGCGTTCACAATACTCGTCTGCCGGCGACCTGAACGCGGGGAACAACGGCCAGGCTGACGCTTCGCGCCAGACACGCGAACACTTTCCCTGTGAGAAAGCAGGTGCCAGACAGCATGTTCAACAGGCCCACGAATCGGGCGCAGCGGCAGCAGAAAGATGCGCGGCAAGGTCCGCCTGCTGCTACGGCTGATGCCCTCCGTAATAACAATGACGGCTCGCCGCCGCCCAGAACGCCAATGGATCGCCAACCCAATCAGACCCCTAACGGTAACGGCGCAAACCGCCCGCGCGGAAACACCGGCCTCGGCTGGATTACCCGCTTGCTGGTGTTGTTGCTGTTGCTGATCGTCGGCTATCAGCTCTACGTCAATCTGGTGCCAAATGGCAGTTCCAGCTCGATTAACATGGCCTATAGCGACTTCCTGAGCCAGGTGAGCGCTGGCAATGTGAAATCGGTCACGATTGGCGATGACCATAATGTCACCGGCCAACTCAAAACCTCCATCAGCTATAAGCAGCAAGACAACAACACCGTCAAATCCGATTCGTTCCACACCTATCTGCCGCCGTTTACCGAGGACGCTGCATTGCAGAGTCTCCTGCTCGACAAAAACGTCCAAATCTTTGGCAAGCAGTCAGGCTCGAATGATATCTGGATCGGCTTGCTGATCAATGTGCTGCCCATCGCGGCATTGCTTGGCCTGCTCTTCTGGCTCTCGCGCCGGGCGACCCAGAGCCAGCAGAATATCTTCAATTTTGGGCGGAGCCGGGCAAAGCTCATTATGGAAGATCGCCCCAGTACGACGTTCGGCGACGTGGCGGGCGTAGACGAGGCGAAGGCTGAACTCGAAGAGGTCGTCGAGTTCCTCAAGACGCCGCAGAAATTCCAGCGGCTCGGCGGCAAGATTCCGAAGGGCGTCCTGCTGGTTGGCCCTCCGGGCACCGGTAAGACGCTGCTGGCGCGCGCCGTGGCTGGCGAGGCTGGCGTGCCGTTCTTCTCGATGTCTGGTTCAGAGTTCGTCGAGGTGCTGGTGGGCGTCGGCGCAAGCCGTGTGCGTGATCTCTTCGATCAGGCGAAGAAGGCTGCCCCAAGCATCATCTTCATCGACGAAATCGACGCTGTGGGCCGTCAGCGCGGCACCAGCCTGACCACGAACGACGAGCGCGAACAGACACTCAATCAGTTGCTGGTGGAGATGGATGGCTTCGACTCGCGCCAGGCGGTGGTGGTGATCGCGGCGACCAACCGCCCCGATAACCTCGACCAGGCGCTGCTCCGCCCAGGACGTTTCGACCGTCGCGTGACGGTGGATCGCCCGGACTGGAAGGGTCGGCAGGCGATTCTGATGATCCACGCGCGCGGGGTGCCGCTGGCCACCGATGTGGACCTCCAGCAAATCGCGCGGATGACTACGGGCATGGTGGGCGCCGATCTGGCGAACCTCGTCAATGAGTCGGCGCTGCTCGCGGCGCGGCGCAATCTCGACCGCGTCGATATGAAGTGCTTCTATGACGCCCTCGACCGTATCCAGCTTGGCGCTGAGCGGCCGCTGGTGCTCACCGAGGAGGATCTGCGCGTCGTCGCGGTTCACGAGGCGGGCCATGCGCTGGTCGGCCTGCTGACGCCGCACTCCGACCCGGTGACGAAGGTGACGATTGTGCCGCGTGGCCAGGCGCTCGGTGTCACGCAGTATACGCCGACGGATGACCGTTACAACTACTCACGCGACTACCTGATCGGGCGTATCATGACCGCGCTGGGTGGCCGCGCCGCCGAAGATGTCTCCATCGGGGGCATCACCACGGGCGCGGAGAACGACCTGCAGCAGGTGACACTGATTGCCCGCAGCATGGTGACACGCTGGGGTATGAGCAGCCGTGTGGGTCTGGTCTCGTTTAGTGATCGGCCCAGCCCGTTCGGCGGACCAGGGGCCGACTTTGGCCAGAAAGACTATAGCGAGGCGACGGCTGCGCTGATCGATGAGGAGACCCGCAGTCTGGTGCAAACCGCCTACCAGCACGTGCGCAATTTGCTCGCCGAGCATAAGGTGACACTGGAGCGGATCGCGCAGGAACTGCGCCGTCAGGAGACGGTTGACGCCAAGCGGCTCAGCCAGATTCTGGTGGAGACGGGGGTCAGTCTGGCGGAGGTCGCGCCGACACCCAACGCCGAGACGATTGGCCTCGATGGCCAACAGGCGCTTCCCGACGGCAAGACGCCCGACGGTACGCTAGCGGATAGCAACGGCAGCAACGGCAGCAACGGACGCCAGCCGCCACACCCGACTGGCTGACGCCACCGCAAAACTGATCGATTCCTGTTGATCGCCTGTGGCGCTTGCGGTCATGCGCGCGAGCCGGATGCTGTCATGGTATCCGGCTCGCGGCTGTTTTCCATGGATGAGAGCGGCTGGCTGGCTGAAGCGCGCGGCGGCTAACGAACGTTAGCTTTATGCTCCGAACGCCACACGTCGCGGGGCGGGAAATTCGCCGGCGGCCTTCACGGCTCCGGCAGCGCTCGCCGCAGCACACTGTTCGGAGGCGCTTCTGGATGTGCTCAACCGCTCCCGTGCAATAGCCTGCGGCCAGCGAAACCGACGATGGCGCCTGCAATCCGCCAGCGCCTCAATCGCCTATGCTCTCTTCCTGCCTGGCGTCTGCCCCACCGGAACCATCGCCAGCATCGCCAACATCGCACATCGGCGGATACTACCTCCTTTAATCGTGTGGCGCGGGCAAAGAGCAGCAGCGCCGGGGTCAGTGCGATGCTGGTCGCCACCAGCGCCGCGCGTATCGAGCGCACCGTGCCGATGACGCCGATGACTGGACCGCCAGCGATTTGCCCGAAGGCGTCGAGCTGGCTGCTGATCGAGAGTACGGTTGCCCGCACCCGCGCATCAACGGTCTGGGTCAGCCACGCGACATAGATAGGCTGGCGTGTCGTGCGCAACACATCGGCCATGAGATAGGCTGCCACCGCCAGCGGGAATGAGACCGCCAACCCGAAGACGATCACGACGACGATCAGCAGGGCATTGATGGCAAAGAGCGCCCGCGCCACCGCCACATGGCTCTGTGTATCCACCCGACGGCGCGCAAGCTCGGTGGTGGCGATGCTCAGCAGCTGCGCCACGATCAGGATGATGCTGAACCACAGCACCGGGTTCAGCGCGCCCAGCGGTGGGAGATGCACGTCGAGCAGAATATGCGCCTCCCAGAGCCGGTCGAATCCCTCGCTTGACATGCCATAGAACGCGGCCACGCCGAGCAGTGTCAGCAGAATCGGGCTGCGGCGTATCAGTCGTCCACTGCGCTGTAACGTGTCGCGCATCGTGCGCCAGGTCGTCGACTGGCACGTCTCCAGCATGCTCTATGGGATGGAAAGCCGTCTCTGGCATCAGGAAAGCGGCGGCGATGCCCAGCGCAAACATCAACACGCCCGCCACCAGCAGCGGCAGATTGTAGCTCACACTCGCCAGCAGGCCCGCGCCCAGAATCCCGGCGATGCTGCATATCTGGCCCACCTGACTGGCGCGGATGAAGACATGCCCCAGGCGCGCATCGCCCACCTCACCAGCGATCCATGCCTCGATGGCGCCATCCAGGCACATCGCGCCGCTTCCCCATAACAGCTGGGCCAGCAGAATCGTCGCGAAGTGGGGAATCGCGCCTTCGAGCGCGAAGCCGACCCCCTCCAGCAGAAAGCCAATGACCACCAGCAGGCGGCGGCTGAAGACATCGGCGAGGATGCCTGTTGGGATGCCAGCCACGAAGGCAGCGACCTCCAGCGCGGTTCCCACCAGCACCAGTTGTAGTGGGTCGAGGCCTGCCGTTCTGACCCGATAGACTGCGGCAACTGTCCCATAGAGATTCAGAAACGCTGCCGATAGCCCACTCAAGAGCAAATACACACCATAGGCGTTACGACGCATCACAATGTCCCTCACGAAGTACCCGAACACCGCGCGCATCAGGGCACAGCGCTATGGAGCGATGGCCCGAGCGCGCATGCAAATGTCACGGCGGAGAGAAAGAGCGCGGGGGTATCGAGACGTGGGGGAGCGCGGCAAGTCGGTGGCTACCCATCGTGCCAGCGGTAGCAGTCCCGCCGCGAGAGGTAACGCCTGGGTAAGGAAGCCAGCGCGCGCGGCATGAGCCACGGAGGGTGCCTGGGTTAGCGCGCGACGACTCCACGATTGCGGCTGAGGCCCACAACGTCTCGTGGAGAGAAAGCTGGCATGTCCGTTACCTCCCAATGTGATGTCTGAATGGTATCAACTGGTGTTTTAGCAGCGCCTGGCAGAACTGGTGAAGGCGCTTCAGGTCTTTCGCGATAGTGTAGCTGGCGGCGCGGCCCGCGTCAACAGCGCATGTGAGAAAGGGGCAGAAATCTGACAGGCGCGGCGCTGGTGAGGGCACGATGACGGAGGGCGACAGGTTAAAGATGATAGGAGGATAGAAGGATACAGGGAAAGCGGCCAGCGCCCATCAGGATGCGGGACGACGCCGTTTGCTATCCGACGTGGCCGCTGAGCCGCTGAGGCGGCTGTTGCATGCTGGCGGGCGCGTTTGGCCGCCTCGGTGATCCGCCAGCAACACGTGTGGCTGGAGAGGCAGCGCTCCTGCTCCTCGGCTGTTTCGGGCGGCGTATTCATCAGGCAGAAAACCTGATACATTGGCTCGCCCGCATCTGGGTTGCTCTGCGCGAACCAGCGCTCGCGATAGTGGGGGCAGCCTTGCCGATGTCGGCGCCAGTTCAGGCTCTCGCGTGGGTTTTCTTTCACGCTAAAGTCCACGATTGCACTTCTCCATCTGCGCGAATCGAGCGTCATCAGCGGACCCGTTCCGCAGGATCACTCGTCCTTGTTCGCAGCAATTATACTTGGCTTCGGCGGGTGTCGCAAGGCTACCGTGCGTGCTGCAATCCATCCGAGAGTCGCTCATGCCCTGTCTGTGTTTCATGATTGCATGCCCTAGGCGCCACTTGTGTCATTGGAGCGTACACACCGTACAATCAATGCGAGAGGCCTGAATAGCTCAATGGCATGATGCTGATGTCCAGCGTATCTGATCTGCCGCAGATTTGTAAGGAAAGTATCATGACGCTCACTCCAGGCAATACGCCTCCCGGATACAACGATACCATCGCCTTCACCCACGGTTGCCTCGCCAGCGGATGATAGCGCGCGCTACGGTCAGGTGGGTCAGACACCCTGGACATTCGCGCAGACGGTGCGAGGCACAGTGGCGACGCTGGCGCCCTGGCTCATCTTCATCGTGGGATCGCAGCTGCTCTCGGCGCAGAGCGCCACCTCAGGCCAGCGCCAGCTCTCGACGGCGGAGGATATCGCTGGTGGCATCTTCGCCTTTATCATCACGGGCGTCGTCGAACTGGCGTTCGTGATCGCGCCAGCCTACTACACTGTTCTGCGCCGCGCGCCGGGCATCACTCCCCGCCAGGGACTCGCCGCGCTGGGGCTGCGGGCGACGCGTCCCGGCCCGGCCATAGTGGCGGCTATTGTGGGCTTCGTGGTCATCATCGGTTGCAGCGTGCTCTACAGCTTTCTCTTACAGGTCTTCAATCTGCCGCTCCATACCAATTCAGATACGCTCTTGCAAGAGGCGAAGTATGCCCCGATTTCAACACTGGCGCTGGTGGCGGGCGCTGTGTTGATCGCGCCCATCTGCGAGGAGATATTCTTTCGCGGCTTTCTCTTCGGGGGATTGCTGCAGCGCATGAACTTCTGGCCCGCGGCGTTGCTGTCGGCGTTCCTCTTCGCGCTGGCCCATGGCGATATCGGGTCATTCGCGGTGCTCTTCGTCTTTGGCCTGGTGCTGGCCGTTGTGCGCTGGCGCGTTGGCTCGATCTGGCCAGGGATCGCCATCCACGCCGCCAATAACGCGACCGCAGCGGTGGCGATCATCCTCGCGCTGACCGCCCGGTGAAGATTTCCCCTGGCGTTCGTGCGCGGTTGCGGATGCGCTCCCGCTGCGGTGTGATGACGACGTGTGACCAATAGCGACGATATGCGACAGTTGAGTGACTGCGACGGCGAGCGCGCTCGTGGCGATCCCTGCCTGAGCTAAGCCTGAGCTATACAGCGCTCACCGCCGGTGAAGGGCAGCGTCTAATAGATGAAGCTCACCCCTGATCCGGTGTGGACGTAGCGGTAGCTCACGCGCCCACATCCACCACCATTCCAGTAGAAGCTCATTTCGGAGATCAGGAACCATCCGTTGTTGTAGACCTTTTCGACGTGGCCAACATGGCCCCCGCTGCTCGCCCCCTGTACATGGGGCTGGAAGACCACCGTCGCGCCCACGGCCGGACTCGTGCCGGTGCGCAGCCCATGGTGGGGCGCGTTCCACGCCCATGCGGCGGCGTTGCCGAGTTGCATCAGCGGCTCGTCTTGTCGGCGGTATGAGGCATACCACGTACACCAGCCAAAGTAGCTCGTGTACCAGCCATGTGACGACATAGAGTACGCGTAATAGCCCGCTGGCTTCGCCCACTGGCTGATGCCAGCCGGAGCGGGAAGCGCCTGCCCGCTGCTGGCGGGAGCTGGGAGCGCTGGGCTTGGGGCTGACCGCGACGCCGCTTGACCCGTTGACCCAGTTGAGGCGCTATTGGGCACCCACGCGGCATTATCAGAGACGATCTGGCCGTTCGCGGCGCGATGCCATTGGGTCGTGCAGTGATAGGCCCCATTGGCCCAGCCATAGCAATACCAGCCATTGTCGAGGTAGTAGCCACGCTGATAATGCAGCGCGGTCGAGGCGTGCGCCGATGGAATCGTCTGGAGCGTAGCAACAGCAAGCCCAAGCGCGCCAACAAGTAGAAATGCGCCGCGCCATACACGGACCGACCGTGAGGCACGCGCCGCCGAGGAAATAAGTGAACCCAACACGGAAACCTCCCTTATACCGACTCTGCACCTCCTGCAGAGCCATCGCGGTTGCGATACCGCGTGATCTACCCTCCTCGGGGAAGCTTCTCCAGCCGCATCCCCGCACTTAGCCAGCATGTGCGCCACAATGGGCGCCTAGCTGGTCACTCCGACTGTCGCAAATCGTCGCAAATGGTCATCCGCTTCCCAGAGGGAAGCACGGCTGAGACTGTACAAGAAACACCGTCACATTGTCCAATCAGCCAATAATCGCACGACTTTTGGGTGGATGTAACATGACTAAAGTACTAGTTATTATGACAAATAAGCCGTGAATCACTGGTTTTTGAGGAACATATGACCTATCGCTGAGGTCGCCGTTGTCCATGCGTGACGCCGCTGGTACGTGTTCCCTTGCCGCGTACTCACCTTTAGTGCTGTCTGGCGATGTCTGGCGATTCCCGGCGGCATGTCATACACTGGCGATGACGCAGTGGTGTGACCTGGTTTTCCCGCTGGGGTCGCTCATGCGCGCAAGCTACTGCGGATCAGTGCGGATCGGCGCGGGGCCACCGAGGAGGTGTACATGGGGTTGGTAGACCCGGAGGAGTTAGAAGACGACTTCGAGATCGAGTTCAGCCAGATCACCGGCTCCTCCCGGCATCCCGCGATTCCGTTCTGGAGCGCTCGCTCGCCCGACCTGGCGCCCACCTCTGGCCAACGACGGCGACGCTATAGCCGCATCGCGGCGCTCGTGGCCATCATCAGCCTCGTACTCATCAACAGCCTCACCCTCTCAGGGATTTTTCCCGCTGGCCTGCCGTTCGTCTCTTCGACGCTTTCCAGAGAGGGGATGACCGCGCATGCGGCTGGCGATAGCTGGTTTATCGCTGCGCCAGCGTCCGCTCCACCTGCCCACCCTGACCAATGGGGCGGCCTGCCCGGTGACACCGCTGAGCAGAACTCCGGGATACAACTTCGGACGGTGACGGGCATTGGCGATTCGACGGTCTTCGTTGCGACACAATACATGGACGCGAATGGGGTCCAGCGTCCCGTACGCAGCAATTTCTTCCACCTCGCCGCCACCTATCGCGGTGAACTGGTGACGTGGTATCTCAAGTTCCCCGATGTTGAAGCCGGTACTCATCCGTGGGGCGCAATTGGACGGCCCAAATCCCCTGCTCTTCGATGGCGGCATCGAGCAGGCGAAGTTTGCTCGATAACTGCATGGGCTGGCCGTGCCTTGCCCGAACTGCTGCTCTCCAGCGACCCAGGCCACGGCTCACCAGTCGCAACCTGGGCGACGATTACGCGTGTCGCAAGCTCAGGCTGTTACGCCTACCAGGTCGATACGCCGACGAAGACGATGGTGCTGGTCTTCGAGGCGACTGTCGCGCCATAACTGGGCTGTGGCTGCCAGGCGAGATCCGTCTGGGGTGTTGTCATCGGGGCGGAGCGCGGGCGGTTGAAACCGCGCCTGAATGGCCTCCCGGTGGTCGGCCACAAAACCGGCCTGCGCAGGTTGCACAGAACGCGGCCCACCGGATGCCCCGTTGGCGCACGCTCTGCAGCCCGCGCAGGCGGGCTTCCTGGCTCGCTGGCGTAGCCGCCATTAAGGCCAGCGCTGCTGTCTAGATCTATGTGTGGCTATGCGGGGCGGCACACCTTGCACGGCCGATAGCCACTGGCCACCGCTTCACGCGCCGAACTGAATGTGATGCGGTGCTGTGGAGCCACGCGGCGCGCATGGCGGCAGGTGGGGAAGCAGAAGACGTTTGCGGTATCGCTGCCGAGGTACTGCACGTGCTCGTGCGCCAGTGTCTCCAGCGTCTCTGGCTCGGCGCCCTCCACCTCTAACAGCGCCCGCTTGACGCTCGTGCCACCCATGGCGTATTGGCCAAGCTGGCCATCGCTCAACACCACACGGTGGCAGGGAATCAGCAGCGGTATCGGATTGCGCTTGAGCGCGCTGCCAACCGCTCGCACCGCGTGTGGGCGGCCAATTTCGCGGGCGATCCAGCCATAGGGACGTACCTGCCCACGGGGGATCTCTAGCGCCTTGCGCAGCACCGCCTGCTCAAATTCTGAAAGGGCGTGCAGATCGAAGGGCAGCGGCGCCTTGCGCTCGCCACGGATGGTGGCCTCCAGCGCGGGTCGCAGTGTGGCGGCGGTCTTCGCATCGGTTTCGACCGCACGGCGCTGGAAGTGCTGCATGAAGTCTTGGGCGAAGGTAGCGGCGTTATCGCGGCGCATCACCGCTGTGATGCCGTGGCTGTTCCAGGCGACGAAGACGGTTCCAACGGGTGTCTCAAGTGGCAGGTAGCTATCGGCCAGGCCCGTCATCAGCAAGACTGTCGGGAGCAGGCTCGCGGGTGGCTCTACTTCGCGCAGGCTGTGCAGCGCACGCACGAGCGCACGTGGCGATGGATGAGATGGTTGATCTCTGTTCTTCATACTCCTACTCCAATTCGCTCGCTCTGCAACACATCGCGCAGTTGTCGTGTGCCGCGATGCACATGCGCCTTGACGGTGCCTTCTGGCTGCTCCAGCAACTCGGCGATCTCGCGATAGGTGAAGCCCTCGACATGGCGCAACACCACTGCGGCGCGCATATGCGCTGGCAGCGCGACCAGTGAGGCTGCCATCCGCTGCCGTAGCTCGGCCGATTCCACTGCGGCGTCGGGTCGCTCGCGCCAATCGTCGGCTGGCTCGATGACTGGTCTGCCGTCTGGCGATTCCAGCGGTACCACGCTCAACGTGCGCCGCGCGATGCGGTTGCGAAAGACATTGAGCGCGATCTGATAGAGCCACGCCTTCATGCGCATCGTGCGAATGCGCTCCGGTGGCCATTGACTGAGCGCACGCCATGCGCGCACGAACGTGTCTTGAGCAATTTCCTCGGCATCCTGGGGACTGGCGGTCATTCGCAGCGCGAAGGCGTAGACGCGCTGTTGCCAATGGAGCACCAACGCCTCAAAAGCCTGCCCTGGGTTGGCGGCCAGCGCCAGCAGCAGTTCTTCGTCGGGCACAATAGTCGTCCTCTCGTGAACGCGTCTCACATAAAGAGAGAACATGGGCTGCGGTCAGATCGTTGCAGCGATAGATTGCACTGTACAATACAGAACCCCCTCCGCGATATGGGAGGGGGTAATGGCGGTGACAAACCTCTCCCGGCCTTCGGCCACCCTCCCCTACGAGGGGAGGGACCAGGCGACCAGAGTGGCGACGGGCGCCACGATTCTGGCTCCCCTCATCCTGCCTGCCGGAGCAGCGGGCTGGGGGTGAGGTTCTGCCCCATTCCTCGAATAACAAGTTAAACAATATTGAGGGAGTAGCCTCGAACCGGGAGGGGTTATTCGCCTAGTGCGCTCCGGCCATCGTCTGCTGGGTGCGGCGCTCAGCCCGGCGCGAGATGAGCGCGAGGCTGTAGCAGATGACGAAGTAGATCGCCAGATCGATAGCATACAGGCCGAGGCGAACGAAGTAGTTGGAAGTCGCAATCGCTGATGTAAAGATGACCAGTTCGAGGTCGTATACGCCAACTACGACCGTAGATACAATTGCGGTATCTTGCACGAGCGTGATCAGATTGTTGGTCAGCGGCGGGATCATGATGCGCAATGCCTGAGGTAGTACGATAAAACGTGACGTTTGGAAACGACTTAGCCCCAGCGAGAGCGACGCCTCAGTCTGTCCTTGCTCCACCGACAACACTCCCGCCCGGATAACCTCAGCCATGTACGCGCCATAGTTGACGCTCAGCGCAATGATCCCAAAAAAGAGGCCACTGACACTGGTCGTTGGGAAGAGCGCGTTCGAGTTGAGCGCGGTGAGCAAATTGTAGAGAGACTGGTCAGCGGAGAAGCCAAAGAGGCTGATCATCACAATCTGGACACCAAAGAACCATACTGAGAGCTGGAGGAATAACGGCGTGCCCCGAATCGTCTCAACATAGAACGTACATAGCGTCCGAATGATAGAGGAGCGCGAGACACGTCCCAGACCTACGGGAATCGCAATCGCCATTGACAGGATGGCGCTGAAGATGAAAATCACGAGCGTTATCGCCACGCCGCTCACCAGCTTGGGGAAGATGATGACCAGCGTATTCCAGAGGGCATCCATAAATGTTGTTCCTTTCCCCTACTATTCGGCTTTGGCGGCAACAGGCGGATTGACCGTTCGACTCGGTTTATCTGGACGCTTGAGTAGATCGAGGACACTGCCAGGAAGGCTGATGATGCCTCCTAGCACGACCAGGAAGAAAAGCATGATGAACAATATAAGCCCAACAGCAGCGATCCACTGGCCTATCGCGCTAACTATGGCGCCGAAACCGATGCCCACCGCCAGGATACCTGCCAGCAATCCGATAAGCGTCGAGGCGAACAACACCTGCACTGCCGCCACGATGGGGTCGACGCGTGGAATATAGGTTACCGATCTCAATCGCGCCTCGATTTCACGAGCAAACCGCGCCAGCGGGAGGCTCAGCGCCAGATAGATAAGGCCGCCGATGAGAATGAACTGCCAGAAATTGACGGGGTAGCGACGTCCCAACCCGGTTGTTTGTGCGGTTAGTTCGATGATGGTGATGGCGCTCAGTAGCGCGGAGTCCTTGAACATATAGATGAGGTCGTTGAGTACTGGCGGCAGGACGACGGAGATTGTCTGCGGCAGCACCACATGTCGCAGACTCTGGATGTATCCCATACCGAGCGATTCGGCCGCCTCGCCCTGGCCGCGATCCACCGCTGCGAGGCCCCCACGCAGGTTCTCGCACTCATACGCGGCATAGTTTAACACCAGCGTCGCCACGCCAGCAGTGAATGGATTGAGCAGCCAGTGCGGCAGGAAGGTGAGGCCCAAATAGATCGCTAACATCTGCACAAACAGCGGGGTATTGCGGAAAAATTCGACATAGGTGCGCGCCGGAACAACTATGAGACGGTGCTTCGAGCGCGACATCAGCGCCAGCGCCAGGCCCAGCACGATAGCCAGTGGCATCGAGATAAAACAGAACTCGATGGTTAACGCCAGGCCTGAGAGGAAGTAGTTCCGCAGAGGAACACCATTGGGAGTGGTCGCAGTAGTGAGGATTCGTAGCGTCTCTTGCAGAAAGTGCCATACATTGCCCACCAGCACCGATGGATCGAGCAGGCTGCCGGGTGTGCGGGTGTTCACTTTATCGAGCGCGCCCAGTGTCAGCGAACCACACGCGCCAAAGACGATCACCAGCACGGCGACGATGGCCACAAAGCGCACTGGAGGGGGTATTTTTTGCATCACTGATTACCTCGCTCGCAACGCGCCACCGTGCCCCGCTTTGCGCATCCGGGATGGGCGCGATCACAAGATGTCTGGTGAGAGACATCCTTCAAGGAATAAGCCAAGAAACAACCCAAGATATAGCATGACCGGAGCGGCTTGTGAGAAACCACCCCGGTCGTATGTGCTTGCCGGGTTCGCCATCAGCGGGAAACCCGGCGATTCAGCAAACTACTAGCTCGGTGGCAGCGTTGGGCAGTTCGCCATATTCGTCGGATTCGTCGGCAGGAAGTTGCCGATGCAGGCGTCGAACGAGTTCCACATGTCGTATTTCACGAACACCGGGCTGCCATTGCCAGCGCTATTGTAGGCGCCGCCGGTCTGATAGATCTTCTGCAGCGTGCCGTCGGTGTACATCTGCGCGATGGCCTGGTTGACTTCCGGCAGAAGCGTCGCGGTGTTCGGGCCGTTCGGATCGAACGCGATGCCATAGTAGCCGGGGTTCAGGTCGCCGCCGACGATCTTGTACTTGCCGCTGGGGTCGTTCGCGCCGTACCACTTGGCGATTGGCGTATCGAGGAACTCGGCGTCAACACGCTTTGAGTCCAGGTCGGCGAACGGCGTCGGGGTATCGGTCGTGACGATGGTGATCTTCTGGCTGGGGTGAGCGGCGTTCCAGTCCTCCATGATGAACTGGGCCTTGTAGTCGGTGCCGGTCTCGACCGTCTTGCCAGCCAGGTCGGCGAAGCTGTTGATGGTCGTGTTGCTCGTGAGCACCACGATGGACTGTGTGTAGACATAGTACGGAATGCTGAACTTGGCGGTCTTCGCATTCTCTGGCGTGATTTCCAGGCCATTCATGAAGAAGTCGAACTGATGCGTAGACAGACCCTGTGGCCAGTCGGACCAGGTGATCTGGGTCGGCTGCTGGGTCACATTCATCGCCTTGGCCATCGCGGTGGCGATATCCACCTCGAAGCCATAGTCGTCCGCGCCGGGGTTGTTGGCGTCTTTCGGCGCGATGTAGGGCATGCCGCCAGTCGAATCCTCGCCCCACTTGAGGACGCCGGGGATAAGCGTGCCCGCGTTTCCGATGGGTGTTACGCCTGGTGTCGTCTTTGGCACGCTGGCATTGCCCGCGCCGCACGCGCTCAGCACGAGTATCGTCGCGCTCATCATCACCACTGAGGCGCGCGCCAGCCAGGAGCGACGTCTACCTCTTCCCACGTTCCAAACTGCCATAACTGACTCACCTTCCTACAAACAATCCAGAAGTCCTGTGACAACGCTGTGACGCTCTACACGGGATGAAGTACGCGATCCAGGAAGCTGCGCGTTCGTTCGTGCTGGGGATTGGCAAAGACCACCTCCGGATCCCCCTGCTCGACGATGCGCCCCTGGTCGATGAATACGACGCGATCCGCAACCGAGCGCGCGAAACCCATTTCATGGGTGACCACCACCATCGTGCGCCCTTCTTCGGCCAACTCGCGCATGACACGCAGCACCTCGCTGACCAGCTCGGGGTCCAGCGCCGAGGTTGGCTCATCGAAGAGCAGCGCCTTTGGACTCATCGCCAGCGCGCGCGCAATCGCCACACGCTGCTTCTGGCCGCCAGAGAGCTGCCCCGGATACGCCTGATCTTTATCGGCAAGGCCAACCTTCGCTAACAGCTTGCGCGCGGTTTCCTGCGCCTCCTCTTTGGGCGTCTTGCGTACCTGAATCGGGGCCAGCGTGATGTTTTCCATCACGGTCTTGTGGGGAAAGAGGTTGAAGTTGTAGAAGACCATGCCTAGTTCCCGGCGGATTTCGCTGAGTTCGCGGGCCGAGAGTTCACCGTGGAGTGTCTTGCCATCGATCACGATTTCGCCGTTGGTGGGCGTCTCAAGGTAGTTGATGCACCGAATGAGCGTGCTTTTGCCAGAGCCGCTCGGCCCGATGATGGCGACACACTCGCCACGCCGCACCGTAAAATCGATATCCTTGAGAATGTGCCGCTCGCCGAAAAACTTGTTCAGCTTGCGCACATCAATCATGAGCGCATTCTGCGCCACATCAGGCGGAACGCCCGATGGGTTTGACGCAAGGGGGGACGGCCATTCTGCATTGGCCATGGGGGTCCTCCTCAATGTGGTGAGCGACGCCGGTCACCCGAACGGGAAGAATTATGTCGTATCCACGGGAGCATCACGCGCGATGCATACGCGAGGCGCACGCAACACTGGCGCATATGAGCAATGGTCTCGTACTGAAATGTACGTGTGAAGTGGCCATGCGCTCACAACGACTTCGCCGCCATCTACTCACCGCGAAAACTTGGTGGCCCTAGTATACGCGCATCACCTATACCCTGCGCCAGTTTCCATTGGCCAGTCTGTATGAATTACGTTATCCATACTCATCGTACAGTGATACACCCATCACACACTACGCGCGATGGTTGCGCGCCAGGCGAATGAGTAGTGTCTGACCCACGATCACAGCCTGGAGTTCGCCATTCATTCGGCCATAGGGATACCACCACGACTTCGCGCCGCCCTCGAAATCCCAGTGTACATGCTTGGTCTCGCGGAACTCGTCCAGCCCCTCCTCGCCCAGTTCGCGCCCGTTGCCGCTCATCTTCATGCCACCAAATGGCCCGGCGTCGTTATCGGTCAGCGGATCATTGACCCAGAGTGTGCCCGCCTGCACCTCTTCGTAGAACTGCTTCACCTTGCGCGCGTCGTGTGTATAGAGGTTCGCGCCCAGGCCAAACGGGCTGTCGTTGGCCAGTTGTATCGCGTCGTCAAACTGGCGATAGGTCATGATCGGAATCGTGGGGCCGAAGGTCTCTTCGCGCATGATGCGCATCGAATGGTCAACGCCCGTCAGCACCGTCGGCTCGTAGAAGAAGCCGCGCGGCTGCCCCGCTGGCCGCTGCCCGCCCGCCAGGATGTGCGCGCCATGCGCCCGCGCGTCCTCGACATGCGCCTCGACCTTCGCGCGAAATTGCGCGCCGATCATCGGGCCGACATCGGTCTCGGGATTCATGCCGGGGCCAAGCCGCAGCCCACGCGCATACTCGACGATGCGCTCGATGAAGCGTGGGGCGATGCTCTCATGCACATAGACACGCTCGGTGGAGGTGCAGACCTGCCCGGCGTTGAGCAGCGCGGCCCAGGCCACACCGGGGACGGCAATCTCCAGGTCGGCGTCTTCGGCGACGATGAAGGCGTCTTTGCCGCCCAGTTCCAGGTGCAGCTTCTTGATCTGGTCGGCGGCGATACGGGCGATGCGCCTGCCCGTTTCCAGGCTGCCGGTGAAGGCGACCACCCGCACACGCGGATCAAGCACGAGCGGCTCCCCGGCGTCCTGGCCATAGCCAGTGACGATGTTGACGACGCCCGGCGGCAGGTGGCCAAACACCTCGGCGAGGGCCAGCGTGGAGAGTGGTGTCATCTCGCTCGGCTTGATGACCACCGTGTTGCCAGCGGCCAGCGCGGGCGCAACCTTCCACGCCATCAGCAGAATCGGATAGTTCCAGGGCACGATAGCGGCGACGACGCCGTACGGCTCCTTGAGCACCAGCGCGAGCTGTGACGCCTCAATCGAGGGAATGACCCGCCCGCGTGTATTGCGCCCAAGTTCGGCGTAATAGCGGAAACACGCCGCCGACCAGCTCATCTCGTCGCGGTTCTCGACCAGCGGCTTGCCGCCTTCGCGGGTGAGCAGGGTCGCCAGCGCCTCGGTGTTGGCGGTCAGCTTCGCCGCCACCTCGTGCAGCATCTCGGCGCGTTCGCCAGCGGAGAGACGCCGCCATCCCTGGAATGCCGCGCTCGCCGCGTCAACCGCCGCCCGCACGTCTTCGGCGTTCCCAGCGGGCACACTATCGATGATCTCTTCGGTGGCAGGATCCTGCACCGGGATCGTCTGCCCGCTGGCCGCCGCTCGCAATGCGCCATTGATCCACATCTCGCGCACGGTGGAAACTCCTCTAATTCGGGGTTCGATGAATCGCTATGACTATGCCTCGGCCCCAGCGCCCTCCGTGCCAACATTGTGGAAGTCGGCGCCCGTTTGCGTATGCCCACCACCAGCAGGATAATGCCGCCCACCAGGAGCAACGCGCCCAGAATAGTGATGGCGATGGCTTCGATCAGCGCCGACTGATCCCCTCCTGGTTGGGTCCAGATGGCGACACCCTGGAGTGTGACGATGGCGCCAACGCCGAGCACAATGAGACCAAGTCCAACCAGAATTTGACGCACCACGCGCATGCCGTCCCTGCCTTCCGTGATTCCTCAGCGGTTAACTGATGGTCCGGGTCAGCGTTTCACGCGCATGCATGCCATAGCGCGCCAACTCGCGCAGAAACGCCGCCGGATCGAAGACCCGCTCGGCGCCGTGGGCGCCTGGCAGCCGTGCCTCGCCGCTCGCCAGCAAGATGCCAGCGATAGCCAGCGGAACACCTGTATCCAGGTCGCCCGCGCCGATGCCCCACGGCTTGTAGGGTAACACAACCATTTCCTCGGTCAACTCCATTGGTACGTCGTCGCGCATGCCAGCGGCCACCACACGCAACACATCGCAGTCATCTGGCTCGCCAGCGGGCAGTGTATCCGCGCGTTGCCGCAGCAGCGCCACCAGCATCTCACGCGGGGCCACCTGCGCTGTCTGGCCTTTGCGCGCGCCACGCACACTGATAGCTGAGGTGTTGGCGAGTCCGAGGTCAACCAGCAGACGAAGCTGATCGAGGAAGTCTGGCGGGAAGGCAATTTTAAACGACGCGTGTTTCAGTCCGCGGTCGCCAAAGGAGACGGGGAAGAGCGCCACCTCCGAGTGGAGCGTATACATCGCGGTCACCTGGCCAATCGGCGCGGGAAAGTCGATGGGTTCCTGGCCAGAGAGCGGCGCGACGGCGCGCGTCTTGCCGTTGGCGAAGACCATCGGTTCGAGTGTGCATTCGTCGAGGATGGTGCGGATGGAGTACGGCGGCGCAAAGGGCACATCGCCGCTGCGCAGATCGGCGGAGCCAATGCGCACGTCGAGCCGCTCCACCGTGTCGAGCTGATCGGCGGCGAGCCGCGCCAGAACGTTGGTGATGCCCGGCGTGCTGCCGATGCCAAGCACCGCCGTCAGCCCCGCCTCGGCGAAGGCGTCGTGCAACTCATACTGTCTGCGCGTCATATGAAACAGGCCACCGAGGTCGGCGTAGGGGACATGCGCGGCGAGCGCGGCCCGCATCACCGTGAGATTGAATGGATAGTCGGTGGCATTGAGGACAACATCGGCCCCGGTGAGCATCTCTGCCAGCCTGGGGCCGTCGCTCACATCGCAGGCCGTCGCCACCGCTTTCTCGCGGCCACGCTCCAGCCAGTCTATCGTCCGTTGCGCCGCCGCCTCGCTGAGATCGGCCACCGTTACCCGTGTCACCCGCGCATCTTCGGCGAGTGCGCGCACGGTGATGCGCCCCATTGCGCCACCACCACCCAGAACAACAGTATGCACGCGGCTGCCCTTTCGTTTGTATTGCGTCAATGTATAGAAAGATGGTGAGGCGGATGCGGCATCAACCGATGCTTTGTTCCCGCTTCACCATCGATGACCTCTCCCCCCAGCCCCTCCCCGACGCGGGGAGGGGCAGCCAGAGGCCGGGGAAAATGTTTAGTCTACCGGGCGACGATGTCGCTCAAGACACGCTCGGCTTTCCGGGTTGCGTGCCGCGAGCCACTTTTGGTCGCCTTGTGGGCGCTCGTGTGGCTTTTGCTATGCCCATTGCTGTGGCCGTTGCTGGCGGCTGGGACAGCGGGAGTCACGACGGGAAACTGGATCACGTCGCCGGTGACGGGAGAGCCGCTCATCGCCTTGAGGGTATCTTCGAGGCGATCCAGGATGGTATCGATCTCGTCATACTCGATGACCAGCGGTGGCTCGATGCGTATCGTCTTGGCGCTCGTCAGCGTGCCAGAGATCAGCACACCACGGCGGAAGAGTCCCGCCGAGACAGCGTAGCCCAGCTCCGCCGTGCGGAAGTGCTGGCCGATGAGCAGCCCCTTGCCGGTGATGCGCTCGTAGATCGAGTCGTAGCGCTCGGCCATGGGCCTCAGCCGTTCGAGCATGTAGTCGCCCTTCGCGGCGGCCTGGCCGGGCAGATCCTCTTCCAGCACGACATTGATCGTGGCAATCGCGGCGGCGCAGGCCAGCGGATTACCGCCCGTGGTCGTGGTATGGAAGAATGGATCGTCGATGAATGGCTGCCAGACTTTCGGACTAGCGATGAATGCGCCGATGGGCATCACGCCGCCACCGAGCGCCTTCGCCGAGGTGATGATGTCGGGCACAACACCCCAGTGATTCACGCCCCAGAGCGCGCCCGTGCGGCCCAGGCCAGTCTGTACCTCGTCGGCGATCAGCAGCACGCCAAATTCGTCGCAGAGTTGGCGCAGGCGCGGCCAGAAGTCGTCAGGTGGGACGATGGCCCCCGCCTCGCCCTGCACCGGCTCCATCACCACCGCGGCGATATCGTTGCCGACCTCCTGGGCGATGCGTAACTGCTGCTCGACGGCATCGGCGTCGCCAAACGGCACATGGTAGACGTTCCCCAGCAACGGCATCGCGGGTTTGCGGAACTTGGCCTTGCCCATCAGGCTGAGGCTGCCGGCCGTCTTGCCGTGGAAGCCACGCACCGCCGCGATAAAGCCAGACTTGCCGGTCGCCGCCTTGGCGAACTTCATCGCGCCCTCAACCGCCTCGGTGCCGCTGGAGACAAAGAAGGCATATTGCAGGTCGCCAGGCGTGATTTCCGCCAGCAAATTGGCCAGCATGCCGCGCGGCCAATCGAGCATCTCCTGGGTGGGCATGGGCGCGCGATCAAGTTGGGCCTTCACGGCGTCAACCACCTTCTGGTGGGACCAGCCGAGGCTCAACAGCCCGTAGCCGCCAAGCGCATCGATGAATGTGCGCCCCAGCACGTCCACGAATGTCGCGCCGCGTCCGCTCCACTCGACCGAGGCGAAGTCGCCACCCTCGGTGACGGACTTGCGATAGTCCAGAAAGCCAGGGTTGTAGTTGTCGGCAAAGTTGCGCAGGGTCGTGCGAATCAACTCTTCCGCCTGAGCGCGCTCAAGGCCCTTGCTGTGAATGACATCCAGATACTTGCGTGAGGTAGCGATAGCCTGACGAACCTGCGTGTCCTGCTGGGTACTCATATAATCCCTTTATGCGCAGATGTGACGTATTCGGCAATTGATGTGCGGCTCTTCCCGAAAATCGGAAGAACCCGGCGCTCTCTCGTTGACTATGTCGAAGTCCGCTCGCTGCCGCCACCATGCCATTTACAGATATGGCAATACGACTGTATGCGGATGGCCTTCATATGAGAAGGCGACCGTATACATAACAGCTTGCTGAGAGACTCCGGATGCCCGGAGAATGCGCCTCCGCGACCCGTCCTGCGTACCGGGTACGAACTATCAGGCGGAACACACGCCGAATCAGAACCTTGATGTGCTGACAACAATCACTGGGGCCATTCTGGCGCGGGATGCATCAACGAGTCCGGCGCGCAGAGCAGCGATACGATAGGTAAGGGCTTTTCATCCGTGTCATCGATGCAGAAGATGGATGGCGAAATCAGCCGGGGTGGCCGAATAGCCGGTCTCGTAGACTGCCCGAAGGCGAGATGCGAGACGCCATGACACGGCAGCACTCAAGGCCGTCAGGGGTAGCAGGTCGCGAGGTGGAAACCGCCGCACATGCGGTAGCGGCGCAGATACTCGGTCCGATCACGCTGCGCTAATGAGGGATCCTGAGCTTTCATAGCAAGGGGTTCTCCCTAGACTGGTACAACGACCTGGGGCCAGTATACACTGAGAGTTGTATAGTAACGCAAGGGGGAGTCTGCATCCAATGCGCTTTCCGGCGTCTATCCCGGCGCCCATCCCAATGTCCGCGACGTTGTGGCCGATAAGCCGTCACGCCGCGCGCCAGTCGATTTTCTCAGAACAGGAAAGAGTGAGCGAATGACGATACCCACACAGCAGACCGAGCACGCGGAACAGAACTTCTATGTGGATCGACTGGAGAACGGCCTGCAAATCCTGGGGCAGCGCATGCCCGATCTGGAGTCGGTCTCGGTCTGCTTTTTCGCCCGCACCGGCGCGCGCGACGAGCATGATCCCGCGATCTATGGCGTCTCGCATTTCCTGGAGCATATGGTCTTCAAGGGCACTACCCGGCGCGATACCGAGAAGATCACCCTCGATTTCAATCGCATGGGCGCCGAGTTCAACGCGTTTACCTCGCTCGAACAGACGGTGTTCTACACCCGCATTCTGCGCGAATATCTGCCCGACGCGCTCGACCTGCTCAGCGATATGATGCGCCCGCGACTGGATGAGGCGGATTTCAACCTCGAACGCAACGTGATTCTGGAAGAGATCGCGCGCTCCGAAGATGTGCCGACGGGTCAGGCGTATCGCCGCATGATGCAGGGTTTCTTCGCGGGCAATTCGTTGGGCCACGATGTGCTGGGCACGCGCGAGAGCATCGGCAATCTCCAGGTGGAGCAGATGCGCGCCTACCACGGGCGCCGCTATGCCGCCGATAATCTCATTCTGGCGGTTGCGGGCAATTTCGAGTGGGAGCAATTGCGCGCGCTGGCCGCCGAGAAGTGTGGCGGGTGGCAGTCGGGTGAGATGGGCCGCGAGGCGGCGCCGTTTACCCCCACACCCACATCGACGGTCATCGTCAAGCCACAGCAGAAGCAACAGATTATGCTGCTGGCGTGGCCGGGCGTGAGTGTGCAGGATGATGACCTCTATGCCGCCTATCTGGCGATGATGGTGCTGGGCGATGGCACTGGCTCGCGCCTCTTCTGGAATGTCTATCAGAAGGGGCTGGCCGAGACGGCGGCGGCCTCGCTCTCGCCGATGGATGGCACGGGCATGTGCGTCGCGTTTATCAGCACGACGCCCGACCATGCGCCCGGCGTGCTGGAGCTGCTACGGGCCGAGCTAAAGAGCCTCCAGGCCGATGGCATCCACGAAGACGAGCTGCGGCGCGCCAAGGATAAGCTCGTCAGCCGCACGGTGCTGGATGGCGATTCCGCGTTCAGCCGCATGCAGGATCTGGCCTATACCTGGGCGGCGAAGGCTGAGGTGCGTTCGATTCAGGATGAGATCGCCGAGATCGAGGCGGTCACACTGGCAGGATGTGCGGCGCGTGCTGGATCGCTTCCCCTGCACGGAGCATCAGGTGCTCACCACGTACGGGCCGCTGGATGAGGCTGCGTTCGGCGTCAACGATGGAGTAGAAGCAGGGTAGTTGGGCATGATGGCAGAATGAGCAGGCCGTAGCGTAAACGCTACGGCGAATGGGCGGCGGAGTCGGGAAATTCGCCGTGGCCTTCAGGCTACGGATAGTACGCGGGCTGCCTGGAAGCGACGCCATTCGAGACGCAGCCCGCGCGCCCATGCCCAGATGAGCACTGGCAGCACGATCACCACACGATTGTTATAGGCGATGGCGCGGCGGGGATGCCCATGCGCCGCGCAGGAGACCGCCCGCGTCATGCCACAGCCAGGGCAGGGTACGCCGAAGACGCGCCGAATGAGGCAGAGCGATGGCCCAGCCTCGATGCGCGCGGTGGGAATCAGCCAGAAGACGAGGGGAAGGAGGATATAACATCCCACCTTCCCCAGTGAGACACGCGTCTCGCGGCTCATGCTTTGCGCACGAGTGGACGACCCTGGCCATCCAGATACGAGCCGGTGGCAACCTTGACGATATCGATGATCGTCCAGACACCGCAGCCGCCAAGCGTGAGAAGTTTGCCAATGCCCAGGCCCGTGCTGCCGGTATAAAAGCGGTCAACACCAATTGAGCCAAGAAAAATTGCGAGGATGAGCGTTGTGGTCCAGTCGTAGCCCTGGGCGCTGCCGCCTGGTTGCCCCTGCATGGGTGGCGGCGCATACTGTTGCTGATCATAGCCCATTGTCACGTTCTCCTGTCGTTTACACATTTCCATATGTCACATGCCTGATAAAATCAAGCGCACATATGGCTTTATTGTACACACCCTGTCTACTGGCTGAAATAGCAATATGTGAGACATGCCATACGGGAGAACGCGCAGTGAGAATCAGCGAGAAGAAAAGGGAAGGAGGATAAGCATCTCACCTTCCCCAGTCTGACAGCACATGGCTCATAGTTTGCGGACGAGCGGGCGGCCCTGAGCGTCCTTATACGAGCCAGTGACGATCAGGATGATATCGATAATCCACCAGACGCCACAGCCGCCGAAGGTGACGAGCTTCAGGATACCGAGCATGATGCTCCCGGTATAGAAGCGGTCAACGCCCAACTCCCCGACGAGAATGGAGAGGATGAGCGCGACGGTCCAGTCGTAGCCCTGGCCCTGGATACTACCGCCGGTCTGCGGCTGCATCATCTGCGGCGGGTACGGTTGCATCTGCGGTTGCATCGGTGGTGGCGCATAGAACTGTGGCTGATCCGGCTGCGGCTGTTGCGCATATGTTGCGGAGGTGGTGGTGGCGCATAATACGGCTGCTGTGGTGGCATAGGCGGTGGCATAGGCGGCGGCAAGGTGGCGGCGCTTCCTGCGGCTGTTGCGCAGGCGGAGGCGCATACTGTTGCTCTGGCGCCATCGGTGGCGGCGTGTCTTGCGGCTGTTGTTGCTCTTCGTTGTTGTCGGGTGGTTGATCGTAGCCCATCGGTGCATCCTTTCTGGCGCTAGCAGGCATGGCGCATGTTGGGAACGTTCGGTCTCCTCATCGGTCTCCTCAGATGTACATACGCTCACCGGGTCGCTGCGGTAGCATCAGCGTTGAGCGCATTCGCAACCCTGATACGCTACAAAGAAATAGAGGCGCAGAGCCAGCAATTCAGGTGGCTCATGCGCTAGACGGGCCGGGTAGAGAGCGCCCGCAGCCGCTCGACGATGGCGGGCAGATGTTCCACCACGAAATCGACATCGGCGTCTGTCGTGCTGTGGCCGAGCGTCAGCCGCAGATGGCCACGCGCCGCGCTCTCGGAGACGCCCATCGCCATCAGCACATGCGACGGCTCGACGCTGCCCGTCGTGCAGGCGCTGCCGCTGGAGGCCGCGACGCCAAGCAGATCGAGATTGAGCAGCAGCGATTCGCCCTCGACGCCCGCAAATGCGACACTGGCGTTATTCGGGAGCCGTTGCTCAGGATGCCCGGTGAGGCGCGTATCGGGAATGCGCAGGATGGCGCCGAGGAGCCGGTCGCGCAGCGCCGTCAGCCGGGCCGATTCCTCCACCCGCATCGTCTGCGCACGTTCGAGGGCGATGGCGGCGCCAACCGCTCCCGGCACATTCTCGGTGCCAGCGCGCCGGTTGCGCTCCTGCGAGCCGCCGAGCATCTGTGGCTGGATGCGCGTGCCCTGGCGCACGTAGAGAACGCCGACGCCCTTGGGGCCGTAGAACTTGTGGGCCGAGAGCGAGAGCAGATCGACGCCCAGCGTATTCACGTCGAGGTCGAGGATCCCGCCCGCCTGCACCGCGTCGGTGTGGAACGGCACGCGCCGCTCGCGACAGATGCGCCCAATCTCGGCGATCGGCTGAATCGTGCCCACCTCGTTGTTGGCGTACATCAGCGTCACGAGCGCCGTCTCGTCGGTGATGGCCGCCGCCACATCGGCAGGATTCACCAGCCCAGTCGCATCCACCGGCAGATAGGTGACGCGGTAGCCCTCGCGTTCGAGCTGCTGGCAGGTATTCAGCACGGCATGGTGCTCGATGGCGGTCGTGATGATGTGGTTGCCGCGCCGCCGCTTGGCGTAGGCCACGCCTTTGATCGCCAGATTGTCGGCCTCGGAGCCACCACCCGTGAAGATGATCTCCACCGGGCGACAGCCCAGCATGCGGGCAACCGTTTCGTGGGCGGTTTCCAGCGCGTCGAAGCTCTGGCGACCCAGGCGATAGATGCTGCTGGGGTTGCCGAATTGGTCGGTAAAATAGGGGAGCATCGCGGCGAGAACCGCCGGATCAACCGGGGTGGTCGCCGCGTGATCCATGTATATCGTGTCGTCGGTGAGTGGCATAGTAGTTGCTCCGAAACCTGCGTGGGCCGTGAACGACCGTGTACGACAGCCGGTCTATGCTTCATGATAGCACCGGGCGCGGACCGAGAGCCAGCGCCGCTCATCCTTGACGCAGAGGTGGCTGTGATGGTACCATGTATACGGTACCCCCGTAGGGTAATCGGCGCATCAGAGTGGGCAATATCGCCCAGGAGGACTCCTTAACATGTCAGGCGCGTATATCGAAGTGACCGATCAGACATTCGGTGAGCAGGTGCTTCAGGCGGATGGCCCCGTTATCGTTGATTTCTGGGCGCCCTGGTGTACTCCTTGCCTGCGCATGGCCCCGACGTTTGAGAAGCTGGCGGGGGAGTATTCCGGTAAGATCACGTTTGCGAAGATGAATACTGACGAGAATGCGACAACGCCGTCGCGCCTTGGAATTCAGGGCATCCCGACGATGATTATCTTCAGTGGTGGTAAAGAGGTTGATCGTGTGGTTGGCATGGTGCCGGGTGATGTGCTCAAGCGCCACCTGGACGGCGTAGGCGCCCGCGCCTAATTCTGGCCGGGGAATCGGGGTTGGGACCAATGGCGACGCTGTCAGAAAAAACCGAGAATGACATGCAGTTGCGCCTGCGACGAATCGAAGGACAGGTTCGGGGCGTTATCAATATGCTCGCGGAGGGGAAGTCCTGCGAGCAGGTCGTGACGCAGATTCTGGCCGCCCGCGCCGCCATGGATCGAGTGGCGACCGAGGTCTTGAAGTGCCATGTGACGGACGCGCTCGGCGACGAGACCTCGCCAGAGTCGCGCGCGGCGGTCATGCGCGCCATTGACCTGCTCAACCGCGTGCAATAGCTACAGCAGACCGCCCATTTCTCCTGTGTCATACGGCAGAGCGCCGCGCTATGGAGATAATTTCTCGTGGCGCGGCGTTTTCGTGGTCGTTTGTGTCGTCTTTGCGCGCGCTGAAGTTGGGGAGAAATCTGTGATGGGCCTGGGATGACCGATGGGGGCGATGGGACCGATACAGCTACGCGCGAGCCTGCACGAGACGATCTGGGGCGGCGAAAATCTGCGCGCCATCGCGGGCAAGGATATCCCCCATGGGCAGCGTATCGGTGAATCGTGGGAGACCGCGCTCGAGGCCGTCGCGACCAATCCCCCCTATGCTGGCCAGACGCTCGGCGCGCTCACCGACCGCTACGGCGTCGACCTGATCGGCTCCCGCGCCCAGGCCGTGTTTGGCAGGCGCTTTCCCCTGCTCACCAAGTTCCTCGACGCCCAGGCGCAGCTCTCGGTGCAGGTACACCCGAACGATGAATACGCCGCCGCGCATGAGGGTGGCAAGCTTGGCAAGACCGAGGTGTGGTATATCCTCCACGCTGAGCCGGGCGCGCAGGTGGTCTACGGGCTGCGCCACGCGGCGACGCCAGATGAGGTGCGCCGGGCGATTGCCGCCAACACGCTGGAAGATCTGTTACACACGGTCGAGGTGCGGCCCGGCGATGTGGTCTTCGTCCCCGCAGGCACGGTACACGCCATCGGCGCCGGGGTCGCGCTCTACGAACTCCAGGAGTACTCCGATATCACCTATCGGCTCTATGACTATGGTCGCCTCCAGGCGGATGGTCGCCCACGCGACCTCCACGTGGAGCAGGGGCTGGCCGTCATGCGCTACACCCCGCAGACATTGGAGCGGGTCACGCCGCTGGCGCTGGGGACGCGGCGGGTGCTGGTCGGCTGCCGCTATTTCATGCTGGAAGAACTGACGCTGGCGGGCAATTGGCGGGCGCTGTGCGTCCAAACACGTGCCAGATCGTGACGGCGCTGGCGGGGCGCTGCGAGATCGTGTCGGCTGCGGGGAGCGTGACACTGGCGCTTGGCGAGACGGCGGTGCTGCCCGCGACGATGGGCGCGCATACACTGGTCGGCGGCGACGAGACGCGGGTGCTGCGCGCGTGGGTACCAGAGCCAGACGACGCCGATCTGGCCGCGTGGCGTGCGGCTCAGTCGTTCCCCCTCGAAGACTGATACGGCTGGCGGTTGATGGTGTTGAAGTACGACGGCACGCGCTGCGGGCTGGCGGCTGAAGCCGCGCCTAAGAGCCTCACTCCCCGCTACGAAGCCCGCCTGCGCGGGCTGGCAGAGGCTTGCGCGCCAGCGTAAGGCCTGAGGCGCATGGCTGCAGCCTGCGCAGGCAGGTTCTGCGCCCCTGTCCCTGTCCCTAATGCTAACAACCTCAGTCGCCAGCCGTCTGATCCCGCGCCGCAACCCGCTGGTAGTCTTCGGGCGCGTCGACATCGAGCGCCTCATCTGGCTGCGCCATCTCCACCAGACGCACCGCCTCGGCGCCCGCAGCAGCAGCGAGCGCCCGCCCTCATCGCCGCGAATCATCCGCAGGTCCGCGAAGAGCGCACGCGGCCAGTAGACCGGTGGGGCGGGCCGACCCTGTTGATTCGTCGCCACGATCTGTTCCGGTGTCTCGCGCGCCGTGGCGAGGATCGTCTCCAGCGTCGCCAGCGAGGTAAACGGCATATCGGCGAGCAAAATCAGCGCGCCATCGATGTCATCGGGCAGCGCATCCAGGCCCGCCTGGAGCGAGGTCGAGAGGCCATCAGCGTAGCGGGGATTATCCACCCGCTGATAGCGGCCAGCGGGCAGCGCGGCGGCGACCACATCGGCCTCGTTCCCCAGCACCACCAGCACGCTAGCGGCGCTACTGGCGCAGGCGGCGCTCACCACCCGCCAGACCAACGGGCGCCCGGCCAGCGGCAGCAGCATCTTGTTCGCGCCCATCCGCGACGATTTCCCCGCCGCCAGCACAATCGCGGCGATGGTTGGTAGAGCGCGCATGTGGCCCTCCTGAATATCCTATCTCGCCCCGGCCGTTCGCTCCAATACGAAATCCGCCTCGATTATTGTCGTTTGGCGAACCCACCGTAGCCTGAAGGCCACGGCGAATAGGCGGGGAAATTCGCCGCAGCATTCATGCTACGGAGCTTTAGCCGGCAGGCGGGGATAGCGGCGTTCAGCAGCGGACTGCGAAGGACTTCAAGCGCAAAGCTCACTCATGCTGCGGAGCATCGTTCAACCGCATCATCTCGCCCCATCACGTCGCTCCAAGCGTAGCACACCCATCGCCGTGCTATCGTGTCTCTAGCACCCACGCGTGACCGTACAGCGAGGATGAAACGCCCGATGGCCGATGAGATCGCACAGACGAGCCGCTATCGCGCCGCCGCCGCGCTGCTCGACGACCCCTCCGCGCTGGCGCGGTTGGCTCGCGCCGCCGCCACAGTGACCGCCAGCGAAGAACCATGCGTGGCGCCGCTGGCTGGCGCCCGACGTTTGCGCTCCGCGCGGCGAGTGGGCCTCTTCGCCGGGTCGTTCAACCCGTTGACACGGGCGCATGTGACGCTGGTCAACGCCGCCCTCCGCGCGGCTGATCTGGATGTGGTCATCTGGGCGTGCGCGGTGGCCTCGGTGGATAAAGAGCGCGTCGAGCGGGCGGCGCTGGTGGATCGGCTGGCGCAGATGCGCGCGTTCGTCACCGGCAGGCGGCGCGATGCCCTGGCGTTGCTGAATCGTGGCCTCTATGTCGATGAGGCGCGGGCGATACGCGCGCTGCTCATGCCCTCAGCCGACCTGCTGATGCTCGTGGGCTTTGACAAAATCGTGCAGATCTTCGACCACAGATACTATACCGACCGCGACGCCGCCCTGCGCGAATTGTTCTCGCTGGCGAGCCTGCTGGTGGCTCCGCGCGCGGATGATGGAGCGGAGGCGCTGGCGGCGCTCCTGGCCCGGCCAGAGAATCGCCCCTTCGCCACACAGGTGCGCTATCTGGATGTGCCGCCGACCTATACGCGCGATTCTTCGACCGAGGCGCGCCTGCTCGCCGCGCGCATCCCTCCCGACGAGGCGGCGCTGGCCAGACTGCTGCCGCCAGCGGGCGCCGCGCTAGCCCGCCAGACGGGCGCCTATCAGCCAACAGGCGCGGCGGCGGACGATCCCTATCACCTGCGCGCGCGCTGGCTCGATGCGTTGGCGACGATGCCACCAGCGATCACGCGGAGGTTGCCGCCGCTCTCGTCGCTGGTCAGGCAGACGCTGGCCGACGACGCCAGGGGAGATGCGTTGCGCGGCTGGCTGGCTGATGCGCGCGGCGATATGCGTGCGTTGGCTGAGCTTGTGGAGCGCTAGTGGTCAGGCTGATCCTGTGGCTGCTTGGGGTCGCCAAGCTGATCCCAGCGACTGCGCATCTGGAGCAGCACGACCAGAAATATCGTCGAGAAGAGCGCAATCGAGCCGAAGGCGAGCGCCAGAATGATGCCAGCGTTGGTGGACATGGGGTCGGTCTCCTGTGGGCTTCGCCTGGGTGAGGGCGCTGTCCGCAGCGGCCATCCATACGACAACCACCGCAACGGACCTGGTATTAAAACAGCCCTCTATGGGGAAAGTTTAACACACCGGGCCGCAGACAGTAGCGATTGATGAAGGCGAACATGCGCTCGCGTTCGGGCGCGCGCAGGAGCGCGGGACCAATGCAACGCACCGAGGACCCCACGCGAAACCGAATCAGCGCCCAGTGGGGCGAGTGATCGACCACCCTGACCTGATGCCATAGCACTTCATAGGGGCTGCGCCGCCAGGGCCTGATGATCGTCAACCCCTCTTGCGTGACGATGACCTCTTGCAGCAGCCAGACCGCGAGCGCAATGCCGAGCAGCGCCACCAGCGCCCCAATGACGCAGAGCGCCAGCCCAACAGGCTCAGGAAGCGTGACCAGCGCAAGCGCCGCGCCGATGATGGCCGCCAGTGAGAGCGAGAAACCGCTGATCGGCCAGCGATTGCTCGGACGGGCGCGCAGTATCCCCAGGTCGGACCCTGGAATCGGCAACGTGTCGAGCGCTTCGGTGCGGAGCGCGCCATCGAGCGCCTGCGGACGCAGATGGGTGAGAATGACATGGCGCAGCTTGCCGCCATCCATCAGCAGACGCGGCGCAAACGCGATGGAATCGCCATGGGTGGTGTAGATGCGGATGAAGAGACCGTGTCGCTCGGCGCGCGAAATCTCGTGCCACATCGCTTCATGCCACCGTTGAAACGGCCTGCCCACTGAGATGCCCATGGGCGAGAGCCGCACGCTGCGCATGAAGAGCCAGGCGACCGTCAACAGCGGGATGAAGAGCAGAATGAGCAGAGGCACCCAGATGGGCGGCTGCTGATTCTCGTTGAGCAGCAATGCCGATGCGACCCCTGCCGCGACGATGGGCAGGAGGATCGCGACGACCGCCAGATAGGGCGCTGGACGGAAGATGGGCATGGATCTCAGGGGAGACGTCAACGGAATCGTCCGCGCGCGCGCCTCAAGTGGCCGGGTCCATCGTGGTCTATCCCTCGGATCCATGTTTCGCACCCTATCCCCATTGATATAGCCGGTGAAAGCCTCTGAAAGCGTCTATGCCGTGGGCGGCATTATAGCGCCTGCCATCTTGCGACGCAACGTTGATGGGACTTTCCAACCGGGGCTACGCCTGTCCCATTTGTCGCGAACTCTGCGATAATGGCAGGGCAAAATGAGTTCACCTACAAGGCGGTTCCCTGCGAAAGAAGGCGCATGTGCGGCAGAGTGATGTCGAAGAGCAGGGGCGGCGTCTGGCCATTGGCGAGCGTGTTGGCGCCGTGCTGGGCCGCTGGCCGCAGCTCAGGCTGGCTGGCTATCTCCTGGCCACCATCGTGGTTCTGCTGCTGATCCAGAATACGCTGCTGGCCCTGACCGCCGAGCCGCTGCGGCTGGCCATCACGCCGACACAGGGCACGCTCTCGCTCGATGGGCAGACACTCGCGTTCCCGCTGCAACAGACGCCGACCGCCGTGCTGTTCACCGCGCCCGATCCGCTCACACGCGAGTTTCAGATCGACGGTACCGACAGCACGAACAACTTTTCGCTCGACCCCGCCTATATCGCTCGCATCGCAGGCACGCCCTACTACCGCTTTCAGGCATGGATGCGTGATAGCTCCAGCTATAGCTCGTGGCGCGATATCCACACCGCCGGAGCGCCGGTCGCCGCGCAGCCCGATGGCTCGGCGCTGGTCACGCTGACGGGCGCCTCTACGGCCACGCTCAGTGTGTCGCTGCTACGGCCAGAGACGCCCGCGCACATCTATCTGCAATGCGGCGGCGCTCTCTGTGGCGAGATCGTCATCGACCGCAACGACCGTTATGCGCTGGCGCACGATCTGGCGGCCGATGGCACGACCGCCAACGAGCGAAAAATCTACTTCCCCGAAAGCCCGCTGCCATTTCTCGCCGAGGTATTTTACCTGCTGGCCCAGGTCGTCTTGTGGTCGCTCGTGCTGCTCGTGCTGGCGCTGGCGCTCTACGGCGCCTTCAGCCTGTTCGCTCCCGCGATGGAGCGGCCTTATGCTGGAGGGTGCGACGCGGGTGCGTGGCGTGGCCAGAGCGAGGCGTGATGCTGGCGCGGCGGCTGCCGACGTGGGCGCGGGCGCCGCTCCGGCGGGTCGTGCGCGACCGCTGGGATGCGCTGGCGCTGGTGACGGTGGCTGGCTCATTGGGCTATGTGCTCTGGGTCGCCCTGGCGGAATACCAGGGGCAGCCCCATATTCTCGACGCCAGCGCCTATCTCTTCCAGGCGAAAATCTTTGCCTCCGGCCAGCTCTCGGCCCCCGTTCCCGCCAACCTCGCGGCATTCCAGGGGCCATTCATGGTCGCCAGCGATGGGCGCTGGTTTGCCCAGTATCCCCCGATGACACCGTTGCTGCTGGCGGTTGGCGTCGTGCTGCACGCGCCGTGGCTGGTCGAGCCGCTGCTGGGGACGCTCGCGCTCTGGGGCATCTTTCGCCTCGGCAGGTATTTCTATAGCGGTGGCGTGGCCTGGCTCGCGGTATTGTTGGGGGCGCTCTCGCCGTTCTACACCTATCTGGCCGCGTCGTACATGAGCCATACGATGGCGCTGTTCTTCGCCGTCTATTTTCTGTTGATGCTCGTGCGCTACACCCACGGCTGGCGCTGGTATGATCTCGCCCTGGCCGCCTTCTTCGCCGTCGGTCTGCTGCTGACGCGCGAGTTCAGCGCCGCGCTGATTGGCGTCGTGGCGACGGCGTATCTGCTCGGCGGCCAGTGGCGCACGTTGCGGCGCTACGCGGCGACGCTCTGGCCCGCCTTCTTTCTTGCCTTTAGCATCCTCATGGGCGGACTCGCGCTCTATCTGCTGTATAACCTGTTGCAGACGGGCAGCCCGACCGTCTCACCGCGGATGGTCTTCTTTCCGGGCGACCGCTATGGCTTTGGCCAGGGCATTGGCTTCTACGGACAGCACACGTTCGCCGCTGGCCTGTTGATCCTCGATCAGCTCCTCTCGATCCTGCTCATCGATCTCTATGGCTGGCCATTCTACCTGACACTCGCGCTCTTGCCGCTCACCTTCCTCCGGCGCGACGCGGGCACGCGCTGGGACATCTTCTGTCTGCTGCTGCTGGCGCTGCTCTGTGGCGCTCAGGTGGGTTACTTCTATCACGGCATCTATCTCGGCCCGCGCTATCTCTTCGAGACGCTGCCGTTTCTGTTGCTGCTGACGGCGCGCGGTGTGACGGGGCTGGCGACGACACTCGCCCGCGTGGGGCGGGCGTTCGGCGCGGCGCGGCCAACAAGACCGCTAGCGATGGGGGTAGCTGGCCTGCTGCTGCTGACGCTGGTGGCGTGTAATTTGTTCTACTACTCGCCGCGTCAGGCGCAGATTTATCAGGGATATACGGGCCTGCCCGCCTCGATGAAGGTGGACGCGCAGGCGCTCTACGCGTTCCATCCGCGACAGGCTATCGTCCTGACGGACAACTGGTTTATCTACAACTACATCCTCTGGCCGCTGAATGATCCAGGGTTGCGCGGCGAGACGCTCTATGCCTATCTCGCGTCGCCCGAGACGCTCCAGCAACTGCATGCCGCCTACCCGGATCGCACATTCTATCTGGCGCATGTCGCGCCCAATGGCACGGTGACATATGCGCGGGTGTGATCGTGATAGTACCCATTTGACGGGATTTGACGGCATTTGTCCGTATATGGCATACTAGGCGACAATCCCCATTCGTACCCACAGCCATATGAAGAAGTGGAGCGACGGCGCCTATGTCGACAACGCCAGCGGATCCCGATGCCCCCGATACCCCCGATGATGGCGAACCACGCGCCGCGCCGCGCGCCGCCGTGCCCGCCAGCAGGTTCATCCTGCTCGCGTTGAATGCCGCGCTGCTGGTGATCTTCCTGATCGTCCTCCGCGCGCCGCCTGTCGAGAACGTGTCGCCGTTGGCCGCGCCACAACCAACGTGGACGGCTGGGCCGGTGCTCACCACGGCGCCAGACAGCGCAGTCACGCCGCTCGCCACCGCCAGCAGCAGCTCCGGCGGCAATCACAACCCAACCGCCGCGCCGCCAACCGCGACTACTGCCGCGACCGCGCCACCAGCCCCAACGGCGACGTCGATTCCCACCATTCCAGTCGCTGGCGGGTGATGCTCCATTGGCCGACGCCAGCGCCGGTCATGAGCTCTTTTTTGCTCGCCCCTGGCTTGCGAATCAGCGTATAAAATACCGCGATGATGATTGCGCCCAGCAGCGCGGCGATGATGCGCACGCCCTCCAGTTGGAAGTCGAACGGGAAACGGACGAACGCGGCGAAGAGATACGACCCGATGAGGGTGATGAGGACGGCGGTGAAGAGGCCGCCCGCCTTGCTGGAGGTCAGGCGCTCGGTCACGGCATTTGCGGCAAACGCGATCAGGATGATGATGATGAGGCCGATGAGGTTGAGGCTGAGTGGTGGGTTGAGCAGGCCGAGAATCTGCAGGCTGAAGTTCGTTTGATGAAACACGAGATCGAAGAAACTGCCCTTGGGAATGGGAAAATTGTAGCTTGGAATACCAGCCGCCATAAGGATCATTGCGTACTCCTTCGCGGGCTTTCCCCCGCACGAGGCGAAGCGCACAGGCTCGCCAACACGCTCGTCATCTGGCGACCCTGCCGACGATGCGCGCGTGAACAATCCTTGCGCTCGGCTGCCATTCTACTGGAAGCGGCCACTGCGCACAACAAGCATGCGCAGGAACGCAAAATGCGCGCCGAAAACAAAGCAAGCCGTTCGGGAGGGGATATTTGCGCGTGAGCCGTGTCACGCGCTCAGCGGTATTTCGCTCTCGGCGTAGACCTTGCCATCGTTGCCGTAGACATAGACTTTGCCATCGGCTCCCGGCAGCAGCCACAATGGTTCCATGGGACCGCCGCCCGCATTCCAGACCGCCTGCCCTGTCTCAAGCATAGTGGCGTCGATATCCAGGTACACGAGATAGGGTTTGGCGGCGGATTTCAGCGCCTCGTGACGCTGTAGCTGGAGGGCGGCTATGGCGGCGCTGGATGTCTGGCGCACGATGGGATAGCGCTCGTCGTGGCTGGTAATGGCCGCGAAATGCAATGCCGTATGGGCAGCATTTACCTCGAACATGCCGACATCGGTGATGTGGCCGTAGGTATCCATGATCGCCAGCACGTAGTAGTCGGGGAGAATTTTCCCGACTGACCCCAGCCCGCGCACCATGAAGGGCGCGCCCAGATGTGAAAGATCCTGCACATGGTCGCCGCCATCGTTGAGATCCACGTGAAATATCCACGTCTGCTTGATGGCTGCGAGTATCGAACCGGGCGTATCTGCGTTGTAGGGCTTCCAGCCCGGATCAGGCGTCGGGCAGGCGGGCTTTCCCGGCGCATCGCAGGTTGCCGTCGTTACGCCGTAGCTGGATGGCGTCGGCGTTGGCTGCGTCAAAGCAATATGGCCGTTATGCGCAGCCGCCTGATAGCGCGCCAATGCGATACCCGCGACGCCGACGACGATCACGCCGACGCAGAGCGCGAGTATGCCCGCGCCCACCAGGATTCGCTTCGGCTGGATTTTCACGCTCATATATGGCCTGCCCTTTGCGCTGTCCACTCGCCATGTTTTCATGGCCTCTCTCCAAAGACGAGAATGCGAGGTGGTAGCGTTTTTGAAGAAGGACAGCGTATATCTGACGTTATTGGATGAGCGCCACGTTCAGGGAATGGCATAAGCGCGCACCCCGTCGCGGCCATCGTAACGGTAGGGATTCGTCCAGGTGACGCCACTCCCGAAGTTCTCACTGAACGAGGTGAGTTGGCCAAAGGCGTCGTAGCTGTAGCTGGCATCGACCAGCGCCACCACATCGCCATGGCCATTGTAGACGTAATAGTAGCGCGGCGAGGCGTTGGGATCGCTGCCCACCTGGACGCTCACCGGCACGCCCATGCTGTCATACGTGAAGGTGGCGAGCACGGTCGCCATTCTGATCGGTCTTGATCTCCTCCAGCCCACTGGCCACATACGTCGTCGTGGTGGTGATCGAGCCGTTGACCGTCACTGATTGGGCGTCCCGTTGGCCCTCGCCATCGTAGAGGAAGCTGTCGGTCGTCGCGGGGCTACTCGGCGCGTTCCGCCAGCTGGCCAATTGTCTCTCGCTGTCGTAACCCAAGACCGCGCCGGTGGGCGGTGGGCGTCCCGGTGCAGGCGGTGGAGCTCGGCGGCCCGCAGCACGTCCTGCCATACGAGCGCGTCATGGGGCCGTCGGCCGACCACTCCCGCCGTCTGGCCTGAGCTGCTCTCTGGCTTGCCGCTCGCGGTTCCAGAGTTCCTCGGCATGTGCTCGCACAAACACGGATAAGCCCACCGCCACGGGTGCTGCGAGGACAAAGGTAGCTTGCAGCGCTGGGTACGGGGCGAGGAAGACAGCGCCTAAGCAGATGAAGGCGCCAGCAGCCAACTCCAGCCGCAGCAGAATCCCACCCGAGGGCACGCCGCCCTAGAGGGGACAGGGCCCGCGCCCACCGTCGCACGGCGCGCCAGGCGGACACGACGGCGATCACCACGCCGAACGCGAGGCCAATCCCCCCGATGATCCCGACCGTGACCTGTTGCCATCCGCTCAACTGCCACACGCTCATGGAGCTACTCCTTCCCCAGGTACGTGGGGGCGTGTGTTGCCGCAGCCTGGGTACGGACGACGAGCGCGACGACTCCCACCGCGAGGCAGACGGCGAAGGTCGTCTGGCCCACCAGGTTCACCAGCAGCGCAGGCAGCAGCGGCACGAGCAGACTCAGGGTATCCAGCGTCTCAGGGGAGCCGCCGCCCATCGTTGCAGGAGCAAGCGGCAACCGTGACAGGAGAAAGAAGCCACCGAGGGCAAGGAGGGCGACGAGGGCCAGCACACGCAGCATCCGTAGCGTACGCTTCATGAAGATGTTGCTCCGATTCTATCCGTGTCGTAGTGGTTCATGCTCACGGTTGCTGGCCGCCGCCGCGCAGGCAGATTATCATGCGGACTAATCATAGTGGCCCGAGCCAGGCTCACCCTCATTGGCCAGGGTCCTCCCCTGCCGACGGAGTGTTTGGAGTTGCGGTAGCCTGCTCATCCGCCTCCTTCTCCTGGGCTTGCCTGGCGACCCACCGATAGTAGGCTGCGGTCAAAGTGGTAAAACCCGCATGGTCGTAGTCCTCCATTGCCTGACGCTGCTCAGCTTCTTCCAGACCGAATTGCCCTTCCAGCGACCGCTCGATTGCCTGCGCCAGTGCTGGCACGTCGGCGAAGGTATATGTCCACTCGGACTGCCGACTGAACTGCGCCTCGAGGGCGCCGAAACAGGCATGGACACGCCAGATGTTCCCGCATAGTGCACCTGGATGGCTCTCAGAGACGCCGACCACGCGTTGGAACTGGCCATCGTCGGTCCACTTCCACGTCGTCACTTGATAGTAGACGCCTGGATGTGTGGGTACCCCCACCAGCGCGCCAAACGCGCCCAGTTGGCCAAGCGCGTAGATCAGTTGGTGCTCTACTTCGGTCCACTCGCTCACCTCCTGATGGAACCATTCCCATGCCTCTTGCCCGGTGTAGCGTTTCCCAGTGCTCTCGACCACGAACACCTGCTCAGGGCCCTGTGGCTCGGGTACCGCCACTTCCTCGGCGCGAACGGTGGCGACCAGACCCGCGCGGATAAACGGCACGACCCGTGGATCGCCCCACTCCGCCAGCAGGCGCAGCAACCACTGGCGCCAGAGTTGGAACATATACCCCCATTTGGGTTGGTGGGGGCCAACGAACTCGACCAGCATCCGCTCGATGGCGGGCAGCGCACGCTCATCATGCAGCGCCGCCAGCCCGAAGGCGGCCAGCCAGCGCTCCTGGGCGCGCGGACTCGCCAGATACGGCAGCAGCAGCGATGGCGCCTCGGAGGGACGCAGCACACCCAGGGCAGCCAGGGCAAAGAGGGTATCTTCCTCGTCGAGTGTCTCCGTTTCGCGCACTCCTGGCGCTTCCGTACGAATGCCCACATCTTTGATGTGCTCATGTGCTGTAGTAGGTGGTGGCGCAAACTGTCGGGCGACCAGTGACTACGCTGCTGGTAGAGAGTGCCCCATAGCGCTGGGCGAACTCAGCCAGATAGCGCATCGCGTGCGCCTCCTGATCCTCATAGGCGAGATCGTATCCGAGCAGCGTGAGCGCGCGTTCGAGTTGGCGTGTCGTCGGCGTGTCATTGACACCAGCGCCAGTGCCAACGCTTCGCTCCTGGGTACTGTCTGCCCTGTCTGCCCTGTCCGCCATGTGTTTCCCCTCCCGCCTGCGAGTTATCGTAGGGGACTATAGGGCACGCGCTGTGGCCACGATGACCAACTACATCTAATCAGGGCCAATCAACCCCAATCGTGGCAATCATGGCCAGTGCCGCTACGGTTTTGTCATAGCATGCTCAAAAATTAGGGACCGAGAAAGATCTCAGGTATCGGGTTGTGACTACCAGCGGGCTATGTCTTCACGGCCCTCCACGGCCCCCCACAGGAAGAGTTGGCTTTGATTCAGCGGATCTCGGTGGGATTTGGCCTGAGAACCCAGATCCTGAGTATTATGGTATCCCCAGTGCTGCCGCCACTGGCGCCTGGCAGTTCTCCCGTTTGCCGCGTCGAGTAACTGGCTTTGAGCCATCCTGCCTGCGGCAAAACTCGATGCTGCAACTGAGATCTCGGAGACCCCTGTTTTTTCTGACAAGGTGGCAGCGTAGTGATCACATCCACGATGAAAACCGAGTTCCACCCTGCGTTCCCCCACTGATGCACAAGATTTCTGATCTGCCCGACAGCCCAATTAATGGACGCATCCTCCGCGTGTGTGACTGGTCCCCCTGTAACGACTTCAGAGTCTTGTTGGGGTACACATCAGAGACCTCTTTGTCTGTTCCCCTGGCATAGGTATAACTGAGGACAGCGCCACCTCTGGTTGGTTTATGCTCCCCTGGCCCCCCTGGCCCAGCATTCTGCTTTTCAATGATCTTCGACGCCAGCGCGAGCATCTTCTCTTTCGGTGGATTAGCTCCGTTGCTAGTATACACTTCAGGAAGAGTAACATTCGGCGATAGCGGCCGTTTGTACGCCGGATATTTCTGTGCCCACCCAGAATCGCCACCGACCCCGCCAGTCCCATCGGCCATCCGCATCTGCCCGCTCGGATCGACGTTGATGAGCGGGTTGTTGCCCGCGTAGCCATACGGCTGGTCGCTGAAGAACAGCGGCGAACGGCCCAGCGGGTCACGGCTGAGGAAGCGGCCCAGCGCCGGATCATAGGCGCGCACAGACATCCAGTACAAGCCCGTCTCGCCGTCGTAGCGCACCCCATCGCGTCCGTCATAACGATACGGGTTCGTCCACGTCGTCGTGCCGCCAAAGCTCTCACTGAACGAGGTCAACTGGCCGAAGGCGTCGTAGCTGTAGCTGGCGACGACGTTGCCACTGGCATCCACGAGGGCCACCACATCGCCGTGGCCATTGTAGACGTATAGTAGCGCGGCGACGCGTTGGGGTCGCTGCCCAGCTGGACACTCACCGGGCACCCTAATCCACTAAGGTTGCAACCCCTTGCTGGCGAGATAACTGGCGATGTCAATGGCATACGGCTGCTGGTCGTTCACGCCGAAGACGATCAGTGTCTTGCCATCGGGGGACCAGATGGGATCGGTCATCTGCTGTTGAGCGAGGTCGGCACTGACCACATCGAGCGTCTGCGATGAGTTATCCGGGTTGACTAGGTAGATTCTGTCGCCACCTTGATAGTCGGCATAGCGCACCACCAGCCACCGTCCGCTCGGCGACCAAGCATAGAGGCTCATGTCAGGGTGTTGTTCGGTGGCGATGGTACGAGCGGAGCCGAGGGTGAGTCTCCCGGTTGCAACCTGTGAAAAAGGACTGATCACCAGATCAAAGTGATCATAGCCACCGGAGTCCACAGTAAGCGCCACGATAGTACGCCAACTGGGCAGCATGGGGGCGGAAGGATGGGGCGGCTGCATCATACTGATCTGCGGAGGTCAGCTCCTGCTGCACTACGCCTGCTGGCGTCACTACATAGAGTTCGGTATTGGCTCCTGACCCGTCGTTGGGTCGTGCAGCGAATAACGCGGCCTGCCCGCTGGGAGTCCATGTCACCCCCCATTGACTGCCAATGATGACTTGTGAGAGATGGACCGCCATGCAGGAACTGAACGGCGCGGCGCCAATGCACATTCGAGGATACGGCGTGTCGCCGTTAATACAACTCAGACGGCCATCAGGCAGCCAGGCAAAGTCTGGATTCCCGACCCCTCACCACAATGCCAACTGCTCAAGTCATATTTCGTCTGCCCGTCAGGGCTGACCACCTCTACATGTGCGCCTGCGTAGTCATCCCCAGCCAGCACCGCGATCCAGCGCCCATCTGGCGACCAGACCGGATGATTAATCGCCGCAAACCCCCAGTCGAGGTGGCGCAGAGTGGGCAGTAATTGTCCCTGCGTCACCACGGCGCCACTCGAGGGCATAGGGGCTAGCGCACAGGCAATAAGGGTGAGGGGTGCGAGCAGAGAGACCAGGGCAATGAGTACCTTGATGATACACCCACGCCACGATGAGCGCGCATCTGGTTGCACTGGATGGTGTGCGGTATTGTCCGCCATATATACCCTTGCCCTTGCTATACCCATTGCTGTAATGTCCTCGCGCTGGCAGATTATAGCAGAGATACGGCGAAAATCGCGCGATCATCACATCTCTCCAGGCGATGCTACGCTGGTTCACGGCGAACCATTCATGTCGCCGACATCGCTCCCCATCGGCGTGCTTTTCCCCCGTCGCGTCCATCAGTACTGGCCCATAATGGGCGCCAGATTGACGGTCGCCAGCCGCTGCGCCTACACTGCCTGCTGCGACCGTCCGCACGCCACCTGCAAAATCAGGCGTGGAGCGCCAGGTGGTGCGAGGAGGCAGTCATGGTATTTCGACGTGGACGGCAGACCGACGACGCCCACCAGGAGCGTCCGCCGATTCAGCCGGTGGTCATAGATGTCGTTGCGCGCGCTGACCTGACTCCGGTCAGCCAGTGGGTAGAGGGTGGCCCGATTCCCGCGCGTCCGATGCCGCCCGGCCCGACATCCGCGCTCTTCGCAGGCGTCTGCCGCTACTTCCACGATTGCTTCTCCGCCGACTCGCGTGGGGGCACGCTCACCAACATCCTCGATAAAAACCAGGCGGAATATCTGGTCTTCGCCGATGGCGTCGAACCGCTGGCCACCGCCCAACTCGACCGGCTCGAAGTGCCGCTGAGCACCGGCGTCACCGCGCAGAACGCCGCCGATGTCAACCGCCGCGAGAAGTTCCTGATCTGGGGATCGATCTTCCTGGTGGGGCGCGGACGCCCAGAGAACGCGCGCCGCAAGGGCGAGGTCTACTGCGCGCCGCTGCTCTACTGGCCCGCGCGTATCGAGCAGGAAGGCTCGCTGGCGCATCTGAGCATCGATCTGGACGAGCAGCATATCAACTTTCCGCTGCTGGCCTCGCTCATCGACGCCGAGAACGACGAGCAGGCCCAGGCCTACGCCGAGGCGATTCTGGCGCAGGTGCCCACCGCGCCCTTCGAGACCGCCGCCATCCGCGAGTTCGCCGCAGTGGTCGCGGAGTTGATCCCCGACCTGCGCACCGACGACCTTCAGGCATGGCCGGAGCTACAGACCGAGGCCGCCCTGCGCGATCTGGTGGATAGCCCCGTGCAGCTCCTCTGCGCGTCGGCGATGGCGCTGGTACGGCGTCCGCAGGAGGCGCGTGGCGTGCTGACGGAGTTGCAGATGATGAGCAACCGGGGCGATATGTCGTCGCCGCTCGCCGCCATCTTCACCGACGCCGCCCGCGCCGAACGCGCGCCCGTCACCGGGATGCTGCCCGAAGTGGAGATCGAGCGGCCCATTCTCAGCGGCTCGGAGTTGAGCAACGCCCAGACGCGCGTCTTGCGCCAGGCCGAGCGCCGCCCGCTGACGCTGGTGATTGGCCCTCCCGGCACCGGCAAGTCGTTCACCATCGCGCAGATCGTGCTGGACGCCGTAGCGCGCGGGCAGACGGTGCTGCTCTCCTCCAAGATGAACAAGGCGGTGGATGTCGTCGTCGAGAAGCTGAAGCCGCACCTGGGCAGCCTGACGGTCATCCTGCGCGGCGGCGACCGGCGCTATCGCGACGAGTTGAAGAAGTTCCTCGATAACCTCTTCGACGGCACTGGCGCGCCACCGCGTCCGCGTCCCGGCGAGATTGAGATGCTCGAAGATCGCCTGCGTTCCGCCGATGACGAGATCGCGCAACTCGACGCCGAGATTCGCTATCTGCTGGAGGCCGAGGCGCGCTGGACTCAGCACGTCGCCGCGCTCCGGCGCATCCATCCGCCCGCCTATAACGAGGCCGCCGCCGCCGCGCTGGGGCCAGAGGCGCTCGAAGCGGCCTATGAGGAAATCCACCGCGACACCGGCAAGCTCCCGGTGGTGAGCTGGATGGCCGGGCGCAAACGCGACCAGACCGCCAACGATGTCGCCGCGCGGATTGGCCTCGCCGAGAGCGATCTGCCACATCTGGAGGCCGTCTTGCGGCGCGAGCAGCTACGGGCGGGGTTGGCGCAGACCGAGCGCGCGCTGTTGGCGCGTGACGATGTGAACGCGCTCTTGACGCGGCATGCGCGCCTGCGTATGGATCGCGGCGCACTGGTGGGCGAGTTGCTGACGGCGCGACGGCGCGAGGCGCTGGCCGAGGCGCTGCGGCTCAACCGGCGCACGCTCTCGCTCTTCAGGACGGCGCTGGAGGCCCGCAGCACCGCCGAGCAGGATAAAATCTTCGCCGAACTGGATTTCTCCGCGCTGCTCAATACGTTCCCGATCTGGGCGACGACCAACCCGCATGTCGCCGAGATGCTGCCGCTCGACCGCGAGATGTTCGATCTGGTGATCGTGGATGAGGCGTCGCAGTGCGATGTCTCGAGCGCGCTGCCACTGCTCTACCGTGGCAAGCGGGCGATTGTCTGCGGCGATCCCAAGCAGTTGCGCCATCTCTCGTTTCTGCGCGAAGACCGCCAGGCGGCGCTCGCCTCGCAGCACGGCCTCTCCGCCAGCCAGCGGTCGCAGTGGAACTATCGGACGCACAGCCTGCTCGATGTGGTGAATGGCGCGCTGCCATCCCAGGACGATGTGGTGCTGCTGGACGAGCATTATCGCAGCCTGCCGCAGATTATCGAGTTCAGCAACCGCCGCTTCTACGGCCAGGCGTTGCGCGTGATGACGCGTCGCCCCGATACGCTGGGGACACGTAGCGTCGAGATGCGCAAGGTGAACGGCAAGCGCGTCAAAGAGGGCTATAACACGCAGGAGGCCGAGGCGATTCTCAAGGAGATCAACGCTATCGCGAAGGCCGAGGCGAAGCTGCCACCGAACGAGCGCTCATCCATCGGCGTGCTCTCGCCCTATCGCGACCAGGTGAACTACCTGACGCGCATGCTGGCGCAGAAGCTCAAATCGAAGATTTTGCAGGATCACGATATCGCCATCGGCACGGCGCACAGCTACCAGGGCGACGAGCGCGACATCATGCTGCTCAGTTTCTGCGCCGACCCGTCGTCGCATCGCAGCACCGTCACCTTCATGAACAACGACAATCTCTTCAATGTCGCGGTGACGCGCGCGCGCCATCGCCAGGTGATCTTCACCGGACTCGATGCGCGCCATCTGCCGCAAGACCATCTCCTGGGGCAGTATCTCGACTATGCGTCGGAATGTCTGGAGCCAGACAAGCCAGAGGATCATACCTCCGGTGGCACCGCCTTCGAGCGCGAGTTGGGGCAGACGCTACGCCAGCGGAACGGCTACGAGGTCTACCTCGGCTACCCGGTCGCGGGCTTCGCGGTGGATGTCGTGGCGCAGTATGGCGGGCGGGCGCTGGCTATCGCCTGTGACGGCGACCCCGAACGCCACGCGCCGCTGCCGGGCGAGGTCTCGCTCGATACGGTCAGCGGCCAGACAATTCTGGAGCGCGCGGGCTGGCAGGTGCATCGTCTCTCGTTCCGCCGCTGGCAACGCGACCGCGAGCAGGCGCTGGCGGAGATCGACGCGATGATGGGCGTTGAAGGCGACGAAGGCGGCGACGTGGGCAACGATGTGGAGGATGTCGCCGACGCCGAATAGCGGTAGCGCTCATCTGTGGGTATGTCGCATCGTCAGGCGTTCCGTGCCTGTGCCGCATGGCGTCGGGCAAACCAAAGCGGAAATCCCGCGATAAAGCCCAGAGCCGCTGCGACGATCATCGCCAGAATTGCGCCTTCCAGCATTGGCTTGGTAGTCATCAGATAGATAATGCCCAGTAGCAGGGCAATCAGCAGGTAGAGCGCCGCGCCCATAATCGGATCGGCGATACGTTGTTGAATCTCGCGAGAAAGCGGGCCATCAGGCGCTGCGGCGGCCAGCGCGGCGATTTTGTGCAGGCGCCGCTCGATGACCAACGGGCCAAGTGGCGCCATCAGCGCGAAACTGATGATCGCCACGATCACCCAGCCAGTGCCCAGCCCCCATACCGTGACGGCCATGTAAAGCCCCGCAGCCGCCAGCAGCAGGATACCGCCTACGGCAACCGTATCAGTCGCAAATATTGCCTGACAGATGATGCGCACCTGTTGCACCTGCCTGGCGCGCCGTAGCGCCACCATCCCGAAGAGGTAGACGCCAAGCGGCATGAAGAAGCCAATGACCCCCACTACATGGATGAACAGCGCCAGTCGATAGAGATCCATCGGAAAGCCCTCCACCGGGAGTATTGGGGGCAATTATTACCGTGTGGTAACGGCTGCGAGCGCCCAGAGCATCAGGCCAAACGTCACAACCTGCAAGATGGCGCGTGCCGTCTGCCAGCGCTCGAATCGGTCGAAGATCGCCGTCAGTTCAGGCTCGCTGTTTGCCATGTTTCGCTGACTCAGCAACGTGGGCGCGGCGCGCGATGTGGTGAAGGAGTGCGCCAGCGAGACTACGGCGGCGAGGTACAAAGGCAACGCGACATTGGGCGGCGCGGCCTGTATCAGCGCGACGATGGCGGCGACGATGGTCAGCAGCGCAGCGCCGACGCCGAGAATCGCGTACCAAAGGATACCAGTTCCCATATCGGCGGCGCGGCTATAGACCGAATAGGCGATCACACCGATCCGGCGGCGCGCTGGCAACTGCTTGATGGACTGATCGAGGCTGGCGCCCGCCAGCAGCCCATCTAGCGCGGTCGCGGCAATGACCAGCAGAACGAGTGGTTGATGCGAGATGACATGAGCATTGCCTCCTTCTTCACATACGTCAGGCGCACCTGACGGCTTCGATACCCATCAGGCGACGGCGGCCATGAAGAAATGGACGAGCGCCGCGAGCGCTTCTGGTGGCGGTTTCGGCGGCTGGTCATGCCCGGCAATCAACCCATCGGCGAGCAGATAGGCCAGCAGCGGCGCGACCAGCAGGAGTAACATCTCTTCTGAGGGCGGCTGACTGATGATCCCGGCGTGGTGGGCGCGCGTCAACAGGCGCGACAGCGCTGCGCTCCCCTGGGCTATGAGCGTCGCGCGCATTTGCTCGGCAAGCTCTGGGAAACGCGGCGCCTCAGCGATGAGCACCCGCAGCAGCGAGACATAGGTGGGCGCAAGCAGATATGCGCTCGCGCTTGTCACGAAGGCCACGAGCGCCGCCTCGAGATCGTCCCGGCTGGTGAGCGGCGCCTCATCCGAAGAGCGGGCACATCGCGCAGAAAGCTGCCGACCGTCAACTGCCGCAGGATGTCTACGAAGAGCGCATCTTTCGTCTGGTAGTAGCGATAGAGCGTTTGTTTGGAGACACCCGCCGCGCCAGCAATCGCGTCCATCGAGGCGCGCTCGTAGCCCAGGCTCAGGAAGAGGCGCTGTGCGCCTGCACGAATCTGCTCACGTTTCGCCCGTGTACGTGTCGGCTCGACCATGCGCCGTCCTCTCACGAAAATCATACTGTACTGTACAGTATGATAATAGCCATGCAAGGGACGGATGTCAAGGCGATGACACACGAATGCCTATTGTGCTCGATTCAGGAAGTCCAGTATGGCCTGCGTGAACGCTTCTGGCTCTTCCATGTTTGGCAGATGCGCGCTATGGGCGAAGACACGCTTCTGCGCCCCTGGGATCGCGTCGGCCATCAGGTCAGCCGCGTGTACAGTGGTGGGATAATCGAGCGCCCCGGCCATCACCAGCGTTGGGATGGTGATCGTATCCAGGCGGTCAATGGCGGGCGGGTCGAGCGGCTCGAATGGCTGAAGATCGGCGACGAAAAACGTGTTCCGCTCGACCGGGATGCGGTTCATTGCGGCGGCGCGCTGGCGAACCTCCGGGTTCGACCTGATCCGGTTGGCGGGTGGGGCCGTCGATCCAGAGGCGCATCTGAAGCTCGGAGACGCGCGCGGTATCGCCCTGTTTCGCCGCCTGGAACATCTCCATGCATTTCTGGCGGCGGGGCGCCTCTGGCTGGTAGCCGCTGGGCGCGCTGGAGGCGGTCATCAGGGCCGTGACCATCTCAGGATGCTCCAGCGCGAAGTCGAGCATGATCGTGCCGCTCATCGAGCACCCAAGCAGCGCGCATCGCTCCACATCGAGATGCTGAAGCAGTTCGGCGAGGTCGTGGCGGCGGTTACGTGGCCCAGGCGCCGGGTCGGATTTGCCATAGCCGCGCATGTCGTAGCGTATGACCCGATACCGCTGGGTCAAACACATCCCACTGGTCATCCCACATTCTGCTATCCACGAAGCCCGCGTGCCCCAGCACGAGCGTCTCGCCCTCACCCGCCACTTCATAATAGAGCCTGCCGTCGGTTTGTTCGATATATCCAGTGCGAGCCTCTGCCATGCTCAGCCTCCTAGCCCGTGGTGTCATGTGCTCTCTCTGCGTATCGTACACTTCCAAGCGTGGCCGCGCATAGCGGAAGTCACGCATACATCACGCATAGCTGGCGACATACACCTGGGTCGCTGGCGGCGCGTTCGTGGCGGATGTCTGCGGCATTGCCCAGATCATGCCTGATCCCGCGCCGGGCTGGTACACATACCAGTAGACGTTGTTCGTAGGAGGCGAACCAAGTGATTCCCATGCGCTCTTGCCGGGCGCTGACCGATACATCCCCTCGGGACTTCCCGCCAGCGCATAGCCATCGTTGGCCAGCGCGAATGATTCTTTGTCGTGTGGGCTGACGCCATCGCGATTGGCCCAGGTCTTGCCGCTATCCAATGTGCAGATGAGCGGGGCTGGCCAATCAGGCTCCGCGCTGCTCGAACTGGTGCGGACGCCACATAGCTCCCACGGCCCCGCCGCGAAGGGCGCGCGTACCAGAAACTGGTCGGCTATTGGCGCGTGCAGGTCGTGCCAGGTGGCGCCGCCATCACTACTCGTCAGGAATGTATCCGACCAGACCCACGATGTTTGCGTGTGAACCAGCAGTTCGCCGGTCGCCGGATTCACCCAGATGTCCGCGGACGGCGCGCGCATCCACTGGGTCGGAGCCGGGCTCGCATGCCAGGGCGCCATCTATCCGATGCCAGGTGTGCAGCCCGTCGCTGCTGGCGGCGAACGCAAAGACGCCGGGCGAGGCGTCGGCGAAGGGCGCGTGGAAGACTGCATAGCTGACGCCGTGATAGCTTGCGAGTTGCGACATCTCCGCTAACGGGCCGTTCACCTGCGTCCACGTTGCGCCGCCATCATGGGTGGCAGCCAGTGGATAGGGGATATCCGGCATTGCGCAGCATCCAGGCTGGTGTCGCGCCGCCTGCACGACCGCTGTCGCCGGATCAACTTCATCGGCGACGACGCTGCACGAATCCACCGGGCCACTCGCCGAAACATCGCTGACACGCTGCCAATGCCGAGCGCCATCGTGCGTCACCCATAGCTGCGCGGTCGATCCGTGCGGCGCGCAGACCCAGGCGGTTCCGGTGTTGGCGGACGAAATAGCGGGGTTGGGATCGGTCAGTGGCGTGGGCAGTGAGTCGCGCCTGCCAGTTCAAGGGATGCGCCGGGGCGGCGGTGTACGTTGGCGCGGGTGTCAGCGAGGCTGGCGACGCGGCTACTGGCGACGGAAACGCTGGCGTGAAGCGTACGCCCACAGCCCGCCAGCGCCAGCGAAATCAGCAGCGCGCCCAGCGACATGAAGCACCACGAAGATCGTACATGGCGAGCCATCGTACCCTCCCTGGCGCATCAGTGGCCACTAGCATACAGGCGAACAGGATTACTGTCTGCATGCATGACGCTGGAGAGGCGCGAAATGTTTCAGGGAGCGCTCTACCCCACCAGCAATCGCTGGACGGCGTGGAGGTCGCGGGCGATGACCGGGGCGAGGGCGAACTCATCGAGGGGGACGCCGTGGGTGGGCACGGCGATACAGAATACCTCGGCGCGATGGGCCGCCTCGACGCCGCGTGGCGCATCCTCCAGCATGATCGCGTCGCTGGCAGCCGTTCCCGTGCGGCGTAACGCCTCCAGAATCAGGTCGGGATGCGGCTTGCCATGCGCCACATCGTCGATGCAGACGACCGCGTCGAAGGAGTCGGCGAGGCCAAAGCGCGCCAGGTTGTTGGTGATATGCGCGCGCGTGCCCGAGGTTGCCACCGCCAGCAGATCGCCCCGCGCGCGCAGCGCCTCCAGCAGCGGCATGAGGCCAGGCATCGGGCGCAGATCAGTCTCGATCAGCGCCCGCACGCGTTCGTCGTGCAGCGTCGCCAGCTGTTCCAGCGTCATGTCGAGCGGCAGATCGCGCAGATACATGGCCAGCGACTCAGTGACCGGCATCCCTAGCGACGTGATGTAGTAGTCCCAGGTGAACGCGCAGCCATGCTCCCCGAAAAGCTGGGCCAGCGCCGCATAGACGACATCCTCGGTGTTCACCATCAGGCCGTCGTGGTCGAAGATGACCAGCCGCCGCGCTGGCGGAGTCGATGCGGTGGACGAGGCGGTAGACATGTTGCGGCTGCTCCTGGGCATGAGAAGGGATGAGAAAGGCGTCAGAGTTCTATCATATCAGGAGACGCCAGCGGTATGCCGCTAAACAGCATGCGCGTTGACCGGATTCATGGCCCCATGTTACACTTAAAGACGGGTATTTTCGCCCCTTCACCGGCACGTCCGATGCGGAAAGTACGCCGCTGGATATGAGGAAGCGCGCGAGGCTTCCGGATTCATGTCGCGACATGTAGAACAGGAAGAGGATCTGTGCCTAAGGTCACCTTCGTCAACGAAAAGAAAACCATCGAGGTCGAGCGCGGCGCGTCGTTGCGTTATGCCGCCATCGAAAACGGCATCCCACTCTATTGCATGTGGTTTGGCCTCTCGAAGTTTGCCAACTGCCATGGCAATGGCCTCTGCTGGACCGACCGCGTGCGCATCACCCCAGCCAGCGCCGTCACGACGAAAACGGTGCTGGAAAAAGCGATGAACCAGTTTGGCTCGCTGCCGAAGAAGGGCGATCCAAACGTGCGCCTGGCGTGCCAGATCGAGGTGCTGGAAGACTGCGAAGTCAGGACGCGCTGCAAGGTCAAGCGCTAAGCGGCTCGGAGCGATGCGCGGGTTGCGAGAGTTGCGGAAGAACGGCGGATAGTATGCGGATTGATCGTGTGGTGAACGAGGGGGAGGCCGTCAACGGCCTGCAGCGGCTTGGATTCGAGGTGCAGCCTGCGCAGGGGCGCGCTGGCCTCTATGAGGTGTCGCATCCTCAGGGCGGTGGCGCGCGGGTCTTTACCGTCGAGCAGTTGTGCAGCTTTGCCGAGGGGGCGCTGGTCATCGAAACGTTCCTGAAGGCGCCAGCAAGCGCGCAACAGGCGTAGGCCCGTCGCGAACCCGCAACACGCCGCAATCGCAGGGAGCCTGCTATGGCTATCATGGCGCAGTGGCTACGTGTCTGGAAACGCCCGGTAAGACTCTGGGCGGTGGATGAAGATGCTGGGGCAACCGGGGCAACCGTGGAAGCGGTGGCCACGCTCGATAGCGCCCGCCAGGAGAAAGCCCACCGCTATGCGCGCCAGCGCCAGACGCTGATGCTGCTCAATCTGGGCATCAGCGCGGTGGTCATCGCTGTCTTGCTCTTGAGCGGGTTGAGTTTCTGGCTGCGCGATGCGCTCCATTTCGCCGCTGGCTGGCAACCTATCGCCGGATGGGAGCCGTGGCTCACGGCGCTGTACTTCCTCGTGTTGGGCGCGGCGGTCGCCATCATCGACGCGCCGCTTTCCTGGTATGGCGGCTATGTGCTGCCGCGCCGCTACGGCATCTCAACCCAGCGCTTTGGCGGGTGGGTGCTCGACGGCCTCAAGTCGCTGGCGATCTCACTGCCTATCGAGATTCTGGCGGTTTTGTTCGTCTATCTGCTGCTGGCGGTCTCCCCGAATGCGTGGTGGCTCTGGACGGGGCTGGCGATTCTCCTCTTTACCGTGGTGGTGGCGAACCTCGCGCCGATCCTGCTGCTGCCGCTGTTCTACAAGCTGACGCCGCTGCCCGATGGCGATGTGAAGCAGCGGGCGCTGGCGTTGGCGGCGCAGGCCCATACGCGCGTGCGTGGCATCTATGCGATGAACATGAGCGCCAAGACCACGGCGGCCAATGCGGCGGTGATGGGGCTGGGCAACACACGACGCATCGTGATTGGCGATACGCTGCTCAACCACTACACGCCCGACGAGATCGAGGTCGTCGTCGCGCATGAGCTGGGCCACCAGGTACACCGCGACATCCCCAAGCTGATTTTCGTGCAGACGGTGACGATGCTCGGCGGGCTGTATCTGGTCAATCTGGCGCTGCACGCGGTCGTCGGCGCTTTCCCCGCCTACCAGGGGTTGTCTGACCCGGCGACGATGCCGCTGGTGGCCGCCGTGCTGGGCCTCTTCGGGCTGGTGATATTGCCGCTGACGAACGGCTTCAGCCGGGTTGTCGAGCGCCAGGCGGACGGCTACGCGCTCGAATCCACGGGCAAGGTCAGCGCGTTCATCAGCGCGATGACCCGGCTGGCCAACCAGAACCTCGCCGAACTGAGTCCCAACCCGCTGGTCGAGTTCTTCCTCTACAACCACCCCTCGATTGGCAATCGGCTGGCCTTCGCGCGCAAGTACGCGGAGAACGTTCGAGGCGCGCGGGACTGATGGGTGAGGTGGCCACCCTCTCCCCCTAGCCCCCTCCCCTAAAAGGGAGGGGGAACCAGAATCGTGGCGCAGTGGCCATCGCAGCTGGTCGCTCAGTCCCTCCCCTCGTAGGGGAGGGTGGCCGATAGGCCGGGAGAGGTCTGCCCAGCACCACATCTCAAACGGGCGTGTTATAAGGAGAATGCGATGAGCCGATGGCTCTACCTGCTGCTGATCGCGGCGCCACTGGCGCTGATCCTGCGCGCGGCGGGCGCGGGGCCGCTGACCGTCTTCGTCGTGGCGGCGCTGGGCCTCGTCCCGCTCGCCGGACTGATTGGCCTCGCCACTGAGGCGCTCGCCGAGCGCGTCGGCCCCACCATCGGCGGGCTGCTCAATGCGACCTTCGGCAACGCCGCCGAGATCATCATCGGCCTGACGGCGCTCGCTGCGGGTCTGCCGGATGTGGTACGCGCCTCACTCGCTGGCTCTATCATCGGCAACTCGCTGCTCGTGCTCGGTACAGCGATGGTTGTCGGCGGCTGGCGCTATCGCCGTCAACTCTTCGACGCGCGCACCGCGGGACAGTACGCCTCGATGCTGGCGCTGGTGGTGGCGGGCCTGGCGATTCCCTCGTTGCTGTGGACTGTCGGCGAGGGCGGGCGACTTGGCCAGGCTGTCGTACGCGGCGACGAGTTTCACCGGCTCAGCATCGGCGTCTCGGTGATTCTGCTGGCCTGCTATGTCGCTTACATTGCCTACACCGTCTTCGGCCTGCGGTCACACCCCGACAGCATCATGCGCCCCACCGTCGCGGAGCCGGAGAATATGCAGGATACGGGGGATACGGAGGATACGGAGGAGATACAGAGGATAGCGAGCACGGCATGGGCGCGACTCGCCCCGCTACGCGTGCGGCGCATGGCGCAGGCGCGTCCGGGCGCTCGACGCTCGCGGCGCGCATCGCCGTTCTCTGGCATGCTGGGGTCTGGCTGCCCATCGCGGTGCTCGCTGCCGTCACGGCGACCACGGCCATCGTCTCGGAGACCCTCGTCGGAACCATCGAGCCGCTCACCGATCAGGTCGGACTCAATCCCTTCTTCGTCGGCCTGATTATCCTGCCAATCGTCGGCAACGCCGCTGAACACTTCACGGCGATTACCTCCGCTACCCACAACCATATGGAGATTGCCATGGCGATTACCGCTGGCTCCTCCATCCAGATCGCGCTGCTGGCGACCCCGGTGCTGGTGTTTGCGGGCGCGTTGATCGGCGCTCCACTCGACCTGAACTTTTCGTTGCTGGAGGTGGCAATCTTCGGTTTCGTGGCGGGCCTCTATGCGCTCATCAGCCTCGATGGCGAGTCCACCTGGCTGGAGGGCGTGCTGCTCTGCGCCTTCTATCTCATCCTGGCGGTGGGTACCTTCTTCGCGCCAGCATAGGCCGCAGACCTCACCCCCGGCCCCTCTCCTGCAGGAGAGGGGAGCCAGAAAGACGTGCGCATGCGTGGCCAGTCGCCACAATGGGTCGTCAGCCCCTCCCCTTGTAGGGGAGGGTGGCCGATAGGCCGGGAGAGGTCTGCTCACACAACATCGCAAACGGAGATGGATCACACTCACTCCAGCGCGCCGTAACCACCTCGCCGCCGACCAGCGTCGCCGCGACCTCCGCCCCCGCGAGCCGCTCCGCTGGCAGCGTGAAGGGATTCTCGCCGAGCACGACCAGATCGGCCAGCTTGCCCGGCGTCAGCGATCCCTGGCGCGCCTCCTGGCCACCCGCATAGGCCGCGCCCACCGTATAGGCCTGGAGCGCCTGTTGCAGCGTCAGCGCCTGATCGGGCAGCCAGGGCGCCTGCTCCGGGTGAGTGTCGTCGCGGCGCACGATGGCGGCGTGCAGGATGCGTAGCGGGTCGGCGGTATCCACCGGCACATCGGAGCCGAGCGCCAGCGGAATACCCAGTTGGCGCATCGTCTGGTAGGCGTAGGCGCGCTTATGGCGGGCGCCCCAGAAGCGTTCAGCGGAGAAGCGGTCTACCACCGCATGGAACGGCTGCACCGAGCCGACGACGCCGAGACGCGCCATCCGCTGGAGGTCTTCGGGCGCCGCAAGCTGCACGTGCTCCAGCCGGAAACGGCGAATGGGCGAGTTGCCAGTATCCGCCGCCTGACGCAGCGTCGCCTCGATGCCGTTCAGTGCGGTATGCACCGCGCGGTCGCCGATAGCGTGGATGGCGAGATTGAGTCCGCCCGCAGCCGCCATGCGCACCGCGTCGATCACCTCTGGCTCGTCCAGCGCCAGCAGCCCGCGATTGTTCGGCTCGCCCTCATACGGATCGAGCAGCGCCGCCGTATGCGAACCCAGCGCGCCATCCATGAAGAGCTTGACGCCCGCGAAGCGCAGCCAGTCATCGCCAAAGCCCGCCTCAATACCCAGGCCCACCGCCTCTGGCAGCGACTCGCGCCGGATATAGAGCAGGATGCGCGGCTGCAGCGCGCCCTCGGCATGGAGCCGCTGCATCAGATGGAGGCTGTGGGCGTCCTCGATATTGTGGACGCCCGTGACGCCGCGCGCGCGTAGCTCCGCCAGCACCCGCCGCAACTCCGCCAGCAGCAGATCGTCGTCTATCGGCGCGGCCACCCGCTCGACCAGCGCCGTCGCTGGCCCCTCGAAGAGCATGCCCGTCGGCTCGCCAGCGCCATCGCGTTCGATGCGCCCGCCCGCCGGGTCAGGGGTCGCGGCGGTGATATTGGCGAGGCGTAGCGCGGCGGAGTTCACCCAGGCCGAGTGGAAATCGTGGCTCGAAAGCACCACCGGATGCTCAGGCACGGCGGCGTCGAGTGATGCGCTTTGTGGGGAAGCGCTGATTTTGCCACTCGTTCACATCCCAACTCTGCCCATAGATCCACGTGCCCGCTGGCAGCGTCGCGGCGCGCTCGCGCACCCTGGCCACCGCCGCATCCTCCGAGGGAATGTGGCGCAGATCGACGTTCAGCCGCGCCTCGGCATAGTACGCGAGATGCGTATGGGCGTCGATGAAGCCGGGCAACACGGTGCGCCCACCGAGGTTGAGCGTGTCGGTGAGCGGGCCTGCCAGCGTGCGTATCTCGGCGTCGTCGCCCACCGCCAGGATGCGTCCCGACGAGCGATCAATCGCCAGCGCGGTCACGTGTGGGGTCGTCGCGTCCATCGTATGGATGTCGCCGTTGAGCAGTAGCAGCACCGGGCGGCGTGAGAGTACCATGGGATCGTCTCCGTTTGGGTGAGTATAGGGTTCGTCGCGGGTTCTGCATAGATTGTGAATCATACCATCTCCGTTTGAGATGTGGTGATGGGCAGAACCTCTCCCGGCCTATCGGCCACCCTCCCCTACGAGGGGAGGGATCAGGCGACCAGTGTGGCGACTGGCCGCGCGCCTCTGCCTCTGGCTTCTGGCTCCCCTCCCCTCGTAGGGGAGGGGCTGGGGGTGAGGTCTGCCCGCGCATACGCCAACACCTGATGCGCAGGTGGTATCAGTTGGCGGCGGGCGTCAAGCTGGCTTCCCATAACGCGCGCGCCTGCTGCTCATCCGGCAGTGTCGAGTGCGCGATGCGCCCGCCAGCCATGCGCAGCGAACACGTGAATGCGCCTGGATCGAACGACTGGCTGTGCGAGATCAGAAAGACCTGTGGGAACTGTTTGGCGATTGGCCCGCGTGTCAGCACGTCCACCAGCGCCTGCGACCGGCGGTCATCGAACGAACTGAGCGGCTCATCCAGAAAGATGAAGCCCGGCATCGCGCCCAGTTCTTTGGGCAGCGTCGCCAGCGCGAACGCCAGCCGTAGCGCGAGCGATACCTGATCGCGGGCGCCACCTGAGAAGAGATGCTTGCCGACAAATCGCCCCGCCTGTTCTTCCCAGATACCGATGTCCAGACTGGCCGAGTCGCCTTCGTCGTTGAGCAGCCTGACATCGCGATAGCGCCCATCGGTCAGCTCGGGCAGCAGCGCGCGCATGTGTGTCTCGGTCTCCGGCAGCACACGCTGCACGATGCGCTTGAAGACCTCATCGGCCATTTCGGACGCCAGCCTGCGCTGTCGCAGTGACTGTTCAAGCTCATCATACGCGATCTGGCAGGTCTCCACATCGAGTGTCGCGGCGTCGAGTCCGTGCTGGTGGGCGAGCGTCTCCACCCGCAGGCGAAGCTGCTCCTCGATGGCGCTGGCGCGTTCCAGTGTGGCGGCGAGCGCGATGGGATCGCCATCATGCGCCAATGCTGGCCAGCGCGCCACCAGCCCAGCCAGCGGCTCATCGCCCGTCGCCGACGCGATGCCCTGCTCCGCCAGCAGTGGCGCCAGCGTCGCTCGCTCATGCGCCCACTGCGCGGCGAGATCGTCGCAGAGTGCGCGCAGCTGTTGCTCGCGCGCATCCAGACTGCCCTGCGTGCGTTGCGTCGCCTGCACATCCAACCGCGCCAGCTCGGCCTGAAGCGGCTCCAGCAGCGCCTCGTGCGCCCGTCGCAGTTCTGCCGCAGACTCCAGCGCAGGCTTCCCATCTGGGATGGCGACGCCCGCCTGGGTGAGCGCCTCCGCCAGCGTCGCGTAGAGCCTGCGCGCAGGTGTCGCGGGCCGTCTCAGCCTGCCGCCGTTGGGCAGTGAGCGTCTCTGGGGTTTCCTGCTCGCCCGCGCCAACGCTGAAGCTCCGCACCGCCTCATGCGTGGCGCGCAGTCGTATCATTTCGCGCTCAAGCGTCGCCAGCTTCGCGCGCCCGTCTGCCTCAGCCTCCTCGCTATTTTGCCAGCGGACAGTCAGAACGACACCAACACCTAACAGGACAAATACTGGCAGCAGTAGCCAGGGTAGTTGGAGAAGCAGAATGACCGCAAGCACGACTGCAATAGCGAGGAACACGGCGATAGCCAGCCAGTCCACTGGAGCGGGCACGGCGGCGCGCCAGCGCTATCTGCGCGCGCTGCTCGTGTTCAAGCGTCTCGGCGGCGCTGATATCGGCGTCCACCTGCGCAAGCTGGGTACTTCTACTGTTCTCAAGCTCTGCGGCGCTGGCGCCGTGACCCTGACGCGCGCGCATCATCTCCAGCGCCGTCGCCTGCTGCTCTGCGTCGCGCAGTAGCCGCGCGTTTTCGTCGCTGCGGGCGAGTAACGCCGCCAGGGTCATGGCGCGCTGCGAGCGTTCACGCAGTTGGGCCGTCTCGTGTGTCACCGCGTGAGACTGCCCCGCGCCTCCTCAAGTCGCGCCGCAAGGGTGTCGCGCGCCACCAGCGCTGCCCGCGCCCGCGCCGCCCGCAACTGCGCCATCGCGTGATGCGTGGCCTCCTCAGCGTCTCGCGCCTCCTGCCGCTGGCGGGCGACATCCAGCCTGACCTGCGCCTGCGCCAGCAGCGTCGCTATCCTTTTTCACCACCTTGAGATCCTGCTCGATCCGCTGGAGCGCCTCGATGCCGAGCAGTTTGGCTATCGCCATCTCACGGTCGGATGTCTTCAGCGTCTCGATGCGGTCAAGCGCCTGCTGCTCCATCAGGCACGAGTTGCGCAGCACATTGCTATCCAGGCCGTTCATCTCGGTGAGAATGCAGTCGTTGACCGCCTGCACCGCCGCGATCACCTCGACGGGCCTGCCGGGCCGCTGTATGCGTGCCTCTGCCTCGTGCTTCACCTGTCGCGGCCCGCGTGTCAGCGTGCGCGTAATCGCCAGTTCGGTGGCGCCAACCTGAATCGCCAACTCGACGCGCGCGTGCGCTTCGCCGTGTGGCAGCAGCGATTCGAGCGCGGGCGGCCCCGAATCCTCGCCCACCAGCGCCTTGCCGTAGAGCGCGAAATAGATCGCCTCGAACAGGGTGGATTTGCCCGACTCGTTGTGTCCCTCGATCAGCACGCTGCCATGCCGGGGTAGCCAGAGGTCGATGCCGCGCAGATGCTTGAATGCGGTGATGCGCAGATGTCGCAGCAGAATCATTGGCCGCGCTCGCCCTCTGCCGCGCTGATGCGCTCCCGCAGCAACTGCGCCGCCGCTTCGAGGTCGTCCGCCGCGCCGCTGGCCGATTGTCGCCGCGCCGCCACCAGCGCATCCAGTTCATCGAGCAGCGAGATCGGCCCGATGCCGGGCGTTGGCGCCGACTCACCGGCCGTGGGGTCATATAGATACAGGTCACGGGTGTCGAGGTCGAGCGAGAAGGTACGCTCCTGGCCCAGATGGAGTATCTCGCGAATCGGCAATTGGTGATATTGCTCGCGGGTGAGCGGGCCAGACAGCCGCAGCCGGGTGATCGTCTCCGGCGTGCAGCCCTCCATCGCCCGCAGAACCGTTGCGAGCGGCGTCGCGGCGGGGGGCGTTTCCAGCAGGGCGGCGTCTCTGCCGACGAGCGCGCCGGTGACGCCACTGGCGAAGGCGCGGTTCTCCGGCCAGAGATTTTCCGTCGAGAGCGAGATGTCTGCCCGTGGCTGCGCGTCCAGGTGAATATGCTGGATATGCTGTGCGCCGTCGCGGGTCAGTTCCAGCCAGGCAAAGCCCGCGCCCCCAGCGTGCGCGCCGAACTCCATCACCTCGGTCGAGCCAGAGACGACCACGTCACGCGCGCCCATGCGCTTATGCGCGTAGCGGTGGATGTGGCCGGAGACGACGACGTTGAAGCGTGGATCGAGCGCGGCGAGGCTGGCGACGGTGACGGTGCGCTCGCCCTCGTTGGGCATGCTCAGCCCCTCGATGGCGGCGTGCAGCAAGAGCAGCCCAGCATCGGCCTGCGCCAGTGCGCCTTTGGGATCGTCCACGCGCACCTGCGCCAGCGGATCGCTCCCCGGCGGCGCGACGGGATTGTTGGTCAGCCCGGCGACGGCGATGCGCAGCCCGTTGATCTCCAGCAGCTCTGGCCGCAGGACATCATGCGCGCTGAAGTAGCGCAGGCCACCCAGCGCGGCATAGACCCACTGGGGTCCCGCGCCGCCGTGCTCCGTCCGCATGCGTGGCGTGTCGTGGTTGCCGCCGATGGCCACACAGATGATGCCCGCCTGGCGCAGTCGTTCCAGCGCCTCGGCGACATAGGCGCGGTCGCGATTGGAGGGCGTCTGGTTGTCGAAGAGGTCGCCCACATGGGCAAAGAGGCGCGCGTGATGGGCGATGGCATATTCCACGGCGGCGCCGAACGCCTGGCATAAGCGCTCGCGGCGCTGTTCGCGGCGCTGTGGCGTCAGGCGGGGCAGCCGTGGCGAGAGATGATTGTCGCCGACTACGACGACCCCGACGGATGGCGATGATGACGGTTCCAGGGCTACTGCTCCTTCGGGTAACGCGAATGGCGACTCATGGCGACGTAAGCATGGGGACAGTGTATGCTCGTGTCCTGGCTCACGTCAATGCAGGGCGCGCGTCGCTGGACCTTCAGACGAGTGGCCCGCCCGTCGCAACGTCACCGGACGCTCGCGGGCGCCCCGGCGGATAGGCACGATGGTTCCCGCGAGAAACGCCTGCGCCCAGGCCAACTTTGCCTGTGGATCGAGGGTCGCCACCAGGGTCTTCCAGATGCGATCCCAGGTACCATCGGCCTCCCACTGGCTGAGGCGGCGCCAACACGTGACCCCACTGCCATATTCTGCCGGAAGGTCGTTCCAACGGCAACCGGTGCGCAGCACGTAGAGGATGCCCTCCAGCGTGCGGCGGTCGTTGGCGCGTGGGCGGCCCTCCCTGCGGCTGGCGGGCAAGAGCGGCTGAATGCGCGCCCATTGCTCGTCGGTCAGCGAGAGATCATGGATGAACTCGGTCTCCATCTGCTTGAGCAGCGTGGCGGGCAGCAGTGGTGATTCCTGAAGAAGCTGGCGGTCTTCGTCGTAATGCTGTACCGTCGTCTCCTGTACCAGCGCCGCCTCGCCGGGCAGAATCAGCGGATGATCCCAGGTATCGCCCGCGAATCCTTTGAGGCTTTCGAGGTCCGTCCAGACGGTGACGAGCACGAACTCATCGGGATACTCTGGCAGCGGTCGCCCAACGTGCAGCGTGACCAGCCCTGGCTGCGCGCGTAACAGCGGGATGCTCACGTCGTAGCACAATTTTTCAAATGCCTGGCGCGCTCCTGGCTTCAACCGGGCGCGAAAGACGCGAAGAATCATGGTGTTATACCTCCAGCCTGTTGCTTATTTGCCTCCCTATAGTACACGCTTTCCAACGCATGTGCGCGCCTTTTGAAATGGCGGCTTGACCACCAGCGCGCCGCCGATGATACTCCGAAGGGGAGGGCATAGGCGCATGCGGGTGATTTTAGGCCCAGGCGCGTGAACGCTGGCGAGATGGCAGGCGGTGGCGATGCCCAGGCGCGTGAACGCGCGGCTACGGGCTACGCTGCGAAGGCCGCCTCCGCGGCCTCCAGGCGAGACGGCCGCCTGGTCTTCTCTGTCTCTGCAGCCTGCGCAGGCAGGCTTCGCGGACGCGCGTGCGCGTCCCTTAGGCGCGGCTTCAGCCGCCAGCCGTCGGCGACCCATACGACAGTGACAACAGCGACAGGTATATACGCGATGAGCTTGATGGATGAGCCTGACTTTGAGGTGACAGACCTGCGCACTGGCCTGCCAGATGAGCGGGTGTATGCGCGTGACGATGAGCGCAAGAAGCGCAGGCGACGGCTGGGTGTCGTCGTGACGGTGCTGGCGCTGCTCGCTGTCCTCGTGCTGCCGTTCATCAGCGTGCCTGGCTTTGGCGCGACAGTGCGTCAGGCGCTGCGTCTGCCGTCGCCTACCCCAGCGCCATCGCTCGCATTGGGCGGAGACATCATCTACTTCGAGCATGGCCTGCCCTGGGGCGCGCTGCTGATGGATGGCAAATCTGTGACCAATGTGGAGACGGAGCAGCCCTATACCGGCTTCGAGGCGCTCTACACGTCCTTTCACATCCCCTATGGACGCCATCTGCTGGAATATCGCGCCCAACTCTTCCCGACGCTGCACTGCTGGATCAGCACTCCCGCAGCGCGGAGTGATACCTGTCCGCTGGTGCGTGACCGCAGCGTGCAGGATGTGACGCCGCCGTTCCCCGCGGAGCGTGTGGTGAATCTTGGCGGCGATCCGGCGGCGCTCTCGCCCGACCTGCGCGCCTCGCTGGTGGCCGCCGCGGCGCCCGTCATCGCGGCGCTCTCGGCCAGCACCACCGTCGCCCCTGGTGATACCTTCGCCGGTACGGGTGGCGCGCCACAGGTGGCGGACGCCAGCATGACCGCGACACTGAGCTACGCCATCGCCACCGATCCAGCGAACACCTACACGATTCCGGGGAATACCCACAGTTGCGCGATCCTCTGCGCGATTCAGCCCGCCTCGTATGTCAACAATTCCCAGGCGCAGTGGGTCGTCGCGGCGCATGTGCGCCCGATGTGGACGTATACGCAGGGCAACGGCGCCACCTTCGTGGGGAGCGCCGCGCCGCAGGGGATTCTGCCTGATAGCGTCGTGCCGCTGAGCGTGAGTTGGAACGGCGCGTGGCAGGTGAAGATCGCCGATTCGCTGGCCACCAGCCCTATCTGCTTTATCGCGCTCAACCTCTTCGCGGCGCTCCATCTGGCGGGCGCGCCACTCTCCAGCCTGAAGATGCTCTCCGCGCCGACGCCCGCCGATGGCTGTCTCGCCACTGGGGACGCGGTGGATGCGACGGGGGTGCCGCGCATTCCGTTCACGGTGATGTATCGCTTCGGGCTGCTCTTCGCGGTGGACGCTGAGGCGCGGCTGCTGTTGCCGGGGATGCGCGCCGCCGATACGCGATTACAGGCGCTGGCGCGCGCGTGGCAGGGGTGAGAGATGCCCGGTAGGTAAACACCGCTATGGATCCAGATTCCTCTCCTACAAGGAGAGGAGGAACCAGAATCCGCCGTAGTCACAGCACCCACTGGCACGTTTTGCGCTTACTTGCCGAAGAAACGTTGGGTGAAGGTGGCGATGAAGCTGACCTCGATGAACAGGCCGAAGATGGCTTCAATGGCCGCCAGGATTGCCACAGGGTCGCCAGGACTCTGCACCGGCTGGAAGAAGCCGCGCCCATGAAAGCTGGCGATGCTGAGGACAATGGCCTCATACCAGGCGATCTGATGGAACTGGGTAGCGGGGAGACCAAACGTGAGGATGCCTGAGCCTGCCAGCAGGTAGAGCACGGTGAACACGGCAAGCACCAGCACGTAGGTATAGAGGCTGCGTTGAGGTTTATAGCCATGGCCCGCCACCCGGTCGAGGAACCAGGAGAAGACGGCGCGTCCCCGCTTGTGCTGCTGCCAGAACACTTGCCGCTGGAGCACCTGGGCGCGATAGGCGAACTGGTCGGCCTCCTCGTTCATCCCCTGGTCGCGGAGCGCCGTGGCAAGTTGACGGTTGGCGCGCACTGCCGCACGGAACGCCTCTAGCTTCTCCCCTGCCTGCCGTTGGTTATGGGTGGCGCGCGCTGCCCGCAGTTGCTGACGAGATGGCTTGCCGTCTGGCCGCTTGAATGGTTCGGGCTTCCATGCCCAGGCGACGCGCTCGTCGCCCAGTTGAGGCGCTGGCTCGATCAGCGGCGTCCAGTCTATCACGGCGAGGTTGGCTCCGCCCCAGCGCAGATCGGCCACGCGCACAGTCCCGTGTTGCGCATCGCCCAGGGTGATGTCCTTGAGGGTGGTCGCGGCGTCCAATACGGCTTCACGCAGATCAGCGGGTAACAGCGTCGCTGGGAAGTCCATAAGCCACGTTTGGAGGCGCCCTGAAGAACGGGACGGCATCGGCGGGGGTGCCCCCACAACCCACGCTCGGATGCGTGCCAAGTCGGAATCGTTCGGTGCGTAGGTCTTGCCTTCAAGGTGCGCCCCACCGAGGTCGGCGCCCTCCAGATGTGCCTCACCGAGGATGGCGCCCTCCAGGTGCGCGTGGCTGAGGCGAGCAGCCTCTAGGTGCGCGCCGTAGAGGTCGGCGCCCTCCAGATGTGCCTCACCGAGGATGGCGCCCTCCAGGTGCGCGTCGTTGAGGGCAGCGCGCTCCAGACGCCGGATCTGAGGATGGGCGCGCTCCGAGCGCGCCATTGAGGATGGCGCCCTCCAGGTGCGCCCCACTGATGGAGGTCTGCTCCAGGTGCGCGTGGCTGAGGATGGCGCCCTCCAGATGCGCGCCATTGAGGATGGCGCCCTCCAGATGCACCCCGTCGAAGAAGGTCCGTTCGAGGAAGGCTCGCCCCGGCCCGCGTTGTTGAAGATGGCCTTCTCCAGTTCCGCTCGATCAGGCACCATGCCGAACGCGTCACGCCCGCTTCTATCGACCAGCCACGCCACATCAGCCCCCGTGAGCCGCACCCCCGCCTCGCCTGTCCAACGGCAAACGATCCCTTGCGCTCTCCATGGTCGGCCTCGGTGCCTTCCACGCGGTCGAGGTAGCCTTTGTAACTCTGCCTTCCGCGCCTCGCTGATGGGATCGCCCCATGTAGGGACTTGCGCCTGTGCTTGCTCGCCTACCTGCTCGTCACTCATGCCGCTGCTCGCTTTCGCCTGGTTCATGCACTGCGTGTCCACGGATCCTCTGTGCGGTGTTACCATCAGATTGATTGCTCGGTGTGGCTATTCTACGCCAAGTAGCTTGTGACAGACACAGGCGCTATCATCGCATGGATGCAAGCGCCAGGTGGATGCGATGGTTGCGCGGATCGTAGGGCGAGAGCGCCAGCGCCTACCGTGCGAAGAATCGCTGAATGAGCATCGCCACAAAGACACCCTCGATCACGATGCCGACGATGGATTCGAGCGTCGCCAGCCAGGATTGCAGCGTATCAAGCCCGAGCTGCGTGAAGAAGACGCGGCCATGAATCGCGTTGAGGCTGACCTGGAGCGCATCGAGCATCTGCTGTTGCAAGGACAGGTGCGCCTGTGTCTGTGTCAGGCCCGTCACGCCGCCAGCGAGAAAGTAACCGACGGCAAAGAGCAGCACCGCGAAGCCATATACGACGAAGATGCGTCGGAGGCGATAGCCATAGCCCGCCAGGCCAGCCAATAGCCACGAGAAGAGATAGCCGCCGAGCTTGCGTTGGTAGCGCAAGACTTGGCGTTGGAGCACCTGCGCGCGATAGGCGAAGCGGTCGCCGTCCTCAGCGAGTCCCTGGCCCTGGAGGTTGACCGAGAGCACCCGATTGGCGCGCACTGCCGCCTTGTAGTCACTGAGGCGCCTGTCGCGTGTCTTGCGTTTGCCGTCGCTGTCTTTGCGTGCGCGTGCGGTGTGTTCGTCTCCTAACGCGGTGACAAGGCTCCAGTCCACAACGGTCAGATTGGTATTGTCGAAGATGACCTGATCGAAGGAAGCGCCAGTGAGGACGGCATCGTTGAGGCGAGACGCTTTGTCAAAGCTAGCCTCGCGGAGGAAGGCGCCTCTAAGGTGGGCCGCGCCGAGGTCGGCGCCCTCCAGGTGGGCCTGGTAGAGGTCGGCGCCCTCCAGGCGGGCGCCCTCCAGGTGGGCGCCCTCCAGGTGGGCTGCGTAGAGGGTGGCGCTTCCCAGGTAGGCCGCGCGGAGGAAGGCACCTCCCAGGTGGGCAAAGCGGAGGTCGGCGCCTCCCAGGTGGGCAAAGCGGAGGTCGGCGCCTCCCAGGTGGGCAAAGCGGAGGTCGGCGCCTCCCAGGTGGGCAAAGCGGAGGTCGGCGCCTCCCAGGTGGGCCGCGCCGAGGTCGGCGTCCTCCAGGTGGGCCCGGGTGAGGATGGCGCCCTCTAGGTGGAGATTCGGTACGCCTCCGTTCTCATCGCGGCCACTCTGCTCGGCGAGCCAGGCGACATCGGCGCCGCTGAGCTGTATGCCATCGAACGGGCCTCTCCGCTTCCCGTGGTCGGCATCAGGCGCATTCCACGCATCAAGGATGTTCTGTAACTCGGCTTGGCGTTCGGCGCTGATGAGATCGCCCCAGCGTGTACCAATCGCCTCAGGATGCGGACAGGCGCTCTCAGACGCGAGAGACACAGCGGCCTGGCTTGGTTGGCTCACCTGCTGACTGGTGTCGTCTGGCATAGAAAGGTTCCTCTCGTTCGACTGGCGCTCGTTATGTCTGCCGTCTAGCGGCTGCGCATTTACCGATTCCCAAAGTACCGCTGGGTGAACGTGGCAATGAAGCTGATCTCGATGAAGAGCCCAATCACCGCCTCGATGGAGGCCAGCGCTGCAACGGGATCACCGAGACTCTGGATCGGTTGGAAGAAGCCGCGCCCGTGGAAAGAAGACACACTCAGAATGAGCGCTTCGTACCACGGCAGCGGCGCGAATGTACGAGGGCGCAGGGCAAGCCAAAGGGCACCCAGCCATGTGTCGCTTGCATGTACATGAAGGCGAAGCTGGCAATGGTCGACCAGATACCAGAAGACGCTGCGTCCTGGGTGGTAACCATAACCAGCGAGAATCGCGAGAACCCAGGAGAAGAGCCAGCGCAGCAGATCGCTGGGGAGCCGCCAGGGGCGACGCCAATCTTCCAGCAGCTGCGGAAGAGCAGCTTACGCTGGCGGATCTGGGCACGGTAGGCGAAACGATCGGCGATATCGCTATGCCTTGATCGCGCAGAGCTGGGCAGCACCTGACGATAGGCGCGCACCACGTTGCGATGAGATCGCGATCATGGCTACGCAAGCGAGATGTCACGCTCATCGGCCTAAGCGCTGATCGCTCCCACCGGCATGCCGTGAGATAGCACCACGCCAGTGGATATCGCCGAGTGCGGCATATGCGGTTGCGGAACAGACAGGAGGTAGAGGGCATCGCTGAATATCCTCAAGTGGCAAAGATGCACGTCGTTAGAGTCGTCGTTTATCGTACAGCTGGGCTCGCGGAGGTCGGCGCCCTCCAGCTGGGCCCCGCGGAGGTCGGCGCCGTCAGCTGTGCCTCGATGAGGGTGGCGTCCGCCAGGTGGGCCTCGGTGAGGCTGGCGTCCGCCAGGTGGGCCTCGGTGAGGTCGGCGCGCTCCAGCTGGGCGAAGCTGAGGTCGGCGCGCTCCAGGTGGGCCGACGCTGAGGTCGGCGCCCTCCAGGTGGGCCGCCGCAGAGGTTGGCGCGCTCCAGGTGGGCCTCGCTGAGGTTGGCGCCCTCCAGGTGGGCCCCGACTGAGGTAGGCGCGCTCCAGGTGGGCCGGGCTGAGGTCGGCGCGCTTCAGGTGGGCGAGGCGAGGTCGGCGTCCTCCAGGTGGGCCAGCTGAGGTTGGCGCCTCCAGGTGGGCCGCGCGGAGGTTGGCGCCCTCCAGGTGGGTCGACTGAGGTCGGCGCCCTCCAGGTGGAGGTTCGGTACGCCTCCGATCTCATCGCGCCCACTCTGCTCGGCGAGCCAGGAGACATCGGCCCCAGTAAGCCCGTATGCAATCGAACGGGCCCTTCCGCGCGCCGTGGTCGGCATCAGGCGCATTCCACGCATCAAGGATGTTCTGCAACTCCGCCTGGCGTTCGGCGCTGATGGGCTGCCCATACGCATCTTGGGACTGCTGGGACTCCTGGCCGCTCGTCTCTGCCATTGCTGCTACCCTCGCTCATATCTCACTCACTTCTCACTTCCGCACCGCACTTGATGCAGGAGCGCATGCCCTTCAGGCAGCCAGTCTAGCAGTGGCGTCAACCGAGCCGCAATGAACGCCAGCAGCCACCTCAGCAGACACCCAAACAGACGCCGACTAATGCCTATGTGTTGGCGCCTGCCATGTTGTTCCTCGAAACCAGGCTGCGCTATTCTCACCCCGCCATCGTCTCTTCCGCCACCAACGTCACCCGCGCCAGCGCATCCACCAGCCGCACCGTCGCCACGCTCACCGTCACCACCTGGCCGATCAGCCGCACGATATACTGCGGGTCGTCGTCGCGGTTGGGATCGCTGGTGATGCCGCTGCGGCTATCCGTGCCGACGTGGTACTGATCGATCACCCATTCGAGGGCGGAGCGGTTGCCCAGGCGATAGCGATAGACCTCCGCCGGGATGCCCTCCAGCGTCAGCCAGTCGTTATAGGCGAGGGCCGTCTTCTCGGCGTTCAGGCGCATCCGCTTCTCGCCCACGCGCCAGTCTACCCGCTCGCCCGGCGCCTCGCGCTTGGCCAGCGGATACTCGTCCGCCTGCTCGTAGCCCAGGTGCAGCGTCGCTAGCTCCCCGCCGATGCGCGCCACCTCGCGGGCTGCAGAGACCAGACCACCAGCCGTCTGCCAGTTGTCGGGGTCTATTATCGCAGTGAGAGGCATAGAGGGCAAGGGGGCGCAATCGGGAAAGAGACGACTGGCGGCTGAAGCCGCGCCTAAGGGTCGCGCAGGCGCGACCGCGAAGCCTGCCTGCGCAGGCTGCCAGAGACCAGAGTGGATGCTCTCTGGAGGCCGCGGAGGCGGCCTTCGCGGCGTAGCCCTTAGCCGCGCGTTCACGCGCCTGGGCATCGACACCGCCTGCCGTCTCGCCGCGTTTACCGCCTGCCGTCATGGCATGTCCGCGCTATTTTCTAAAAACCGCCATTGATGCCCGCCCACTCCCCGGCCTACGACACCCTGGCGATGGAGCCGAGCAGCGCCCGCGCGATCACGATGCGCTGAATCTGGTTGGCGCCCTCGAAGATCTGTGCGACCTTCACATCGCGCATGTAGCGCTCCACCGGCCAGTCGCGCACGTAGCCCGCGCCGCCAAGCACCTGCACCGCGTCGGTCGTGACGGCCATCGCGCTATCGGTGGCAAAGCACTTCGCCATCGCCGCGTAGGGCGTGGCATTCTCCCCCTCATCCATCTTGAACGCCGCCTGATAGACCAGCAGCCGCGACGCCTCGATCTTCATCGCCATATCGGCCAGCAGAAACTGGATGCCCTCGAACGCGCCAATCGGCTTGCCAAACGCGAGGCGCTCCTGGGCGTAGCGTGTGCTGACATCCAGCGCCGCCTGGGCGACCCCGGTGGCAATCGCGCCGATGTTGATGCGCCCGCCATCGAGCGACGAGAGCGAAATCGTGAGGCCGTCGCCCTCGTGACCCAGCAGATGCGCCGCTGGCACGCGGCAATCCTCGAAGATCGAGTTCGCCGGTTGGGCTGGAGTGCAGGCCCATCTTGCGCTCCAGCTTGCCGATGCTGAAGCCGGGCGTCTCCTTCTCGACGATCAGCGTGCTGACGCCACGTGGGCCAGCGTCGGGATCGGTGCGCGCCATCACCGCGTAGACATCGGCCTGGCCCGCGCTCGTCACCCAGAACTTCGTGCCATTGAGGATGTAGTCATCGCCATCACGCCGCGCCAGGCAGCGGATGCTGGCGACATCGGAACCCGCGTGCGCCTCACTGAGCGCAAACGCGCCGAGCGACTCACCCGCCGCCATGCGGGGCAGCCAGCGCTGGCGCTGCTCATCGTCGCCGAATTTGGCGATCAGCCCGCTCACCATATTGTGGACGGCGAGCCAGACGGCGGTGGACATATCGGCCTGGGCGATCTGCTCATAGATGACGGCGCCGGTCAGCCGCGAGAGTTGCGCGCCGCCATACTCCTCCGGGACGAGTGTGCCCGCCAGCCCCAGCTCGCCCAGCGCCGGAAAGAGTTCACGCGGGAAGTAGCTTTCCTCGTCCCACTGTTCGGCGTGCGGCGCGATCTCCTGCTGCGCGAATTTGCGCACCAGGTCGCGTATCTCCTGTTGCTCGTCATCGAGACGTAAGAACATCGGTGTTCCTCATCCTTTCATGGCCATTATGCGCCTGGCGGCTGGCGGCGAAGCCGCGCCTAAGCGCCTGCGGCGGCAAAGGCCGCCTCCGCGGCCTCCAGAGCAGACCCTCGCTCTGCAGCCTGCGCAGGCAGGCTTCGCGGCGGAGCGCAGCCAGCCCTTAGCCGCGCATTACGCGCCAGGGGTATCTCATCTCACCTGATTGTGGCATGTGAGCGGGGAGTAGGGCAACTATGGAGATAGTCCATGAAGCGTTGGGGAGCCAGAACCTCACCCCCAGCCCCTCTCCTACGAGGAGAGGGGAGTCCATTGGGACGCCATCGCCACACTGTTCGCCTAGTCCCTCCCCTCGTAGGGGAGGGTGGCCGAAGGCCGGGAGAGGTTCGCGCCCGCGATGACCCGATCAACACAGGAAACACCATCAAGGCCGGGACTCGCCATGCTGCTCAGCCAGCCAGCGCCGCACCGCCTCGGCGGCGTCGACGGTCTCTGGCGGGGCGGGCAGCGCAGCCTCTGGGTCGGGCTGGCCATAGCGCGCCTGCTCATAGGCGTGGGTCAACGTCCCCAGCGCCCCGGCGACATCGGGCGTCGGCGCGGCTCCGGCGTGCAGCGGATCATCGCTGGTGATGCGCCGCTGATACTCGCGCGGGGTCTCGGCGGCCCGGCGCGTGTGTCCCACGATGCGGCGGCGGCCAGCGTATCGCGATAGACCCGGCGCACGCTCCCCACGGCGAGGTCATCAGTCGCTGGCGCATCCTGCGTCGGCCCACGGCGGAAGGCGTCGAAGAAGCGGCGCAGCTGGCCACGGAGAATCTCGCGGGCATCCAGCATCGTGCGCTCCTCTGAAAACGCGCGCTCCCGTCGCCGCTCCGTGAAGCGACTCAACACGCGCGCCAACAGCACCAGCGCGACGACGACGATCAGGATGACGGCTCCCCAGCGCATCACCGTCAGCCATTCGGCCGGGATCAGGCTGGTTGGGGAGTTATGCACCGGCGGAGCGCAGGCCGACGCTGGCACAGACACACTGCCCGCTGGCCCCGCGACGACCGTGGGCTTGCACGCTGGCAGTGGCGTCGGAATCGTCAGCGGCTTCGGAGGCCCCAGCCGGTGAAAATAGGCTGCCAGCCACTCAATGGGCTTATTCAGTATCAGATAGATGAGGACGAAGATCGGCGTGAGGATGAACTGAACCGCTTCGAGCAGCCCATTCACGACGTTGCCCGCAGCGATGGCGAGTAGACGCACCGACTGGCGCGAGATGAGCGTCGTCAGCGTCAGCGCCAGCAGCGAAAGTCCGAGACTGAGGCCCAGGCTGGCCGCGAGCCACGCCCGCGTGAAGACCGGAGGCATTGACGCCGGCTGGTCGCCGTGATAGGCGTTGCGCATCTCATAGGACGCATCGCGCGCCTGAGCCAGCGTCAGGCCCATCGGCCCCACAAAGAGCAGCAGCGCCAGCAGCAGCGAGAGATAGCTCGCCGTCAGATCGCGCGCCGCCCCCTGGATGGCTCCGGCGCCCGCCAGCGCCGCGATAGTCACCCCAAGCGCCAGAATGAAACGGAGGTACATCCGCTCATGCGCCACACGTCCACGGCTGAGCGCGAGGCCGCGCCACCACAGCCAGGCCACCAGCAACGCCAGCGCCACCGGGCCACCAGTATCGCTGCCACCAGCGAGAAAGGCGCGGGCAGTTGGCGAGAGCCAGTAGGTGGCAAAGAGTGAAAGCGGCCCCAGCACCGCTACCACTACGGTCAGCAAAAGCGTGTTGATGCGTCTGCGGCGGGGGTCTGTCGTCGGCGCCACGGGTAAACAACACGCCGAGCCAGCGTATGGCAAGGATCAGCAATAACATCCACCAGAAAGGCATACCGGCATTGTTAGGGTCGCCGGTGTCATAGGCCGCCAGCATCAGCAGCCAGCAGAAGATGGGCAGGGTTTCCAGAGCGCAGGCGGCGATAATCACCAGCAGATCCGCCACCCGCTCGGTGCGTGACTGCGCCTCGGGGCGACTCTGAGGCGGCAACGTCCTGAGAGCGTTCATGGGAGCGCCTCCAGGCTGCGGCGCACGTGTCGCTGTTTGCGCTCAGCGCCGCGGCATCGGGCGGCAGCGGCTGCCCATCGGCGTCAAGCCCACGGGCGGCGAGCGCCCCCTGCATCAACTCGTGCCATGTCTTCGACCCACCCAGCCGCAGCGATGGCAGCCGACGCGTCACCAGTGGCGTGTCGCCCGTCAGCAGCAGCGTCACACTGTGGCCAGCGGAGCGCAGGCGGCTAAACGCCTCGACGCCCTCGCCACCGAGCGCCTGTGCCGCGCCGACATAGACGACGGTGCTGCCATAGGGTAGGCGCGCTGTTTCTTCGACCACGATATCGTGGATTGGACGCGGAACGAATGCTATCAGCCGCGCCAACGCATCCATCATCAGCAGCAACTGACCGCTATCGGTGGAGGGAGCGATACGCAGACGGCCCGCCGAACGCCGCGTATTGACCGCGAGCACGCCGCCCAACGTTGCCCCTGGCTCGCCATCGGCGCTCTCCTTCGGGCGCCAGGTGGTGTCATCGTGCGCCTGCATCGTGCCGTTGGCGCATAGCCCCACGGCGTAGCCCTGCTCCAGTCCCCAGGAGGCGACGGAGGCCGCCGCGCTGATCGCCAGTTCGCTCAGGTCGTGATCCACCCCAACGAACTGCCCGTGGCCAAAGAGCCGATCATCGCGGCCAAAGGTGCGCAGGTCGAGGAAAATCGTCAGCGTATGGTGCGCCGATGGCTCGAAGACTTTGGTATGCAGGGCGCCCGTGCGCGCGGTGGCCTTCCAGTGGATGTGGCGCGGGTCGTCGCCCGGCGCGTAGCCACGCACACCAGTGACACGCAGCGGATCGGCGAGCAGATGGCGCGGCGTCGAGAGATCGCCAAATGGCGCACGGGCGGGCAGCCCCAAACGTTCCAGCGGCATCACCAGTGGATGGACGAGCAGACGCGCGGGCTGTTCGAGCGCCTGTTCGTGGGTCAACACGCCCAGTGGGTCGCCACTCTGCAGCAACATCGGGCCAAAGGTATAGGCCCCGCGCTCGATGACACGCATCTGGTAACGGCGTATCACCCGCTGCGTCGCCCAGAGTGAGAACGCATTCGTCAGTGTGGCGCGCCCGTCTTATAACTCGGCTGAACCAGCGCGCCCATGATGCGGCAATCTTCGGGCACCTCATCGACGAGGTCGAGGCGCGGCAGCGGCAGCAGTTTGCGATTTTCGATGGTGATGACGAAAGGAATCTCGTCGCCAACCTCCGCCCGCTCCGTGCCCAATTCGCGGCGCACGATCACATCGGTGAGGCAGAAGCGATACCATATCTCAGGGATAACGCCGAGCGCGAGCACGGCAAGCCCGGCGACGAAGAGCAATGGATTGCGCAGGGCCAGACTGATGAGCAGCAGGAGCGCGCCCACCAGATACCACGGTCGCCGCGAGAGGATATTCTCGTCGTTCCCATAGCGCCGTACCTGATCCCGCGTCCGTTCCACGGCGGCGGCTATGCGCTACCTCGGCGGTGGACAAACCCGAACATTGTAGGACTCGCTTCTTCCCCATCGCTGAGGCGCTATCGCTTCACTGGCGTTCATTGGTCATGACGGTGGTACAGACGCGCGGCGTAGATGGATTCTTTCACAGACACTTCCTACCGTATTCACATGCAGCGGGATAATAATGAAGCTATCGACAGGCCGATGTGGCGCCAATGATGTCGATAGAAACGATAGCACGGAACATCTGATCACGCTGTCGGCGTCATAGCGCATCATAGCAACACGCGGCCTGGCATGCGAACATGATACACGATACACGATGCGCCGCTGGTCAGGCACGGTTGCGCCGATTCATACAATAGTGATTGAATGTGCTATATCTGAGAGCACCGGGGACGCGCGAGGCGCCACGGGCAGAGAGAGCAAACGACGATGATCCCTCAGCAGAAGAGCGCCATGCCCGATATGACCGACGCAACCGAGCAACGCCCAACGCGACCGACGACGCTCCCCCGGCTTTGCCGCTGACGACGCGCGGCATCTCTGTGGTGCTGCCCGCGCACAATGAAGAGGCGGTTCTGGCGGATACGCTCAAAGCGTGTGTGGCGACGCTTGGCGAGATCGCGCCCGACTATGAGATCATTGTCGTCGACGATGGCTCGACCGATGGCACCGGGGCGCTCGCCGAGGAGTTCGCCGCGGCCAATCCACACATCCGCGTCGTCCACAACGACCCACAACGCGGCTATGGCGGCGCGCTGATCGCTGGATTCAACGCGATGACGCAGCCGCTCACGTTCTTTATGGACGCCGATGGCCAGTTCGATATCCGCGATCTGGCGCTCTTGCTGCCACTGCGCGAGCAGGGACACCGCGCGGTGCTGGGCTATCGGCTGCGGCGGCAGGATTCACCGCTGCGCAAGCTCAACGCCTGGGGCTGGAAGCTGCTGGTCTCGAATCTCTTTCACCTGCATGTGCGCGACGTGGACTGCGCCTTCAAGCTCTACGATACCTCACTGGTGCGCGCGGTGGATGTGACGGCGGAGGGCGCGATGGTCAACACGGAGATGCTGGTGAAGCTGACCAGGATGGGCGTCCCCTTCGTGGAGGTACCCGTGCGCCACTATCCCCGGCTGCACGGCCAGGCCAGCGGCGCGAACGTGCGGGTGATCTTCCACGCTTTCCGCGAGCTTTTCCGCCTCCACAGCAAGCTGCGCAACTGGCGCGCCACCGTTCCGCCAGAAGAGGATGGAGGATTCATGCTGGCTCAGCTGTACGGCTCTACCAGCTCATCGATGTCGAAGGGTTTTCGAGGAAGGTCGTCAATAGCTTCTTCCACGACATCATGATAAAAGGTGTGCCCCGTAACTGCTCATTTCGCGATGATTTCCACGAGCTTGGGACAACCGATAGTCGATGATGGCAATCGGCTCCAGACTGCCTTCGAGTAATCCTTGCCTCGATGACCTCGTAGCCCTCATCGACGAGCAGAAAACAGACCTTTGCCGTTGCCATTGTGTTCCGACTTTCCTTAAGCATTCTCGAACACATTATGTCATTAGAGGACTTATCTCAGCCGCACAGAATTACGCTAAGCATGGTTAGCGCGCCATATCCTGATGGCTGCGTATCTTCTACCGGGCAAAGAAGCGCTGGGTGAACGTCGCGATGAAGGTGATCTCGATCAGCAGCCCAAGACGGCCTCGCCCGCCGCGAAGATGGTGAGCGGGTTATGGAGCGTAACGGACTCGCCCGGCGCGAAGCCACGCCCGTGAAACGAGGTGACGCTGAAGATGAGCGCATCCACTGGCGAGAGCGCCGGAGACACATTGTCGCCGAACAGATAGTAGACGACGGCGAATAGCCCGATGACGAGCAGATAGGTGATAAAGCTGCGCATCGGCTTATAGCCGTAGCCGGAGATCAGGTCGAGCAGCCACGAGCCACCGGCGCGCAGATAGTGGCGCTGCTGGCGCAATACACGCCGCTGGAGCGCCTGCGCGCGATAGGCGAAACGCGCAGCGGGGTCGCTCGCCCCCTGGTCGCGCAACACCACGGCAAGCTGCTGATACGTGCGGGCTGCAGCCTCCCAGCGGAATGGCAGGATCGCCGTCTTGCCACCATGCTCCGCCTTCACAAAACGCTCTTGTTCTTCGTCGCCCAGTCGCGGCGCCTGCGTCCAGTCGATCTGGGTGAGCGATGCGCCATTCCAGGCGACATCGCGCAGACGGGTATGGGCGTCCAACCGGACATCGCCGAGCATCGTGCCAGAATCCATGCGGGCATGCTGCAATGCGGCTCCACGCAGATCGCAGCGGGCGAATCTGGCGCCGTGGAGCATGGCGAAGACCAGCCGCGCATTGCTCAGATTCGCCTCGCGCAGATGGGCGCCAGTCAAGTCGGCCCAGATGAGGTTCGCGCCGCTCAAATCGGAGTAGCCCAGATGGGCGCCAGAGAGATCGGCATCGACGAGGTCGATCCCCGAGAGATTGGCGCGCACCAGATTGGCGCCGCGCAGATCGGCCCGCCGCAGCAGCATGCCGGAGAGATCAATCTCGGCCATCCAGGCGCCGCTCAGATTCGCGCGCTCCACCGTCTTGCCCTGTGGGATAAGCTCATATTTGACGGTATATTCAACTTCCTGCCCCGACCAGCCATGCTCGGCCATGATCCACTCGACCTCGCCGCGCGTCCGAATACGCACCCGTGAGTAGGGCGCTCTGCCCGCCTGGATGTTCGCCGCGCACGGCCGCCCGTAGCTCCGCCTGCCGTTCCAGCGATGGCGCAGCGCTGCTACTCTCAGCCGTTACCGTGGATGTCTCCTGCTCGCTCACCGACATACTCCTCCCTGACGCGCCACATTGCCAGCTTCATTCTATGCGAGCAGGTCAACAGGCAAACAAGCGCAGGGCGCAGATGTCCGGGCAGCGGATTCTCCTGTCATCCTCCAGCGCTTCCCGTTGACGAACCCAGCTATACTGATCGCATGCATGTGCGCAGGCTACCGTGTGAAGGCTGCAACGGGAGGCTACAGCGATGGATTTCTTCATGCCGAAGGATTGCAGCATCGACCTCGCAACACCATACTGGCTGCTCGCCGCGTTGGCGCTGCTGGCCGTGGCAGGTATCGCCCTGTTGGCGCAGGTAGTGATGCTCTGGCGGCGCGAGGCGCGGGCGGGCGTCGCGCGCTGGGGACGGCTGCCGCTCGCGCTGCCGATACTGTGGGCGGTGGTCTGCGGCTTGCTCGCGGCGCAGGCGTTCAGCTACTACCGGGACGTGACGACGCCATTAGACTGTGGGCCAGTAGGAATGTGCAGCTTCAAGGGCCTCTGCACATCTGCGGCTGAGTTGGGAAGCGTGGCGCAATTCGCCCTGGTGGTGGCCGTCGTCATGCTGGGCCTGGGCTGGTTCGCGCTATCCCGCTTCGCCCGCCGCATCGAGCGAGCCTAGTGGCGCCAGGCGTTCGCGGCGCGGCGGGGAGCAGAGCCACCCTTCATAGTATTCTCACTGCTCTGGCAGGGCATACACTCAGTGTACGAGGACGGAACTTCGCGATGACCTGGTTCAGTAGGTCAGTTGCTGCGCAAAGCGTTCGTCCGTGCCCAACCGACACCAGTCGATGGCGCTGGTAGGGCCAGCTAGACCGTAGTCGTAGAAGATGTAAAACGTTCCGGCGCGGTTGGCTTCCCATCCACATCCTTGAAGGCGCTGGACGGCACGGTATTGGCAAGGCTGGCGCTGGTGTAACGCACTATCCATTGCTTGATGAGCTTTGAACTCATCGCCCAACCTGATGGCCTCGATGCGCGGCTGTATGTCCCAGAATCGGCGTCGCGCCTGCGTCCAATCCGCAACAGCAAGGTTAGCATTGCCCAACGAGCATCCGCGAGCGAGATAGCACCAAACTCAACAGTGCCCAACGTGACATCATTAAGGGATGTGCTACCGTCGAAAATGTAAACGTAATATCAGCAGGTGGCAATGTATCAGGGAAGTTCGATATCTCTAGGAACCTTGGTGGCCATTGTCGGATGCGGGCCAAATCTTCGGCAGGCATGCGCTTCCCCTCTAAGTGCGCCCAGCGAAGTGAGGTGCCCTCTAGGTGTACCGCGTTGAGGGTAGCACCCTCTAAGAAAGCCGAATCGAGGGTAGCACCCTCTAGGTGCGCACCTATTTAGCGTAGCGCCTTCTAGGTGTGCCGCTTCAAGGGAGGTGCCCTCTAGGTGTGCCTTCATGAGGTTACTATCTTCTAGAGCGTGTTATGAACTCAACATCACAGGAACGACACGGTGCAGCAAGAGACAGGCGAACGCGATGAAATGCAGGCCCGCCAGCACCGCAGGCAGGCGTTCATAGTCACGCGCCAGCCGCCGGAAGCGGGCCAGCCAGGCGAAACTGCGCTCGACCACCCAACGGCGGGGCAGCAGCATAAACCCGCGCTTGGCCTCAGCCAGGTGGACGACTTCCAACTGGATCCGTGCGCTGCTGCCGTCTCGGCGACCGCCTGGCCGGTGTAGCCCGCATCAACCCACGCCAACCCGATGTGGTCGCCCGTCACCGCTTGCACCTCCTGCGCCAGCGTCTGGACCTGGGTGCGTTCGTCCTCATGGGCGGGCGTAACGACCAAGGCGAGCCGCAGGCCGAGACTGTCGACCGCCGCATGGTCTTGGAACCCTTACGCCGTTTATGTCCGCTGTAGCCCGCCCGCGCCCCGCTCTCAGACGTCGACTGCACGACCCGCGCATCGAAGATCACCGCCGAGGGCTGCCCGTTCCGGTGCGCCCCCAGACGCACGAGCAGCCGCAGATCGTGGACGAGCGCCTCGAAACAGCCTGCTGCCAGCCAGCGGCGCGTCTGCTGGTAGACGGTGGCCCAGGGTGGGAAGTTGGTCGGCAGCAAACGCCACGGCGCGCCAGCCCGCGCCATCCAGCGGACGGCATTGAAGACTTCGCGTAGCGCATAGCGTCGCTGCAACGCTGCTTCCGACACGAGCGTCAGGAGGGCGCAACCAACGCCATTCGTCGTCGCTCACATCGGTCGGTAGACTTTCCCGTAAGGAGGAGTGGTACTCATGCTGTATGCTACCACCACTCCTCCTTCAGTTCATAACACGGACGTCTAGGAATGCCCCGGCGTATAGAGAATACCGCACCTTGATTTGTTGAAGAGAGTGATACCCTCGGGGCATATCAAAGGCACCTTCTAGATGTGCGGCATAATTGCCGCAGTCGCCTAGGCGGGCACTCTCAAGTGTGCATCAATTAGGGAGGCACTAGATAGAAGCACATCCATATCCATGTATCGGGACGAATCTCGCCTCGGCCCGCGACTCCTGTCTCCTTCTGCCTGCCATCGCCGCTGCAGCCCCAGAGTATATCTGCCCCGTTAAGTGGAACTACCTTCATGGCTGCCTGCCTCCTTTTCAATGCCCCTTCCTGTTTTTTCTCTACCCGGCTTCAATTCGTGGGGGAACGCTCATCTGGGTTGCCCCATCTCCATCGCTCGCCTCATCCACAAACGCCGATCTATCTGCGTAATCACCACTCTGAAAATGCGAGCTCGCCATCCTACTGGCTGCTGAAATGCCGATCATCTTCTGATTCTTGCCGACTCATGGAGGCATCCTCTCGTACACACAATATCTGCTTGGCAGTCTCATTGTACAGGGCATGGCAAGCGGGCACATGTTGAAGCCATATCGTTTGTCAGGAATCTCATCCGGTATTACGCATTTCACGTCCAGGATAATGTCATGCCAATAAGGTGACGTTTTCCGCTTATCTGCCACGCTCGCCAGTCGGCGGCGACGTGCTATAATAGTGGATACGGCAAACGCTATTTTCGCTGGTGTTGCCACAGGTAGGGAGAATGCTGAGGGCGGCTGCTGGAATTGGCAGACAGGACGGACTTAGGATCCGTTGGGGCAACCCGTGAGAGTTCGAGTCTCTCGCCGCTCACCACCTGGCGCCGTGTCATGCGGTTGGCCAGCGCACGGGCGGGGTATTGACGTACCCCGCCTTTGCCATGCCTTTAGTAGGCGATTCGCGCTGTATCCCGCAGAGGAATACTACAGAGACGGGCCAAGGCGGCTCGCCTTTCGGAGGAGTATCGTGAAAGTTACCGTGGAACAGGCGCCCGATAGCGAGGCAGTGCTCAGCGTCGAGCTGGAGTGGGAAGAACTAGAGAAGGCCTCGGAGCGCGCCTATAAGAAGCTGGCGCAGCAATACAACGTGCCTGGATTCCGCAAGGGCAAGGCCCCCCGCTCGATGATCGAACGCATGGTCGGCAAAGACGCCGTCTACCAGGAGGGGCTGGAAGAACTGGTCGACCAGAGCTATAAGCAGGCCGTCAAAGAGCATCATCTTCAGCCAATCGCCCGCCCCACCGTCGACGCGCCGCCCATCGAATACGGCCAGCCCTACACCTTCACCGCGCGTGTGCCCGTGCTCTCGCCCGTCACCCTCGGCGACTATCAGGCGATCCGCGTCGAGCAGCCAGCCATCACGGTGAGCGACGAAGAGATCGATGGCGTCGTCGAGCGCATCCGCCAGGATCAGGCGAGCAATGTGCCGGTCGAGCGGCCCGCGCAGCTTGGCGACTTCGTCTCGATGGATCTCAAGCTGACCGTCGGCGAGAAAGAGGTCAGCAACCTCCACGACAACGAGTTCGAGCTGGTGCTCGAACGCCCCGGCATCTTCGCGGGCATGGATGACGAGATCATCGGCATGACCGAGGGCGAAGCGAAGCAATTCACCACCACGATCCCCGAAGACTACTCGAATCCTGAGCTAGCCGGGAAAGAAGCGCAGTACGATGTCACCCTCAAAGGCGTGAAGGTGCGCGAATTGCCTGAGATCGACGACGAATTGGCCAAGTCGTCCGGCGACTTCGAGAACGTCGAGCAGTTGCGCGAGGCCGTCCGCCAGCAATTGCTCGTGCAGAAGATCAACGACGCCCGCCGCGCGCTCCGCGATGAGGTGGTCGAGAAGGCCATCGCAGGCGCCGCCGTCGAGCCGCACCAGGTGCTGGTGGACGACGAGATTCACGCGATGGAGCACGAGACCGAGCGCATGCTGGCGCAGAGCCGCCTCTCGCTCCAGCAGTATCTCTCCATCATGCAGAAGTCTCACGAGGAATACCATAAGGAACTGGAGCCTGATGCGCTCCTGCGCGTCAAACGCGACCTGGTGCTCAACGCTGTCGCCGACGCCGAGGGACTCTCCGCCAACCAGGACGAGGTCGCCCAGTGGCTCGATAACCTGAACGCCATCAGCAATGACCGGCCCGTCCGCATGAATCAACTCTCCGCGAATCAGCGCGCCAACATCGAGGGGCGCATCCGGCGCGACAAGGCGCTTGGCCGCCTGGTGGATATCGCCACCGAGGGGCGCGGCGATATCATCTTGCCCGATTTGGCCGAACTCACGGGCGAGAGCGATGCGGATGGCGCGGATGATGCGATGATGCGGTGAACGTGGCGCGCGAGGCTGCCGCGGCGGCTGGGGAAGACGTGACCGCCGAGACTGAGTTGATACTGGCGACACGGCCAGCGCAGCGGCCAGCGCGCCTGAGGGTACCGACGACACAGAGGTACCAGAAACAGGAGCATAGTCCTGGTATGTCTGCCCTTCGGGGTATACTGGCACTCACGTCGTTCACGACTCGTCTCGCAACTTCGCGTGCGAACGACACAATACTGTTAATCGTACGTTATAATTTGTGCATACCCGTCGTTCATGCGACGGTGAGCATGTGCTATGCTCGCCAGCCGTCACAAGTCACGGTGGCAGGAGTGTCTTGCGCTCATACCAATCGCGGAGGCGTACTCCGTCGCGCGGTGTGGGGAAATCCAATAGTTCAGGCCAGATTCCGCAATGCGTAGCGCATGTGGCATATCAATGATATATCCTGTGCGGGCGTAGAACGAGTTGGCCAAAGTCCGGTGGTGTTAGCAGCCACCAGACAACGAGGGGATGGTATACCGTGGCGAATATGAAGGGGACACGTATGACCTACCGATGCTCCTTCTGCGGCAAGAGCCAGGATCAGGTGCAACGCTTGATCGCAGGCCCTGGCGGCGTCTACATCTGTGACGAATGCGTCGAACTATGCCGGGAGATCATCGAGGAGGAACAGTCCTCGACGAAGCCTCGAGTTCCCACAGGCAAAATTCCCACACCGCGCAAGATCAACGACCAACTCAATCAGTATGTCATTGGCCAGGATCGCGCCAAAAAGGCGCTCTCCGTGGCGGTCTACAACCATTACAAACGCATCAACTCGGCGATGCAGATCGATGATGTCGAGCTTGGCAAGAGCAACATCCTGCTGATTGGCCCAACGGGCACCGGCAAGACGCTGCTGGCGCAGACGCTCGCCAAAATCCTGGATGTTCCCTTCTGTATCGCCGATGCGACCGCGCTCACCGAGGCGGGCTATGTCGGCGAGGATGTCGAGAATATCCTGCTGCGGCTGATTCAGATCGCCGATTTCGACGTGGCGCGCGCCGAGCGTGGCATCGTCTACGTCGACGAAATTGATAAGATCGCCCGCAAGGCCGATAATCCTTCGATTACCCGCGATGTCTCTGGCGAGGGTGTGCAGCAGGCGCTGCTCAAGATCATCGAGGGCACGGTCGCGAACGTTCCGCCGCAGGGCGGGCGCAAACATCCCCACCAGGATTTCATCCAGATCAACACGCAGAACATTCTGTTCATCTGCGGCGGCGCCTTCGAGGGGCTGGATAAGATCGTCGAAAAGCGTCTGGGCAGCCACAAGACCATGGGGTTCAAGGCTGAGCAGGGCGAAACGCTGGCGATGAGCAATGAGGCCCTGGCGCATCTCAATCCAGACGATTTACTCAAGTTTGGGCTGATTCCCGAATTCGTCGGGCGTCTGCCAATTACCGTCTCGCTTGATAACCTTGACCGCGAGGCGCTCGTACGTATTCTGACTGAGCCGAAAAACGCGATCATCAAACAGTATCAGAAGCTGATGCATCTGGATCGCGCCGAGCTGGTCTTCTCCGATGATGCGCTCCAGGCAGCCGCCGACAGCGCGCTGAAGCAGAAGACAGGCGCGCGCGGTCTGCGCACGATCATCGAAGATGTGCTGCTGGACGTGATGTTTGAGATTCCCTCACGCGGCGATGTCAAAAAAGTCATCATTGATGGCGAGACCATCGCTCGCCGGAAGCCCGCACAACTCATCACCCGCAGCGAGGCACGCGCGGTCGAACTCGAAGACGAATCCGCCTAGCATGCCATTCTGAACCACATCGCCGAGCGGGTGACGCTGCCTGTATGGGTATGCCAGCACCAGTTCTCTCACCGGAAGGCGTTTGCCTCTCCGGTGGGGACGCATGATGATTCGCCAAGACCAGGAAGGAGGCGCCGGTGGCGCCGGGCAACGAGCATATAGACATCGACATCGTACAGCAATCAGCAGAGGCGCAACCCACCCCGCTCGTTCTGCTCAAAGATACCGTGATTTTCCCACGGATTCGTACAAATATTAGTATTGGCCGGGAACGCTCACTTTCCGCTGTCAAAGACGCCCGGGCGGGTTCGGGGCAATTCATCACTGGCACACAACGCCAGAGTTCCGCCGAAAACCCTGGACCAGAAGACGCCTATACGGTCGCCACACTGGTCGAGATTCAGCACTACGAGCCACACGAAGACAGCGCCATCCAGGTTGTCGTCGAAGGTGTGAAGCGTGTGCGCCTGCTCGACTGGGTTCAGCGTGAGCCATATCCCGCCGTCACCTGGGAGGAACTGACCGAAGAGGAGGTTGCTCCGGCGCAGGGCAAGGCGTTAGTTCGCCAGGCGCAGAGCCTCTTCGACCGTTTCGCCCAACTCAGCCGCCGCTTCAACGCGGAGGAAATCGAAAACGTACGCGCTATCACCGAGGTCGGCCGCCTGTCGGATGCCCTCGCCTCGCACGTACTCACCGAATACCAGCAGCAGCAAGAGTTGCTGGAGATGCTCAACCCACTGGATCGGCTGGAAAAAGTCTGCGTCTCGCTCGGCAACGAGATCGAGATCCTCGAACTGGAGAACAAGATTCGCCAGCGCGTGCGCCAGCAGGTGGATAAGAACCAGCGGGAATATTACCTCAAAGAGCAGCTACGCGCCATCCAGGAAGAACTGGGCAGCGACCAGGCCAGCGAGGTACGTGAACTGCGCGAGAAGATGGAGCAGAAAAATCTGCCACCGGAAATACTCGCACGCGCCATAAAAGAGATTGACCGGCTGGAGCGCATGCCCTCCCACTCCGCTGAAGTGGGTGTGCTACGCAACTATCTCGACTGGATTCTGGCGCTGCCCTGGGAGGAACGCACCGAAGACCGGCTCGATATGCCGCATGCGCAAGAGGTGCTCGACACCGATCACTACGGCCTGGAGAAGGTCAAGGAGCGCATCGTCGAGTTTCTGGCGGTACGCCAACTGCGCATTCAGCAGGAGCGCCGTCACTCACAGGCGACGAACCATAAGGGCGCCGAAAATGGCGACGAACCCACCAAGGGCACAAGCCATAAGGGGCCGATTCTCTGCCTGATTGGGCCGCCAGGGGTTGGCAAGACCTCACTTGGCCGCTCGGTCGCGCGCGCGCTTGGCCGCAAATTCGTCCGCATCTCTCTGGGCGGCGTGCATGACGAGGCCGAGATTCGTGGGCACCGCCGCACCTATGTGAGCGCGCTGCCGGGGCGTATCATTCAGGCGATGAAGACGGCTGGTGTGCGCAATCCGGTTTTCCTGCTCGACGAGATCGACAAGCTCACCGCGGACTATCGTGGCGATCCCTCAGCGGCATTGCTGGAGGTGCTCGACCCGGAGCAGAACTCGACCTTCACCGACCATTATCTCGAGTTACCCTACGATCTCTCAGAGGTCTTCTTCATCTGCACCGGCAACAACCGCTACCAGATTCCGCGGGCGCTGTCTGACCGGATGGATATCATCGAGATTCCCGGCTATACCGAGGAAGAAAAGATCGAGATTGCGCGCGCGCATCTGCTGCCGAAGGTGCTTGGCGAGCATGGCCTGGGCAAGAGCCAGGTGCAGGTTCCCACCAATGTCATGCGCTTTATCGTCAATCGCTATACGCGTGAGGCGGGCGTACGCAGCCTGGAGCGCCAGCTTGCCACTGTCTGCCGCAAGGCGGCGCTGCGCATCGTACAGAAACCAAATGCGCGCATCCGCCTGACCGAGCGAACCGTCGAACAATATCTCGGAGTGCCGCGCTTCTCGCCCGATAAGGCGCTCGAATATGGGCAGATCGGCGTGGCGACCGGGCTGGCGTGGACCTCTAACGGTGGCGCGTTGCTGCCGGTTGAGGTGGTGACGATGCCAGGCAAGGGCCACCTGATGGTGACCGGCCAGCTTGGCGATGTCATGCAAGAGTCGGCGCGTGCGGGGCTGTCCTACATTCGCTCACGCGCGCAGGAGCTTCATCTGCCAGAGGGCTTCCCCGAAGATCTGGATATTCACATCCATCTGCCGGAGGGGGCGATTCCGAAGGATGGCCCATCGGCGGGCATCACGATGGCGTTGGCGATCATTTCGGCGCTCACACGCCAGCCAGTGCGTAGCGACCTCGCCATGACTGGCGAGATTACGTTGCGTGGCCGCGTGCTGGCCATCGGCGGCCTCAAAGAGAAGACGCTGGCGGCCCATCGTGTTGGCATCCGTCACTTGATTATCCCAGAGGATAACGTCAAGGATCTTGCCGAGATCCCGCCGAAGATTCGCGAGGAGATGACGTTTACGCCGGTCGCCACGATGGATCAGGTATTGCGGGTGGCGCTCATGCCCGCTGTCAAGCAACAGGACCGGAAAGACCCGGATGCGAAGGTCAACAAGAAGACCCCGCCGCCGCCGGTGCTCATGCCAACGGACGTTGCCGCCGAGGGCGAACACGAGTTGCCTCCGCCCGCCACGCCAGAGCCAGCGGGGGATACGCCAGCGCTGTAGTTTCTCATCGGTCGTCTGTCAGCTAATTCTCACTGCCCCCTTCACACATTCGCGTGGAGGGGGTATCTTGTGCTTGCGCGGGAAGACTGTTGGCAGGCCGAGACCGCGCCATTATGGCCACTCTAGCGGTATCGGGAGGCGTCCATGCAGCAGCTACCGGTCGTCGAGAGCCAGATGCAAGCCGTGGAGTCAGCGCCGCCCACTGTGCGCCGACGCCGCACGTGGTACGTCGTCCTCATCCTACTCTTCTTCGCCGCGGTGATTCCAGAGACGCATCGTCACGACGAGCACCTCCGTCGCGAAAATGATCGCACAGCCTTGGAACCTGATTTTCCTGATGCTCTTCTATGGCCTGGCCGACCTGCTGATCCGCGAGGCGCTGATTCGCCGCCACTTGGGCTGGGTCAGCCTCATTATCTTCGGTATCGCCTTTGGCTTTCTCAATGAGGGTGTGCTCGCCGGAACATGGTACACCGTGAAGCCTGACGGCTACATCTATATCGGCCAGATCAACTATGCCTGGGCGGCGGCGCTGACCGTCTTCCATATCTTCATCAGCGTGATCGCGCCGATTGCGTTCATCGAGACGATCTTCCCCTCGCTGGCTGGCATGCCACTGCTCCGCCGCCGCCGGGGCATCGTCATCAGCGCCGTCATCTTTCTGCTGGTGACCTGCCTCTTCATCTTCCTGCCCAGCTATCGCCTCTATCGATCGTCGTCTTCATCGTCGCGCTCACGCTGGCGATTGTCGCCTTGCGGCTGCCAGCAGCGCGTCCACGCGCATAGTGATCGCCCGGCGCAGCGCCGGGCCTCTGGAAGCTGCGCTGGGCGGGCTTCTTCGCCATGCTGAGCTATTTCCTGCTGATCTACGTCATCCCGACCATCACGCTCAAACTCGCTGGGCCGCACATACGTCGCTGCGCAGGTCATCGATATCGCCCTGTTGCGTCCTCTTTAGCGCGCTCCTGCTGCGCATCGGTCGCCGCTGGACGGCGCACGCAGGGCTGGTCGCTGCGCCACACGCTGGCGCTCATCACCGGGATGATGGCGTTCTCGACCTGATAACGCTGCTGATACCAGTGTTCTGGCCAACACTGGAGCTATTCGCGACGATTCCATTCTTTGTCCTGCTCATCGCGCTGCAATATCCGCCTGCGACGGCGGGAGAAGATTGCCACGTACGCCAAATACTCCCCGCGATGGTTGCTGGCCAATGAGTCCATGATACGTCGACTCGCAGTGAATCTGTAGCAGACAGCCGCAGTGGCCGAATAGAGGAGGCATCCATGCAGCAGGTACCAGTTGTCGAAGATCAGATGCCAGCGACGGCGTCGGCTACCTCTGCGCCACGTCGCCGCCGCACATGGTACGCCGTGCTCATCCTGTGTTTCTTTGCTGCGGTCATCCCGGAGTCCATCGCCACCTGGAGCACCGCCGTCGCCGAGATTCTCGCGAACCCTGGCAATCTGCTTTTTGTCATCCTGTTCTATGGCCCAGCTGACCTGCTGATTCGCGAGGCGCTGATTCGTCGTCGGCTGGGCTGGGTCAGCCTCATTCTGCTCGGCATCGCCTTTGGCTTTTTCAATGAGGGCGTCGTCGCCGGAACCTGGTACACCCAACAATATGCTGGCTACGCCTACTTCGGCGGGGTAGACATCGCCTGGGCGGTGGCGCTGACCGTCTTCCACGTCTTCATCAGCGTGATCATACCAATCGCGTTCTTCGAGGTCCTCTTTCCCTCGCTGGCGGGCGTGCCGCTGCTGCGTCGTCGCCGCGGCATTATCATCAGCGCCGTCATCTTTCTGCTGGTGACCTCGCTCGTCGGGTTCGTGCCCGCCTATCGTCCCTATCGCCTCGCCGTCTTCTTCGTTGCGCTCGCGCTGGCGATTGTGGCGCTCCGGCTACCAGCGGCGCGTCCACGAGCCTTGATCGCCGATCAGCCGCCGGGCCTCTGGAAGCTGCGCTGGGCAGGCTTCTGCGCCAGCGTCGTCTATGTCGCGCTGATTCTGATCGTTCCGTCGATCACGCTGAATCTCGCCGGTCCCTATACGTTTGCCGCGCAGGGCGCCGATATTGTCATCTTTCTGCTCTTCAGCGCGTTACTGCTCCGCAAGGGGCGCCGCTGGACGGCGCGCGCAGGCTGGTCGTTACGGCATACGCTGGCGCTCATCACCGGGGTACTGATGTTTCCCATCATGCTAGTGACGCTGCTACCGCCGCTCTGGGGCACGCTGGAGTTATTCGCGACGATCCCATTCTTCGTGCTGCTCATCGCGCTCAATCTCCGTCTCCGTCGGCGTGAAAGAGCAATTGGCGGCTCAACCGCGCATTTCCTGGTGAATGGCGACGCCGCCCATGATGAGGGCGATCCCCAGGATTTCGACGGGCGTCGGAATCTGGCGTAAGACGATAGCGCCAATCAGGACAGCCACGGCTGGTAGCAACGAAAGCAGCAGGGCGAAGGTCGCGCGCGGCAGCCGCGCCATCGCCAGCTGATCGGTGATGTAGGGAATAACCGACGAGCAGAGGCCGACGCCAATGCCCGCCAGCAGGAGTTGCGCGTTTGTGAACGCTGGCAACGCCTCGCCCAGCCCCAGCGGCGTGATGACCAGCAAGGCGACAAGCATCGCGCCTCCCAGGCGGTCGATGCCCGCACGCCCGCCATCCTGAGCAATGCGGTGGCCAAGGACGACATAGAGCATGAAGAACGCGCCGTTGGCAAAGGCAAAGACAAATCCAATGGGCTGGCCGCCAAGCCGGACATCGGTGAGCAGCGCGCCGCCCGCCAGCGCCAGACCCAGGGCGAGGAAATTTCGCCTGGTGCGAACGCCAATAGCCGCCAGGACAATCTGGCCCAGGAATTCAATGGCGCCCACGGTACCCAAGGGCAGCCGCGCGATGGCCAGATAGAAGCTGGCGTTCATGAGGCCCAAAACGACCCCCAGCGCAATGAGCAGCCTGCGTTGCGCCCAGGTACTCTTGCGAAACAGACGCCAGGGACGCCGCCACACCGAGAACACGACAGCCGCGCTGGCAATGCGCAGCCAGGCCACGCCTAGCACGCCAACATGCGCGAAAAGCAGCACCGCAAAGGCCGGGCCGAGGTAATGAAAAATCGCGCTCACCACAAAGTAGGCGTATGGCGGAATCCAGGGAAGGTCGTCGGTTTTACCAGTTTCCAATATGTGTACTCCCTCAAGTTTATTGCGCCCTATAATGATAGAATGTGGAACGGCGAAGTTACAGAGTGAAGTAAAGGCAAATCCGTGGAAATACCTCAACATAGAAGGAAGAATCAGCTATTCACCTACGCGCCATCGAATGAGCTGCTTGACGAGGTGAATATCCAGTTGCTGCGGGAATTGCGACAGGATCCGCGCGTGACGATGGCGGAGCTGGGGCGCCGGGTCGGCATGTCGTCGCCTGCGGTGGCGGAACGCGTGCGGCGCATGGAGGAGTGCGGGATCATCGGGGGCTATTCGGTGGCCATCAACCCTGTGCCGCTGGGGCTGCCAATTGCCGCGTATATCCGCATCCGTCCCCATGCCGGGCAACTGCCGCAGATCGCTGAGTTGGCGCGGAGCATCCCTGAGATCGTTGAGTGTCACCGCATCACTGGCGAGGATTGTTTTCTGATGAAAGTTCACATCCCCGCAATGGACCAGCTTGACCGCATACTCGATTGTTTCCTCATCTACGGCCAGACGACGACCTCGATCATTCAATCGTCGCCCGTTCCGCTGCGTCCACCGCCATTGCCCGGCGACGAACATGAATGACGAACGTGAATCATGAGCGCGTAGCCCACGGCTATAGGAAAGTTACTGGGAGGAGTGTTCGATTTGTGACCAGCGACGACAAGAGCGATGACAGCGTGTTAATGATCTCAGGTATCAACTGCGCGCAACATTCGATGAGGTAGCGGCGCTCTATGACGCCGTCCGTCCCGGCTATCCTGTGCAGATGTATGACGACATTCGTGCGCTGTCGGGTATACCCGATGGCGGAGACATCCTCGAAATTGGCTGTGGCACTGGTCAGGCGACGCTCCCTTTCGCGCAGCGTGGTTATCACATGTGCTGCGTCGAGTTGGGCGCGGAGCTTGCCGCGATAGCCCACCGCAATCTGGCGAGCTATCCGCACGTTGAGGTACGCCTCGGCGCGTTCGAGACGGAGCCGCTGCCCGAGGCAGCATTTGATCTGGTCATCTCGGCCACGGCGTTTCACTGGGTCGTCCCTTCCAGCTATCCCAAGCTGGCGCGTGTCCTGCGTCCCCAGGGAGCCGATGCCCTCTGCTGGAATGAGCACATCGCGGGTGACGGTGGATGGCGGTTTCTTCGACCGCGTGCAGGAGGTATATCGTGAGCATGCGCCGGAGTTCACGGAAGATTGGACGGGGCTGCCCACCGCCGATGAACTGCCCGACCGTAGCGCCGCCCTCGCGGATACCGGACTCTTCGGCGACTTCACCGTGCGGCAATACCCCTGGGTCGCCTACTATGATACTGCGAGCTATGTGAACCTGCTGAACACCTACTCCGACCATCGCACGCTGCCAGCCGACCGCCGCCAACGACTCTTTGAGGGCATCACCACTATCATAGACAACGAGTTCGGCGGCCAGATCGCCAAGCAATATCTCACCGACGCTCTACGTGGCTCACCGCCGCTCACCCCGCTGGCGCTAGGAGCGACCTGACGGTGGTCACACAGCGATGGCGCGGGCTGCTATACTTAGGGCGATCCGCAACGCTTGCTCGTATGTTGAAGCGCCTCTCTGCCAACCTGCTGCCAGAGGCCAGCGGGCTTTCATGCATGCGCCAACATACAGAATACAGGAGATTTGTCATGGCCGACGTGAGGCCGCTTCCGGGAATACGTTACGCCGACGCGGCGCATCTGGCCGCGCTCGTCACCCCGCCCTATGATGTCATCTCGCCTGAGGCGCAGGCACGCTACTACGAGCGCGATCCGCACAACATCATCCGCCTGGAACTGGGACGCGATGAGCCGGGCGACGACGACCTCGACAACCGCTATACGCGCGCGGCGGCCGCCTTTGCCGAATGGCGGCGCACGGGCGTACTCCAGCAGGACGATCCATCGCTTTACCTCTATGAGCAGCGGTTCGCCAGCGGCGGCCAGCGCTACACGCGCACCAGCCTGCTGACACGCGTGCGGCTGGAGCCATGGGACGCCGGAGTAATTCTGCCGCATGAGCGCACCCTGAGCAAGCCCAAGGATGACCGCCTCAAGCTGATGCGCGCCTGCGCCGCCACGCTCAGCCCCATCATGGCGCTCTATGACGACCCGGCGGGCGAACTGGCGAGTCTGCTCGAAACGCTGCGCGCAGAACCACCCCTGGCGTCCTTCAGCGACGACGCGGGCGAGGAACATCGCCTCTGGGCGTCGCAGGGACGCCGCCCACGCCGCGCAGGTGGCGGCATTCTTCACGGAGCGCCAGATCTACATCGCCGATGGCCACCACCGCTACGAGACGGCGCTGACCTATCGCGACGAGATACGCGCGCTCCGGCATGAACTGGCCGAGGATGACGCCGTCAACTTCACGCTGATGGGCCTCTCCGCGCTGGAAGATCCGGGGCTGGCGGTGCTACCAACCCACCGCGTTCTGCGCGACCTGGACGCCACACGACTCGCCGCGCTCGACGAGACACTCGCCACTACCTTCACCAGCGAGCCACTCACTGGCGATAGCGCCAACTGGCTGCGGGCGCTTACGGAGGCGGGTAAATCGGGCACGGCGTTCGTGCTGGCGCAGCCAGAGGGCGCGCGGCTGCTTCGGCTGACCGACGCTGGCCACACGGCAATGCGCGATGTCCACGGCGATGATGCGGGCACGTCTGAAGCCTGGCGCGCGCTCGATGTCGCGGTGCTCCACGCGCTCGTGCTCGATGCGGCGCTCGGCGTAACCCCAGACGCGGTGCGGGCGGGCGAGCATGTGAGCTACACCCGCGATGCCGAGGCGGCTGCGGTGGCGGTGCGCACAGGCGCCAATGGCGCGCAGCTGGCCGTGCTGCTCAATGCGACACCCCCGCTGGCCATTCGCGACGTGGCGCGGGCAGGCGACCGTATGCCGCAGAAGTCCACCTATTTTTATCCGAAGTTGATCACGGGACTGATAATTAATCCATTGTGGTGAGTACCACGGGTGAAGGGGGCGCGTCATGAGTGAAGTGCCTGATGTCCAGGGGGGATTGTGCCCGGTCTGCGGCTCGCCTCTTACCGAAGGGGCGCAGTTCTGTGGCGCCTGCGGCAGCCATGTGCCCTCCCAATTCAATCGATACGACGCGCCGACGACACCCGACGGGCGTCCGTCCGAGTCGATCTCGCAGACGGCGCCCGGCATCGCGGGGTTCGCCATCGAGACAGGCGCGCGCTGCATGACGTGTGGCGCGACGAATGTCCCCGGCGTGGAATACTGTGTGGTCTGTGGCGCTTCCCTGCTGGATGAAACAACTGGCTCGCTCTGGCCATCTGAGCCTGGGCGCAATGGCAACCAGCCGTAGCAGCCCATCACTGACTCATAGCAATCCAGCGTGGAACAGACACCGTGTAGTTGAGGCGGAGGCAAGATGATTCTGGTGGTTGGCTCGGGGCTGGCTGGACTTACATGTGCGAAGGCGCTGGTCGAGGCGGGGAACGACGTACGCATTCTGGAGGCGTCGGATCGCATCGGCGGCCGCGTGCGAACCGATGCCAGCGCCGATGGCTTTCTGCTGGATCGCGGCTTCCAGGCGCTTCTCACCGCCTACCCTGCCGTGCAGCGGCATCTCGACCTCAAAGCGCTCCGTCCGCGTACCATCTCGTCGCGCGCCGTCCTGATCCACGATGGCAAGTGGCATGAGGCCAGCAACCGCTTCACCGCGCTCGGCGCGACGCTCGCGAACCCGCTGCTGACCTTTGGCGACAAGCTGCGCATGGGACGCCTGCGCCGCTATGCGCGCCGCCGCTCGTTGGATGCCATTTTCCACGGGAAGCTGCGCGGCCTCAAGATGGGCGACTCCTCCATCCGCGACGAACTGCTCCGCCGCCACTTCACCGAAAAAGGGTTTATCGAAAACTTTGCGCAGCCGTTTTTCGGCGATCTCTTTCTTGATCGGTCGCTGGAAACGAGCGCGCGCATGATGCTGTTCACGGTCAAGATGCTGGCGAGCGGCAAGATGGTAATTCCCGAAGGCGGCATGGGTGAGATCGCGGCGCAACTGGCGGCAAAACTTCCCGCGAACGTCCTCCGACTGGAGACGCGCGTTGAGGGTATTGTCGAGGCCGACGACCGTGCCGTTGGTGTGACGCTAACCGGCGGCGAAGAAATGCAGGGTGAGGCGGTAGTGCTGGCGACCGATTTGCCCAACGCGGCGCGACTCACGGGCGCTGAGGAGAAGATCGAGGGCAAGTCATGTGTCTGCATCTATTTCGCCTCGACCCAAAGCCTCTACTCTGGCCCGAAGCTGCTGCTCAACGCGAACCCCGATGCCTTCGTCAACCATGCCATCCAGCTCACGAATGTCGCGCCTGCATATGGCCCCAAGGGGCAACACCTGCTCTCGGTGACGGCGCCGGGCGACCCTGAGATGAGCGATGAGGAGGTGGGAAAGCGCTGCCGCGAGGACATGGCGACCTGGTTTCCTGGCAAGGATCTCTCTACGCTGCGCCAGGTCGGCGCGTTTCGCATTCGCTTCAGCCAGTTCAGGCAGCAGCCCGGCATCTTCGCGACACTCCCTAGCAATACGCTGCCGACAAAGGGGCTGTTTCTCGCGGGCGAATACACCGAGTCGAGCAGCATCCACGGCGCGATGACCAGCGGCGAGAAGGCGGCGCAGGCCGTATTAGAGTTCCTCAAAGAGGAATGAATAATAACCAGTCCGTTGGGGTGGTTATCGTTGAACGGCCCTCTCCCCCAGCCCCTCCCCTGAAAGGGAGGGGAGCCAGACATGCCCGGTCGCCACGCTGGTCACCTCAGTCCCTCCCCTCGTAGGGGAGGGTGGCCGAAGGCCGGGAGAGGTTCGCGCCCGCGATCACCCGATCAACACCTGATACCACATCAAGGCCGCAGCCAACCCCGCTTGTATCGTTCCCATGCGCATTGAGTCATGGCTGCCCACTGATCGTGCGCAGCCAGTCGCGGAACACGCCCGCCACCAGATCGGCGCCCGCATCGCTGAGGTGGACGCCATCATACGTCAGCCGATAACCGGTTACGGGCGCCCCGTCCGGGCGAGCCTCCGCGGCGAGAAAAGCCTTGCGCACGTCAATCAGCGCGCACTCTCGCTCCCGCGCAACCACCCGGACGCGCGCGGCGTACCTATCGAGCATGCGCTCGGCGCGAGGATTGAGCGATTCGCTGGCGGTCGCGGGCGTGCAGAGCGCGATGCGCGCCTGGGTACGCGCCCGCAGATCATCCACCAATGCGCGCAGGCCATGCTCATAGCGTTGCGGTGTGACCGCGCGCCAGATGCCTTTGCGCCTGAGGAAATAATACCCCGACGTCAGGTTCGCCAGTGTCGGGAACGACCGCCGCACATACCACGTCCGGCAGTCATTGACGCCGACGAAGATCACCACCCAGTCAGGCGTATGGGGCGCGACATCTCGCGCCACGCGACGGGCCGCGTTGAGGACGGTGTCGCCTCCCCGGCCCGCATTGATGAGCCTGGCGCCACGGAACTGCGGATCGCTGGCAATGCGCTCATTAGGGCGCGCAGATAGGACGCGCCATCGACGCCCTCCGTCAGACTGTCGCCCAGAAACACGATCCGCATAGCGATACTTTCCCCGACAGACCTGACGCACCCCTCGCCCCTAGGAAAGGGGGTGCAGGGGTGAGGTCTTTACCTAACCGCCAAGATAGGCCCGGCGAACCAGATCATTATCGAGCAGATTTTTGGCGGTATCGCTCAACACGATGCGCCCTTGTTGCAACACGTAGCCACGGTCGGCGACATTGAGCGCCATAAAAGCGTTCTGCTCGACGACGAAGATCGTGACACCCTGTTTGCGAATCTCCTCGATGGTATCGAAGACCGTCTGCACCAGAATCGGCGAGAGACCCATCGAAGGTTCATCCATGCACATCAAGCGCGGGCGCGACATCAGCGCCCGGCCAATGGCAAGCATCTGTTGCTCACCACCAGACATCGTGCCACTGAGCTGTTTATCACGCTCTTTCAGTCGGGGAAAGAGGGTGTAGATACGCGCAATATCGGATTCAAGCTCCGACCGGTTGTTGCGCATGTACGCGCCCATCTCCAGATTCTCGTGGACCGACATCCGCGAGAAGACGCGCCGCCCCTCTGGCACGAGCGCCAGACCCTTGCCGATGATGCTATCCGTAGAAGTGCCACTGATCGGCTGGCCCTCGAAGGTCACGACACCATGCCGTGGGCGCACGATGCCAAAGATGGTTTTCATGGTCGTGGTCTTGCCAGCGGCGTTCGCCCCCAGCAGACAAACAACCTCTCCCTGATTGACCTGCAACGAGACATTATTCAAGACCTGGCTTGGGCCGTAAAAGGTGTCAACGCCCTGCAGTTCCAACATAGCTACTCCACCTTCACCTTTCGCCCCAAATACGCCTCGATGACGCGTTCATCCTGCTGCACCTCCGCTGGCGTGCCCTCGGCGATTTTCTTGCCGTAGTCCAGCACGGCAATGCGATCAGAGATGCCCATCGTCACCTGAAGTTTGTGCTCGATCAGCAGAATGGTCAGGCCAAACTCTGAGCGGAGTTGCCGAATGTAGCGGATGGCTTCGGCGGTCTCGGCGTCGTTCATGCCAGCGGTTGGCTCATCCAATAGCAGCAGCTTTGGCGAAGAACCCAGCGCGCGCGAAATCTCGACACGCCGTCGCTCGGCATAGGAGAGACTGGAGGCCAGCTCATCCTGGCGCTCCACCAGCGCGTCCCCGAAGAACCTCAGCAGATCTATCGCTCGCTCATGGGCGAGACGCTCGGCTCGGCGATAATTGGGAAGGTGGAACGTGATCGACGCCAGATCATGCGGGAACTTGATGTGCTGGCCAACCAGCACGTTTTCCAGCACAGACATGTTGTTGAAGAGGCGAATGTTCTGGAAGGTGCGGGCGATGCCACGGCTCAAGACATTGTCTGGCGTCAGTCCGGCGATGCTGCGACCATTGAAGAGAATCTGGCCCGCAGACGGTTTGTAGATACCCGTGATGACGTTGAAAACCGTGGTTTTCCCAGCGCCATTCGGGCCAATGATGCTATAAATCTGGCCCGGCATCACGTCAAAGTCAACGCCATCCACCGCGGCCAGACCGCCAAAGCGGATGGTCAGTCCGCGTATCGAAAGCAGCGGATTTCGCGACGCCGCTGGTTGCCCTGCTTGTACGGGTGTTTCCTGTGCCATGGGTCAGCCCTCCCGTCCCTGCGCATCGGAGCCAGCGCCTGTAAAGGTCGTCTCATCTTCGGAGCCTGCGCCGCCGACCGTTTCGCCAAGCTCCTCCTCCGCCACGATACCAACCGCAGAGAGCGATTCAGCGGCCACACCTACGCCATGAAGCTCGCGGGTGCGGCGTCTATCTGGAATCAATCCCTGTGGCCGCAACAGAATCATCGCCACCAGAACCAGACCGTAGATCAGGAACTTCGAGGCGTTGAAGTCGATCCCCGCGAGGAAGTGGAGCGGCGAACCGACATTGGACACCAGCGGACTGTTATGCACGGCATCGTTGATCTGCCCGAGCAGATAGACATCGAAGAAACGCAGCAGAATCGCGCCGAGGATAACACCAGGCACACTGCCCAGGCCACCCAGCACCACCATGATCAGAATGGTGATCGAGATGTTAAAACTGAAATCATGCGGTGTAATCGAGGTGGTAAAGGCGGCGTTCATCACACCACCGATGCCGCCAACGGTCGCGCCCAGCCCAAAGGCCAGCAGCTTGGTGCGCACCAGATTGACGCCGGAGGCCGCCGCCGCCGTCTCATCCTCGCGGATGGCGACCCATGCGCGTCCCAGGCTGGATTCGCGCAGTGAGTACACCGCCAGAATAATCAACACGACAATCGCCAGCGTCAGGTAATAGAATGGCGCCGGGATCAACGCCGCCTGACTGAGTTGGATTGGTCCGATGTCGGCGGGTGGCAGGGCGCTGATGCCAACTGGGCCAAAGAACCACGGCACGTTGTTGAAGACGATTGGCACGATCTCGCCAAAACCGAGTGTGACGATGGCCAGATAGTCGCCGCGCAACCGTAACGTTGGCGCGCCCAGCAGCACACCAAACAGGCCAGCCAGTAGAGCGCCCGCCGGGAGTAGTATCCAGAACGGGAACGACGGCACCGCTTTGGTATCGCCATTGGCCAACTGGATGAACCCAAACGAGCCACCGGCCATCGTATAGGCGCCGATCACGAAGAAGGCGACGTAGCCGAGGTCGAGCAGGCCCGCATAGCCCACGACGATATTGAGGCCGAGCGCCAGCATCACGTAGATGGCGATGGTGATGGCGGTCACCTGCAGGCTGGTATCCAGCACCCAGGGCACCAGCGCCGCAAGAAACAGCCAGAAGATGCCAGCGCGCCAGCCACTGAGAAACCAGCGCAGCGGGCGCTCGCCAATTTTCGTGTTATCCAGTGTTGAGTTGATCTGTGTCTGCGCAGCAGCGCGCCATGATTGACGCTGCTTTGAAGCCTGGAGAGACATTCGCGCAGCCTCCTATACTTTATCCGGCACCCGCTGACCCAGCAGCCCAGAAGGCCGGAAGATCAGGATGAGTACCAGAATGGCGAAGACGATGGCATTACTCCACTGGAAGCCCGATGGGACGTATTGAATCGCGAGGGAGTTGATGATCCCAATCAGGAAGCCGCCAAGCACGGCCCCGTTGACGTTGCCGATGCCGCCGAGTACCGCTGCCGTGAAGGCAATCAGGCCGAGCTGAAAACCTGTCAGGAACCAGACCTGGCCGATATACAAGTTATAAAACACTCCAGTGGCGCCCGCAAGCGCCCCGCCGATCAGGAAGGTGGCGACAATCGTGCGGTCGATATTCACGCCCATCAGCGCCGCTGCCTCGGGGTCTTGCGCCGTCGCGCGCATGGCTCTGCCGAGGCGTGTCAGGCGGATGACTCGGTCGAGGGTAATCATCAACACCACCGCCAGCACGACGATGAAGATATCCAGATAGTTGATGACAAGCGAGCCAATGGTCAATGCCCCCTTGGGGAAAATCGCGGGGAAGGCGACAAATGAACTGCCGCGCCAGAGCTGGGCGGCATTTTCCAGAATGAACGAGGCGCCAATAGCGGCAATAAGGGGCGCGAGACGAGGCGCGCGCCGCAATGGCCGATAGGCGACACGCTCGATAAACACATTCAGCCCGGCAGAGACAGCAACGCCGATGACGATGAGCAGCAGCAACACGCCGATCAGCGACAGGCCAGTCAGCGCGCCGGTGATGCCCATCGCCTGCACGACGACCAGGGTCACCAAAGTGCTCCACATAAAGACATCGCCGTGCGCAAAGTTGATCAACTCGATGATGCCATACACCAGGGTATATCCTAGCGCAACCAGGGCATACATCGCTCCAAGCGTAATACCATTCTCAATCTGCTGAAAAAACAGGCCGATTCCACTTGTATCAGCCAGGGTCAGCATATGCATGACCTGCCTCCTTCCGGGAGTCACCGCGACATGGGTATGGCGAGTGTATGGCGAATGTATGGCGAGTATAGCACGGAGCAGGCCTCAGATGAAGCCTGCTCCGTCGTGTTATCTCCGCGAATGCAAAACGCCGGAAGGTTTAGGCGTTGATCAACTTCGACGAAGGCCCACTTGCCATCGGCGCCGATACTGTAGACGCTATAGACTTTGTTGCCAGAGTTGTCGCCGTTGGCGTCGAAGGCGATATGCCCGGTAACGCCATCGTACGAGATGCCAGCAACCTCATCACGCACATTGGCGCGGGTCACGTCTTTGCCCGCCGAAATCAGGTTCTTGATCGCCGTGATCTCGATCATCGCCGCATCATACGAGGAGGCGCTATACGGCAGCAGGTCTTTGCCAGGGAACGCCGCCTGGTAGTCCGTGATGAACTTCTGCGCGGGCGCCGAGGTCAGACCCGAAATGTCGGGGGCCGCGATGGTGGCATACGTATTGACCGCAGCTGCGCCAGCCGTTGTCAGCCAGGCGGGGTCATCAGCGATGCCATCGCCGCCAACCATCGGCATGTTGCCGTTCTTCTCGACCAGGTCTTTCTTGAGCGCGCCGCCGCCGCCAGAGGTAACGCCGCCGTAGAAGACGACGCCTGGGTTCTTGCCGACGATGGTCGTCGCCAGCTGCGGCAGGTTGGCTACCTGATCCGGCGTGATCGAGGTGCTGCCGACAATCGTGCCACCCTTGCTGGTGAACTCAGTGGTGAAGACCTTCGCCAGGCCCTTGCCATAGGTGGTGTTGTCGTCAACGACATAGGCGCTGGTGGCGCTGACCGGCGCGGCGAGCGCGATGTCGGCATCCACTTTGCCCTGAATGTCATCAGTGCCAGGAAGACGGAAGTAGGATTCGGGCTTGCCCGCCGGGTGCAGGAGGTCGAAGTTGATGCCATTCTCTTCGGCGAACTCTTGCTTGGTCAGGCCAGGGTTGGTGTTGGTCGGGCTGATGAGCACGATGGTGTTCTTGTTGACGATTGGAATCTCTTGCTTGGCGACGCCGCTATTGAACGGGCCAACAATCGCCATCACCGAGGAATCAGCAATCAACTGGTTGATATTGGCCGCGCCAATCGAGGCGTCGGCGCCGCTGGTGCCTTCGTCGTTCTTATGGACTGACATCGAGGGTGTAGCCACTGCCAAGGTCTTTGTTCTGCATGTACGGCGAGATCGACGCCATACTGCGCAGGCAACGTTACTGCGGCATCCGTACCAGATACAGGGAACTCAGTTCCAAGCTTGAGCGCTTTGTTGGCGCTACTTCCGCCACTGGAGCCGCAGGCCGCCAGGCCCAACGACGACAGGGCGACGGCGACAAACAAGCCCCTCACAAAGACACGTTTCACTCCGGAATGGTGCATACGCCTTCTGCTCCTCACACTGGGCAAACAACCGCAGAGTCCACGACCCCCATGAATGGGTGGCCGTGCGATAATGATACCTAACCTGTCAACAGAGGCAGGCTACTTCCGACCCTCCCCATGGCTAAAGCCAGGGGATTCCTCCTTCGCCGTGGCGCGCTTCACCGTGAGTCTTACAGCCACTCCAGAGGCGTTGCGTTCCCGTCGGCCCGACGGTACGTTCTCAGTCTGTTGGAATTCAGGCGCTTGGTTATCGCACCTGGCAACGTGAGAAATAACTGCGACGCCACAAGGGTTTACTCTGATTACGCATCGTCCTGTGCAAATCTCACAGTTTCTCGTGATTCCCCGAAAATGCGACGGCAGAATCAGCAAAAGTGCTGGTAGCCTGAGAGACAATCTGGCAGACGTTAATGCTGTGGCTGTCCTCAGTGTGGCATTTCGTGCGCGATTCTCGTACGCGATCTCGTATGCGATTCCCGGAGGATGTACACTGGTGGCGACGACACAACGACGAGCAACGCGCTACCCAAGTGGATACGCGAGATACGACTTTCAGCGAACAGGGAGGCTTCGATGACCGTTCAGCAGCCGATGGATAGGGGCGTCTCTGGCCCACTTGGCCTGAGCAGCGCCGCCACGAATGCGCCCGTTTCCGCGACATTACGGATGAACGAGGCGGTCGCCGCCCGTCGAGCCGCTGGCCAACGGACAATTCACCTGGGATTTGGCGAGGCGTCTTTCCCGCTGCCGCCGCTGTTGCGCGAGGAGCTTGCCCGCGCCGCCACCCGCACCGAATACGCGCCTGTGCTTGGCATACCTGCTTTGCGCTCCGCCATCGCCACCTACCTGACGCGCACCCGCTCACTCGCCGCCACCCCGGCGACGGTCGCCGTCGGGCCGGGCAGCAAGCCGCTGATCTACGCGCTCATGTGCGCGCTCGCGGGCGATGTGCTATTGCCGACGCCCTCATGGGTCAGCTACGGGCCACAGGCGCGCCTCACCGGCAAACGCGTTTTTGCGGTGGCGACCGATCCCGCCGACTGCCACCGGCTAACACGCGAATCGCTGGCTGTGGCGCTGCGTGAAGCGCGCGCGGCGGGCGCCGATCCGCGACTGCTGGTCGTCAATACGCCGAGCAATCCCACAGGTGGCATGTTTGCGGCAGCCGATGCCGAGCAGCTCGCGCTCTGGGCGCGAAGCGAGGGCATCACGATTCTGAGCGATGAGATATACGCTGAGTTGGCGCATGGCTGGCGCCCGCATGTCTCGCCCGCGCAGTTCTACCCGGAGGGCACGATAGTCACCGGCGGGATGTCCAAGGCGTTTTCAGCGGGCGGCTGGCGACTGGGCTATGCGGTGGCGCCCGCGACACCGGATGGCGACCGCCTGATGTCGGTGATCCGCTCGCTGGCGAGTGAACTCTGGTCGTCGGCGGCGACACCACTTCAGCAGGCCGCCGTCGCCGCATTCACCGTTGACGCCGCGATGGAACGCTATGTTCGCCGCTCGGCGCGGATACATGCGCATGCCACGGCGCGACTGCACGCTGCGCTGGTGGCGGCGGGCGCGCGCTGTCCACAACCGGCGGGGGCGTTCTATCTCTATCCTGATTTCGCCCCCTGGCGCGAGCAACTGGCCGCGCGTCACATCACGACCTCCGCCGAACTGGCGAATCATCTGCTGGAGCAGTGGGATATCGCGACACTGCCCGCCAGCGATTTTGGCGAGGCGCCCGACGCGCTGCGGCTACGACTGGCCACCAGCCTGCTCTATACCCCTGCCGATGTCTCGCCCGCCGAGCGGGAGGCCATTCTGAACGGCTTGCTGGAGCAGGCCGACGACTTGCCTGCGGATAGCTCACAGGTATGCGCCCAATGCGCAGCAGTTGCATCTGCCCGCCCTGGATGAGGCGGCGGCGCGGCTGACAGAGTTCGCGTCATCGCTGCGCTAACGGATTTGGCCCACGATACCCGGGTGTTATACTGGTTGCTATGGTGACTGCGCGCGGCGCTGCCCGGAATACGCAGCCATCCACAGCCATGTCTTGCAGGATGTACTGGCGTGGCTCGACAAAACCTACCAAGCGTTCTTCCGACGTCTCCGGGACGGACAGACGCCGGGCTTCCCGCGCTTTCAAGGGCGCAATCGCTTCAACAGTTTCACCTACAAAGAGTTCGGCAACGGGGCGACGTTCGACAACGGCTATCTGGTTCTTGTCGAAGATCGGGCGTCTTGCTGTTCGTTGGAGTCGCCCGCTGGAGGGTATACCCAAAACGGTCACCATCAGTCGTGAGGCAGATGGGTGGTATGTGTGCATCTCGTGCGTTGCGGTACCGATAGCAGCCATTGCCGCTCACAGGATGCGGACACCGGGAATTGATCTGGGCCTTGAATCCTTCGCCACGCTCGCTGATGGCACGATGATTCACAACCCGCGCTGCTATCGCCGTGCAGAACGACGGCTGAAAACGGCACAACGGCGGGTGTCCCGCCGCAAGAAGGGCACTTTTTTTGTCAAGGCGCTGGTCGCGCTCTTTACGATTGTCGATCCGGTGGGACTCGTGCCAGTGGTGCTGGCGCTGACGGTTGGCATGACGCCGCCGGAGCGCACGTTGGTCATTCTCCGCGCGACGATCATCGCGGGCATCGTGATAGCGATCTTTGGCGTCTTCGGCCAACTCATCTTTTCATCGCTCGGCGTCACGTCCGAAGCATTCAGCATTGCGGGCGGCGCGCTGCTCTTTCTCGTCGCCTTCGATATGCTCTTTGGGCGCCAGTCGGGCACACGCGAGACACGGCGCGAGGCGCGCGAGGCGCTCACCCGCGAAGATATTTCCGTCTTTCCACTGGCCATCCCCATGATTGCCGGGCCAGGCACCATCACCACCATCATTCTGCTGGTGAGCAACGCCGGAGCAGACCCCGTACAACTATCACTCGTTGGCATCGCGGCGCTCATTACACTGGCGGCATCGCTGCTCACCATGCTGGTCAGCGCGCAGATTCAGAAGCGCATCGGCACGACAGGCATCCTGGTGCTTTCGCGGGTGCTGGGCATGCTCCTGGCGGCGGTCGCGCTCCAGTTCATCCTCAATGGCATCGCGGAGTTTGCGCAACACATCATCCGTTAGCCTCGCGGGCACCAGTGTAGGGGTGGGATCGCGCGCCCTCACTCCCAGCCGGCTATACCACAGGCCAGGGAGTGCGAGCCAGAGATAGGTCCATGAAGCGCCGGGACATGCACACCTCATCCCCAGCCCCTCCCCTCGTAGGGGAGGGTGGCCGAAGGCCGGGAGAGGTTCGGAGAGCTACCCCCATTCGCCGCCCGCCTATCCAAATACGGTCAGGCAAAGAATCGGCGGAGTTCCTGCGCCACCCGTTGCGGCTCTCCACCGCGATTGGTGTTGCTCTTGTCGCTTGACCCCCCATGATCGAGTCCGGGGAACTCAATCCGCTGGACGTGGGGCAAGACCTTCTCCAGGGCATCCAGGGCGGCTTTCAAATAGGTCGGGCTTTTGCTCCCGCCAAGCAAAAGGACATCGGCGCGCACCGCGCTGAAGCGCTCCAGCGTCTCGGCCATCTCGGCGATCAGTTGGAAGTCATAGTGCAGCGTCGGCGCGAGCATCCTCATGGTCACGTCACCGCTCTTTGCCGTCTTATCCTCGCTTTTCATCCCTGAGCGCGTAAACGATTCGAGCAGCCAGCGGGGCATGGCGTTGAAGATCGGTGGCCCCATCTGCGCTCCTTTCATGCCGGTGACGAGCGCCGCCGCCACCTTGCCTTGGGCTATCTCCCGGTCATAGCGCGGCAAAAAAGCCGTCGATATCGAGCCATTCACGATCAACGCTGGCTCGTAGAGCGCGGCTTTGTGAATGGCGGGCAGGCTGAGCGACGCCTGGAGGCAGATGACGCCGCCGGAGCTGACCCCAAAGACATCGTGAGCGCCCGTTTTCGTGAGGAGGGCGTCCAGATCTTGAACCTCCTTCTGAATGCTGTACTCGTTCCCGAAGGGGCCACTGAGGCCACGGCCACGACGGTCGACCAGATAGACCGTGAAGGCGTCGGCTAGCGCTGTAGCGAGTTGCATGTGGCTCTGCGCCGTCTCCATCGCGCCGTGCAATAGCACCACACCAGGCCCCTGGCCAAACTGGCGATAGCCGATGGTGGTACCGTCCTGAGAGATGACCGTGCCGATTGTATAGGGCTGTCGCGCGGTCGCGGTCGATTGCTTGTCGAGGTTGGTTGCCGTTTTCATCTGGTGATATCCCCTCTCTTGTCAAGACGGATGATTAGCGATACAATGTCTTTATCACTAGTCATCTTTACCGTTAACTATCTTAACAATTAAGATATAATTTGTCAAGGGGCAACGCATGTCGGGTGATTTCGATCCTGCTGACACGGAAGAACGTGAGCGGCGTAGAGCGCTTTATGGCCAGTTGCAGATTCTGGGTGAGGTGGCCAGCGGCGAGACCGCGCTCTTTCACCAGGTCGCGGCGGCCCGCTATGGGCTGGGTGTCACCGATATGAAGGCGCTCGGCGCATTGCTCCAGGAAGGCCCGATGACAGCCGGGCAAATCGCGAAACGGCTGAGCCTCACAACCGGCGCCGTCACCAATGTGATTGATCGACTCGAGCGCCAGGACTTCGTAAGACGGATGCCCGATGCCAAAGACCGGCGCAAAGTCATCGTCGCGGTCAATCAAGAGAAACTCGCGTCGGGCGCCAATGTCTATCTCTCGATTGGAGGCGCGTTCCAGCGACTGCATGAGACCTACTCCACGGAGCAGCTTGAGTTTTTGGTACGCTTCTATGAGGCGTCGATTGAGTTGACCAAACAAGAGATCGCCAAGTTGGCGCATGCTGATCCTGCTGAGGCCGAACGTTGATCGAGGGCTGGCGACAACAGGTGCGAGAAGCGCAGCTAGCTACATGGCAATGGGCGAAATGGGTGTGCTATGCTGGCGACGGAGAGCGCGCTCACGGCGCCATCCAGCGAACAATTCTCTCGCACAGCAGCAGAGGAGCAAGGCATGGCTGACCAGCCCACCACTATCGCAGACTCTTTCCCCGCACTCCAGACGGCGTTTCTGCCCGACCGCGCGACCGGCGTGGATAAAACAATTCAGTTCAACTTCAGCGGACGCGAGACCGGCACATGGAATATGCGCGTCCACGATGGCACGATGGACTATGCCCAAGGCCCGGCGCAGAGTCCCAACGCCACGATCTCGGCGGACTCCGACGACTGGCTGAACATTCTCAGCGGCGCGTTGAATCCGGTGAGCGCCTTCATGGGTGGAAAATTAAAGGTCGAAGGCGATATGGGGCTGGCGATGCAGTTCCAAAACTGGTTCGCCCGGTAGGTCTGATGTAGAGCCGCCGAATATGACCTGGGCCATCTCGTAGTGAGGTGGCACCAACTACGTATCCCATACGATGAGCGGCATTCTCGCTGAGCGAAGCCATGGCTATCTCGAAATTGGGCAACCAAAGAAAACACTTGTGCTTAAAGGCGAGAGCAACCTTGCCATAGACAGTACCCACAATTCCTGGCTTGACGCTTGGATTCCGTATGACTGGGCGCGAGCATACCTCATAGAGGGTGAATTTGATACGAGTGTGAGAGCTAGGTTTGAGTTCTTTGCCAAGGCATCGCGTTTGAAATCACCGCATGCTCTCAGTCGGGCGTTTCAATATCTCATCTATCTCTATGATGGTGGATTGGCCAACCTGCCAGCGGTGAAGAATGCCTATCCAGACTTCATCCAAAGTATTCACTGCGAGTTCGACACTGTTGGCAAACTTGAAGATGCGACATAGTACCTGAAAGGGCAGATATTCATATTGGCGCTACCTCGGTGGGCAGCGCCTTTCGCCCGGAAGCATCAACTGCCATTTGCCGTACCAGTTCGTGTGTGGGATTGCCACCAGTCGTGCAAGGAATGCGCAGGATTGGGCCTGTAGTGACCTTGCAACCGAATCCGCTCCACAGCAGACGAGATCCTCAGTGGCGATGGATGCGTTAATTCTGCCCAGTTGAATAGTAGGGCCAGGAGTGGTGAGTCGAACGACGCCTGGGAGTTCTCTGGCAAATTTGGCATGCGCCTTATTCTCGTCAACTGCCACTGCCCATTCTCGTTGCGAGGCGATCGCGCCGGTCACGCATTCTCCGTTGTCCAAATTGAGCGAAGCCAGCCAGACATACATGTCCTCCTCGACTTCATTTGCAGGCGACACCGACATTATCATTCCTAATGTGACCAACTCGGCGACCACGGCTAATTGTTGGGGTCGTTTGATCTCTTGGTTGAGCACATAGGTCGCAATATAAATGGACTTGCCTGTCGCGGCAAGTATATCCCTTGCTTCGCCAGAAGTTGCCATGGTTATTGCGCAGCAGGCATCGAGGATAATGCCGCTCTGTCGCATCGTAGCCAGTAAGTTCATATGTCCTCCTGGCTCTTCTGGCGAGACTCATTGTGCTTGTCATCTTCGGCAGAATGCTCATGAGCGCCTGGTCCAAGTGCCAACTGCCTTTGTTCGAGATCCAACACAGCGTCCGGCTCTTCATCGATCATGCGTCTGATTTCCAGCAGATCCGTTTCCAAATGGCGCGCAAGCTGATCCTCGCCAAGTTGTCCTAGCCGCCATGCTTCGAACACCAGGTAAACAAACCGAGCAGGCAGCTTCTTGGAATTGGCTGGGATATCTTCTAATCCCAGTTGACGTTGCAATTCACGCACTTTGAGTGTGGGACGGAGTCGCGCCCATGACCCTGTTGCCAAGAGCCGCATTGACTCTAAGCGACGAGTAATTGCCTCAACCGACACCCCATAGTAGTTGGCCCAGATACAGAGGGTGGCAGGCGTTAAGCTTCCTTGCTGTTTAGCCTCGTTGTATCGTCGTATAAGTCCGGCACTCGGCATCAGGAAGTAATCGGCGAAAGCGTCTGCAAAACGCTCACTCTCTGGCTTACGTTGATATACATCATCGCCATACACCTCTCCACGTTCGCGATTCGCCAAGAAGTGGAAATAGCCATGGGCCAATGACCATCGACGACGCTCCTCAGAGTGAAGTGCATTCACGGCAAAACAGCCACCGAGTTCATCGGTATAGGCGTACATTTCCGAGAACTTTCGAGGCATCTCGATATAGAAGATGCGCAGACCCACATCCTGCTCCAGAGACGTTCTCGCAAAATGGGGAGCGGGCGATCCCCTAAGCCAAGTCTACTGCGTTCCTCGGCAGCAATCGCTTCAGCCGTACTCTCAATGGGAAGTCCGGACACGGAGTATTCGGTGGGATACTTACGCGCCAATGGTGAGTCGGTGAGCAATTCGAGTTCCACATAGTCACGGCACAGATCTTCAAACTCTGCAATAGTTGGAGCAATGGCCTGCTCGTCAGCATCGCTAACATTCCATGGTTCGCGAAACTGCAGATCTAGGTTCTGGATATCTGGACGCGGACGCGGGAAATCGCTCACCTGCCGCCCATAGGCTTCGGCAAGTTTAATCAGTTCGCCTGATCTGATACGGCGCTCGCCTTTTTCTATTGCGACCATCGTCGTTCGGGTTGCATCTATCTAGATCCGCGCCGCTGCTTCTTGGGTCATGCCTTTTCGTTTGCGAGCGCGCTGCAGTTCTTGCCCTAACTTCTTCGCATCAATCGTATCGAGAATCTGGACGCTCATCTTGTTCCTCTCAAGCTGTTCTACCTGCCTTTGGTACATATGTGGATTGCTTGCTCTGGTGTTGACATGTCATCTGGGTCGCATCAGAGGCCATGCGGCTGCCCATTCTGCACAATAGGCGCGATAGAGGCAAATCAATTGCCCATGTACGTCGAGCAAGTTGCCCTGATCTTCTCTGACAATCTCTTCGGCTGTGTCTGCCAAATCAGGGTAGCGACGTTGAAGCGCAGTCCATGGTGCGTATGAAGCGATATCTGCTTCCATCTCAGCGACTTGTGCCCGCATCGGGGCAAGATGGCTAACGCGGCGCAATTCCGCTTGCTCCCCCAAAGCCGCATTCGACGTAACCTGATATGTGCTTCGTGGCTCCACATAGCCATTCGCTGCGAGGGCTTGTCGCCGCAGGAGACAGGAAGAGCAACAACCACACTGCATAGGTCTGGCTCTGCGTCGTCGGTCACAGGACACGGTTTCTGCAATTACGGGGTACAGGCTATCTCTGATCACGTCAACGCACATCTCGGCCTTGGTGCTAAATTCGAACGGATTGTGATAGGCAAATGGCTGACCTAACGCGAGAGTCACCCAATGCCCCATGCGTCGCAGCATCACCGGATGGACAGCGCGCGAGTGATCGAGGCCAACTTCGGATGAACGCAATGGCAAGTTGATTGCACCAACGCCATTCTCATAGATGAAGAGCTCTTGCTGATACTCCAATGCTGAACACATTGCGCCAAGGAGCAAAAAGACAAATCCCCGTGCACGTGGGGTACGGTTTTTTCACCAATACCGTGTGTCGGCCAATAAGACCTGTGATTGTACGACGCCAAAACAACTGTTGGAGATGGCACTCGTGTGGGCTCGAAGCGCGCCCGCCACTTCACGTTGACGTTTAAGGATAAACGGATTGCTGCTCGTCCCACACAGCGTGAACACCTGGTTGGAGTCGCGAGCCTTCGCCCGTTTGTAGAACCCGGCCAACGCATCAAGCCCGCCACTCCATAGCGCAACTTCCCGCTGCTGACCACCTGGTGACTCCGTGAGCAATCGCCGCTCGCGTTCGGGAGAACGGCCCAGAGTGATACGCTGTTCAAACGTCCAGCGCCATTCATCGCCAGTAAATCCATGGAGTAGGTCTTGCAAACCCTGTATGATAGGAGCAGCAGAAAGGAACGTGGGATCACGGACTGGCAATGCTATATCCAACAGACGTTGCTGATCGGCATGCGGCACTGCCAACCGATCAGCAACTGCGACAGCAAACGCAATATCCACCAAATCTGCGATATACGCAGGCATGGGATTCTGTGCAAGTCGAGCGAACTGTGGAGTCGTTGAAACCCACACTGAAGCGAATTTCTCTGCCAGAGGCACGATTTACCATACAAGTCTCTCGGAGCTTGTTATGAACATACGGGAAAGTTAAAAGCGAATTCGGCTCTCTCCATATCTATCGCCACTGCGGCAAATTGGTATCTGCCTCAACACGAGGAGTCAGATTTCTCGGGGTCGCCCGCAAGTGGTCGAGGTTCCGAGAGCGAACTACAAAGTCAGCCCAACTCTGGAGCGTTGTAATCACATAGGGACGCACCTCGTTGAGTCGTTCCAGAAACACAATCTGGTCAATTCCATTGCGATGGTTATTAAGCGGCGTGCGATACTGGAATCGTGCGTCATACACCCGCACGAGATAATGCTGGACAAGGGATTTGATATGCGATTCGAAAGACGCACCCTCTTGAACCTCTCCGAGATAGCGTTTGCACTCATCGACGGCTAGATCCATTGCGCGCCGATTGCCGACTATGTTCCGCGCTATCCGTTCGACATGCCGTCTTTCCTCCAGCCAATCAATTGATAAGCTGGACAACGGCTGCTGGGACGACAGCTCATTGAGCCGTTGGGCTATATAGTTACAGGAGTTTGATTGGTTGCATGCCAATATCGTCGCAGATCGTGCTGACACGATCCAATAGACTATGCGCAATACTCCTCGGATCGCAGTTATCTTCGCAAAGTGCTGCGTAGGGTTCCCGATACCGTGGTGGTAATGCACCGACATATACATTGTCCCCATCTGGCATAGCATTGCCTCACATATTCGTTCTCTAGCTCATCTGCATGGTGCAACATGATGCTCACGTCGCAAGCAGTATCGTAACACGCAAACCTGACATTGTCAACATTTAGAGCTGAATTTAACTGACATTTGACATTGCCAATGTCTTGCAGAAATCGCGGTGAGACTGATGAGATAGGTGTCAAGCACGATTTTTTGGGGAGTGCTATATGTCCGCCGCCTATACACCAAATACAACAATTAATAAGGAGGAGAGAAAATCGGTTCGGGCGAAAGCTTACCTGATCTGTGTGACCCGCACCGACAGTGTACCATTATTCATCGTGTGACTCAGCAGCGGGTCAAGGCTGAAGGCGATATGGGGCTGGCGATGCAGTTCCAGAACTGGTTCGCCCGGTAGACCACTTGCACAATAAGCGCGCTACGTGGCTGTGTACTCTGTTGCCAGAGTACGCGGCTTTTCGTCGTGTGGGCTGATTGGCGATCCTGCGCAATCACTCCAGCGCGCTATACTCTTACCAGAGGATGCAGATGCGAGACGAGCCAGTTCAGCCAGTAACAAATAGCGAGGTCGATGAAGCTTACCAGGCGTTTCGCCCGCTCATGTTCTCGATTGCCTACCGGATGCTTGCCAGCGTGGGCGAGGCGGAGGATGTCGTCCAGGAGGCGTATCTGCGCTACTATCGCGCTCAGACGCAGGGTATCGCAATCGAGTCCCCAAAGGCGTTCCTGGCAACGGTAACGACGCGTCTGGCTATCGACTCATTGCGATCCGCACGCGCCAAACATGAGGCATATGTTGGCGTCTGGCTGCCTGAACCGCTCGCGGCCTCGCTGGAACCCGACCCGGCGGAACACGCCGAAATAAATGATTCTCTCTCGCTCGCCTTCCTCGTGCTTCTGCAAACCCTTTCACCCGTCGAACGCGCTGTTTTTCTGTTGCGCGAGGTCTTCGACTATGGCTATGACGAGATCGCCACGATTATTCAGAGAGAGCGAAGATAACTGCCGCCAAATCTTTGCCCGCGCCAGGAAACGTGTTGATGCGGGCAAGCCCCGCTTCGACACCAATCCAACGGATCAACGCGAGTTTGCCACCAGGTTTTTCGCAGCGGCTGGACAGGGCGACATGACCAATCTCGTCAAGTTTCTCGCCACAGATGCCGTCTTCTACGGCGATGGCGGCGGCAAAGCGCACGCCTACCCACGGCCCGTCTTTGGCCGCGAGCGCGTCGCCCTCATCATCAAAAGTCTCTTCACATCGGCGCGCGCTTTCAATGTCACATTCCGCTTCGCGCTCATCAACGGACAACCAGGCGCGTTGTCGTTCGACGCTGAGGGCCGCGTGATCAATGCAATTGCATTCGACATTGCGGACGGAGTTATCCAGACGATTCGTTCGATGGTGAACCCCGATAAGCTGACCCACCTCGGATTCCCCGTATCAGATCTCGCCCGGATCAAATAGCCTCACGCGCGGCGATACCTGGCCCCTAATAGATAGCTCTCCCTCGCGTGTCTGCGCAGCTTTCGGCGGTCTGTCACAAGGTCAGTGGCTGCCCCGTCTAGAGGGCGCAAAGCACAGTATGTGCGCTCATACAAACACCCAGAGAAGGAGATCTATCATGAAGGTATTTGTCGCTGGCGCTACTGGCGCCGTTGGGAAGCGCCTCGTCCCCCTGCTCATCGCAAGTGGCTACGAAGTTGTCGCGATGACACGCTCTCCACAACACGTCGAAGCATTACGCACGGCTGGCGCTGAGCCAGTGATTGCCGATGCGCTCGACCGCACCGCCGTTATGCGAGCGATACAGCGCGCCGAACCGGAGATCATCATCCACCAGTTGACCGCCCTCACTGGGGTCAAAAACTACAAGAAGTTCGATGAAGAGTTTGCGCTGACGAACCGACTGCGAACGGAGGGAACATCCTACCTGCTGGAGGGCGCGCAGGCGGTGGGAGCGCGGCGCTTCATCGCCCAGAGCTACGGCAACTGGAACTATGCGCGCACTGGCTCCGATCTGAAAACCGAGGAGGATGCGCTCGATCCAGCCCCATCCAAGAATCAGGCCAAATCGCTTCAGGCGATCAGGTACCTCGAAAACGCGGTATTGAACGCCAGCGGAATCGAAGGGATCGCCCTTCGTTACGGCAACCTCTACGGCCCCGGAACGGGAATCGCTCTCGATGGCGCTATCGTGGCGACGGTTCGCAGGCGCATGCTACCGCTCGTTGGCGACGGCGGGGGCGTCTGGTCGTTCACCCACGTCGACGACGCCGCGTCGGCAGCGGTTGCGGCGATCCGGCATGGCGAGCCAGGCATCTACAACATCGACGACGATGAGCCAGCGGCTGTGAACGTCTGGCTGCCTGAGCTGGCGCGTGCGGTTGGCGCCAAACCGCCGTTCCACATCCCAGTCTGGCTCGCCCGGCTGATGGTCGGCGATGTCGGCGTCTCGATGATGACGCAGATACGCGGCGCGTCGAATGCCAAAGCAAAATGCGACCTTGCCTGGCAGCCATGCTACAAGACATGGCGCGAAGGGTTCCGCAAGGGGCTTGGGTAATGCTCGAAAAACGCCGGGCAGAATGTGTCGGTTCTGCTCGGCGCGTTCTGGCGCACCACGCCAAATACGTAGCCGGTTGACCAGACGACGCTCTCCGTTTTCAGGCACACTGCACAAATATCCTCGCGCGGCGCATGCTATGCTGCTGGCGTAGCTGTGTTGCTTACGGGGAGAGACCAATGATGATAGCTATCCGCCTATCGTGCGCCGAAGACCTGCCAGCGATAACCGCGATCTATGCGCCGTATGTCAGCGACACGGTCATTTCATTCGAGGCGATTCCACCGACCGAGCACGAGATGATGGCGCGCATGCTGAAAACTATCACGCGCTTCCCCTGGCTGGTGGCCGATGCCGATGGCGACGTGGTGGGCTACGCCTACGCCAGCCAGCATCGCGAGCGCGCCGCCTATCAGTGGGCCGCCGATGTCTCAGTCTATCTGCACAAAGATTGGCGCGGTCGCGGTATTGGTCGGGCGCTCTACACCGCGCTCTTCGCCATTCTGCGCGCACAGAGCTACTATAACGTCTGCGCGGGCATCACGTTGCCTAATCCAGCGAGTGTGGCGCTCCACGAGGCGATGGGCATGACACCTGTAGGTGTCTATCGTCATGTCGGCTACAAAGCGGGCGGGTGGCATGACGTCGGCTGGTGGGAGGGCGCATTGCAGCCTCGCGTCGCCGACCCAGAGCCGCCCCTATGCGTGGGCGCTCTCCTGGATACGCCAACCCTCGATAGCTGCCTGCATGCGGGTGAATCGCTCTTGCGAACTCCGCAGACGCAGCCGTGAGCCAGTTTCGCGTCCATTCGAGCGTGTCGGGTGCGCAGCAGGCGATACCCAAGCCGCACTATGCGCAGTGCTCGAAGCGCGGCCCAATAATCCCGGTATGGTAGGGATCATTGGGCCTGATGCGCAAGGCAAATAGGGGCGCTCGCCGTCACCTGGCGCGCGCCTGTTGCCGCTCGTTCCAGGCGGAGTAACCGCCCTCGAACGGCGCCAGTTCGCCGTCACGCACCTCCACGATGCGGTCAACGATGCGGTCGAGGAAATAGCGGTCATGCGAGATGACCACCACCGTCCCGTCGTAGCGTTCGAGCGCGCCTTCGAGCACCTCGGCTGAGGCGATATCGAGATGGTTCGTCGGCTCATCCAGAATCAGGCAGTTGTCGCCACTGAGCATCAGCAGCAGCAGTTGCAAGCGGCTCCGCTCGCCGCCGCTGAGGGTGGCGATTGGCTGACGCGCCTGCTCATAGTTAAAGAGATAGCGCCCAAGCAACGCCACCGCCTGCTCCTCATAATACGGCTTGGCCGCCCGAATAACATCGACCGGCGTCGCCTTGGGATCGAGCGTCTCATGGCCCTGGGCAAAGTAGCCGAGCGAGATGCTTGGCCCCACCCAAAGCTGCCCGCTGGTCGGCGTCAGTTCGCCGGTGAGCAGCTTCGCCAGCACACTCTTGCCCGCGCCATTCGGGCCAATGATGCCCACGCGCTCGCCACGCATGACCAGCAGATTGGCATCGAGCAGCACGATGTCATCGCCAAAGGCCATATCGGCATGGCGCAGATCCAGCACTTTCTGGCCACCACGCGCCGCGCTGCGCAATTCCAGCGCCATCGTGCGCCGCTGCAACACCGGGCGCTCGACCTTCTCCATACGGTCGATCTGACGTTGCTTGTTGCGCGCCTGCTTGATATGCCGCTCGCTCACGACGATGCTGGCCCAGAGCTTGAAGCGCGCAATGGCCTCCTCTAGCCGGGCGATCTCTTTCTGTTGCGATGTGTAGACCATCTGTTGCCGCTGGAGCGCCACCTCGCGCGCCAGGGTATAGGCTGAATAGTTGCCGGGCCACAGCACGATGACGCCATTCTCCAACTCGGCGATCTCGCTCACCGTCTCATCCAGCAGATAGCGGTCGTGCGAGACGATGACGACGGCCCCCGCGAAATCCTGGATGAGCGATTCCAGATACTCGCGGTGGGGCAGATCAAGGTGTGTCTCTGGCTCGTCGAGCAGCAGTAGATCAGGGCGCTGCGCCAGGCAGGCGGCCAATGCGACGAGCTTGCGCTGGCCACCACTGAGTTCAGCCATTGGCTGTGCTATTGCCGCATCATCCAGCCCCAGGCCACGCAGATAGCTGCGCGCCTCGCCCTCGAACCCCGGCCCACCAATCTCCTCGAAGCGACGAAGCAGACGTTCCTGACGCTCTAGTATACGCTCGATGCGCCGCATGTCAGCGGTCACCTGTGGGTCAGCCAGTTCAGTCTCGCAGGCGGTCAGGTCGGCCTCCAGTTCGATCAGATCGGGCCGCGCCGCCAGCACGAATTGCAGCGACGTGCGGCTGTCGCTGGGGATGTGCTGCGGCAGGAACGCGGTACGCAGACCACGCTTGCGGGCAACGTCGCCCGTGTCGGCGTCTTCGCCGCCCGCGAGGATACGCAGCAGGGTAGACTTGCCGCTGCCGTTCGCGCCGACCAACCCAATGCGCGCCTCAGGCGCGATCACCAGATCGGTTCCGCGCAGGATGGTGCGACCGCCGAATGATTTGTGTAGTGAATGGACTCCAACCAGCGTCATGGATTTCTCCGTTTCCAGCGGCGACGCCGGTACAGGGGGAACGCGCGTGTCTATCTTTCTAGCAAGGCACACCATCGGGCGCAATGTGGACGCGAGGAGTGCGGCGAGAGCGAGACACTGGCGACACGGCGCGCTGGCAATGCAGGGAAATGCAAAGCGGCCGTGGACCCCACTATACTGGGCCACAGCCGCCACGTTGTCTCAACTCTCAGAAGCGTCAGATGCGGTGGCGCATCGAAGCAGGCAAGCTGCTTTTGGGCACAGTACGACAGGGAACCACAGCCAAATCGCTGCCCTTGATCATACTATGACTGTACCAAACGCTTGCCGGATGCATAACGAACACCACTCCTGAAACGTCACGATGCGCAACACAGCGCGCATTCCGCCGCTAGCGTACCATCTGAGGGTGGGCGTGTCAATGGACGAAATCTGGCGTCCATTAGCTCACGAATAGGTATCATGATACTCAGTGACAGGCGGGCTACCCTCCATGGTCTCTTCGGAAGAACGCCTGCTCTGGCCTGGTGGCAGTTCGCTTGCATCAGTGAGTGGGCTAAAAATGCCAGTGTCGGTGTCGAGAACCACAATGGCCCCAGGGCCAATCTGCTTCCCCTGATTCAACCCGGCGTCCAGCGCGCTAGTGATAACGTCGATCACATACTGCGTAGGCTCATGCGCCTGTCTGAAGATGGCGGGTTCAGTGGGTTCGGCAGGCTCGGCAAGTGTGAGCATCTGGCTGAGAATGGCGCTGCCATAGCTGACAACGGCTATCCGAACACTTACTTTCTCCAGTTTCACGGTAGCCACAGGCACTGTCTGACTCGCGGTCGTCCGTGAAACCTCAAGGCTGTAGGATCCCGCCAGCAGCTTCTTCAGATGTTTCGCGTTCGATTGAGCGACCTGCGTGGAAATGCCCTCCAGGAGTACATAGAAACAGTCGCCATAAATGTGATACAGGTTGTTTTTACTACGTTCCGATGCGCCCAGCAGTGGGATGCTCGTCAACAGGGGCTGTCCTGCGATCCGCCTGCCCACAGCGCTTATCAAGTGCCGCGCGGTGTTAGAGCCGTATGCGTTGACAAAGTTTGTATGGCCGTCGATATCGATGGCAAGGAGCGTAATAGGATTAGACGCGCCCTCTTCGGGGGGCTTGTTGCTTGTCGGCACGCGCGCTTTCATCAGGTTGGTAAGCGCCACTTCCAGATCGGTCCAAAAGGCGTTGGCTGTCTTGAATTCCTGGAAGAACCGATCGACAGTGCGGGGCTGTTCAATCATTCCCACCAGCACATCGCGCGTCAGATTGTTGCCGCGATACCCAGAGACCACGCCGCCGATGATATGCCCCATGACACGGAGCAACAATTGATCGTCAGCGGTAAATGTCTCCTGCGTAGTGGTGTTTTCCTCATATTTTGAGCGGACGTAGAGAACCGCCAAAACCTGACCCTGCGGGCCAATAATAGGGAGCGCCAACTCTGGGCCAGGCTCTTCCTCAAAACCAGCATTGGCGTCCGCAGTGTCCAGGCTCACTGCCGTGCGACGCATCAACATATGGCCACTGAGCGCCGCCAGCGTCGGCAGCCCGTCATTCTTGCCTGGGGTAAGCCGTGTCACGCCAAGTATATAGGGTGAATCCTCGCTCTGCGCCGCAACCACCAGACTCTGCTGTCCTGGCGGCAACGCGAGGTTATCTGGCAAGAGAATCGCGGAGAATATCCAGCGGCCACGCTGCGACGAAGCGGTGGTCTTCATCTCATTGCCAAACCGCACCACCAGTTCCGTCATCTCGCTGAGCAGCCTGTCACCGGTCATATCACTCATAAACTCTGGGGCGCTATAGATCATGCCATCCCCAGCCGACGAATAGCGGTGACCAAAGATATGGTTCGCTTCGTCCGCAGGCTGCTGCAAGAGCCGCAAGAAACGATAAGCGACTGCTCGTGGATTTGGATGTTTTTTCTCGGTGTCACCGCGCGCAGGGGTGGATTCAACGCGCGCGCGGCCCGATGGAAACGTGCGCAACTGACGCACGAACTCACGCTCGATCAGCAGATAAGCGCCCGTTGGGTGATCGTCAACATACGCCACTCCGGCTTCCCGGCACATATCATCCACAAAGCGAAGCTCATAGCGCGTCGGATCATCCATGCGCGGCTCATGCATGAACAGCACACAGTAAGGATGGTTGCGTGAATGCCAGCCGACGAGTGAAGGGCCTATCAACGGCAGTTCCTCGACGGCTGAAATAGGAGTACTGGAAGGGTCGCCAGCGGCGCCATCTTCCAGGGGTAAGACCAGGGCTATGGAGCAATCAACGACATCGCCGAGTAAGAGACATTGCGCAAAGTAAAACAATCTGGGGAAGAGCATTCGCTGACGATAGGCGCTCTCAGCTTCGCGTAGTCGCGTGGTGAGATCGGGCGCCTCGGCGCTATCGACGAAAATGTCGGCGGCGAATCGCTCTCGATTCAAATAATGGGCTACATCGCTTAACGTAAACCCATGATCGAGCAGATCCCCCATCACGATGAGGCGATTGAGTTCGCCAAGACTATACCGTCGGTGCGCGCCGCCCTTATTCTCATGGCTACGTCCAGGCTTGAGGATACCAATCGTTTCGGCGTAGCGGGCTCTCTCCGGCGAGATATTCGCCAACTTCGCCGCCTCGCCGATACTGGTTGTCAGCTGATCGCGCGCCGATGCGAAACGGTCGTTCAATCTTTTTCTGGTATCAGTGTCGCGTAGGTGGCCATGTATTTTGCCAGCGACATGTTGCCAATTCATGGTATCTGCCTTTCACAACTCTGGGGGCGCTGGGGCAGGAGAACACAATACAATGGAATATTCCCGGATATGATGAAATAATTTCAGCAAAAGGGCAGCGTTGACGCGTAAATGTAATTGTAGCCCAGCAAAGTCTCAATGGCAATACCAAAAAATACGCAAGGCGCATGCTTTCTACGAGCATTCAAATAATTTATCAAATCATTTATGATTATTGAGATAATCTCAAATTAATTTGCGTGATATACTCCAAATTGCTCGGCTCTGATTTGCGATTTCCTCAAATAACACGGGGTTCGTGGCCTGCTTCTTGACTAATTTGAGGTTTTGAATTTAGAATCCCTTGTAGCTATAGTGATGTACCTGCGGGCACCCAAACATCTGAACATCCAGGCATCCATCCCTACACACGTGGCTTTGTCATTCGGAGGTCGAGTCATGTGTGTATCGCTCTCCCTATCCCACGCGCGATAAACGTTTTCACAGCCTGTTGCTGCCACTATTCGCAGCAGCTTGATGACGGCCAGGGAGGCTACGATGACCAACTCGTTCCGCACTGACGGACGCGATGATGACAGTGATCAATCGCATCTGGAGCAGCATCAGATCCCACTCAACCACTCCCACAGGGAATCCAGCAGGGAAACGATGCTCACCAGCCATCTGAACCAGGCGAGAACCTGCTTGCCGGACAGGGATCAACCGCCGCCAACGGCGCCACGCCCTCACTTCCTCTTACTTTCGACATCATTCCGAGCAATCGTTGGCCATTAGGCCATGCGTCGCTGGCTCCCCTTTGCAGCAAATACCAGCGGGCTGCGAGTGCGCGCTCAATCCACAACGCCTCCCAGATGCAAATGTTCGCCTTCTGCCTACTCGTGGCTAACTCCCTGTAGGGTTGTCCGCTGGCTTCGCCAACTCGACACCGCACGCTGTTTTCTGAGAACCTCGCCTGATTCAGCCCAGCATCGTTCATCGCACTGGGCTGAGTTCGGCGTCAAATTCCAACACATCAATCTCACTCATCAAAGTCATATACGCCGTTCAATCCAAAAGGTTATACAACGTGCAAGAGAAAGCCCCGGAACACCCGGCACGCGATCCCATCTATATCCCAAAACGGCTGAAAGAGGCGCTTGACCAGCCGCGATCCGCCTACGCGGCTTTCCAACTGCTCGGCCTGGCGCCGCTCAGTCCCAAATCGCGTATCTCGCGGCAGGCGTTGTTCGTGGCGCGCTGCAGCAAGCTGGCAACCGCTCGGATGGGTGGCGACTGCGCCTTCGAGCTGCGCTACATCGTGACGCCCGCCAACGAGCGCAATGCCTGGCAGTCCTCGATCAACGCCTATCTACTCATGCGCCTCAGTCAGTGGAACGTCTCGCTGACCAATCCTGCGCCGCCATGCGCAACAGCTTGCCGCCGAGGTCGAGCATCTGCTAGAGACAACATTACCGGAATTTCATTTTGTCCCAATCATCGAGCGCGCAAGCGTGAAACAGATTCTCGCACCCTTCCCGATTCGCGATACGTTTGAGGTGCGGCGGCGCTACCTCGATACCTTCGGTGGCGAGGCGATACCTCTCCCGTGGCAGGGCGCTATCGACATCGAAGAGGCGCTCGATATCATGGTGCGCCAGCCAGATCAGACTGCGCTCTCACTCTGCGTCGAGCCAACCAGCTATGCGGATTCGTGGGATGAGGGAACGCTCGTTCCCGCGCAACTCGGCGCACCCTCCGATGCTGGACTCAGACACATCTTCGGTGATTCAACCGCCGCACATGGCGAGACACTGCTCTATCTGCGCGAATGGCAGCAACAGTTGCACGTGCGTCGCTCGCTCGCGCTGAGCATCGCCAGTTTCCGGCTACGCATCCAGGTGAGCGCCGCCGCCCGCATCGGCGAGAGTCTCTCCGCCACCGTCACGCGTGAGGTGGGCGGCCCTGGCCTGCTGACCGCGGAGGCCGCCTGGCAATCGCCCACGCTGCCCGTGGCTGATGGCGCCGTCTGTGTACGTCCACGCTCCGCGAGGTTGCCCGAGCAGCAACAGAGTGAATTCGCGGTCGCCTGCGCCAATATGAATACGATGACATTCGCACCCTGGGCGGTCGAGGACGAACACACAGAACCCTTATTCATGGCGCATATGGGCGAGGTCGCCTGCATGTTCGCACTCCCCGATACGGGACGCTGGCTGCCGCAACAGGGCGTCGTCGAGATGTTGCCGTTTCGCGCGCCAGTACGTGAGGGCCTCCACCTGGGCCTCAACCGGGTGCATGGCGTCAAGTCGCACGTCCGCCTGCCACAGGCCAGCCGCAACCATCACTTCTGGATCGTGGGACAGACCGGCACCGGGCAAATCCACACTCCTTGAATCCATCATCTTGCAGGACATCCTTGAAAAGCGTTCGGTGATCGTCATCGACCCACACGGCGATCTCATCGGCCAAATCCTGGGCAAAATCCCCGAAGAGCGCATCAAGGATGTCATTTTGTTCGACCCAGCGGACAAAGACTTCCCCGTCGGCCTCAACCCGCTGGAGACCGGGGATGAAGACGAACGAGAGATGATGGTGAACGCCTTCATCGACCTGCTTATCAAGCTGTACGATCCGCACCATACAGGGATCATCGGGCCGCGCTTCGAGCATGGCGCGCGCAACGTCATGCTGACGGTGATGAGCGCGCCGGGAAATACCCTGGTTGAGGTGTTGCGCGCGTTCCAGGATCACCGCTTCGTCATGAAAGAACTGCTGCCGCATGTCAGTGATCCCCTGGTGCGACGGTACTGGACCGACCAGATCAGCGCCACCAACGACTTCCATAAGAGCGAGGTGCTCGATTGGTTGGTCAGCAAGTTCTCGCATTTCGTCACCGATCGGACGATGCGGCGCATTCTGGGCCAATCCACCAGCAGCTTTTCGTTCGGCGAGGCCATGGATAGTGGCAAGATCGTTCTGCTGAATTTGGCGAAGGGTCGCCTTGGCAGCGAGAACGCCAACTTCCTGGGGCTAATTCTCCTGCCGATGATTCTGCGCGCGGCGCTCTCGCGGGCGCGGCTACCCGATTCCGAGCGGCGCGATGTCTCGCTGGTGGTGGACGAGTTTCACAATTACGCCACCGACAGTCTGGCGTTGATGCTGGCCGAGGCCCGCAAATATCATGTCGGTCTGACGCTGGCCAACCAGCATGTGGGCCAGCTCACCAGCGAGATTCGCGATGCGCTGCTGGGCAACGTTGGCAGCATTCTCTCGTTCCGCCTGGGGGCAACCGACGCCGTGGCCATGGAATCGATGCTCGCCCCATCGTCGATTTCGGCGCAACATCTGATTACCCTGCCCGACTATACGGCCTATGGGCGGCTGCTCGTCACCGGACACCGCACACCGGTCTTCACCCTGCAAACGCTCCCATCGCCGGTCGACCACGACGCGGGACGGGCGGAGATGATCCGCGAATGCTCCCGCGAGAGCTATGGGCGCAGCCGCGAGCAGGTGGATAGAGAGATCAATCGACGGTCGAATATGGAACGCTCGGACCGGGATAAAGAAGGGGGCATCAACATCACACCATTCAGTTAGCGGTCTGAGATGGAGGGCGCATCTCCTTTTCGGTTGTGATCCCAATCACCTGCGGCGGCCCACTATGCCAAATTGCGTATTGCGGGTCGCTGATGTTCGGGACATACTTCGCTGGATATGCTGATGAAAGCGGATGCGGCAGTGTACACGAATCGACAGTTGCCTGTAGATGCGCGCGTGGTAGCGGGGTGAGACGGAAGGTGAGACGGAGCCATGGTCGCTCCTCTCAAGCGCTCGGCGATTTGCCCAAAGCTCATTGGCCGCGAAGCATACCTGGAATCTGTCACGCTCCTGGTGGGGCAGACACGCCAGGGGAATGGGCATACCCTGCTGCTTTCGGGTGAAGCAGGCATCGGCAAATCGCGGCTGGTTGCTGAGGTCAAGGTGGGCGCCCGCAGAGACGCGATGCTGATGCTCCAGGGTAACTGCTTTGAGCCGGATCGCACACTGCCGTTCGGCCCACTCATCGACATATTACGCGCGCTGCTCGCCATCATCCCTCCGGCTACACTGATGCGCGACGCCGAACCGTACGCCGCCGAGTTTGCGCGGCTGCTGCCGGAACTCGCCGCGTATCTGCCCCATGGAACAGCCACACCGAGACTCAGGCCCGAACAGGAGAAACGACGTCTCTTTGAGGCGCTCACTCGCCTGCTCACCAGACTCAGCGCGGAGCGGCCTCTCCTGCTCGTCGCCGAAGATATCCACTGGGCCGACGATACCAGCATCGAATACCTCGCCTTCCTCGCGCGCCGGATTCCCCAATTGCCCATTTTGCTCTTGCTCACCTATCGCAGCGACGAACAGCATCAACAACTACGCAGCTTCCTCGCGCAACTCGACCGCGAACGACTGGCGACCGAGATCACGCTCATCCCACTGGCGCCCACCGAAGTGGAGGAGATGCTGCGCGTTATCTTCCAATTACAGCGCCCCATTCGCCATGAATTCGTCGATGCGATGTATAGCCTGACCGAAGGCAACCCATTCTTCATCGAAGAGGTGCTGCATGCATTGCTCGCCGACGAGGAAATCTATTATGAGAGTGGCGGCTGGGAGCGCAAACCACTCCACGATCTCCACATTCCGCGCAGTGTGCGCGATGCCGTCCGGCGGCGCAGCGAGCACCTCAGCCCGACTGCGCGCCAGGTGCTGGCATTTGCGGCCGTCGCTGGGCAGCGATTCGAGTTCGCGCTCCTCCAATATCTCACGGGACACGACGAGGCCGCGCTGCTCGATCTGCTCAAAGAGTTGATCGCGGCGCAACTCGTGGTCGAGCAATCGGCCGAGCGCTTCGCCTTTCGTCATGCGCTCACTCGCCAGGCCGTCTACGCCGAACTGCTGGAGCGCGAACAGCGGACGATGCACCGCGCCATTGCGGCGGCGGTGGAGACGCTCTACGCCGACGATCTGGAGAGCCATCTGAGCGAACTGGCCTATCATACCTGCAAGGCGGGTGAGTGGGCGCGCGCGCGCGAATATGCGGGCCGGGCCGGGGAACGCGCACTGGCGCTCTATGCGCCGCATGCCGCGCTCGAACAGTTTACGCAGGCCATCGACGCCGCCCACCATCTCAATGTCGCCGTCGCGCCTGATATCTATCGCTCACGGGCAAACGCCTACGAGACACTCGGCGATTTCGCGTGCGCGCGCAGCGATCTGGAGGTCGCGTTGACACTGGCGCACGAGAGCTGGCGACTCCGCAACGGAATGGGCGGCGCTGCTCGATCTGGGGCTGCTCTGGGCCGGGCGCGACTATACGCAATCTGGCGACTACTATCATCGCGCCCTCGCGCTCGTCGATACGCTCGATCAACCCCTCAAGCGCGCGCGCACCCTGAACCGCCTCGCCAACTGGCATCTCAACGTTGACGAGCCACTGCTGGCAAAAACGTATCACGAGGAGGCGTTAGCCATCTTCGAGGCGGCGGGAGATACACGAGGCGTGGCAGAGACGCTTGATCTGCTCTGCATGTCTAACATGCTGGGCGGCGACCTGATTGGCGGCGCCGACTATGGGCTGCGCGCCATCGAGATGCTGCGGGTGTTAGATGACCGCCAGCCACTCTCCTCAACGCTCATTACAGTGGCATTGCGGGCGGCGATTCGCCAATCGCAGACCATGCCGCTCGCGACCACCACACTCGCGCTCTCGACACGCGAGACGGAGGAGGGGTTGCGTATCGCCCGTGACATGGGGTGGCGCGCTGGCGAGACATACGCCCTCTGGATGCTTGGCCTATGCACAACATCCAGTGGCGAGTTTGGTCGCGCGCTCGATACCACCAGCGCGGCGCTGGCTACCGCCGAAGACATCGGGCACAGCCAGTGGATGACCGCCTCGCGCTACACGCTGGGCGAACTGGCCTACGAACTCTATGCGCTGGCGCTCGCGCGTGAGCATCTGGAGCATGGATTACAACTGGCGAATACCATTGGCTCGTGGCACTGGATACGCATGCTGTCGGCTTCACTGGCGGATACGTGCCTGGAGCAGGGCGATCTCGCCTCAGCGAAATCAGTGCTGGATACCGGCGCTCCAGTGGAAACGCCGATGCAGACAATGGGCCAGCGACTTGCATGGGTTGCGCGTGGCGAGCTGGCGTTGGCGGAGGGGAATCCGGACGCCGCGCTCGATATTGCCGAACGCCTCGCCAACGGCGCATCTGCCGACGGGCAACTACGGATGCCGATGGTAACTATGCTGCGCGGGAAGTCGCTCACGGCATTGAGCCGCTACGACGAAGCAGATATGTGGCTACAGGCAGCCGAGACACAATTGCGCGCGCAGGGCGCGCAGACATCCCTGCGGCGAGTGCTGACCGAACTGGCGACGCTCTATCAGCGCATGGGACGCGCCGACGACGCCACCCGCTACGCCACTGAGGCGCGCGCGGTCATCCGGCGGTTGGCGGAGACCATCCCCGAGGCGGTGCTCCGCGCGGTATTCATGCGGCAGGCATTGGCGAGCCTGCCACCAGACGCGAAACGTTCCACCGAAATCACCCTGGCGGCCTCCGATATGCTCACCGCGCGCGAGCGTGAGGTTGCCATCCTTGTGGCGCAGGGCACATCGAACCGCGCCATCGCCGCTGAACTGGTTATCAGCGAGCGCACCACCGAATCGCATGTCACCAACATTTTAGGCAAACTGGGCTTTAGCTCGCGGGCGCAGATCGCCGCCTGGGCCGTTGATATTGGTCTGGCGCGGCACGACGCCAGCCAGAGCCTTCTCGCCGCAGCGCACTTTCCCGCGCGCCGATCAGCCTCCCGTCGGTCGCGTTGACGCAATCCGTTTCACGTGCGTCCCGCCGTTCTCCGTACCACGATATGTGAAATCTCCGTACCATCCACGATAGCAAGGCCGCGCGTTCTGGGTATCCTGAGAGTGCGGGCGAGAGGCTCCGCCGAATCGGGTAAACGAGTCCTGGGGAGAAGAAGGGGAATTGACCTATGTATGGCACCGTCGCACGTATGCGCGCAAAACCTGGCGCCGAGACACAACTGGCCGAGCAGATGCGCATCTTCGAGGAGGCGCATATCGATGGAGCAGTTAGCTCCTACGTCTATCGGATGGATAGCGATCCCTCCGAATATTACCTCGCGGTCATCTTCAGCAGCAAAGAGGCCTACGTCGCCAACGCGAACGCTCCGGCGCAAGATGCCCGCTACCGCCAGCTACTCGCCTATCTGGATGGGCCGCCCGAATGGCACGATGGCGAGATCGTGTATGTATCCCAACCCGGGAGCTAGCCTGAGCTAGCGCTTCATGTGGATTTCTGAACAGGCGTACGCCGCACTGGCCGCACGCCGAATTGTGCTGCGCATGAGAAGGCGCACAAGGAGAATTGAACGTGGCTACATCCCCAACCACAGGCCAGCATATGCTTGATGCGGGCCAGCTTGACGCGCTCCGAAATACCATCCGTGGCGCGGTGATTCTTCCCGATGACGCGTTCTACGACGAGGCGCGTCATGTCTACAACGCGATGATCGACCGCCATCCCGCGATCATCATTCGCTGCGCCGATGTCGCCGACGTCATCAGCGCGGTCAATTTCGGGCGTGAGGCGAAACTGAGCGTCTCGGTGCGCGGCGGCAGCCACAACGTCACGGGATTCGCCGTGAATGATGGCGGGCTGGTGATCGACCTCTCGCACATGCGCAGTGTCTGGGTTGACGCGGAGCAGCGCGTGGCGCGGGTCGAGGGCGGCGCAACCTGGGGCGATGTCGATCACGCGACACATGCCTTTGGCCTCGCCACGCCAGCGGGCATCATCTCGACCACCGGCATGGGACTCTTGCTCGGCGGTGGCATCGGCTACCTGACTCGTGCACACGGCCTCTCGTGCGACAATCTGCTCTCAGCCGATGTCGTGCTTGCCAATGGCACACTGGTCACGGCCAGCGCCGATCACAATAAAGACCTGTTCTGGGCGCTACGTGGCGGCGGCGGCAATTTCGGCGTCGTCACCTCGTTCAGCCTGCGATTGCATCCGGTCGATACCGTCATCGGCGGCCCGATTCTCTATCCCATCGAGAAGAGCCGCGAGGCGCTACTGCTCTATCGCGATGTCATGGCGTCGGCGCCCGACGACTTTAACGCGTTCTTCGCCTTTCTGATCGTGCCTGATGTGCCTGCCTTCCCAGAGGCGCTCCGCAATCAGCGTGTCTGCGGTATCGTCACCTGCTACACCGGCCCACAGGAGCGGGCGGAGGCGCTGTTCAAGCCGTTACGCGACTTCGGGCCAGTGCTGGACGCCATCGGGCCGCTACCCCTCCCGATGCTCAACAGCATGTTCGATTTCACTGTTCCTGTTGGCAAGCTCCAGAACTACTGGAAGGCCGACTTCATGAACGAACTGAGCGACGCGGCCATCGACGCCTATGCGGAGTACGGGCCACAGGTGCCGGTCGGGTCATCCACCATGCACATCTATCCCACGAGCGGCAAGGCGCGGCAGATGGGGCGCGACGAGACGGCGTACAGTTATCGCGACGCCAATTTCGTCCATGTCATCGCGGCGATGCATGAAGATCCGGCGGACACCCCGCGCTGCAAACAGTGGGTGCGCGACTTCTGGGAAGCGCTACATCCCCTCTCGGCGGGCGGCGCGTACGTCAACTTCATCATGGATGAGGGTGAGGAACGCATCCGCTCCAGCTACCGCGATAACTACGACCGTCTGGTGGCCATCAAGCGGCAGTATGATCCGGCGAACCTGTTCGACCAGAACCAGAACATTCGCCCCTGAGAAGATGTCTGTTCTACGGAGCGTCCATCCACCCGGCTGTTGTATGCTGCGTTAACGCGGCATCCGATGGCCGGGCGCCCTGTTTCGACATTTTCAACGCATCAGCCTGGGAGGGAGTACCGTGGAACTACTGCGCACGCCCGACGAGCGATTCGCTAACCTGCCAGATTACCCGTTCGCGCCACACTACGCCGAGGTGGATGGCGTGCGCATCCATTATGTGGACGAGGGGCCAGCCGATGCCGCGCCGCTCCTGCTGATGCACGGCGAGCCGTCGTGGTCGTATCTCTATCGCAAGATGATCCCAATTCTGGTAGGCGCGGGACATCGCGTCGTGGCGCCTGACCTGGTGGGCTTTGGCCGCTCCGATAAGCCCGCAGCGGGCGCGGATTACACCTACCAGCGCCATGTCGACTGGATGACGGGGCTGCTCACCACGCTAGACCTGCGCGAGGCGACGCTCTTTGGCCAGGACTGGGGCGGCCTGATTGGCCTGCGGATAGCGGCGGAGAACGAGGGCCGTTTCGCGCGCATCATCGCGGCGAATACCTTCCTGCCGACGGGCGACATTCCGCCGGGACGCGCCTTTCTCCGCTGGCAGCGCATGTCGCAGGAGACGCCCGATTTTCGCGCTGGGGATATCGTCAAGGGTGGCTGCACGAGCGAACTCTCCGATGCGGTGGTGGCCGCCTACAACGCGCCTTTCCCCGACGAGCGCTATCTGGCGGGCGCGCGCGTCTTCCCCCTGCTGGTGCCCACGTCGCCCGATGACCCCGCCGCCCCGGCCAATCGCGCGGCGTGGGACGTGCTGCGGCGCTGGCAGAAGCCGTTTCTCTGCGTCTTCAGTGACCGCGACCCCATCACCCGTGGCGGCGACCGCTACTTTCAAGAGGCGGTCCCCGGCGCGCAGGGCCAGCCCCACACGACCATCACGGGCGCGGGCCACTTCCTGCAAGAGGATCGCGGCGAAGAACTGGCGCAGGTCATCGTTGGCTTTCTGGCAAACTGATTGGCAGGATGCCAGCGCTCACCAGCCTCGATAGCTATGGCGTGGGCGTCGCGGTCGAGGGGTCGGGGTCAGTCTCGTCCTGTGGCTCGCCTGTCTTTAGCTTTCCTCCTGGTGATCCATTCTCAGGAGGCGCATCCACCGTCTGCACCGGGACGACCGCAAGATCATAGGAGATGGTCGAGCCGGTGGGGAACTGCTCCGGGTGGGCATTTTTCCACTCGCGCCAGAAGGTGACTGTCACCGCCTGAACGACACCGGCAATCGGCGAGGCAAAGAGCGCGCCCCAGAGGCCGAAGAGTTCCGCGCCCGCGATCAACGCAATGATCGAGATGGCGGGATGCAGCCCAATCGCCGAGCCGACGATGCGCGGGCCAACGACATCGCCTTCGATGACATGCAAGACGACGAAGACCACCAGCACGATCAACGCCTTGCCGACGCCCTGTGTCAGCGCCACGAGCACGCAGGTCGCGCCCGATATAAGCACCCCCAGAAACGGGATGAACTCCAGCACGAAGGCGAGCAAGCCGAGCAGAATGGCGTAGGGAATCTGCAGGACATACATGCTTGCGCCAACGAGTACGCCGATCAGGGTTGAGAGGGTGAGCTGGCCGCGAATGTAGCCGCCGATGACGCGGTTGATGGTATCGAGGATGAAGACGGCGCGTGGGCGGATATTGATGGGCAGGCCAGAGCGCAGCCAGAGGCCCACACGTGGCCCATTGGCGACGAAATAGATGCTGATGATCAGCGTGACGACCATATTGACGATGCCACCAGCGACGCCAGTGATAACGGGCACCAGGTCTTTTGCGGCGCCGGTAATCTGGCCAAAGAGCGCATTGGTCACATTGGTGATCTGGTCGTTGCTGACGCCAATCTGGTGTGAGAAGTCGATACAGCGGCGAGTTCCCATTGGCGCTGGTGGCGCTGGTGTCAGCAGTAACTCGATGCGATCTTTCAGCGGGCCAGCCTGCTGAATCGCCGTATCGACGATGACGCTAAATAACAACAGCAATAGCCCGACGAAGACGAGATAGACGATGGCGATGGCGATGGGCCAGGGTAGCCAGCGCCGCAGGATCCCGACTACCGGGGCGAGCGCGTAGGCGATGAGCGCGGCGATAGCCAGCACCAGTAACGTGCCGATGATGTGCCCAGCGGCCCAGAAGGCGACGAAAAGAACCGCCGCCCAGCCGAGAATGGAGAAGGGGATGTCGCGCGCCCGTGTCCAATTGATGCCCCGGTTGATGCCCGTGTTGATGCCTTGATTGGCGCCTTGCGCGCTTTCAGCGGCGGTGACGCCGTGTTTCGTGTCATCCGTCATGCTCGACTCGCCTCTTTCATCCTCTTTCGCTCGCGCGCCGCTCCACACCATAGTAGCTGAAAAGTCAGATATGAAGCGGCTTCAGGGCTTCTTTGTGGTATAATAAACCGGATATGTTCCATGCTGGCGCCATGCGCGAAGAGGGCCAGCAATGCCCTCCTCTTTCGCCGTATTGAGAACGTGCATACGTCGGTCTTGGGAACATCACAGTGTATCCATTTTAGCGTGTCTACGAAAGAATAGATCGCTATGGCGCTTTAAAGCAGCAGATTACCTATTCATCGTTGGGAGGTCAGTGATCTCATGGAGCTTGGCATCGTCAAGCCAGTAGGCATCGTCGAACAGATGACGGGCGCCTATATGGACTATTCAATGAGCGTGATCGTCAGTCGCGCGCTCCCCGACGTGCGCGATGGCCTGAAGCCGGTGCATCGTCGCGTGCTCTACGCGATGGAGCAGATGGGGCTTCAGTCGAATAAATCGTTTCGCAAATGCGCCGGTATCGTCGGCGAAGTATTGAAAGAATACCACCCCCACGGCGATGTCGCCGTCTATGATACGCTCGTCCGCATGGCGCAGCCCTGGAATCTGCGCTATCCGCTGGTCATGGGGCAGGGAAATTTTGGCAGTGTCGACGATGATCCACCAGCGGCGATGCGATATACCGAGGCTAAGATGGCGCTCATCGCCAATGAGTTGCTGGGCGATATTGACCGCGACACGGTAGACTTCAGGCCCAACTATGACGGCCACAGCGAAGAGCCAGTGGTGTTGCCAGCGCGCCTGCCAAATCTGCTGCTCAACGGCGCGGCGGGCATCGCCGTCGGCATGGCGACCAACATCCCGCCGCACAACCTGCGCGAGATTTGCGATGGCATCGTCTACCTGATCGATAACGTCGAAGCCACCACCGAAGACCTCAGCCACATCATTCGCGGGCCAGACTTCCCCACTGGCGGCATCATCCAGGGACGCGAGGGCATCCGCAACGCCTATACCACCGGGCGTGGCCGCATCATCGTCCGGGCGAAGGTGCATACCGAAGAGAACGACCGCGGGCGCATGACCATCATCGTGACCGAGTTGCCCTATCAGGTGAACAAAGCCGACCTGGTGCGCAAGATTAGCGAACTGGCGCGTGACAAAAAGATCGATGGCATCACTGGCGTCGCCGATGAATCCGACCGCCAGGGCATCCGCGTCGTCATCGAGCTGCGGCGCGACGCGCGTCATCTCTCGGTGCTGAATCAGCTTTTCAAGTTCACGGCCATGCAGACCACCTTTGGCGCGAACGTGCTGGCGCTGGTCGATAATCAGCCGCGCACGCTGACGCTCAAGCAGATCCTTCAGCACCACATCAATTATCGCGAGCAGGTGATTACCCGGCGCGCGAAGTTCGATCTGGCGAAGGCCGAGGCGCGCCAGCATATCCTCGAAGGTCTGTCCACCGCGCTGGATAATCTGGATGCCGTCATCGAGACGATCCGCCGGTCGCAGAACCGCGAGACCGCATCGAGCAACCTCCAGACACGTTTCAAGCTCAGCGAGGATCAGGCGAAGGCCATCCTCGATATGCAGCTTGGGCGACTCGCCGCGCTCGAACGCCGCCGCATCCTGGACGAGTTGGCCGAGGTCAAGAAGACCATCTCACGCCTGCAGAAGATTCTCGGCAGCATCGCGGAGATTCGCGCGCTCATCAAAGAAGACCTGGCCGACCTGAAAGAGAAGTATGGTGATCCGCGGCGCACCGAGATTATCGATACCGAGGCCACCGACTTCACCGAAGAAGACCTCATCCCCAATGACGAGGTCGTCGTCATGCTGACACAGAACGGCTACGTCAAGCGCATGGGCGCTGGCCAGTATCGCGCGCAACGGCGCGGCGGGCGCGGTAGTCGTGGCATGACCACCCACGAAGACGACGCCGTTGGCCATCTGCTGGCCGTCCGCGCGCACGATTCGCTGCTCTTCTTCACCAACCGGGGCCGCGTCTTCCAGCTCAAAGCCTACGGGCTACCTGATGTTGGGCGTACCGCCAAAGGTGAGCACATCCGTAACCTGATTGGGATCGACCAGAACGAGACCGTCACCGCCGTCGTCAGCGTGCCGAAGTTCGTCGCGCGCGACTATATGGTGATGGCGACACGGCGCGGCGAGGTCAAGAAGACCAGCCTCGACGAGTTCGCCGTCGTGCGCAGCCTCGGTCTGATCGCGATGGACCTGGAGCCGGGCGACGAGTTGATCGGGGCACGGCTGGTTGGCGCCGACGATCAGGTGTTGCTGGCGACCGAGCACGGGCAGGCGATCCGCTTCGAGGTGCAAGAGCTGCGGTCGGCGTCGCGCATGAGCGGCGGTGTGCGTGGCATCCGTCTGGATGAGAGCGATAACGTCGTCTCGCTCTGCGCCATCATTCCCGACTCCGAACTGCTCGTCGTGACGACCAGAGGCTACGGCAAACGCACCCCCGTCGCCGAGTATCCGACGCATGGCCGTGGCGGTGGCGGCATCATCACCGCCCGACTGACCGAGAAGACCGGCAAACTGGCGGCCGCCCGCATCCTCACCGAAGAGGATCGCGACCTGATGATCGTCTCCGCCGAGGGAACTGTCATCCGCACCGACTGGCATACCGTGGCCCAGAGTGGCCGCCCCACCCAGGGCGTGCGGCTGATGAACATGGGTGGCGCGGGTGATCGTGTCAGCGCCATTACGACGATGAAAGGCGACGAAGACGAAGTGGCGCCGCTCTCGATGTGGGATGGCGCCGAGGAAGAGGGTGACGAGGAGGGCGAGGAAACAAGCGGGAAATAGCCGTCCTCCCTGCTCGATTCCGTTGCTGATTCCCTTTCACCGGATAGTGGTGAGGGGGAATCGCTTTTCCGGCGCGGTATCCTTTTGCTACCAGAGCGCTCGGTGGGATATACTCTTTCTGAACTCGTCGTGTTAATGTATTACGGAAGGGCTGAACGTTTCCATGATTCGGCATGAGGTCATCCTGCGGATCAAGCCGGACATCACCCGTGAGGTGATCGATAGCACGCTGGGTGAGGTACGTGAACTGCTCGCCAGCGTCCCTGGCGTAGAGCGTGTACTCTACGGTGTGAACAACGCGCCTAATTATCGCCACGCGATGCTGGTGGTTGAGATGACGGACGAGATGGCCCTCCATCGCTTCGCGCGTCACCCACAACACATACGCGCCGTGCAGCGTGTGAATAGCATGGCGGAGTCGTCCGCAGTGGGCAGCTACCTGGTGGGGTCGGAGCATCATTCCAGCTAATTGATCGCCCCGCCTGAGAGATACATGTCTTGCGAGAGCCGTGGTTTTTGCCACGGCTCTCTTCATGGGGCACACCACGAAACGACAGAAGGACCGCACACAATGCCGGAGCGCTTCCGTGCCGCTACCACCGAGGATATACCTGCCCTGGTCGAGCTATCCGACCAGCGGCGCCAGCAATACGCGCAGTATCAGCCAGTCTTCTGGCGCCCCGCCGCCGACGCCCGCGAGCGCCACGAGCCGTTTTTGCGCAGCCTGCTCACGCACGATAACGTGATTGCGCGTGTCCACGAGCGCGATGATGGCGCGGTGGACGGCTTCATCATCGCCACACTCGTATCCGCGCCGCCAGTCTACGATCCCGGTGGGCAAACGTGCAGCATCGACGACTTCTGTGTCGCCGAGCCAGCCGATTGGCCAACCACTGGCGCACGTCTGCTGGCCGACGCGATGGCCGAGGCGAAGGCGCGCGGCGCCAGCCAGGTGGTGGTGGTCTGCGGACATCTGGATCAGCCGAAACGGGCGATGCTCGCCGCTGCGGGATTAACCATCGCCTCCGAGTGGTACGTTCGCCCGCTTTAACGCGCGCAGCCAGCGCACTAGCACAATACTGGCCGTAACGCATGCCAACCAGTTGACGGTGTACTATACTCGCCGCATGCGAAAACATCCGAACAATAGCGACGCTACGAACAGCGCGCCGCCGCATCAGCCAGCGCTCACGCGGCGCGACCTGTTGCGCGCGGGACTCGGCGTGGCAGGCGCGGGTCTGCTGGCGGGCTGTGGCCTCAGTAGTACACATGGCGTACATTCCGCGCCGCCGCTACCCACCGCGACATCAACCGTTGCGCCCTCGCCCACGCCAGATACGCGGCCAGTGACCATCGTCATCACCGGCGATATCATGATGGCGCGTTCCGTGGGCGCACGCATCCGCGCCAGTGACGGTTTCTATCCCTTCGTCGGCGTCGCGGAGGCGCTGAACAGCTACGACCTGCGCATCGGCAACCTGGAGTGCGTCGTCTCGACACTCGGCAGCCCGCAGCCTAAGACGTATACGTTCGAGGCGCCATTAGAGGCGTTCAACCGGCTCAACGCGGCGGGGTATCAGATTGTCTCCGTGGCGAACAACCATAGCGGCGATTATGGCAAGGCAGCCTTTAGTGACATGCTGGCCCACCTGCCCACCCACGGCATCACGCCCGTCGGAGGTGGCGCTAACCGCGCCGAGGCGCATCGCCCGGTGATCCGAAAAATACACGGCACTACCATCGGCATCCTGGCGTATTGTGAGATTGGCCCGAACAACTTCGCCGCGACCGATACCAGCCCTGGCCATGCCTGGCTGGATGCCACCGCACATGCAACAGGATATCGCCGCCCTGCGCCCCCAGGTAGACTTTCTCATCGTCTTCACCCACTGGGGCGTCGAATATGTGCTCCAGGAAAACGCGCATCAGCAGTACATGGCGCGGCTCGCGGTCGATGCGGGGAGCGATCTCGTCGTGGGCGCGCACCCACATGTCATCCAGCCCTACGAGATCTATCATGGCAAGCCGATCATCTACAGCCTCGGCAATTTCGTCTTCGATGAGATGCCAGGTATCGATGCGCTTGGCAACGTGCTCACCTTCACCGTGCAAGGCTCGCGCCTGCTCGACTGGAAGCTGCGTGGCACGCGCATCGGCGCCGACGCCGCGCCCGTGTGGATTGGATAACCGGGCGCCTCTGACTCAAGCGGGAAAACGAGCCGTGGCCCGGTAGATCCTCCACCGGGCCAAACAGCATGGGCTAATCGCGTGTGTCAGTTCCTAGTTGGTGAAGATGCGGAAGATATTGCGGCCCTTGCCGTCTTCTTCGCCACCTTGCTGCTGCCCACCGGACTGGCCGTTGCCGTTATCATTCCAGCGCTGGTTGCCGCTCACGCTGGGTACCGGCGCGGTCGGGCTTTCTTCGGCGTAGCCGCTGCGTGGCGCGTTGCCGCTGCGATTCCAGTCGGCTGAACCTGCCGCTGGCGCATTGCCATTCGCGCCGCCGCGCGCCGGGCCAGCCGATGTCGCGGTCGCGCCCGATGTGGCCAGCCGCTCGTGATCGATCCAGTCATAGGCGCCGCCAAGCGCGTGTTCGCACCAGGTCGAATAATCTTTCGGCGCGAGGCCCGTTCGCTCGAAGTGATCTAGCCGACGCATCGTCAGCATCAACCAGTCTTCGCCCTGCTCTACCATCCGGTCAAGCAGATCCATGCCCGTCACACCGCTACGCTGCAAGCGCTCGATAGCGGCCAACTCATTGGGCGATGGGCGATATGACGCCTCTTTCGCATCATTATCCCGCAGTTCGGCGCGCAGGCCAGCCGTCGTCTTGTCCAGCTCGCTCGTGACACGCTCCACATACCAGGACAGGTAGCTATCCGCCACCTGCTGCATCGCCTGGAGCGGGATCTGCTCGTAAATTTTTGTAACCGCTGTCGGATCGGAAGCCATATCCCACAACCTTCGCTTCTCAGCCTAATCATCATCCCGCTGACGTTGCCACCAGCCAGACACTGAATCGCTGGTGGACTGCGCTGACTCCGAGGAGGACACGATAGGCGCGGCCTCACGTGCGCGCGAAAGTTCGCGCATCTGCTCCATCGGGTCACTTGGCATCTGCTCCGCCCGCGCCAGCAAACTCGCAACGACGGCCTCATTTCCGGCGGTTGGCGCTGTCACCGGAGTGGCGGCGCTGGCCGGGGCGCGCTGGGCGCCAGAGGCAGTAGCTGGAGCGCTAGGCGCGGGCCTACGTTGGTCCGGCTCTGAATCCAACGCTGGCATCGCAGCCTTAATCACGTCAATGTTGCTGAGCTTGTTGCCCGAACTGGTGTAGCTCAACAGCGCTGTGACAATTGGATTGTCCAGGTTTGGCAAGGAGGTCGTGTGTGCGGGCGCCATTTTCTGAACGCGGGCGCGCTCCTGCTCCAGCGTGTTAATCTGATCACGCAGGCGCCGGCCGATCTCCTGATGATGCAGCCATTGCTTGTACTTGCCCATGCTGTCTTCCCCGCTCGATCTTTTCGATCTGTTGGGAGCATGCCGGGCGCAATTGCCCGATCTGCTCGGCGTGCTGTGACTGGATCGGGCATCGCCCGCGACCCCTGCCACCACACATGCACACGGAATTGCAATCCACCGAATGTGACAACGATAGTCACTGGCAAGAAGTGCATGTCCGGCCACCCCGGACCGCGCCAGTATATCATAGCGTACAGACCCGCCACAACAAATTGCCCCGACGGTACACCCGTTCAGGCTACTCCGCAGTCAGCGTAGCTCATCTTCCCTCACGTACCCGGATCGGCTTGCTGATGCGTGCTGCCACCAATGCCGCCAACTCATCCGCACCAATAGGCCGGGCATCGCCACCTGGAGGCCCCGCATTCGCCGATTGCGCGCCCGACGGCCACGAAATCGGCAGGGTCGGATCAGTGCCCTTCACCAGATAGGCAGGCTGCCAATCCCAACCAGCCCCCCACGAGATCTCTTGCACACTTGACCATGCCATCACCCGCTCACGCGGCCCCGTGATGAGCGCCAGGCCATTCGCATCCACTTGGATGCGCGCCGTCGCAGTAATCGCGCCCCTATAAACCAGCCGCACACCGAGTATCCCCACCAGCTCATGAACTATCGCCAACCCAAAGCGTCCCATGACCGTGAAGTCGCCGCTGTCAACGTAGATAATTTGCGGCTGATAACCGGGCAAAGCAACGCCGAGCGCAAGCAGCAACAGCAAGATGGCTGGAACAAGACTGATGGCGAGACACAGCCCAAGAGCGATCAGCACAACTCGCCTGCCTAATGGTGGCCGCCAACTCAGGTTATACACGAGGCCCGGCGCATCGAGCGCGGGCGCGCCGACTGATGGTGGCATAGCGTGCGCAAGTGACGCGCTCCGGGCAAACGCCGTCCGCAAGGCAGAGAAGATGGCGCAGAGTACTGCGAGCGCCAGCGCGCCTGTGCTAACCCATTTCAGCCAGGGGACCGGAGAGATCGGGATCAGGAAATCTACCGCTGCGATCCCCGCCAGAATCAGCGCGTACACCAGTAGGAGAATGACGCTGGTCGGGCGATTTGAACACGCCCGACGATGCAGGTCGTTTCTGCAGTGTCTTCGCCAGTGTGCGTGGCGGCAGGCCTGTGCGCGCCACAACGAGGTTGAGCAGCGCGTTCTCGCGGAGCGACATCTCGATCGACGAGATATTCGCTGGCGTATAGTCTGCCCCGAACCTGACCATATACTCGGCCCAATCAATGCGTTTGCCCAGCGCGTAGAGATGGAACCGCCGGGCAGCGTTCGCATCAGCGCCAACCGCCTCCAGCAGCCGCACCTCATCCCAGTCCATATGGACGTGGGAGCCTAACTCGGTACGAGCGTCGATACCTTGATCTGTCGCCGTGACACCAAACGGGCGGCCAAACAGGAAGAGGGAAGACCCGCACACCCGCAATGACGAGACCAGCAAGAACTGCGACAAGCGCAACGATGCCAGCGATGAGCAGGGAGATATTCCAGATGCTCAGGGGATGCATGGGCTGAACAAGCGCAACGACCAATCCGAAGAGAACAAGCCCGACCGTGAGCAACAACCCTAGCCCCTGCACGATAAAGATCAGTGTATAGAAGAAACCTGTCATCTTACTGCTGCGCCACATCAGTTCGAGCGGCTGCGCTGTCACGGCAGGAGTGGCGGCAGCATCGGTGCGAATCTCGGCGAGCGGCATCACATCCGTGTCGCCAACGAAAGTTGCCAGCCGTAGCTTATGGCGTCGGTGCGCGCGTCTCGCAATGATGATGAGTGTCACGCCGAATCCGAGTAGAGCCACCCCCAAAAAGACATACGCGCCGATCCATTGCCGGTAGTCATCGTCAGTTACAAACTGATTTTCGGCAGGAGTCGGAGCGGTCGCCACAAGGTGGTATGGAACGACTACGGCAGCGAACAAACACGCAATCCCAACGAACACTAACACCCACCACCAGCGTTCTCGATCCCGCACTCGGTTCCTCCCTCTAACACCGTGCAGCCGCCATAATGCATACATGCGGTCGGCAGATTCTAACAGACTGGCAGCAAGTTGACAACGAACTCCATATTGACACAAGAGCGTACTCTGCGCTCAAAATGTGCTCAACACGAGATGACGTCATGAGAGGGCATCGGGTCGGCGGACGCGCGGCGTTCATTCGCATGCGCCGCTGGCCACAATGGCCGTTGCTATGCGGCACAGGAGGTTCCCCATTGACACAGACACAGCAGACCCAGGGCGAACAATCAGGCGCAGCCGCGCCACGCGGCAGCTACGTCAGCGGCACGAGTGATACCCCGCTGCTCGGCATGACCATCGGCGCCGCATTCGATCAGACCGTCGCGCGCTTCCCCGACCGCGAGGCGCTGGTCTCGCGCCACCAGGGACTGCGCTACACCTGGGCGCAGCTCCGCGACGAGGTGGATCGCGCGGCGCGTGGCCTGCTGGCCATCGGCATCACCAAAGGCGACCGCGTCGGCATCTGGTCGCCCAACCGCGCCGAATGGACGATCACCCAGTTCGCCACCTCCAAAATCGGCGCCATCCTCGTCAACATCAATCCCGCCTACCGGCTGCACGAACTCGAATACGCGCTCAACCAGTCTGGCTGCGTGGCGCTCGTCTTCGCGCCCAATTTCCGCGCCACCGATTACACCGCGATGATGCAGACGCTCTGCCCGGAACTCGCGCACTCCGCGCCCGGCCATCTCGACGCCCACAAGTTCCCCATGTTGCGCCATGTCATCCGGCTGGGAGACGAGCGTATGCCCGGCATGTGGGTCTGGGGCGAGCTGCTCGAACGCGCCCAAGAGGTGTCAGCGGAGACGCTGGCCGCGCGCCAGGCCGAGCAGGAATTCGACGACCCCATCAACATTCAGTACACCTCAGGCACCACGGGCAATCCCAAGGGCGCGACGCTCAGCCACCACAACATCCTGAACAACGGCTATTTTGTGACCGACCTTCAGGGATTCACCGAGAACGACCGCCTCTGCATCCCCGTACCGCTCTATCACTGTTTTGGCATGGTCATGGGCAATCTGGGCTGCATGACGCACGGCGCCACGATGGTCTACCCCGCCGAGACCTTCGAGCCGCAGGCAGTGCTGCAGACGGTGCAGGATGAGCGCTGCACCGCGCTCTACGGCGTGCCGACGATGTTCATCGCCGAACTGGCGCAGCCCGACTTCGCCCAATACGACCTGAGCAGCGCTGCGTACCGGCGTCATGGCTGGCTCGCCCTGCCCCGTGCAGGTGATGCGCGAGGTGATCGACCGCATGCACATGAGCGAGGTCGAGATTGCCTATGGCATGACCGAGACCAGCCCCGTCTCCTTCCAGACGCATCTGGACGACCCGCTGGCGAAGCGCGTCGCGACCGTGGGGCAGATTCACCCGTTCGTCGAGGTGAAGATCATCGATCCAGTGACCGAAAAAGTCGTCCCGGCGGGCGAATCAGGCGAACTGCTGACACGCGGCTACTCGGTGATGCTGGGCTACTGGGGCAACGCGGAGGCCACCGCCAACGCCATCGACAGCCGCCCGCTGGATGCATACCGGCGACCTGGCCACGATGGACGACGACGGCTATGTCAATATCGTCGGGCGGCTGAAAGATATGATTATTCGCGGCGGCGAGAACATCTATCCGCGTGAGGTCGAGGAGTTTCTCTATACCCACCCGGCGGTGAGCGATGTGCAGGTCTTTGGCGTGCCGAGCGAGAAGTACGTCGAGGAGGTGGCCGCCTGGGTGAAGCTGAAGGAGGGCGCGCAGGTCTCCGCCGACGAGATGACCCAGTTCTGCCAGGGCCAGATCGCCACCTTCAAGATTCCGCGCTACTGGAAGTTCGTGGATGCCTTCCCGATGACCGTCACTGGCAAGATACAGAAATTCATCATGCGCCAGCAGTCCGTCGAAGAGTGGGGGCTGCACACTGCGGCGGGGGTACAGACCGCCTGATGCCCACACTGCGCGCATCGCTTCTCATATCAGCAACGCAGCTGTAGCTGTTGCATACTGATCACCCTGCAGTAGGGATGAACTGGGCCGGCAACGCTAGATGCAACGAATCTGCCTGCCCGCGTTTCAATCTATTGCACGATGATACTGATCCGTTTCGCTCCATATGGCGGGGCTGCATGCGAGCTGACGATACGCTCCAAAGCCCATCACCGAAGTAATGACGCTAGGCACGTTGCTGGCAGGCATGCCCAGCCAAATTGGTACCAGACTCGTAATGTGATGGCGGAACAGCCATCTACCACTCATGACTCAAGACTCCACCTACTCGCCAATGGAGCGAGTGGAGCGAGTGGACATATCATTGAGTCATCATATGGCGTCGCAGTGGTGTCAGCGCATGATCACCGAGACTATCGGCGTCGATGTCCCATTTAATACGGGAGCGACGTCAGTCCTGCATACGTGGGCATCAGCCTGCGACTGGACAGAGACGGATAGCTAAGACGCGATCCACGGGCATTTGATGCGCAGTGAAAGAGAGATGTTCTGCGTGGTTTTCCACTGGTTTGAACTCATTGGGCTGGCCTATTTTGTGGGCATAGTCGTCGTCGTCGGGGGCAGTATCGGCGCCGGGTACGCGTGGATGCGTCGCCGACAACGCAACAGCCCAAACAACCGTAATGCGTAGTAACAGGCGGGTAACAGGTATATAGCAGGCATATAGTGGTCGGGGAGTGAGGGGAATAATCCCCCGCCCCGGCCTCTTTTTGTCTTCTTTGAGGATTGTGTTACGTTTAGGATGCGCATGCGCCATTTCGTCTATGCCAGCAGTTCAGGCTAGGAGCAGCAGAGTGGGAGCTTCGGGTCGCTCGATGCGCTCGCCAACCATTGCGTCGCAGTACAAGGTTGTCATTTGCTGGCGCTCACGCTGGTCGTGGGCGCCCTGCTCTGTTGCGCGCTTATACCGCCAATGGCCGCCTTTGCGCCAGCGCGGCTACCGGCTTTCCTGCTGTGGGGCGTGGGCGCGGCGCTGCTGGCGGGTTCGCTGCTGACCGTCGCCGCCGGGCGCAGTTTGCCCTTTTCATCGCCGGGGCGGCGCTGCTCTGGGTGCTACTCTACTGGTGTGTCCTCAGCCAGGTCAGCCCACTGACCGAGCCGCGCAACTTCACCTGGGGCGTGCGCGGGCTGCCACTGGCGCTGGCGCTCGGACTCTGGCTCTGGCTGTTGCTGCCGCTTTCCTGGCAACGGCGCACATTGCTGGCGGTCGCCATGCCCTCGCTGCTGGCGCTGGCGTTCATCGCGTGGAGCAGTCCGCCGCATCCGCTCGACTTTGAGCCGTATTACATCGCGGTGGATAGCACTGGCGTCTTCTATGTCACCGACTCCTACGCGCCCGTGATCCGCGTCTTCGGGCCAGATGGCGCGCTGCGGTATAAGCTGCGGCCGGGCGTCGCCAGTAATCAGGGGCCACCGGGGCCGGGATTTATGCCCCCTGGGCCATACAACGACCCCGATGGGCTGGGCGTCCCGCAAAGCAGCCCCGGCGCGCGTTCTATCTCTGGCACGCTCAACCCCGTACCCTACGGCGTCGACGATTTCTGGTTCTGTGGCATGGCGATTGCCACGAACCACGACCTCTATGTGACTGACTGGATGCGCGGGCGCATGCTCCGGTTTGCGCCGAATGGACGGCTGCTGGCGCGCTGGCCGCTCCCTGCGGGCTACGAGCCATCGCTCAACTGCGTCGCGACGCTGGGGCGCGATCTGCTGCTGAGCGACACCCACGGCGCCGTGCTGCGGGTGGATACCAACGGGCGCGTGTTGGCGCGGTGGACGCTCCCCGAACGCCTGTTTGGCGGCATCTCGGTCGCGCCCGATGGCAAGACCATCTATGCCCTGGCGGCGACACGTGTCTATCGCATCGATCCGGCGACCGGAGCGATCAACTCGTGGCCGCTGCCCGCGCCAACAACCGCGCTGGGCGACCCCTATCAGGCGATTCTGGCGCTGGATGCGCATCGTATCGCCATCACCAATCTCGGATTGCACCGGCTCGACCTCTATACACCTGACGGCACGTCGCTCGGCGCGTGGGGCAAGCATGGCATCTGGCCAGGTGAGTTCCAGCAGGTGGGCAGTCTGGCGCGCGACGCCCACGGCCAGGTCTACGTCTGCGATTTCGATGGCCGCGTCGTCCAGCGATTCAGCCCGTCGGGCAAGATCAACGCGCTGTATTGGAGTCCCGATGACGACGAAGTTGACTGATGCGCCGCCGCGCCGCAGGGGGCTACGGTCGATTCCCGGTGTCGTCTATGTGCTGGGCGCGACCAGCCTCTTCACCGACATCGCCAGTGAGATGATTATGCCGCTGCGGCTGATCTTTCTGGTGCAGGTGTTGGCGACCCCATTGGCGCTGGCGGGATTGATCGAGGGGCTGGCCGAGAGCGCGACCAGCCTGCTGACCATTCTGGCGGGCCGGGCAGCCGACCGCGCCTCGTCACGTCGCGGGCTGGTCACATGGGGCTACGGCATCTCCGCCGCCGCCAAGCCACTGCTGGCGCTCGTGCCAGGCTGGGCGCTCGCGCTGGGGCTGGTGCTGGTGGATCGCTCGGGCAAGGCGTTGCGTGGTAGCCCGCGCGATGCGATGATCGCCGATGCCGTGCCAACACAGGAGCGTGGGCGCGCATTTGGCTTCCACCGCTCGGCCGATACGCTGGGCGCGGCGATTGGCCCACTGGTGGCGCTCTTCATCCTCAACATGACCGGCGGCGACCTGCGCGCCGTCTTTGGCTGGACGCTCATACCAGGCGCGCTGGCGGTCACGGTGGCGCTCATATTCTTGCGCGACCGCCGCACGCGTAGCGCTCCGGCGCCCATCACCGCAAAACCGCCAACAGAGTAGCAGCAGAAGTAGCGGCCGATCAGGCAGTCGCGAGAGTCGGGCTGGGCGCGCGTTTCTGGCTCTTTAGCGCGCTCGCCACCTGTTTCGCGCTGGGCAACTCATCCGATGCTTTTCTGTTCCTGCGCACCGAAGGGCTGGAAAGCTCACTCGTCGCGGTGCCACTGGTCTATTTCGCCTTCAATCTTGTCTATGCGCTGCTGGCGACGCCACTCGGCTCGCTATCAGACCGCTGGGGACGGCTTCCCGTGCTGGCGGGAGGCTACGCCGCGTTCACGCTGGTCTATCTCGGCTGGACACAGGCGCACACCACCTGGCAAATCTGGGCGCTCTTCCTGCTCTACGGCGCCTACTACGCGGCGACCGAGGGTGTCGCCAAAGCGTTCGTCGCGGATCTCGTTCCACGCGCACGACGCGGCACGGCGCTGGGCTGGTATAACGGGCTGACGGGAGCGGCGGCGCTGCCCGCGAATCTGGTCGGCGCGTGGCTCTGGGGGCAGTTCGGGCCAGGGGCTACCTTTGCGATGGGCGCGTGGCTCGGCGCGATCTCGTTCGGGCTGCTGCTGGCGTGGTGGCCGTGGCTGCGCCGCTCACCACGCCCCTGGCCAGATGGTGGCGCGGTAGAGACGCCAGGTGTGCATTGATGCGAAGCGCCAGTCACCAGTCTGGAGCATCAGGAAGCAGTTTCATCCGTTCCGTAGACTCAGAGATTTGTGCATCATCGAAGCCAAGCGCATGGAAAAAATCCGCCTCACCCGACGCAAAACCAGCAGGCAATTGCTCGCTGACGAGTGATTCCAACAAGACCTCTGGAGTCGTGTTTCGCCACTGAGCGACCTGCTTCAACACCTCATACGCATGATCAGAGAGATGGATCACCAGTCGCAAGGGAAAAACCACCTTACCTTACTTCTGGCGGCGGGAGACCGTGGAAGGCCTGTTGGGCCGGGTCAGCAGGAGAATAGTCTTCCAGACGAGCTTCCAGGAGAGCTGCGAACCGGTGTAGACCAGCGAGGTGTCGATGATAACCGCCAGTAACGCATAGGGCATACCCAGCGCCAGCATGCCCGACATATAGCTCGTCGCCACACCAAAGATGAGCGAGAGCGCAAAAACCCAGGCAAATTTGGTCATGCTCGACCAGTTCTGGCGGATCGCCAGCAAAACAAGTGGCGGCACAGCAATAATGCCCATCAAAAATGGCGCCGCTTCTCGCAGAAAATCGATCTCCATGCGTTACCGCCTGTCTGGACTATCGCTCGCAACGCGCATCAGGCGCTGATGCCCTCGTCCATATACATCCTACACCTATATCCTATCACGCCACGACTTACGGCGCACGGGGTGGCCGGACGTGCTGATCTGGCCGATCATCATCGAAGGGTGCGCCAGCGACTTCCCTGCCCGCTGTTGGCGGCTGCGCCGGGGCGCTTGCTGGCGCGGGCAGGGCGCGCTCGGTGATGCGGATGGCGTAACTGGCGCAACTGGCGCATCCGCGTTCGCAACCAGACCACTCAGCGCGTCGGCGTCGGAATTTTCATCAGCATCATCGTCGCCAGAGTCGTCATCGCCGCCCTCGATAGCCTCGATCTGCTGCACCGTGGCCGTGCCAGCGCCGCTGACATTTGCGTGCATGCCCGCATTGAGGAAGGCCGTGACCACCTGATGACCAGTCTCGGTGAAGTCATGGGCTGGCTCGTCATCGCCCGTGACGAAGAGTGTGACCCGCACCTGATTGCTCCCGGCGATAGGCTCGATCTTCTTCACGGTCACGGTATACGGGCTGGTAAACGACTGTTTGCCAGCGGTCACCAGCGACGTCACCACCTGCTGGCCCGCCTCACTTACCGCGGGCGCTGGCTCGCTCTGCCCGGTCGTGGGTGGAGGCGACACAGCCAGTACAGCGGACATCATCACACCCTTCATCATGGGGCATCACTCACTTTCTCTCCCAACCGTTCGAGGCGACTCAGAACGGTCGGCAATCACCCATCGATGCTCTGCCAACTGCCACCTTGATTGACCTCGATATGTATAATCGGGTGAATTTCCCAGAGTGTGGCGCGTGTCTGCCCCAACTGCTCAGGATGCTCCTGGTCGAGCAACAGCCAGCCACTGATGCGCACCTGTTCGCCTTTCAGACTGGAGAGCGCGCTAGCGCTCCAGCCGGAGCGCTGGTCATGCACACGCGGCGTCACCTCGACCACCAGCGCCTTGCTCTTGGGGTCGCCTTGATTCGCCACGAGCCAGACATGGTAGTCGCGATAGTCCACCGAGTGGCAGTTGGTCGACTCTGTGCCCTCATGCGTGACGCCAACAATGTAGCCCGTTGTGCGCACCGCGATGCCTTCATACTGATTGACGGCGGTCACATCGCTCTGGCTCCAGTTTTTGCGCTGAGTGCGGCCAATATCCTGCGGATAACTCAGGGTGATGAGGGTATCGAGTGAGACATCGTGGAATGCGCCGTTCTCGCCGTTATCGATGCGATTCTTGAGCGTGTTGAGCGCCATGTCGCCGCCATCGCCGCCCGGTGGGCATCCCTGAAACGTAATCTCTTGCGGGGTCGGATGCGCGTCATTGCCCGGAAACGATCCCGGCACGGCGGTGGGACCATTGACTCCTGTCGTGTCAATGCTGCAACCCGCGATGACGACCACCAGCATAAGAAGCGTGAGAAGCGCTGGTAACAGAACACGAAGTCTCTTCACGCGACTCCTCCAAACCGCTGGCCACGGCAGACATTTTCTACCGCGCTTGATACGGATACCCAGCGCCTGAGACGCAGGCTTGCGGCACTAAGCATACGAGAATCGGGCGCGAAGAACAAGTGGAAATGCCTACTGACGTTGCGGTGGCTGCGGTGGCTGGTGCGCGTGCGCCCGTTGCGCTCGGGTAACCCGGCGGGCCAGAGTTCCAGGTGATCGCCCGCATGGTGAACACGCGCGCGTCCGCCAAAGGGAATGGCTTCGAGCAGTGGCCGGGGAATTTGCAGGCGGCCAACGCCGTCGATGATGACGGTTTCTTCGGCGGCCTCCGCATGCAACACCTCAGTGCTGGTGCGGCCATCACGGATGGCGACCGAGCGATCCATCGCCGCCGCCACCATCGGATCATGCGTCACGATGACCGTCGTCAGGTTGAGCTCGGCGTTCAGCATCCGCAGCAGGCGCAGCACCTCGCGCGCGGTCATGCTATCCAGTTCGCCGGTTGGCTCATCCGCCAGCAAGAGCGTCGGCTCGTTGGCCAGGGCCACCGCCAGGGCGCCACGCTGCTGTTCGCCACCAGAGAGACGATCAGGGCGATGGGTGATGCGGTCGCCCAGGCCCACCATTTCCAGCAGGCGACGCGCGCGCGCGCGGCGCTGACGAGCGGGGTAGCCCGCCAGCACCATCGGCGCCAACACATTATCCAGCAACGAGAGGTCGTTGAAGAGATTGCGGCTGGTTTGTTGCCAGACATGGCCCACGACACGGCGACGATAGTAGATGCGTTCGTGTCCGCTGAGATGCGTCAGATCTATCCCCGCCACCGTGCAACGACCAGCGCTCGGCTCGTCGAGGCCACCGAGAATGTTGAGCAATGTGCTCTTACCCGCGCCCGATGGCCCCACCAACGCCAGCATCTCGCCACGCGGCACATGCAGATCCAGCCCCTGGAGCGCGACCACTTCCAGGTCAGCCGTTTTATAGATTTTGACGAGATTCGCGCTTTCGACGAGCAACTCTGCCACGACTCTTTGATCCCTTCTGGCTGGTCAGCTTCAGGATAGCACAGGCACGGTATTAATCTTCACCCAACCGCAGCGCCTTGCCCAGGCCAATGGTCGCCGCATAGCGCGCCGCGATGGCCAGCGCCAGCAGAAACGCCACCAGCAGCGCCCCGTAGAAGATGCCGACCTCCTGCCAGTTGACCCGCAGCACATACGCCGGCACACCCACCGTGGTCGGATCGACGGCGGAATCACTGAACGTCAGGAAGGGCCAGGTGGCCGTCGTCAGAATCAGCCCCAGTATCGTTCCGCCAATCAGCCCGAACAGATAGACCACCGTCTGCTCGCCCAGCAGCAGCCCAGTCAATTGGCGGCTGGCCATGCCAAGTGTGCGGAAGATGGCGAACTGGGTCGTGCGCTGGCGCGCGGCCATCACCGCCTGCACCAGACTTCCCAGCACCGCCAGGAGCGCCGCCGTGATTGCGCCGATCAACAACAGGCCACGCATACCACCGCTGGTGGGGTTGGCCTGAGCCTTGAGCAAATCATCGCGATAGCTATCCACCGAATTGATCGAGAGGTCATATTGCTGGCGGTCAAGCGCATGCAACAGCGCCACATGCTGGGCCGCGTTATCGGTCGTGCGCAGCCAGAACTCGTTGGGGCCAACGGTCGCGCTCGCCTCCGATTGCGCAGCGATGAGTCCATTGAGATCATTCAAATCAACCACCATAAATCCCCCGGCGCACGCTGCGGATAGAGCGTCGGGAATTCCTGCACGATGGCGCCAACCACAAACGATGGTCGTGCTGAAGGGGAGATCGGAGACGCCAAGCTGGAAGCGATCACCGACCTTCAGCCGCAACTGCTGGGCAAAGGCATCGCCGACGATGGCCCAGACTGGATGCGCGGCAATCTCCGATCCCACCGCCGCCCGATGCGCCTGCATCTGATTCATCAGCGTGGGCAGCGATTGCGAGGCGTAGTCAGCGCGCCACGAGAGCGGATTAGCGACGCCCGCGAATGTGGTGGAGTCCACGCCCAGGATATCCACCGCCAGATTGCCCAGATCAATGGATGTGCTGCCGTACGTGCGATAGAGTGGGGTGGCGTCTTCGACGCCGGGCAATGTCTTGAGATGGGTGATATAGGCGCCTGTCTGCTGCGTGGTGATGGCCGGGTTGAGCATCATGCGGACATCCGCGCCAGCGGCGTAGGCGGTGCGGTCATGCACATTCTGCGCGAGCGAGGCGTCAAAGGTGAGCGCGAACAAGCCCAGTCCAACCGAAAGCACCAACAGCAGCGTCATGCGCGAGTAGCGTCCCGGGGTGCGCTCGATCTGCGCAAACACCAGCATCGAGGTGATGCCGCGTCCCCTGCTGGCAAGGCGCGCGCCCAGGCTGGCGGCCAGCGGAATCACCCGCAGCAGCAGCAGTCCGCCGAGAGCAGCAGCAGCGCTGGCGTCATCAGCAACAGCGGGCTATTACCCTGACTACCCAGCGCCAGACGTGATTGGGTGCCACCGAACTGTCCCAACTCGAGATAGCCGACCGCGCAGAGCAGCGCCAATCCGACATCGAGGTAGGCGCGCCGCCAGAAGGGCTTTTGCGATGGCCGGGCCATCTCGCGACGGAAGGCCAACACATCCAGCCGCGCCGCCTGCAAAGCCGCGAAGGTGACGACCGCGACCCCCAGGACACCGCCAATGATGGCGGGAGCAATAACCGCTGTCGGCGAAGCTGCGCTGAGAACAGCGCCCTGTGATGAGCCGCCAGGCAAGAACCAGCGGATGAGCAACAGCGCCAGCCCCACGGCTAGAAATGGCCCAAGAATCACGGCCAGCAGACCGAGCAAGGCGCTCTGGGTAGAGAAGATGCCCAACAGTTGTGTCCCGCTACGCCCGGCTCTTGAGGGTGGCGATGCCCTGACTCTGATATTCGATGAGCAGACTCGCCATCGCTGCCACAAAGAGCAGCGCCAGGCCGACGATCTGGGCGGCGATCACGTAGAGCGGCAGCGCAATCAGGCTCAACTGCGTCTGCACCCCCTGGATAATCTGATCGAGGCCGCCCTGGGTCAACACGCTGGCGACCCCGGAGTATCCTGGATAGCTCCGGTCACGTGGGAGCGAAAGGTAATGACATCATCGGCCACATCACCCATATTATCGGTGGTAATAAGAGCCGGATTGGCGTAATAGACCCAGGTCTGCGTCATGCCAACGCCATCAAAGCTGCTGAAGGTCGCGTAGAAACTGTCGGTGGTGGTGAGGATCGGGTAGACTGCCGGAAGGGCGTCGCCGCCCTCGGTATTGAAACTAAGGCCATTCAAGAAGGGGTCGTTGGCGTCTTTCGGCACGAAGATGCCGCTGATGACGCCAGTGACCTGATGCCCTTCGCGCCCATATTATCGACCAGGATGCTCTGCCCCACCTTCAGGTGCAGAAAGTCGGCCATATCCTTGGTGACCATCACCTGTATGGGCTTACCTGCCGCCACGTTCTGTGGCGCGGCGCCTGCGATGAACTGTATATAGGGCTGGAGCGCGGTATAGTCAAACGCCTGCATACGCGCCTCGGCGCTATCGCCAATGGAGCCGAATGTATGCGATGCCGCCTGAAGCAACGACATCACCCCAACAGTGAGATAGGTTGTCGGCTTGGGCACGCTGAAGCTGGTGAGGTAGCGATCCGCCTCCTGCCGCACCTCACTGGCCGCCTCCTCCTGCACATCGCGGCTGATGGCGGTTGCGACAGAGACCTGCATGTTGCGCGCCAGGGTATCCGCGCTGGTAATCGCGCTTTGGAGCTGGACATCTAGACGAGCGTATTGTAGAGTGGCACCGTGCAAATGAGGATGTCCGCGACGAGGATGCCGATAGCTACCACGAGAAGCAACCAGCGAGTATGCGCGGCGCGGAGCATTGCGAGCCGCGCCGCTGAGAAGAATCCTGCCCGTCGCGCAGGCCAGCGTGTGTCGGCTGGCAATACCGATGGCATGTCTGTCGGCTGGCGACTCTCGAAGCCTCATCCAGGCGCATGTACCACTCCTTATCCTGCAATATTCTGGCTTGTGGCGCCGATTTCAGCGCATGCGGATGGACGCGCCCGCGAAGAGAATCTCCGGGCAACATGATACCAGTCTACGGTAGAGACGCGCAAGTAGCGACCGTTTTTCAGCGGGACGCGCCCAATTGCTCAGTGTACCGCCCTGGAGAGAAGACTGCCGAGTGATCGGAGCAGACGGCGGACCCATTTATCTGCTGACAGGATAGCATCAGATTGCGTCATGTTGCGCATGAGAAAGCCATCGCCACCAGTCGTTTTACAACCACTGGCGGCAATGATGGCGCCAACATGCTGGGCGCAGGCGCTAATGGCTGAGCGCGGCGGTGTGACCGCTGAGTTGCCAGGCCGTCCTGAGCATTTCAGCGCGCTATCGCCCTCACCACGCCGTTCGAGGAACTCACTATAGCGGGCATAGGCGTCGCTTCGCGCCTGAGTCGCATCGGTGCTATCGAGCAGCTCGGTCGCCTTCTTGAATTTTTCTCAGCCGCCGCGAAGTCTTTCTGCGCCTCGTCGACGTGCGCCTGCATCAGCAGCGATCCGGCATGTTCGACAGCGTCGTCCAGTTCACCCGAAAGCGCTAATGCGTGGCTGGCTGCCGCCGCTGCCTGGTCGATGCGGTTCTGCTGCACATACACCGCCGCCAGACCGCGCTCGGCCTCGGCAAGCCCTCGGGTATCGTCTTCCTGTTCGGCAATCTGATGAGCATGCTCAAGGTGCTCGGTGGCCGCGTCCAGCTGCCCAGTCTGAGCAAAGGCGCGCCCAAGGCGATTATGCACCTCGCCTATCATGCGCTTGTTATCAGCCGCCTCGAAGTTTTTCATGCTGCGAGTGGCCGCCAGTTTGGCCCGGCGGAAGTCACGCGCAACAAGATAGGAGTCGCACAAGGAGCCATAGAGAGCGCCTAACCGCGTGGGGTTGACGACACTTTCGCCAGCGTCAGCAGCCTGATTGAGGATCTCATCGCGGACGCGGCGTCGCCCAGTGACCGGTACTGGCTGCCGATATTGACAGCACGGCGAATCGGAACACAGGGTCATTGATGACGCCGCGCTCGATGGCCTCATTGCTCCCCTTATAGGCGTCCAGCGCCAACTGGTATTTGTGCATGAGGCTATAGGCATTGCCCAACTTCAGGCGAAGGCGCTCGACCAGTTCCTGTCGTTTGCTTTTTCGCCAGCGCAATCGTTTCGAGCACAGCGGCGCGCGCCTGATCCGGCCGAAGCAACCCAATGTAGCTATAGGCCTGATGCCATAACAACTCTGCGTGTTGGCGAGGCGTAAGACGAGAGGTCGGCAGGCTTTGCAGTGTCTCTAGCGCATCCTGGGGCTGACCCTGACGCGCAAGGATTCTCGCATACAACAGCCGGGCGTCGGTTTCGGCGCTCTCTTCCGTCGCCCTTCTTTGTCCATTGACGGTACATGCGGAATGACAATATCGTTGTCATCACGCAAGAGTCAGCCAATGGAACGTGGAGACGATCAGAGAGTCGCTCAAGCGCGCCGAGGCTCGGCCTGATCTGGCCGCGCTCGACGGCGGAAATATACGAGACGCTAAATTGTTGTTGAGCCACTTCGGATTGGGTGTAGTTACGAGCAAGGCGCGCTTTGCGTAAGCGCTGGCCAAGTCGCACCGCTGATGCGTCGGGCGGCATACCGCTGATTCTCCTTAGAACGTTTCGTCGCACTACATTGGTAATACGGCAAATGACTCTGCTTCCTGGCGAGGGCCTGCTGGGTTCCCGCACAAAAGGCGCCTGACACATGCCATTGTGAGTACCCATGGAAACGCGGAAAGTGAAAACAGCGGCCAACTACATGCCGGACAACTCTACGCTGCCGCCAAAGTAGCTCGCTACCGTTTCCAGTACATGACATGTCAGAGACATGTCTCTACAAAAAGAAAAGCTATTCTGACCGATACTCAACACTTTCAGAAGTGTATCATACATTTTTCTCGTTGTGCAAGGGAGAATAAAATCAGGCCGCTTTCACAGTCCCACTACAAATACAACCCCAGATAATAATGTGGCGAACAGCACAAGAGACCATTGCAATAGCTGAGATATCGATATGGAACGATAATGTCAGTAAACCGGGGGCATGATACGGTGCTTCGCTTCCTCATCTATAGCTAGAGGTTATGGAATTATCGTCTGCTGGCCGGAGGATGCGTCTCTCGTGCGCCGCGGTATTCTCCGACCATGACAATAGCAGGAGCGCACATACATCTGAGTGTGACAGAGTATTTCACGTTGCGAAGTGGTATTGCGCCAGGCGATAGAGAATGGATTCGATAAAAAAATGATTCAAAGTCGATACGAAACCTCAAATGATACCAGGAGAAAATTTCGGCTCGACTTCAACGTGATTCCTGATACCGAACCTGGCGACTGCGCCTCGGTCACGCTGTACGGCCAACCAGAGAGTAGGCAACTAGGGCAGCTTGAGCAGACCCAACGCTACTTTGAGCGCGATAATGCGGTGAGCGCCTCGTGCAACCGCGCCTGCGAGATGCGGCCAGAAGCGACGGCCTGTGTCATCGCGGCGACCACGGCGGCGAGGCGATCCTGCTCAATAGGCGCCTCGATAAGATCGTCGCCCGCCAGAAACGCCCGCACACAGGCCTCGGCGATCCCTTGCGCGGGATCGGCGTAGCCCTGCTGCTGCATAAACTGGATCAGCCCCTGCGCGTCCATCGCATCGGTGACGACGATCCCCTGATAGCCGAGTTGTCCGCGCAACACCTGCTGCACCAGCACTGGCGAGAGCGAGGCGGGAGTTGCGCGTCGTAGGCCGGAACGATGACATGCGTCACCATAATCATGTCTGGGTGATGGGATAACAGCATACGGAATGAGGCGAAATCGATCGCGTTGAGCTGATCCTGTGAGTGGGTGACAGTCGGCAGCGTGAAGTCTGGGTTGCCACTGGAGGCGCCCAGCCCCGGCCAGTGTTTTAGCGTCCCGGCGACCCCGTTCTGCTGGAGGCCATCGAGGAAGGCTCCGGCATAGGTCGTGACATCACCGGCTGTCGCGCCAAACATGCGGCTCGCGTCAATGCCGCCGCCCTGGTCGATGTCGGCCAGCGGGGCGAAGTCTACGTTGAGGCCAAGTTCGCGCATACGTTGCGCGTCGGTCTGCGCCTGATTGAAGACCTGCTGGGGATCGCCAGTGGCGGCGAGCGCCTGCGGTGAAGGGGTCTGGCCGTAGTAGAAGGAGAGGCGGTCTACCTCGCCACCTTCCTCGTCGGTCGCCAGCAGCAATGGTGTGTCGGCGTGCGCTTGCAGGTCGTGGATGAGCTGCTGCATTCCAGCGAGAGAGGTGGGCATCAGTGGGCCGCCATTGTAATTGGGGAAGATGATGGCGCTGCCGAGATGCCATTGGGTGAGCGCCTGATCGAGGTTGGCGTTGTAGCCATTGGCATAGACCGCCATCATCAATGTCTGCCCGATCTGCTGGGCGGGCGTGAGCGTGGCGATGTAGGCGTCGATGCGCTGGTCGAGGTTGGCCTGTGGTGTGGGTGAGCCTGTCGCGGCGGTCGGCGGTAGCGGTGGATGAGGAACCTGGCAGTGATATACCCGCGATTGGCCCGCAACCGGCGAGGACGACGAGCAGTAAGGACACGCCCAGCGCGGCGCGCAATTGGCTATAACGATTCTTCCCCATAATCTCCCCTGTCTCCGCTATATCTTCTCCAGACGCGCAAAACTGAGATCCAGCGTCTTCTTGCCAACCTGGTCAAACAACACCTCAGCGGTCTGAACACCACCATCGTCGACGATGCTCAGCACCAGGCCGCGCCCGAACAGCCGATGGATAACCTGATCGCCCTCGGCAAGCGCCACGGCAGGCGTCTCAATCTGCTGGCTACCCTCGTCACTCGCTGGCGCGTCATCGCGCGCGACCACTGGGCGCGGTTGTCGCCAACCCTGTGATGCGCCTGCCTGCGTCGATGGGGATGGCTGGCCCGCTGTTGTACCGCGCCCGCTGGCTGCTTCCCCATGCGCCGATGGGCGAGCGCCACCCCCGGCGTCGCTGCGGGTCCGCTGGCGCGAGAACGTCACCAGGTCGCGCGGTATTTCTTCGAGGAAGCGCGACGGCTCCTGCATCAGCGAGTTGCCGCCGAAGAACGAGCGCCTGAACGCGCGCAACAGATAGAGCAGGTGCATCGCCCGCGTAATACCCACATAGGCCAGCCGCCGCTCCTCTTCCAGTTCGCGCTGGCTCTCCATCGAGCGCGCATGCGGGAGGATGCCCTCCTCCAGCCCCACCACAAAGACGACCGGAAACTCCAGCCCCTTGGCGGCATGCAGCGTAATCAGCGTGACGGCGTCGTGGCGCTGCTCCTCGGTTGCCAGCGTGCCGCTCTCCGCCGTTTGGACGGTATCCGATCCGCCCACCAGCGCGACATTTTCGAGGAAGAGCGGCAGCGCGGTCTCTGGATCCATCTCGGCGAAATCGCTCGCCACGCGCCGCAGCTCCTGCACGTTGTTCCAGCGATCATCGCCCTCATCGGTGCCATCGCGAAGATCCTGCGCGTAGCCGCTCTGCAAGACAATCTGATCGATCAGCTCTGGCAGTGGGCGCTCCTGCGCCGCCGCACGCAGGCTATCCATGAGCGCGGCGAAGCCTGCGAGCGCGCGCTTGCTCCCGGTCGTCAGGGTGGGATGCTCCTCGACGCGCTGCAACGCCTCGCGCGGGTGTCAACCCCTGTTGCTCGGCCCACATCAACAGCTCATTGACGGTCTTTGGCCCAATCTTGCGCGCCGGAACGTTGATGATGCGCTGGAGCGAGGCGGTATCCGCCGGGTTGAGCAGCAGGCGCAGATAGGCCAGCATGTCCTTGATTTCTTTGCGCTCGTAGAACTTCTTGCTGCCGACGACGACATAGCGCAGACCGCTGCGAATGAACTGCTCTTCCAGCGCGCGCGATTGCGCATTCGTCCGGTACATGACGGCGCAGTCGCGCAACTCACAGACGCCACGCGCCACCAGCCGCCGAATCTCGTTGACGACGAAGCCCGCCTCATCTTCCTCGTTATAGGCCTCATGCACCGTGATTTTTTCACCGCCGCCACGCTCGGTCCAGAGCTGCTTCTCGCGGCGGCTGGCGTTACGCCGCACAACGCCCTGCGCGGCGTCGAGAATGTTCTGGGTCGAGCGATAATTCTGTTCGAGGATGATGACGCGCATCGTCGGAAAGTCGCGCTGGAAGTCGCGCACAACTTCAGGATTTGCTCCTCGCCACCCGTAGATTGAATTGTGGGTGACGATGCCGTTGGCGATGAAATTGTGTGTGCCCTCAATGTTGAGGTCGTAGACTGGGTATTCAGCGGCACAGCCTCGACCGTCTCAACGATGTCGTAGCCGCCGTTGCTATCGAACATCACCATCCCTGGCCGAACAGACGCCGCTGGCAGAAACGGCAGTGAGTTGCTACCTGGATGTTCGGCATCGTTCTTTCCCAGTCGCGCATTTCGGATGATTTCGACATCAAGCACACCGCTAATATGCTCGGCGGTCTTGACGATGCTTGCCATGCTTGCGTTCGCTGTCTCGTGACGCCAACTGGCGCTGTCGGACTTTGCGGCACGAACACTCAATCCAAGTGACTCCAGCGCATTGCGCGCCTGCAGATCGTTACCGACGAGAGATATGCGGTGCATCGGTGTGGCTCCGCGACGGTCGCCACAGAGCGTGATAACGAGATCGTGTTGGCCAGTGATGGAGAAGTGCGGTTGTGCGGAGCGCTGTGGCGTCATGCCAAGCCGATAGCCTGCAAAGTGAACATGCTCTGGCGTGCTGGTGAGCCGCCGCCCCTCTCGTGTGGTGATGGCGATACCCGTACTACGCCCATCGCGCCGCGCTGTCGAGAGTACCTTCGCGGGCCGGAAATCGCCGCTACCATACGCCGAAAGCACGCTGTCGCCCGCCGCAACATCTTCGATAGCGCGCAACGTTCCATCGGCCATCGTGATCTGCGTGCCCGCAACCAGACACTGATCGTCATCGCCCACGGCGCAGATATTCATATGGCCGGGCGTTTCCGCTGTGCCCGCCGCCAGCAGCCGCACCAGTTCATACTGCGCCGGGTTGGTATCCTGAAACTCATCCACATGCACGTAGCGATAGCGGCGCTGGTAGTCGCTCAGAATGTCGGGGTTGCGGCTCCACAGACGCCAGGTGAGCAGAATCAGGTCATCAAAATCCACCGCATTGCTGCTGCGCAATTGCTCATCATAGCGCGCAAAGACACGGGCGGCGATCTCCTCAGGATAGCGATTGACACTACGGGCGAACTCCTCGGGTGAGAGCAACTCATTCTTGGCGCGCGAGATGATGCTATGAATCATCCGGGGATTAAACTGCTTCGGGTCGAACTGCATATCCACGAGAATGCGTTTCACCAGCGCGATCTGGTCGTCGTCGTCATAGATGACGAAATAGCGATTCAGGCCCAGGTCGCTCCGCTCGACCTCGCGCCGCAACACCCGCGCGCAGATGGCGTGGAACGTGCCCACCGCCACATCGCGCGCCGACGAGCCGATCAGCTTCTCCAGGCGCTCTTTCATCTCGGCGGCGGCCTTGTTGGTGAAGGTGACGGCCAGGATGTTCCACGGCAACACCCCCTGCTCGCGCACGAGCCAGGCGATGCGGTGGGTAATGACCCTGGTTTTTCCACTCCCAGGACCGGCAAAGACCAGCAACGGGCCTTCGGTGGTGGAAACGGCGTCACGCTGGGGCTGGTTTAGCCCCGCCAACAAGTCGATCTGCCCGTCGGCGTCAGGCGTAGTGGGGGTCATATCTATTTATCCTCAAGCGGCAAAGACCATATGTTCAACTGCTCTATTGTACCGCAAAAGCGCCTGCCAGGCGACGAATGCTGACCATTCGCCCGGCTGCGCAGCGCGTCTGTCTCAGCGTGGAGACGCCCGTCGCAACGGCTCCAGCAGCAGCGCGGGATCGTCTTCTTTCAGGCCGAGGGTGCGCTGTAGCCAGAGCAGGGCGCGCGCAACGGCGTCGAGTTGGCGCGCACGCTCCGGCGCGGGCAGCGTTTCCTTCGCCAGCAGATTGAGCACCGTCAGACAGAAGCCCATCGGCATCACATCGGTCGCCAGCCGCAATCGCGCCTCCAGCGTCGCATCGCCCAGATCGCGCATGCCCGCCAGATAGTCTGGCAGAAACTGGGTGTACTGCTCTTTGGTCAGCGAGCCAGCCAGCGTGGCCAGCACGGCGGCCCGCCCGACCTCCAGCGCCGGATCGCCCAGCCCAAAGGCGTCCCACTCCACCAGCATCATGCGCGCGCCATCGCGCACCAGATTGGCGGGCACCGGGTTGCCGTGGCACGGGCGCCGCATCACGCCGCGCCACTGTTCGCGCTGTACGTCGATATGCACGCTCACCACGGCGGCGATGCGTTTGAGCGAGTCGAGGAGCGGACGATAGATCGGCGCCGCATATGCTGTCTGGCAGGCCAGCCATGCCGACTGGGTACGCTGCCACCAGGTTGCGGCATCGGGACTCATGCTCGAAACCACCTCAACCCGCTCAGGCTGCAAATGATGCAGCGTCAGCAGCAGAAAGAGCCACCATTTCACATCGTCGGCGCTCAGCGCGCCACCGCCGGGCGAGCGCCCATGCGGAGCGGAATAGATCACCAATGGACCGCCCAGCGCCTTGCCGGTCTCATCCGCCATGAGCAACTCTGGCCCCAGGCCAACCTCACCCGCCAGTTGCAGCCCAGCCGCCTCGCGGTGCGCGCGGTCGCGGGCAGTCGGCGGGTAGCGCACCATAATCAACTGCGTCGAGGCAGTCGAAATATAAAAGCGCTCTTCATCGCCGTAGCCCGGCTCTCTGCGGATCGTGGGTGGGCTTTCCAGCCCAGTGATACCCGCAAGCTGCAACACGGCGCGTATGGAATTGCCACTGAGCGAGGACATCGTATCTGACACCTCTGGCCAATGCGTACAACACAGCGCTCTCGCGACTGTGCGTACCTATGCTGGTCTATCATGATGCGCGTATGATGCGCATACTCGCACGAGTGTCAGCATACGCCAGAACATGTACGCAGGCAAAGGGGCGCACGCAAGAGATGTTTCAAGAGACGCGCAAGGGACGCGCATCCGCACTGGATGGCGTCCCCTGGGTTCGCCTGAGCCGCATGAACCTATTGCGCCTCTCTGGCATTTCTGATCGTGGCGGTCAGTTCATCCACTCGTCGCCCACAGTGCGCTTCTCCAGTCGGACGGTGGCGTTGGTCGGGCGCACCACGCGCTCGGCGCGCTCTTGCAGCGTGACCTTCTCGCTCTTATCGACGTAGGAAGGCAGCAGCAGCACGGCAAAGACGAAGGCGCCCGTGGCGATGAAGACGGTCTGCCAGTCCAGCGGGAATGGTGGATGGATGTGTGACACCATTTTCCCATAGAGAATCACCACCGGCAGAGCCAGCGCCACTACCCCCGCGCTTGCGCGCGCCAGCGCCACCATCGGCTGCTTGCGTCGGGCAATGGCCAGCGAAAAATTAATGATTGCAGCCAGAATGCCGATCCCGCTAATAACGTACCAGAATGCGGTCACGTAGTGCTCCTCTCAATGGCCCGGCGTCGAATCGCTCCTTGATACATCCACGATACATCGATACATCCACGATACATCCACACCGCCGTTGGCCACATCAGCCAGACGGTGAGCATCCCAGCGCCAGCAGCGAAAAGTCAGCTTCACGAGTCTATCATACTTCGACTTACCCGACTCTATCGCTTGATTCTCACTAGGACTTCCGGGTACGCGCGTAGGCACAGCGCGGCGAGTCGTGGCACGATACCCGCGGATGTCGCTTGCATGTGGCCATTGCCGCAACCGTACAATGCCTCTGGTCGCGTCGGCTCCAACCTTTGCGGGAGTCGGCCCAGGCAGGATGGCGAGGTAGGAAGCATGACACAAGGCATGGCACAGGATATCGCAGGGAGCATTCTGGCGCTGGATGTTGGCGCAAAGCGCATCGGTGTCGCCGTCGGCGATGCGTTGGGATTGCTCGCCTCGCCGCGCACAGTGATTTTCCGCCGCTCGACACAATCCGCGCTGGAAGAAATCGTGCGGCTGGTGCGCGCGGAGGAGGCGGCGCTGGTGGTGGTTGGTCTGCCGATCAGCCTCGATGGCCAGTTGCACGGCCAGGCGCAGACTGTGCAGCGGTTCGGTGAGCGACTGCGGAAACTGCTGGACGCGCTGAATGTGCCAATGGTCTACGCCGATGAGATGCTTTCGACGGTGCGCGCGGAAGAACGGCTGCGCGCGGCAGGGGTGCGCCCGAATCGCATCCGCGAGCGCATCGACGCGATGGCAGCCGCCGTGATCCTCGAAGAGTATCTGGATCAGCGGCGACGGGCGGCGCAACAAGCAGCGCAGCAGGCGGCGGGACATGAGAATGAGGAGGACGAGAGTCGATGAAACGCACCGCATTGGTCGTGACCATAGTGTTCGCGCTACTGGCATTTGGCCTTGGCTTTGTCGGTACGACAGTGACACTGGATGTCACGCGCCCGGTCGTTTCTGGATCGACGGCTACGGTGAATATCGTCGTCAACGACGGCGATACCTCCACAGACATCGCCAACAAGCTTGAGAAAGCTGGCCTCATTCGCAACGCGCTGATCTTCCGTCTGCTGGCGAAAGTGAAGCATCTTGATAGCAGCCTCCAAAAGGGCACATACGACATCGGCCCCGGCATGACGATGGATCAGATTATCTCACGGCTCGAAGGGGCGCCGCTGGATGAGCATATCGTCGTGCTCGTTCCGCCAGGCTCGCGCGCCACCCAATACCCAGCCTACTTTTCCAAGTTGCCCAACTTCAACGCCGACAACTTCATGCAGATCGCGAAGACAGGCATCTTACTGGATGACGCCAAGACGCCACTCTGGACGAAACTACTGGTTCATCCAGCGAAGCCAGGGAAGCAGGTGAAATACGCGCTGGAAGGCTATCTCTTCCCCGATACCTACTATTTCAGCAAGTCCGCCGACGAGACGAAGGTCATCGAGACGATGCTCGATAATCTGGGATCGAAACTCTGCCCAGGGCCAGATAGACAATCCCGAACGCGTACTTCTCCGACAAGGCGCAGTGTCTTGCCCATGCGGCGCCGGTGGGCAACACCAACATCTTCGCCGCGATGGAGAAGGCATACGCCACCACCGATCCCGTGGCCGCGCTGCATACCGCTCTGACCTTCGCCTCGCTGACGGTGCGCGAAATCAAGAACCTCAGCGATGCGCCCGGCGTGACCAACGTCTACTACACCCGCTACAAGGCAGTGCTGGACAACACATGCAACGCGGGCGCTGTCGCCAGTCTAGGGGCTGACCCAACAGTGCAATATGCGCTCGACAGCGCGACCCCACCGACGGACGGCAAGTGGTGGAAGCCACTCACTGCTGCGTGGCGCGCAACATCGCCACCGACTGATCCCTACAATACCTACGTCGTTCCCGGATCTGCCTCCAGGCCCTATCGCCGCGCCCGTCTGGGAAGAGATTATGGCGGCGGCGAATCCCAGCATCTCGAAGTACTTCTACTTCATTCAGGATTGTCACGGCACGACGCTCTACGCCACGACAAACGTCCAAAACCGCGCCAACATCGGCGAAACCCTGTAGTTGAGGCTGATACGCGGATACACCGATATGCCGCACGTGAGGAGTTGACTCACCGCTATGGATCAACTGATCAAGGTGATCGTTCTGGCTGTGCTCCAGGGCGTCACCGAGCTTTTCCCCGTCAGCAGCCTGGGCCACACCATTATCATTCCCAGTCTGCTGGGTTGGGGAGATGTCGTCGGGCAGGATACTTTCCTGCCCATCGTCGTCATACTCCACCTCGGCACTGCCGTCGCGCTGGTCGGATTCTACTGGCGCGACTGGCTGGGACTCATTCGGGCATTCTTCAAGACGATTTTCGCGCGCCGACTCGACGTCGATCCCCTGGGCAAAACCATCTGGCTGGTCATCGTCGCCACGATTCCGGTGGGGCTGCTTGGCCTGATTTTCGAGAAGAAGATCGACGAGTGGTTCTTTACCGCGAAGTATCCCGTGCTGCCCGCAGCGTTTCTCTGTCTGAATGGCGCGGTGCTACTCTCGGCGGAGCTGCTGCGCAAGCGCTCGGAGGAGGCCGAGGGCGCGGGGTTGCCAGCGGCCAAGCGGCAGGAGGCGTTCAAGTCGATCAACGACCTGACATTCCTCCAGGCGCTGGGCATCGGCTTCTTGCAGGCGGCGGCGTTGCTACCGGGCATCTCGCGGTCGGGCATCACGATGGTGGGCTGTCTGCGCGTGAAGATGCGGCGAGAGGATGCGGCGCACTTCACCTTTCTGCTGCTGACGCCCGTGATCGTGGCCGCCGCGCTCAAAGAACTGCCGAAGCTGATTCACGCGGGTTCACACATGCTCATCATCGCGGGCATCGGTGGGGTGGTCGCGGCCATCGCGGCATTCCTGAGCATCCGCTTCCTGACGCGCTACTTCCAGGTGGGCCGCCTGACGCCGTTCGCCATCTACTGCCTGATCGCTGGCTTCGCGGCGTTCGCGTTCTTCGCCGCCCAGATCATGCTCGGTAGCTGAGCGACGCCGCGTACTCTATTCTTCGAGGTCATCCTCATCGAAATCGTCATCGTCGTCATCATCGTCCAGGCCAGCGACCAGATCTTCCTGGTCGGCGCGGAAAGTATCGTTGAAGAAGCCGATTTCTTTGCCGGTATAGACGCTGACGAGAAAGTCGTCGCGCGGGGTATCGGCGGAAAGCACCAGGTCTTCATCGATGCGTTCAATCAACTGGGCCAGGGCGTCGCGCTCCATCTCCTGCTCGACGATCAGCGTGCCGTGAACCGTGGTGGAGGTGAAGTGCAGATCAACCATCCCAATGCGGGTCTGACCGCGCACGAGATAGTATCCCTCTGAACTGGGAGTGCGGAAGTGACGGTCGAAGCGGAGATCATCCAGATTATCCATGTTGCTCCGCGCGGCCATTACGCCACGCGCCTCCTTCCGGGACGGATACTCGATATCCAGCGCCATATTGCTGGATGCGCACGGCTCAGTGTACCCGCTGAAAAGAGCGTGACGACGCGGCGCTGCGCGGTCTTCAGCCTAACGCTACGCGCGGCGATAGCACCGTAGGCTGTGAATCATCGTGCCGTCCGCGAGAGTCGCAAACGACTCCGATCCCAGGTTTATGCCCGTTCATGACCTGTGAGCGAATGGCTGTACGGGCACATCTGCACACGAGAAGCAGACATACCAGCCATCCGCCTCTCGAGAAATGGTGACGGTCTTGAGTGTGCCTTCCAACGGCGACTCCACCGCACGCGCCACCCGCCCGATTTTCGAGAGCAGCGAGGAAGCCGTTGTCGATGCGCGCCCCATTGCCAAACTCTTTGTATGTGTAAGGTGTTATAGCGGTTGCTGCCTGAAAGCGCGGGAAACGCTCGGGCGTTTGTCTGTCCCGAGATTAGGCGGCGGAAGAACGCCTGATAGTATGTTGAGGCGCGCCAGCACATCCTGCAGGACATGACTATGGATGGATGCATAGTGCGGCGATCCCAGCACGCAGGTTAGGTCATGGCAAACCCAGGTATTGTCCATCGCATATGATGCGGAGCGCTGCGCTCATGCCCGCATGCAGGCGGTATGAGAAGCGGCCGACTAGCGTTCAGGCTTCCTGTGGCAACTGGAGATCACGCGGACGCTCGATGCCTTTGAGGCGGAAGAGGAGCCGCAGTCGCGCGGAGAAGAGACGGCTATCAACCGGCTTGACGACGTAATCATCGGCGCCCGCCTGAAACCCCGCCACTTTATCCGCCGTGGCCGAACGGCTCGTCACCAGCATAATGGGCAGACGCCTGCCACCTGGCAACGTGCGAATTTGCGCGCAGAGTTCCAGCCCGGTGCCATCAGCCAGATCAACCTCGCTGATCAGCAGATCGGGCGGAGTCATCCGCAGCGCCTGCAACGCTTCGTTCATGCCAGTGACAAAGGTGAGCCGATAGCGCTCGCCGAGGACGGCCTTCATGGATTCGCGTTGCGTAGTATCAGTATCTACGACGAGAACAGACATACAATGTTCTGGAATTGGTTGCGCCACCACGTTCCCCCTCCAGACGCTACGCAGTGCTACTGCGCCCTCCACCCGCTTTGTAGATGCGAAACGAACAATAGGTGTGATTCGGGAGTGCAATCACCTATTTGGATTCGTCCTCATCGAGCAAACCCACCTCATCCCCAAAATCCGTGGCAGCCAGATTCTCGATGCGATGTACGCGCTCCTCTGGTGTGATGTTCATCACACGCTCCAGCGTTGCGCACAGGGCACTTGGTTTGAATGGCTTGGCCAGATACTCGTCGACGCCAGACAGCAGCCCAGTCAGATGATCGACTTCCTCATTCAGTGCGCTGAGGATGATGAGCGGTGTATGGGCCGAGGTTGTATCGCCACGAATGCACCGCACCACCTGATAGCCATCCATGCGAGGCATCTTGACATCGACAATCACGCAGTCTGGTCGCTCCTGGTAAAACTTCTCTAAGCCAGCAACGCCATCGTATGCGACGACTACGTCATACGCGCCGGTCATCGTGACAACGTTACGAATCAATTCGACAATCATCTCGCTATCGTCAATGATGAGCACTTTTTTGTGTGCGCCAGACGCATTCTGCGCGTCCGCTGTGTGTGCGTTCATGACTGGTACCGCCTCTGCCATCATCACCACCGCCTCCCAGCGCCGTCAGCGACCCTGCATGCTGCGCCTGGACTCTGCCCACCAACACCCCGTCCGACATGACAGGCATTCCGCGAACTTGATGCGGACAATACTACCATAGCAACCCATCTCAACCAAGTTGCCGCGCGAAAGGTACCAGCCTATCCCATGTGGCATAGTACTAATAGGGCTAGCCTATCGACGTCTGGCAGGCGGCGAAATTTCGCGGCTGGCCAGCGCCACTCGGTCAACTCGCCGTCCGGTAGCTACCAGTATCGCCGAGGTCCCTGAGAAGGGTATGAGAACATGGTGAGAATCGCCAGCGTTTTCCCAGAAAACACCCGCACGTTCGCCAGGCTGGAACGCCGCTCGACAACACGACGGAAGACGCTCCAGACAGACCACAACTATGAGAGGCCAACTAATATGCTTCATTCAGAGATACACGCTGCGGATACGCCATTGCGCCAGCCCACAGACTCTCATCTTTTAGACGATGCGCACGCGTCGAAGGTTCCAGCGGGAGCCATGGCGTCCGCATTCGCGGCGCGCGGCCTTTCCGCCGACCAACGCTACTCGCGCCAGACACTCTTCAGTGGCATTGGCGCCGCCGGTCAGGAGCGCCTCAGCCAGGCGCATGTGCTGATTGTTGGCTGCGGCGCGCTGGGAAGCGTGCTGGCCAACTCACTGGCGCGCGCGGGCGTGGGCTATCTGCGGCTGGTGGATCGCGATTTCGTCGAGGGCAACAATTTGCAACGGCAGGTGCTCTATGACGAACACGACGCGCTGGATGGGCTGCCCAAAGCGATTGCCGCCGAGCGCGCGCTACGCCGCATCAACAGCCTGATTACCATCGATGCGCATGTGGCCGACGTAACTCCTGATTCCATCGAGTCGCTGCTCGACGGCATCGATGTCGTCCTCGATGGCACCGACAATTTTGAGACACGCTACCTGCTCAACGACGCCTGTGTGAAGGCAGGCATCCCCTGGATCTATAGCGGGGTGATCGCCGCCTATGGCGTGACGCTGACCGTGCTGCCGGGCGAGACCGCCTGCCTGCGCTGCGTCTTTCCCGAACGCCCACTCCCTGGGACGACGGCTACCTGCGACACCGCTGGCGTTCTCAATGGCATCGTCGGGGTCATCACGGGCATGGCGTCCACCGAGGCGATCAAGCTGCTGGTGGGCAGTGATCGGCTCGTACGCGGCCTGACCTGGGTTGACCTGTGGGAGAACACCTTCGAGCGGGTAGAGCTGCCCCGCATGGCCGACTGCCCGACCTGCGGCCTCGCGCAGTATGACTATCTGGACGCGCCACTGGATGAGAGTGGGGTCAGCCTCTGCGGGCGGAACGCGGTACAGGTGCGTCCGCCACACGGCGCGACCGCCACCCTCGACCTGCCCGCGCTGGCCGAGCGGCTGCGTCCGGCTGGCGAGGTGGCCAGCAATGATTTTCTGCTGCGTCTGCGCGTGGACGGCTTCGAGGTGACGGTCTTCCCCGATGCGCGCGCCATCATCAAGGGCACCGACGATCCCGCCGTCGCCCGCACCATCTATGCCCGCTATGTCGGCGCATGACGAAGCGCCAGAGGAAGCGCTCTCGGCCATAATGTGGTTTTACTTTGTTGATCGGGTCATGCGCGGGCGCAGACCTCACCCCCGGCCCCTCTCCTACGAGGAGAGGGGAGCCAGCCGTGCCATGCGCGCGTTGGAGCAGGTTCTGCCCGCAACTGGTCGCCTCGTCCCTCCCCTCGTAGGGGAGGGTGGCCGCAGGCCGGGAGAGGTCTGTGCGCCTGCGATGAAGCCGCTATAAACACCATCAGGCCAGGACTGCCCTCGTATTTTTCAACCCGCATTAATCGCCCGCTGCCTGTTCTGTTGGCGGCTCGATGCGGCGGTCGAAGCGGCGATAGATGGCGTGGCAGCGTGAGCAGACGACGCCGTTGACATCGCGACAATCGGCCTCGACAAAGAAGATCTGTTTGCCACCGCTGAGCACACGCGCCTCGAAGGTCAGCGGCGCGTCATAGGCGGGATGCTCGAAGGCCATCTCCAGCGTCACCGTCACCTGTGGCTTCGTGCCGTGCGTCAGCGAGGCCACCGCCGCGCCCGTGACAATATCGAAGATGTAGGACTGCACCGCGCCCGTCACCGCTCGCCCACCGATGCCCGCGCCGCGATGATGTTGACCCGGCTCGAAATAGACCGTCGCGTGGCCGTCGGCGCTTTCGACGATGCGCGCGCCCATCCAGCTCACAAAATCCATCGAGTTCCAGTACTCGTAAAACTCCGGGGCGCCTCGGGTATCTTCGCGCGTATCAGCCTCCCCAGCCTGCTGCGGTGTCGCATCATCACTCATGAATCCAGCCTCCATCCAAAGCCAGCACGGACAACCTGGCATACCGCCAGTCGTCGCGATCAAGCGCAGTCCGCGAAAACACATCACCTCAAAAATCGCGTCGGATAGTATACTGGGTGGCGGCTATCCGCCATCGTTCACCATGCCAGCAGATGACAGCGTACACTACCCGGCCAGCGCGCGGCAAGGGAACGGATAACGGCGCCATCCTGTGTAGCGCCAGAAATTCCGGGCTGGTGAGTCGCCCTTCTTTCCCAGCACGTTGCTATAACGGCGCCATAGACTCTACACTTAGCGGGTGCATTGAGGCGTTGAGGCATTAAGGCATGAGGCTTTACGGTTTGGCTCACCATGACACGCGCGATAGCGGGCGCCAGAATGATTCTGTGGAGGGGAAGAGCGCATGAGCAGGGATACGCGAAACCAGGACGGTACCTATGACGAGCGCGACTCAGACGGGCGCGCTGGTCCACCGCGCGGTTCGCGCTCGAATGGAGGTCGCGGGCCTTCTGATCCAGGGATGAGGCGGCCCGGCAGCAATGGCGGCAGCGGTGGCAATGGCATGATACGCCGACCATACGGCCCCTCTGGCGCTGGCTCACGCGGCGGTTCCCGTGGCGGAGACTATCCCCCCTCCTCTGATTCTCGTGGCTATGCCGACGATGACGACTACTCCGATGAGCAGGACCAGCCCTCGCGCCGCAGCCGGGCGGACTATCGCAAGCCTACGACGAACCACCCACCCGTGGACGTGGCCGCTCACGCGCGGATGATGGCTATAGCGCGGAGGCGCCACGCACCCAACGCCGTGGCTTCGGCGACATGGCGCGCGATATGTCGCGCCAGTTGAGCGCGATGGTGCGGGGCACTGGTCGCGTCATGCGGCGCGAGGCTGCCCAGATTGCCGCCGCTGGCGCCCGGCCGCCGGTTCCTGCCTGAGATAGCCACGCAGGCGCAGGGCGATCTGCCGCGCTACCGCCGCTCGCGCATCCGCATGCGCGCGCGCAAGTGGCGACTGGGGCGTGTCCGCGCCAATCCCATCGCCTATGCCATGGGCCTGAGCGCAGCTGGTGCTCTCGCTGGTCTCGATACTGGTCGGGGGCGGCGCGGGCGGCGTCTACGCCTATAACTACTATGACGTGCATCGTCCGGCGATTCAGTCCATCATCAACAACGCCATGGCCGGGCAGAGCACGATCATCTTCGACCGCAATGGCGCAGCCGCTCTATACCGTGCGTAACTCGAACGGCTACAACTATTATGTGCCGCTCTCGCAGATGGGCCAGACGATCCAGGATGCGACGCTCGATACCGAGGATCACTCGTTCTATTCGCCGACGAACATCGGCGTAGACTTCCAGGGGACACTGCGCGCGCTGGTCGCCGACGTCACCCACGGCGGCACCGCCCAGCAGGGCGGCTCGACGATCACCCAGCAGCTTGTGAAGAATCTGGTGCTGAAGGATACGTCGAAGGCGGTTCAGCGCAAACTGAACGAGATCATTCTGGCCATCGGCGTCAACGCGAACTATAGCAAGAGCCAGATTCTGGAGATGTACCTCAACACGATTGACTATGGCGACCAGAATCAGGGCATCGAGGCGGCGGCGCGCAATTACTTTGGACTGAAGCCGAAGACGGGCGCCGATGGCAAGCTGATTATGGCGAACCAGCAGCTCTCCATCGCCCAGGCGGCGCTGCTGGCGGGGCTGCCAAACGCGCCAACCTACTACCAGCCTGACAAGTACTCCTGCGACAAAGCGCCCTGCACTGACAATCAGTGGGCGAATCCCTGTGTCGGCGACCCCACCAAGAGCGACTGCGTCCCGAGCGCCACCTATGATTGGAGCACGGACGGCCACGAATGGCTCGACTGGCGGCGCGCGCGCGTCGTGCTGGGCAACATGTGGACCTATGGGTCAATCACCCAGTCGCAGTATGACGATGCGCTCAAACAGGTGCATGACATGCTGGCGAACCAGCAGATACTCCAATGGGCTGGCCTCACCAATGGCAGCGCCCTCGACACCACCAAGCTGGCGCCGAGCTTCGTGGACTATGTCCTCGATCAGTTGACCACCCAGTTTGGCATCGATCCCGCCAGTCTGGCGACCGCTGGCTGGAAAATCTACACCACCCTCGACTACAACCTCGAGAAGTACACCGAGCAGAACGTCGACTACTACATCAACCAGTACCACACGATGCCTACAGCCACTTACTCGCCTGCGACAGCGCGTACCATGCCTGTAATGCGCCGCTCAGTGCTGAGCGCGCCATGGCGGCGCCAATGCGCATGATGGCGCTGCGGTGGTGATCGATCCCTATACCGGGGACGTGCTGGCGATGGTTGGCTCGGCGAAGTATAACGACAAGAATCCGCTGGTCGCCGGTAACTACAACGTGGCCACATCACCACGTAGTCTCGGTTCGTCGATGAAGGGTATCGTCTACGCGACCGCCTTCCAGATGGGCTGGACGCCGAGCATCATGATGCAGGACTCGCCCATCTGCATGCCGGGTAGCTGGTGTCTATAAGGACAAAGATCCACTGGTTCCGGCCTGTGTCGGCCAGGTGACCTATGTGCCGCACAACTACGGCGGTGACGGCTACAATGGCTATGTTCCCATCCGGATGGCGCTCGCCAACTCGCTGAACGTTCCGGCGACCGAGGCAATGTCGTTCGTCGGCGATACGCCAGAGCTTGCAACCAACTTCATCGACATGGCCCGGCGCCTGGGGATCACTGACCAGGTCACTGATAAAAATGGCAATGTTCTTGTTCCTGGATTGACCCAGCAAAATGTTGGCCCGACGACGGCGCTGGGCACGCAGTCGATCCCACTGATTCAGTTGACAAACGCCTATGCTGCCATGGCCAACAGTGGCAAGCATGTGCCCTACCGTAGCATCCTGCGCATCGAGGATTCGGCGGGCGACTCCTGGACCGCGCCGACCCCCCAGCCGGCGCAGGTGATTAGCCCACAGGCGGCTTATATGCTCACCTCGGTGCTGGCGGATAATAAGGCCAGAGCACCGGCTTTCAACGAGCCAAATCCCTTGGAGTTTCCCGAATCACCCGACATCCAGGTCGCCTCGAAGACCGGTACCGGCTCAGGATTGAACGGGCCAAGCGATATCGTGACGATCGGCTATTCGCCCTATCTTGCCGTCGGCGTCTGGGTCGGCAACGCCAACAACGCCGATATGGTGTCGAATATCATCGGTATCGCGGGCGCTGGCTATATCTTCCATGACGTGATGGAATGGGCCATGGATAACTACAAGTGGCCCGGGGACAGGCAGTTTCCCGATTCCACCCGGCATGGCGATGGGCGCGTTCGGCTGTAATGCCGGGCTGGCGCCATACCAGGGCGAGGCTGGGGCATCGGGCGGCAAAGGTAACGGCAATGGCACGGGAACTGGTACTGGCACGGGCACAGGCACAGGCAGCACTGGCAACGTGCCGAAGTGTACATATCGTGACGACGTTCCTGGCCACGGTGTGAAAATCTATGGCAAAGACCCTGGCAATCCAGCGCCTAACATCGACTGGTATATCCAGGGGCAAGCGCCGCTGAACTCGTGACGGCGCGGGGAGAACCACTCTCCCCGTTGAATCGCGCACGCTGAAACATGCGGTATCGACCAGTTGGTTCCAATGGAACCAGCTGGCCCAAACTGGCGCGAATGATGTAATAACAAGTCCGCCAGCACTGGTTGCCGTTGGACGACCCTCTCCCCCAACCCCTCCCCTAAAAGGGAGGGGAGCCGGAACGCCGGAAATGCTCTGGCTCCTCCTCTCCTGTGGGGGCAGGCACGCAGCTGCGGCCCGCAGGGCGGGGACTGGGTGGTGAGGTCAGGGACAAACGACAACCAATGGTGGCGGATTTGTTGTAGATGTTGGGAGCAGCAAAGCGCTGACCAGTGTATTCGTGTCGAAGACGACGCGATGCGCAGGCGTGAGATTCATCAGGCCTGCGCGGCCTCGTCGGCCTCTGCAAGGATCTCCTGGAGGCGTTCAGCGGTTAGTCCGCGCTCCTGGGCGCTTCGACCGATGGTGTCCATCACCTCACGCAGCGACGGCGTGGAATGCGCTGCCTCAAGGAGTTGCAAACTGATCAGTGCGGCAAGTTTGCGTTGGATTTCAGGGGAGGCGTTCTGAAAGATGCGCGCCGCCTCCTCATCGACCTGGAGGGTAATTGCTGTAGTCGCCATGGCCGTTTACCCCTCGTATCCCTTGCGTGCTGGCGGGCCTCTATGACATCGATGTTCAATATACCATCAATGTCACAGAGGCCCGCACGCGAATACATGCGAATTACCGTGCGCCCGATTGCTCCACCTCACGCGCGCGTGCCCGATCGTGCTGCGTCAGCAGGCGCTTGCGCAGGCGAACGCTCTGCGGCGTCACCTCGACCAGCTCGTCATTGTTGATGAAGTCGAGCGACTGCTCCAGGCTGAGATTGACCACCGGCGAGAGGCGCACGGCGATATCTGAGGTCGACGAGCGGATATTCGTCGCCTTCTTCTCCTTGCAGACGTTGACCGCCAGATCATCCGGGCGCGCATTCAGCCCGACGATCATGCCCTCGTAGACCGGAATGCCCGGCTCGATGAACGTCTGGCCGCGCTGCTGGGCGTTGTTCAGGCCATAGGTGACAGAGACGCCTGCCTCCGAGGCGATCAAGACGCCATTGCGCGCCGTGCCGATGGAGCCGAGCCACGGCGAATAGCCCGTCAGCATGCTCGACATCGCGCCGTTGCCCTGGGTCAGCGTCAGAAACGCATTGCGGAAGCCGATCAGCCCGCGCGTCGGGATGTCGTACTCCAGCCGGACATTGCCCTGGCCATCATAGACCATGTTCGCCATGCGCCCCTTGCGGATCGCCAGCGTCTCGCTGATCGCGCCGATATAGTTCTCGCGCGTGTCGATCACCAGCCGCTCCATCGGCTCCAGCACTTTGCCATCGTCGTTATGGGTGATGACCTCCGGGCGCGAGACCTGAAGCTCGTAGCCCTCGCGGCGCATCGTCTCGATCAGAATCGAAAGGTGCAGCTCGCCGCGCCCCGAGACGATAAACTCATCGGCGGTGCTGCCATCTTCGACCCGCATGCTCACGTTGGTTTCGAGTTCGCGATAGAGCCGCGCGCGCAACTGGCGTGACGTGCTGAACTTGCCCTCGCGCCCGCCGAACGGGCTGGTATTGACGCCGAAGGTCATCTTGAGCGTTGGCTCCTCGATGGCCAGCGTCGGCAGCGCCTCGGGGTTGTCGAAGTCGGCAATCGTGTCGCTGATGTTGGCGTCGGCGATGCCCGTCAGCGCGACGATATCGCCCGCCGACGCCTCCTCCACCTCAATCCGCCCCAACCCGCGCCAGGTGAACACCTGACCGATGCGCCCACGCGAAACGTCGCCCTCACGCGCGAGATGCGCCACCGCCATCCCCGGCCGCACGCGACCGCGCGTGATGCGCCCAATCGCATACTTGCCCTTATAGTCGTCGTAGTCGAGCGTCGTCACCAGCATCTGGAACGGCGCGTCGTCCTCCACCACAGGCGCGGGCACGACGTTGACAATCGTCTCGAAGAGCGGCTCCAGGTCAGTGTTGGTGTCATCAGGCGCCAGGCGGGCGATGCCCTCACGCGCGATGGCGTAGAGCACCGGGAAGTCGAGCTGGTCGTCGCGGGTCGCGAGTTCCAGAAAGAGATCCTGCGTCCAGTTGAATACCTGCTGGATGCGCGCGTCGCGGCGGTCGATCTTGTTGATGACCACGATGGGCCGCAGCCCAAGCTCCAGCGCCTTCTTCAGCACGAAGCGCGTCTGTGGCATCGGCCCCTCGACGGCGTCCACCAGCAAGAGGCAGCCGTCGGCCATATTCAACACACGCTCGACCTCGCCGCCAAAGTCGGCATGGCCGGGGGTGTCGATGATGTTGATCTTGATGCCACGATAGATGATCGCCGTATTCTTGGCGAGAATAGTAATGCCGCGCTCGCGCTCCAATTCATTGGAATCCATAATCAGTTCGCCAACCTGCTGATTGTCACGAAAGATATGGCTCTGCTTGAGCAATCCATCGACCAGTGTCGTCTTGCCGTGGTCTACGTGCGCGATAATCGCCACATTACGAATGTCTTCACGGACTCGTCGTCCGGTTTCCGTCTCCTGCATGTCCGTTGCCTGCATATTCCCTCAAAGGTCTACAAGTTCTGCGATGATCGTAATGATCGCAATGATTGCACTGAAATACTCGCTCAAAAAGCGCACGTTCTCACATCGACAGATAGCGGCTGGCGCAGAGCGCACCCTCAGGAGTATATCACCAATAGCCGTGCGAATGCTTCCCTATCGAGGAATGAGGAGGGCGTCTCACAGCCGATGCATGTCCGTATCAACGTCTATGCCGTATAAGTGCAGTTCGTAGGCGTATCGCGTGCGGATGCGCTCAAGTACCTGCTCGACCTTCGCTGGCTTTGCGCGCACAAACAGGGTGTTGAGGGGAACCGCCATCAGAGCCTCTCGTAGCGCGGGATAGAAACGATACATGCGCGTGGCAAAGAGAGACCTGCGCACCACTTTACTCGGGTCCACGCCGTGAACGACAAGGTAGTACATCGTTTGGCGACGCGCCACAGGCTGACGATAGATGGCTATATGGTCAATATCCTGCCAGTTGGCCGTTTGCTTTACCACAAACAGTGGGGGACTATAGCTCCATCCCTGTTCGTCAATCTCCAGAACTGCGCGCCGCAAGACGACATCATGAATAAAACCGATGAGGAAGACCAGCACCTCCAAGCCCAAAGAACCCAATAGCCAGCCAGGCTATGACGACATTGGATGGTTTTGCACTGGTGGTCGGCGTGTGAAGCATCCAGATACCAATGGCGACGAATATCGCCGAGGCAAGCAGCAGCAGCAGGAATTTCAGGGGATTGGCATAGAAGCGTAGCGGTTGCCCTTCGCTCATACAGCCTCCATTTCGCACATCCATTGCCGCCTGGCGCACTGACCTCACCGCCAGCGCTCCACTCTACCGGGATTCATCTCGTTCGGTCAACTCCCGATTCACAGCGGTATGCGATGTACATGCCACCCGTGATACCATGCACGATATGAGCACACTTGACGACACCGAAACACTCGATTCAACGAATACATATATCGACGACACCATCGCCGCGATTGCCACACCGCCCGGCGTCGGCGGCATCGGCATCGTCCGGTTGAGCGGGCCACTGGCCTTCGCCGTGGGATTGCGCATCTTCCGGCCAGCGCATCCCCTCGCCGAGGACACAGCGCCGCCCTCGCACCAACTGCTCTACGGCCACGTGGTTGATCCCGCCAACGACGACGCCGTGATCGATGAGGCGCTGGCGGCCTTCATGCGCGCCCCACGCACCTATACCCGCGAGGATGTCGTCGAGATTTCGGCGCATGGTAGCCCACTGGCGCTGCGGCGCATCCTCGAAGTGGCGCTGGCGGCTGGCGCCCGCACCGCTCAGCCCGGCGAGATGACACTGCGCGCCTTCCTCAATGGCCGGGTCGATCTGGCGCAGGCCGAGGCGGTCATGGCGCTCATCAACGCCGAAACCGACGCGGGCCACCGATTGGCGCTGCGTCAGCTTCAGGGCGAGTTATCGGCGGAGGTCGCCAGCGCGCGCCGACAGGCGATGGAGGCGCTGATCCGCATCGAGGCGAGCATCGACTTCCCCGAAGATGAGGTGCCGCCACCCGACCCGGCGGAACTGGCGGCGCTGATTGCCGGGGCGCAAGAGGGTGTCGAGCGACTGCTAGCGGGCGCGGATCGCGGGCGCGTGCTACGCGAGGGATTGCGGGTGGCGCTGGTGGGCCGCCCCAATGTCGGCAAATCGAGCCTGCTCAACGCGCTGCTGCGCACCGAACGCGCCATCGTCACGCCAGTCGCCGGAACGACCCGCGACACCGTCGAGGAAAAGGCGCTCATCGGCGGCATCGCCGTTCAACTGGTGGATACCGCCGGGCTGACGCCTAGCGAGCGATCTGGTGGAGCGCATCGGCGTGGAACGCTCGCGGGCGGCGGCGCAGGCGGCTGACCTGCTGCTCCTGGTACTCGACGGCTCGGAGCCACTCACGGCGCTGGATGCGGCGGTCGCCACGGAGCTACAGGCGCTCGGTCAAGCGGATACGTCGCGGCCAGCGATTCTCGTGCTCAACAAGGCGGATCTGCCCCACCAGCTATCCGATGAGGCGGCCCAGGCGCTCTGGCCCGATGCGCCACTGGTCGCCACCTCCACCGTCACCGGCAGCGGGCTGGCGTCGTTGGAGGAGCAAATCGCGGCGTTGGCGCTCGGCGGCGCGGCGCAGGCAGGCGATGCGCTCGTCTCCAGCGCGCGCCACAAGGATGCGTTGCGCCGTGGCTTAGAACACCTGCAAGCGGCGCGGGCGACGCTGGCCGATGGCGTACCGCTGGACTTCGTGGCAATCGATCTGCGCGCCGCGCTCGAAGCGCTGGGCGAGATTACCGGCGAGACGGCCACCGCCGACCTGCTCGACCGCATCTTCGCCGAGTTCTGCATCGGCAAGTAGCCGCACCTGGGTAGGCTACAGGCTGCCTTGCCATTGTGGATTTATCGGGTGCGGCAGTCGCGACAGCGGCCAAAGAGTTCGAGCGAATGGCCTTCCAGCGCGAAATCGGTACTCTGTGCGATGGCGTGCAGGGCATCATCGCCGAGGCACGCGTCCACCTCGACGACGCGATGACACTGGACACAGGTAACGTGGTGATGATGGCCGCCGCTGCCACAGATGCGGTAGCGATGCGTGCCATCGGCGAAGGTCACGCGGTCAAGTATCCCCTGCTCGGTCAGCAGATCGACGGCGCGGAAAACCGTGGAGCGGCCAAGATCGGGATCCTCGGTTTTCAGTTCCATCCAGAGATCGTCAGTGGTGAAGTCGCGAGCGCTATCTGCAAGTGCGGCCAGTTTCTCGGCGATCAGGCGGCGCGGCTGAGTGGTGCGTAGCCCCATCTGCTCGAAGACCGCGAGTATGTCATGCGCCGACATCGCCATCGCTACCGTATCTCCCATCCTTTCACGACCATATGCTCTAGAGTATACGTCATGGAATTGATACATTGTGTCATTGACTTTCCCCGTAGCCCCCTGCTATGCTTTGCGCAGCTATTGATACATTGTATCATTTATTGCGTCAAGTGTGTTTGCGGGAAGGGAAGCGGGATGCCACTCGGATCAATTCATCCACGGGGAATACGCCGAAGGGGAGCGCTGGCCGTCGCATTTCTGTTGCTGTGTGCCGTTCCCGTATGTGCCGGATGTGGCCTGAGCACCGGGAGCAGCGGGGATAGCGGAGGCAAGCTACGGGTAGTAGCCGCTGAGAACTTCTGGGGGAGCATCGCCAGTCAGGTGGGCGGCGCTCATGTGGAGGTGACAAGCATTATCGTTGATCCAAACGCCGACCCACACAGCTATGAGTATACGGCTCAGGATGCACGCGCCGTCGCGACCGCACAGTACGTCATCGTCAATGGGGCGGGCTACGATCCCTGGGCCGATAAACTGCTCCAGGCCAATCCGGTCAGTGGCCGCAAAACGCTGGATGTCGGCGAACTCAATGGCAAGCACGCGGGGGACAATCCGCACATGTGGTACAACCCCGCCTATGTGACCGCCGTCGCGGAAAAAATTCGCGATGACCTCAAGGCGCTGGACCCAGGCGATGCCAGCGCCTTCGATCAATCCACCCAGGCATTTCTGACTACTGGCCTACAGCGCTATCATCAGCTCATTGCCGACATCAGGGCAAAATACAATGGCGTACCGGTGGGCGCAACCGAGAGCATCTTCGCCTATCTTGCGCCCGCTCTCGGCCTCAACCTGATTACGCCATACTCGTATCTCAAGGCGGTCTCGGAAGGTGAAGACATCAGCGCCGCCGATGAGGCGACTGTCGAGCGACAGATCACGTCCAGGCAGATCAAGATGCTGGTGTATAACAGTCAAAATACGCCGAACAACATCCAGCAAGTCATCACGCTGGCACAGGCGAATAACATTCCCGTCGCCACCATTACCGAGACACTGACTCCCGCCACCGCCTCCTTTCAAGACTGGCAGTCGGCGCAGCTTCAGGGCATCGAATCGGCCTTGGCCCAGGCCACCGGCAAGTAACGCGCAATGGAGGCTATTCATGACTGATAGCGACGACGCCGTTACCTCTACCCACGGCGCATCCTCTGATGCGGTGTTCTCGCCGGTCATTCAGGTCACAGATGCGACAGTCATCCTGGGTGGTCAGGTCATCTGGGAGCATGTTTCGCTCGATGTACGCCCTGGGGAGTTTCTGGCGATTCTCGGCCCCAATGGCGCGGGCAAATCAACGCTCCTCAAAGCCATCCTTGGCCTGCTGCCCCTGACGAGCGGATTCATCTCGGTGCTGGGCGCGCCCGCGCGGCGCGGCAACCCCGCCATTGGGTATGTCCCACAGCGCCGCCATTTCGATGCTGATATACGGGTACGTGGGCGCGACATCGTGCGACTGGGTGTTGACGGCAACCGCTGGGGGCTACCTATCCCGTTCTTCACTGGTCGCCAGAGACGTGATCGCGTGCAGGAGGTCATCGAACTGGTTGGGGCAGCGGCATATGCCGACCGGCCCATCGGCGAGCTATCTGGCGGCGAGCAGCAGCGGTTGCTGATCGCGCAGGCCCTGGCGGCGGAGCCACGCATCCTGGCGCTGGATGAGCCGCTCGACAGCCTCGACCTGCGCAACCAACAGGGAGTCGCGGGAGTTATTCGCCAGATTAGTCGCGACGCCAACGCAGCCGTCCTGCTGGTGGCGCACGACATCAATCCCATTCTGCCCGCGGTGGATCGTGTTGTCTATGTCGCAAAGAGGCAGGTGGCTATCGGCACGCCAGCGGAGGTGATTACGACTGAAACACTCTCACGGCTCTACGCCACCCCCATCGAAGTGCTTCACGCCAGCGACGGGCGCATTGTTGTGGTCGGCCAGCCCGAAGAAGAGTTGAGCTATCATGCTCATCGCTGATCTGGTGCGGCCATCCTGGGATCTGGTCGCCGACCTCCAACTGCTCTTCGAGTTCCCTTTCATGCGCAACGCGTATCTCGCGGGTACGCTCGTCGCCGTGATCGCTGGCCTGATGGGCTATTTCATGGTACTGCGCAGTCAAAGCTTTGCCGGACATAGCCTGGCTAATGTCGGCTTCGCTGGGGCGACAGGCGCGGTACTCTTCGCTATTCCTCCAGTCGTGGGCCTGTTCATCGCTGGCGTACTGGCGGCAATAGGTATCCAGACGCTCCACGTTGGCGAAGACGGACGTCGTCAGAATGATATTGCCATCGGCGCTGTCTTTACCGCCTCGCTGGCGCTGGGTTATCTCTTCATACACATCGCCACGTCGGAATATGCCGCGAATGTCTACACTATTCTCTTTGGCAATGTGCTCGGTATCAGCACTGATGATGTGACCACCATTCTCTGGTCAGCGCTGGCGCTGCTTGTGGCGCTCGCGGCGCTAGGTCGCCCGCTGCTCTTTGCCTCGATCGATCCCGATGTCGCGGCGGCGCGCGGGGTTCCGGTGCGGGCGCTGGGGCTGGCGTACCTGATGCTCCTGGCGTTGGTCGTGGCAGTCGCCGTGCAGGTGGTGGGTGTGCTGCTGATCTTTGCGCTGCTGGTAACACCGGCAGCCATTGCTCAGCAGATCTCTGCTCGCCCATCTGTGGCGCTCGTTATTGCCGTCGCACTGGGGCTGCTCTTCACCTGGCTTGGCCTTGCCATTGGGTATTTCACTCCCTACCCTGTCGGTTTCTTCATCACTACCTTCGCGTTTGCCACCTATGTGGTGGTGCGTGGTGGTCTCTATCTTCGCATCCGGCTTGGACGACGCGGGGCGAACGCGGCGAGACGCGCCCTGAGGGGCGCCGCATGATCGTAGCAGAGTTACCACCGTTACTATCAATCTCTGGCAGGACATGCAGAATATGCTCCAGTACGATTTCATGCGTCAGGCGCTGCTCGCCGGGACGATATTGAGCGTCGTCGCCGGACTGGTTGGCTATTTTGTCGTGCTGCGCCATCAGGCATTCGCGGGCGAGGCCCTGTCGGATGTCGCCTTTACTGGGGCGCTCGGTGGCGCGGCGTTCGGTGTCAATCCGCTGCTGGCGCTGATTCTCGCGACTATTGCAGTCGCCCTGATTATGGGTGGATTCGGCGAGCGCCTGCGGGGTCGCGACGTTGCCATCGGAACCATCCTGGCCTGGGTGCTGGGACTGGGTGTACTCTTCTTGAGCCTCTTCACCGCGCATGTGAGCGGCTCCGGCACGGGATTTTCAGGCGTCACAGTCCTCTTTGGCAATATTCTGGGAATCTCCGCTGAACAGGTGAAATCCATCGCGCTTATCAGCGGCCTGGCGGTGCTGGCTCTCATCGCAATTGCGCGCCCGTTACTCTTCGCCTCGCTCGATCCCGACGTGGCCGCCGCGAGGGGCGTGCCGGTGCGACTGCTGGGTCTGGGGTTCATGGCGCTCCTGGCGGTGACTGTGGGCGAGGCGACGCTGGCGGTGGGCGCATTGCTGGTCTTTGCGTTGCTGCTCTTGCCTGCGGCGGTTGCGCATCAACTCACGACACGCCCATATAGCGCATTGTCGTTGTCGGCGGGGCTTGCCGTGCTGATGACCTGGCTGGGAATTGCGATTGGCTTCTACTCCGGCTTTCCGAGCAGCGTCTGCATCAGCCTGCTCGCGTTTCTCAGCTATGTCGCCATCGTTGGAGGGCGACATTTCAGACGTCTGCCTCCCGCAAGAATCTGAGCAATTCGGCGTTAACCTGCTCGGGCAACTGCTGGTTGAGCCAGTGACCCGCCGTTGCGAAGCGGCGGACGCGCAGGTTTGGCGCCCAACGCTCCAGGTCGTCGGCCATCCACGGGCCAAGATAGGGATCAAGCTCACCCCAGAGCAGCAGCGCCGGAGCGTTGATGACACGCGCCGGGGAGAGAGCCGCCGCGCCACTGCGCAGAAGCTGGCGATAGTAGCTCAGGGCAGCCGTCACCGCGCCCGGTCGCGCCATCGCATCCACATAGCGCTGGATGTCTTCGTCGGCCAGCCAGGCGCGCCCACGGTCAGCCGCACGAAACGTGCGCCAGAGCTGGCTGTAGTTGTCGCGGACAATGCTCTTCTCGGCGATGCCGCGCAACTGAAAGAAGCCGACATAGGCGCTCCGCCGGAACTGGCCGGGGTGACGCCACTCGCGCACCAGCGTGGCGGGATGCGGCGCGTTCAGCACGACCAGCCGCCGGAGATAATCTGGCTCGCGCATGGCGAATGCCCAGGCGATCAGGCCGCCCCAGTCGTGCCCTACCACGTCGGCCCGACGCTCGCCCAGCGCCTCGATCACGCCGCGCACGTCGGCGGTCAGCGTCGCCAGATCGTAGCCCTGGGCGGGCTTATCAGAGAGGTTATAGCCACGGGTATCCAGCGCCACCACCCGCCGGATCGCCGCCAGCGCCGGAAGCTGATAGCGCCAGGAATACCAGAACTCCGGGAAGCCATGAAGCAGGATCGCCAGCGGGCCACTTCCCGCCGCCACGTAGTGCAGACGCACGCCGTTGGTGACCACGTAGCCCTCGTCGCAGCCATCGGGCAGCGGAAACGTCTCCTGCAGCGCATCCATGGCAGAACTCCCTACAAACACAGATGGTATGCTGGGTTCAGCATACCACCAGAAATCGCGGAACTGTGCCAGATCGCGCCCTGCTACTCGCGAACGTCGTCGTAGAGGACGGTGCTCAGGTAGCGCTCGCCCGCCGAGGGGAAGACGACGACAATCGTTTTGCCGGCGTATTCGGGACGAGCGGCCAGTTGCGCGGCAGCCCACGCCGCCGCGCCACTGCTGATGCCCACGAGCAGCCCCTCCTCGCTGGCGAGACGGCGCGCCATCACGCACCGCGTCATCATCGGTCACGGTGATGATCTCGTCGATCAGGCTCGTCTGGAGCACATCGGGCACAAAGCCAGCGCCAATGCCCTGAATCTTGGTTGGCCCCGCCTGGCCGCCCGAAAGCACCGCCGAGGAGGTTGGCTCGACCGCGATCATCTTCAATCCCGGCTTGCGCGGCTTGAGCGCCTCGCCGACGCCGGTCAGCGTGCCGCCGGTGCCGATGCCTGATACCACCGCGTCCACCTGGCCCTCGGTATCGTTCCAGATCTCCTCGGCGGTTGTCTCGCGGTGAATCTTCGGGTTGGCGGGATTCTCGAACTGCTGTGGCACCCAGGAGCCAGGCGTCTGCTCCTGCAACTCTTTCACCTTCGCGATGGCTCCCGGCATGCGCTGCGCCGCTGGCGTCAACACGACCTGAGCGCCGAGCCGCCGCAGCACCATGCGCCGCTCGACGCTGACCGACTCTGGCATCACCAGCACGCAGCGATAGCCACGCGCCGCCGCGACCCACGCCAGGCCAATGCCCGTGTTGCCGCTGGTCGGCTCGATGATCGTCGTGCCCGGCTTGAGAATGCCCGCCTTCTCAGCCTCATCGATCATACTGACGGCGATGCGATCCTTGACGCTGTAGCCCGGCTGAAACGCTTCGAGCTTCGCGAGCACCGTCGCCCCGCCCGGCGTGACACGATTCAGACGAACCAGCGGCGTCTTGCCGATCAGTTGCGTTGCGTCTTCTGCCCAATGTGGCATAGTTCTTCCTCCCGCTCCCTGAAAAACACGGACTAGCGCCAATCAACGTTGGTCAACAGAGGTTGCGGTAGCGCAGTGGCGCGAATCGTCCCGGCGCTCGATTAGTGGCTGAACGACCGCCTACCATCATGCGCTTCCGTTTGTATAGTGCAGCAAGACGGTACACTTAATCAAGATTGCCTGATGGCGGCGATATTTACAGAGGTCCTCGTGAGCATGGTCAGGGCTTGCGCAGCGGGATATGGCGCAGGCCGGGCGGGCGCTAGATGTAATACATGGCGTCGCGTTCCTGCGTGGAAACGTGGTGTTTGTGGGCAAGCTGTTCGAGGGTCGTATTGGCGAGCAGGTTCCGCGCATAGTCATCGATCTGCACCCAGATATCGCGGAAGCCGCAGCCAGGGGAAAGCTGACACCACGAGGAATTCGGCACACACTCAATCGGCGCGACGGTACCTTCCAGCGCGTTCACAACATCGCCCATGCTGATGAGCGCGGGCGAGCGGGCGAGCATATGGCCGCCCTGAGGGCCACGCAGGCTCTTGAGCAATCCCGCCCGGCGCAGTTGAATGAGCACCTGGTCAAGAAAGTGTTCTGGCGCCTGCTGGCGCGCGGCGATATCCGCGCTTGGCACCGGCCCCTGGCCATAGTGCGCCGCCAGATCGACCATCGCGCGCAGCCCGTAATCACCCTTCATCGTCAATCGCATCATAGAAAATCCCTCAACATCGCATGAATTGGAGGCAGCACAGAATCGATGGGTCGAAGACAACGTGGACGCAAGACGCCAGCGCGAACCCTGTCTCACAGCATAGACGCGCCGCCGAAGATATGTCAAACTGCGATGCAATGCGCCAGTGAGGCTGACGCACACGCGATGCGCGCATGTCACTGTATACACTACCAGATATCCTGAATCGGCTTTATCGGCTATCGGCGCAGACTGGCCAGGTACTGCTCGACGTTAGCGCTCATCTCGCGCAGACTATCGCCACCAAACTTCTCGATCCAGGCGTCGGCCAGCGTCAGCGCCAGCATCGCCTCGCCCACCACACCCGCCGCCGGTACCACACAGACATCGCTGCGTTCGTAGCGTGTCACCGCGACATCCTCACCCGTGCGCACATCCACCGAGGGCAGTGGGTGCGCCAGCGTCGGAATCGGCTTGACGGCCACCCGCGCCAGAATCGGCTCGCCGTTGCTGATGCCACCCTCGATGCCGCCCGCGTTATTCGTCAGATGGCGCCAGCCGGTCGCCGCGTCATAGTGCGCGACATCGTGTACCCGCGAGCCGGGGAGCGCCGCCGCCGCGAATCCGGCGCCAATCTCCACGCCTTTGGCCGAGGGGATGCTCATCAGCGCCTGCGCGATGCGACCACTCAGGCGGCGATCCCACTGGCTATAGCTGCCCAGCCCGATGGGTACGCCCGTCGCGACGACCTCGAAGACGCCGCCGCAGGTGTCACCCTGGCGCTTGCCCTCCAGAATGCGCTCGATCATCCGCTGCGTCAGCGCATCATCGGCGCAGCGCATCGGCGAGGCCTCCACCCGTCCCCAAAAGAACTTATCGGCCTGACCGACATCGGGCGCGCCATCGGCGGCATAACCTACCTCGGCGACGGAGAGCACATGGCTGTGAATCGCGACCCCAAACGCCTCCAGCAGCAGCCGACAGACAGCGCCCGCCGCCACCCGCGCCGCCGTCTCGCGCGAACTTGCCCGCTCGATCACCTCGCGCACGTCGTCGTGTCCGTATTTGAGCGCGCCAGTGAGGTCGGCGTGCCCCGGCCGCACCCGCGTCACGGACTCCGTTGGCTCGTCAATCGGATCGGCGCTCATCGCCTCCCGCCAGTTGGCCCAATCGCGATTCTCGATGCGCAGGGTCAGAGGCGAACCGAGTGTATGGCCGTGGCGCACGCCCGAAAGGATCTCGACGGTGTCGCGCTCGATTTTCATACGGCCGCCACGCCCGTAGCCCCCCTGGCGGCGGCGCAGATCATCGTCGATACGCGAGCGTGTGAAAGGCACGCCAGCGGGCAGGCCATCCAGAATCACGGTGAGGCTGGGGCCGTGTGATTCGCCAGCCGTCAGAAAGCGCAGCATGGGGCATCGATCCTTTGCACAGTACATACGAGCGGCGTTATGGGGATGGAAGCCTGCGTTCCGAATCCCCATGCGGGGATGGTAGCAGCGCGCGCGCCCGTTGACAATAGGGCGGCGCACGGTGTATACTTCCGCTTGCGTTGGCGCCGGGCATCGCCAGGCGTCCTGAGACATCAGGTGACGCGACAAGCCCCCGTGGCGGAATGGTATACGCGGCAGGTTGAGGGCCTGTGCTCGAAAGGGCGTGGTGGTTCGAGTCCACTCGGGGGCACCAGAACAAGCAGCAGAGAGGTGACGTGCGCAAGCGTTTGTGCTGCGCACGTCGTTTCTTTTAGGATTCGCGTCGGCTACTCGGTATGGCATCTGCGGGCGGCTAGCTCAGCGGCAGAGCATCTGGTTTACACCCAGAGGGTCACAGGTTCAAATCCTGTGCCGCCCACCCCCTCACCCTTCCTGATGCGTCCTGCGCGGATTGCCCTATTCCCTGCGCATTTTATCCGTTCGCTCGCTGTAACCCCTCTCGTAGTAATTCACATCCTACCGGCTCTCTCACGACCGGAGGACATGAAAGGGGAACATGCCATGCGCATGCGTGCTAGCGCAATCATCCTTGCCTTCTTGCTGCTGGCGCTCACCGTCGCGGGCTGCGGCGGCGGTAGCTCCGCAGGCGGCGCGAGCAATGAACTCGACCTGGGATCAACCAGCTTCGTGCAGACCAGCATCACACTCACCAGTGGCCAGGCGTTGCACATCGTTGATCCACAGGATACTGGCGGCATTCACGCGCTCTGCCTCGGCCAGACCGGCGCCTGCGACGCCAACGCCACCGGACCATCCGAGTTGCATGACCCTGGCATGACGTTCAATCCCGGCACAACAAAGGACATTACCTTCAGCGCCGCTGGTACCTATCACATCACCTGCACCATCCATCCCAGCATGAACGTCACCATCACCGTGCAATAGCGACAGCCGATGGCACTCGCTCACGAGAATCGCTGCGGGAGCCAGGAGGTCTGGCTCCCCATGACGATGTATCAGGTTAGCTCGACGCAGCCTGCGCCGCTCACTCATCTCCTCCATCATGCCCTCCATATCGCCCTCATCCACACATCCATCGATACCATTCCCAAACATTGCTACTGTCTAATGCCTTCTACAGGACAGACAGCGCCGACACGCGGTGCAGTGGTTAAATAAGCGTACGGCAAGGCATCCAAAACCACTATTCTCAGCGCCTCGGGTTGACTTCTCAGGGCGCGCGGGATAGTGTGGATCGAGGGATCGTCGCGCAGTTGGGACGAAGGATATTGTGGATGCCAGAGAGTGGGCAAGATTCCAGGTCATCAGCGCAGGATCCTGAGACATCCGCCGCCGATACCTCACAAGCTGGTTTCTCCGAGACGGGCGAACAGCTCATCCGCAGGGCGCCGATGGGCTATATCTGGAACCAGGCTGGCGCCATCTGGCTGTTCCTGTCGCTCTTGCTCTTCGAGGTGGTCATTCGGCGTTCGTTGCCACCCTCAGAGACCAACGTCTTCGATCTCGTCTCGACCATCGCTAATCTCGGCTTCTATATTGCCTCATTCGGCCTTGCCAGCGCGGGCACGGTGTTTCTTCCGCGCGCGCTGGCGGAAGGCGGCCCCTCACTGGCGCTCTCACTGGCGAACCGGCTCGTACTCATACGGCTGGCGTTTGCCCTGATCGTCGGAGCCGCCATCGTTTGGGGATTGCCCGCGCTCATCGCGCTGGTTGATAACGCGAAATGGCAGCAGGGGATAGCGATCACCCACAGCTTTACCATACAGGCGATGCTCGACCATCGCGTCGTCATCGCCGCCTATGTCGTCTGCGTCGGCGTCTCGACCCTGCTGAGCACCCTGCTGGTCGCGCTCGTCTATACGCGAATTGTCTTCATCATTGGCAGCCTCGGCCAATTGCTGCTGCTGGCGCTGGCCTACGTGTTCGTCCGCCCGATGGCTACCGGGGTGGATGGCGCGCTCGCGGCCCAGGCGCTGCCAGCCGCGCTCACCGCTGTGATCTTCGCCTTCGCGCTCCACTACGTGCTGCGGGCGCGTCCCAGCGGCAAGGGCTATCGCATGCTCCGGCCCACGCTCCGGCTAGGGGTCGCCGCGTGGTTGGCCGACCTGCCCAATTCGTCCCTGGTGCAGCCGGTGGCTATTGGCCAACTCGCCGCCGTCGCGCCGTCCCAATTGCTCTACTTTAAGAGCACCTATCAGATGGGCGACGCGGGCGCGCGCTTCTTCACCGATGGGCTGGGCGGCATCAGCATGGCCACGATGTCGGTCTCGTATGAAGGAGGGCTGACGCCACTCGCGACCAGTTGGCGTACGGTCAGCAAGCTACAGGTGTTGCTGGCGGTGCCGCTCGTGGCCTTCTGCATCCCTCATGCCGCCGCGATTATGCGGGTTCTGTTCGGCTCCAACTACGCGCAATCCGGCTCGCTGCTGGCGATCTTCCTGGCGCTCAACGGCCTCAATCAACTCCTCGGCGGCTCGACCCACGAGTGGGCCTTGTACGTGCTGGGACGTCAGCAATGGGTCGTGATCTCACGCTGGGCGACGCTGGGCATCCTGGCGGTGGTTGGCGCGCTGCTCGTGCCACAGTTCGCGGCGTTTGGCGCGCTGCTGGCGGTGGGCATCGGTCGTCTGGCCGCCCAGATTTTCCTGCTGATACTGGCGCGCATCTGGGTGCGGCGCCCCTATCCACTGGCGTTCGTCGTCAAGCTGTTGCTGGCGCTGGCCGCGCCCGTGGTCGTGACGATCTTCTGGCAGCCAGTCTCGCTGGTCAGCTCGCTCGTGGCGGCGATGGACTGGATCCCTCTCGACTTCCGGACAATCGTGGCGGATACCCTGCTCCTCAGCGTCAACCTGCTGATCTTCGCCGTCATTTTCCTGCTCTGCCTGCGCATCATCCGCCCACTGGACGCCGAAGACATCACCCTCCTCAACCAGGTTCCTGAGCGACTACGCCGGATTCTCCTGCCATTCGCCAGCGGCAGGGGCCAACGAGCGCGTGTCGCCGCCGTTGACGCTGGCGCCGACGCCGACGCGAACACGCCCGTTGGCGAGTAGCGTGCGATCAGGTTGAATGGAGAGCCTGCGCCTGCGCTTTATGCTGCTGATGACGCTGCCAGCGCGCGCCGAGCCAGCGATAGAGAAGAATGGCCAGCGGCAGCATCAACGCGGCGACCAGATACCCGCCCAGCACGTCGCTCGGCTGATGGTCGCCCTCCACGACTCTGCCAACTCCGACCAGGGCGATGAAGTAGATACAAATGACCAGGAGCGGTATGAGCCATTTCCAGCGCTCCGGCTGCGTCCTGCGGACGAGCAAAATCAGGAAGATAAGAAACCCGAAGAGCATCGTCACGTGTTCGACATGGCCCGACGGAAAGCTGTGCGCGCCCAACCCGCTGACCGTCGCCACATGAACATTGTTGGGCCGTGGGCGAGCGATGAGGCCATTGATCAACGCATTGAGCAGATCAGTTCCAAACGTGGCTACTGCCACCACAATAGCCGCGATCACCTGTCGCAGTAGGGCCAGCGCAACGACAACGACCACAGTGATCACACCACCGGGCAGCGGCTGATTGATATCGCTGGGAAAGTCGAGAATCGGCGCGAGCGCCGTGCCACGAAACCGTTGGAGCAGCCCTGAAATCGCCGCGTCGCCTGGGAACTGCGGCTCACTATGCGCCAGGACAGCCATCACCAGCAACAGGAGAGCGCCAGCCACCCAGAGAAGCCTGCCGTAATATCGCGCGGTGAATCTCCCTGTGGTCGCCAGAACCGCAGTGATGCTGCCTTTCACCTGCTCGGCGAGATGAGCGTCTGCCATGAATACCTCTTCCAGACGCCCACACAAAACTCAGGCACGATCCGGCGTCCTGACGCCTTCGTTATGCAGGTTGTGTGCCATCCGCGCCATGCCAGATCGGCAGCGTCGCAGCCGCTTTGAGGCGGTCACTTTGAGATAGAATAGAAATCTCTCGGTCACTCGGGCAAATGTCCGCTGCATTGTATTGAAAAGGGGTCGGCATTCGTGGACGCATCCGCTGTCATTGACTCGCAGCCAAAGTCCGTCTCGCTCAAAGACTACCCCACCGCCAGGCCAAATCATCAGGATAAGAAATCGCTAGAGGGAGAGGCCAAGGCGCTGGAGGCCCGGCTGGCGCGCCAGCAAGATTTGCTCTATGGCGCGGGCACGCATAGTGTGCTGGTGGTCTTGCAGGGGATGGACACCTCCGGGAAAGACGGCACGATCAAGCATGTGATGAGCGCCATCAACCCGATTGGCTGCCATGTCTGGAGCTTCAAGGTTCCCACCGCCGAAGAGCTTGCCCACGACTTCCTCTGGCGCATCCATCGGCGGACACCTCCACGCGGCATGATGGCGATCTTCAACCGCTCACACTATGAGGATGTGCTGGTGGTGCGGGTGCATAAGCTCGTGCCGCGCGGTGTCTGGCAGACGCGCTACGACGAGATCAACGCCTTCGAGCAGACGCTCACCAACAGCAGTGTGATCCTGCTCAAGTTCTTCCTGCATCTCTCGAAGGATGAGCAGAAGCAACGATTGCTGGCGCGTGAGCAGGACAGCACGAAAGCGTGGAAGCTCTCGGTGGGCGACTGGCAGGAGCGCGCCTATTGGGACGACTATACCGCCGCCTATGAAGACGCCCTGGCGCGCTGTGGCACGTCGTGGGCGCCGTGGCATATCGTGCCCGCCGACTCGAAGTCGTATCGCAACTACATCGTTGCGCGCACCATCGCCGAGCGGCTGGAGCCGTACGAGCACGCCTGGGAACGCACGCTGACCGACATGGGCAAAGAGCGGCGGGGCGAGTTACAGGCGGCGCAGATCCCCGAACGCGAGGCGAGCATCGAGGCGAATACGTAGGCCTCATAACAAGTCCGTTGAGAGTGTTGTCGTTGGACCACCCTCTCCCCCACCCCTCCCCTAAAAGGGAGGGGAGCCAGAACGCCAGGAATGCTCTGACTCCCCCTCGCCTGTGGGAGAATGGGCTGGGAGGTGAGGTCAAACGACACCTACGCGACGTTGCGTTTCAACGTGTTGCCCAGCCAGATGAGAACCGCGCCGACGACCAGGAACGCGACGAAGATGGCGACACAGTACAGCGCAACCGCGCCATAGCTGCCCGCGGTGTGAAGGCCAGCGCGAGGATCAAGAAACGGGTAGGCGTAGAAGCCGACGATGGCGCCACGAATGAGCGAGTAGACCAGGTATACCAGCGGGTAAATGAGCCAGTACCCCAACTGCTGGAACCGAAGCGTCGATTTCGCTGGCTGATAGAGCCAGTCGGCGACGACCACAATGGGCATGATGTAGTGGACAATGGCGTTTACCCACGGCGCCAGGAGGCCCAGATCGGTGTCTTGCAGCAGGATGCTGAAGACGATGCCGACGATAGCCATCGCGACGACCGAGGCGCCACGAATGAGATCATCAGTCACCGTTGGCTCGCGACGCTGGATGAGATAGACCGCGCCGATGATGAAGACGATAGCGGCGAAGATGTTCGACAGATTGGTGAAGTAGCTGAAAAAGTTGAGCACAGGGAAACTATGCTGCACATGAATGACGAACTGTGCGCCGACCGCCACCAGCGCCAGCAGCCCGAAGAACAGCCGCCCGCCGATGAGAATGTTCCTTTTGCTCATCTATCCTTCTCTCCTCCCAATCGCTGTAGCATGACAAACACTACCCGATACACAAGCAGAGTGTATAGGGCGCGCGCCCGTTGGCAAGGACACGATTATCATGCTTGCCTCGCCTGTACGACCTCTGCGCGGCTGAGGAGCGCGGCGCCGAGCCAGCCGAGCACGATACCCAGCGCGCAGATGGCGATGCCGAAGCTCGGATCCCACACATCCTGCGCTTCAGAGCTAAAACGCGGCGGATGCGCTATCGTCGCCTGAACGCCCGCGACGCCGATGAAGAGCATCAGCGTCACCAGCAGGCACCAGCCGAGCGCCGTGATCCACGTGGCACGTGTCAGACGAGGCAGCCAGATCGTGACAAAGACGAAAACGCCCACTATCAATGTGATTGCGAGGAATGGCCAGATCAGCGCGCTATTCGGCCCGAGGCCAGCAATGACCACATCGTAGCCATCCACCCCGCTGCACGCGCCACGCACAAAGTGATTCAGCGAGAAGTGCAGCCCCGCGCAGCCCGACGTTGCCCACGGCACAGCCAGCAACCCCAGCGCCCAAATGATGAAGCCGAGCGAGAAGACGCCCGCGCCCGCCCAGCGAAGCGGCGAGAAGCGTACGGCTGAGACAGGAGAAACATACGCGACGGTACTCCGTTGGCGCATGAGCAGCCCAAACGCGAGCCACCCCAGCGCCAGGGCAGCGACGGTGAGCCAGGCGCCCCATTCGACACTGCGGCTCATCCCTACGCAACTCTCCGCGCAGGGGGTACTACCAGACGTGGTCAGCGCGACAGCGGACGACAGCAGACTGGCCACAGTGGCAACCAGCAGCCAGAGACCAAATATGCTGATCGACGTGCGCGAGACGCGGCGCTGGAGCAGCAGACCGAGCAGCAGGCCGAGCAAGGGCAACGCGAACCACAACAGGTCAAGCATCCCAGTGACGAAACGGGAATGAGAAACGTGCGTGGTCAGGATAAACAGGCCTTGCATGCCGCTCACCTGCGAGTCGAACGTGACCTCGCCAAAATCAACACATACTGTCACCCACGGCAGCGAGAGCGCCATGAACAGCAGTACCGCGCTCACCAGCGCCAACGAGCGCGCCAGCCAAGGCGCGAGTCGTGGAGGAACAGGTTTATCACTTCGAGGCATTGCTGGAGAGGTTTCCGCCAATCTGGCAGACTGACCAGACTCATACGGTTGATATGATTGATAGACTCCGCGATTGCCCATCGGCATCGTCGTTCCTGGCTCATCCCGCACTGCGACGCATCCCCTTCGCTTTCAGCCGTCTGTCAGCGACGCCAACACGCGCGGGGTAGCCTACGGCAGTGTTGTCTGATAGCTCCACGCGCCTTTGGTGTCACAGCTATAGACGGAGAAAGCAGCCGCTCCTGTGCTGTCGCCATTCTGATCGAAGGCAATCGCGCCCGTCGCCCCGTCGAATTTGGCCGCCGCCAGCGCGGTGGCTATCGCGCTACGGGTGACGGATTTGCCGGAGCCAGTCGCGGCTTTGATGGCGGTGATTTCGGCCAGCGCCGCATCATACGCCAGCGCGCTCTGCGGCAGCGCCGCCGTACCAGCATACGCCGCCTGCCACGCCGCGACAAACGCTTTGGCCGCATCGAGATGATCGAGGTCACTCGCGGGCAATACACCGGACGTGAAGGCGGAGACTAATGGCTGACCCACCGCCGCGCTCCATCCTGGATTGTCCGCCACGGGGCCAGCGGCGAGTATCGGCAACTGCGGCGCGCCATTGAGCGTGAGGGCGCTGCGGAGTTCGGCGCCAACGGATAGCCCGCCCGCATAGAAGACCAGATCGGGGAACGCCTCGATGATGGCGTTGACCACCGGCTGGCTATTGTCGTTCACCCCGGTCGTCAGCGATTGCTGCCCCGCGAGCGAGCCGCCCTTCGCCTTCAGTTCTTTCGTGAACGCCGCCGCAGCCGCCTTGCCCGAAGCAGTCGCGTCGTCCACCATGAAGACGCTCTGAGCCGCCAGCCCATGTGACGAGGTCGGCGCGACCGCCAGATCAGCCGCCGCTTTACCCAGCGCGTCATCCGTGGGCGCCAGGCGGAAGAAGGCGAGCGGCTTACCCTGGGGATGTATTTTGGCGAACGGCACACCCTCCGCGTCCGCCACAGCGGATTGCGTCAGGCCGGGCAGCGTCGTCGTGGGGCTAACCGTCGCCACGCCCGCCGCCGCGATCTCTGGCAGCAACGCCACCGCCGTCTCGCTGCTATACGGGCCGACGATGCCCACCACCTCAGGGTTGGCGAGCGCCGTTATCAGCGATCCTTCGTGGAGCGGACTCGCCTCGTCGATGTGTTGCACGGTCAGCTGGTAGCCATTGCTCAGGGAGCCATTCTGCTTCACCGCCAGGTCCACCGCCTGCTGCAACGCCAATCCCACAGCGGCGTCTGGCCCACTGGTGGGAAACAGCGTGACGAGGACAAGGGTCTTATCGTCGCCGCCGCCGCCGAGACTGCATGCCGAGAGACAGCTACAGACCAGGAGGAGCAGTAGTAGGGCGGGACGCCATAAGCGGCGGGGCGCAGCAGTCACCGTGGATTCGCTCCTTACCTGTCAGTTAGTATCGGTCTTTTCACGCCGTCTCTCAGAGCATGACGGCGAGACAATCATCAGCTACTTTAGCAACTACGAAACGGCCAGCGCCAATTCTCACACACCCGTGAATGTGCTCCTGCTATGCGCCAGCTATGCGTTATTCATACGAAATAAAGAGCGGCTGCGGGAAAACCTGCATGATCTGCGCGGGTGTCTGGACGGGGGTATCACCCGCACCCGCGTCGGGATACTGGAAGAAGATTTTATAGCCGCCATATTGCAGCATATCCTTCTGCACAAATACCTGATAATCAAACAATTTATCTGAGGTCTGCCCAAAGCCATCAGACTGCAAGACCACGGAGACATCAGGGTTGATCTTGATCTTATCCTTGTTGGTGAGCACCGCATAGTTCCACTGGTGTATCACCAACACTTTGCGCGGCAGGTGATTTTGCAGCGAGATTTGCGCCAGTTTGTCAATCGTCCAGTTGACCTCGGTGGCGTCCATCCAACCGAGGCAGCAGGGGTAGCCCGCCGCCATCGAATAGCCCTGGGGGGTATTCGGGAAGTGGAACTCGGTATCCAGCGCAAGCTCGACGAACGGATACTTTGACAGATACGGGAGCAGATTAGAATTCACTGCGTCCGCGACCGGCTGCACGCCAAGCTGCAAGTCGAAGAAGAGCAACAGATCATGCTTCTGGCAATAGTCCACGTACGCCTGAAGTGTGGAGTCATCCGCCCACGAGGCGCAGAACTTGGGGAACGAATAACACGGCTGGATGACATTGATCACCAGATCGATCCCCAACTTGACGGGATGGGTAGGATCGAGCGCGGCATATTGCTTGCCGAGCGCCTGCAACTGCGGCAGATAGCTATTGAGCAGATCGAGATTAGAGGCTGGCCCATTGAATGTGACACCGCCGACGATGCCGTAGACCGTCACAATGCGATTGGTGGGGAGCGGCGCGCCAACGCTAGTATCGAATGGTTTGCTCGATAGCCAGGTGGAAACCGCGAGGGATGCGGCGCTCCCAGCGGGGGTACTCGTCGCGCCTGATGTCGGGCCACAACCCGTAAGCACGAGGATCAACGCCAGCGTCGCCAGGATGGCTACGCTCACCCGCGACATCCGTCTGTGCTGTCCGTGCCGCATTGTATACCCCAGCCGCCACCTGCGCGCGCTTACCATTTCGCTTGACCATCCCGCTCGTCCCGCTCGCCACGCCATTGGCACTGTTCAGATTCTAAGCGTATCAGCCACGTGCGGGACGGTCAAGGCAAGATAGCCCAAACAGCGCCACAGATGTGAGTAAGAACACACTAACGCTCTCTCGGCCTTGAATGCAGTTTTACCAAAATAGTGGGGACAGCGGACAGACGGCTGGCGCGTGAACGCGCGGCTGAGGGCCTCGCTCCGGTCGGCCGCGAAGCCTGCCTTCGCAGGTTACAGAGACAGCGAGCGCGTCTGTTCTGGGAGGCCGCGAAGGCGGACTTTGCGGTGCAGCCCGTAGGCGCGGCTTCAGCCGCCAGCCGCTTGCGTGTCCCTCGTAATTTGGTAAACCTACGTAGGGCCGAGAGGGTGGCCGACAGGCCGGGAGAGGTTCGCGCCCGCGCTGACCCGATCAACACAGGAAACACCATGTATGGCCGAGAGAGCGCCAGCCCCATCCCCCATCACTCCGCCCGCCGCAGCACATCGGGCGTCAGTTGCGCGAGAGAGGTGTAGCCGCTCAACGCCAGCGTCAGATCGAAGTCGGCCAGCGTATTGAGCAGCACATCGCGCACGCCCGCCTCGCCGCCGAGCGCCAGCCCCCAGATGTAGGGGCGACCCAGCAGCACCGCCTGCGCTCCCAGCGCCACCGCACGGAAGATATCCGCCCCGCGTCGGATGCCGCTATCGAACAGCACCGGCGCGCGTCCCCGCACCGCCGCGACGACGCCGGGCAACGCATCGAGCGCGGGAATCGCGCCATCCACCTGGCGGCCACCGTGATTCGAGACGATGATGCCCGCCGCGCCAGCGTCCAGCGCCTGGCTCGCATCATCGGGATGCAGGATACCCTTGAGCAGAATCGGCAGTTTCGTATGCTCGCGCAGGAACTTCAGGTCATCCCACGTCAGCGTCGGATTCGAGAACACCTGGACGAAGCGCATCACCGCCGCCTGCGGATTCTCCTCCGGTGGCTGCGCCAGCGAGGCGCGGAAGACCGGATCGCTCAGGTAGTTGGCGATGCCCTCACCTTGCAGGAAAGGCAGATAGGCCAGCGCGATATCGCGTTCGCGCCAACTCAGCAGCGGTGTATCGAGCGTCGCGACGATGGCGCTATAGCCCGCCCGCTCGGCGCGCGCCAGAAAGCTCGCCGTCAGTTCCGGGTCGCGCCCCCAGTAGAGCTGATACCAGCGCGGCGTCTTGCCCACCGCGTCCGCCGCCTGTGCGACCTCCTCCATCGTCTTCGACGACGCCGTGCTGAGGATGAATGGCACACCGACCGAGGCCGCCGCCCGCGCAACCGCCACCTCGGCGTCCGCATGCACGATAGACTGCACGCCGATGGGGGCGAGCATGACCGGAGCGGGCAGCGCCGCCCCGAGAATGTTCACCCGCAGATCGCGCTCGCCAACGTTACGTAGCATACGCGGCACAATCTGCCAGCGCTCGAAGGCCGCGCGATTGGCGCGCATCGTCTCCTCACCACCCGCGCCGCCCGCGACGTAGCCAAAGGCCTCCAGGCTCAAGCGCTGGCGAGCCTGCTCCTCCAACTGCTCATAGGCCATCGGCGTCGTGGGGCGTTGTCCCTGCATGCCAGCCAGATAGATCTGCAACTGGCGCTCCGTACCATACAGTCGCGGCGCGGCGTCGCTCATGGATTGCTGCCTCCCTCGTCTGGAATCTCTCCTGGAATCTCGCCCGGCATGTGCTGCTGTGCGCCGTTCGCGCCAGCGGCATGATGTCCATTCCGCCCATCCCGCCCATCATACCCATTGCCGTTGAGCGCATCGTATCCGCTCTGCCCGTTGGGGGCGCCATCGAGCGCGGCGCCATCTGGCTGGCGTTGTCGCGCCCGCCAGAGCGCCACCGCCAAGAAGATCGCTGGCCCAGCCACGAAGACACCCATCACGACCAGGATGATGACGCCGATGGGATCGGGATGCGTGATGATATAGACCACCAGCAGCAGCCAGAGAATCGTGAGCAGCACCGTAAATGGGGATAGGCCGGGTCGGCCGCGGCGATATAACATTGGCTTCTCCTGACCGTGCTGGCGCATGAGGGATACTTCCACATCACAGGATACCATGCGACGGCGCGCTACCAGCGTTGGCGAGACATCCGCGAGGCGCTGGCACGGCAACATGACGCCGTAGATATCCATGGGCTATAATTATCTGCTGGAATGCCCACCACGCATTCGGCACGAGCCCTACACAAGTACACCTGAAGGGAGCGGGGAAGCGATGAATGCCTATGAGCAGTTAGAAGCCATTCGAGACCAACTGGAGCAGAATGGCGCGAGCGAAGACTCCGATTGATCTGGTCGATAAATTCATCAAGCGCGCCGAATCCGAGCGCAACAGTTCGACCTCATTCTCGCAGATGATGATGCTGCGTCACCTCCTGCGCCAGCGCGAGGCGATTGATAACCTGGCCATCTATAATGACCTGCAAGAGATCATCGACGGCGTGGATAACCACCGCGTCCGACGACGATGACGTGCGGCCGGCCTACGAAGATAACGAACGCCATCCCCGCTCGCGCCAATACTATAAAACGCTCAAAGAGAAAGAAAAAGAGCGTAACAGCAAAGACTGACGGCGAAGCCACCGGATACATCGCGCCCGGTGGCTTTTTCGTTGCTGACCGTCTGTCATGCGCTGGCGAACTGTGCGACGACGGGGGCAAAGTTTTCCATTTGCCCCTCAAAGAGATGGAAGTACGAAAAGCCCAGGCGTTCGTGTTGCTCGCGCAGATACGCGACCGCCTGCTCGGTGGTCATCGCGCGCTGCCGAGCGGATCCCCACGGCGGCGGCGCGGCTGGGCTTGGGCTATCCGTAATCACGAGGTCGTATATCGTCAGGCAGAGTTCTAACTGGTCGAAGCGCTCACCAGCGGCCTCACGAATCCAGTTCACCTTGTCTTCGCGCGTCGCGTCGGCCTCGTCGCTGCCCGGTCGCGCTGGTCTGACCTCAGGGGCGATGCTGTCAGCCTCGCGCGCGGCGAGCGTCAGCATACGCCTGCCCGCGCTCCCGATAAATATGGGCGGGTGTGGCCGCTGGATCGGTTTGGGCAATCCCGGTAGGCCAGTGACCGTGTAATGCGCGCCGGAGAAGTTCACGACATCCTCGGTAAAGAACTGCTTGATGATCTGCAGCGCCTCTTCGACGCGACTGACCCGCGTTCCGGGACTCTCCAGGGGCAAACCCAACTGGTCATAGTCAGGCTGGCCGACGCCCGCTCCCAGTCCCAATTCAAAGCGCCCATTCGAGAGCAGATCCAGCGTCGCGGCCTCTTTCGCCAGGATGGCTGGATGACGATAATCATTGGCGAAGACGTGGCTGCCAATACGCAGAGTCGTTGTCGCCTCAGCGGCGATAGCCAGCGCCGTCATTGGCGCCAGCGGCAAGACCATGCGATCAGGCATCAGCAGGCTGGCAGTAGCCTAGCGCCTCGACTCGGCGCGCCAGCGTGATCCAGGCGTCGCGTGAGGCTGCGCCGCTGCTCACGATACCAAAACGAATCGGCTTGGGCATATCAGTTCTCCTTGTTCACACATTGTACGCGCATAGGGCCATCGTGTCAGAGAGCGCCACAGAGAATTTGCGGCAAGTGACGTCCGCCATCAGCATAAAAGATGTGGACATTCTCATGGAGCGCTTTTCCCCGCCGTAAACTGGACTGGGCGCCGGGGATGCGCTATGCTACTCGTGACCGGGATGAAGCGTATATCTCATGAGCGCATAACGCCAACAATGCGATGCGAGATGAGAGACAGATTGTTGGCCCGCTCAGATTCAGTCACGCGAAACGAGACAGCGAGCATGCCTTTTGAGGCCGAAGCCGCTGAGGAGCTATGAACCTATGGCAACGCAGGGAAAACCACGCTGGTATAAGCCAGACGCCGGGTTAGCGGTACGCATGGTAATGACCATGTTTCTGCTGGGATTGGTTTATGTTGCTCTTCGCTGGCGTGCTGGGGTTGGGGTTGGCATACCCTGGCCATTTCTCGTCGTCGGCGCGCTGATTATCGCGGGCTTCCAGTTGTTCTTCTCCGATAAGATCGCGCTCGCCTCGATGAAGGCGCAATACGTCGATGAGCAACAGGCGCCCCAGCTTCACGACATGATCGGCCGACTCTCGGCGCAGGCCAACCTGCCCAAGCCGAAGATCGCCATCGTCGATACCGCGATTCCGAACGCATTCGCCACCGGGCGCGACGCCAAACACGCCGTCATCGCCATCACGACGGGCCTGCTCAAGGGCAGCGGCCTATCGCAGCCGGAGATCGAGGCGGTGATCGCGCACGAGTTGACGCACATCATCAACCGCGACATGCTGGTGATGACTATCGCGACCTTCTTCTCGATGATCGCCGCACTGATTACGCGCAGCTTCATGTGGTCGGCCATGTTTGGCGGCTTTGGCGGGCGGCGCGGCGGCAATAGCAATGACAACAGCGGCATGATCGTGCTGGTCGCGATTCTGGCGTCGGTCATCACCTACGTCATCAGCTTCATTCTGATTCGCGCGCTCTCGCGCTATCGCGAACTGGCGGCTGACCGTGGCTCGGCGCTGATTACCGGCGCCCCGGAGCATCTGGCGTCGGCGCTGATGCGCATCAGCGGCGCCATCGAGACCGGGCGTATCCCCAAAGAGGACTTCCGCCAGGCGACGACGGTCAACGCGCTGTTCATCGTGCCAGCGCTGCGCGGCGATTCGCTGGGGACGCTCTTCTCGACGCACCCCTCGCTTGAGAAGCGGCTGGCGCAGTTGCAGGAGATGCAGCAGCAGATGGAAAGCGCGCGCAATTTGTAATTGCGGAACCTCTCCTCATCCCCTCCCCATACCTGATGCCGGGGAGGGGCAGCCGTAGGCGCGGCTGATGGCGTTTTAGCAATTGCGGGGGCAGCGAGGTTACGGTGGGGTGGGCAGGCCGTAGCGTGAACGCTACGGCGAATGGACGGATGATTCGGGTCGGGTGCGGAAATTCGCCGGGGCCTTCAGGCTGCGGCACGCGTCCCACAGACGCCTGCCGCAGGCCAGTGAGCTGTCCACACTATGTTGTAAAACACCATGAGGCACTGTCCCCAGTATTTGGAGAAAGATCGATGGGCTTCTTCGACTCACTGTTCGGTCGGCAAAAGCCAGTGCCGGTTGGCCCGGAGCGTCTCTTCGCCATGTCGACGGCGCAGCTCACGCTCGAAACCGAGCAGCATCTGACGCCAACTGGCAATGCGGCGATCTGCTTCAAAGGTGTCGCCTCTGGCCCCTTCAAGGATATTCAGGCCGAGTTGGAGCAACTGCTCGAACTGGCGAGCCGCGACGATCAGTTGAGCCTCAAGCCCTTCGAGGATAAATTTGGCTATCGCTGGTTCATCTTCACCGGCAAAGACTTCCAGGCGCTCGTCACCACCCTGCATGTCGCCAGCGAGACGCTGCTCTCGAAGGGCTACGGCAGCCTGCTGATGTTCGCCATGTTCGCCTTCCAGGATGAGAAGGCCCACGAAGTCTACTGGATGTACAACTACAAGCGTGGCTTCTTCTATCCCTTCGTCCCCGAAACCGACATCAACGACCCACAGCGGCGGCGCAATAACGCCGAAGAGCTACGGCTGAACGCGGCCATCGGCAAAGAGTTGCCCGTCGAGCCAGATCTGGAGCGCTGGTTCCCCGTCTGGGAAGTGCCGATCTAGCAGCATGTGTCGTGCAGGCGCGACGCTCGCGTAGCTAGTGAGCGCCCGGTATCCTCCTCCGAAAAGTCCGAGACCATCACCATGCACAGATGGCTCGCGTCTTTCGTCTTCTACTGGTAGAAGCCAGTGCAACTCAGTCGGGTACCGCGCCCGACACGTCTGGCTTCTCTCCTGGAAGGGGGCCGGGCGATGAATCGGCCACACCGCAACATGTTCGCGTTTCCTGCCATCGCGCTTGTGTTGTTGCTGTTGACCGCCTGCGGCCAGACGGCGCGAACGACGCCCGCCCACTCCACCGCCACCCCACGTGGACTACAGCTCGCCTGGCACTCAGGCGCCGTTCCCGCTGGCGTGCTCACTGTCGCGCCGGGCGATGGCGACATCGGGTATGCATGTCATGTGGAGAGCGCACGGCGAATCGCCGTCTCGGTCACGCACGACCGGGCCGCTAACTGGACGCATGCAGGCGATATTGCGCTGACAGCGGACGCCAACCAATGTTTCATGACGGTAGATGGCCTCCAGCCGACGACGGTGGTGGTCGCAGTGACCTGGGAACCGCCGGGCGCGTCGCCGATTACCGCCTTCTTCACCAATTACGTGACCTTCGATGGCGGCGCCACATGGCGCAAACTGTCAGCGCCACGCCCGTATCTGGCCCTCCAGCTCGCGACGTATGGCGGCGTCATCTATGGCTACCTGCGTGTTGCCAGTGGCCCACAGGACGTGGAAATCCCTGAGCTGGCGACCAGCAGCGATCAGATGCGCACCTGGCATCCCATCTTACAACCTACCTGGGACGTTCGGTGGCTTTGACGATAGCGCCGCCTTCTGGCTGAATCCGGCCAACGGCGCGCTGCTCGTCGCGGATATGGATGTGTTCTGGTCGAGCGTCGATGCTGGCGCGCATTGGACGAAGATCGCCGTGCCGGGATTGGGCGCCCCCGGTGAGAATGTCGTCGTCCAGGCGCCCGTGGCAGACCAACCCTGGCATCTCTGCGCCGCCAATGATGATGACCAGGATCTCAAGAACCTGAAGCCCAATACGCTGACGTGTTCGTCAGATGGCGGCCAGACCTGGCAGAGCGCGCCCGCCTTGAATATCACGTTCACCAATGGCAAGGCCCAATGGCAAAGGCACGTTCGCCACGCCAACCGGCGTCTTCGCGCTGGCCAGCGATGGCGCGATCCTGGCGCTAGCTAGCGGCCCCGCTGGCCCGTGGACGCAAAGCAACTATCGGCTGGCGGCGAACGCCCAGCAGTGGCAGTCGCTCAATCTGGCTCCTGGCTCATTCGCCAACCTTAGCTACTATCCCGCCCCAGGCGGTGGCGTCCTCTGGACCGGGACGAAACAGAGTCTGCTCACCGCCAGCTACCCATAGCGCGGGTAGGCGCTACGGCCCGCCTTCCAGCGAATAGGTGACGTAGCAGTTCGGGCCGTCGGCCATGACGAAGGGACGCGTCAGGCCGTCTGGGCCAGTGGGCGCCAGAATCGACTGCGGCGCGCCAAACAGCGTGAACATCGTGCTGACTGGCTTGAGTGGCCAGATGTTCATCGCCTGTAAATCGGCCTGGGTGTAGCAGCGCGGGATGAGCGCTTGCAGCCGATCCTGCTGACACCAGTCCGCGCCCGCGCACACCTGGAGCGATTGATAGCGCCGCCCGTTGGCGTAGATGTAGGTGGGCAGGCCATCCTTGCCGGGCAGCGCGTAGCCAAAGTGATTCGCCACCCGTGGCTGAAACGCGGCGGTGGCGCCCACCGTCACGATGAACACCAGCAGTATCAGCGGCAACGCCAGCCGCAGTGGTATCCTACGTCGTCGGGGCACGCTCTTTTCCGCCGGGTCCGCGTCTGTACTCACCGCTGGAGGTCTCCTGATGGATATGGGCGCAATTACGAGCGCATGGCCCGCGCTCGCTGTGGCGCAACTGAAGCCGCTAACCACTGGCGCGAACAATACAGTCTATCTGGTAGACGGTAGCGCCGACCAATATGTTTTGCGCATCTATCGTAATCACGCCGATATTCCCCGGCTGGACGCTGAACACGACATCCTGCGTGCGCTTCAGCAGGCCAAACTGCCATTTGCCGTCCCCGTGCCAATCGCCGCCGCTGATGGTCACTACTGTATCCAGATTTCCGACACCGAACACGGCAACGCGCTGGCGGCGCTCTTTCCCTTCCTGCCAGGGAGCCAGCCCAATCGGCATGATACTACGGCTGCCCACGCGGCAGGCGAGGCGCTGGGAATACTCCATCTGGCGCTGGCGGGAGTCGCGCTTCCTGGAGCGCCAATGCTCGCGCCGCTTGGCGATTTCTCGCGGCGATTTCCGATGCTCGATGATCCCGCAGCGACGCTGGCGACGCTCAACGCCGATGGAGAAAGCGTACGCCGCATCCTCGCGCTCTATCAACAACTCAACGAGCAACTTCCAGCGCTCTATGCGTCACTGCCCTGCCAGATGATTCATGGCGACTATGACGCCTCCAACATTCTGATGGCAGATGCGCATGTGACGGCAATACTCGATTTCGAGTTCAGCACTCGCGACCTGCGCGCGCTCGATCTCGCCTTTGCGCTCAGTTGGTGGCCAGTAGATCTGCTGGGGACTGGGCGAGAGTGGCCCATCATCGATGCTTTGGGGATGGGATATACTAGCCAAATTACACTGACTGACGGAGAAATAGCCGCCCTTCCAACACTATTGCAACTTCGCAGCGTCGGCTCGCTGCTCCATCGACTCGCACGCTATACTCAGGGGCTGGACCGTGCCGACTTTCTCGTGCGCCGAATAGAGCAGACAATCTGGCGCGAAGACTGGCTGGCAGCCAACCGTAACATGCTGCTGCAACTGGCGGCGGGATGGCGCGGGGCATAGAAAAATCCCCCGACGACGACAGGCGGCGGGATTCGTGGAATCGTGCGTGTAGGCTACTGCCTGTTCAATGATGAGTAATGCAGTCACATGACGAATCAGAGAGTCGCAGCGCAACATGAGAAACAAAGGGGATCGACACACGATGGAACAATCACTTCCACTCAAGCGCCTTCTACAAAGGCTGGGATGACTACCAGCGCGACCTGGCGAACGCTGTCGCGCCACTCTCGCCCGAGCAACCTGGCCCTGCCGGTGGCCGCGACGCACTCGGCGCAAATCCGGTATGCTCAAGTTAATGGCATAGGTGCGGTCAATAGACCGCATCTGGTGCAGCATGTCACTCAAAGCGTCTGCGATCTCTGCGGGCGAGGGCAGCCCCGAACGTACTGCATGCCTTCATGCACTGTGGACGAGAAGGACGCGGGACCAGCCTCGTTCGCATTCATCCAGGGCAACAGGAGCGCAACCGCTCCTGGTCGCCGGGCTGGTAGGCCGTTATGTGGGGCATGATCAGTAAGCGCTCTTCCCGTGCGAAGCGTCGCTCGACCTTCGCAGTATATGGTCAACCAACCGGACGCACTGACAGAGCAGGGAGCGCGAACATCTTCAGGCCCAAGCATCGCGCCGAATCGGGATCACTCCATGCACTGTAGCTCCGGCACGAATATCCACCACGTGGCGCGCGAACTTGCCGTCGAGTTCATGCGGCAGCCACCACCTGCCCACGCATCTGGGGCAGTTAGCGCACTCTGATCAACGTTGCCAGCGATGAGTAGTTGGCGGTAGATCTGCAGCGGCGCCAGCCCACTCTGCAGCCTGCGTAGGCAAGCTTTGCGGATGCGCGTGAGCGTAGCCCTTAGGCGCGGCTTCAGCCGCCAGCCTCCCGCCAACCAACAGAAAAATCCCCCCACCAGTTGCGGCGAGGGGATACGTGGAATCGCGCGTGCGCTATTCCGCTGGCTCGCCTGCAGCAGAGGCGGCGGCATCAGCGGCGACCGCTTCATCGCCACGCTGCAAGTATTTCTGCGCCTCGGCGGCCGTCATATCGGGCGCGGGAATAATCACATCCGAGGGGACAACCTCTTCCGTCGGCACCACGACGCCGTTTTTACGCACAAAGGCAATCACCGTATTCAACGCCTGGGCGAAGGCCGCCTCATCGCCGCTCTTGATGGCATCGTGCAGCGGATCGTCGAGCTTATCGAGTTCCGCAGCGTTATCCTCGGAGAGGCGATACTGGTTGTCCGTCATGATACGCGCGATCATGGGCAGCCTCCTTAGTCGTTGGTCGAGATTGGTGGCGGCGGGGTCTGCGCCTGATCGGCCTGACCCTGCTGACTCGGCTGACCCGCTGGCAACTGCGCCTGGTCTGGCTGGCCCGCTGGCAACTGCATCTGCGCCTTCAACTCGGCAAGCTGGCGATCAACCTCAGACTGATTCGAGATCTGCTGCAGCTGGCGATCCAGCGGATCAACCGACCCCGGCCCAATCTCGGCCAGCGTGCCCGATTCCGTCAACTCGTCCAGCGCACTGGCGCGCGCCTGCATCTGCAACACCTTATCCTGCGCGCGTTGCACCGCGAGGTTCACGTCAGACATCTCCTCAGAGATACCCGTCGCGGCCTCCTGAATCTTCACCTGCGCCGAAGCCGCGCCATACTGCGCCTTCACCATCTCCTTCTGCGTGCGGAAAGCCTCCACCCGCGCATTGAGACGCTGCTCCATCTCCACGAACTTCGCCTGCTGCGCCTTCAGTTGCTCGATCTGCCCATCGAACGCGCCGACCTGACTCTGCAAGCCAGCCTTGCGTTCGAGCGCCTGGCGCGCCAGATCTTCGCGGCCCACCGTCATCGCCTGGCGCGCCTGACCATCCAGCTTGTTCATCTGCTGGTTGATCTGCGCCTGCTGCAATTCGAGCCGCTTCTCGTTCGTCACCACATCCGCGATGCTCCGGCGGAGCGTCTGGAGCTGCTCGAGCTGCTTCTCATACGAATAGTCGAGCGTCTGCCCTGGGTCTTCAGCGCGATCCAGGAACGAACTCATCACGGTCTTGATGTAGTTTGTGAATCGGGAAAGTACGCCCACCGCCAAACCTCCTTCAGGAGGGAACTGTGCCTCACAACTTCCAGAGCTATGCCACGTGTCTCATTGACGAATCAACTGTAGCACTTCATCACGTCGTTTCGCCATCTCCTCGCGGGTATCCGCCTCCAGATTCAGGCGCAGCAGCGGCTCGGTATTCGATGGCCGCAGGTTAAACCACCACGTCGGGAACGACACCGTGACGCCATCCAGGAAATCCACCTGGGCGCCCTGAGCGGCGTAGTGCGCCTCGATGGCCTTCATGCGCCCCTGCTGATCCGCGACCTCGGTATTGATCTCGCCGCTACGAAAGCGGTGATCCACCGTCCGCACCAGTTCCGAGACGGTTTTGCCGCTCTCGCTGATAAGCTCCAGCACGACCAGAAACGCGATCAGGCCAGAGTCGGCGTACCAGTTGTCGCGGAAGTAGAAGTGGCCGGAATGCTCGCCGCCGAAGATCGCGTTCTCCGCGCGCATCTGCGCCTTGATGAACGAATGCCCGACCCGCGTGCGCACAGCGCGGCCACCGTCGCGTTCGATCAATTCAGGTACGGATCGAGAGTTAATCAGGTTGTAGAGAATGGTCGCTCCGGGATTCTTGCGCAGCAGACTCTGAGCGACGAGCGCCGTCACCATATCGCCGCCGAGCAGATTCCCCAGTTCATCCACCAGAAACATCCGGTCGGCGTCGCCATCGAAGGCGACCCCCATCGCACAGCGCTGCTCGGGCACCAGCGCGCGCAGATGCTCGGTATTCTCCGGCTCGATGGGGCTGGCCGGGTGATTCGGGAAAGTGCCATCCAGCTCGAAATAGAGCGGAATCAACTCACACGGCAGATGCGCGAAGACCTTCGGCACAATCATCCCCGCCATGCCGTTGCCCGCATCCACCGCGATTTTGAGCGGGCGCACCTTCGCGACATCGATGAACGAGAGGACGTGGCGCACGTAGTCGTCGGTCACGTCGCGCTGGGTGACACGCCAGTGCGCGCTGGCTGCGGGGGATTGCCCGCCAGCGCCAGATCGCGAATCGCGTTGCCGCCGGTTTCCGAGCTAATGGCGATGGCGCTCTCGCGGCACCACTTCAAGCCGTTGTACTGCTTCGGATTGTGCGACGCCGTGACCATGACGCCTGCGGGATAGTTGAACTTGCCGACCGCGAAATACAACTCGTCGGTGGTGGTCAATCCCAGGTCAACCGCGTCGGCGCCCTGGTCGCTGATGCCCCGGATGACCGCAGCCGCCAGCGCCGGGGATGAGATGCGCATATCGCGCCCAACGGCGACCGTCGTCGGGCGCAGATACTGCACGAAGGCGCGCGCGATACGGTAGGCGACATCTTCATCGAGCGTCTCAGGATAGATGCCGCGCACGTCATAGGCGCCGAAAATCTTGGGATTGATCGCCTTTTCATCCGCCATATCAGATCATCCCTCTCTTTGCCCTGGTCAACAGACCGCTAGAAAACAGGAAGGAGCAGCAGGCCCCGTCCCAGTATCTCGCCAATGAAGATGAAGGAGACGCACAGATATAACATGCCGGTGGCCGACTGGAACGACCGCCCACGGGTCAGCCAGAGCGCGGCGCCACCGAGAGCCAGCGGCGCGATGATGCCCAGGATGATTTGCAGGGCGAGCATGAATCCCGCGCTGAGTGGGGCCACGCGCACCTGGGCGGTGGTGGCGGGCGCCGTCTGTCCCGGCGCGAGCGTTGGCGTGCTAATGACAACGGTACCGCCGCCCGTGGTGATCTGCGTACCCGGCGCCACGTTGATTGGCTTCAGGGTGGAGTGCGCGGTGCTAGGCCCAATGGCCAGCGAGAAGACCAACTCCAGGGCAAGCGCGCTCAGCATGACGATGGAGGCGAACTCCAGTGGCTTGCCGGAGGCGGTTGGCGTGTTGAGATACCAGTGGCCCAGCAGCATCGCGGTCATCACGCCGCCCAGGGCGACGCCGCCGACGAGAAATGTCGCCACGACGAACGCGCCATCCAGCCGACTGTCGGCGAGCGCGCGATAGGCCATGCCGACGACGAAGAGAGCCACCACCCCGGTCAGCGCGGTGAGCGCGCCGGTGGCGAACCGCGCCAGCCGCAGTCCGGTGGGGCGCTGCGCGGCGGCTTTATCAGCTTTGCCCGCTTTACCGTGCGCCGGGCGGGGCTGGCGGTCGAGCCAGAGCAGCGCATTCCATGGGATCATCAGCAGCAGAAAGGCGACCACCAGCGGCCCCTGTGCGCCGAGCCAGGATTCATCGAGGCCACGGCTCTGCACGACGGTTGGCGAGGCGAAGGCGTTCATGGCGAGCAGCGTCAGCACGGCAAAGATGAGGTAGAGCACGCCCTGAAACACGACGAATCCCCGGCTGGTATCGCCGCGCACGTCCAGGAAGTAGAGACTGACAAACGACCCGACGGTCAGTTCGAGCAGAACGAGAAAGAGCGCTGGAGGGAGACTGAGCATGTTACCTCTATCGTTACCCCATAGACAGGCGGATGACTGGCGGATGATATGCCTTTGGATTATACCGCAACGGTCGCGCGCGCTCCCAGCAAAATGGCGCGGGCGGTTGAAACCGCGCCTGAACGGCCTGCGGCCACGAAACCCGCCGTCGCGGGTTGGCGGAACCTCACCCCCAGCCCTCTCCTACGAGGAGAGGGGGCCAGAGGAGAGATGCGCGGGCCAAGATGACGATGGTAGCAGGATGCCGTGCCGGGAGCAGGGGCCGGAGGGCCGGAGCAACCGAGCATGGCGGAAAATAAAAGTTTTCGCGGGTGTCGGGTGATGGTGGGTGGTGGTAGGTGATGACCGGCGGATGCGCCTGTTTGAGGGCAGGAGGGGGTATCCCCCGAATGTGGTGGTTCGGGAGCGAACCCTCTCCCCCGGCCCCTCCCCTCAAAGGGAGGGGAGCCAGAAGATGTGGCTAGCGGGCGCATTATTCGTGATGGCCGGTCTGTTGGGTGGGTGGGCGGAGGGGAACGCTGATCGCGCGGCATCTACGGCATGGTCGGAGGGATTCTCCCGGCACGTGGGGGATCGTCTCCGCGCGGAGGATCGGGTGCGGCATGGATGCATCGCCTTTAACGTCGGTCTCTGCTGTGCGTGCGACTTTGCCGGGGCGCTGACCGGAGTGTCTCGTGTTAGCTCCGGCTCTGGCCCCGGCAACCTGCTCCGTTGGAAGGAAGCTTAGCGCGCCGACGGCCCGTCTTTTCTACTCGCGACATGCGTGTGATGTGCTGGTTGACCGTGGGGGTGTCCGGTGCGGGCAATGTCGGGCTGAGGGGCGGCGGAGCTCACAGGTCGCCGTCTTGGTGTCCTCTCCACGTGCGCGCAGACCACCGGTTCAACACTCCGGTTCCGTTGGGGACGCGGGCGGACCTCACCCCCAGCCCTCTCCCCCTAGCCCCCTCCCCTAAAAGGGAGGGGGAACCAGAGCAGAATGCCAGAAGATCAGATATGCGCCTGTCCCTTTTTCTTCCGCTGCTGCCTCCTGCGACGCTGCTCGTATGGGACGAGGAATGAGGGTCGCAGGATGAGCGTAGCACGCGGGGGAGGATGGCGCGAGGGGGCATGAAGGGGACGGGCGCGGGCAAGTAGGGAAGTCTGGGCAGTGGATTTGAGGTTCCATTCGTTTGTGTGGTTTGTATCACAAGTGATACAATGAGGGCGCTGCAAAGGTTCCACTCCGATGACAAGAGCCCCGGAGGCTCTCCCACAAGGTAGTCGGGGTGGTCACGTTTTTCCGGGACAGATGGTAGAAGGGAGGTGGGACGTTGAGCCAAAGCATTGCGTTGCCCGATGATCTCTATCGGACGCTTGCGGTATATGCCGCAGGGCAGCACCAGACGCCAGAAGAGGCGCTTGCGGCGCTCGTTCGTAGTCTCCCAATGGGTACACAACTATCTGCCGACGATGCAAGCGGTACACCGTCATCGCAAACTAGCCCAGGAAACGCGCCTGACACGTTTGCTGATCCCTGGCAGGGCTTCTACGATGCATTTGAGTCCGAGTATCCCGACCTTGTAGAGCGGCACGACTACTACCTCGGTCAAGAAGCGCTTGACCAGCATGAGGATGAGGGAGACGTGGATCGTGATGCTCCCCAGCCGTAATGCGGTCTTTGTTGATACTTCGGGCTGGGTCGAGCCGGTACTACGCTCTAGCCCCAACCATGCCGTAATGACGCAGTATGCGCAGACGCTGCATTCCGATCAGCGACGATTAGTCACGACTGATGATGTACTCAATGAGGTCGTGGCCTTATTGACCACTGATTCACGTGGGATGCCACGTCCCAAACTCATCCAGTTCATCCAGCAGATTCGAGGCAATGCAGGGTTGCAGGTCGTTCACGTTGATGAGGCCATGTGGCAGGAAGCCTGGGCGATGCTTGAACAGATGAGTGATAAGACGTGGTCACTGGTAGATGCCGCGAGTTTTGTGGTGATGCGCCATCTGGGCATCACGGAAGCGTTCACCAGTGACCATCATTTTACCCAGGCGGGATTCATTCGGGTTCCTCTGCCGATAAGTGGACTCCGCTGATACCAACCCCGCGTGTACGGGGGACAGCCGCTACAGCTCCCCACGGAACGCTTTGTCGAGCACGGACGGCAGCAGCGCGTCTAGCTCGTGCATCTACATACGATTGCTCTTGCTCCAATTCTTTGGCACGTTCGAGCAATCTGCTCAAACCACATCTTGAGCATGGAATGGTGGAATGGGAACAGCAATGTTCTCCAGTGCCTTCAGCCCTAATGTTCTATTTCGCCCTGCGCCTCCAGGAGAGGCGGCGCCAAGTTGCTCCAGACCAACTTCGGTCAGGAAGTGAAAGCAAAGGTAGCGCGCGCACGCTAAGCCTTCGCATGGTACACATGTGAGAAACCGATGTGAGCCAAATCGTCCAGAGTCCTCAGGGCGAGAGACTGCTACCGCGCCCTCCCATGCAAAGACGATATTGAACAGCAAGTCGCCCGGTTCAATGGAGAAGAGTTTCTTTGTGCCAACCAAAGCGCCTGGAAGTGGGGGCTTGTGGAATGTTCCCTTTCCAAATGATCGGACACCCAGTTCCGGGTAATCTGCCGCAGCATCTATTTTGACTGGTCTACGTTTGAGCGGCGCCACCTCGCTCATGAAGCATCAATGGGGCATCTTGAATGATCTTTGCATATGCGCTATACAAAAGGCTGGCCATATCTCGTCTGGCCGCCCGTCGTAGCCCGCGCGCCTGCTCGATGCGGGCGGCCAGCGCCTCGATGTGCGCCACGATGCGCCGCTGCTCGTCGAGTGGCGGCAGGGGGATTTCAGTAGCCAGGAATCTATCTTCCTTTAATCGAACGCGATTAGTCGTACCCTCTGATGCCCTTTGGCACAATTCTACGAAGTCATGCGTTCGGCTCATCCATTGAAGAAAGCTTAGCATCTAAGCGTGAGGGATTCATATCGAATACCGGAAAGTCACTGCTGACAACAGCGCCGTCTAAGTCCAGTAGGCACCAGGCCGAATGCTCCGTTGCGCGCATCAATATCGCGACAAGATGAACTGATTTGCGCTTACCCGAAGTTGACGCGATCGCTGCAATCTCGGCGCCCTGCACGCGGTCCACGAAGGGCTACGCCCTTGCCCCACAGACGCACTGTCACCTGGGCATATTCTCCGGTTGGGATCAATATCTATCCACTTGTCGCTTATCGTCAGCACCTCGCCCAACGCAACCATCGGCCAGGCGGCAACCGTGCTAGCCATTGCGCACCCCCTCGGCCAGCACGCGCTGGATATCGGCGACGATCTCGGCGATTTGCCGCTCTTTCTCCAGGATGCTGGCGGCCAGGACTTCGGGCGGCAGGTGCTCGATATCCTGCTTCGCGCGCGGGTTCTTGATGTCGAGGTTGCAGCCGTTGTCGAGAATCGTCTGCGCGGGCACACGCCAGGCGCGGTCGTTCTCCTCACGGTTGGGCCACCACGCCACGCAATCGGCGAAGTCCTCGATGCGCAGCGGGTTCGTCTTGGTGTAGCTCTTGCGGCCCTCCGGCAGCGGCTGCTCGTAGTACCAGACCTCGCGGGTCGGGCCAGAGCGGTCGAAGAAGAGGATGTTGGTCGGGATGCTGGTATAGGGGGCGAAGACGCCGTTGGGCAGTCGGACGATGGTGTGCAGGTTGAATTCGGTGAGCATATCGTGTTTGATGCGCGCCGCGACGCCATCGCCAAAGAGCGTGCCGTTGGGGACGACCACGGCGGCGCGTCCCGGTTTGTTAGTGCCGATGGGGCGACGGAGGCGGCGCATGATGAGCTGGAGGAAGAGCAGCGCCGTCTCGCTGGTCTGTTTATCGGCGGGGAAGTTATCCTGGATGCCTGGCTCCTCCTCGCCACCGAAGGGCGGATTGGTGAGGATGATGTCCACGCGGTCAGCGTCGCCGATCTCGCCGAGTCGGAAGCGGAGCGCGTTGCCGGGGTCGATCTGCGGCGACTCCAGCCCGTGCAGCAGCAGGTTCATCTGCGCCAGCAGGTAGGGCATGGGCTTGGGTTCGATGCCAGCGATGCTGCGCTCTTGCAGGATGCGCTGCGCCTCGACGGTCTGCGCCTGGTCTTGCAGATGGGCGAACGACTCCACCAGAAAGCCGCCGGTGCCGCAGGCCGGATCGAGCACGGTCTCGCCCAGGCGCGGGTTGACGACCTGCACCATGAATTTGACCATCGCGCGCGGGGTGTAGAACTCGCCCGCGTCGCCCGCCGCGTCGCGCATCTCGCGCAGGAGGGATTCGTACATGTGGCCGAGGGTGTGTATCTCGTCGCTGCTGGTGAAGTGGATGCTGTCAATCTTGTTGATGACATCGCGCAGCAGGTAGCCGCTGAGCATACGATTGGCGACGCCGCGAAAGACGGTGGCGATCACGTCGCGGCGGTCGTTGGCGGCGCCACCGCTGAGGCCGCGCAGGTAGGCGAAGAGGCCGGGGCCGCGTGTGTCGTCGGGGCGGGCAGCCTCGTCGTTGTTGATGAAGGCGATCAGGTCGTCGCCGGTGATGCCGTCGTCGTGGGCGGCCCAGTCGCGCCAGCGATACGGCGGCTCGATGGCGGGGAAGAACAGCTTGCCCTGCAGCATATCCTCGGCCTCGCGCTGGCGTTCCATGTCGTCGAGGAACTTGAGGAACATGATCCAGGTGAGCATCGGCAGGCGGTCGAGGTCGCCGTTGAGTCCCTTGTCCTTGCGCATGATGTCGCGCGCGGACTTGATGATGCTGCCGAACTGCTGGGCGGTGCTTTGGGTCGCGGCGCTGGTATTCGAGCCATTCGAGCGTGGCATGCGTTGTCCTGTTCTCTATGATGGCTGGCGGCTAAAGCCGCGCCTAAGGGCGTTCCGCCGCAAAGCCCGCCTGCGCGGGCTGGGAGCAAACATTCCCTTTGGTCACGCGGCGTAGAGCAAGGTTTGTAATTCGGTGATAGCGTCGCGCAGTTTTTCCGGGCCACCGAAAAGCGTCGCAATTTCGGTGACGTTGCCGTGGCTGGCGATGGCGGGCACATGCAGCGCATCGGGCAGCGCGAGTTCGCGATGGGCCATAGGTGGCGTACTGATCGAGCAGCGTCTCCAGAATGACGCGGGCCTCTGGCGCATAGCGCGCGAAGAACGTCGCGCTGCTCACTGCGCAGGCTATCGGCGCGCTCACGGCGGGAATGCACAGGCGTGGCGAACGCCAGATGGCAGAGCAGGTCGAATGGGTCGGCGTCGGGCTGATTCATGACCGCGGCCAGATGCTCCACGAAGATGCCGCGCTCTTCCAGCGCCTGGACAATCTGCTGCCGCTGGTCGGCGTGCGCCCACTGGCTACGCAGGTCGTCGGCGTTGTGGGTGAGGGTGCGCACCTGCTCGCCGGTATAGTCGGTCAGTTGGACCGTGCGCAGCCTGCGCCCGCTGGCGTCCAGTTCATGCACCGTCTCGTGGATGATCTCGACCGTAACGCCTGAGAGATAGTATTTGCGCGGCTGGTCGTTCACACGCTTCGGGTCGATGATGTGCGGCGGCTCGTAGCGGTATTCTGGCTCAGGCTGATCGCCGTCCGTCGTGGCGTCGTCATCCTGCGGGTCGGGACTGGCTCCTCGATGCTCGTCTCCACCTCGCCTTCGTCGTTCACTTTCTCCTCGATGATGAGCGCTGGCTCGCCATCGAAGGCGGGGTCGGCGAAGTTCGTGCGTCGCCGTGCCAGTATAGTCGAGGATGGTGAAGTAGAGCTTGCCGTAGTCCTCGCGGACGCGCGTACCACGGCCAATGATCTGCTTGAAATCGGTCATCGAGCCGATGATGCGGAAGAGCACGACGTTCTTGACCATCGGCGCATCGACGCCAGTGGTCAGCAGCTTCGAGGTGGTGAGAATGACGGGTGTCTGGGTCTCGACATCCTGAAACGTAGACAGATATCCTTTGCCAATATCATGCTCATCGGAGGTGACACGGACGACGTAGTTGGGATACTGGCGCACCAGGTCGGCGTTGGCGTTCGAGAGCGCCTGGCGCATCTGGTCGGCGTGCTCCTGGTCGGTGCAGAAGACGATGGTCTTGGCGAAGCGGTCAGTTGCCTTGAGATAGTTGGTGAGGTGGTGGGCCACGGCCTGGGTGCGGGCCTTGAGCGAGATGACGCGCTCGAAGTCGCGGGTGGAGTACTCCCGGTCGGGTATCTCGCGGCCAAGGTCGTCGAGTTGCCCGGCGTAGGGGCGGTAGCCCTCTACGTCCACATCGATGACGACGCGGCGCACCTGATAGGGCGCGAGGAAGCCGTCCTGAATGCCCTGTTTGAGACTGTAGGTATAGACGGGATTGCCGAAATACTCGTAGGTGTCGCGGTTATCCTGGCGCAGCGGCGTGGCGGTCATGCCGAGTTGTACCGCGCCCGTGAAGTATTCCAGGATCTCGCGCCAGGAACCTCCGTCATTGGCGCTGCCCCGGTGCGCCTCATCCACGATAATGAGGTCGAAGAAGTCGGGCGCGTATTCGCGATAGAGTCCGGGCCGTAGCTCATCGTCGGCGATGGCCTGATAGGTGGCGAAATACATCTCACGGCTTTGGGTGGCCACACGCGCGATTTTGTGGCGGGCATCGCCGAAGGGCGCGAAGGTCTTGTCCTTGGGATCATCCACCAGGATCGAACGGTCGGCGAGAAAGAGGATGCGCGGCTTGTCCCGGCTGCTTCTTCACGTTCCAGCCGCTATTCCAGAGCTTCCAGGCGATCTGGAAGGCAATGACCGTTTTGCCGGTGCCGGTCGCCAGCGTCAGCAGCACGCGCCGCTTGCCCGTCAGGATCGCCTCGACGGCGCGGTTGATGGCGATTTGCTGGTAGTAGCGTGGGACTTTATCGGAGCTATGATTGGGCGCCAGCAGCTTGTCTTCCAGTTCTTCCGGCAGCCCCTTGGCCGCACGGTAGCGGCGCCAGAGATCGGCGGGCTGGGGAACGCATCTACCTCACGCTCGATGCCGGTGCTGAAATCGAACTCGACGATGCTGACACCGTTCGTGGCATAGGCGAAGAGGAGACCGAGCGTCTGCGCGTACGATTTCGCCTGCTGCATGCCGTCGGTGGCGCTACGATACTCGGCCTTCGCCTCGACAACGGCCAGCGGATAACTGGGTTTGTAGTAGAGCAGGTAGTCGGCGCGCTTCGGTTTGCCACGCTGGGCGACACGCCCATTCACCAGGATGCGCCCAGCGGTGAAGGTGCGCTGCTCGGCGATCTGGTCATCGGTCCAGCCAGCGGCGTGCAGGTTGGGCACGACATAGTTGCGGCAGGTATCGGCTTCGGTTGGCATAAAGTCCCTGATTCAGTAGCGGAAGCCAGCAGAAAATATCAATATCGCCGCACGACGCATTGCGGATGTTATTCTAGCATGCAGCGTTTAAGTAGGCAATGAGGATAGCCGTTATGCTTCCAGCCGAACCCCTCCCCCTAGCCTCCTCCCCTGCGAGGAGAGGGGGAACCAGAGGCGGACGCGCGCCAACGAATCGCCTCGCCGGGCGCGTCTGGAAACCCTCCCCGTGTCGGGGAGGGTGGCCGACAGGCTGGGAGGGGGTTGCCCTGTCGCCATCGCCGCTCGGTTCATCCGATCCCTCCCCTTACTAGGGGAGGGTGGCTGACAGCCGGGGGCAAGGTCGGAATCGTCGGTGATGACAACCGCTACCTCGAAGTCATGCTCATAGGCGTCCACGAGCAGGTAGGTGGCCAGATTGACATCTGAGCCTTTTTCTTCGGTCTTGACGACGAGCGCTGTAGCTGGCCCCTTCGCAACGGGTTTGGCAAGGTGCATGCGAACTTCACTTTGCAGAAATTCGCCGTAGTGTACGGAGCAATTGGGAAGGGTCTGGAGGGCACGGATAAATGTTCGCTGGCGCACGTCCTGGTTGGGGTCGCTGGGGCGTGGCTTGACGAGCGCGGTGAAGTAGCGGATGCGATGAATCTGGTAGTGGCTGGGGAGCGATAATCGGCACAGTTCGGCGATGTTGAGCCATTTGTTGGGAGTGCCTTTTACGCACCCATAATAGAGGTTGAAGCCATCTACATAGACATTGGTCAGACGTGGGGCGGGCGACTGCTGTGGCTTTGTCGTCTTTGTCACATGCAACTCCAAATAGAAAATGCAGACGCCGCCCGAAGGCGGCGCTACGCCCGGCCAGCGAGCCAGCCGGGGGGGTTACTGATAGTATACCGTAGCGGCCCACATGGCGCAAGACCCCTCCCCTGCGAGGAGAGGGAGAACCAGATGCGCGCCAACGATTCATCCTGGCGGGCAGATCTGGAAACCCTCCCCTCTAGGGGAGGGTGGCCGACAGGCCGGGAGGGGTCTGCCATCGCCAGGCAAAGTTGCGCGCGCAAAGACAAGCGTGTTACACTGGGTGGCGTTCTGGCCCATTCCTTGCTGTTATCGCAGCATGCCAGGCAATCAGCGCATGCTGTATATACGCGATGGGGGCGTCTTCGACTATGGGTAGCGCGACGATGTGGAGTGTGTTTCTCAGGGCGTCCGCCACGCGCTCCGGGCTGACGCGCGCGCTTGGGCGCTTCTCGCGCCGGGCGTACTATGGCTCGTTCGCGCCGTTGCGATTGCAGCGGATTGCGGTTCCCACGCTACCCGGCTCGCAATGGGTGCGCGTGCGCAATCGTATCGCGGGCATCTCGCGCAGTGACCTGACCGCCATCGAACTGGCGACGGATCCCAGCGTCTCGCTGGCGGCCATGCGTCATCTCCGCCGTCTCTACCTCGGCCATCAGGTCGTCGGCGAAGTGGTGGAGGCTGGCCCCGATGCGCAGCTCCTGCGTCCCGGCGACCGCGTCGTCTGGCAGTGCGACCCATGCTGTCCCACGCGGGGCATCGAGCCGCCATGCCACGCCTGTGCGGAGGGCAACTACACCCTGTGTGTCCACCGCTATACGCCGACGACGCCAGCGCCAACCGGCGGCGGCTGGAGCGAAGAGATGGTCCTCCACGAGCGTCAGCTCTTCCTCGTCCCCGATGCGATCCCCGACGAACAGGCCGCGCTGCTCGAAGCCGCCGCCCGCGCCGTACACGCCGCGCTCCGCCGCCAGCCCCAGCCGGGCGAGCAGGCGCTGGTGATCGGCACCGATGTCGAGGGGATGCTGTTGATACAGGCGCTGCGGGCATTTGCGCCGAATGCGAATATCGCCGCGCTGCTCGATGCGCCCTATCACGCCGAGATGGCGGCGCGCATGGGCGCGTCACAGACGTTGCGCGCCAACGAAGTGCCCGAGGGCATCGCGCGGGTAACTGGCTCACAGCGGCGGAGCAATAGGCACGGCGCCGAGCTATTCACCGGCGGCTTCGATGTCGTCTATGACACCGTCGGCTCCGAAAAGACGCTGCAATCGGCGCTGCGGTGGACACGTCCCGAGGGCGCGGTGGTGCTGGCGGGCCAGCGGCCCATCCCGCTGAAACTCGATCTGACGCCGATCTGGCACGCGGAGGTGTCGCTCTTGGGGACATTCGCGCCCGGCATGGAACGCTGGCAGACCGATGCGGGACGCGGCAACGGACGTATCTCAGCGTTCGCGCTCGCGGCCAGCCTGATGCGTGAGCGGCGGCTCACCCCGGAGCGGCTCGTCACCCACCGCTTCCCCCTGCGCGAGTTTCGCCGGGCGCTGGTGGCGTTGCAACATGGCGAAGAACACCAGATATTGCAGGCGCTGCTCGACATTTCTCCCCAGTCGGCGGCCCACAATATACCCATGCCCGCGCTCTCCAGCCAGCAGTTCGCGGCCAGGGCCAGAGCCAGCCGGTGAAGCTCAGCCGCACATCCGCTCATCCGGTCTGGCCCACCATGACTCAAGGTCAATGGTAAGTTCACACGTTCCAGAGGCATAGGTGATGCGCATGTCAGGGAAGATGCGCCGCGCCAATCGCAGCATACGGCGATTCTCCCACAGCACGATTGCGGTCAGCGTCGTCACCCCGCGCGCGTACGCCTCTGCGGCGAGGCGGCAGAGCATGTGTCCGCCCAGCCCCCGCCCCTGCCAGGCGTCTGTGAGCAAGATTCCCAGGTCAGCGGCGCGCTCGTGCGGATCCGCGTGTGGACCCTGGCTAAAGCGCGCAAACCCGACCAATTCGTCGCCCATCTCAGCCACCAATACGTAGGAGCGCGCGCCATCCGTGTGGCTGAGGTCGCCGAAACGCTCGGCCCAGAGCGCGTTGGCAGGGATGCCAGCGCAGAAATACAGGTAGCGGGTGGTGTCGCTCAAGGTGAAGAACAGACGCCGGAAAGCGTCGTCATCCCGGTCACCAGTACTGGCGGCGCGCAGGCGCACACTGACGCCATCGGCCAGGCGCACCGCCTGCGCGTCACGTATGGCCTCCGCCCGATTGAAAGGTCGCTCAATGTTGTCCATGTTGTCCATGTTGTCCATCTGACTCTGCCTTATCCTTATATCCTGCCTCAACCTATGTCTCTAACCGCAGATCGGTCCACACTGTTACAGGCTACGCAGAGGATAGCAGAGCGCGTGTTAGCCAGACGTTTGGCGCCGCGTGACATGAGGCAGATTCGCATGCGGATAACGCAGCCGCGCTACCCGTATCGTTAGTCAGGCGTTAGCGACGGATTTCGTGAGGTTGGCGGCGCGTTACCGGATCCGTCATGGCTCCCCATGCCATATGGTGAGTGTATGGTTAGCCGTCAGGGAGCGTGAGGTGCGGAAGCGGCTACCTTCTTTGTTGGCTAAGTGGCGACTCGATGCTATAGGCTGTATGATTCCTCTAGAACACATGCTTCATTGCCGAAGAAAGCAGGAACGCCCAATGGCCACAGTTCAGGTTCGCTATATCGTCCACGATGTTGACGCTGCGATTGCGTTCTACTGCCAGCATCTCGGCTTCCAGGAAGTGATGCATCCGGCGCCCGCCTTTGCCATGCTCTCACGAGGCGACCTCCGTCTCGCGCTCAGCGCGCCGAATCCGGCGGGTGGCGGCGGCCAGTCAATGCCTGACGGTACCCGGCCCGAACCTGGAGGATGGAATCGGTTTTCGATTGAAGTGAACGATCTCGCCGCCACCGTCGCGGCGTTGCGCACGGCCGGGGCGCACTTCCGTAACGATATCGTCACCGGCATTGGCGGCAAGCAGATCCTGCTCGAAGACCCGTCGGGGAATCCCATCGAACTGTTCGAGCCAATCTTGCCTGAGGCCCGCCTGAACCCGCCATCATAGGCGAGATTAGCCGCCGAGGAGCGCGGGATGCAGGAAGGCGGCGTAGAAGAAGACGACCGCCACCGCGAAGAGCAGGCTATCCATGCGGTCGAGGATACCACCGTGGCCGGGAACGATAGTGCCACTATCCTTCACATCAGCCACGCGCTTGAGCAGCGACTCCGCCAGATCGCCGAGGGTCGCGACCACGGCCACCAGAACGCCCAGGATCACCGCGTGATACCAGGCCAGATGAACCGGGGTAATCACCAGCAACACGAACGCGGCGATCACCGACCAGACAAGGCCGCCCGCGAAGCCTTCCCACGTTTTGGCCGGGCTGATGTGCAGCGCGAGTTTGCGTTTGCCGAGGAAGTGGCCGGTGACGAAGGCGGCGGTATCATTCGCCCAGACCATACAGAAGAGGCCCGCCACCCACCAGAACTGATCGGAGCCGATGCCCATGACATTGCCGCGCAGCACGAGGAAGAGCGCCATCGGCCAGCCGAGGTAGAACGCAACACCAATCGTCAGCGCCCAGTCGATGACGGTACGGTCGATGGTGGGGCGGGTGAGCATCACCCAGGTGAACGAGAGGATGACCAGCGCGCTGATACCCAGGGAAATCAGGGTCAGCCGCAGGTCAGGGAGCATCGCGGCGACGAGCAGATCGAGGCCAAACGCGCCGCTGAAGATGACGAGCGGATACCACTTGCGGTGGGCGGCGAACATCGAGCGGATTTCCCAGAGGCCGAGCGCCAGCGCCACCGCAGCGCCCGCAAAGGCAATCCAGCCACCAAAGAAGACCAGCGCAATCACGATGGGAATCAGCACGCCCGCCGAGAGCAGGCGTTGGCGCAACCCGGCGAGCCAGCCCGCCTGGCTGCGTGGCGTGGCTGTCACGCGGGAATCATCCGAGACGGATTCGCTCATCGCCATGCTCCTGCGTCACTCTTGCTACGCCGCTCATGCGCTCTTCATCCGCGACGATTTTAGTGCGACCCCTTCGCCGCTGGCTGTGGGTGCGAACCGTTATTCGCGTTATTGGCATTGTTTACGCTGCCCGCACTGCCTGGGTCGCCTGGGTCGCCTGGGGCAGTCTGCGCGCCATTGCCACCAACCTCAGCCTCTTCGGCAATCTGCGCGTCGGTCTTGCCAAACCGACGCTTGCGGCTGGCATAGGCCTCGAGCGCGGCGGCGAAGTCTGCTTCGCTAAAGTCGGGCCAGAGCGTCGCCGTCGAATAATACTCCGCATAGGCGGCCTGCCAGATGAGATAGTTGCTCAACCGCATCTCGCCGCCGGTACGGATAATCAGGTCGGGATCGGGAAGCTCGCGGGTATAGAGGTAACTGGAAATCGTCTCTTCGGTGACATTCTCAGGCGGAATCTTCGCCGCGACAATCTGGCGCACCGCGTCCACAATCTCGGCGCGGCCCCCATAGTTGAAGCAGACGTTCAGCTCCAGTTTGTCGTTGGCGCGGGTCAGGTCTTCCATCCAGTGGATGGCCTCCTGAATATCCTGGTCAAGCCCTTCGAGCCGCCCCACGTGGCGCAGCCGCACACCCTCACGATTCAGGCGATCCACGTCGGTGCGGATGGTCTCCCAGAGCAGGCCCATCAGCGCGCTGACCTCATCCGCCGGGCGGCCCCAGTTTTCCGTGGAGAAGGCATAGACGGTAAGCATAGGCACGTGGTAGGCGTCGCACAGCCGCACGACCCGGCGCAGCGCCTCTACCCCGGCGCGATGCCCCATCGAGCGGGGCAGATGGCGGCGAGTCGCCCAGCGGCCATTGCCATCCATGATGAACGCGATGTGGTGGGGAATCGCCTGCCCATCACGAAAACGCAGTCGCCGCAGCTCTGCCTGTCGTTCGGCCTCTTGCGCGCGACCGCCACTAAAGACGGCTCGCACCAGCGCGCGCAGATTCCGAATTCGTCGCTTGGCCATGCTATACCACTGTTCCTCTCCGTCGGCTCTCCGTCGGCATGCGCTCGGCATGCGCCAGGATATTTGCCGCGCCCTCCATCTCCCTGGGATCAGACCTCCATGATTTCATGCTCTTTGGCCTGGCCAACCCCATCCACATCTTCGATATACTTGTCGGTCAGTTTCTGCAGCCGATCAACGCCGCGCTTGAGATCGTCGGCTGAGATTTCTTTCTTCTTCTCCTGATCGCGCAGTTTATCATGGGCGTCGCGGCGGATGTTGCGCACGGCAATCTTGCCCTCGTCCACCTTCTTATGCAGAACCTTGACCAGATCTTTGCGGCGCTCCTCCGTCAGCGGCGGCAGCACGAGACGAATCACCGAGCCGTCATTGTTGGGATTCAGGCCAAGATCGCTCTTCTGGATGGCCTTCTCGATGTCGCCAAGCGCTTTCTTATCCCACGGCTGGATGGTCAGCGTGCGCGGATCGGTGGCGTGTATAGCGGCAATCTGGGCGAGTGGCGTCGGCGTGTCATAGTAGTCGACGACCAGTCGCTCGACCAGCGCCGGGGTCGCCCGGCCCGTGCGCACAGTCTGCAGTTCCCGCTGAAGCGCCTCGACGGCTCCATTCATACGGTGTTGCGCATCTGCGAACACATCTCCTGCCATGATACCTGTTCCTTCCCAGCCTGTCCATACGGCGGAGTCGCCATTTCCGGCTGTTATTCCCGGCTGTCCCAGACAAAGTCCTGCCCAGCAGGCATATCATGTACCAGTGTACCACTCGGAACGCCGCGCACAATAGCACTCATCTGGCCGCGAGCGTGCATGTCGAAGACCACGATAGGCAGATGATTCTCACCGCAGAGCGAGAGCGCCGTCGCATCCATCACGCCCAGGCTCATGGTAAGCGCGCGCATATAGCTCACCTCGCGAAATCGTCGCGCCGTCGCCACCTGCATCGGGTCGGCGTCATAGACACCATCGACCTTCGTCGCTTTGAGCAACACCTCGCAGTTCAGCTCGATGGCCCGCAGCGCGGCGGCGGTGTCGGTGGTGAAATACGGGTTGCCCGTCCCCGCCGCCAGAATGACGATGCGCCCCTTCTCCATATGACGGATAGCCCTCCGGCGGATGAACGGCTCCGCGACGGAGGGCATCTCGATGCCAGTCTGCACGCGAGTGGTAAAGCCCGCGTGCTCCAGGGCGTCTTGCAGGGCCAGGGCATTGATGACGGTGGCCAGCATTCCCATATAGTCCGATTGCGCGCGATCCATCCCCTCGGCGGCAGCCGTCTTGCCACGCAAGATATTGCCGCCACCCACCACGACCGCAATCTCGGTGCCGAGAGCATGCACCTGCGCCAGTTCACCGGCGAAGTAATTCAGGACCTCTGCGTCGATGCCATAGCCCTGCTCGCCCATCAGCGCCTCACCGCTGAGTTTGAGCAGGACTCGCTTATAGGTGGTCGCGGGCGGCGTCGCGGACTGCATAGGCTGCATGAATAGCTCCCGTAGTGTCGAGCCGGATGACCCGGTGAACAATGCACAGCGTCGCCAGCGCCAGTCGCCAGCGCCATCAGAAGTTCAGAGACGCCAGGAACGGCCAGGTATTGCCTAGCTATTCGCCGAGCGCGAACCGTGCGAAGCGGCGCACGACCACGTTCTCGCCGGTCTTGCGGATCACGTCATCCACCAGCTTGCCGACGGTGATCTTGTCGTCCTTCACCCAGACCTGCTCCAGCAACACATGGTCGGCAAACTGCTTTTTGAGCTTGCCCTCCACGATCTGCTCGCGCAGGCGCTCGGGGCGCTTCTGCACCTCAGGGTCGCTCATATGTTTCTCGCGCGCCTCGGCCAGTAAACTCTCTGGGATGTCGCTCATCGCGATATACGTGGGGTTGGTTCCAGCGATTTGCAGGGTCAGCTCGCGGGCCAGCGTGCGGAACGTCTCGCTACGGGCGACGAAGTCCGTGCTGCAATTCAACTCGACCAGCACGCCCAGGTTGCCCCCATGATGGATGTACGACTCGACCAACCCCTGGTGCGTCTCGCGATCCTGTCCTTTGACCTTCTCGGCGCGTTGCTGGCCCTTTTGCTCGATGAGCTTCAAGGCGTCGTCGAAATCTTTCGCAGCGGTCAGCGCATTTTTGCAGTCGGCGAACCCGGCGCCGGTCTCTTCGCGAAGCTTGGCGACATCTTTAGCAGTGAATTCCATGAAAGTTTTGCGCTCCTCAACGCTCTATACCATAAACCAGACAGGACGATGGCGTGTCTGGCGCCGCCTGAAATCTCTGACGCCTCTCACATCTCACATCACATGGCCACAGTTCTCATGAACACCCTGTGCATGTCATGACTTGTCTCGCGCCATCGATCATAGTACCACGCGGCTGACCCATGAGCGCGGCACGCGCATCCACCGCGCGGGACACACAAACGCGCGGCACGATTGCGCGTGCCGCGTCTGATTCGGATGCATTGTACTTCACCCGCTCCCCAGCTACAAGGGGCGAGCGGATAAATTATTCGCCGACGGGCGCTGGCTCCGGACGCTGGCTCTTCGGCCTGCTCCGCGACTGGAGCCGCGACAGGAGCCGGAGCGGCAGGCGTTGCGGCCTCCTGAGCCGGTTCACTGGCCGCGTCACTGGCGGGTTCGCCACCGAACTCTTCGAGCGTGACGGGAGCCTGGGTCGCGGCGCGCGTATCACCGTCGTCCTTCTGCCGCTGCGAGTCGCGCTGGCGCAGGCCTTCAAGGGCGGCGTCGGCGATTTTAGAGCAGAGCAGCCGGACGGCGCGAATGGCGTCGTCATTGGCGGGGATGGGGTAATCCATCTCGTCGGGATCGGTATTGGTATCGGCCAGCGCGACGACCGGAATCTCCAGTCGGTTCGCCTCCAGGACGGCGGTGTGCTCTTTCTTCGTATCCACGACAAAGATGGCGCCCGGCAGGCGGCGCATATCGCGGATGCCACCGAGCACGCGCTCCAGCCGATCCAGCTCATCCTGAAGGTGCTGCGCCTCTTTCTTGGGCAGCCGCTCGAACTCGCCACGCTCTTTGCGCGCCTCCAGATCCTTCATATACCGGATGCGCAATTGAATGGTCTGGAAGTTCGTCAGCATGCCACCGAGCCAGCGCTGATTCACGAAGAACTGGCCGCTACGTAGCGCCTCTTCTTTGATGGCGTCCTGGGCCTGCTTCTTGGTGCCCACGAACAGAATGCTCTCGCCATTGGCCGTCAGATGGCTGACGAACTTTGCGGCCTCGTTCAGGCGTGCCACCGTCTGCTGCAGGTCGAGAATGTGGATGCCGTTGCGATCCGTGAAGATGAAGGGCCGCATCTTGGGATTCCAGCGACGGGTCTGATGCCCGAAGTGAACGCCTGCCTCTAGCAGTTGCTTCATCGTTGCGACATTTGCCAAAGTACTTCAATCCTCCCTTAAACTATCCTCCGCGTCCCTCATGCCGGATGGAAAGCGCCACGCGCCAATCGCGCTGACGCCAGGGATTCCATCAGGTCGGGAAGCGTGTGAGATGAGGGTGAGCGCGCAAACATGTTTTCACGCACGTCAACTAAAATAGTATAACACTACAGTGATTCAGGCGCAATGCCCGCTGACGTGTATGCAGCCACGTACTCAAGCACAGACGAACGACAGGGCGCCCGCAGTCACATGGGCGCGCGGATAGGCTGGCGGTTCATGCGTGTTTCATGTGTTGATTGGGTCTGCGCGGGCGCGAACCTCTCCCGGCCTTCGGCCACCCTCCCCTACGAGGGGAGGGGCTGATCGACCCATTGTGGCGACTGGCGGCCTGCGCGTATCCTTCTGGCTCCCCTCTCCTCGCGAGGAGGGGGTTGGGGGTGAGGTCTGCCATCCGCGATGACCGCATCGAGTTGTTAAACACCATACACCGCGCCTGCAACGGCCTGCGCGCCTGTACACCGCCAGCCGTCGTGCGCATGTCACCTAGACGCTCATCCCTGCGCTATCCGCATAGCTATCGTTCACGCTTACTTCTCGATGCGTGGCGGCCCCTGGCGAATGCGCGTACGTACGACATCGACATCGTTCATCGCGCCCCAGCGGCTCTCGTTCCACCAGGTGGCGCCCGCCTCGGCGAATGGGCGCACGATGGACGCCGCCCGCGCGGGATCATCGCCCGGTGTCTCGCCCTCCATGACGATATCGAACGGGGTGGCCTGGGTACGCCGCTCGGCGATAGAGGCCGCCATCGCGCGAATATCATCCGGCGTTACCTCGCGTATCTCGCCCTCAGGTGTGCGCACATTTGGCAGCAGGCCATCATAGCGCAGCGCCCGCGCCATCGAACGCTCGCTCGGCCACATCCCCACCACCCAGATGGGAATGCGCGGCGACTGCACCGGCTTCGGCAGAAATGTCATCTCGTCGAGGTGATAGTGTTTGCCGTCATACTGGAATGGCTCGCCGCTCCACAGGCCCGTCAGAATCTCCAGGCTCTCGTCCAGCAACTCCGCGCGCGTCTTGCGGTCGGTTGGCTCGCCCACCTTGCCAAATCCGCCGTCATCCAGCGCGCCCAGCCCCACGGGCAGCACCAGCCGCCCGCCGGAGAGATGGTCGAGCGAGACCGTCTCACGCGCCACCTTCCACGGACGCCGCCGCGAGAGTGGCGAGATGATCGCGCCGAGCCGCACCCGCGTTGTGCGCAGCGCCATCGCCGCCATCGTCACCCACGGATCGTACATCGGCCCGGCGTCTTTGATGCAGATGCCGTCCCAGTAGAACGCGCCATCCCAGCCCGCCGCCTCGGCCTCCGCCGCCAGGTCAGCCACGGTGTGGATATCTCCGCCGGGGATGATGAACCCATACTTCATGCCCTGCTCCACGATAGCCACTCCTTCGCTCGCTGACTTCCCCACTCATTGCGTCAGAGACAGCATAACCGCCGATTCATGACATCTGCTGTCATCTTTGGGGCGTGCCCAGTAGGCGCATAATTTGTTGCGCTATCCGCGCGGTGCTATGCTAGACGATGGCATGGAGCATATGGCATATGGTGGCCTGGCGCGGCGAAATGGCGGCAAGATGGCAGGGGGACAGCGATGCTGACGTGGTGGAATGCGGATCCGGTGACACTGGCGCTGCTCGTCGTGTTGCTCGGCGGCTATCTGCTGGCCATTGGCCCACTGCGCGACCGCCTGTTGCCGGGTGTCATCGTGCCACGGGGGCGCATCGCGGCGTATCTCGGCGGGGTTGCGCTGCTGGCGCTGACACTGCTCTCGCCGCTGGATACGCTGGGGCGCGAGTATCTGCTGATAGCGCGGGTCACGCAACTGATGATTATCGTGACATTCGTCGCGCCGCTGCTGATGATCGGCCTGCCCGACGAACTGGCGACGCGACTCCTGCCCGTGCGGAAGTGGCGCGAGGCGGCGGGCACGCCGCTCTTTGTCGTCATCGCGGTCGTCGCCTTCAACTCCATCGTGCTGTTCTGGCAACTCCCCCGGTTCTATAACCTCGCGGCGCAAGACACCCTCTGGCATAATGTCGCCAACCTCAGTTATCTGCTCGCGGGTCTGCTGACCTGGTGGCCGCTGCTGACCCCAGCGGATCGCCGTGGGCGGATGTCCAGCCCGTTGCAGATGGTCTATCTCGCGCTGGAAAGCCTGCCGATAGATGTCTTTGGCATCGCCATTATCTTCGCGCCAGGCGCGCTCTACGCGACCTACATCCACGCGCCGCGCGTCACCGAGCTTTCGGCGCTGGTAGACCAGCAGGCGGCGGGAGCGCTGCTGGCGTTGCCCGGCAACATCCTCGATGTCTTCTTCATGAGCGTCATCTTCTTCATCTGGATCGAGCGCATCGAGCAGACGCAGCGCCGCCGCGAGCGCGCGGAGATCGAGCGCGAGCTGGCCGCCGAGTCCGCGAGTAACGACGCGGAGCACGCTGCGGATAGCCAGCCAGCCACCGATAACGCAACAACGGTAGACGCTACCGACTGACCGCGCATCTCAGGGAAGAATCGGCGGCGTTGGTCGCAGCCATGGAGACATCGGCGCGGCCATCAGCCGGTCACGAGAAGCCACAGGCAGATCAGGATGCGGAGCTTTGAAGTTGATGACCGCTCTCCAGCGATGGCAGAAAGAAGTAGTCGTATCGCTGTCGGCGAATAGCACGTTGCCATGGCCTGGCTACGTGGCTGGCGTGACGCTGGTGTAAGGTGGATAACCATAGCGAGGTAGAGCATCATGTCGCAGACGCAGATCGTCACATCCACGTTCCTGCGTCCGATACTGTGACCCATTGCAGCGCTCCAGACGCACTACTGGGACGTGCGACAGGCGTGCCATTGGTCTCGCCAAGGACAGGGGCTACAGTAATGCCGAGCCAGAGATGGCATCCTGGCTGCAATCCCCGCGCCAGCACATGCGCCTGTGTACCCACTGGGCCGTGGTCGGGCTGTACGACAAGAGTCGCACCCGCCTGGAGAACAGGCTGTGATTGGTCAGGGCATCCCAGGGGGAGCGCCGCCTGGTCGCCGTGGCACGTGCAAGCGGCGCCGATGGTGTGGGCTGCGCGGTCGCGCCCCCAGCATCGCACGCGGCCAGCGTCAGCAACACGCAGAGCAATCCTGCGACCACACAGATTCGCCGCACGCCTGGTAATCCTCGTTTTCTAATTTCTGCGCCAGTGTCGGATGTAGGGGCCGCTCGTCCGCGGTTGCCGCTTGTAACTCTCTGCCTGGTCGGGTGGCAGAAATGTGCGACCAGCAATGTCCGAGAGAGCATCTGGTAGCGCATTACGCGCCCACAGTAGTACACCAGTCAGGAGCAACACTGGCAATGAATGTCGTGTCCCATGCACCTAACGTGCGAGATGCGAACATAACTTTGACATCGCGTAGCGTATCAGGTGACGGTTGTAGGCTTGTCCAAGATGCGAAGAGTGCCTTCCCCTGGTGGGTCGAGAAATGCTCATCATCAGTATCAAATAGAGCGAGCAAATCGACATCAGCTGGGATGGGAATCAGTCGTGGGCGTTCATCATGGCGCGCAATGGAACCATAGAGGATGACAGCCAACACATCGGGCGTTGCTGAACCAGGGTTCGCACGATAGCATCTGTCAAAGCAGATGTTGCCGGGTCAAGCCAGGGCGGCATAGGCGCCAGCAGACTGCCACAGTCGATGTAATTAGCTCGTCGCCCATATGCGTATTTCCTGCAAAAGATCAAGCGCTGTCTGCTGGGTAAGCGGATCGGTTTTGCTGCCATACCAGCCACCCTGGCGCACTTGATCGAGACGCTCCCAGTCGTCAGCGGCCGTTAAGCGAACGCATATACGTTCCCAATCGCGCGTGGCTTTCCTGGTGCTTATTATGCTTCACATGCACCCATAGGCAATCCAATGAAATGCTGCTCCCACGCGCCTTCAATGACCAATCGAGATGCGCGTGGGATGCGACAGGCGCGCAGCCTGATGAGTATCCCGCAGCGGCACGATGCGCGTCAGCTAGCATAATCTGCCTTTCGCACACTCACATCTATAGTAGCAGCACGCTAGCGCCAGAGCTGCCAGATAGGACATGGCAAATCATGCCACTCGAGGGCGGCGCTACTATATTGCCGCTTGCGGCTCATTCCGCCGGGGTCAGCCCGACACGCTGCGCCAGTTCGGCGGCGGCCGTGTAGGGGTCGCGGCTGCGCTCGACCACCTCCGCCACCAGCCGATCCCATTCGTCCGCGCCGATGGTGGCCTCGATCTTCTCGACCAGCGCCAGATGCAGCAGCGCCAGCATCTCACTGCGCGCCTGTTGGCCGCTCCGGCTGGCGAGCATGCCCGATTCCTTCAGCATCGCCAGATGCGCGGCGAGTTTATCGACCAACTCCGGCACGCCGTCACCCGTCATGGCGTTCGTCTTGATGATGGGAACGCGCCAGACGCGCTCCTTGCGGTGCTCATCCAGGCTCAGCAGCATACGCAGTTCGGCGGCGGTCTGGTCGGCGCCGGGGCGATCCGCCTTGTTGACGACAAAGATATCGGCGATTTCGAGAATGCCCGCCTTGATCGCCTGGATATCGTCCCCCATGCCGGGCACCGTCACCACCACCACACTCTGCGCCGCGCGCACGATCTCGACCTCCGCCTGGCCCGCGCCCACCGTCTCGATGATGACGGTATCGAAGCCAGCGGCATCCAGCGCGCGCACCACGTCACGCGTCGAGGCGGCCAGCCCGCCGAGGCTGCCCCGGCTGGCCATGCTGCGGATGAAGACATTGGGGTCGCCCGCTAGCTCCTGCATGCGGATGCGGTCGCCCAGAATCGCGCCGCCGGTAAACGGGCTGCTGGGGTCGACGGCGAGAATGCCGATACGCTGGCCGCGCCGCCGCAGTTCGCGCGCCAGTTGCATCACCAGCGTACTCTTGCCCGCGCCGGGCGAGCCAGTGAAGCCGACGATATGCGCATGGCCGCCATGAGCGTGCAGTTGCGTGAGGATGGCGCGTGTTTCGGGCGCGCCGTTTTCGATCAGAGTGACCACTCGCGCCAGCGCCCGGCGGTCGCCAGCGAGCAATCGCGCGACGATATCAGCGTTTGCCATGCTATTGGGCCGCCCCCTCCGTCGCATCTGCGGCGGACTGGGCGAGCGGCGTCAGGTCGTGCGCGAGCCGGTCAGGAGTGATATTCGCCCGTACAAATTCGATGATGGTCGCGAGCGGCGTGCCGGGGCCAAAGTTGCCCTTGATGCCCATCTTCTCGATGGCGGGCAAATCCTCGTCGGGTAGAATACCCCCAGCCATCACCAGCACATCATCCACACCATTGGATGCGAGCATCTCCATCACCTTGGGGAAAATCGCCATATGCGCGCCTGAGAGAATGCTCATCAGAATGGCGTCCACATCCTCCTGGATGGCCGCCTCGACGATCATCGGTGGCGTCTGGCGAATGCCCGTATAGATGACCTCCATGCCAGCGTCACGCAGCGCCCGCGCCAGTATCTTCGCGCCACGATCATGCCCATCCAATCCCGGTTTGGCTACCAGCACCCGAATTTTGCGTTGTTCAGCCATATTTCTGCGAAGCCCTGAGCCCATTGGCCCACTTCGCGTCCCCCTTTCAGCGCCTTTGCTGCCTTTGCTGCCTTTGCTGTGCGCGCCCATGCGCGGCCACACCGCGATTGTACACGCCGCACGGATGCGCCGCAAGATTGCAGCGGTGTAGCGCCAGGCGCCGCATACCGATGAAACCTGGGTACAAGCGACGCCTGAGCCGATTTACCCGATAGCAAACATCGCGGAGGCTACTGGAGTTGTCGCTGACATGTTCTGCGACTGAAGGGCATAGTTGAGGATGACGCGATACGTTCCGGCTGGCCAGGGTGTCGCGTGCATCTGGCCCGCGCCCGGCGCAAGAGCGATCTGCATGGTGGCGCCCGCCTTGATTTCGACGCGCTGAGTCATACGGCCCAACGCGCAGCCGCCCGTGGCTTCCCAGCCATTGGTGGTTTGCCGCTGCAGCGTGAGAATGGTGCAGCTCGTCTGATGATCGAAGGTGAAGATGCTGGTCGAGCGATGGTTGATGAGCGTCACGTTGATCGTCGATGAAGGCGTGTAGGATGTGTGGTCGATGCTTAACACAACAGCATCCGTTGGTGGCACAGATGACACTGGCGTTCCTCCTGGCGTGGTGGCTGACGTGGCCGTTGTGGTAGCGTTCAATGCGCCTCCTGGTTGCAGGCCAGTGGTCGCCGAGACGCCACACGCAGCCAGCAACAGCATCAGCGCGAGTGGCAATACTCGTCCCATGCCACGCCGCCAGGATTGAGACGCATGAATCGCCGCTTGGGCCGTTGCGCAACAGGCATATTCGTCGCTCCTTTCGTAGACTACGCAAGTAGACGCTGAGATGCGCTCGTAAGTTCCCAATAGGGAGACAGGCCGTAGCGTAATGTCGTCTCCTGTGTTGATCGGCTCAGCGCGGGCGCGAACCTCTCCCGGCCTATCGGCCACCCTCCCCTACGAGGGGAGGGACTGGGCGACCAGCGCGACGAATGGCCACACGGTCACACGTGTACTCCCCTCTCCTCGTAGGAGAGGGGCTGGGGGTGAGGTCCAGGCGGCGCGAACCTCTCCCGGCCTATCAGCCACCCTCCCCTCATAAGGGAGGGACCAGGCGACCAGGGTGGTGGCCGCCTACGGCGCGCTTCCTCACACATAGCATCTCCCACAGCGACTATGCGCTGAGTGTCGCTGCTACCCGCCACACAGCGGGCAGGGCAGGTAGCCAGCCTCCCGCGCATGGTCGGCGCTGGCAAACACACGCGGTGGCAACGCCCAACGCGCGCGGCTGCGGTCACATCCTGGCGCACAGTAGCGCGACACGCCACCGCGCAGGCCCAACACCAGTGATTCACCCGCCGTTACGGGCGCGGAGAGCGGCGACCCACGCATCGTAGCGGTCGGCATCGTCGGGAATCGCGCCCTCCATCGCCAGCAGCCGCGCTTTGAGCGGCAGCCCCGGCCCATAGCCAGTCAGGCGGCCATCGCTCCCGACAATCCGATGACAGGGGACGAACGGCGCCACCGGATTCGCGCCGTTGGCCGCGCCCACCGCGCGCACCGCCGCAGGCGAGCCGATAGCCTGCGCGATTTCGCCATAGCTGCGGGTCTCGCCGTACGGCACACGCGCCACCTCGGCCCAGGCCGCGCGGTAGAAATCGGTACCCTGCGGATCGAGCGTAACGGTGAATTCGCGCCGTTCGCCGCGAAAATATTCGTCCAGTTCAGTGAGCGCCTGGCGCAGATGGCGTAGCGCATCGTCGTCGCGCCCACCCTCGAAGATGGTCATGGCGCCGAGGTCTGGCGGTGTTTCCGCGCGCGCCGCCGACCATTGTGGTATCTCCGCCGCTGCGCACTCCGGCTGGCCCCGCTGTGACCTGGACGCTTCCCGCCCAGGTTACCACCGCGCCATCCGCGGCTGCGTCGTTTTCATAGCTCGCCACTGTCTCTCCCCCGCTTTCTCAATTTTCCAGATTTCAGGATACACCGAGCGCTGCCAGATGCGCCCAAGTACGTGCTCATACCTGCGCCATTTTTGGCAATAGCAATCGCACACCTTGACAAATATCAGTCATCCAGTATACTTGCTCCCATCTGCCTGTCTGCCTGTCAATCCAGATGACATTCGCTCACAATTTTAGGAAGAGCGACCACTGCGCGAACGAGCGCGACTCAGGCGGCAGGAACCTGCTCTACGTGTGGCGATGGGATGGTTTCTATCAGCCAGTGGAGCAGTAGCACAAGGAAAGTGAGGACGCCCGCTAGACGACGTTTTTCAAGGAAATACCTCCGCGACACTCATCCTGGCGCATCTCCACGATGCATGAACACTTGCGAGCATCGTTCCGCTCAACGCATGAAGCATGTTGTTCCCGGCCAATGAAATGCCGGGCGATCCCTACCAGGAGTTCGCATGAAACAGATGTCGTTACGAACCTGGGGCATTCGCTGCGCATTCGTCGCCGCGGCCGCTCTCGCGCTTATCGTCGGATCACCATTCGCGAGCGCCCACAGCGCCGCCAACACCTCTACCGGACGCTGGACCATTCACGGACACCTCGTTCCCGCCGTCAAGAACCTCAAGCCGAGCGCGAGTACCGATAGCGCTCGCGCACTGGATCTCTCGATTGCGCTGAGCCTGCGCAACCAGAGCGCCCTGACCGCCTTGATTGCCGCACAGAATAACCCGCATTCGGGGCAGTATCATCAATTCCTCACGCCACAGCAGTTCGCCGCGCGTTTCTCGCCAACTCAGGCGACGGTTAACGCGGTGACATCGTTCCTGCGCAGCCAGGGACTTGTGGTACATTCGGTCTCCTCCAATCGCACGCTTATCGACGCCTCTGGCTCGGTGGCGACCGTCGAGCGGGCGTTCCAGACCACGATTGCCACCTATCAGGTGAATGGCCGCACGGTCTACGCGCCAACGACTGAGCCAACCGTCCCCGATGCGCTCACCGGCATGATCGTCAACATCGCCGGTCTGGATAACGTGGGCGTGTATACGCACGCTCCCATTATCCACAACAGCGCGGCTGGCCCACATGCTGGCAGCGGCCCTGGCGGTGGCTACACGCCGAGCGAGTTGCGCACAGCCTACGATATGAACTCGCTCATCAGCAGCGCCACTGGCGCCGGGCAGACGGTAGCCATCTTTGAACTGGATGGCTACAAGACGACCGATGTCAACGCCTATCTGAGCAACTACAGCCTCGGCTCGGCCAATTATTCCAACGTGCTGGTGGATGGCGCCACCAACACCGCAGGCGCGGGAGCCATCGAGGTCGAACTGGATATGGAGGTCGTTTCGGCCACCGCACCCGGAGCGGCGCAGAAAATCTACATCGGCCCCAATAGCACGTCGGGCGTCAACGATACCTATAACAGGATCGTCACCGACAACGTTGCCAAGGTATCCAGTTCCAGCTGGGGACTCTGTGAGGCGTCCTCGGGCAACTCCGAGCTTCAGGCGCTCAACAATATCTTCCAGCAGATGGCGGCCCAGGGCCAGGCGCTCTACTCCGCCGCTGGCGACTCTGGCGCCTATGACTGCAACAACACCAGCCTCGCCGTTGACTCGCCGTCGAGCGACCCGAATGTGGTCGGCGTCGGCGGCACGAATCTGCAGACAGGCAGCGGCGGCTCGTACACCAGTGAGTCCGTCTGGTCGAATCCGTCCGACACCTCGCGCAGCCCGAAGGGCGCAGGCGGTGGTGGCGGCCTGAGCACCTATTTCGCCAAGCCCAGCTATCAGACTGGCCCTGGCACGACGAACTCGTATTCCAATGGCAAGCGCCAGGTTCCGGACGTTTCGGCGGACGCCGATCCCAATACCGGCTACTCGGTCTACTGCTCGGTGACGGCGTCTGGCTGCTCATCCTCCAGCCCGTGGATCGAGGTGGGTGGCACCAGCGCGGCGGCCCCGCTCTGGGCGGGCATCTCGGCTGACCTGAACCAGTACCTCGCGGCGAACAGCAAGCCGGTGCTGGGCAGCGCCAGCGCGACCCTCTACACGCTCTTCAACACGACGCAGACGTATAGCGCGTACCACGACATCACCAGCGGCAATAACCTCTTCTATCCGGCGACAACTGGCTATGACCAGGCGTCTGGCATCGGCACCCCGGATGTGTGGAATATTGCCCGCGATCTGGTGGGCGCGACGAGCGGCGGCAACGACTTCTCGATCAGCGCCAGCCCGACCAGTCTCTCGATTGCCCAGGGCGGCAATGGCGCGTCGACGATCAGCACCGCCGTCACCAGTGGCTCGGCGGCCACCGTCAGCCTGACGGCGAGTGTCTCGCCATCCGGCCCAACGGCCAGCCTCAGCCCAACGTCCGTCACGGCGGGTGGCTCATCTACCCTCACCGTCTCCGTTGGCTCAGCGGTCGCCGCAGGCTCCTACACCGTGACGGTGACTGGGACCGAGGGCAGCGCTGTCCATAACACGACGGTCAGCGTGACCGTGACCACCAGCGGCGGTGGCGGCGGCGTCACCAATGGTGGCTTCGAGACCGGCAGCCTCAGCGGCTGGACGACCGTGGGCACGACCGCCATCAGCACGACGGCCCATACCGGCAGCTATTCCGCGATGGTCGGCTCATCCGCGGCCTTCAATGGCGATAGCTCCGTCAGCCAGACATTCACTGTGCCGACGGGCAACAACACCCTGAGTTTCTACTATCGCGTGGTCTGCACCGATACCGTCACCTACGACTGGGCGACCGCGACGCTCAAGGACAACACCACCAGCACGACAACCACGGTGCTGGCGCATACCTGCAACAACAGCGGCACGTGGGTCAAGGTATCGAGTACAGTGACGGCGGGGCATTCCTACACCCTGACGCTCATCGACCACGATGACGGCTACGCGGGCGACCCAACCTACACCCTCTATGATGACGTCGCGCTCTCCAACGTCGTCGGCGTGACGAATCCGTTCGTCAACCCTGGCTTCGAGACCGGCAGCCTCAGCGGCTGGACGACCGCGGGCACGACCGCCATCAGCACGACGGCGCATAGCGGCAGTGACTCAGCGATGGTCGGCTCATCCGCAGCCTTCAATGGCGATAGCTCCGTCAGCCAGACGGTGACGGCGCCAGCGGGCGCGACGACGCTGACCTTCTGGTATCGCGTGGTCTGCACCGATACCGTCACCTATGACTGGGCGACGGCTACCTTGAAGGACAACACCACCAGCACGACCACGACCGTGCTGGCGCATACCTGCAACAACAGCGGCACGTGGGTCAAAGTGACGGCAAGCGTGACGGCGGGACATTCGTATACGCTGACGCTCATCGATCACGATGACGGCTACGCGGGCGACCCAACCTACACCTTGTATGATGACATCGCTATCAGCTAGGGCGCGTGTCGCCTGACCTGATGCGTTCGGGGAGCGGGGAGCGCCTTCGGGTTCTCGCCGCTTCTCTTTGTCTTTGCGCGAATTGGTATAATCGCCGTGAGACAACGTCCTGAGTATCTGCTCTGGGTACGTAATCTATCAGGCGGGAGGCTGCGGTGTCGCTGTTAGCTGGCTGGGAGAACTTTTACGTGATCGTCGGCTCCTCCGCTGGGGCGCTCACTGGCTTGATGTTCGTCGTCATCACCTTGATCGTGGGGAATCAGCGGCAGGGCGCGGGCGGGGAACTGGCGGCGTATGGCACGCCAAATGTCTTCCATTTTTGCGCCGTGCTGCTCCTCTCCGCGATTCTCAGCGCGCCGTGGCAGTCGCTCCATGTTCTCGGCGTCCTGCTCATCCTCTCTGGCTTCATAGGGTTGGCGTATGCCACCATCATTTTCCGGCGCATTGTCCGCCGGGCGCGCTTGCAGGGCGGCTATAATCCCGTGATGGAAGACTGGATATGGTTTGCGACGTTGCCGCTCGTCGCCTACCTCGCGCTCGTCGTCGCCGCGATATTGTTCCTGACCAGCCCAACAATAGCGCTGTACATCATTGGCGGCGCGATGATCCTGCTGCTCTTCATCGGCATCCACAACGCCTGGGATACCGTGACCTTCCTCGCCATCGAACAGCGCAATCAATCTGAGAACACCAACGAGAGCCAAGAGGATAGCCAATAACCTTTGAGCGCGTCTGGCCTCTGGCTCCCCTCGTCCCGTGGGAGAGGGGCTGTGGGTGAGGTCATCAGAACGTGCGGCCGAGCGCCTGATCCCACGGCTGCGGGGCGGCGACCTTGAGAATGATGTCTTCGCGGTCGCGCGTATAGAGGTAGAGTTGCGCGAAAAACTCTTCTTCGGGCAGAGGATAGCTGGGGTTGATGCAGAGCCAGCGATACGACCAGGGCGAGCGCACACCTGGCGCGCAGAGCACCTCGATGCGCCTCCCGACGCGCAGCCGATAGGTGAGGCCTGGACGCAGGCGCGACGGGACATCCAGATAGCCCTGGCGCTGAAGCGTCCGCCAGCGTTCGGCGCCGAGGGTCGCGGAAGCCACCTCACGGGCACGCTCACGCGCCACGCGATAATCGGCGCGGGTCATGTCCGCGCCTGCGCTACGCCGGGGCAGGTGATCCCAGCGCCGCCGCCATGGGCGCTCGATGGCGTCACTATGGTGGATACTGTGGCCAGTGGCAAGCCCCACGAACGATGAGACATGGTCGCGGAGCCGATGCCACCAGCCGCTCATACTAGCCGCCAGCAATGGGAGCAATGATCTGATACTCCTCGACATTGGGATCGAACGGCGCACGGTCCAGCACATGCTGTCCATCCACCTTCTTCGAGACCATGCAGCCATGCTCGCGGGCCTCACGCAGAATGCGCTCAGCCTCCTCGACCTGCATGCGCGCCTCCTCGGTATCGGTGGTTTCCCACTCGACTACCTGATGGCCACGCCGGTTCGCGACAAGAATACGTCCCATCGGCTCCTCCGAATCCACGGGGATGACAGGCCGGATACAGCAAGCGCACCCACACGCCCTGCCGTCCCGCTGTCAGCTTATGGCCCAGGAACGCACTATGTCAAGTTGAAGGAGCGCGAGGCGGTTGAACCGTCGCCTGAACGGCCTCCGGCCACGAAACCCGCCGTCGCGGGTTGCAGAGACCTCCCCACGGCGGGAGCGCCGCCGCGCGGAGTCTGGGCTGGGCAGTCCGCGCAGGCGGACTTCGTGGCGGAGCGCAGCGCGGCCCGTTCAGGCGCGACTTCAGCTCGCCAGCCGGCTCTGGCGTGTCCCCAGTAATTTGTAAAACTGCATCAGCCGCCAGCCATCCACCACCTCACTGCATGCTGATGCCGCCATCCACCGCAATCGTCTGCCCGGTGATGTAGCCCGCGTCTGGCGAACAGAGAAACGCCACCAGCGCCGCAACCTCGTCCGCCGAGCCATAGCGCTTCAGCGGCGTGATCTGCATGTAATAGTTCTTGAACTCCTCCGAGACATTCGCGGTGAGTTCCGTTGGGACGTATCCCGGCGCCACCGCATTCGCAGTGATGCTGCGGCTGGCGACCTCGCGCGCGGTTGACTTGGTCAGCGCGATCAGCCCCGCCTTCGACGCGGCATAGTTGGCCTGGCCCACCTGACCCATCAGCCCGGAGATCGAGGTGATGTTGACGATGCGTCCCCAGCGCGCCTTCAGCATGGGCCGCAGCGCCGCCCGCGTGCAGAGAAACGCCGAGACCAGATTCGTCTGAAGCACCTGCTGGAAGTCTTCGAGCTTCATCTGCATGATGAGGCGATCATTGGTGGTACCCGCGTTGTTGACCAGAATCGTCACCGCGCCCAGGCGAGCCTCAGCCTCCTGGAAAAGCCGCTGCACATCTTCCTCGTGCGAGACATCCGCCTGTAACGCCAGCGCCTGGCCGCCCCCCGCGCCGATCAGCGCGCACGTCTCCTGCGCGCCCGCCTCATCGCTGACGATAGTTCACGACCACCTTCGCGCCCAACGCCGCCAGTCTGAGCGCGGTTGCCCGCCCGATACCCCGGCTGCTGCCCGTCACCAGCGCAATGCGACCAGCCAGCGGCGCCGCCAGAGTCGTCTGCTCGTCTGCCATATGATTCACCTCATTTCCCCACTAATCAGCAGGCGCCGACCGGCGGGCGACCTGCGAATAAGCGACACAATCTCGCGCCATGACCCCAGCGTGTAAGGCGTACGTGCTATCAATCCAATGTCAACGTGCGCAGATACGCTTTCACCGCTGGCGCCAGATCATCGCGCATCAGCGCAAAGGCTACCGATGTCGTCAACAAACCCACGGGATCGCCTATATCGTAACGCGTGCCCTCAAATTCGTAGGCGTAGAGCGGCTCGCGCTGGCTGAGTTCGCGAATCGCGTCGGTCAGCTGCACCTCGCCACCCGCGCCTGGCGCCGTCTGCTCCAGCAGGTCGAAGATACGCGGCGTGAAGACATAGCGGCCAATCACCGCCAGATCAGAGGGAGCCTCAGCGGCAGAGGGCTTCTCGACGGTATCGCGCACCCTAAACGTGCGCGCATCGAGCTGGCCCGCCGGATCAACCGTCACGACGCCATACCGTGAAATCATGTCTCGCGGTACCCGCATCACGGCGATAACACTGGCGCCTGTTCGCTCGTAGACATCCATGAGTTGGCGCAGACACGGGCGCGGTGGATGGACAATCAGATCGTCGCCAAGCAACACACTAAACGGCTCGTCGCCGATCACAGGTCGCGCCATCAGCACGGCATGTCCCAGACCCTTCGGCTCTGGCTGGCGCACAAAGCTGAAACGCGCCAGTTCTGGTGGGCGCGGTAATCTTTGCCAGCTTCTCGAAATCACCCTTGCGCTCCAGGACAGCCCGCAACTCAGGCTGCTCGTCGAAGTGATCTTCGATGGCGGATTTGTTACGGCTGGTGACAAAAGTGATGTCGGTCACACCAGACGCCGCAGCTTCCTCGACGACGTACTGAATGGTAGGCTTGTCGGCCACCGGCAACATCTCTTTCGGCACCGCTTTCGTCGCCGGGAGCACACGTGTCCCCAGGCCAGCCGCCGGGATGATCGCCTTATGAATCGGCATGCTGATGAGTCCTTCCGTCGCTGATGGGCATCTATGATTTCGGCAATCGCCGTCACGCGGCGCCGCGAAACGTCGGCCATAGGCAGAGGCAGTAGGCAGGGTATACGACAGGCGCGCGAAGCTCAGCCGACGCCCTGCACACTCTACGTGTCATGAATCGTACTGTCAAGCATACTGCACAGGAAGCGTGGCGGGCACGGGTGTTCGCGCGTCTTCTCAACTGAGTTCTACAAATTGCCGGGAGACAGCGCTCCGGCCATAGATTGTGTTCTGTTTCCGGTACGCGGGCCACTCTCCGGCCTTCAGCACCCTCCCCTCGAAGGGAGGGGAGTCAGAGCCAGAACCAGAGCCAGCGTGACGCGCGTCTGGTGGTTGGCTCTCTGGTTCCCCTCTCCCTCTGAGGGGAGGGGGTTAGGGGGAGAGGGCGGTCGAACTACAATCATTGGGCAGATATGTTGTAAAACGACATCAAGGCCAGGGTTGCCTGCCTTGAAGACGCAATATCGCCGCGCGAGCAGCGTCGAATTCACCGTCCGCTTCTGGCGCACAGGCGCCATTCGGGGACATAGTACAACTGAATCCACTGCGTATGGTGGATAGCGATTCGTGCGAGAGATCATCGGTGTGTTTCGGGTGTGTTTCGGAGGAGTTGGCTATTTCTGGCACAGGGTTTGCGTGTAGTGTGCCAGCGTGAACACAACGCGACTACAGACGCGCGTACACGTGGGAGATGAGAGAAGGTGTCCGCGCCAATTCGGCTGCGGGGGAGCGGGAAAGGATGAAGAGGATGCGACGGCAGATCGAAGCGCGGCAGAATCGTGCCAATAAGGTAGCAATACAAGTAGCAGTTGGTTTCGCGTTGGTGTACTTTCGGCGACGGTGCTCGCGCCGCTGATCGCGCGCTGGAACGACCTGCGAACCAGCAATCAGGCACAAAGCCTCCGCGAACTCGCCACTGCCCGACTGAGCGATGCGCGCGATCAGGCTGTGGTACGGCTGGCTCCAGTGCGCGCGGTGGCAGGCGCCCGGCTCGATGATATGCGCGGGCTGGCCAATACCCGGCTCGACAGCGCACGTGAGCTGGCCAACGCCCGCCTCGGCGACGCGCGCGTCGTAGCGGGCGCCCGGCTCGACGATGCGCTCGAACGGCTTGCGCAGGTGCGAACGCCTGAAATGCTGCAGAATGTGCCGCCTTTCTCACTGGCGCGCCGACGCGCCGAAGAATTGCAACGCCAGCGACAGCGCCGACGGCGACAGACGACGTTCTTCTGGCTGGCGGGCGTTGGCGTCGGACTGGCAGCCGCAGGTGTGACCGCATATGTGGTCGCGCGCAGGCGGATGGCGGCCACCATCGAGGACGATGAGCCAATGGTTGAGCTGCCGCTCGAGCGCAATCTGGCGGAGGCAATGGTGGGCACGCCGCCCGCCATGCGCAACTCCTACGCTTCCACGGCGGAACGCGCGGAGATCAGCGTTCCCGCGCAGTCATTCGCCACCAGCGGAGCGACAGCGGCGGCAAGCCAGGCGGCGTATGTTGGCAACATTCACACGATGATCTTCCACGAAGCGGATGATGTGAATCATCTGCCCAACGAGGAAAATCGCATCTACTTCGCGTCTGCGGAGCCGAGGCGCGTCAGGCGGGCTATCGCCTCGCGCGCGAGCCAGAACAGCAGTCGTCGGAGAACGAGAACTAGTAGGGCAAAGTAGTTCTCGACAAGCGGGTGGCGGGCATCGAAATACGGTGCTGGCCACCCGTTTTTTCGCGCACGCATAGACTACCGAGAAGGCGCATGGGCTGGTATACTGCGGTCGCATGGTCGTACGATGGCCCATGTCGCCGAGGGGCAGCGTTGCTCAGCGGTGGCGTCGGCCCGATGAAAGTGAGTGCGCAGCGTGCAACAGCATCTTCTCGTCTGGCAAAACGGCGAATTACAGCCCAAACTCTCATCCAGCGGCCTCGAACAGGCGCTGCAAGCGGAAGGCTCACTGACATGGCTCGACATCGAAGGCGACCCGGCAGAGGCGCAAAAACTGCTGACGCATACCTTCGGGCTGTCCCACCTGACCATCCGCACCATAGGCGAACAGGCAGAGCGCGCCAAATTTGTCGAGGGGCATAACTACTTCTACCTCGTGATGCATGCCATTGGATTCGATCAGCAGTCAGAAGACGCCGTCACGCCGAAGGTGGATATCGTCTTCAGCAAACACTATCTCTTGACGATACACCGCGAGCCACTGGAATGGATGGACAAGCTGCGCGCGTCGGCGAAGGCTGATACCAGCGAGGAGAATCCCGGAAGCCGCGGCTGCGCCCATCTGCTCTATACCGTGCTTTCAGCGTTGGTTGACAGCTACTTCCCGGTGCTCGACGACCTCGACGATGTCATCGACCAACTCGAAGACCTGACCGTCAGCACGACCTCGAATCAGGTGCAGGCGCGCATCTTTCACATCAAACGCGAGGTGGCGCGCATGCGTCGGGTCATCAGCCCCAGCGTCGAGGTGACGAACGCGCTGATTACCCGCACCCGCGAATACATCCCCGCCGAGTCGGAGGCGTATTTCAGCGACGTACACGACCATCTGATCCGCGCCTTCGAGGTGCTCGACTCCTACCGCGACCTGATGAGCGGCCTGCTCGATGTCTACCTCACCACCGTCTCCAACCGGCTCAACACCGTCATGAAGCAACTCACGATCATCGCCACCATCTTTCTGCCCATCACCTTCGTGACGGGCGTCTTTGGCCAAAACTTTGGCCATATGCCCCAGGTGGAGCATGATGGCAGCTTCAATTTCTGGATCGTGTTACTCTTCATGGGGCTGATAACCGTGGGACAGCTCTGGTTCTTCAAACGGCGAGGATGGCTATAAGTGGCGGAGACACTTCACGTTGTTCGTATTCATGGGCGTGACGCCGAACAGGCGCGCGGCGTGGCGGTGGTGATCGATGTGCTGCGCGCCTTCACGGTGGCCGCCTATGCGCTGGCGGGTGGCGCACGCGAGTTGCTGCTGGTGCGCACCGTCGCGGAGGCGCTGGCCCTGCGCGCGGAAGGTCATCCCGATGCGCTGCTGGCCGGGGAGGTTGATGGTCGGATGATACCCGGCTTCGACATCAACAATTCGCCGGTGATGATGCAGGCCGCCGCTGTGCGCGACCGCCTCATCATCCAGCGCACCGGCGCGGGTACCCAGGGCGCCGTCAGCGCGCGCCACGCCTCGCGGCTGCTGGTGGCCTCGCTGGTCAACGCCCGCGCCACGGCGACCTACGCCGCGCATCTGGCCACCGCGCATGGTGCGGACGGAGCAGAGCAGATCACGCTCGTGCCGACGGCGAACAGCATCGAAGATGAGGGGCGCGAGGCCATCGAGGACGATGTCTGCGCCGATTATCTGGAGGCGCTGCTGCACGGGCGCGACGACGCCAGCAGCATCCTGGCGCGGGGCATCGCGCGGCTGGAGGCCAATGAGCGCCTCGGCATCTGGTCCCAGGGGTTGGCGGATTTCCCTCCCGGCGACGTCACCGCCGCGCTGGCGGTCGATCAGTTCGACTTCGCGATGGCGGGCGAGCGGAAGAAGTCACGGCGCAGTGGAGTATGTCGCCGTGCGCCGGGTGGACGTGGGCTAACGTCGCCTTTCAGGGGGACGCATGGTGTTGACGACGCGTTCGATCTGCTTGAGGTGCGGCCGTTCATGGATCGCCAGCCGCTGCGCATAGCTCAGCACAGTCAGAATAAGGGGTCTTCCCGCTCCGGTCACGGTCGCCGTACGTGACCAGCCTTCGGGCGGCAATGGTTCCAGGATGGCCAGCAGCTCGGCGCGCTGTGCGGCAAAGGCGCCCAACGAGGGCTGGAAGTCCAGGTCGAGATAGTCCGTCCGCTTGATCCAGGTGCGGGGATTGACCGCCCGTATCGTCGGCCTGTCCTCGGCGATGATCGTCGCGATGCTATCGCCCCAAACGTCGGCGCACGCGCGCAGATGGGCCAGCACATCGTTGGCGGACCACTCATCGGGAGTGGAGCTACTCCGCAATTGCGCTGGCGCGAGACCGGAGGTCATAGCGGTGAGGCGCGTCGGAGCCGCCGCAAGCAGGGTCAGAACCTGCTCGATGGTGAGCGATTTGCGGGACACGTGATGTCATCCTTTCGCGCAGACCAGGAGACATCGTTGACGGCCATACTATCGCTCCCTGTCTCCCTCTGATTGGACGAAATACCGCACGATGAGGCCTGGATTACCGCTCCCCGCGCCTGACCCGATCCAGCCAGGCGCGCATGTCCGGCTCGTGCTCCTCATGGAAATGCGCGAAGAACGCCGCGCCCGTCGGCTCTGCGCCCTCCATCCACGGGAAGCGCGCGGGGTCGAGCAGATCCGCTTCGGGGAAGGCGTCGAGCGTCTCCACCAACTGCTGAAAGACCTCGCGCGACTCGCGCAACACCTCGGAGACGGAGAGGCCACGGCTGGCGGCGTAGATCCACGCATTGATCTCGTCGTCGGTCTGCAGGTGCGGCGGCCAGAAAGGCGGAGGCGCAGGCTCACGGCGCAGCGCCGCCTGGAATCGGCCCAGCGTTCGGCGACGCCAGCCGGTCAGGTGGGCGACGATGTCTTTGATTGACCACCCGCCCGCGACGTCCGGCTGCGTCATGTAGTTCTCGCCGATATCTTGCAGCAGCGCCTCCCACTGTGCCTGTTCGTCCCGTAGGTCATCGAGGAGTCGCGCCTTGCTCGTCGTGCTGTCCATGTTGTTCATCGTGTTTGCCTGCCCTCCAGATCAAGATGTGTGAGTGCGCCCCACTACGCCACAGGGGTAGATGTTGGCAGCGTTTGCCGTATGGGGGTCTTTCTCGCACAGGCGCGCAAAACCGGAAAGCGAGCAGGGCCACTTTCTCGCGGCGCGCTATTCCCGCAACGGACTTCGCGCTGCATGAGCGGTGAGCAACTCAGTTGAAGAGGTGTAATATCATACTATCAAGATTCTCATGTGCGACACATCGTCATAGCGGTGCAGCATGAGCAGGCTGCAAGAAGGTATGGGTACGTGCGATGCCAAGAGGCTTGAGGTTCAGATTTGGCAGGGCGTTGGCGCTCCTGGCCGACAGCACGCTTTCTCGCGCGTATGGCGGATGGCTGGCTAATAGCCTGCCGCCTGGCCATCGGCGCGTGGCTCGCTGCCCGCGATATAGCCGCCGCGTCTCGCCGGAGAGGCGCCAGATGATCTGGCCGCGCCCCGCCCAATCCACCTCGGCGTCTACCTCCACCACATGGCCGCGTTGCGCCAACTCCTCGGCGAGTGACGCGGCGCCCGGCTCCAGCTTGATCGAACGCTCCTGCTCCCACCGCCAGCGTGGGGCGCCGAGGCTGCTCTGGGGATCCATCGCATAGTCGAGCGTATTGACCATCATCTGCACGTGCCCCTGCGGCTGCATGTGGCCGCCCATCACGCCGAACGGCCCCACCGCCTGACCCGCATGCGTCAGGAAACCGGGGATCAGGGTATGGAACGGGCGCTTTCGCGGCGCGAGGAGGTTGGCGTGGCCCTCGACAAGCGAGAAGCCACTGCCGCGATTTTGCAGCGGGAAGCCTGTTCCCGGTACGACGATGTGGGCGCCGAACGCATGAAACGTGGACTGGATGAAGCTCACCATCATCCCGTCGGCGTCGGCGGCGCAGAGATAGGTGGTATCGCTGCCCAGCGGATCGCCAACCTCGGCCAGCAGCGCCTGCTCGCCAATCAACGCGCGACGGCGTGCGGCATACGCTTTGGAAAGCAGTTCAGCGACGGGTACGCGCGCCTGTGTCGGATCGGCGACGAAGTGGTGTACGTCGGCGAAAGCCAGCTTCATCGCCTCGAGCTGCCGATGGAAGCTTTCCACAGAGTCGCGAGGAAATGCGCTCAACTCGTAGCCTTCGAGGATATTGAGGGCCAGCAGCACGGCCAATCCCTGGGTGCTGGGTGGCATCTCCCAGACATCGTAGCCGCGATAGCTCGTCGTGATCGGCTCAACCCAGTCGCTGGTGTGCCGCGCCAGATCGTCCGCCGCCAGGAATCCGCCCGTGCGCGCGGCGAAATCCACGATACGCTCGGCAATCTCGCCGCGATAGAAGGCGTCGGCCTTCGTCTCGGCGATCAGGCGCAGCGTCCGCGCCATCTCCGGGCTGCGCCAGACCTCGCCCACGTGCGGCGGCGCGTCCCTCCGGCGCGAAGACGGCGGGCAGCCCGGCGAACTCGTCGCCAGTCAGGGTCGTATGAATCTGTTGCAGCGCGCGCCGCCACCCCCGCTGTGAGATGGGCGGGATGGGATAGCCGCGCTCGGCGTACTCGATGGCGGCGGTGAAGAGCGTCGCGAAGGGCAGCCTCCCGAAGCGCTCATGCAGATCGCGCCAGGCGGCGGGCGCTCCCGGAACGGTGACGGCTGACCAGTGATGAAGCGGCATTGCGTCATGGCCCTGGCGCCGCAGCGCCGCTGGGGTCAGCGCGGCGGGCGCCCTGCCCGTTCCATTCAGGCCGTGGAGCCGCTCGCCATCCCAGACGAGCGCCAGCGTATCGCCGCCGATGCTATTCGAGGCTGGTTCGACGACGGTGAGCGCGATCCCCGCCGCCAGCGCCGCATCCACGGCATTGCCACCCTGCCGGAGGATAGCCAGCCCGGCCTGCGAGGCCAGCGGCTGGCTTGTGGCGACCACGCCACGCGGCGCGAACACTGGCTGGCGTCTGCCAGGAAAGGCGAGCGCATCGAGGTTGAGCGTAAGGCTTATTGATGGCCATCCTTCTCGCAGGGTCGCTACTCGAACTGGAGCGCGTCCTTGATCTTCTCGAAGCCGCGCTCGAAGAGATTTTGGGCGCCCTTCTCGTTCTGCTGGCGCTCGATCTCGGCGAACTCTTTGAGCAGTTCTTTCTGGCGCGCTGTGAGCGTCTGTGGGATCACCACGCGCACCGTCACCAGCTCATCCCCGCGCGAGTTGCTATGCACCAGCGGCACACCCTTGCCCTTCAAGCGGAAGGTGCGCCCGCTCTGGGTACCCGCAGGAATCTTGAGCGATTCTTTGCCATCGAGCGTGGGCGCCTCAACTTCGGCCCCGACGGCGGCGTCGGCGAAGCTCACCGGCAACTCGTAGAGAATGTCGCTGGCCTGCCGCTTGAAGTATTCGTGCGGCTTGACGTTGAGTGTGATGAGCAGATTGCCCGGCGTGCCACCACGCGGAGGCGCCTCACCCTCGCCCGTCACCCTGACCGTGATGCCATCATCCACGCCAGCGGGGATATTGACCGGCACCCGGCGCACATTGCGCACGCGCCCCTGGCCGTGGCAGCGCTCGCAGGGCGTGGTGATGATGCGCCCCTCACCCCGGCAGCGGTCGCAGACCATCACATTGACGAACTGCCCAAAGATCGACTGCTGCACCCGGCGAATCTCGCCCGTTCCCTGGCAACTTGGGCAGCGGGTCGTATTCGTGCCCGGCTGCGCGCCATTGCCACGACAGTTGGAGCACGTCTCCCAGCGGGGAATATCGATCTCCTTCTGGCAGCCACGTACGGCTTCCTCAAAGGTAATCGTCAATTCATATTTCAGGTCAGCGCCACGCTGAGGAGCGCCGCGCCGCGCCCCAGTGGAGGCATTGGCGAAGAGTTGCTCGAACAAATCATTGAAGCTGCCGAAGCCGAAGCCCTCGAAGGGGTTCGCGCCCGCGCCAGCTCCCGCGCCCGAGACACCCGCGTGGCCGAAGCGGTCATAGGCCTGCCGCTTCTGCGCATCGCCCAGCACCTCGTACGCCTCATTGATTTCCTTGAAGCGTTCTTCAGCGCCCTTTTCTTTATTGACATCAGGATGATACTTCCGCGCCAGACCCCGAAACGCCTTCTTCACCTCGTCTTCAGAGGCGGTTTTGGTGACGCCCAGTAACTCGTAATAATCGCGCTTGGCAGCCATAGGCTTCCTCTTCACCGTATGCGGCATGGAGCCGCCGCCAGGTCGGTACCCGCAAAGTAAATCTACTATAACACAGGGTGTCGCGGCAGATGACAGTCAATCGGCCAGAAAGTCCCCGGTACTTCAGTCCTGAACAGACAAAAATGTCTCTGGCGCACACCGGTCACGCTGAACCGCTACGCGCGCCAGAGCATGTCATGGGCGGCTGTGAGGCATTGGGGGAGTCACTTCGTATGCCCAATGCCTCAACGGCTACCCACTAAAATCCGACTATTGTGGCTCTTCTTTGAATTGCGCGTCCACCGTATCGTCGTCGGCCGCGCCGCCGCTGGTAGGCTGTCCGTCATCCCCAGTGGCGCCACCGTTGCCGCCGCTGCCCGCCGCGTAGATATGCTCACTGACCTTATACATCGCCTGTTGCAGCGCATCCTTCGCGGTGCGCATGCGCTCGATGTCATCGGTGCCCAGGGCAGCGCGCACATCCGCGATCTTCGTATCGACATCGCTCTTGAGGTCGGCGGGGATACGGTCGCCCAGGTCGCGCAGCGTCTTCTCGGCGGTGTAGGCGGCGTTGTCGGCCTCGTTACGCACCTCCACCTCCTCGCGGCGGCGGCGGTCGTCCTCGGCATGCGACTCGGCGTCATGCACCATGCGCTCGACCTCGTCTTTGGAGAGACCACTCGACGCCTGGATAGTGATGCGCTGCTCGCGGCCCGTGCCCTTGTCATGCGCGCGCACGTTGACGATGCCGTTGGCGTCGATGTCGAACTGCACCTCGACCTGCGGCACACCACGCGGGGCCGGGGGAATGCCATCGAGGATGAAGCGGCCCAGCGAACGATTGTCCTTCGCCAGTTCGCGCTCACCCTGTAGCACGTTGATCTCGACGCTGGTCTGGCCATCGCTCGCCGTGGAGAACACCTGGCTCTTCTGCGTCGGAATCGTCGTGTTGCGCTCGATCAGCTTGGTGGAAACCCCACCCAGCGTCTCGATGCCGAGCGAGAGCGGCGTCACGTCCAGCAGCAGCACGTCGCGCACGTCGCCCGTCAGCACGCCCGCCTGGATAGCGGCGCCAATGGCCACCACCTCATCCGGGTTGACGCCCTTGTTCGGCTCTTTGTCGAAGATGCGCTTGACGACCGCCTGCACCGAGGGCATGCGGGTCATGCCACCCACCAACACCACCTCGTCGATCTGCGCGGGCGTCACCTTCGCGTCGGCTATCGCCTGCTCGCACGGCTTGCGCGACTTGTCGACCAGGTCGTCCACGAGCTGTTCGAGCTTGGCGCGGGTCAGCGTCATCGTCAGATGCTTCGGGCCAGACTGATCCGCCGTGATGAACGGCAGATTGATCTCCGTCTGCATCGAGGACGAGAGTTCCTTCTTGGCCTTCTCCGCCGCCTCTTTCAGCCGCTGGAGCGCCATCTTATCCTGGCGCAGGTCGATGCCCTGCTCGCGGCGGAACTCGTCGGCCAGCCAGTTGATGATGCGCTGGTCGAAGTCGTCACCGCCAAGATGCGTGTCGCCGTTGGTCGCCTTGACCTCGAAGACGCCCTCGCCCAGTTCCAGGACCGAGATATCGAACGTGCCGCCGCCCAGGTCATAGACGGCGATGCGCTCGTCCTTCTTCTTGTCGAGGCCATAGGCCAGCGAGGCCGCCGTCGGCTCGTTGATGATGCGCATCACCTCGAGGCCCGCGATCTTGCCCGCGTCTTTGGTCGCCTGGCGCTGGGCGTCGTTGAAGTAGGCTGGCACGGTGATGACCGCCTGCGTCACCTTCTCGCCCAGATAGGCCTCGGCGTCGGTGCGCATCTTCTGCAGGATCATCGCGCTGATCTCAGGCGGGCTATACTGCTTGCCCAGCGACTCGACCCAGGCGTCGCCATTGGGGGCGCGCACGACCTTGTAGGGCACGAGGCGGCGGTCACGATCCACTTCAGGGTCGTCAAATTTGCGGCCCATGAAGCGCTTGATCGAGAAGACGGTGTTTTCCGAGTTGGTGATGGCCTGGCGCTTGGCGACCTCGCCGACCAATCGCTCGCCATTCTTCGTGAAGGCGACGACGGACGGAGTGGTGCGGCTGCCCTCGGCGTTGGGGATGACGACCGGCTCGCCGCCCTCCATCACCGCGACGCAGCTATTGGTGGTGCCCAGGTCTATTCCAATCACTTTACCCACGAATAGTTCTCCTTACATTCAAATCGTGCAAAGCATGCACATCGTGCACATCGTGCGAAGCTGTGGAAATTCGATCAGTCTGCCCATGCAGGTGTACGAACGTCTTGATGTCTGTGTCGCATCTCACGGCGAGGGGCCAGATGGTTGCGTCTCTTCCGGCGTGGCTGCTGTGGCGGTTGTGGCCGCTGGCTCGCCCTCCACCGTCCCCGCCGTCTCCGCCACCCCAGGCGGACGCGCCACCTGCACCAGCGCGGGTCGTATCAGCAGGCCAGTCGCCTCGTAGCCGCGCTGCAACACCGTGGCGATGTGCCCGGCGGGATGCTGATCGGTCTCGACCTCACCAATTGCCTGGTGATGCGTTGGATCGAACGGCTGCCCCGGCTCAGCAGGCACTTCGGTAATCCGCTGCGCATCCAGCGCGCGCCGCAATTGGTATTCCACCAGCGCCAACCCATCGACCCAGGTGTAGCCCCGGAGCGTGTCGGGCAGCGTGGCGAACGCGCGCTCGAAGCTGTCGAGCGCATTCAGCACGGGCGCCAGCGCCTGCGCGGCAAACAGCCGCTCACGCTGCTCCTGTTCCTGTTGGGCGCGCCGCTTGAAGTTGGTGAAGTCGGCCACGGCGCGCTGCCAGCGCTGCATGTAGTCCGTCGCGGCGTCACGCTCGGCGGCGAGCAAACGCTCCAGTTCGGCGATCCGCGTGTCGGCCTGCGGCGCTCTGCGCGGGCGCGGCGCCATCGCCAGGTGTGTTACCAGGTGTGTCAGGTTGTGCTGTGACGTCGGCCTGAGTCTCGGTTCGCGCGTCGGCCGCTACGGCCTCTGGCGCAGGCTCGGCATTGTGCTCGTCTTCGCTCATGATTCCTCACCTTGGAATACGTCTGAATACGGCATGGTTGGATCGTTCATGTCATCCAGGTCATCCGAATCATCCGAATCGTCTGGGTCATCCTGCCCGTCAGATTCCGACACGTCCTGTGGGTTATACGTTTCGGCGAGCAGGTCGTTGAGAAGCTGCGTCAGGTAGCGCACGACCGCGACGGCCCGGCCATACTGCATGCGCGTCGGCCCGACGATGCCCAGCAGGCCGCCCATGCCGCCACGCTCGCCATAGCGCGCAATGACGACGCTCATATCTTTGAGCGCATCGGCGTCGTTTTCGCCGCCAATGATGACCTGCACCCCATCGCCCTGCATCACCTGCGGCGCGAGCGCTGGCATCAACTGATTCTGTTCCAGCGCCTCGACCACCTTGCGCACATGCTCGGCATGCTCGGCGTTGGCGTTGGTGAATTCCTCCCGCTGGAGCAGTTGCACAATGCCATCGTGATAGAACGCGTCGGGCGTCAGGATATCCAGATGGGTGAGCATGCGCGCCAGTGAGGTCATCACCAGCGCCTCGTCCGGGGGCAGATCGCTGCTCCTGGTGAAGGCGAGCGTATCCATCGTGCGGGCGTCGGCGCCACGAAAGCGGTCGTTGAGGCGCTTGGCCAGCCGACTCAGATCCTCCTGGCTCGCGGGATTGTCGAGGATAATGCGCTCCTGGCGTACCGTGCCATCCTCCAGCACCAGCACGATCAGCGCGACGCTCTCATAGAGGGCGAGCAGCTCGAAGTGCTTGAGCCGCGCCTCGGCGTCGCGCGGCGGGGTGATGACGGCGGCGGCCTGCAACACCTGCGCCAGAATCGAGGCGGTGAGCCGCACCCATTCATCCAGCCGGTGCTGCACCTGATAGAACTGGTGGCGGATGAGCCGCTGTTCCTCCAGGGCAAGCTGCGACTCGCCCATCAGCCGCTCGACGAAGTAGCGATAGCCCAGGTCGGTGGGGATGCGCCCGGCGGAGATGTGCGGCTGCGAGATCAGGCCGTCCTCTTCGAGGGCCACCAGTTCGTTGCGCACGGTCGCGGAGGCGTAGCCCGGCCCATAGATGACGGCGAGCTGGTCGGAGATGAACCTGGAGGGCACCGGCTCGCCCGTGCGAACGTACTGCTCGACCAGGGCGCGCAGGATGACCTCTTTGCGCGCGCTGAGTCTGCCCTCACCTGTCATCTTGCCTGTCTCGCCCTCGTGTATAGGCCGCATATGGGCCGCGTTAGCGCTCCCCGAAAGTGACTGTTAGCAGTCACGCATGGCGACTGCTAACACTAAAAAAGGTATCACCTGCTGGCAGTCATGTCAAGAGAGTGCTATAGCAATATGCCAGGCGATTATTGGAGGAAGATGAGGGTGGAGATTCGGGAGAAGCGAATGAGTTTTCAGGTCTCCAGGTCGTAGAGAGAGGTAATCTTTTCACCCCAAATTTGACGAAGGCCTGGTGACAAGAAGAGCAAATTGATGATTTTTCGAGATAACAAATTTTGTCTGCGATTCCTGATGGCGCGCAGAAGCCCCAAATAGTGATAAATTGGTCGGTTGGTTCATGTTTGTCGAACTGGTGAAGGGGCCACGGTGGCGATACCTCGCCAAAGAGCCGCAGCCAACTGAGAAACCGCTCCTGCGGCCAACTCTGAATCTCAGGTGGCAATATCTCGGCTTGAGTCGTGAGATCGAGCAGCACGAAGTAGCGCATCATCTTTTCATCTTGTGCTCGTCAAGCCACTGAGCAACCTGCTCGTCAGATGGCGGCTCGTGTCTGCTCGATGCGATTCCATACAGGGCGTCCCAGGTTGAGCGAGCCGCTTTCCCAGCGGTATTCTCCGCCTGATCCAACCGGGGCGCGTTCCAAAATAATGCGCGCGAGCGCCACCTGATCTTCGACTGGCCACCCCTCGATGGCATGCAAGACGGCATCGCGCTCTATCGGTGTCACTGCCATCGCCTTTACTTTCTCTTGATGTCGCAACAGATCATTTGCGCCCAAATCAACTGTCTTCATGCAGTATACGACACCCCAAAAGCATCGTACCTATCTGCTGCCACGTGCCGAGGGCAAGCGAACAAGACGCCCATAGCGAGAAGCGCTGCAACTCTGCGGGCGCGCTCGCGTCATATAGTTGCCATAGATGAACGCTTGAGCGCTGTTCCTGATGCGAAGGAGACGGCCCACTATGATGGACTCAGAGCAGCGGCAAGACACCGAGAGCCAGCGCGACACGACGCCCCGGATCATGGTTGGCTCGGAGGCAGGCGAGCTGGCGGTCGTCGAGGCGCGTACTGGGCGGGTCTGCTGGCTGCGGCGCACCAAATGCGAGCCGGGCATGTTCGTGATGGAAGGCGATGCGGCTGTCTATGTGACCGGCATGCCTTTCGCCGTGCGCAAACGGATTAACTCTGCAAGGCTTGATGACTCCATAAGGCAACAGATACATGTCGCTCAGGAGGCGACTCCCGCCCACATGGAGGCGCGTCGGACAAGTGATGGCGCACTGCTGTGGACGTACGCCCACCCCAAAGTGATGAGACGCCTGTACTTTGCGGCGGACGCAGGAACTATCGTCAGCGCAAGCGACCGCCATTTTGACGCGGATGTCCCTACCATGCAGGCGTTCGATGCGGCGACTGGCACGTTGCTCTGGGAGCGCGAGAGTCTCACCGGGCGAGGGAATACGTCACGCTTCGCGGCGCACATGGCGGCCGACTGTATGCTCGTCTCAATGACAACTTCGAGCAGACCACCGCGCTTGACATGCGTAGCGGCAGGCCGCTGTGGGAGCGTCACGCCTATGACTACTGGGTCTTTTCGCCGAGTGGTGCGCTCATCGGCGAGCAGCGGCCCGACTACGACCATCCCGGAGCCATCGCGCTGATAAATGCCCGTGATGGATCAGACCTTTCAAGCTTCCCGACAGAGGGGGTGATTCGCCAGCTTACTGACGATGGCATGGCCTATATAGACGGGGATACGTATGAAGACGCCACCTGGATTGCGGCGCTGGACATGCGGGCGGGAGTAGAATTGTGGCGCACGCCGGATGTGGCGCACGATCATCTGGCGCTGGATGGCGCGATTCTCAGCTATAGTCGCATCGTTCCGGCGAAGGGCAACGTCGAGATTGGCGCGCTCGATGTGGCGACGGGCGAGCGATTATGGCAGTGGCGATCCCCTGCCTCGCTCGGCGAGTTGCTGCGCCTCTGGGGAGCGCGGCGTATGCCGATGATGCTCTGGGACTCGACCGAAAAGTCCGTGGCGACCATACGCGAGATTGTCTGGCGGCCCTGGTTTCGCCTGCGCAAGCCACTCTCACGTTTCAGAGAGCCGCCACGCCAACAAACACTCAGTAGGAAACTGCGCGATATCAGGCAAAGTGTCGCTAGCGATGTCGGATGGCCGCTGTGGCGTGAGTTTTCGCAGGGTCACTGGCGTCACCCATGGCATGTGCATGGTTCGATGAACGACAACTGGCTGGCGGCGCGCTGGGGCATCGTCTTTCTTGGCACGTGGCTCGGCCTCTTCGCGCTGGATGCTGCTACAGGGCGCCTGCTCTGGCATGCGCTGCCGACGATTGATCTGTCCTCCATAGAACCTGCCCTCGCGCCGTAGACGTCGGCTGATCTGTACGATTACCTTTCATGGCGCACATGTTTCAATTTGCTCACGTAGTCGTTGACGGTATCCAGCGGGCGCTTGTCGCGACGCTATTGATATACCGGAGCGCTGTTCCCGGTGTGAAAGGGCGGCCAACCATGACTGACTCAGAGCAGCGGCAGGGCACGGAGAGCCAGGGCGAGACGACGCCACGGCTGCTGGTTGGCTCGCAGGAGGGTGAGGTGGCCGTCGTAGAAGCGCGCACTGGCCATGTGAATTGGCTACGCCGCACTAACCGCCAACTCGGCACGTTTGCGCTGGATGGCGAGGCGGCATATCTTGCGGTGGGCTACTCCCTGGAAACGTTCCATCGCCTTCAGCGCACATCGCCGGGGGCGGAATGGGATCGAATGGCGGCGCAACTCGATGCTCCTGCCCATCTGGAGGCACGGCGGGCTGACAACGGCGCGCTCCTTTGGGTCTATGCCGATTGGAATATTGGCGGGAGCCTGCAGACTGTGACGAATACCGGAACCGTGATTGCCGCAGGCGTTGGGCAGTTTGGAGCTGCGGATCCCCACATACATGCGCTCGACGCCGTGACAGGCGCCCTGCTCTGGACCGTCGAGGGAGGCTCCGGCAGCGGTGGGGTTGATCGTCTCATTACCGCCTGTGGCGGTCGCGCCTATGTCCATCTGGCCGATGCGCAGGGGCCAATCACAGCACTCGATGTGCGCACTGGTGAACGTTTGTGGCGGCGCAATTACCATTCGCTCGGGCCATTCTCACCCAATGGGTCCCTGGTCGCGGATCAACGTTTTGTCTACGACGAGGTAGAAGGGTGGACAGGGAGGCTAGCGCTGATTTCTGCCGCAGATGGCTCTGAGCTGGCCAATAACCCGCTGGCGGGACCACTGCGACTGCTCATGAATGATGGCATCGCTTATGCCACGATGATGGACCCTGATCCTGATCCGTGGGTGGCGGCGGTGGACACGAGAACAGGCGCGGAGTTGTGGCGTGCATCTGGTATTACAGCCGATTACATGGCGATTGATGGCACAGCGCTCTGTTATTCGCGTCTCCTCATGCCGGAGCGGATTATCGAAGTTGGCGCGCTCAACGCGGCGACGGGCGAACGATTGTGGCGGTGGCGGTCGCCAAACTCGCTGGGCGAATTGCTGCGTCTCTGGGGCCTCCGCCACACGCCGATAATGATGTGGGACTCGGCGAAAAAGTCAGGAGCAGTAGCAATTTCGATTCTTAATCAGCAACACCCGATAGGCGGAGCTTTGCGAGGCAGGCGCGTACATGGCAAAAGGATCTCCACGCGCAGAATAGCATTGCGGCATGAGTTCAAAAATGGCCAGTGGCGGCATCCGTGGCAGGTCCACAGCGCCAACAATGCCAACTGGCTGGCCGCGCGCTGGGGCATCGTCTTTCTTGGCACGTGGCTCGGCCTCTTCGCGCTGGATGCTACTACAGGGCGCCTGCTCTGGCATGCGCTGCCCACCATCGATCTCTCATTCGTGGACCCCGCCCTGGCTCCGTAGCGTCGAGTCCAGCGAACGGATACGGCGCGGAGCAACCATCACCCGAGGTTGGCGCCGGAATAGTAGGTCAGAATCGCCCACTTGTGGGGATCGGTGATAGGGTAGATGCGCATGTAGACCGGGCCAATGCCTGAGGAGAACTTCCACAGGCGCACACCATTGACTGTCAGCGGCGACCAACCCGACGGCGGCAGATGCTTCGCCATGAAGGACTGAATCGCGGCGGCGGTTCCTCCAGAGCAGAAGTAGGTTGTTATCCCCTGGGCGTCACCGTAGCCTGAACTTACCTTCGTGGTCGGCGGGAGCGGGAACTCCGCGTTGGCGAGTATGGCCGTTGAGTCGGGATAGTAGTCTATGGGGAAGAACGCGGGGTCACAGGCTACCAGCGGTTGGGGCGACGCCATGCGCAACACGAATGACAGCACTCCCTGCGAGTGATCTTTGATCTGCTCCAACTCAAGGAAGCGCTGCACGCCATCTGTTGTGTAGCAGAGTTGCCCCGTTACGCAGGGCTGCAGCGTCGCGCCATCGAACGGGAAATCTGGCGTGGTGCGCCACCCACGGCCGTCGAGATTGAGCGCGGCCGTGACCTCAACGGTGGGCGACGAGGTGTCAGAGATGACCGGCGCCGAGATATGGTCGTTACCGCTCCCTTTGACAAAGACCTGCATGCAGGCGGTGTACTGCACGATTTGCAACGGGGCGCTTGTGGGCGAGGTGACGGCGACGATAGCCCCACCACTATTAGGAAAGTCGGTGTTGTAGATCTCAACCACCTGCGCATCCTGCATCCCTGGCAGGTTCTTCGCGCAGTTTACCGGTGTCCTTGGTGTGGTTACAGTGACGTTCGTCTGGGCGCCCTGGGTGGCATCTGCTCCAGGCTGCGTGGTAGTCATGTCGCAGGCCGCCATCATCAGCGTCAGTGGGATAAGCAGTATGCTTGCCATACGTGCGCGGCTCCGAGAGCGCGGCATCGGTCTCATCCCTTCCTCGGCGACACGCCTGCGCTGCAAACCCTTGCCATCCCTTGCTAGATATACGCACGTCAACAGCAGACGCTCACCGACAACGTGGATAGTTGGCCGTACGCGCGTCGGCATCCACGTGCGCCGTAGCCGCAGTCGCCCGCTTGCATTGACGCGCGCCCGGCCACATGGTACCATCGCCAGGATACCGCCATGCGCGATACGATAGAACATGGCGGAACACTCACAACGAAAAGACACGCCCAGATATCGTGGCGAGCGAGGCCGGGCTATGCGATGATGCGCGAGCGAGGCGGGAGCAGAATGGTGGCAGGAATGGCAGAATCGATACTCGGATGGATACGACGCGCGCGGCTGTTGCCGCTGCTTGGGCTGGTGATGCTCACGGCGCTCCTGGCGGGCTGCGGCGCGAACGCTGGCTCCGACCCGTTGCTGGCGGCGAAGGTCAACGGGCATGGCATTACGCTGGCGCAGTATCAGCAGATGCTCAGCGTCTATCGCGCGACCAACGCGCGCAACAGCTTCTTCACCGACTGGCGAACTGTCAAACGCAGCGCGCCAATCTCACGTCAACACAGCAGCAGGTGCTCGATATCTTCATCAACACCGAATTGCTCCAGGAGCAACTCGACAAGCAGCATATCGCTGTCCCCCAGAAAGCCATCCAGACGGCGCGTGATTCCCTCAACAGTCAGATTGCCACCAGTCGCAAACAACTGGAGCAAAGCCCCGATCCAGCGCTCAAAGCGATGGTCGACGCGATCACGCCCGATGTCATCGACCTGCTTGCCAGAGAGGGCGCGCTCCAGTCGCTGATGCAGGAGAAGGGCAAGCTGCCATCGGTACATCTGCGTGGCATCGACCTGAAAGATCAGCAGACGGCACAGCAGATGCAGCAGAAGGCCGAGAGTGGCAGCGACTTCGCGGCCCTCGCGCGCGCCAACTCGCTGAACACAACCACCGGCGCGCAGGGCGGTGAAATCGGCACGATCTTCATTGGGCAGGTCACGCCAGAGTTCGATAAAGCGGTCTTCGCGCCTGGGGCGCATCCCGGCAAATACGTGATTCTGCCGATTCAGGGGAGCTACTGGCTCTTCGAGTTGACCAACCTTGGCCCAGAAGCTGTTTCGACGATCAGCGACTCGCAGACACAAGCGGCCACGGTCTCAAGCTGGCTGGACGAAGTCGTGCGCCCAGCGGCGTCCATCGAGGAGTACGTGACCATTGGCTGATGAGGCGACTGAGCAACTGGGGCAGCGCAGACCACCATCATCGTCGTCGGGCTTGGGCCTGGCCGCTGGGAAGACCTGACCGTTGAGGCGCAGGCGATACTGGACGCCGCGCCCGCCATCATCGTCCGCACCGAGCGCCACCCGACCGTCGATACGCTGCGGCTGCGTCGCCCCGATCTGCCGCTGACCTCGTTCGATGCCCTCTACGATAACGCCGAGAGCTTCGCCGATCTCTATCCGCTGATGGCGCGCGCGACGCTGGAACAGGCGGCGGCGCTCCCCGCCGGGCAGGCGCTGGTCTACGCCGTTCCGGGCCACCCACTCATCGGCGAGGAGTCGGTGCGCCAGTTGCGCGCGCTGGCGGCTGAACGTGGCGTAGCGGTGCGCATCGTGGCGGGCCTCTCATTTGTTGAGCCGATCTGTGCGGCGCTGGGACTCGATCCGCTGCAACGCGATCTGCAACTGCTCGACGCGACGTTGCTGGCGGATGTCTCGTCGGCGGCGCTGATGGGCGCGGTGCTGCCGACGGTTCCGGCGCTGGTGGCGCAGGTCTATAACCGCCGCATCGCTGGCGGCCTGAAGCTGGCGCTGAGCGAACTCTATCCCGACGATTGGGAGATTACCGTCGTGCGCTGGGCTGGTCTGCCAGAGCAGGAATCCATCGAGCGGATGCCGCTGGTCGAACTGGATCGCAACGACCGCGCCGACCACCTGACGACGGTCTACGTGCCACCGCTGCCGCCCACCGAGGCGCTGCGGGCGCCGGAGGGGCTGCGTCACATCGTGGCGCAACTACGCGCGCCAGATGGTTGCCCGTGGGATCGCGAGCAGACGCACCAGTCGCTGCGCAAGTACGTGCTGGAAGAGGCCTATGAGGTCGCCGAGGTGCTGGACGAGTGGGACGGCAGCCCGGAGATGGCCGAGAAACTGGCGGAGGAACTGGGCGATCTGCTGCTGCAGGTCTATCTCCAGGCGGAGATTGGCGACGAAGAAGACCTCTTCTCGCTGGCGGATATCTATCAGCACATCGCCGAGAAGCTGATTCGCCGCCATCCCCATGTCTTTGGCGATACGCAGGTGAAGGACGCCGCGCAGGTCGTGCGCAACTGGGAGGCGATCAAGCGGCGCGAGCGTGCGGATCGTGGCGAGGCGACCGAACACGAGAGCATTCTGCGCAAGGTACCGAGCAGCGCACCCGCCCTCCACCAGGCGTATGAACTGGGGCGGACAGCCGCGAAGTCCGGCTTCACCTGGCACGATGTCTCTGGCGTGCTCGAAAAGCTGGCCGAGGAGGCGCGCGAACTGGTTGAGGCGATGGATGAGTCGCCGGAGCGCCGCGCCGAGGAGTTGGGCGACGTGCTTTTCGTGCTAACACGCCTCGCCGATACCCTTGGCGTTCAGCCGGAGGATGCGCTCCAGCGCGCCAATCGCCGCTTCCGCCGCCGCTTCGCCGCAATGGAGGAGCATGCTCGCCGCGAGGGACGCGCGCTCGACTCGCTCTCGCTGGAGGAGTGGCTGGCGTGGTGGGCCGACGCCAAGGCGGCGGTGGGATAACCCCACTGGATAGCCCCTGCAGAGGCTCCCTGGTCGCCAATTTCGAGCCGCCATATCTACAACCCGCCATGCGCATGCACAGTAATAGGTTCAAGGATTGATACCATCTCCGCCTCAGGTGTTGGAGTATGCGCGAGGCAGCCCTCTCCCCCAGCCCCTCCCCTAAAAGGGAGGGGAGCCAGAAATGTGCCCAGGTGGCACACTGGTCGCCCTGGCCCTCCCCTCGTAGGGGAGGGTGGCCGAAGGCCGGGAGAGGTCCGCCCATCACAACATCTCAAACGGAGATGGTATGAATCCGACACAGGCATGAACATAAAATTCGGGACAGGTAGATAGACAGGAGCGCCACATGGCCGCCACGGATCTCGACAACACCAACTGGACACTGACCTCGTATTTTGATGGAGCGGCGCTACGGCAATTGCCAGCCGACGCCGAGGTGACACTGACATTTCAGGATGGCGCCGCCGGAGGTAAGAGCGCCTGCAATCGCTACCGGAGCGCGGTGACGATTGGCGACGATACGCTGACATTTGGCATGGTGATGGGCACCAGGATGGCCTGTTCGCCGCCGCTGATGGAGATCGAAGCGACATACCTGCGGACGCTCGAAGCGGTCGCCACCTGGCACATCAGCGATGGCAATCTCGCATTGCGCGATGGCGCCGGGCAGACGATTCTGACGTTCGCGCCCGCCTAAGACGCACACTCTCGGCCATGAATGGCCGGAGGAGGAGAGCAGAGGCCATAAATGGTCGTCTCGCCGCTCAGCGGGCGAGCAGGGCCAGCCCTGACGGGCGTTTACGCCCTCTCTGTCGTTCCTACCCCGGCCTTTCAAGGCCGGGACTGTCCCTCCAACCACATTAATCGCCCACCGCTCTTCCAACCGCGCCGCTACGAACCAGCCGACGAGAACGAGGCGGAACCCAATGACGTTGTTGAGGACGTCCGGCCTGTGCCGAGTGCGATAGGCCGCGCGCGCGTACCAGGCGATTGCTGACCCACGAACCGCCACGCAGCACTCGATTCTCAGTGGAATTTTCGATCTCACGACCATCACTCACAGTGTAGGGATACGGTTTGTAGAGGCTGTGCGTCCACTCCCAGACGTTGCCCGCCATGTCGTCGGCACCATAGGGGCTGGCTCCGCTCGGATAGCTCCCCACCGCTGTCGTGCTACCTCTTGCCACTCTCGCGGGTGTTGGCGCGCGACGGGTCGAACATATCGCCCCACGGATAGAGACGAGCGACGCCCGGCGCGCGGTCCCAGCGCGCCGCTTTTTCCCATTCGGCCTCGGTGGGCAACCGCCAGGGCTGCCTGGTCATCTGCGCCAGCCACGCCGCGTAGGCCACAGCGTCGTCCCACGAGACGTAGGTGACCGGGTGATCGAGCTTCTGCAACTGGGTCGGCCACTGCTGCGGCTGGCGCTGTCCGGCCTCGACAAAGCAGGCGTATTCGGCCACCGTCACTGGGAAACGGCCAATCGAGAAGGCGGCGAGAGTTGACGCGGTGTTGTGGCTGCTCATTGGCCTGCGCCTCTTTGTCGCGGCGCTTGTCGCTGCCCATCAGGAACTCGCCCGCAGGCACGGCGCAGACCGGCGGCGTGATGAACTTGACCCCATTGCGCGCCTGCGCGGCGAACCCCAGCTGCGCCAGTCGCGGCGGGAAGCGGTCAGGCTTCAGGATCACCAGCAGTTCCTGGCGCGCCGGTGACAATCGCGGCATCGCTGGGGGCGAGGCGGCTGGCGGCGTCGAGGGACGTTACGCACCTCGTCGGTCGGGGTCTCGCCCGCCAGCTTCCACGCCAGCCGGGCGCGGGTAGCCAGTGGGCGGCGGTGGCATCGGGGCTGGCAGTCAGTGCGCGTGCAACCTCCAGCGCCTCAGCGTCATGTCCCAGGCCCCGTCAGCGCCTCCAGTTTGGTCGCCAGCCAACTCGGCGTCCTGCTCGCCCGCCAGTCGCAGACCCTCGTTGGCGACGCGCAATAACTCGTTCCAGTGGGTCGGTCGCCTGCGCTCCGCTCTCCGCCTGGGCGAGCGCGGTCAACATATTGGCATAGACGCGCAGTAGCGGCAGCCGTTGGGCGGGGTCGTTGGTGAGAGTCAGCGCATCGTTCAAGAGCGGAAGCGCTTCCGTCAGTTCGCCCAACGCGAATGCGCGCCTCGGCAGCCGCTTGCAGCGCCGCCACATCGAGTGGGTTACGATGCGCGCACAATATCCCAGGCGGCTTTGGCTCCGGCATAATCGCGCTCGGCCATGAGCGCCCGCCCCTGCATCGCATAGACCTCGGTGGGAAGCTCGATCGGCGGGCTACGTTGCGCTGAAGGATATTCGGCCAGCCGCGTCACTTGCGGCCAGTCTTGCTCGTTAAAGGCAGCGCGCAGTTGCGGCAGGAAGGTCGCCAGCGTCTCGGCAATAGGGTCGGCGGGCGCAGCGGGTTGTGGGGAGAGTGAGGATTGTTGCGGCGGAGGCGGCGATGAAGTGGCGTCGCCGATCCAGGTGGCGATGGTCGTCGAGCAACAGCTGCATGTCATGATCGAAGTGGGGGTACGCGTGCGAACTGACGGCGCATTGAACCGGGTCAGACGGCTGGAGGCTGGCGGGCAACTGATCCTGGCGGGGCATGCTGCCGCCCTGCACCAGCAATGGAATCAGCCGCAGATCGCCAATCGGCTCGCCCACCGTCATTCACCGGAGAGAGCGCCAGCGCCTGCTCCGTCTCGATGCGCACATGATCATCTGGATTGTCGAGGCGCGGCTGTCCCTTGTAGGGGCCATCCTGCGCGACGACGGTGGGCCAGGTCGGCCCCATCACAATCAGCACGACGCGACATTGGCGCAGCACGAAAGTTGATGTAGCTGGCGAAATCATAGCCAATCGGTATCGAATCAACATCCATGAAGATGGCATCGGCGCCAAAGGCGCTCCTTGAGCCGATGAGTAGATGTGACCAACGGTATCCTGGCTATCCTCGCGGCGGTAGGAGATGAAGATTTTGTACGGGCTGCTCTGGCTGGTCTGGCCGGGTTCGCTCATCGTGTTCGCTCGCTTACTATCGTGAAGGCATGCTGTTCGGCTGCCCTGCCAGTGTAGCATCAGGCGAGTTGTCGTTCAAGTGCGAGCGGATACGGCCCGCGATGACCGTTGAGGGGATATCGAACGCGCAGGATTAGCCGTGGTCTTCAGGCCACGGCGCGGTTCGATCAGGCGAATGCTGCTATTCGACGCTACTCACGCTCACTCGCCCGTCGTGGTGTTGCCAGTATCGTCATCGGCGCCTGGGGGATCGATCACCTCGGTGCGCGCCGCCTGTAGGACCGGCGTTGGCCCAGCGATGCCCTTGAGCTGCTCATCACCGCGATGGACGTAGGTCACGCCATCCACCTGGGGCGCGATATAGGCGATGCCCGTGGAGACCAGCACATCGCCGGGGCCAGCCACGCTACAGAGCCGCGCCGCCCGATTGAGCGCCGCGCCACGATAGCCGCCATCCTCCATCGGGATCGGCTCGCCAACATCCATACCAACGCCAATCGCCAGCGGCAAATCGGGGTGAGCCGCCGCTTCCTCAGCACAGCGCGCTTGCAGCTTATGCGCGGCGAGGAGCGCCTGACGCGCCGAGGCAAACACCGCCAGCACCTCGTCGCCACGCACTTCGACGATCCGCCCATCGTACTGGTCGGCGATGCTATGCGCCAGTTCGCTGAAACGGGTGGTCAGGCGCGCGGCGGCGGCATCGCCATGCTCCTGGGTGAAGCGGGTGTAACCGCGAATGTCGGCGATCAGGAAAACGAGAATGGCGGCTGTAAGAGTAAGTTGCCCAGGTGTAGACTTGTCTTTGCTGAGGATTTTACGGAGCATCGGCGACGACAACTCCGCCGTCTCCACCAACGTTTCACGATCATCTTTGTCGAGTTGAAGCGCGTTCGCCAGGGCGAGGACGGTGCTCTCGGACGGCGCCGCACGTTTGCCACTCTCGATCTCGCGCAGCGCCATCGGCGTGATGCCAACGTCCGCAGCCAGTTCCTCGATGGACTTGCCGCGCAGCGTGCGAAAATCGCGCAATTGCTCGCCAAACGTGGGCAGGGGAATCTTATCCAGCGGAAGGTTCTGAAGGATACCGGATAGATCTGGGATGTTCTGTATGTCCTTCAATTTCTCTAAATCTTTTAGTTTCTTCAGCCAGTTCTGCATGTACCAATCCCTTCCCTCGCTCTGGTCTGAGAGACCACTACTGGACGAAGCACGCCCATCATACAATCACATCTATTATCCGTCTGCTTCTGGCGCTTCTGGAACCAACGCCTGCGATAGCTCCTCCGACGGCTGCTCAGGCTGGGACTCTGGCTGCTCGACCAGCGCCTTCACCAGCGCATCCATCCCCGCGCCAAGCGAGCCTTTGACCAGCGCCAGGTCGTTGGGCTGGAGGTGTTCGCGCACATAGGCCGCCGCCGCCGCCTGAGCCGCCGCCAATCCAGCGGCATCCTGCAGCGAGGCGGGATAGAGATGTACCCGCTCGGCGGGCATACCAGCGGCGCGCGCGCCATCGTAGGCGGCCCGCACCTCGCTACCCACCAGCACCAGTTCGTCGGCGCTGACGGCGGCCTCCGCCCCTACCAGCGCATGTTCGGATGGCGCGTATGCGCCCAGTTCGAGCATATCACCAAAGAGCAGCCAGCGGCGCGCGTCAGGCTCGCCATGCGCCGTGCGCAGCAGATCGAGCGCGGCCAGCGCCGACTGGCGGTTCGCGTTATAACTGTCGTCCACCACCGTCGCGCCATTGAACGCGCGCAGAATCTCGCCGCGACGCTTCGCCGGATGCGCCTCGCCGAGCGCTGCGGCGACCTCAGGCAGCGGCATGCCACAACACAGCGCCACACTGGCCGCCGCCAGCGCCATGCTGATCGCGTGGGCGCCCGGCAGATGGAGCTGCACATCCGCCTGCTCTTCCTTCCACGCCAGCGTGAAGCTCATGCCCGTCAGCGGATCGCCCATGGGGTCGAGCGCGCGCGCCTCCGCCGTCTCATCCCGGCCAAAGCGGACCACCCGCGCCTTGGTATGCTCCGCCATCGCGCGCACATCGGGGTCGTCGTCGTTGAGGATAGCGATGCCATCGGCGGTGAGCGCCTCCACAATCTCACGCTCGCCGAGGATGACGTTTTGCAGGCTGCCGAAATACTCCAGATGCTCCGGCCCAATGACCGTCACCACACCAATATGCGGCGGCGCAATCCGGCAGAGCAGCGCCACCTCGCCGACACGCTGCGCCCCCATCTCCAGCACGGCGTAACGGTGCTCATCGGTCAGCCGCAGCAGCGTCAGCGGCACGCCGACCTCGGTATTGAAGCTGCCGACCGGCTTGAGGGTGGGCGCGAGATGCGCCAGCAGCGCCGCCGTCATCTCTTTGACCGTTGTCTTGCCGTTGCTCCCGGCGATGCCAATCACCTGCGTGGTGGGCTGGCGGGCCAGTCGCGCCTGCGCCAGCCGTTGCAGCGTATCCACGGGATCGGCGACGATAAGCTGTGGAATATGCTGACTGGTGGCGTAGGCGTCGGGTTGCGCGCAGAGAACGGCGGCGGCGCCCGCGCGTACCGCCGCCTCGATAAAACGGTGGCCGTCGGTGCGCTCACCACGCAGCGCGATGAACAACTCGCCCGGCTGAATCAGCCGGCTATCCACCGCCGCGCCAGTGAACTCCGCTGGCAGCGAGCCACCCTGCGGCGCAACACCGGCAATTGCCAGCAGTTCATCACCTGTAAACACGTCGGCGCATTCTCCCTCAATTATGCTCATTCTGCAGCTCGGCTAGCGGTTTTCGAAGATGCGTGGGCGCGCTGCGGACGCGGCGGTTAAAACCGCGCCTGAACGGCCCGCTGCGCTCCGCCACCAAACCCGCCTGCGCGGGTTGCCCGGAATGCCGCCCACCAGACGCCCTGGTGGCGACTCTGCAGCCTGCGAGGCGGGCTTTGGACGTAGCCCTTAGGCGCGGCTTCAACCGCCAGCAGTCGTAGCGCCTGTCCTATTTTGGAAAACGCCATCAGCCGCCAGCTACGAATCCATATTACACCCGCGACGGTACCCGGTAGCCATCCAGCCAGGCGCCGAGTGTGCGCGCAAAGTCGGCGGGACGCTCCCGATGCGGCGAATGGCCACAGCCGGTGAAGGCGACGACTCGTCCGGTGTGTATCTGGCGCACCGCCTGGAGCGCCGTGGCGTATGGAATCAGGCGGTCGCGGTCGCCCCAGAGCAGCAGCACCGGCATCTCAAGCTCTTTCAGACGGCTGCGATAATCGAGATGGACGCCGCCCAGATTCACCCACTTATCAAACGCTCGGCCGCCACTCGGAATTACCGAGCGCTGCGATTCGACGGCGAACATGAAGTCGAAGAGTGGGCCGCGCTGTTTGGCCAGCTTGGCGTCATCGCGACCGACCGCCCAGGCGTAGAAACGTGGCCCGAACATAGTGTTCAGCCGCTCCGGTTTGAGGCGAAAATACAGCCGCACATCGAATGGCATCTCGATGCCCAGCCCGCCAGAATCGATCAACGCGAGGCGACGCACACGCTCTGGGGCATCCAGCGCCAGCGCCAGCGCCGCCAACCCGCCCATCGAGTGTCCGGCGAGGTCGGTCTGCGTCAGCCCCTGGTCATCCAGAAAGCCGCGCAGCGCATCGCGCCAGACGCCGACCGCATCGGCAGCCGTGTGGCCAGTGAACGGCGGCTTCTCCGAAAGCCCCCAGCCGGGCAGATCGAGCGCGATCACGCGCCGTCCCGCGGCGAGCGCGGCCAATATCGGCGCAAACAGCGCCGCCGCGCTGCCTCGGCCATGCACCAGCACCAGTGGCTCACCCTCGCCACAGGTGAGATAATGGATACGCACGCCATTCAGGCGTGTCTCACGCCGCTCAACTGGTATCCCCGCCGTTGCCAGCAGCGCCTCTTCGGCGGCGGCAAGCGCGGACGATATCTCGACATGTTCTGCCGGAAGCGAAGCGGTCATGATATGCGTCTCCTTGCTGGCGGGCGTTGGTGATGTGGCGTTCTTGCACCAGTATAGCGCAGCAGCCACGGAGGCACAGCACAATGGCCCGGAAAGCGCCCCCAAAGCCCCATAAGACCAACGCGATGCGCGCGCTCGACGCCCACAAGATAGCCTACTCGACCTTTCTCTACGCGGAAACCATCCATTCCGCCGATGAGGTGGCCGCATTGCTGGGCGTGCCTGCCAGCCAGGTGTACAAGACACTGGTGGCGCTGGCGGATGGCGGACGACGGCTGCTGGTGATGGCGCCGGGCGACCGCGAACTCGACCTGCGACTGCTGGCGCGCGGTGTCGGGGCGAAGGCGGCGCGGATGGCGCTACAGCGAGAGGCGGAGCAGTTGACGGGGTTGAAGGTCGGCGGCATCTCACCGCTGGCGCTGCTGGAGAAACGCTTCGAGGTCTATCTCGACGAGAGCGCCGCCGCGTTGGACGAGTTGTATCTCAACGGCGGCCAGCGCGGCATTAACGTGAAACTGCGCGTTGACGATCTGCTGGCGATCACTGGCGCGCGGCTGATTGTGGCGACGGCGCCCACGTGACGCGCAGGCGCGCATGCACGTCTGAGCAATAGGCTGCGCAGTGCTGGCTCGCTTCGCTGGCGGCAGCTACGCGGGTGGCCGTGAGGTGTTAGCCAGTTGCGCATTCGCGGCCACGGCCACTATAATGCGCTGGATGTGGCAGAGCGATTCTAAGGCGGAGGATACTGGATGACAACGAACGTCACCGCACCTGCAGCGGGCAGAGAGGCCCGCACGCTGGACCCGGTTGAACTGTACCGTACGATGGTCACGGCGCGCACGATGAATGATGTCCTCAAGGCGCGCAAGACGCAGGGCAAGTTCCCATTCTACATTGGCTGTGCGGGCCACGAGTCGATGGCGGCGGTCGTCGCCGCGCTCGACGATGAAGACTGGCTCTCATTTTACTACCGCGATCTGGCGGGCTGGCTCCAGCGCACAAAGGATATTCACGGCGTGTTGCGCGCCGCCTATTCGCGCGTGACCGACCCCATGTGCAGCGGGCGCAATATGCCCTCACATTACAGCAGCCGCGAGTTCCATGTGATGCCGACCTTCAGCGAAGTGGGCGCGCTGGGGCCATTCGCGGGCGGCGTCGGCTGGGCGTTCAAGCGGGACGATAGCCACCGCGTCGTGCTCTTCTCCGGTGGCGACGGCAGCGCCGCGACCAACGACTTCAATGTGCTGCTGCGCCAGGCGACCGTGCATAAACTGCCGGTGCTGATCACGATCTGGAACAATCACTGGGCCATCATGACCGAGCAGCAGGCGCAGTGGGCTGGCGACCTGACGGCGCAGGTGCGCGCGATGGACGCCATCGCCGTGGATGTGGACGCCGTCAACCCGCTGGAGGTCTACGAGACGACCCGCGAGCTGGCCGGGCGACTGCGCAATGGCGAGGGGCCAGCCTTCATGCACCTGCATGGTGGCCTGCTCGACGCGCACTCCAGCAGCACCGATATTCGCCGCTATCGCACCCGCGAAGAGATCGAGGAGACGACACGCACCAAAGACCCGGTGAAGCGCATGGCCGAGATGCTGATCGAACGCGGACTGATCGCGCCGGAGGATGTCGAACGCATCCACGATGAGATCAAGGCGCGGATCGACGCCGCCGAAGATCAGGTAATCGCCGAGCCAGGGGTTCCAAGCGAGCGTGTCATGGAGCGCGTCATCGAGATGCCATCCGCCGCGCCGCAGCCGCCATCTGGCCCGACGCGCAAGATCCCGATGATCGAGGCCGTCAACGATGCGCTGGTCGAAATCGTCAAGCGCGACCCCGGCTTCTTCGTCTTCGGTCAGGATGTCGGCAGCTCGACCGGCGGCGTCTTCAACGCGACGCAACGGCTGGTGAAGGAGTATCCCGGCACGGCCATCAGCAGCGCGCTCAACGAGCAGTTCATCGCGGGCATCGCCGCGGGATGCAGCATGGCCGACGACAAGGCGCGCTGCGGTGAGATCCAGTTTGTGGACTACCACCAGTCGGCCACGCAGACGATTCGCATGGCGGCGCGCATCTACTACCAGTCCTACGGCGACTGGAACTGCCCGATGATCCTGCGCATGAAGTCTGGCTCTGGCGGCGGCGGCCCTATCTCGGATAGCGGCGCGGCTGGCGGCGGCGCATTCGGCCACTCGAACGCGGGCGAGCAGTGGTTCACCAACGTCCCCGGCCTGATTACGGTCTGCCCGGCCACCCCCTACGACACCAAGGGGCTGCTGATCGAGGCGTCACAGACACGCTCGCCAGTGATCTTTCTGGAGCGCGGGCGACTCTACCGCGCCGATGTGCCGTCCACGACGAAGGGTGGCGCGCCGATCCCGGAGCTGGCCGAACTCTGGAATGTGCCCGATGGCTATTACACCGAGCCATTCGGCAAGGCGCGCACCATCCGCATCGGCAGCGGCGCGCCGATGGCGACGGTCGTCAGTTGGGGCATGATGTTCCTGGAGTCGGTGGTTGCGGCGGCGCGATTTGCCGAGACGCATGGCGGCGCGGTCGATGTGATCGATCTGCGCACGCTGGCGCCGTTCGATACGGAGGCCATTCGCGCCTCGGTGCAGGCGACGAATCGCGCCATCGTCGTCACCGAAGAGTCCGACCTGACCAGCTTTGGCCGCCACATCCATTCGTGGATCGCGGAAAACTTCTTCTGGGATCTCGATACGGCGCCGGTGCTGGTGAAAGCTCTCGCCGCGCCTGCCGTCACCTACGACGCGCCCGAGGAGACCGCCTACTACCCAACGGCCGACGATGTGTACAACACGTTGGAGCGTTTCTGCCGTTCGACGGCCCTCTCCCCCTAACCCCCTCCCCTAAAAGGGAGGGGGAACCAGAACCAGACGCACGCCACCCTCTGGCTTTCTGGCTCCCCTCCCTTTTAGGGGAGGGGCTGGGGGAGAGGGCTGCCCCGCGCATACGCCAACAATCGAGGCGCATATGCAATGCGCTACCAGCGCCTATTCTACATGAACGCACGATTACACCCGCGACGGTACCCGGTAGCCATCCAGCCAGGCGCCGAGTGTGCGCGCAAAGTCGGCGGGACGCTCCCGATACGGCGAATGGCCACAGCCGGTGAAGGCGACGACACGCCCAGTGTGTATCTGGCGCACCGCCTGGAGCGCCGTGGCGTATGGAATCAGGCGGTCGCGGTCGCCCCAGAGCAGCAGCACCGGCATCTCAAGCTCTTTGAGACGGCTGCGATAATCGAGATGGACGCCACCGAGATTCACCCACTTATCAAACGCGCGGCCGCCACTCGGAATTACCGCGCGCTGCGATTCGACGGCGAACATGAAGTCGAAGAGCAGGCCGCGCTGTTTGGCCAGTTTGGCGTCATCGCGACCGACCGCCCAGGCGTAGAACCGTGGCCCGAACATAGTATTCAGCCGCTCCGGTTTGAGGCGAAAATACAGCCGCACATCGAATGGCATCTCGATGCCCAGCCCGCCAGAATCGATCAACGCGAGGCGACGCACACGCTCTGGAGCATCCAGCGCCAGCGCCAGCGCCGCCAGCCCTCCCATCGAGTGGCCCGCGAGGTCGGTCTGCGTCAGCCCCTGGTCATCCAGAAAACCGCGCAGCGCATCACGCCAGACGCCGACCGCATCGGCAGCCGTGTTGCCAGTGAACGGCGGCTTCTCTGAAAGCCCCCAGCCGGGCAGATCGAGCGCGATCACGCGCCGTCCCGCAGCGAGCGCGGCCAATATCGGCGCAAACAGCGCCGCCGCACTGCCACGGCCATGCACCAGCACCAGTGGCTCACCCTCGCCACAGGTGAGATAATGGATACGAACGCCATTCAGGCGCGTCTCATGCCGCTCAACCGGTATCCCCGCCGTTGCCAGTAGCGCCTCTTCGGCGGCGGCAAGCGCGGACGATATCTCGACATGTTCTGCCGGAAGCGAAGCGGTCATGTGCGCGTCTCCTTGCTGGCGGGTGTTGGTGATGTGGCGTTCTTGCACCAGTATAGCGCAGCAGCCACGGAGGCACAGCACAATGGCCCGGAAAGCGGCGCAAAAACCCCATAAGACCAATGCGATGCGCGCGCTCGACGCCCACAAGATAGCCTACTCGACGTTTCTCTACGCGGAAACCATCCATTCCGCCGACGAGGTGGCCGCGTTGCTTGGCGTGCCTGCCAGCCGGGTGTACAAGACACTGGTGGCGCTGGCGGATGACGGACGACGGCTGCTGGTGATGGCGCCGGGCGACCGCGAACTCGATCTGCGGCTGGTGGCGCGCGGTGTCGGGGCGAAGTCGGCGCGGATGGCGCTCCAGCGTGAGGCGGAGCAATTGACGGGGTTGAAGGTCGGCGGCATCTCGCCGCTGGCGCTGCTGGAGAAACGCTTCGAGGTCTATCTGGACGAGAGCGCCGCCGCGTTGGACGAGTTGTATCTCAACGGCGGCCAGCGCGGCATTAACGTGAAACTGCGCGTTGACGATCTGCTGGCGATCACTGGCGCCAAGCTGATTGTGGCGACGGCGCCCACGTGACGCGCAGGCGCGCAGGCACGTCTGAGCAATAGGCGGCGCAGTGCTGGCTCGCTTCGCTGGCGGCAGTTACGCGGATGGCCGCGAGATGTTAGCCAGTTGCGCATATGCGGCCACGGCCACTATAATGCGCTGGATGTGGCAGAGCAATTCTAAGGCGGAGGATACTGGATGACAACGAACGTCACCGCACCTGCAGCGGGCAGAGAGGCCCGCACGCTGGACCCGGTTGAACTGTACCGTACGATGGTCACGGCGCGCACGATGAATGATGTCCTCAAGGCGCGCAAGACGCAGGGCAAGTTCCCATTCTACATTGGCTGTGCGGGCCACGAGTCGATGGCGGCGGTCGTCGCCGCGCTCGACGATGAAGACTGGCTCTCGTTTTACTACCGCGATCTGGCGGGCTGGCTCCAGCGCACGAAGGATATTCACGGCGTGCTGCGCGCCGCCTATTCGCGCGTGACCGACCCCATGTGCAGCGGGCGCAATATGCCCTCACACTACAGCAGCCGCGAGTTCCATGTGATGCCAACCTTCAGCGAAGTGGGCGCGCTTGGGCCATTCGCGGGCGGTGTCGGCTGGGCGTTCAAGCGGGACGATAGCCACCGCGTCGTCCTCTTCTCCGGTGGCGATGGCAGCGCCGCAACCAACGACTTCAACGTGCTGCTGCGCCAGGCGACCGTCCATAAACTGCCCGTGCTCATCACGATCTGGAACAATCACTGGGCCATCATGACCGAGCAGCAGGCGCAGTGGGCTGGCGACCTGACGGCGCAGGTGCGCGCGATGGACGCCATCGCCGTGGATGTGGACGCCGTCAACCCGCTGGAGGTCTACGAGACGACCCGCGAGCTGGCCGGGCGGCTGCGCAATGGCGAGGGGCCAGCCTTCATGCACCTGCATGGTGGCCTGCTCGACGCGCACTCCAGCAGCACCGATATCCGCCGCTATCGCACCCGCGAAGAGATCGAGGAGACGACACGCACCAAAGACCCGGTGAAGCGCATGGCCGAGATGCTGATCGAGCGCGGTCTGATCGCGCCGGAGGATGTCGAACGCATCCACGATGAGATCAAGGCGCGGATCGACGCCGCCGAAGACCAGGTAATCGCCGAGCCAGCGGTTCCCAGCGAGCGTGTCATGGAGCGCGTCATCGAGATGCCATCCGCCGCGCCGCAGCCGCCATCTGGCCCGACGCGCAAGATCCCGATGATCGAGGCCGTCAACGATGCGCTGGTCGAGATCGTCAAGCGCGACCCCGGCTTCTTCGTCTTCGGCCAGGATGTCGGCAGCTCGACCGGCGGCGTCTTCAACGCGACGCAACGGCTGGTGAAGGAGTATCCCGGCACGGCCATCAGCAGCGCGCTCAACGAGCAGTTCATCGCGGGCATCGCTGCGGGATGCAGCATGGCCGACGACAGGGCGCGCTGCGGTGAGATCCAGTTTGTGGACTACCACCAGTCGGCCACGCAGACGATTCGCATGGCGGCGCGCATCTATTACCAGTCCTACGGCGACTGGAACTGCCCGATGATCCTGCGTATGAAGTCTGGCTCCGGCGGCGGCGGCCCTATCTCCGATAGCGGCGCGGCTGGCGGCGGCGCATTCGGCCACTCGAACGCGGGCGAGCAGTGGTTCACCAACGTTCCCGGCCTGATTACGGTCTGCCCAGCCACCCCCTACGACACCAAGGGGCTGCTGATCGAGGCGTCACAGACACGCTCGCCAGTGATCTTTCTGGAGCGCGGGCGACTCTACCGCGCCGATGTGCCGTCCACGACGAAGGGTGGCGCGCCGATCCCGGAGCTGGCCGAACTCTGGAATGTGCCCGATGGCTATTACACCGAGCCATTCGGCAAGGCGCGCACCATCCGCATCGGCAGCGGCGCGCCGATGGCGACCATCGTCAGTTGGGGCATGATGTTCCTGGAGTCGGTGGTTGCGGCGGCGCGGTTTGCCGAGACGCATGGCGGCGCGGTCGATGTGATCGATCTGCGCACGCTGGCGCCGTTCGATACGGAGGCCATTCGCGCCTCGGTGCAGGCGACGAACCGCGCCATTGTCGTCACCGAAGAGTCCGACCTGACGAGCTTTGGGCGCCACATCCACTCGTGGATCGCGGAAAACTTCTTCTGGGATCTCGAGACGGCGCCTGTGCTGGTGAAAGCTCTCGCCGCGCCTGCCGTCACCTACGACGCGCCCGAGGAGACCGCCTACTATCCAACGGCCGACGATGTGTACAACACGTTGGAGCGTTTCAGCCGCGAGTAGGGGCAGACCTCTCCCGGCCTATCGGCCACCCTCCCCTACAAGGGGAGGGACTGGGAAGCGCTAGCGTGGCGACTGGCGACTGGTCGGCTCTGGCTCCCCTCTCCTCGCAGGGGAGGTGGCTAGGCCGGGTGAGGTTCGTCACGCAGCCACCAATCTCTCCCTCATCCACGAAAGGGAGGGGAGCCAGAGGCGCTACTTTCCCTGCTGGGCGGCGAAGCGGTCGCGGGCGGCGAAGGCATCGACCGCCGAGGGCCACTGATAGGGCACGCTGGCGACGGTCACACGCTCGGAGCCTTGCTCTTCGGGCGCGAGCCAGTGGCCGCCGTTATGCCCGCCCGCCTCGCAGGCGACCCACATCTCGAATCCCGCCGCGCCCGGAATATTGCGCAACTCGAAGTCGGCCATTTCCCAGTGGCCATCCTTGCAGCGCAGCTTCATACCCGCGAAATCTTGCATCATGTCATCCCTCGCTCTCGCACCGGAGAGGAACATCCGTTCTCTGCTCGCCAGTATAGCATGTGAAGCGCTGTTTTCGCGCACGCGGGGACAACAGGGCTAGGCCTTCGCGCGCCAGCGACCTATCGCATACAACCCCTGGATCACAGCTCCCGCGTGTGTCTCGTTCATTCCGCGCTGGTAATCGTTGGTTCGGGTTGCGGATTGCCAGATGTATACGTTCTCCAATGCGACAACTCGACCTCGCCTGGCATCCCCTCGTAGGTGTAGGAGATCGTGACCGTTGGCGACGTGGGCTGGAGCGTCTGGCGCATCGCAATCGCTTTGCGCACATACTCAGAGACTGATTCACCAGCGCCGCGCGCCGCTTTCAGCAGGGCGTGGAATTCCGCCGTTGGCAAGCGGAGGGAGAGCACAGACGTACGACTCGGACGCCGCTCGATATGAACTGGCTCCTGTGACCATAGTTCGTCGTCATCACTTTCTTGCTCTAGCTGCTGCGCCACCTCTTCGGTACTCTTCGGCTTCTTCATCGTGATCTCCCATACCATGCCTTTTCGCGTGGTTTGCTTCTCCACCCGGTAATTGCGCGCCATATTGCCGGTTGACACACCTGTAAACTATGTATACAATTGTATACAGCATCAACGGTAGAAAGTAAAGGGATTGCATATGACTGAGGCCCAGCGATTGAAACAACACGCATCGATGTTCTCATCCCCGCGAACCATGCGGAGGCAATCAATGGATTGCTGTATCTCAGCGGCGGCGGCTGGACAGATGTGCATCGCCAGATTCGGGGCGGCAACGTCCCCACAAACCATTTCGGCATTGGCATGTCTATCCGAATACCCTGGCACGAAACGAACGAAAAGCACCGATTCACGCTCGATGTTCAGAATGAAGATGCCTTGCAAGTGGTCGTTCATGCTGAGGGCGATATTAACGTTGGGCGACCGCCGCAACTTCCCCCCGGTTCAGTTCAGCACGCGATATTCGCTATCAATGTGGATATTGTTTTTCCGCAACCCGGCGGCTATCGCATCATCGCCATCGTCGATGGCAAAGATACAGCGACCTGGCCCTTCCGCGTTCATGATACACACGAGTAGAGAATCCGATCACTACGCGCTACTCTCTCCGCAACTCGTGCCAGCATAGATGCCAGTACCAGGGAACTAGCGCACGCACGCGAACAACGGCTACGCCAATGTAGCCGTAGTACTCCAGCCTCCATGCTATAACACGGCTGACCGCCAGGCGCCAATGTAGCGAAGCACGAATCGTATACGCCAGCGATTCCTGATAACAGAAGCACCTGGAGGTCATCGAAATCTGAGAGCAATTCGCTTGACGAATATCAGCGTTAACGCATCGATCAGTCGATCCAACGAATCCAATCAATTCCGAGACGCCACTGCAGGCCATGAAGGGATCCATCTCGTACTCTTGCGAGATGTGCGATAGCCGCGCGAACCCGGCCAGAAAGAAACGGACAACGCCAATGTACGATGAGATTCAGAGCGAAAAGAAGGGGATCTGATACATCCAGTATAGACAGAAAAAGTGAGCGCAACCAGGCTGACAGCGAGGATAGCGCCAAAAAGAAGACCATTACGAAGCCAGCTATTCATAATTGTCGGCTTTTGAGGAAAGGATTTGGGGCTAACCGGCAGTGGAGCAACTCTAATCGGGATTGCTGGCGCACTGGTGTCTGAGCGCAGGTACAGACTGCCTGAGACCAAGCGCGACAAGCACACGACTCAACGCCGAACCGTAGTCGCGCATCATATCGACACGCTGGTAGGTCGTCCAGAGGCCAGGGATGTCTCTGAGTGGAACATCTATGCATTGAACGACGAGCGGCGGGCGCATGTAGCCCTGTTTGGCGCGGACGATGGCGGCGTTCATCTCATCGGGCACCCACTGCGAGGCGATGGCGGCGGGCGAGAGGACGAGCACCAACACATCACGCTCGTTCAGCGCCCGGCTGATCCGCGCAACGAAATCACCCGGCCCGGTGAGATGCGAGGAGTCCAGCCAGACATCCGCCCCGGCATCGCGCAGATCGGTCGCCAGCCGTTCGGCGAAGGCGCTATCACTGGTGGCATGGCTGATGAAGACCCGAAGAGCGGCCATAATCGCGATACTCCTGCCAGATAGGCGTGTTTGCCAGCGACAATCAGCGGGTGATGTTTGCGTGACGCCAGTATAGCATGACCGCGATTCCGTTGGGTAGCCTCATAGAAAACAGACGCGCCCCTGAACCGCGATTGGCTCAGAGGCGCGTGTCACTGCCAGCCGTATAAGCTGACCCCTATTGCTGCGGGGGATAGGCCGCCCTGCGGCGGCTGTTGCGGGGGTACCGGATAATCGCTCTGCGGCGGCTGTTGCGGGGGATACCCTGGGTAGGCACCACCCTGCGGGGGTTGCTGTGGCGGGTAGCCAGCCATCGGCGACTGATAGAGCGATTCCGTATATGCCTGTTGTGGCAGCGGCGCGCGCCCCTTGCCCGCCGCGCCACCAATCGCGCCGACGCCCAGCGCAATCGCGCTCCCCAGGATGGAGAACAGGATGACGATCCCCGATGGTAGCCAGCAGAATAGCGGTTTCAGCTATAACGGAAGTCTGTCTGAGCGCCGCTATCAGCGATGGCTTTGTTGGCTGCCGCAGTCGCCTCTGGCAGATTGGGAATGGCGACAATCACGCTCGCAATGCCGTTCAAGACCGAACTGATGATGCCTGTCCACATCCCCGCCAGCAGACCAGTGCTGATTTTACCCGACTGCGCGGAGGCGCGAAATCCGGCAAAGAAGTAGGCGACGAGCGCCACGATAATGCCAACAATGCTCAGCACTGCGCCAACGCTCTTGACGGCCTGTTCGACAATACCGAAGACGATCATGACGACGCCGAGAATGATGCCGAAAAGAAGTCCAATACGCAGCGCGGAGACCTTCTGCGCTGGCTGCGCGGGTTGAGCGGGTTGCATAGAGAATACCTCCCTGGTTTGTTGCGCGGCAGAGGGGCGCACGCTGCATCCCATGCCGCCACGAATCCCTACCTGGTTATCCTAGCTGACAGCCGACTGTTTGACAAGACATCTATTCCGTTGGCGGCGTGGCGGGCGGCTCAGTGGGCGAGGGCGTCTGCTCTGGCGCGCGCGGCGCTTGTGGCTCCAGTGGCACGGTGGCTACGTCTGCCGAGTGATAGTAATTCGGCGGCGGCGGATAGGACGGTGGGACGCTGCCCATTGGCGCAGGCGGCGGGAGTTGTTGGTAGGACGCTGCGGGTAGCGGATAGCCGCCATACCTGGATACCCAGCAACAGCAGGTGGATACATCGGATACATCCCATAGGCGACATGCGGCGCGAACGCCGGGGCGGCTGCCGAAGACGGAACGGGCAGCGGCGCGCTACGGGAGCCAAGAGCGCCAGCCCATGCGCCCAGCCCCAGACCAATCGAGGCAAAGATAATCTGTTGAATCAGCAGGCCGCTGAGTTGAAAACCCAGGCTAGAGCCATCACGTGTCGACGCCAGCACCCCCGTGATCGTGCCATCGGCATGCAGCAGCACCGAGATGATGATGGCGAACGCTATCCAGAGTAGCCCGCTGAGCAGCGCAACCTGGAAGCCCGCGCCCGCGCCACCTCGGTTCCCGTTCACATAGGCGGTGAGTCGGCCAGCGTACCAGCAGAGGACGAGGCAAATCGCGCCCGTGACAATCATGGAGCCATATGTGACCAGCACGACCGGCGCCAGCGAGCCAATCAGCGGCACGGGATTGCCGCCGCCCGTTGTCACGCGCGCGAGCGCCCAGCGCATGCTCTCGATGGAGGCGATGTTGGCCCGCGCGGAAGAGGCGGAAATCAATACCTGAAGCGCGGCAAATAGTCCACTGATGATGCCAAGATTCCAGCCAAAGGACAGCGCCGCCGGGCGGTTGTTCATCGTATACTCCTGGGATTCGGGGCGTGCTATCGCAGTGACAGAGACTGGTAGCCCATGCCGCGCCCGCGTCTTATGGGAGCGTACGCCATCACACGGGCAGCGTCAAGCGCCACGAGAATAGAGGCGCGGGCGGTTCATGTCGTTTTCGACGACAGCCACGGCGGCTGGCGGCTGATGTGGTTTTAGAAATTACGAGGGACAGACGCCACGGCGGCTGGCGAAAGACGCGGGCGGTTAAAACCGCGCCTGAACGGCCTCCGGCCACAAAACCTGCCTGCGCAGGTTTCACGGAATCGCCCGCCAACAGGGATCCCAGTGAGGCAGGGTCAGGGCAACCCGCGACGGCAGGTTGCAGAGACGCGTTCCCAACCGCGTGTCGCGCCGGGCAGCGTCTGGCTCTGGGCAGTCCGCGACGGCGGACTTCGTGGCCGCAGGCCCTTCAGGCGCGGTTTTAACCGCCCGCGCTCCTGTCCCCACTATTTTGTTAAACCGCATCAGACCACGGCGCCTACATCCCACGCGACTCGCCGTCA